>NZ_JAODAB010000059.1 GCF_025336485.1 Pseudomonas citri | reverse complement strand
CCATGGCCCAGCGCGGCTATCCCGGCCTCCATGCCGGGATGCCCACTGCGCAATGCCTGCGTTCGGCCAGCGTGGTTGATGGGGCGTTGAGATCAAGATCAAAAGCCAAAGCCAAAGCCAAAGCCAAAGCCAAAGCCATCGCGAGCAGGCTCCCTCCCACAGAATTCGGGGCCGGTCTGACAGACGCGGGGATTTTTCCGACGAGGTTTTAAGGTTGCCCTTCGGAAGCTGTATCTCTAGCTTGTTCGTGTCGCTGCCCATTCAGCGATCGGGACTGCAAGCCCGCCGAATTTGTTAGGCGCCAGCGCCGGGCGCTTAGTCTCGGCTCCAATTGAAACAGGAGCTCCGTTATGAACAAACATCAAACCTCTCCGTCAGCTGGAAGCGCTTTCCCCTACAACGACCCCGATCCGGCCAAACTCCAAGAGGCGGCAGACCGAGCACTCGATTTTCATCTCGGTACCCACCCTGATCCCAAGCCCAAAATCTCAACTCAAGTTTTCACCGTCATCGATACCCTCGACACCGAGTGTCTGTTGGCGAATCTCAGCGAAACCCTGGCCTCGGCCAATGCCATGGTCAATGACCTGGCGTTCGATCTGGAAGGCTCCCGGCGGCACGTCGCATTGGGCGTGGCGCAGATGATTGAATTGAGTGAGCTGTTGGCTAATCGTGCATTGGATATCGTCGACCCGCGCTAGCCAGATGGGGTTTATCCCCAAGCTGGGCTGAGGGGGGAGCAAAGCTTGCTCGCGATGGCGGTACTTCAGTTGATCACCGTGCTTTGGCTTTTGATCTTGATCTTGATCTTGAATGCCCCATTAACCACGCTGGCCGAACGCAGGCATTGCGCAGTGGGCACCTCGGCATGGAGGCCGAGGTAGCCGCGCTGGGCCATGGAGGGCCCTTCGCGGCGGGCCCACGGAGCAATGCCGGAGGGAGGGAACACCTCGCTTGCGAGGTGCCGAGTGGTGGGGCAAAGCGTTTTTGGTTACTTTTTTGGCGTTTGAAAAAAGTAACCCGCCGTCAGGGCGGAACCGCCAGCGGCCGTTACCGCAGCAATGGATATGTGGGACTGTCAGATTTTTTGTGTTCGGGCCGGTAGCGGCCTGCCGTCAGGCAGGCCTTGATTTCACCAGGTCGGCCT
>NZ_JAODAB010000058.1 GCF_025336485.1 Pseudomonas citri | reverse complement strand
GGCGGGCAACCGTCCTCGCCATTCTTGGCGTAATAGGTGTAGACGGTCTTGATGCCGCTGGATTCGACCTGTTCAGTCTGGTTGCCATGCTCATCGTAAGCGCTGAGGGCGATTTCGGCACGGTATTGGGTCGCGTCGTTGTCCAACTCCCAACTGGTGGTGACTTCCTTGGGAAACTGGAATTGCGGGACCTGGCGCTCGAAAGCCACATCTTCGGCGTAGTACTGGGTCCTGACGCGCTTGATGCAGTGTTCCTGCGTGGTTTTTTCTTCCGTCAGCAGGTGAAAGCGGTTATAGCTGCGTTCGACCTGGCGCACCACCTGCCCGCCGACCATCAGGCTGGCGGTGCTGCCGTATTCATAGCGGGCGTCGAGTTTGTACAGCGGGTCCATCCCGTCTTCCCAACTGACGGTTTCACCGGCACCGAGGAAGTTACGGCCGGTGTAGCTGAAGACCATGTCGATCATCGTTTCATCGGCGTTCGATTGACCGAAATCGGGGTAATTGCGATGACGGGTGACCCGGGGCAGGTTGGACCGCACGACGCCGCCTGGATAGGGATGGCCGGTGTCGGCGTATTCGATGGTTTCGTGGCCGCCCACCGGGGTCTTGACCTCGTGCAGGCACAGAATGTTACGGATCGGTCCGTTGCCATAGCCAAAACGCCAGGAGCCCTTGTCAGGGGTGGGCAATACAATCTCAGTGACCCAGCCCCTGGCATTGAGCTTCATTTCGTAGCGCGCCAGCGCCGCGCCGTCGGGGCCTTCGGGACGCACGAGAATTTCCACCCACTCATCGCCAGAGTGGCGGTTAATGCGCAGCAGTTCGCCCTGGGCGTCGCTGATGCTTTGCAGGCACTGTCCGCCCCTGAATGACGTATAAGCCAGCGTGAGGCTGTGGCCGGCGGGCGACTTGAGGCTCACGGGCAAGGCGACCCGGGTAAGAGCGCCGCCAACCTGGAGTTCCTCGACCATTCCGGACTTGTGCAGGATGCGATAGCGTTCGTTGCCCAGGTTCTCGAAGTGGAAACTGTCGAGTTTCTTTTCCTTGATGTCCGGCAGGGGCCCACTGCCGGTCACCTTGAAGGTCTCCCCGGTACTCAGGGCCAGGATGCTGTCGCTGGGCGTGAACTGGCTCAGGTTCAGGTTCCAGCCGAC
>NZ_JAODAB010000057.1 GCF_025336485.1 Pseudomonas citri | reverse complement strand
ACGACGGTGCCGCCTTCGGCGACGGTCGACGTAGCCGTCAGGCTGACCGTCGAAGTGTCGATGGTGTCGGTGACGTCGGTGACCGCAGGCGTGGTGCTTGGCACCAGGTTTTCGAAATTGCCGCCGGTGGCGTGGTCGATGCTGACTTCAACCTTGCCGGCGTCCTTGTAGACGTCGTCGGAAGGTGCTGCCACGGTGACGGTGCCAGTGGTTTTACCGGCGTCGATGGTGATCACCGAGCCATTGCTCAGGGTTACGGTAACCGGAGTGCCGGCTGGATTGCTCAAGGTCGCGGTGTAGACGATCGAACCGCCTTCGGCCACGGTGTCGGTTGCCGAGAGGGTCAGACCGGTGGTGTCTGAGGTGTCAGTGACAGTCGTATCCGCTGGGGTAGCGTCGATGTCCAGTTTTTCGTAGTTGCCACCCTGGGCGTCGTCGATCTTCACGCTCAGGTGATCGCCGCCCGAAACGGCAGCGTTCGGTGCGGTGAAGTTCACACTGCCGCTGCTTGCGCCCACCGGGATGGTGATGGTCTGGCCGTTGCTCAATGTCACGACGAGAGGAGCATCCGTAACCGGAGCATTCACCGATGCGGTGTATACCACGGTGCCGCCTTCGGCCACGGTCGACGTAGCCGTCAGGCTGACCGTCGACGTATCGATGGTGTCAGTCACGTCAGTGATGGCCGGCGTGGTGCTAGGTACCAGATTCTCGAAGTTGCCGCCGGTGGCGTGATCAATGCTGACTTCAACCTTGCCGGCGTCCTTGTAGACGTCGTCGGAAGGTGCTGCCACGGTGACGGTGCCAGTGGTTTTCCCGGCGTCGATGGTGATGACAGCGCCGTTGCTCAGGGTCACGGTCACTGGCGAGCCAGCGGCGTTGGTCAAGGTGGCGGTGTAAACGATCGAACCACCTTCGGCCACGGTGTTGGTGGCGCTCAACGTCAGGCCGGTGGTGTCTGGGGTGTCGGTGACAGTGGTGTCAGCCGGGGTACCGTCGATATCCAGTTTTTCGTAATTGCCGCCCTGGGCGTCGTCGATCTTCACGCTCAGGTGATCGCCGCCCGTCGTCGCATCGTTGGGTGCGGTGAAGTTCACGCTGCCGGAACTTGCGCCCACCGGGATGGTGATGGTTTGACCGTTGCTCAATGTCACGACGAGAGGAACATCCGTAACCGGAGCATTCACCGAAGCGGTGTATACCACGGTGCCGCCTTCGGCCACGGTCGAGGTTGCGGTGAGC
>NZ_JAODAB010000056.1 GCF_025336485.1 Pseudomonas citri | reverse complement strand
AAAATCTATGGTCACCCCCATTTTTGCAATACTGATTAACGGGTGGTGTGGTTGGCTTGCTTAAATCTATCCGGCGTCTGTTTGGGGCATGCCCCAGCGCCACGATGAGAGTCGCGCCTGACGATCCTTAAAAAACCGTCGGCTTCTAAAGCCGATTTTTATGTCAGGATCTTCGCCAGGCCGGTAGGCCGTTCACGTCATCCGTTGTTCAGCTATCGCAAAACCTGAAGGGTGGTTCGTGGTACTGCAACAACCGCAGGGTCAGGCGCTCAAGGCGTCTGGCCCTGTTTCATATTGCGTATGGTGGGCGGCTATCGCCCACGCGATCCGCGCCAGCTTATTCGCCAAGGCACAGGCCACCACGTTCGAGTGTCGTCGCATCAGCAATGAGCGGACCCAGTCGGCCAGAGCCCCTTTTTGATGTTCCAGCCTCTGCATGTAAACCCGAGCACACTGCACCAGCAGTTGTCGCAGGTGCTTGTCGCCGCGCTTGCTGATCCCCAGCAGATTGGCCTTGCCACCCGTGCTGTACTGCCTGGGCACCAGGCCCACGGCAGCGGCGAAGTCGCGACTGCACTTGTACTGTTGGCCATCGCCCATTTCGACAGCCAGCAGGCTGGCGGTGATCGGCCCAACACACGGCAGGCTAAGCAGACGACTACCCAGATCATCGACGGCCAGTTGGCTTGCCAGCTCTTTATCCAGTTCCTTGATCTGCTCATCCAGGTAAACGAAGTGATCGTGCAGTCGTTGCAGCTGCATGGTGAGCCGAACCGGCAACTCATGCTCGGCCAAGATACTTGGCAAACGTTTCATGATCGCCAAACCTTTGGGCAGGCTGATACCAAACTCCAACAGAAATCCGTGCATCTGATTAGCAGCTTTGGTGCGGTCATGCACCAGCGATTCGCGCAGGCGGTGCAGAACCGACAGGGTTTGCTGAGCCTCGGTTTTAGGCGAGACGAAGCGCATCGATGGACGTGAAGCAGCTTCGCAAATGGCCTCGGCATCGACAAAATCGTTTTTGTTGCCTTTGACGAAGGGCCGGACGAACTGCGGAGAAATCAGTTTGGCCTGATGCCCCATGGCGATCAGCTGACGAGCGACAAAATGCGCGCCGGCACACGCCTCCATCACCACAGTGCAGGCCTTCAGATTGCCGAAGAACTGCATCATTTGTGGACGTGAGAGCTTTTTGCGAAACACCTCTCGGCCGGATTTGTCCTGGCCGTGCAGATGAAAACTGTGCTTGCCGAGATCGATTCCGATCAGCGCTGACTCACTCATGATGATGGCCTCCGAAAACAAAACACCCTGCGAAAGCGTAGCCCTCGCAGGGTGTGGGGGTGACCATCTCATTAA
>NZ_JAODAB010000055.1 GCF_025336485.1 Pseudomonas citri | reverse complement strand
GAGGGTGTCAGAAATTTTGTGTTCGGGCATAACATGAGTAAGAGGTGCATGTATGCCAACCAAAAAGAAACCGCTTCGAGAATTACCGAAGGTCCCGAAAGAGCTTCTTGAGCAGTTTTCCGCCGCCCCGCTGATGACCGCGGAGGCCATCGAAGAGGCCTCTGCGGCGTTCAAGAAGGCGCTGATCGAGCGTGCCCTGAGCGCTGAGCTGGGCCATCACCTGGGCTATCCTCCGGGCGCGCAGCGTCCGGAGGATGAAACCAACCAGCGCAATGGCAAGAGCGGCAAGACGGTGCTGACCGGTGATGGCCCGCTCCGGCTGGACATCCCGCGTGATCGAGATGGCAGTTTCTCGCCCATTCTAATTCCCAAGCATGAGCGCCGTTACACCGGTTTCGACGACAAGATCATCGCCATGTATGCCCGTGGGATGACGGTCAGAGAGATCCGGGCGTTTCTTTCCGAGCAGTACGGGACGGATGTTTCGCCTGACTTCATCAGCTCGGTGACCGACGAGGTGATGGAAGAGATTGGCGCATGGCAACAGCGTCCCCTAGAGCCGATGTATCCGGTCATTTTCTTTGATGCTCTGCGGGTCAAAATTCGCGAAGAAGGTCTGGTTCGCAACAAGGCGATTTACTTGGCGCTGGGCGTTTTACCCGACGGGACACGCGACATCCTGGGTATCTGGATCGAGAACACCGAAGGGGCAAAGTTCTGGATGAAGGTATTTAACGACCTCAAGACACGCGGCGTCGAGGACGTGCTGATAGCCGTGACCGATGGCCTAAAAGGCATGCCAGAGGCCCTCAGCGCGGTGTTTCCGGAAACAACACTGCAGACGTGCATCGTGCATCTGATCCGCAACAGCCTTGATTATGCGGCCTGGGACAAGCGTCGAGAACTGGCCAAGGCTCTCAAGCCGATCTATCAGGCCATCAATGCACAAGCGGCGGGACAGGCTCTGGATGAATTTGAGCGCGGGCCTTGGGGCAAGCAATATCCCACGGTTGTGGCGGCCTGGCGACGGGCGTGGGATCGAGTGATTCCATTTTTTGTTTTCCCGCCCGCGATCCGCAAGGTGATCTACACCACCAATGCCATCGAGAGCATCAACGCTCAGTTACGCAAGATCATCAAGACCCGTGGTCACTTTCCGAACGACGACGCCGCGACCAAACTGATCTGGCTGGGGCTGCGCAACATCACAGCAAACTGGGGCTCGGCGGCGCATGATTGGAAAAGTGCAATGAATCAATTTGCGATTCTGTACGGAGATCGGTTCATCAGGCCGACCTGGTGAAATCAAGGCCTGCCTGACGGCAGGCCGCTACCGGCCCGAACACAAAAAATCTGACAGTCCC
>NZ_JAODAB010000054.1 GCF_025336485.1 Pseudomonas citri | reverse complement strand
GCCACTCTGTCCAATCCAGCCGGTACACCGGTTACCGTGACCCTGAGCAACGGCTCGGTGATCACCATCGACGCCGGGAAAACCACTGGCACCGTCACTGTGGCCGCACCTTCCGACGACGTCTACAAGGACGCCGGCAAGGTTGAAGTCAGCATTGATCACGCCACCGGTGGCAACTTTGAAAACCTGGTGCCTAGCACTACGCCGGCGGTCACGGATGTGACCGATACCATCGACACCAGCACCGTGTCGCTCACCGCAACCTCGACCGTGGCCGAAGGCGGCACCGTGGTATACACCGCTTCGGTGAATGCTCCGGTTACGGATGCTCCTCTCGTCGTGACATTGAGCAACGGCCAGACCATCACCATCCCAGTGGGGGCAAGCAGCGGTTCGGTGAACTTCACCGCACCCAACGATGCGACAGCGGGCGGCGATCATCTGAGCGTCAAGATCGACGACGCCCAGGGCGGCAACTACGAAAAACTGGACATCGACGGTACGCCGGCTGACACCAACGTCACCGACACCCAAGACACCACCGGCCTGACCCTCTCGGCCACTGACACCGTGGCCGAAGGCGGCTCCATCGTCTACACCGCCACCCTGAGCAACCCAGCTGGCACACCGGTTACCGTGACCCTGAGCAATGGCTCGGTGATCACCATCGACGCCGGTAAAACCACCGGTACCGTCACCGTTGCCGCTCCTTCCGATGACGTCTACAAAGACGCCGGCAAGGTTGAGGTCAGCATCGATCACGCCACCGGCGGCAACTTCGAAAATCTGGTGCCAAGCACCGCGCCTGCGGTTACTGACGTCACCGACACCATCGACACGTCGACGGTCAGCCTGACGGCTACGTCGACCGTCGCTGAAGGCGGCACCGTCGTTTACACCGCATCGGTGAATGCTCCGGTTACGGATGCTCCTCTCGTCGTGACATTGAGCAACGGTCAAACCATCACCATCCCGGTCGGCGCAAGCTCCGGCAGCGTGAACTTCACCGCACCAAACGATGCCACGACGGGCGGCGATCACCTGAGCGTGAAGATCGACGATGCCCAGGGCGGCAACTACGAAAAACTGGATATCGACGGTACGCCAGCGGACACGACAGTCACCGACACCTCGGACACTACTGGCCTGACCCTCTCGGCCACTGACACCGTGGCCGAAGGCGGCTCCATCGTCTACACCGCCACCCTGAGCAACCCAGCTGGTACTCCGGTGACCGTGACCCTGAGCAATGGCTCGGTCATCACCATCGACGCCGGTAAAACCACCGGTACCGTCACCGTGGCCGCTCCTTCCGATGACGTCTACAAAGACGCTGGCAAGGTTGAGGTCAGCATCGATCACGCCACGGGCGGCAATTTCGAGAACCTGGTGCCAAGCACTACGCCTGCGGTTACTGACGTGACCGACACCATCGACACCAGCACCGTTTCGCTCACCGCGACCTCGACTGTGGCTGAAGGCGGCACCGTCGTTTACACCGCCTCGGTCAACGCGCCAGTCACCGAAGCACCGCTGGTGATCACCCTGTCGAACGGCCAGACCATCACCATTCCAGTCGGTGCAAGCAGCGGTTCGGTGAACTTCACCGCACCAAACGATGCGACAGCGGGCGGCGATCACCTGAGCGTGAAGATCGACGACGCCCAGGGCGGCAACTACGAAAAACTGGATATCGACGGTACGCCGGCGGACACCACTGTCACCGACACCTCAGACACCACCGGTCTGACTCTCTCGGCAACCGACACCGTGGCTGAAGGCGGTTCGATCGTCTATACCGCCACTCTGTCCAATCCAGCCGGTACACCGGTTACCGTGACCCTGAGCAACGGCTCGGTGATCACTATCGACGCCGGTAAAACCACTGGCACCGTCACCATTGCCGCACCGTCCGACGACGTCTACAAAGACGCTGGCAAGGTTGAGGTCAGCATCGATAACGCTACGGGCGGCAACTTCGAAAACCTGGTGCCAAGCACCACGCCGGCCATCACTGACGTGACTGACACCATCGATACGTCGACTGTCAGCCTGACGGCTACGTCGACCGTCGCCGAAGGCGGCACCGTCGTTTACACCGCCTCGGTCAACGCACCGGTTACTGAAGCCCCGCTGGTTATCACCCTGTCGAACGGTCAAACCATTACCATTCCAGTCGGTGCAAGCAGCGGTTCGGTGAACTTCACTGCGCCGAACGATGCCGTTTCGGGCGGTGACCACCTGAGCGTCAAGATCGACGACGCCCAAGGCGGCAACTACGAAAAACTGGACATCGACGCTACCCCGGCGGACACCACCGTCACCGATACCCAGGACGCTACCAGCCTGACCCTTTCGGCCACTGACACCGTGGCCGAAGGCGGTTCGATCATCTACACCGCGACCTTGAGCAACCCAGCCGGCACCCCAGT
>NZ_JAODAB010000053.1 GCF_025336485.1 Pseudomonas citri | reverse complement strand
ACCAGCGGGTTGGCATCGAAAGCCGCATCGTCCGCCGCTTGCAACGATTCCACGATGTCCAGCAGCAACACCGGCAGATCCCCGGACGGCAGGGCGAGCGCCGACTGGGTCAACAGCGCCCGCGGTTGGCTGTCCTGCAACATGAACGTCATGCGCTCGGCCGGGTGCGCCGGGTCGATGGGCACGTAGGCCGCGCCGGCCTTGAGCACGCCCAACAGGCCGACGATCATCTCCAGGCTGCGCTCGGCACAGATGGCCACGCGCTGATCGGGCTGCACGCCGAGGTCGAGCAGTTGCCGAGCGAGGTGGTTGGCGCGGCGATTGAGCTGGCGGTAGGTCAGTTGTTGGCTTTCGCAGACCAGGGCGACGGCGTCGGGGTTGGCCTGTACCTGGGCTTCGAACAGGTGGTGGATCGGCTGCGCCGGGCCGAAATCGGTGGCGGTGCGGTTGAAGTCGTTCAGCAGCAACTGGCGCTCGCTGGCGGGCAGCACGTCAAGGCTGCTGGCGAGGCGCTCAGGGGACTGCTCCAGGGCGTCCACCAGGGCGGTTACGGCGTGCGTCAAGTAGACAGCGATGCGTTGCGGGTCGATGCCGGCGATAGCCTGGGCGGTCACGGAGAAATCATCGCCTTCATCCGCCACGGCCACTTCAATCGGGTAGTTGGTGCGCGCTTCGTTGCTCAGGAAGCGCACGCCATCCCAGGCCAGGACCTGATCGGCGTTGGCCAGCGACCCGCCGTCAGTCTGATGGCGATAGTTGAGCAGGGTGGTGAACAGCGGCAGGCCCGCGCCGACACCGCTGCAACGTTGGGCCAGGGCCAGGGAGGCCTGTTCGTGGTTCAGCAGTTCGCTGAGGTCGCGGTAGGTTTCGTCCACCAACGCGCCAACCCCGAACCCGGCCAGTCGGACCCGCACCGGCAAGGTGTTGATGAACACCCCCAGCGCCCGGTCGGCGCCCACCGAGCCTTGCAGGCGGCCGGCGACCACGGTGCCGAACACCACGTCGTCACGGTCGGTGCAGCGTCCGAGCACCTGGGCCCAGGCAATGTGGAACAGCACGGCTGGCGTGACGCCGGCCGTGCGCGATTGCGTGCGGATGCGCTGGCTCAGGGCCGGATCGAGGCGCACGCTGGTTTCCGCGACTTGGCTGCCGTCACCCTGGACATCCAGCACACCGAACGGCGCGGTGGGTTCGTCGACACTGCCCAGGCGCTGGCTGAAATAGGCTTCATGGGCTTGCGGCGGCGTCGCGAGAACCTGTGCGACGAACTCCCGATAAGGCATCGGCGGCGGCAGGCTGTCGCCCTGGCCTTGCAACAAGGCCTGGACTTCTGCGAGCACGATGCCCAGGGACACGTGGTCGCTGATCATGTGGTGATCGAGCAGGGCCAGCAAGCAGCGTTCGGAGTGCGGAACCCGGGCGATGCAGGCGCGCATCAGCGGTGCCTGCTGCAAGTCCAGGCGCAGGTGCCGGGGATCGCTCAAGCGCTCCAGTTGCGCACGCGGGTCTTCATCGGCGGCCAGGGCGATGTGCTGCAGCGCCAGCGTGGCCCGGCGTTGCACCACCTGGACCGGCTGCGGCTGGCCGACCCAATGCACGGCGCTGCGCAGGATGTCGTGGCGGTCGATCACCTGCTGCAAGGCGCCGATAAAGGCCTCGAGGCGCGGGTGGCTGTCGAATTCGATCATCGAGCGGACCAGGTACGCATCACCTTCGTGTCCCAGCAGATGATGGAACAGGATGCCTTGCTGCAAGGGGGCCATCGGATAGATGTCCTGGATATTGGCGGCACCGCCGGGCACGGCGGCGACGATACGTTCGAGCTGGGCCTCGGTCAGTTCCACCAGGGGCAGCATGTCCGGGGTCAGGGCGGTGCAATCGAGCGGGATCCGGTTGGCCGGGGCGAGGAACGGTGTTTCGTTGCTGCGGCTCAGGGCCTGGGCCATTTCCCGCACGCTGGGCGCAGTGAACACCGTGCGCACGCTGGCGCTCAGGCCATGCTGGCGCAAGCGGTCGATCAGGCTCACGGCCAGCAGCGAATGCCCGCCGAGTTCAAAGAAACGGTCGTGACGGCCCACCTTCTCGATACCCAGCAGGTCTTGCCAGACATTGGCGACGATCTGTTCGATTTCGCCTCGCGGTGCCTCGTAGGCGCGGCTGGCGAAGGCTTCCTGGCCCGGCGCGGGCAGGGCGCGGCGGTCGAGTTTGCCGTTGGGGGTCAGCGGCAGTGCTTCAAGCTGGACGAAGGCGCTCGGCACCATGTACTCGGGCAGCGCCGCCAGCAGCGCGGCACGCAGTTGTTCCACCGGCACCGGCTCGCCGCACAGGTAGGCGACCAGGCGCTTGCTGTCGGACTGGCCCGGTTTGCTTTCCTGGGCCACCACCACCGCTTCGCGAACACCGGAGCAGCCGGCGAGGACGGCTTCGATTTCCCCCAGCTCGACGCGGAAGCCACGGATCTTCACCTGATCGTCGTTGCGTCCCAGGTACTGCAGGGTGCCGTCGGCGCACCAGCGGCCAAGGTCGCCGGTCTTGTACAGGCGTGCGTCCGGATCGGTGCTGAACGGGTCGGCGATGAAACGCTCGGCGGTCAGTGCCTCGCGATTGAGGTAACCGCGAGCGACACCGACGCCGCCGATATGAATCTCCCCGGCGACCCCCATGGGGACCAGCTCGCCGAGCGCATCCAGCACATGCAATTGGGTGTTGCGCAACGGTTTGCCGATGGAGCGGAAATCGTCGTGGTCGCTTTCCATCCGGCGGATCGAGGCGTTGACCGTGGCTTCGGTCGGGCCGTAGGCGTTGAACAGCGCCGGGCGATGACCGGCGTGGGCGAACCACTGGCTCACCGCCTGCTTGCCCACCGCTTCGCCGCCGATCATGAACTGCCGCAGGCAAGCGGGCAAGGCGACATGGCTGTCGCGGGCGACCTGCTGCCAGAACACCGTCGGCAGGTTGGCGACGCTGATCGCATGCTGCTCGCAGAGCGTGGCGAAGGCTGCGGTGCCGGCGATCCAGGCATCGCTGCGCAACACCAGGGTGGCGCCGGACAGCAAGGCACCAAAGATCTCTTCCACCGACATGTCGAAGGTCATGGTGGCGAATTGCAGGATGCGATCCTGGGGGTTGAGGCCGTAGCGTTCCTGCAGGGCTCCGATCTGGTTGCACACCGAGCGGTGTTCGAGCATCACGCCTTTCGGCTTGCCGGTGGAACCGGAGGTGTACATGACATAGGCCAGGTGCCGGGAGGTCAGGCCCTCGACCTTTGGATTGCTGTCGTCCCCGTCAGCCGGATCGTCCAGCAACAGCTGCGGCATGTGCAGCGCCGGCAGTTGTCCGGCCATGGTTTCGATCAGGTAGCCCTGGGTGAGCAGGACCCGCGGTGCGCTGTCGTCGAGCATGTGCTGCAAGCGATCCTGCGGATAGTTCGGGTCCAGCGGTACGTAGGCGCCGCCGGCCTTGAGGATGGCCAGGATGCCGACGATCATGTCCGGGCTGCGTTCCACCAGCAGGGCGACCCGTTCATCCGGACGCAGGCCCGCGGCGATCAGGCGATGGGCGATGCGATTGGCCCGGGTGTTGAGTTCGGCATAGCTGAGGCTGATCCCTTCGGCCTGCACGGCGATGGCCTGGGGACGCTTCTGTACGTGCTGTTCGAACCACTCCTGCAACAGCATGCCTTCGGGGAACGGGGCGTGGGTCTGGTTGAAACCGCCGAGCAACTGGCGGCGTTGCTGGTTATCCAGCAATGGCAGCGTTGCCACCGACTGTGTGGCGTCGTCGAGCATCCCGTCGAGCAGGTGCAGCAAGTGCCGACCCCAACGGGCGATGGTGCTTTCATCGAACAGGTCGGTGGCGTACTCGAACTGGCCGCTGATGGTTTCGCCGTCATCGTTGAGGGACAGGCTCACGTCGAACTGGGTGGTACCGGTCGGTTGCGGCAACGGGCTCAAGTTCAAGCCCGGCAGTTCCAGGGCCTGATCCTGTGGCGTGTTGCCGAGCACCAGCATGGCCTGGAACAGCGGGCTGTGACCGAGGCTGCGTTCCGGTTGCAGGGCTTCGACCACTTGTTCGAACGGCAGGTCCTGATGGCCGTAGGCGTCGAGGGTGGTGGCCTTGATCCGTTCGAGCAACTGCTCGACCGGGCTGTCGGCCTGCACGTCGATGCGCAGGGCCAGGGTGTTGACGAAGAAGCCGATCAGCGTTTCGGTTTCACGGCGTGGACGGTTGGCGACCGGTGTGCCCACCACGACTTCGGCCTGGTTGCTCAAGCGCGAGAGCAGGATCGACCAGGCCCCCAGCAGGGTCATGAACGGGGTCAGGCCGCGTTGCTGGCTGAAGCGCCGCAGGCGGGCGCTCAACGGTGCGGGCAGTTGCAACGCCAGCGCGGCGCCCTGGTA
>NZ_JAODAB010000052.1 GCF_025336485.1 Pseudomonas citri | reverse complement strand
CGGCGATGCATCGTTTCACTTCTGAGTTCGGGATGGGATCAGGTGGTTCCAATGCTCTATGGTCGTCAAGAAATTCTTGAGCTACAGCGTCTTGCGACGTTGCAGCGAATTGGGTATGTGACCGGTGTTTGTGTCTCGAACTTTCGGTTCGTTTCGTCTTCACCGCACCGCAATCTGGCCTGTTCGACGCAAATTGCTTGGGTGTTATATGGTCAAGCCTCACGGGCAATTAGTACAGGTTAGCTCAACGCCTCACAGCGCTTACACACCCTGCCTATCAACGTCGTAGTCTTCGACGGCCCTTCAGGGAGCTCAAGGCTCCAGTGAGATCTCATCTTGAGGCAAGTTTCCCGCTTAGATGCTTTCAGCGGTTATCTTTTCCGAACATAGCTACCCGGCAATGCCACTGGCGTGACAACCGGAACACCAGAGGTTCGTCCACTCCGGTCCTCTCGTACTAGGAGCAGCCCCTCTCAAATCTCAAACGTCCACGGCAGATAGGGACCGAACTGTCTCACGACGTTCTAAACCCAGCTCGCGTACCACTTTAAATGGCGAACAGCCATACCCTTGGGACCGGCTTCAGCCCCAGGATGTGATGAGCCGACATCGAGGTGCCAAACACCGCCGTCGATATGAACTCTTGGGCGGTATCAGCCTGTTATCCCCGGAGTACCTTTTATCCGTTGAGCGATGGCCCTTCCATACAGAACCACCGGATCACTAAGACCTACTTTCGTACCTGCTCGACGTGTCTGTCTCGCAGTCAAGCGCGCTTTTGCCTTTATACTCTACGACCGATTTCCGACCGGTCTGAGCGCACCTTCGTACTCCTCCGTTACTCTTTAGGAGGAGACCGCCCCAGTCAAACTACCCACCATACACTGTCCTCGATCCGGATAACGGACCTGAGTTAGAACCTCAAAGTTGCCAGGGTGGTATTTCAAGGATGGCTCCACGCAGACTGGCGTCCACGCTTCAAAGCCTCCCACCTATCCTACACAAGCAAATTCAAAGTCCAGTGCAAAGCTATAGTAAAGGTTCACGGGGTCTTTCCGTCTAGCCGCGGATACACTGCATCTTCACAGCGATTTCAATTTCACTGAGTCTCGGGTGGAGACAGCGCCGCCATCGTTACGCCATTCGTGCAGGTCGGAACTTACCCGACAAGGAATTTCGCTACCTTAGGACCGTTATAGTTACGGCCGCCGTTTACCGGGGCTTCGATCAAGAGCTTCGCGTTAGCTAACCCCATCAATTAACCTTCCGGCACCGGGCAGGCGTCACACCCTATACGTCCACTTTCGTGTTTGCAGAGTGCTGTGTTTTTAATAAACAGTCGCAGCGGCCTGGTATCTTCGACCGACGTGGGCTTACGCAGCAAGTGCTTCACCCTCATCGGCGCACCTTCTCCCGAAGTTACGGTGCCATTTTGCCTAGTTCCTTCACCCGAGTTCTCTCAAGCGCCTTGGTATTCTCTACCCAACCACCTGTGTCGGTTTGGGGTACGGTTCCTGGTTATCTGAAGCTTAGAAGCTTTTCTTGGAAGCATGGCATCAACCACTTCGTCACCCAAAGGGTAACTCGTCATCAGCTCTCGGCCTTGAAACCCCGGATTTACCTAAGATTTCAGCCTACCACCTTAAACTTGGACAACCAACGCCAAGCTGGCCTAGCCTTCTCCGTCCCTCCATCGCAATAACCAGAAGTACAGGAATATTAACCTGTTTTCCATCGACTACGCTTTTCAGCCTCGCCTTAGGGACCGACTAACCCTGCGTCGATTAACGTTGCGCAGGAAACCTTGGTCTTTCGGCGTGGGTGTTTTTCACACCCATTGTCGTTACTCATGTCAGCATTCGCACTTCTGATACCTCCAGCAAGCTTCTCAACTCACCTTCACAGGCTTACAGAACGCTCCTCTACCGCATCACTTACGTGATACCCGTAGCTTCGGTGTATGGTTTGAGCCCCGTTACATCTTCCGCGCAGGCCGACTCGACTAGTGAGCTATTACGCTTTCTTTAAAGGGTGGCTGCTTCTAAGCCAACCTCCTAGCTGTCTAAGCCTTCCCACATCGTTTCCCACTTAACCATAACTTTGGGACCTTAGCTGACGGTCTGGGTTGTTTCCCTTTTCACGACGGACGTTAGCACCCGCCGTGTGTCTCCCATGCTCGGCACTTGTAGGTATTCGGAGTTTGCATCGGTTTGGTAAGTCGGGATGACCCCCTAGCCGAAACAGTGCTCTACCCCCTACAGTGATACATGAGGCGCTACCTAAATAGCTTTCGAGGAGAACCAGCTATCTCCGAGCTTGATTAGCCTTTCACTCCGATCCACAGGTCATCCGCTAACTTTTCAACGGTAGTCGGTTCGGTCCTCCAGTCAGTGTTACCTAACCTTCAACCTGCCCATGGATAGATCGCCCGGTTTCGGGTCTATTCCCAGCGACTAGACGCCCTATTAAGACTCGCTTTCGCTACGCCTCCCCTATTCGGTTAAGCTCGCCACTGAAAATAAGTCGCTGACCCATTATACAAAAGGTACGCAGTCACAGAACAAAGTCTGCTCCCACTGCTTGTACGCATACGGTTTCAGGATCTATTTCACTCCCCTCTCCGGGGTTCTTTTCGCCTTTCCCTCACGGTACTGGTTCACTATCGGTCAGTCAGTAGTATTTAGCCTTGGAGGATGGTCCCCCCATATTCAGACAAAGTTTCTCGTGCTCCGTCCTACTCGATTTCATGACCAAGAGATTTTCGCGTACAGGGCTATCACCCACTATGGCCGCACTTTCCAGAGCGTTCCGCTAATCTCAAAGCCACTTAAGGGCTAGTCCCCGTTCGCTCGCCACTACTAAGGGAATCTCGGTTGATTTCTTTTCCTCAGGGTACTTAGATGTTTCAGTTCCCCTGGTTCGCCTCTTGCACCTATGTATTCAGTGCAAGATAACCAGCTTATGCTGGCTGGGTTCCCCCATTCAGAGATCTCCGGATCAAAGTCTGTTTGCCGACTCCCCGAAGCTTTTCGCAGGCTACCACGTCTTTCATCGCCTCTGACTGCCAAGGCATCCACCGTATGCGCTTCTTCACTTGACCATATAACCCCAAGCAATCTGGTTATACTGTGAAGACGACATTCGCCGAAAATTCGATCTGACTCTCGCGAGCCAATCACAAATTTTACCTTAGCCTGATCACCACCAGTGAAAGTGGATCACAGTCTATCTTTCTATCACATACCCAAATTTTTAAAGAACGATCTGATCAAAGACCAGAAATCAACATTCACCATCGCCTGGATGGAATGCTCATTTCTAAGCTCTAAACGGTTGCGCCAATCTGTATGGTGGAGCCTCTGTAATGGTGGAGCCAAGCGGGATCGAACCGCTGACCTCCTGCGTGCAAGGCAGGCGCTCTCCCAGCTGAGCTATGGCCCCGTATCCGGGGACACCATGAAATTGGTGGGTCTGGGCAGATTCGAACTGCCGACCTCACCCTTATCAGGGGTGCGCTCTAACCAACTGAGCTACAGACCCAATCGTCTTCTTCAATGAATCAAGCAATTCGTGTGGGAGCTCATGAAGCCGCTGCCGTCGTCGATTAAGGAGGTGATCCAGCCGCAGGTTCCCCTACGGCTACCTTGTTACGACTTCACCCCAGTCATGA
The DNA here is from genome assembly GCF_025336485.1 of Pseudomonas citri. GTDB lineage: Bacteria > Pseudomonadota > Gammaproteobacteria > Pseudomonadales > Pseudomonadaceae > Aquipseudomonas > Aquipseudomonas citri. The sequence continues at coordinate 1,826 of NZ_JAODAB010000052.1, read as the reverse complement.
ATCACACCGTGGTAACCGTCCCCCCGAAGGTTAGACTAGCTACTTCTGGTGCAACCCACTCCCATGGTGTGACGGGCGGTGTGTACAAGGCCCGGGAACGTATTCACCGCGACATTCTGATTCGCGATTACTAGCGATTCCGACTTCACGCAGTCGAGTTGCAGACTGCGATCCGGACTACGATCGGTTTTGTGGGATTAGCTCCACCTCGCGGCTTGGCAACCCTCTGTACCGACCATTGTAGCACGTGTGTAGCCCAGGCCGTAAGGGCCATGATGACTTGACGTCATCCCCACCTTCCTCCGGTTTGTCACCGGCAGTCTCCTTAGAGTGCCCACCATAACGTGCTGGTAACTAAGGACAAGGGTTGCGCTCGTTACGGGACTTAACCCAACATCTCACGACACGAGCTGACGACAGCCATGCAGCACCTGTCTCAATGCTCCCGAAGGCACCAATCCATCTCTGGAAAGTTCATTGGATGTCAAGGCCTGGTAAGGTTCTTCGCGTTGCTTCGAATTAAACCACATGCTCCACCGCTTGTGCGGGCCCCCGTCAATTCATTTGAGTTTTAACCTTGCGGCCGTACTCCCCAGGCGGTCAACTTAATGCGTTAGCTGCGCCACTAAAGTCTCAAGGACCCCAACGGCTAGTTGACATCGTTTACGGCGTGGACTACCAGGGTATCTAATCCTGTTTGCTCCCCACGCTTTCGCACCTCAGTGTCAGTATCAGTCCAGGTGGTCGCCTTCGCCACTGGTGTTCCTTCCTATATCTACGCATTTCACCGCTACACAGGAAATTCCACCACCCTCTACCATACTCTAGCTCGACAGTTTTGAATGCAGTTCCCAGGTTGAGCCCGGGGCTTTCACATCCAACTTAACGAACCACCTACGCGCGCTTTACGCCCAGTAATTCCGATTAACGCTTGCACCCTCTGTATTACCGCGGCTGCTGGCACAGAGTTAGCCGGTGCTTATTCTGTCGGTAACGTCAAAATTGCAGAGTATTAATCTACAACCCTTCCTCCCAACTTAAAGTGCTTTACAATCCGAAGACCTTCTTCACACACGCGGCATGGCTGGATCAGGCTTTCGCCCATTGTCCAATATTCCCCACTGCTGCCTCCCGTAGGAGTCTGGACCGTGTCTCAGTTCCAGTGTGACTGATCATCCTCTCAGACCAGTTACGGATCGTCGCCTTGGTGAGCCATTACCTCACCAACTAGCTAATCCGACCTAGGCTCATCTGATAGCGCAAGGCCCGAAGGTCCCCTGCTTTCTCCCGTAGGACGTATGCGGTATTAGCGTCCGTTTCCGGACGTTATCCCCCACTACCAGGCAGATTCCTAGGCATTACTCACCCGTCCGCCGCTCTCAAGAGGTGCAAGCACCTCTCTACCGCTCGACTTGCATGTGTTAGGCCTGCCGCCAGCGTTCAATCTGAGCCATGATCAAACTCTTCAGTTCAAACATCGTTGGGTTTTGAGAAAACCCTAAACTTGGCTCAGCAATCGTTGGTTACATCTTTGATTTCTCGCGGAGTAACTTGTGATGCTGATAATCTGTTGACTAGCAGTCTGACTTCACAAGCACCCACACGAATTGCTTGATTCAGTTGTTAAAGAGCGGTGGGTTGAGCCTTTCGTCTCAACCGAGGCGCGCATTCTACAGCGCCCCGTGTATCTGTCAAGCGGTTATTTTCAGAAGTTTTCAAAATTTTGCTTTGAAAACCTGAACAACTTCAACCACTTGCGCTTTCGATCTCTCGTCAGCGGGAGGCGAATTCTACAGCGTTACTCGCTGCTGTCAACACCTCTTTTT
>NZ_JAODAB010000051.1 GCF_025336485.1 Pseudomonas citri | reverse complement strand
AGCGGTTTCTTTTTGGTTGGCATACATGCACCTCTTACTCATGTTATGCCCGAACACAAAATTTCTGACACCCTCGGGTTCCGTCTGCCCGGTCTTGCACACCTGCGTACAACTGCCACCTCATTTGCGTGCAAGCGAAAAGGTGTCGGTTCCACTACTACAGATGGAGCGACACAATATGTACAAAATTACTCCAAACCCGCCAGGCAACTCTGGCAACCCCTCCGATAAATCCTCGAAATCCAAAAAACTCGACGAAGCCGCCGAGCGCGCCCTCGACTACTACCTCAAGCCCAAACCCGTCGACGAGCCTCCAGCAGGTCAGCTCTTCATCGTCGCCCCGGACATCGACACTGAAACCCTGCTGGCCAATGCCTCCGAAGATTTGCTGTCCATCAGCGCCATCGCGGCTGACCTGGCGGATGACGTCGAGGGTTCGCGCCGCAGCGTAATCCTGGCGATCAGTCGGATGGCCGATGGGGTGCATTTGTTGGTGGAGCGGGCGATGGATCGGCTGGAAGTGCAAGCGTCGGGCTGACAAGTCTGCGGTGGATTGGCGATTGCATCGGGAGCAAGCCGAACGCTGTTGTGGCGAGGGGATAAATCCCCTCGCCACAAGGGAGCCGAGCTGAACTTAACGTCAGATCAACCCCTTCTCATCATCATCGATCAACCGGCTCAACCCACCCAGCGCTTCCCGGGCCTGGTTGCGGTCCATCAGCTTGGCCTGGGCGGCCGGTGGCAGGTCGGTGACGCGGATGACGCCTTTGCTGGTCAGCACCTGGATCAAGTCGTCGAGTACCCGGATCATCTCCAGGTCGCTCTGCTTGAGTTGCTTGAGGCTGTTTTCTACCGCCTGGTTGGCAAACCAGTCCTGGACCTCGTGATGGTCAGCCGGCAAGGTTTCGGTGGCTTCGGCATAAATGGTGGCTTCCACGCGCACCAGCAGGCCTTGTGCATCGCGTTGCACATAAAACATCGGGCATCCCTCATGGATTAAGCGGCGTCATGCCGAGCAGCATAGGCCAACTGTGCGCGAGTATGAAACTTATTGTGGCGAGGGAGCTTGCTCCCGCTGGGCCGCGAAGCGGCCCTGTTTTTGGGGCCGCTTGGCAGCTCAGCGGGAGCAAGCTCCCTCGCCACGACAAGTGTCAGCTTCAGCTGTTGTTGTGATCGACCTTGATGGTCGGGTCACTGCCGGCGATCAACGTGTTCAGGTTGACGTTCGACCAGTTGTTGCCTTCCAGCTTGATCGTCACGTCCGGCGCGGCCGATGCACCGTTGGCAGCGTTGAACTGGCCGGTGGTGCTGACTTGCAACGTCGACACGCCGTCGACCGTGCTGATCTGTAGGAAGTGGTCGATGGTGCTGCCGGTTTCGCCCTGCAACAGATCCCGCAGGTCGATCCGGTCACCTTCGCTGGCCTTGAAGTCCTTGATCACGTCGTTGCCGGTGTCGCCGGCTTTCCAGACAAAGGTATCGCCACCCAGGCCACCGATCAGGGTGTCGTTACCCTGGCCGCCGATCAATGTGTCATTGCCTGTTCCGCCGAGCAGGATATCGTTGCCCTTGCCGCCATCGAGCGAGTCGTTGCCACCCTGGCCAAAGAGGATGTCATTACCGCCACCGCCCAGCAGGGTGTCGCCGCCATCGTGGGCACCGGCCACATCGAACGCGGTGTAGTGCTCGGTGATGTACTGGTGCACGTTGCTGGTCGTGACCTTGCTGACGTCCACGCCGCTTTGTTGGGCAACGAAGGCCTGGATGGCCTGGTAGCCCTCGCCAACGACACCGTTGAAGCTCACCAGGTCGCCGAACAGGATGTCATTACCCTCGCCACCGTTGACCGTGTCGGAGCCTGGCAGAGTCGCTTCGGTGTGGCCGATGATCGAGTTGGCCAGGTTGCTCGGGTCGATGTTGGTCTGTGGTGTCGAGTCCGAGTCGTATGGCTTGAGGTCGTCCATGCTCACGCCGTTGTTCAGGCCGATGGCTTCCACGTTGCTCAGGCCTTTCAACAGGGTGAAGCTGGCGGCCGAGCCGTTTGTCGCCCACGAGTCGTTGTGGCCGGTGCCGTCCAGGTAGGAGAACTCGAAGGTCCCGTTGCCCTCGGCATGCACGGTGCCGACATAGTTCTCGTCCCAATGCTTGCCGTTTTTGATCGACAGGTACATTTCACCGTCTTCGTTGATGGTGAATTTGTGCGTGCTGTCGATCGTCTGGGAATAGGACTGGCCGACGGTGTAGTTGGCCGCACTCAGGACGTCGTCGAGCTTGACGTTGCCGTACAGCGTCGGGTTCGTCTGTTCGCCGGACTGGTAGAGGGTCGGCTCGCCGTCGGTGATGAAGTACGTCAGGTTCTTCGCACCGGTATTGCTCAGGGCCTGGGTGCTGTTGAAGAAGTTCGCGGTGGTCTTGAACACGTCTTCGTAGTTGGTACCGCCGCCGGACACCATTGAATCGAGCACGCTCTTGAGCAGCGTCAGCGCGTTCGGGTCGTTGAGGTTCACCGCAACGTTCTTGTTCACCTGCTGATCGAAGTCCGCCAGGAAGATGTTCACCGTCCCGGAGTTGCTGCCCAGGCTCTGCTTGAGGGTATTGAACACCTGGGTCAACGAGTTCTTGGCCGCGGTGATGGACGACGCACTCATACTGCCGGAGCTGTCGACCATGAATGCGATGTTGTAGTTGACCCCTGGCACCACGGTCAGCCCGCCGATGTCGGCGACCACGACGTCGTTTCCGTCGGTGCCGGTGACGCTGTCGCTGCCCGACGTGGCGGTGATCGCGTTGTAGGTCGCTGGGTACACCGTCACAGGGATCTGCGCCGTAGTACTTGCCGAGCCGCCGAGGACTTCGGTGGAGGTCGACGTTACGGTCAGGTTGAGCTGGCCGTTGTAGTAGGTCGGCGGGGTCAGGGTCAGGCTGCCCAGGTTCCAGCCGGTGACCGAGGCTTCGCCGTTGCTGCCCACTGTCGCGAAGTGGCCTGTGCCATCGCTCAGCACGCTGCCTTCGGGCATGCCGCCGATCTTCACGGCCAGGCTTTCGGAGCTGTCGGTGTCGGTCAGGGCGGTGGTGATTTTCGACAGGTGCACGCTGCCGCCTTCGGCGCCTTCGTTGAGCTTGAAGCCGTCGTAATAACCTTCGCCATTGGTGCCGTGCAGGTCGGAGACGGTCACTCCGGCATTCGCCAGGTCGGTCACGCTGGTGTACAGCGGCACGCCGGCACCGCTCAGGTCCACGGGGGTGCTGCCGTTGATCGACAGGTTCACGTCGTAGTTGCCCGGGCCATTCTGGTTATGGTGGTAGATGTCCAGGGTGTAGTAGCCGCTGGTGGTTGGTGTGAACGAACCATTCAGCGTGCCGCCCGCGCCCCAGGTGGCTGCCGCCACGTTCTTGCCGCCGATGGTCACCAGCAGGCTGTCGTCGGCGGTGCCGCTGAAGGTGTAGGTCTTGCCGGCCTCGAGGTAAATCAGGCCAGACGTCTTCGACGCGGTACCCACGCTCACGTTGCCGTCGGACTGCACGTTGGTCACGGTGTTGGTGCTGTTCGGCGTGCCGGCGGCATCGATCACCGACTTGAGCGTGCCGGACGGCGCGCCGCTGCCATCGGTGCCCAGGCCCGACAGACCAGTCCAGACTTCCTTGATCAAGCCAGTGGCGGTCACGCCGTTACCGGCCACGCTCAGCGTCGGCGCATCGGCGACCGGCGTGATGTCGATTTTCACGGTGCTGGTGTTACCCAGCGCCTGGCCGTCGGTGGGCTGGAACTTGATCTGCGCGTAGTCGGCCTGGTTGTTGCCCATGCTGCTGCCGACATAACCGTTGGCACCGGACTCATTGCTGTCCGGGGTGAAGCGCAGCTTGCCGGCGTCGATGTCGGCCTTGGTGAAGGTCTGGTCGTTGGCCACGTCCTTCCAGGTCGCTCCGTCCAGGTACTGCAACTTGCCGTCAGCCGGCAGTCCGGTGATTTTCACACCCAGGTTGGCGGCGGAACTGTCCACGTCGCTGACGCCGAAGTTCGACCAGCCCAGCACCAGCGAAGTGTCTTCGGTACCGGTCACCGCGCCACCGGTGGCAACCGGCGCATCGTTGACCCCGACCACGTTCACGGTGGTGGTGGCGGTGTTGGAGTAGTGGGTACCGTCGGTCACCGTCACGGTGATGATGCGCGGTACGGTGCTCGGGTCTTCGCTGCTGTTGGTAAAGCTGATGTTCTTGATCTGCTGCATGTAGTCAGCCAGCGTCGCGTTGCCCGACAGCGTCAGCGTGACCGTGCCGTTGGTGCTGTTGGCATTGATGCTGATGCCGTTGACGCTGTTGCCCAGGTTCAGCGCGTCGCCGGGCTGACGGTTGGTCAGCACGATGGTCGCGCCGGTCAGCATGGTGCTGTCCGGGTCGGTGATGTTCAGGTCGGTGTCGGCAATCGATACGCCCTGGCCCGGTGTGCCTTCGGTGAAGGTCACTTGGTAGTCGGCACCGGTCTTGCCGCTGGAGTTGTTGGCGTCCAGGTCGAGAACCGGCGGTGCATCGTTGTCGATGATCGAGGTGCTGACGCTGCCATTGGTGTCACTGACTGCCAGGTGCTCGAAGTTGCCGCCGGTGGCCGAGTCGATCTTGACCACGAAGTTCTCGGTGCCTTTGGTGATATTGTCGTCCAGTGTCGCCACGTTGAAGGTAGCGCTGGTGGCGTTGGCCGGGATCTTCACGGTGTAGACGCCAGTGAAGTCCGTGCCGTCGGCGGCGGTGCCGCTGTAGACGATCTTGAGCGTCACTTCGGTTTGCGCCGGGTTCGTCAGGCTGACGGTGTAGGTGGCCGCCTGGCCTTCGGTCACCGACGCGCTGCCGCTGATGCTGACCGTGGTGTTGTCGATGGTGTCGCTCACGGCGGTCACGGCGGGTGCAGTGCTTGGCACCAGGTGTTCGAAGTTGCCGCCCGTGGCCGTCTGGATGGTGGCCGAGACATTGCCAGCGTCCAGGTAGGCGTCGTCTTTCGGCGCGTCGACAGTGACGGTGCCGGTGGTTTTCCCGGCGTCGATGGTGATGACCGCGCCATTGCTCAGGGTCACGGTCACTGGCGAGCCAGCGGCGTTGGTCAGGGTCGCGGTGTAGACGATCGAACCGCCTTCGGCCACGGTGTTGGTGGCGCTCAGCGTCAGGCCGGTGGTGTCTTGGGTGTCGGTGACATTGGTGTCAGCCGGCGTGCCGTCGATGTCCAGTTTTTCGTAGTTGCCGCCCTGAGCGTCGTCGATCTTCACGCTCAGGTGATCGCCGCCCGTCGTGGCATCGTTGGGTGCGGTGAAGTTCACGCTGCTGGAGCTTGCGCCCACCGGGATGGTGATGGTCTGGCCGTTGCTCAATGTCACGACGAGAGGAGCATCTGTAACCGGCGCATTCACCGAGGCGGTGTACACCACGGTGCCGCCTTCGGCCACGGTCGAGGTCGCGGTGAGCGACACGGTGCTGGTGTCGATGGTATCGGTGACATCCGTGACCGCCGGCGTAGTGCTAGGCACCAGGTTTTCAAAGTTGCCACCGGTGGCGTGGTCGATGCTGACTTCAACCTTGCCGGCGTCCTTATAGACATCGTCGGAAGGTGCGGCCACGGTGACGGTGCCGGTGGTTTTACCGGCGTCGATGGTGATCACCGAGCCGTTGCTCAGGGTCACGGTAACCGGTGTACCGGCTGGATTGGACAGAGTGGC
>NZ_JAODAB010000050.1 GCF_025336485.1 Pseudomonas citri | reverse complement strand
TGATGGCCTCCGAAAACAAAACACCCTGCGAAAGCGTAGCCCTCGCAGGGTGTGGGGGTGACCATCTCATTAAGCCGACGCAAGGCGTCGGCTTTTTCATGCAAAAAACATCACTTTTTGTAGACGATTTCCTTCGCGCCACCCTCACAGGTGCCAACGACTTTTCCGTCAGCCGCTGCGCCCTTATCGACGATTTCCAGCGAATAACCTGATACGCCCTTGGCATCCAGCTTCGCGGCGATTTCGCTTTTCAGCTCTTCGCAAGGCTTGCCAGCGGCGAACGCGCCACCGGCCAGGCTCAGCAAACCCAGGGCCACCATCAACTTCTTCATCACTCGCACTCCTTGGTCGGATCAAAACAGGGCAGGGATCGGAAAGATCTGAGCGCATACCATAGCGCATCGCCACTCCTGTGGCACTGCGCCAGCGTACAAGTTCACCGTCTTCAGCTATTGGCGATCCGGAAACCGACTTTAATGGTTACCTGAAAGTGCGCGGCCCGGCCGTTTGCGATGTGTCCACGGGTTTCCGTGACTTCGAACCATTCCAGGTGCTTGAGGCTTTTGCTGGCTTCGGCCAGGGCATTGTTGATGGCGTCTTCGATGCTGGTGGGGGAGGAGCCGACCAGCTCGACTTTCTTGTAGGTGTGATGATCACTCATGCCGTTCTCCTTGGACTGTCATAGCTGCGTTGTCTTCGCTGCATTGCCATAAAGAGCCTAGCAGCGATTTTTTTTCACCTTGCGTGTGGCGCCATCCATACGGCGAAGTTCAGATTTACTGCACTTTCCCAAACGGTCGGAGTCCCAACTTTCACACGCACTCAACCACTGCAGGAGAGAGCCACTATGGCCAGCCATTCGTTACGTAAAGCCTCGTTGCAAAGCATGGAAGCGGAGATCGAGAGTCTGCTCAAATCCTTGGAAAGCCTGAAGGACGATGCTTCGGACGAGTCGCGCAAGACCCTGAAGTCTCTCAAGGCCAACGCCGAAAATGCGTTGAAACATTCCCGGCATCTGCTCAGCGACGCCTATGAAGAGGTCAAGGTCAGAACCCGGGAAACCGGGATCGCCACCCGCGACTACGCACAGGAGCATCCCTGGACCACCGCCGGTGTCGCGGTGGGGGCCATCGGGTTGCTGGCCGCTTACCTGCTGTGCAAGCGCGGGGACTGAGTCGGTTGGCCCAGCTCATGCCGGAGCCATTGGGCCAGTTGCCGGGCGCGCCCATCGGCGGCGCGCTTGGGTAGCCACAACGCCAGTCGCGCCGGGGTTTCGTCGAAGCCCCATGGCGCGACGAGGCGCCCGGCGCGCACGTCCTCGGCCACCAGCGGCTCGGGGGCGATGGCCACGCCCAACCCCGCCACGGCGGCCTCCAGCAAATAATAGAGATGCTCGAAACCCTGGCCGAACTTCAACGCCTGGGGTTCGAGGTCGTTTTGCCGTGCCCATGTCGGCCAGGCCTGGGGCCGGGAGGTGGTGTGCAGCAACGGCTCGTCCAGCAGCGCACGGGCCGGTGCGCCTTGCAGGCGGGCGAAACCGGCATAGCGTGGACTCAACACAGGGCCGATCCGCTCGCCCACCAGTTCGTACACCTGCATGTCGGCCGGCCAGGGCGGCTCGGCGAACACCAGCAAGGCGTCCAGGCCCGGGCGCCGTGGGTCCAGGTCGCCTTCGCCGGCGGACAGGTGCAGGCGCAAGTCCGGCAGGTCGGCATGGAGCCGGCCCAGGCGGGGGATGAACCAGCGCGCCAGCAGGCTTCCCGAGCAGCCCAGCACGAACGGAGCGTCGGCCGTGCTTTGCGTCAGCTCACCACAGACGGCGCGCAGGCGCTCGAAGGCGTCGGTGCAGCCATCGCGCAGGCGCAGGCCGGCATCTGTGAGTTTCAGGCCACGACCGTCCTTGACGAACAGGCTCAGGCCCAGGTGTTCCTCCAGTACCTTCAACTGCCGGCTGACGGCGCCATGGGTGACATGCAGCTGTTCAGCCGCCTGGCTTACGCTGTTCAGCCGGGCCGTGGCCTCGAAGGCGCGCAGGGCGTTGAGCGGGGGAAGGTCGTGGCGCATGGTATCTGTGAGTTTTCCTGACAGGTTGCGGCGATCTTATCGGTTTTCAGCGGCGGATGTCAGGGGTAGAGTGAAGCTCATTGTCCTTCTACGCATTCGCCTGGAGCGCCCCGATGACCCAGTCCACGACCCCCTTCAACCTGCGCAGCGGTCCTGACGCCAACGGCCTGTTCGGTGCGTTCGGTGGCCGCTATGTGGCCGAAACCCTGATGCCACTGATCCTTGACCTGGCCCGTGAATACGAGGCGGCCAAGGAAGATCCGGCGTTTCTCGAAGAACTGGCCTACTTCCAGCGTGACTATGTCGGACGCCCGAGCCCGCTTTACTTCGCCGAGCGCCTGACCGAGTACTGCGGCGGCGCCAAGATCTACCTCAAGCGCGAAGAGCTGAACCACACCGGCGCGCACAAGATCAACAATTGCATCGGCCAGATCCTGCTGGCGCGGCGCATGGGCAAGAAACGCATCATCGCCGAGACCGGTGCCGGCATGCACGGCGTCGCCACGGCCACTGTGGCGGCCCGTTTCGGCCTGGATTGCGTAATCTACATGGGCACCACCGACATCGAGCGCCAACAGGCCAACGTGTTCCGCATGAAACTGCTGGGCGCCGAAGTCATCCCGGTGGTCGCCGGCACCGGCACCCTGAAAGACGCCATGAACGAAGCCCTGCGCGACTGGGTAACCAACGTCGACAACACGTTCTACCTGATCGGCACCGTGGCCGGCCCGCACCCGTACCCGGCGATGGTGCGCGACTTCCAGGCCGTGATCGGCAAGGAAACCCGCGAACAACTGCAAGCCCAGGAAGGTCGCCTGCCCGACAGCCTGGTGGCGTGCATCGGCGGTGGCTCCAACGCCATGGGCCTGTTCCACCCGTTCCTGGATGACAAGAGCGTCGAGATCATCGGCGTCGAAGCCGCCGGCTACGGTATCGAGACCGGCAAGCACGCGGCGAGCCTGAACGGCGGCGTGCCGGGTGTGTTGCATGGCAACCGTACCTTCCTGTTGCAGGACGAAGATGGCCAGATCATCGACGCCCATTCGATTTCCGCTGGCCTGGATTACCCCGGTATCGGCCCGGAACACGCCTGGTTGCACGACATCGGTCGTGTCCAATACACCTCGATCACCGACGCCGAGGCCCTGGAAGCGTTCCACAAGTGCTGCCGCCTGGAAGGGATCATTCCCGCCCTGGAAAGCTCCCACGCCCTGGCCGAAGTGTTCAAGCGCGCACCGAACCTGCCCAAGGATCACCTGATGGTGGTCAACCTGTCCGGCCGTGGCGACAAAGACATGCAAACCGTGATGCACCACATGGAACAATCCCAGCAGGAGAAACACTGATGAGCCGCCTGCAAACCCGTTTTGCCGAACTCAAGGAACAGAACCGCGCGGCCCTGGTGACTTTCGTCACCGCTGGCGACCCGGACTACGACACCTCGCTGGCGATCCTCAAGGGCCTGCCCGCAGCCGGTGCCGACGTGATCGAGTTGGGTATGCCGTTCACCGATCCGATGGCCGACGGCCCGGCGATCCAGTTGGCGAACATCCGTGCGTTGGGCGGCCAGCAAAACCTGGCGAAAACCCTGCAAATGGTCCGCGAGTTCCGTAAGGACAATATCGCGACGCCACTGGTGCTCATGGGCTACTTCAACCCGATCCATCGCTACGGCGTGCAGCGTTTCATTGGCGAGGCGCTGGACGCGGGTGTCGATGGCCTTATCGTCGTGGACATGCCGCCCGAGCACAACAGCGAACTCTGCGAACCGGCCCAGGCCGCCGGCCTGGACTTCATCCGCCTGACCACGCCGACCACTGACGACGTGCGCCTGCCTACCGTGCTCAACGGCAGTTCCGGCTTTGTGTACTACGTATCGGTGGCAGGTGTGACCGGCGCCGGCGCCGCGACGTTGGAGCACGTGGAAGAAGCCGTGGCCCGCCTGCGTCGGCACACCGATTTGCCGATCAGCATCGGTTTCGGCATCCGCACCCCGGAGCAAGCCGCCGCCATCGCCCGGTTGGCCGACGGCGTGGTGGTCGGCTCGGCGCTGATCGACCACATCGCCAGCGCCAATACCCCGCAACAAGCCATCGACGGGGTGTTGAGCTTGTGTGCCGCCCTGGCTGAAGGTGTGCGCAAAGCGCGGGTCAGCTGAGCACTCTAGTTAGCAGTTGGAAACACAAAAGGGGTTTGGAACCATGTTTCGAACCCCTTTTTTGTGGCTAACGCGGATCGACGTTATCCAACGCCCGGTTCGCTAGCAGCGCGCTCAGTTCTATCAATTGCTGGACGCCGAGGGCGATGTGGCGGCGGGGCCCTTCCAGATCGAAAGCCAGGTGGCTGATCATCGCGTCGGCGGACGCCAGGGTTTCGCTGAGGTTGGCTAGCAGGGATTCGTTATCGGCGTTTTTTGCGACGGTGAATAGCTGGTCTGGCTGGAGTGTGTCTTCGGCCTGCGTCTGTTTTGGCAACAGGTAGAAATCCAGCGCGCGCTTTTCTGCTTCGTCTTGTTTCTTCGTTTTGGATTTAGTGGTCGCCGAGATGCGATCTGCTTCGGGGGGATTCGGTGTAATTTTGAACATGGTGCAGCTCCTTTCGTAAGAGGAACCATCACCGTCTGCCGCCAAGCAGATGGGGTGACGGATTACACAAGGTTGGCGGACCGGAACGAAAGGAACCCGGCATCCCCGAAGGGATCCTTGCGCAACCCGCCATAACATAGGAGAGCCAATGCCAGAGACATCGCAATCATATTGAGGGGCTGTTGCGCCTTTCGCGTACCGGGCCGCCAAGCCCGACCACTGATGGGCAGTGGCAGGGAAACGATAGAACCCACCGGCAAGGCGCACAAGCGGGCGGATTCTGGCGTAGTTGTAGGCAAAGGTGCAAGGTTGCGTGGCCTGTCGGACGATGGGTAGCGGGAGAATAAACAAGGCATTCGCAAGGCCCTGGGTTCGTGGCGAGGGAGCTTGCTCCCGCTCGGCTGGTCCGACGCCTCGGGCGCAGCCGTCGTAAATCGTCTGATGCAGTTTTTCTGAAGGGATGCGCTAGCCCTCTGTAGGCCTCTAGAGACGGTACAAAATATTGTAGAACGAAGCTTCATCGTCCTTTATCAAGGACAGATCCTGACCTGTTGGTAGGTTCTCGAACAGCGCTTTATTGACTGACATTCGACGTGTGATTATGGCTTCCAACAGCCTGCCGAACAGCGCTGGGTCATTAACGTATTTCTTCAGTTTCAAAATTTCGCGAGGCTTGTCATTTAGAACGTGGAAGGAATAGTTCATCAAGATAATGTTGGAAACAAACAGGTTTTCCGTGGACTGAAACGGATTGGTCGTGTCGACCAATGCGATGAATACCCGCTTTCTGTCGTTCTCATAAGCGTGCAAAAAAACATCGGGGTACATGAGTTCGCTGAAGCGATCATTGACGACGAAACGGTGGCGTGCGCTGTCGGGCGTTGTGAGTAAATTGATGACGTCCATTTGGTAGTGTTTCAACGTTCTTAAAAGCTCGTGTTCTTTTCTGTCGTCAGCCTTGATCGCTTTATAGGCTCGGTCGATAACATCCAGAAAAGCCACAGGTCCCAACGCGTCAGTCGTCATCATCAACCGATGACCTTCGACACTGAACCGCCGATACACTTCGTCATCAATGCTCAATTCGAATAGGAGGAACCTGAGCACGTAATTCCTGAGTTGTGCATCTGCATCGAGAGCGCTGTTCTTCAAGCTGATCAGTTGAATCAGATAGAAGAAAATAAAATAGTCTTTGTTGGTGCGTTGACGGTTGTCGATTTCAAGAAGATAGCCAAAACGTGACAGGACTAGAAGAAGGGCGTAGCAGTCTCCTTCTGTGAAACCGCTTTTGGCCATGGCTTTTTCAAAAGTGCCTACAGAAAACAGATCATGCCAGCGACTCACGCTGAAGGGGGAGCCATTGTGTTTTTTGGCAACAACACGGAGCAGTGATGGCTCATCTTCTTTATAAAATACAGCGCCCAGCGCCTTTGGATACGGTCGCGCGTTCAGGAAATGTTCAAGCTTGTATGAGAGCAGGTCGAATATATCCATTTTTCGTCCAGGCATGAAATTTTATGGTTCACGTTATTTGCTAATCCAAGAAGAGAAATCAGATATGTAAATTTCATCAAGGGCCAGCGTGGGTGGTATGTCTCCAATACTATCGGCTATTTCGTCGTAAGGGGCGGGTAAGACGTAACAGAGACCGAAGTCGTCATCGAGTATGACAACGCCATTGAAGATGCGCTGACGCTCTGTAAGCTTTTTTATTTGACCGAAAGTCATTCCCGCAGAAAGCGTGTTTCTGTAAAGTCCTTTGTATTGACTGTTGCAGCCTATAGAAAATATCGTTCCATCAGGTAAGGTTGAGATAGTGAGCGTACTGTCCACTATATATGCGGTTCTGGTCTCGCCGTCAGGTAGGTTGTAGTTCTTTATTTTGATCTCATGATTTGCATAAAGATCATTGATATAGGTTGAGATGTTGCCTTGCAACAAAATATTTGCAATTGAGTGCTTGGATTGTATGTCGGCTGCAAAATCAATCATCAAATTCCACCGTTCATCAGCATTCCGTCTACGTAAACCGGCGAGTCCTTGATCAGGTCGTAATTTTTGAACTCGCCATGTCCAATCCTTCCGAATACAACATCTTCCCCAGATTTCGATTTATATACTTTCCAGTAATCATTCCCATGAATGTTGGGCTGGGTAGGGCTGCCGCCTGGATGGTAGTCAAGCTTGTAGGTGGCTCCTGATTTTGTAGTCCGCACATACTGGATATGCTGGATTGCATCGGGTCTGCCGGCTTGTGGATAGGTCTTGGTCCAGCCTCGCGATGTCAGATATCCGTCTACGTCCGTCGGTTTTTTCCCTGTCAGCTTTCCGACCCATCGTTTGGTTATCGTATTTTTTCGGGCAAAACCTTTTGCCGGGGTACAGCTTAGTCCCAGTGGGTCGGCATACCCGGCGGGATTGGGCGCATAAGCGTAGAAATTGATTCCCCCCGCCAACCCAATCGGATCCGGCGTAGTAAACCGCCCCACATCCGGATCATAAAACCTGAACGTATTGAAATGCAGCCCCGTCTCCCGATCCAGGTACTGCCCCTGGAATCGCAGGTTCTGCTCTTCGATGTAGTACGCCTCGCGCACTTCTTCCAGCGTGTTGCCCCACACTCGATACGTCGCCTGCCAGACGTGGTGGCCGTCGGCTTCGGTGAGTTGTTCCGGCAGGCCGTTGAGGTCGTTATGGTAGTAGCGGATTTTTTGTAGTGGGCCGCTGCCGTCGACGCGGGCGAGGGGTTCGTAGCCGTTGTCTTCGTAGAGATAGAGGCTGGTTTGCTGGTGGCGATGTTCCTGTAGCAGGCGCAGGCCGTCCCAGGTGAAGCGGGTTTCGCCCAGCGGGTAACCATTGTTGTCGTGTTCGGTTTTGGCGATGCGTCGGCCCAGCGGGTCGTAGGTCATGCGGACCACGCTGCCGTTGTCGTTGCGCACTTCGATCAAGCGGCTTTCGGCGTCGTAGGCGAAGCGTTGCAGGCCGCGCTTGGTGCTGCGTTTTTCGATCATCCGGCCGAAGGCGTCGTAGCGGTAGCGCTTGTCCTGGTAGGTCAGCAGTTTGTTGTGCCCGACTCGTCCGGCGCCGGTTTGGGGACCGTCCAGCAGGTTGGCGGCGGCGTCGTAGGCGAAGGTTTCGCGCTGGCCGTGCAGGCTGTCCTGGCTGGCAATGATGTGACCGGTGGCGTCGTAGTGCAGCAACTGGCGAGTTTGCGCGGCGGGTTGCTGGTCAAGTTTGCCGATGAGGTGGTCGGCGGGGTCGTACTCGAAGTGTTTTTGCACCGCCGCCGGCAGCAGCGAGGGTTGGTTGCTGTGGCGGCGTTGCCGTGCGCGCAGGCGGCCGCTGCGGTCGTATTCGCTGCGGGTGCTGATCTGGCCTTGGGTGCGCAGCACTTCGCGGTGCAGGCGGTCGCGTTCGAAGTCGCTGATGACCTGGCCGTCGAGGTTGATCTG
>NZ_JAODAB010000004.1 GCF_025336485.1 Pseudomonas citri | reverse complement strand
GGCTGGGCGGGCAGGTCGCCGCCGATCCGGTCTGGGCCAAGGCCTTCAGCTTCACCGGGATCCAGATCACCTGGATGCTGATCGGCTACGGCTTCGTCGCCGCGGTGCTGCCGGTGTGGCTGATCCTGGCGCCACGGGACTACCTGTCGACGTTCCTCAAGATCGGCACCATCGTCGCCCTGGCGATCGGCATCCTGATCACCATGCCCGAGCTGAAAATGCCGGCGCTGACCCAGTTCACCAACGGCCTGGGCCCGGTGTGGAAGGGCGGGCTGTTCCCGTTCCTGTTCATCACCATCGCTTGTGGCGCGGTGTCGGGTTTCCATGCGCTGATCTCCTCGGGCACCACGCCCAAGCTGCTGGATAACGAAACCAACGCCCGCTACATCGGCTACGGCGGCATGCTGATGGAGTCGTTCGTGGCGATCATGGCCATGGTCGCCGCTTCGGTGATCGAGCCAGGCGTGTACTTCGCCATGAACAGCCCGGCGGCGATCGTCGGCGGTGACGTGGTGGCCGTGGCGCAGACCGTCAGCAGTTGGGGCTTCGCCATCACCCCGGACGCGCTGCAAGCGGTGGCCCGGGACATCGGCGAAACCACCGTGCTGGCCCGTGCCGGCGGTGCGCCGACCCTGGCGGTCGGCATCGCGCAGATCCTGCACTCGGTGCTGCCGGGTGAGAACACCATGGCGTTCTGGTACCACTTCGCGATCCTGTTCGAAGCACTGTTCATCCTCACCGCGGTGGACGCCGGCACCCGTGCCGGGCGCTTCATGCTGCAGGATTTGCTCGGCTCGTTCGTGCCGGCGCTCAAGCGCACCGAATCCTGGACCGCCAACCTGATCGCCACCGCCGGTTGCGTGGCGCTGTGGGGCTACCTGCTGTACCAGGGCGTGATCGATCCGCTGGGTGGCATCAACACCTTGTGGCCGCTGTTCGGCATCTCCAACCAGATGCTGGCCGGTATCGCCCTGATGCTCGGCACCGTGGTGCTGATCAAGATGAAGCGCCAGCGCTACGTCTGGGTCACGCTGCTGCCGGCCACCTGGCTGCTGATCTGCACCACCACGGCGGGCCTGATCAAACTGTTCGACGCCAACCCGGCGATCGGCTTCCTGGCCCTGGCGCGTAAATACAACGAAGCCCTGGCCGCCGGCCAGATCCTGGCCCCGGCCAAGAGCATCGAGCAGATGCAGCATGTGGTGTTCAACGCCTACACCAACGCGACGCTGACCGCGCTGTTCCTGTTCGTGGTGCTGAGCATTCTGTTCTATGCGATCAAGGTCGGTGTCGCCGCCTGGGGCACGAAGGAACGCACGGACAAGGAAGCGCCATTCCAGGCCCTGCCGGACGCTTGATAGAGGACTGCAACGATGTTCAATGACTTGAGTCGCCTCGGTAAATACCTCGGTCAGGCCGCGCGCCTGATGGTCGGCATGCCCGACTACGACAACTACGTCGAGCACATGCAGAGCAAACACCCGGACCAGCCGCTGATGGACTACGAGACGTTCTTTCGCGAACGCCAGGAAGCCCGTTACGGCGGTAAGGGTGGGCCGAAGTGTTGTTGACCCGATAACCGGGTTGGGACCGTAGCCCTTGGGGGAGCGAGCAAACTCGTTCCCTCAAGGGTTTGTGCTGATCATCATTTGATACAAATCATTTACTGGGAATCGTTCTCAAAGTATATTCGCTCTCATTAACAATCCTCCATGAGTGCGTCTCTTGAACCGTTCCACCCCTCCCGTTCACCGCAATGCCTTCCTCAAACACGTCCTGCCCACGCTTTCCTGCTGTCTGATTGCCGGTCCGCTGTGGGCACAGGACAGGCTCGAACTGCCGGCCACGGACATCCAGGGCACTCGCGTCACTCAGGATGAAGGCTATACGACGTCGCAAGCCAGCACGGCGAGCAAGAGCGATGTTCCGATCAAGGAGGAAGCGCAATCGATCAACGTGGTGACCCAACAGACCCTGGCCGATTTCCAGGTGCACTCGTTGAACGATGCGATGAAGTTCGTCAGCGGCGTAAGCCAGGGCAACACCCTGGGCGGCTCGCGGGACTCGCTGGTCAAGCGCGGTTTCGGCACCAACGACGACGGTTCGATCCTGCGCGACGGCGTGCGCTCGAACCTCGGGCACAACTTCAGCGCCACCACCGACCGCGTCGAAGTGCTCAAGGGCCCGGCCTCGATGCTCTACGGCGCCCTGGAGCCGGGCGGCCTGGTCAACGTCATCAGCAAGAAACCCGAATACACCCAGAGCACCACGTTGAGTGGCTCCGCCTACAGCGAAGGCGGCGGCACCACGGCGGTGGACACCACCGGGCCTCTGGGGGATACCGGGCTGGCTTATCGGTTGATTGCCGAGCGTGGTCATGAGGACTACTGGCGCAACTACGGCGTGAATGAAAGCACCCTGGTCGCGCCGTCCCTGGCCTGGACCGGTGAGCGGGCTTCGTTGAACCTGAGCTATGAGTACAACGAATATTCCAATCCGTTTGACCGTGGGACGGTGTTCCGTAACGGGCATCCCGTGGATATCGATTACGATAAGCGTCTCGACGAGCCGTGGGCCAAGAGCGTGGGGATTCGCGAGACCGCGACGGCGCGTTTTGAGTACGAGCTGAGTGAGGCGTGGAAGACGCGGGTGACCTATGGCTGGAACAATGATCGGTACAGTCTTTCGATTGCGCAGCCCAGCACATTGACTGGCAATACGCTGCGTCGGGCTGCCAACGGTGCCCATTACGATGATGAAACCCGTTACGCAAGTTGGGATTTCATCGGCAAACAGGAGTTGTTCGGTCAGCGCCATGATGTGTTGATCGGTGTCGATAACCAGGTATCCGATCAATATCGCGGCAAGACCTACCGCGGGGTTGTGCAGGGAGGCTTTGACATCACCGCGCCGGTTTACGGCAGCCTGGCAGAGCCGGGCAGGGTGAATGCCGCGCAAAGCAATCTGACTAACCAGCTGACCTCCAGCTCCGTGTACCTAAAGGACAACTGGCACCTGGATGAACGCTGGATTCTGGTGTTTGGCGGACGCTACCAGCATTACGACCAATTCAGTGAAACGGGGATGATCAAGCGAGTGCCTGTTCGCGACGATAACGGCGATGCCTTTGTTCCGTTCCTTGGACTGGTCTACAAGGCCGATGAGACTTTGTCGCTGTATGGCAATTACAGTCGTTCGTTCAAACCCAACGATACCGTCGATGACAACCTCAGCACCTTCAAGCCGGAGGAGGGGCGCAGTTACGAAGTCGGTGCCAAATATGATCCTTTGCCTGGACTGAATATCAATCTCGCCTTGTTCGATATCGAAAAAAAGAACGTGGTGACCAACACCGTAGTGGGTGGGAAAACCATTGCAGAAGCCGCCGGCAAAGTCGGCTCCCAAGGCCTGGAACTGGACGTCACCGGGCGCCTGGCCGAGCGCTGGGACCTGATTGGCACCTACAGCTACACTCACACGGAAATTCTCGACGATCCAAATGACGAAGGTCATCGCCTCGCCAATGCGCCCAAGCACACCGCCAGCTTGTACCTGTCCCATCACTTGAACGTACCCGCCGAATTCGGCGCCTGGCACGCTGGTGCCGGTGCGCGCTATGTCGGCGAGCGTGCCGCCAACAACGACAACGATTTCTGGTTGAGCAGCTACACCGTAGCCGACGCCTTCCTGCGTTGGGAATCCCCCGTGCTGGGGTACAAGACATCGCTGCAACTGAACGTCGACAACCTGTTCGACAAGCAGTACTACCCGTCTTCCACCGGTAGCGAGTTGCAGGTCGCCGTCGGCGAGCCGCGTACCGCGCGCCTGAGTGCCAGTGTGACGTTCTGATCCCGCTGTCCTGGAATGAAAAGAATCGGCGTCAAGCCCCTGGTGGAAGTCACTAGGGGCAAAGTCGCATGCAGGGCGCTGGCTTAGCTCTACTACTGAGCAATTTGCAGCTTGCTGACTTGTGGACTGGAAGCCACATAAGAGCGTCGAGTGGGGCGCCGGATCGCACTGCATCGAGGGCGATTGCCATGCTGGCGCAGCCCAACATCATTCTGACTTCGGCGCGACGGCCTTGGCTTTGCGCCCGCGTGCAGCCGGCTTCACTGGCACGCTTCTCCCATGCTCGGCCCACCAGGCCGTCAACGCCTCCATTGTCGGCCCCAGGCCGCGTGCCTTCGCCGTGATCTCGTACTCGACGCGGGGCGGCACTTCTGCAAACACCGTGCGTGACACCAAGCCATCGGCCTCCAGCTCACGCAGTTGAGCCGTCAGCATGTGCTGGGTGATGCCCGGAATCGCCTTGCGCAGCTCGCCGAAGCGATAGATCCGCTGGTTCAGCAGCCACATGATTTCCAGCTTCCATTTGCCGGAAAGCAGCGCGAACGCGCGGCGCATTTCGTCGTGCATGTTGATCCCGCTGGTCTCATTAGTCTGGTTTTCCATACTAGCAACCATTTAATCATCCTACTTGTCGGTTTTCATATTAGGCAACATCCTCGCAAAAAGTCGATATGAACTAACGCTGGGAACCCGCTCATGGTTACGCATTACGCCTACTGGATCAGCACCGCATTGCTGGCGCTCCTCTACCTGTCGTCCGCAACGCTCTACGTCGTCAAGAAGGATTGGGTGCGCCAGGCGCTTGCCGATCTGAACTATGCCGCTCCCTACCTTGTGCCGCTCATGGTCGTGGTGAAGGTGCTCGGGCCGCTTGCGATCTTGTCGCGCGTGAGCGTGCCCCTGAGTGATCTGGCTTACGCAGGCACCTTCTTTCAACTCCTGCTGTCCGCCTCGGCGCATCTCGGCGTACGCAAGCCCAAGGGGGCGCTTGCGGCGGTGCTTGGCTTGGTGCTCCTGGTCGTCTCGTTCACCACCCAAAACATCGCCCGCGACACCGCTTCGCCGTATGGCGCGGTCGTAGCAACGCAGCAAAGTAACCCTTAACTTCCAAAGGAGAAAATAATGTTCCGACTCAACGGAAAAGTAGCCATTGTCACAGGCGCCGGACGCGGTATCGGCCGAGCGACCGCCAAGCTACTCGCGGCGGAAGGCGCGAAGGTCGCCGTTCTTTCGCTCACGCCCGCAAACGTGGATGCCGTTGTTGCCGACATTACCGCCGCCGGCGGTACGGCTCTCGGTATCCCCTGCGATATTGGCAACGCCGACCAGCTCAAGGTCGCCATCGACAAGGTAGCGGCTACCTATGGTGGTATCGACATTCTGGTAAACAACGCCTTCGATTCCACTGCTCCGTTCTCGTCCATCATCGATCTGTCGGCGGAACAACTGCAGCGCAATTTGGACCTCGGCCCCATCGCGTACCTCCGCGCCATGCAGGCGGCCTATCCGTACCTGAAAAAAAGCGGCGAAGGACGCGTTATCAACTTCGGCTCGATGGCTGGCATCGTCGGGCTGGTTGGCTATGGCCCCTACAACATGGCAAAGGAAGCCGTGCGGGCACTGACCCGCACGGCTGCGCGGGAATGGGGAGCAGACAAGATCACGGTGAACAACGTCCTCCCTGTGGCCGAAACGTGGGAGCCCGATGTCAACGTGCCGGCGGCGACCAATCCCTTGGGTCGCTACGGTTCGCCGGAAGACGACATTGCGCCGGTCGTGCTGTTCCTGGCCAGTAAGGACAGCCAGTTCATCACCGGATCAAGCCTTACGCCCGATGGCGGCTCCATCATCGACAGCGCCCGCTGACCCACGCTCGCGGGCTTGGACATGACGCCGGCTTTCCAGATCGACCCACGCCCATTCGAGCGTGATGATTTCCGGTCGACGGCCCGTGAACTCGAATTGAGGCCGGATTGCGCGATCAACGAAACGCCGGCACCACGTGCTTGATGAACAGCTCCAGGGATCTTTTCTTCTCGGCATGGGGCAGGCTGTTGTCGCACCAGAAGCTGAACTCGTCGACGCCCAGTTCCTGGTAGTACTTGATGCGCGGGATGATTTCTTCCGGGGTGCCGATCATGGCGGTCTTGTGCAGGCTCTCCAGTTCGAATTCCGGGCGACCGGCGAATTTTTCTTCCGGGCTTGGCGCCAGGAAGCCATTGACCGGGGTTTCCTTGTTGCCGAACCACGCATCGAAGGTGCGGTAGAACTTGGCGATTGCCTTGGCCCCGACTTTCCAGCCTTCGGGATTGTCGGCCGAGTGCACGTGGGTATGGCGCAGCACCATCAATTGGGGGCGCGGCACGCCGGGGTTGTTATCCAGCGCGTTCTGGAACTTGTTCTTCAGGTCGAGGACTTCTTCGTCGCCCTTCATCAATGGGGTGACCATGACATTACAGCCGTTGGCGACCGCGAAGTTGTGCGAGTCCGGGTCACGAGCCGCGATCCACATGGGTGGGTTCGGCTTCTGGATCGGCTTGGGCACGCTGGTGGACGTCGGGAACTTCCAGATGTCGCCGTCATGGGCGTAGTCGCCTTGCCACAGTGCGCGCACCGCCGGGACCATTTCCCGCAGCGCCTGGCCGCCGGAGGCCGCTGGCATGCCGCCGGCCATGCGGTCGAATTCCACCTGGTAGGCGCCACGGGCCAGGCCGACTTCCATGCGACCGTTGCTGATCACGTCCAGCAATGCGCATTCACCGGCCGCCCGCAGCGGGTGCCAGAACGGTGCAATGATGGTGCCGGCACCCAGGTGGATGGTGGTGGTCCTGGCCGCCAGATAGGCTAGCAGCGGCATCGGGCTTGGCGAGATGGTGTATTCCATGGCGTGGTGTTCACCGATCCAGACGGTGCTGAAGCCACCGGCCTCGGCCAGCAGGGTCAGCTCGGTCAGGTCTTCGAACAGCTGGCGGTGGCTGATGCTTTCGTCCCAACGTTCCATGTGTACGAACAGGGAAAATTTCATGACGCTTACCTCGGATCTTTTGTTGGCGGCCTGTCGACTGCGGGCCTGTTGCCTGGGACGAGCGCGGGGCTCCCGGGTGTTCTAGCCAGGCTGGGCGCGTCGTGGTTGCACCTGCCTGGCTGATTGATTATTGGTATACCATAATACGGAATGTCTGCAAAATATTTCTGTCCAGGCCATCAAGCCGGAACGGGCAGGGCACCCATCTTGCCGTGGCAATACACCATCGGCCCGGCGTTCTGGCGGGGCACGATCAGGTTCTTCACGGCACCGACCATGATCGCGTGGTCGCCGCCTTCATATTCGCGCCACAGTTCGCATTCGATCACTGCCGTAGCGTTGGCCAGGATTGGATTGCCCAGCTCGCTCAATGTCCATTCGATGCCTTGCGCCTTGTCTTTGCCCTTGCGCGCAAAGGCATAGGCTTCACTCTGCTGACCACCGGAAAGCACGTGAATGGCGAAGCGTTTGTTCTTGATCAGTACTGGATACGAATCGGAGCTGTAGTTGGGGCAGAACAGCACCAGGGGCGGGTCCATGGACAGTGAGCTGAACGCGCTGGCTGTCAGGCCGACGATCTGGTCGTCGTCATCCAGCGTGGTGATTACGGTGACGCCGGAAGGAAATGAGCCCAGGACTTGTTTGTAGATGGCGGCATCGATCATGGACGGTGTCCTCATGGTATTGCGGGGTTTTTATAGGTTCTTAGTCTGATGGTATACCGTAATACAATCATTGCAAGGTCTTTTTCAGCGTTCCGATAAACGTAGGGAAGGCTGTAGGGCTCAATGAATACGGGGGTTACAAGGTTGCCTGACCACGTTTTTCCCGGATCAGACGCTCACCCAAAGGACGGATCAGTCTTGTGAAAGTGTTGGAATACCATAATATGGTGCACATCTGAGTGGCGCCGTAGAGCGTCCCGGTTTGGCTTCATACAAAGATAAGAACAGACAAACTTGAGTTCATGCATATGTCCCAGATGTCCCGGCAAGACCCGTTGATCGAGAATCACACGGTCGATTACGTTCCACTCGCAGAGCGCCACGGAAAGGCTCGCGATCTGTTCACCTTATGGTTCAGCACCAACATTGCGCCGCTGCCCATCGTTACCGGCGCCATGGTGGTCCAGGTATTCCATCTCGATCTGTTCTGGGGGCTGCTGGCGATTGTCCTGGGGCATCTGGTGGGCGGGCTGGTGATTGCCCTCGCGTCGGCCCAGGGCCCCCGCATGGGGATCCCGCAAATGGTCCAGAGCCGTGGCCAGTTCGGTCGCTATGGTGCGCTGTTGATCGTGTTCTTCGCGGCGCTGATCTACATCGGTTTCTTCATTTCCAACATCGTCCTGGCGGGTAAATCCATTGTCGGCATTGCGCCATCGGTACCGGTGTCGGCCAGCATCCTGATCGGCGCGCTGAGCGCTACGGCCATCGGTGTGATCGGGTATCGCTTCATCCATACCCTCAACCGCATCGGCACCTGGGTGATGGGCAGCGCCTTGCTCGCCGGCTTCTTCTATATCTTCGCCCATGATCTGCCGGCGGACTTCTTTACCCGGGGTGGTTTCAACCTGTCCGGTTGGCTGGCGACGGTGTCGCTGGGGATCATCTGGCAGATCAGCTTCTCGCCTTATGTATCGGACTACTCGCGTTACCTGCCGGCGGATATCGGTATTGCCCGCCCATTCCTGGCCACGTACCTGGGGGCCACCCTGGGCACGATCCTGTCGTTTGTCTTCGGCGCCGTGGCGGTGTTGGCGACTCCTGAAGGCACCGAAGCCATGGCTGCGGTCAAGCAGTCCACCGGTTGGCTTGGGCCGATTCTGATGGTGCTGTTCCTGCTCAATATCATCAGCCACAACGCTTTGAATCTGTATGGTGCGGTTCTGTCGATCATCACCTCGATCCAGACCTTTGCCAGTCAATGGACGCCGAGCATCAAGGTTCGAGTGGTCTTGTCGAGCGTGGTGTTGGCGGGTTGCTGTGTGGTGGCATTGGGCGCTTCGGCGAACTTCATCTCGCAATTCATCGGTTTGATCCTGGCGTTGTTGCTGGTATTGGTGCCATGGGCGTCGATCAACCTGATTGATTTCTATGTGATCAAGCGCGGCCATTACGACATCGCCTCGATCTTTCATGCCGATGGCGGGATTTATGGGCGTTTCAACCTGCATGCGATCGTGGCGTATTTCATCGGGATCATCGTGCAACTGCCGTTTGCCAATACCTCGTTCTATGTCGGGCCCTATGCGAACCTGATCGAAGGTGCGGACCTGTCATGGCTGGTGGGGTTGGTGGTGACTTGTCCGTTGTATTACTGCCTGGCAACGCGTGGACAGACTCGGCGGAGCATGGCTGCGCGGTTAGGTTATACGGACTGATTGAAGAACTGCTTGAGCGAATGCCCGGCTATTGGCCGGGCATTTTTGTTTGGGGTTTTAAGGGCGTGTGAGCTGTGGGAGCCGAGCTTGCTTACTCGCAATGACGGCAGCCCATTCACCCTTAATGCAAGCGGACCCACCGCTATCGCGAGCAAGCTTTGCTTCCACAGCAGGAGCCAATCAGGGTGACCACGGAAGGCAATCGAAACACAAAAAAAGGCCGCCGCAACCCGACGTTGCGGCGACCCGAGGGTGACATCTGAGAAAAGGCCCACCGAAGTGGGCCTGCAGGGGAGTCAGTGCGCCCCGGCTGCCTTGTTCAAATCGCTTTCGGCCCATTCGGTGTACACGCACGCATCAGCCGTGGCCCAGCGCACACGCACCGGATCACCCGCCTTGAGGGGCATGCCAGCAGCGGAGAGGGCCTTGACGGTCATGGCGGTGCCACCGGAGGTCACCACGCTGCAGGTCTGGCTTTCACCGAGGAACAGCACTTCGACAACCTTGGCCGAGACTTCATTCCAGCCCGCTGCCAATGGTTCTTGAGCGGCCTGCTCGGTGCTCAGGGCCAAGGCTTTTTCCGGGCGGACCATCAGCAGCACGTCCTGGTCGGTTTGCAGGCCGGCGGTCAGGCGGATCGACAGCGGCTGGCCTTCGAATGTCGCCACCGCGTTGCCCTGGGCCTTGAGCTTGAGGAAGTTCGAGTTGCCGAGGAACGACGCGACAAAGGCATTCGGCGGATTCTGGTAGAGGTCGTAGCCGGTGCCCAGGCCGACGATCTTGCCGTGGCTGAAAATGGCGATGCGCTGGGACAGACGCATGGCTTCTTCCTGGTCGTGGGTCACGTAGACGATGGTGATGCCCAGGCGCCGATGCAGTTGGCGCAGTTCATCCTGCAGGTCTTCACGGAGTTTCTTGTCGAGGGCGCCGAGGGGTTCGTCCATCAGCAGGATGCGTGGTTCGTAGACCAATGCCCGGGCAATCGCCACGCGCTGTTGCTGGCCACCGGAGAGTTGCGAAGGGCGGCGATGGGCGAACTGCTCCAGTTGCACCAGCTTGAGCATCGCGTCGACCCGGCGATCGCGTTCGGCAGGCGTCAGCTTGCGGATCGCCAGCGGGAAGGCAATGTTGTCGCGTACCGACAGGTGCGGGAACAGCGAATAACGCTGGAACACCATGCCGATGTCGCGTTTGTGCGGCGGGACGTTGACCAGGGATTTGCCGTCCACCAGGATCTCGCCGCTGCTGGGGGTTTCAAACCCGGCGAGCATCGACAGCGTAGTGCTCTTGCCCGAGCCGCTGGAGCCGAGGAAGGTCAGGAACTCTCCGTCCTGGATCTCCAGGGCAATATCGTCGACGGCGGCAAAGTCGCCGTAGTGCTTGTTCAGGTTGCGCAGGCTGACCAGGGTCTTGTTGTTCTGTTGTGCGGGGTCTTTGACGGCACTCATTGTGTTCTCCTAGGCGCTCAGGCGCTGATTTCATTGCGCCGGCGCAGGGCGGCGGCGATCACCATCACCAATACCGAGAGGCCGATCAGCAGCGTCGAAGCGACGGCGATCACAGGCGTCAGGTCCTGGCGCAGGGTGGTCCACATTTTTACAGGCAGGGTTTGCAGGGTCGGGCTGGCCATCATCACGCTCAGCACCACCTCGTCCCACGACACCAGGAACGCGAACAGGGCGCCGGCGATCATGCCCGGGCGGATGGCCGGGAAGGTGACCTTGAACACCGCTTGCAGGCGTGATGCGCCGCAGATCACGGCGGCGTCCTCGATGGACTGGTCGAACAGTTTCAGCGAGTTGATGATCGAGATGATGGTGAACGGTAGCGCGACGATGACGTGGCTGACCACGAACGCGAACATCGTGCCGGTGTATCCGAGCTTGAGAAACAGCGCGTACACCGCCACCGCGATGATCACCAGCGGCACGATCATCGGTAGGGTGAACAGGCCGTAGAGCATTTCCCGCCCCGGAAACCGACCACGCACCAGGGCGAACGCGGTGGGCAGGCCCAGGGCCACGGCGCAGATCGTGGTCAGTACCGCGACCTTGAGACTGGCCAGTGCAGCGCTCATCCAGTCTGGGTTGGAAAAGAACTGGCCATACCATTTGAACGTCCAGCCCGGTGGCGGGAAGACCAGCCACTGGGACGAGCCGAACGACAGCAGCACGATGAACACGATGGGCAGCAGCAGGAACAACCCGATCAACCCGGTCGTGAAGTACAGACCGAAGCGCATGCGTCGGCTCATGGCATTGGGAGTCAGGAGCATGACGATTTACCTCGCGTTACTGGCGCCAACCGGGGATTCCGGCTGAAGCTTCAGGTAGAAGTAGAACAGCACCAGCGTGATGACGATCAGCAACGCGGCACCGGCGCTCGCCAGGCCCCAGTTGAGGAACGATTGCACCTGCTGGATGATGAACTCGGGCAGCATCATGTTCTGCGCACCGCCGAGCAGCGCCGGGGTGACGTAGTAACCCAGGGACATCACGAACACCATCAGGCCGCCGGAAAACAGCCCCGGCCGGCACAGCGGCAAGAACACCCGGAAGAAATTGGTCCAGGGACTGGCACCACAGATGGAGCCGGCCTGCAGGATCATCGGGTCGATGGCCTGCATGGTCGCCTGCAACGGCAGGACGATGAACGGGATCATGATGTAGCTCATGCCGATCACCACGCCGGTGAGGTTGTGCACCATCTCCAGTGGCTGGTCGATGATCCCCAGGGCCATCAACGCCTTGTTGATCACGCCGGAGGCCTGCAACAGCACCAGCCAGGAATAGGTCCGGGCCAGCAGGCTGGTCCACATCGACAGCAGCACGATGTTCAGGATCCAGCGACCCCAGCCACGGGGCACCAGGGTGATGGCCCAGGCCAGGGGGAAGCCCAGCAGCAGGCTGAACAGCGTTACCAGGCCGGCCACCGAAAAGGTATTGAGCAGCACCCGGGTATAGGCCGAGTTGGCGAACAGTTGCTCGTAGTTGCCTAGCCCGGGCACCGGTTCCAGCACGCCACGCAACAGCAGGCCGATCAGCGGCGCCAGGAAGAACAGGCCAAGGAACAGCAGGGCGGGCGCCAGGTTACCGGCCCCGCGCCAGCGTCGGGCCAGCGACGAAGTCGTCGCTGGCTTGGCGGTTGCCACACCGGCAGCGCCAGGGGCGCTCCCGGTGTGTTGGGTTGTCGTTACCGACATTTTCATTTGACCAGCCATTCGTTCCACCGTGTCGCGATGTCCTGACCGTTCTTGGCCCAGTACGCGAAATCGAGCGTGATCTGATCCTTGGCATAGGCGGTCGGCAGGTTGGGAGCGAGCACCGAATCCAGGCGCGCGACGCTATCGACGTTGACCGGCGCATAGGCGGTCAGGTTGGAGAAGTCGGCCTGGCCCTTGGCGCTGCTGGCGTTGGCCAGGAACTTCATGGCGGCCGCCTTGTTCTTCGAACCCTTTGGCACGACCAGAATGTCGGCCATGACCAGGTTCTGTTTCCAGCTCACGCCCACCGGTGCGCCGTCTTGTTGCAGTGCGTAGACGCGGCCGTTCCAGAACTGACCGAGACTGGCTTCGCCGGATGCGAGCAGTTGCTGGGACTGGGCGCCGCCGCCCCACCAGACGATGTCTTTCTTGATGGTGTCGAGTTTCTTGAAGGCGCGATCCAGGTCCAGAGGGTAGAGCTTGTCCTGAGGCACGCCGTCGGCCAGCAGGGCCAGTTCAAGCACGCCAGGGCTCGGCCATTTGTACAGGGCGCGTTTGCCGGGGTAGGTCTTGGTGTCGAACAGCGCGGACCAGTCCTGTGGCTTGCCGGCACCGAGCTTGCCTTCGTTGTAGCCGAGCACGAAGGAGAAGTAGAAGGAACCGACACCGTGATCGGAAACGAAGCGTGGATCGATCTTGTCGCGCTGGATGACCGAGAAGTCCAGAGGTTCGAGCAGACCTTCGGCGGCGGCGCGCAAGGCAAAATCAGCCTCGACGTCAACCACGTCCCACTGCACGTTGCCGCTCTCGACCATGGCCTTGAGTTTGCCGTAGTCAGTCGGGCCATCCTGAACCACCGTGATGCCGCTGGCCTTGCTGAACGGGTCGGCCCAGGCCTGTTTCTGTGCATCCTGGGTGGTGCCACCCCAACTGACGAAGTTGACGCTTTCAGCCGCCATCGTCGTCTGGCTGGTGATACCCAGCAAGCCAGCAAAAAGAACGGCTACTGCACTTTTCTTCAACACCATTTTCACGCCCTCATTGTTGTGTTTATTGAGCGGGCTTGTGTGTGCCCGCTTATCGGGAGCTATAGGTCCATCTGGTTTTGCAGGACCGTGCCAAGGGCTGGATGTGTGTGCTTTCCCTGTCGGGTGCACTTGGCTGAAGCGTTCGGTCTATGGAATATCATATTATGGTATTCCAAACTTTCTGCAAGCATTTTGCCGTACCGGCTATCTGTCTGGAGCAGATTTTTTTCTAGGGTTTTTTCAGGCAGCACTTTCCTTGTGGGGGCGGGGTTCACCCGGTAAACGGAATGCTCTCCACCACCTCCAGGTCATACCCGGTCAAACCGGCATACTTGAGGGGCGGCCCCAGGTGGCGCAACTTGCCGACGCCCAGGTCCTGGAGGATCTGCGCCCCGGTACCAACCTCTGAATAGATGCGCGATTGGGAGCGGCTGAACTGTCGGGGCGGCTGGGTGAGTTGCGGCACACGCTCAAGCAGTGCCTGGGACGACTCGTGATTGGCGAGCACGACCACCACGCCGCTGCCTTCTTCGGCGACCCGCTGCAATGCCGCCCAGAGTGTCCAGTTGGAAGGGCCGTTGTATTCGGCGCCCACCAGGTCCCGCAGGGGGTCGATCACATGCACCCGCACCAGGGTCGGCTCTTCCCGGCGGATGTCGCCCATGACCATGGCCATGTGTACGCCGCCTTCGATGCGGTCTTCGAAGGTAAACAGGCGGAAGGTGCCATGCACGGTGGGCAGTTCCCGTTCACCAATGCGTACCACGGTGTGTTCGGTGCTCAGGCGATAGTGGATCAGGTCGGCGATGGTGCCGATCTTGATCCCGTGTTTGCGGGCGAACACTTCCAGGTCGGGGCGGCGGGCCATGGTGCCGTCGTCGTTCATCACTTCGACGATCACCGACGCCGGTGTGAAACCGGCCAGGCGCGCCAGGTCGCAACCGGCTTCGGTGTGGCCGGCGCGGGTCAGCACGCCGCCTTCCTTGGCCCGCAACGGGAAGATGTGCCCTGGCTGGACGATATCGGTAGGTCCGGAATCGGCGGCCACGGCGGCGGCGACGGTTCGCGCCCGATCAGCGGCGGAGATGCCGGTGGTCACTCCCGTGGCCGCCTCGATGGACACGGTGAACGCGGTGCTGAAGACGCTGCCATTGCTTGGCACCATCTGCTCGAGCCCCAGGCGCTGGCAGTGTTCGTCGGTCAGGGTCAGGCAGATCAGCCCGCGGGCTTCCCGGGCCATGAAGCTGATGGCCTGGGCGCTGCAGCGGTCGGCAGCCAACAGCAGGTCGCCTTCGTTTTCCCGGTCTTCGTCGTCCACCAGCAACACCATCTTGCCTTGGCGGTAGTCTTCGATGATTTCCTGAATACTGTTAAAGGCCATGTCGGGTTCTCTTTGTTTTGAATGGGGTGCAGGGTAGCAATGGCTTGTGGTATACCATAATACAAATTAACCCGAGAGGTCACTATGAAGGCGTACTGGATTGCTCATGTGGATGTCACCGACCTAGATCAATATAGCCAATACACCCAGCGGGCTCCGGCGGCGTTTGCCTTGTACGGCGGTCGGATGCTGGCCCGGGGTGGGCGTAGCGAGGCGATGGAGGGGCGGGTCACGCCGCAGCGCAGCGTGGTGATCGAGTTCGATTCCTACGAGCAGGCGCTGGCCTGTTATCACTCGGAGCAGTATCAGGAGGCCAAGCGCCACCGCAAGGATGTGGCGCGGGCCGAGGTGATCATCGTCGAGGGCGTGGCGCCCCTGTAGGCGTTGGCGTTTGCGAGAGCGAGCAGGCTCGCTCTCGCATCAGGGATCAGCGGATGAAGTGGATCTTGCCGCTGTCGTCGTTGCCGATGTAGATGCCGTAGACCCCGGCCTGGCGTTCCTCGATGTAGCGCTCGAGGATCTGCCGGATGGCTGGGTAGTAGATGCTGTCCCAGGGAATGTCTTGCGGGGCGAAGAACTGGCAGGCGAGGGTTTCCGGGCCGAACTGGTCGGTGATTTCCAGCGCGACGGCGCGGAAGATGATGTACACCTCGCTGATCTTCGGCACGCTGAAGATCGAGTAAGGCGAGACGATGTCGGCGCGCACGCCGGTTTCTTCCCAGACTTCCCGCAGCGCCGCCTGCTCGGTGGTCTCGTTGCCCTCCATGAAACCGGCCGGCAGGGTCCAGGTGCCGGGACGTGGAGGGATGGCGCGCTGGCACAACAGGTACTTGCCATCCTGCTCGATGATACAGCCGGCAATGATCTTCGGGTTGACGTAGTGGATGTAGCCGCAGCCACCGCACATCAACCGCTCATGGGTATCGCCCGCCGGCAGGCGCTGACTCAGGTCGCTGCCGCCACACTTTGGACAAAAGCTCGGGCTGAACATGTTCAGTGTCCTATGCGAGGTTCTTTCAGGGCGATGGGGGTCATGATTTCAGGAATATCGCCGGTCTCTTCCTGCTTGCGCTTGAGGTACTCCAATGCAACCTTGGCCGCGGCCCGTACATGATCCACCGACGCCTGGTGGGCGGCCAGCGGATCGCCGCTCTTGATGGCCTCGACGATACGTTCCATTTCCTGGTTGCTGGCGCCGCGGCGGTTTTCCTGGGATACCGAAGTGGCCCGCAGGTAGCTGATACGCGCTTGCAACTGACGTAGCTGGGTCGCGGCCACATGGTTGCCGGAGCCTTCGAGCAGCACATCGTAGAAACCCTGCACCGAATCCAGCACCTGTTGCAGCTCGCCGTCCTTGAGGGCCTCGCGATTTTCCTTGAGGGCGTTTTCAAGGGCCTTGATGTCCTTGGCACTGGCGCGCAGGGTGAACAACTGGACGATCAGCCCTTCGAGCACGCAACGCAGTTCATAGATGTCACCGGCATCGTCCAGGGTGATGATCGCTACCCGTGGGCCCTTGGCATCGGCGAACTCCACCAGACCCTCGGATTCGAGGTGGCGCAAGGCTTCGCGCACCGACGTGCGACTCACACCCAGGCGATCGCACAGGTCGCGCTCGACCAGGCGATCGCCCGGCAGAAGCTGGAAGTTCATGATGGCGCTTCGCAGCTTATCCAGCACGATTTCGCGCAGGGTAACGGGGTTGCGATTGACCTTGAAGCTGTCGTCGAGTGGCAGGCGTTTCATGGGCATTGCTCTTTGGGTGGCTGTCCACGCAAAAAGAGCACGTCGATCATCATCACGTGCTCTGTCCGGAAACAGCCAAGGTTAACTGGAGGCCTCGGCATCGGCTTCAGCGAAGGCTTCGCGGGCGAGCCGGAAACTGTCGACGGCTGCGGGTACACCGCAATAAATACCGACCTGAAGCAGAATTTCGCGTATTTGTTCACGACTCAGGCCATTGCGCAAGGCGCCGCGCACATGCAGCTTGAGTTCGTGAGGCCGATTGAGGGCCGAAATCATGGCCAAGTTTATCATGCTGCGTTCCTTGAGCGACAAACCCTCGCGACCCCAGACATGGCCCCAGCAGTATTCGGTGACCATCTCCTGCAAGGGGCGGGTGAAGTCGTCGGCGTTTTCGATGGAGCGCTTCACATAGGTTTCGCCCAGCACCTGGGTGCGGATCTGCAAGCCTTTCTCGTATTTCTCGTTGTTCATTTCGATTGTCTCCCGTGGGGCTCAGAGCCCGCCCATCAGGGTGTATTTGAGCTCAAGGTAATCCTCGATGCCATATTTGGAGCCTTCGCGCCCCAGGCCTGAAGTCTTGACGCCACCGAACGGCGCTACCTCGGTTGAAATCAGCCCTTCGTTGATGCCGACCATGCCGTACTCCAAGGCCTCGCTCATGCGCCAGGCCCGACCCAGGTCGCGGGTGTAGCAATAGGCGGCGAGCCCGGAATCGGTGTCGTTGGCCATCTGCACGGCCTGGGCCTCGCTGTCGAAGCGAAAAACCGCTGCCAGCGGCCCGAAGGTTTCTTCCCGGGCGACTTTCATCTGCGTCGTGACGCCGGCCAGCACCGTCGGCTGGAAGAAGCCGTGACCCAAGGCATGGCGTTCGCCGCCGCAGAGCACCCGGGCGCCGTGGACGAGGGCGTCCTGGACATGATCCTCGACCTTGGCGACGGCTCGCTCGTTGATCAGCGGCCCCTGGCTGACGCCGGCCTCGAAACCGCTGCCAACCTTCAGTTGTGCCACGCGCTCGGACAGGCGCGCGACAAAGGCATCGTGAATGCCATCCTGGACCAGGAAACGGTTGACGCAGACGCAGGTTTGTCCGGCATTGCGGAACTTGGCGATCAACGCACCGTCCACCGCGCGCTCCAGATCGGCGTCATCGAAGACGATAAAAGGGGCGTTGCCGCCCAGCTCCAGCGAGACCTTCTTCAAGGTTGGCGCGCACTGCGCCATCAGCAGTTTGCCAATGGCCGTGGAGCCGGTGAACGACAGCTTGCGTACCAACGGACTGCCCGTCAGCTCGCCGCCGATGGCCACGGCATCGCCGGTAATCACGTTGAAGATCCCGGCTGGAATCCCGGCTTGTTCCGCCAGGGCTGCCAGGGCCAGGGCCGAGAATGGTGTTTCCGGCGCAGGCTTGACGATGCAGGGACAGCCGGCGGCCAGGGCGGGGCCGGCCTTGCGGGTGATCATCGCCGCCGGGAAGTTCCACGGGGTGATGGCTGCGACGACCCCAATGGGCTCCTTGCTCACCACGATGCGGGCGTCGCCCTTGTGGCTGGGGATGGTGTCGCCATAGATGCGTTTGGCTTCCTCGGCGAACCATTCGATGAAGCTGGCGGCGTAGAGAATTTCGCCTTTGGCTTCGGTCAGCGGCTTGCCTTGTTCGAGGGTGAGGATTTCTGCCAGCGCATCGGCGTTTTCAAGCATCAGCCCGTGCCAGCGCTTGAGGATCTGGCTGCGCTCCTTGGCGGTCAGTCCGCGCCAGGCCGGCCAGGCCCTGTCGGCGGCAGCGATGGCCTGGCGGGCGTGTTCGGCGCCCAGGTTCGGGACGCGGCCGATCAACTCGCCGTTGGCCGGATTGAAAATGTCCTGGCAGGCACCATCGGGCGCTTCGACCCATTGGCCGTCGATATAAGCCTGCTGGCGGAACAGTTGCGAGGCTGCTGGACTCATGCCGGCTCCTGAAAATGCTGAAAAAGGTTCAGTTGGTGGGGAAATATCTGTGGGAGCAAGGCTTGCTCGCGATGCAGGCGCCTGGATCTTTGCAAAATTGCCTAGCACTCATCGCGGGCAAGCCTTGCTCCCACAGGTCCGGACCGATTCGGCTCAGCCCAGCGCGGGCAGGGCGCCCAGCTTGCCCTTGTGGTAGATCATCGGCGTGACCGGATCTTCGGGCAGGATCAGGTGCTTCACCGCGCCGACGATGATCGCGTGGTCGCCGCCGTCGTATTCGCGCCACAGTTCGCACTCGATGATCGCCGTGGCCTTGGCCAGGATCGGATTGCCCAGATCGCTCAAGTGCCAGTCGATGCCTTTGGCCTTGTCCTTGCCTTTACCGGCAAAGGCGTAGGCCTCGGCGGTCTGGTCGGCGGACAGCAAGTGGATCGCGAACTGTTTGCTGTCGCGCAGGATCGGGTAGGTGTCGGAGGCGTAGTTGGGGCAGAACAGCACCAGTGCCGGGTCGATCGACAGCGCGCTGAACGCGCTGGCAGTGATGCCGACGATGTTCCCCTCCGGGTCCAGGGTGGTGACCACCGTGACGCCGGACGGGAACGAGCCCATGACTTCTTTGTAAATGCCGGGTTCGATCATTTTTCAGGACTCCTAGCGCATCACGAACGGGTCAGGCATCGGGGCCTGGGAAAGGTTGATCCACACGGTTTTGAGTTCGGTGTAGGCGAGCACCGAATCGATGCCGCTTTCGCGTCCGTAGCCACTGTTCTTGAAGCCGCCGATAGGCGCCATGGCCGACACCGCGCGGTAGGTGTTGACCCAGATGATCCCCGAACGCACGTCCCGGGCCAGCCGATGGGCGCGGCCGAGGTCGCGGGTCCAGATACCGGCGGCGAGGCCGAACT
The DNA here is from genome assembly GCF_025336485.1 of Pseudomonas citri. Classification (GTDB taxonomy): domain Bacteria; phylum Pseudomonadota; class Gammaproteobacteria; order Pseudomonadales; family Pseudomonadaceae; genus Aquipseudomonas; species Aquipseudomonas citri. The sequence continues at coordinate 339,412 of NZ_JAODAB010000004.1, read as the reverse complement.
GCGAGTCGTTGGCGATGGCCAGGGCTTCGGCTTCGTCCTTGAAACGAATCACCGAGGCCACCGGGCCGAAGACTTCTTCCTGCATGATCTTCATCGAATTGCGGTCGCATTCGAACAGGGTCGGCTCATAGAACCAGCCTTCGCCCAGATTCTGCGGACGCTTGCCACCGAGGCGCAGGCGCGCACCCTCGGCGATGGCGTCGGCCACCAGGCCTTCGACCACGGCCAATTGCTGGGCGGTGGCCATCGGGCCCATTTCGCTGCTGTCGTCTTGCGGGTTGCCGATGCGGATGCGCTTGGCGCGCTCTTCCAGGCGCGAGACGAACTCATCGTAGATTTCGTCCTGCACCAACAGCCGCGAGCCAGACACGCAACTCTGGCCCGACGCCGCATAGATCCCGGCAATCGCACCGTTGATGGCGCTGTCGAGGTCGGCGTCGGCGAAGATGATATTGGGCGACTTGCCCCCCAGTTCCAAGGACAGCTTGGCGAAGTTATCCGCGCTGCTGCGCACCACATGGCGAGCCGTGGCGGCGCCGCCGGTGAAGGCGATCTTGCGTACCAGCGGATGGCGGGTGAGGGCGGCGCCGGTGCTTGGACCGTAACCGGTCACGACGTTGACCACGCCGGCTGGAAACCCCGCCTGCAGGGCCAGGCGCGCCAGCTCCAGGATGGTCGCCGAGGCGTGTTCGGACGGCTTGATCACGATGGTGTTGCCGGCTGCCAGTGCGGGGGCGAGCTTGATCGCGGTCAGGTACAGCGGGCTGTTCCAGGGAATGATTGCCGCCACCACGCCCATGGCTTCATGCACGGTGTAGGCAAACATGTCCGGCTTGTCGAGGGGCAGGGTGCCGCCTTCGAGTTTGTCGGCCAGGCCCGCGGTGTAGTGGAAAAACTCCGGCAGATAGCCCACCTGGCCGCGGGTTTCGCGGATCAGCTTGCCGTTGTCGCGGCTTTCCAGCTGGGCCAGTTGTTCCTTGTTCTCGGCGATCAGGTCACCGAGACGGCGCAGCAATTTGCCACGGGCGGTCGCGGTAAGGCCACGCCAGGCAGGGCTGTCGAACGCCGTCTGCGCGGCCTGGACGGCGCGTTCGACATCGGCTTCGCCGGCATCGGGCAGTTCGGCCCAGGCCTGGGCCAGGGCGGGATTCAGGCTTTCGAAGGTCTTGCCGGACAGGGCATCGACCCATTCACCGCCGATGCACATCTGGAAGCGTGCGAGCGTCATGCAACGATCCCCTTTATTGGATTTTGTCGGGAGTACGCCTTGTCGAGAAACTCCAACAGCAACTGGTTGACCAGGCGTGGCGATTCCACCGGCATCATATGCCGTTGCTCGGCGAGTACGGCAACGGCGGCGCCGGGAATGCGCGCGGCCAGTTGTTCGGCCATTTCCGGGGTCGAGCCCGGGTCCAGTTCACCGGTGGCGATCAACGTCGGCACCTGGATGCTGCCCAGGTCATCGGCGCGATACATGTCCTGGGTGGCGAACAGTTCATAGGTGGTCAGGTAGCCCTGGGGGTCGTTCTTGGCCAGGGTCTGACGCAGTGCGGCGATCTGCGCCGGGTTGGCCGCCTGGTATTCGCGACTGAACCAGCGCGACAGCGCGGCCTCGGCGTTGGCGTCCGGGCCATGCTCGGCCGCCTGGGCGGTCCGGGCGATGACACCGGCGCGTTGCTCCGGGCTGCGATTGAACACACTGTTGAGTACCACCAGGCTTTGCAGGCGCTGCGGGTAATGCAGGGCAAATGCTCGCGCCACCAGCCCACCCATGGAAAATCCGATCACCGTGGCTTGAGGCAGTTGCAGGTGATCGAGCAGTTCCAGCAACTGATCGGCATAGCCCAGCAGCGACGTGCCATTTTCCGGACGTGGGCTGGCGCCATGGCCGAGCATGTCGTAGGCAATGACCCGGTATTTCGTGGCCAGGCCAACGATCTGGCCGCCCCACATTTCTTTGTTCAGGCCCACGCCGTGGATCAAGACCACGGGCTGGCCTTGGCCGGTCGCCAGGTAACTGGTGCCGGCCGGGGTGAGTTCAGCGGTGAGCCGAATCATTGAGCGCTCCTGCATGCCTTTTCTTGTTGTGGGTGCCGGGTCGGATTACTGCGCCTTCTCGGCAGCCAGTTCTTCCAGATCGATGTAACGGTTACCGATACGCGGATGTACGCGGCCGCCATCGGCGCAACCCAATACCACCACGATTTCATCGGCGCGCGGTGCGTCTTCGATCTGCATTTCCAGGGTGATGTAGTGCGAACGCAGGCCTTCGTCGTCCTTGTGCATCATCGGGATCTGGATCGAGGTGCCAGGGCCGCCGCGCTTGTTGGTGAAGCTCAGGTAGCTCTTGGCCTTGACCGCTTCGCGGTAATGGTTGCCGAAGCGCAGGGTATGGATCACGGCAGAGGCGTGCTCGATTTCACCGTCGGCGCCGACGACAGCGGCCTTGCCGTAGGCCTCGATTTTTTCTGCGCCGCCAATGATGCCCACCAGACGCTCGACCATCAGTGCGCCGAGGTCCGAGCAATTGGCACGGATTTCCGGCTTCAGGTCTTCGACGAAACCACGGCCCAGCCATGGGTTCTTGATGACGACTGCCAGCCCGACCATGGTCACCGGCTTATCGGTGGCCTTGCCGCCTTCGATAAAGGTTTCTTCGACATAACTGACGATCTTGCGGATTTCGAAACTCATGAGCTGCTCCATGGGAGGGGTGGGAAAAGTTGATACGTATGATGGTATACCATAATACTGTAAGCGCAAGTGGTCCGTTGAGTTTGTTCGCGAGCGGGCGACAGAAGGACTAGCCAGACAGGGCAGGCCCATCGCTCGGAGGGGCATGGGCGGCGGAGAACGACGAGAGAGGGGGGGGCGCTCGGAGTGGTTTTTCGCCTAGGGACTCTGCTTTGGGGGGTGGGGGCGCATGGCTCTTTCTCGTTGTATTAGGCTCTGTATGAAAAACCTTGATACTCGTTCATGCTGCGTTGAAAACAGCCTCGGAATGCTCATTGACAACCAGTCAACTCCGCTTTCTCGGCTGTTTTCGCCTTGCCTGACCTTCGTCTCAAGACTTTTCATACAGAGCCTAAGGCATAAGCTAATCGCAAATCGAGCTAAGAGAAAAAATTGACAATTCGTTATCTGAATATAGGCTTCCAAAGCGTTGCCTGGTGGGGACATGCAAGACTTGGCCAAGATAGCCGGGTCTGAGAATGTTGGGAGTTGTTCTGCATGGATAGCGGAGTGTTTGGCGGATTGATGGTGATGTTGTGTTGGGGGATCTCGGACTTTATTCAAAGTCTTATGATTCGCCAATTAGGCACAGCGAAAACAATGCTGGTCCGCAATTTATTTACCTTTGCTGTTGCGCTCCTTCTCGGGATATATCTGATCACTTCCCATCAGCTCAGGTTCGATACGAACGCTGTGTTGATCATCGCCTGCAGTTCTGCTGCGTATGTATCCGGCTATTACTTCTACATGCGTGGCTGTGAAGTCGGCAATTTGTCCCTGGTCTCTCCGATCGCTTCTACCTATAGCCTCGTCACTATCTTCTTTTCCATCATTTTCCTCCGGGAAAGCCTGGCCCCGGTTGCCTGGCTCGCGGTATCGATTATTTTCATCGGTATTGTCATGACGTCCGGCAATGTCTTCCAATCGCTGCGCGGCGGCTCGCAAGGCTTTCTCCAGGCCATCCTGGCCATGGTGGGGTTTGGCGTGGCCTTTTTCATTCTGGGTTTTTCCGCAAAGGCACTCGATGTCACCAATGCCTTCTTTTATTCCGCCTTGACCCAGGCTGTGTTTTTCACCGCACTGGCGTTGAGCAGAAACGGTCGGCTGGAAAAAGGTGATCTGACCCGACGCCGTGGCTGGTATTTCTTTACGCATTCCTTATTGGTTAATGCGGGTTGGCTGTTTTATATCTTCGCCTCCAAAGTGGGTGACCTCTCGCTTGTTACGCCTATCAGTTCGGTGTACTCCGGGGTAACGGTGTTGTTAGCCATTGCCATCTACAGGGAAATAACCACCTTGGGACAAAAGGTTGGTATAGGCACCGTTCTTGTTGGGGTCTTTTTGCTTAGTTATAAATGATCGACATTCAACTATGGCACTCCTCGTGGAGGGGTGACGGATATTGTTGTGCCAAATACCTTTGCTGGTCATTTGGCACTGCATACATGCCCATCTTAATTCTGTATGCCGATAACGGTAGAAGGAGTTCTTGGAATGATGCAGCCGAAAACAAGCCCTCTCGACGGTCCACCCATTACATTGGATCTTGTCACCAAAATCGATGAATGGGCGGATCAGTGCCCTGCAAGAACCGCGGTAGTGTTTCAAGGTCAGGCTGTCACCTATGCTGAGCTTTCAAATCGAAGAAAGGCGCTCGCCAAGCACCTCGTGGGTAAAGGTCTTGGCGTGGGAAGCAAGATCGGGATCCACTTGCCCAGGGAGCCTGACCTGATCGTCGCCTTGACTGCGGTTCTGTCGATAGGCGCCATCTTCATCCCACTCCCTCCGGATTCACCCCAGCAGCGTAATGAACTGATCTCCAGGCTCGCCCAGCTCGACGCCGTGATCAAACCTCAGTCGATTGATCTTTCCCAGTGGTCGCTGGGCACATTCCTGGATATCGAGGCGGTGGACTGGTGCGATTCGACATTGCCCTTCGAACCCCTTGTCGATGACCTCTCGCTGGCCTACATATTGTTCACTTCGGGTTCGACGGGACTTCCCAAAGGGGTGATGGTCCGCCGACAAAACCTCGCCTATTTCTTATCGGCGATCAATGAGGTGATCGATTTTCCGGCGTGGGGCGCGCTCGTTTCCACCACGACCTATGGCTTCGATATTTCCATCCTGGAGTTCTTCCTGCCGCTTGCCCACGGTGGCACGTTGTACCTGGCCAGCGAGCAACAGAGCCGGGACGGCCAGGCGATCGCGCATTTGCTCGATCGCTGCGACAGGGCTCTGCTTCAAGCCACCCCGGCTACCTGGAGGCTGCTGATAGCGGCAGGGTGGCCCCGTACCTGCGCCGTCGGAGCGCTGTGTGGCGGTGAAACTCTGTCCGTTGAGTTGGGGGAAAAAATCTTCCGCTCGGCGAGGGCGGCCTGGAACCTCTACGGACCGACAGAAACAACGATCTGGTCTTTCTGCCATCGCCTGCACGCCAGCGATTTCACCGGTTCAGCGACCAGCGTCCCCATAGGCCAGCCTCTGCCCGGCACCGGTTTTCGATTGTCTGCATCGCAAGACCCTTTGGAGTCTGAATTGGTGATCGGTGGGCCAGGGGTCAGCGCGGGTTATTTCAATCGGGACGATCTGACGGCGGAAAAATTTCAGTTGGCCGAAACAGATGGCGCTTCAGCGGCCTATTACACCGGTGATCGGGTTCGACAACGGCCTGATAACTCGCTGGTTTTTATCGGGCGTAAAGACCGCCAACTGAAACTGAATGGCTATCGTATCGAGCCCGGCGAGATCGAATCCGCCCTGCATAAATCCGGTCTGGTCAGTCAATCGGTCGTCACGCTCGTGGAGCATGCGCCGGATGACTGCCGGTTGGCCGCCTATGTGGTGCTGGATAACCAGGTGTCCAGCCAATGCGATGCGGACGCTGGTGTCTGGCTCGACGTGTGGGAAGCCGCTTACCTGTCGGCCCAGAAGAACGAAGCGGCCAGTGCGGAAAGTGGTTACACCTCAAGTTTCTCTGGCGAGTTGATCCCGGACAGCGATTTGCGCGAATGGGTGCAGGCGACGGCTTCGCGGGTCATGGCGTTCGCAGGCCACTCGGTACTGGATATTGGCTGCGGTATTGGCATGACGGGCGCGTTACTGCTGGAGAACGGGCTCCCTCGTTACGTCGGTTGCGATGCCTCCGAGGCGGCGGTCGAGCGCGCGCGCCTGCGTTTGGGGCCGCTCGCCAGTCCCCGCGGATCCTGTGCGGTGATGAAGAGAGCGGCCCACGAGCTGGGTACGCTGGATGAGGCACCTTTCGACGTCGTTCTCTTGAATTCAGTCATCCAGTACTTCCCGGACACCGCCTATCTTGTCGGTGTGCTTGAAAAGGCTGTCGAGCTGTGTCGCACAGGTGGCGTGATTGTCATCGGTGATGTCCCTTACGCGTCCCTGAAACCGGTCTTGTCCGCTGCCGCGAGCCGCACACGGAAAAAGTTGCAGCGCACACTTCCCGTGGTCGGAGAAGGGGAGTTGTGGCTGGATCCTCTGCAGATCAAGCAACTGGCCTACGCGCTGGAGCGAGTCGTCCATGTAGAGACTGAATTGCGAGCGGGGCAGGGCAAGGATGAAATGACCCGTTATCGTTACGACGTCATCATCAGGCTCGACAGGGATGAACGGACGATTCTGGAGCCGGCTGTACGCTATTCGTATCAACACGTGCGTCCTCACGAACGAGACCTGGGTCAATGGCTGGCATCGCGCCCTTCGGCGTTCATACTTTCAGGGGTTCCTAACGCCAGGATCAGCCTGGACCTGCAACTTGCCGAAGGCGGTTCCGCGATCCACCCGAGCGAGGCCTGCGACCCCGAATACATTCGTCAATGGGCCGCCAGCCGTCATCGCCAGGCCAAAGTGCGCTGGAGCGATCGCCTCCCCGCTGGGACAATGGACATCTTCGTGGGGCCCCATGACAGCCTGGACCCTACGTTCGAGCCGCGTCCTGCGATGGGCGACACGTCGATTGAACCCCCTGCTGTCCGGGAAGTCGGGGATGCCGCCATGCGGCAAGAGGTCATCGAGCAACTCAAGGCCTCTCTCCGAGCCCATGTGCCTTCCTACATGATTCCCGCCCATTTCATTTTCCTGGAGCGCTTCCCGCTGACCTTCAACGGCAAGTTGGATGTCGCCGCCCTTGAGCGGTTTGCGCCTCGCGTCCAACCCAGGCACTGGCCTGCGGACGATCAGTCATTGTCGGTCAAGCAGCGCCTGACGCAGATATGGTCGGACATCCTGATGATTGCCTCGATACATCCGACGCAGAGTTTTTTTGCCCAGGGAGGATCCTCTCTGCTCATCGTCAACCTGACCCGGGCATTGAACGAGGCCTTTGGCTTGAAGCTTCAAGTCACCGAGCTGTTCGAAGAAAACAGCCTCGATGCGCAAACCCGCCTGATCAATCAAAAGCTGGGGGCGGGTGACGCCTTGTCCGTGAATCCGCCTTCCTCTTCGAGCGTGGACCGCAGATCTGCGGCCATCCGATCAGCAGCGCGTAGACGCCAGAAGCAGCTCTAGTGGCCACACAGGCCACTCGTCACCTTCAATTTTGGGAGAGAAGAGGATGAGCGAAACCAACTATCACGGGAATGATATTGCCGTCATTTCCATGGCTTGCCGATTTCCGGGTGCCAATTGCGTCGACGACTTCTGGGACAACCTGGTCTCGGGGCGGGAATCCATCGACTCCATTTCGCGGGGGGCCTTGCTGGAGGCCGGGGTGGCGGCCGAACGGGTCGACCGAGAGGACTACGTTGCCAGGGCGGCCCGCCTGGACAATATCGATCGGTTCGATGCCGGTTTCTTCGAGATGCCGGCCCGCGAAGCGGCGATTACCGATCCCCAGCATCGACTGCTGCTCGAATGCGCCTGGGAGGCGTTGGACGCCGCGGGGTTGAGCAAGGACCGTGAGGCCCTGAACATCGGCGTTTTCGCCGGTGCAGGCAATAACGACTATCTGCATAACCAGGTTTTAGGCGCGCAGAGCGGCGAAATCGGTTTTCTGGACAGCAGTGCCGGCTTCATGAATCTGTTGGGCAACGACAAGGATTACCTGTCGACGCGAATCGCTTACAAACTGGGCTTGCGGGGGCCCGCGCTGAATATCCAGACGGCGTGCTCGACTTCGCTGGTCTCGATCCACATGGCCTGTCAAAGCCTGTTGCTGGGCGAGTGCGATGTCGCTTTGGCGGGTGGTGTGAGCGTGCTGGTCCCCCATGCCGTCGGTTACGTCTACCAAGAGGGGATGATCCAGTCGCCGGATGGGCATTGTCGGGCATTCGATTCATCCGCTCAGGGCACGATCTTCGGAAGCGGCGCCGGGCTGGTCACGCTCAAGCGTCTTTGCGACGCCCTGGAAGCAGGCGATTCCATCCAGGTGGTCATCAAGGGATCGGCGATCAATAACGACGGCGCCAATAAGGTCAGTTTTGCCGCGCCCAGCTCTCAGGGACAAGCCCAAGTCATTGAGCAAGCGCTGGCGAATGCGCAGGTGAGCGCTGCGACCCTGGGTTTCGTGGAAACCCATGGGACAGGCACCCCGTTGGGTGATCCGATAGAGTTCAAGGCGCTTGGGGATGTGTTCAAGCAGCACGGTGCCAGGGCAGGCGCCTGTGCATTGGGGGCGGTGAAAACCAACATCGGTCATCTCATCGCCGCCGCTGGCGTGGCAGGTTTTATCAAGACCGTGTTGGCCCTCAAGCACCGGACGATTCCCGCCACGCTGCACTTCACCCAGGCCAATGAAGACATTCATCTGGACGGCAGTCCGTTCTTCATCAACGCTCGAACCCTCCCTTGGCCGGCCACTGACTTGCCGCGCCGCGCAGGCGTCAGTTCTTTCGGCGTAGGGGGGACGAACGCACACGTCGTTCTCGAGGAGGCTCCGTCGCGGCCGGCCCCTTCGGAGAACGAGGCCGACGGCCCTTATCTCCTGGCGCTTTGTGCGAAGGACCGCGGCGCCCTGAAAGAGCAGATCGCCCAGTACCGGGAATGGCTTGACCGTCCTGGGACGCCGTCCCTCGGCGATATCTGCTACAGCGCCCGGGCCGGGCGGGCGGAGTTCCCTTTTCGTTTTACCGCATCGGCCTGCCAGGCAGAAACCCTGCTCGCCAAGCTCCAACAGGCAGACCCGGCTATTCGCTGGGTCGACCCTGCCAGGGAGACCGGGCTGGTGTTTGTGTTCACCGGGCAAGGTGCCCAGTTTCCAGGCATGGGCAAGGATCTCTACGCGCATAACGAGGTGTTTCGGGCGTCCCTCGATCGCTGCGATGCGATTGCGCGATCCTGCATGGGCGTCTCCTTGCTCTCGATCCTTTACCCTTCAGCGAAGGATGATGCCGGGCTGCTCGATCAAACGCGCTACGCACAACCTGCGTTGTTTGCGCTGGAATATTCCCTTGCCCAGGTGTGGCTGAGCTTGGGCGTCGTCCCGGATATCCTGCTCGGGCATAGCCTCGGTGAGTTTTCGGCGGCTTGCGTGGCGGGAGTATTCAGCCTGGAAGACGGTATGAGCCTGGTCGCCGAGCGCGGTCGCCTTATGCAGGCGCTGCCCCGCGATGGTGGAATGTCAGCCATCACCCTCCAGCGCGACGCGTTGGAACGACTGCTGGCGGAACACGCCATTGACCTGAGCATCGCGGCCATCAATGGCCCGGAAAATGTGGTGGTTTCCGGCGCCTTGATTGAATTGGACAGGCTTCACGGCGTGCTCGATACCCGGCAAACCCGCTACACGCGCCTGAATGTTTCCCACGGGTTTCACTCGTCACTGATGGAACCGATGCTGGCCTCCTTTGGCTCGGTGCTCAAGCGCATCAGCCTGTCGCCACCGCGCTATCCATTGATCAGTAACGTCAGCGCAAAGATCGCGACAGCGCCCCTGGTGACGCCGGAGTACTGGCTGGAACATGTTCGCCAGCCGGTACGCTTCATGGACTGTATCCAAGGTGCATTCGAAAACGGTGGCCGCACTTTTCTGGAGATCGGGCCGAAGGCGGTGCTGTCAACGATCGGGGCGGCGTGCCTGCAACCCGATGATGCCGACCAGGCCACTTGGATAGCCAGCCTGAGCAGTAAGGTCGCCGATCGGGAACAGCTCCTGCAAAGCGCGGGATAGCTATTCGAGTCCGGGGTCGAGCTGGACTGGAATAGGCTTCTGAACGGCTCGACATCGACACGCGTCACTGTCCCGAACTACCCCTTCCAGCGCTCCTGTCATTGGATAGGGCGCCCTGTGCCGGCCAAGTCGCAATGGCTGACGGCCGTGGACTGGGTGCCGCTACCCAGCCATACGCCAGTCGTCGACGACCAGGGACCTGTTGGGGTGTGGCTGTTTATCGGTGGCACAGGTGAGCTGGTCCAGGGTATTCGCAAAGGCCTGCCCAGCACGGACGGGCCGGTGGTTCATGCCGTGTTCGCCAATGATTACCGCCAGGTCAGCGCCGATCTCTGGCACATCAGGACTGGCTTCCCCGAGGACCTCCACGAACTGTTTCAGTCGCTGCCAGTCTCTGCGCAATGCCCGCTCAAAGGCGTGGTTCACCTCGGCGGGACCGAGCAGGCATCGCCCCAGGATCACCCTTCAGGTCACGAAGACCTCGCGTCCCTGGAGACCGGTCTCTACAGCGTGCTGGCCACGCTGCAAGCGTTGGCGAGCGCACCCCGGTCGGAGACCGCCAGGTTCTGGATCGTGACGCGCGCAGCGGTCAAGGTCCGTTGCGCTGCTTCGTTGATCAACGTTGCACAGGCCCCGCTTTGGGGATTGGCCAAAGTGATCGCCCAGGAAGAGCCCGCACTCTGGGGCGGTTTCATCGACCTGCCGCCAGACGTGGAAGATGTCGACCTGCGTCTTGCCGCGCAATTGATGCTTGCGAGCAGCAAGGAGGACCAATTCGCTATTCGCCAGGGTGGCATTTACGTGCCCAGGCTTGTGGAGGCTTCGCCAGGGAAGCCGCAGCTCGTGGCGTTAAGCGCGGAGGCGACCTATCTGGTCGTCGGCGGGCTCGGCGGACTAGGGCGCGAAGTCCTTGCCTGGCTGGTGGAAAAGGGCGCCTGTCATTTGGCGGTGGTCGGACGCAAGTCGCTGGACGCAACCGGCTCGGCCGTACTGGACAGGTTCAGAGACCAGGGTGTGAGCATCGATTATCTGCGTATGGACATTGCCACGCGCGAGGCCGTCGAAGCCCTGACGTCGTACATGGGGGCTCTGCAATGGCCACTACGAGGTGTGTTGCAGTTGGCGGGGGCGGTGGATGACGCTGTCCTGTCGAAACTGAGCGCGTCGTCCCTGCGTCATGTCCTGTTGCCAAAACTGCAGGGCACCCAGGTGCTGGATCGCGTCACTCGCGATCAGCCTCTGGACTTTTTCATCGGGTTCTCCTCGATCAGCGCGGCGCTGGGATTCAAGGGCCAGGCGAACTATGTCGCGACCAACAGTGCGATGGACGCCATCATGGAAAATCGCGTCATGGCGGGCTTGCCCGGTTTGAGCATCGCATGGGGCCCCTGGGCCTGCGAAGGCATGGCCAGTCGGATCGACAATGTGTTCAAGAAACGCCTGTCGACGTTGGGCATCAACTTCCTCTGCGCACAAGTCGGCTTGCGGCAGTTGTGGGACAACCTGTCCGCAAAAGGCGTCCTGGGAATCGCGTCGATCGATTGGAAGCCCTATAAGGCGCACTTGCAATCCAGCGACTGGCCCTACCTGTCGCTGATCGATGTGCAGCGTCCAACGGGCGAAACGATGGAGGAGGGCGAGACGGTGCCTTTCCTGGACGCTGTGTCGTTGCTGGATGACGAGCAACGACAGGCGTTCATCCTGGGGCAGTTGAGGTCTGTTGCGGCACGTGCCGCAGGAGGCTTCGACGCCGATGCAGCGCCCTTGGACAAGTCGCTCACGATGATGGGTTTCGATTCGCTGATGACCGTTGAATTTCGCAACAGTCTGAAAAAGCTTGGCATCAACTTTCCCCTGGGCAGGCTTATCGTTGGTGCCACGCTCAACGACATCGGCGATTTCGTCCTTGAACAGGTCGAGGCGGCCCGTCAGGGCGATCCAGTCGAGCCGGCAAAGGCTGGCCCGCCCAGGTTGCAAGCCGAGCAGACCTCTGGCTGCCTGGTAATTCCCGTCCCTCGGCCTGAGGCGACGCTGCGCTTGATCTGCTTTCCCTATGCGGGCGGCGGGCCGGCGGTGTTCAAGGGGTGGGCAGACCGACTGCCGGATCATATCGAGCTCTGCCTGCTGCAATTGCCTGGGCGCAACGCGCGACTGGGGGAAAAACCGTACACCCGCATGGAAGAGTTGGTGGCAAACCTGACGCCTGATCTGCTGCCCTACCTGGACCGGCCATTCGCATTCCTGGGCTTGTGCCTGGGCGGTGTCCAGGCGTTTGAAGTGGCTCAACGCCTCGCCAAAGCGCATGACTTGCACCCCTCGCACCTGATCCTTGCCGGAAGCCGGGCACCGCATTTTTACAATGAGCATCAATTTGCTTCGGATGTCCTGCAGTTCAATTACGAGTCCGATGACGAGTCCACGGCAAGGGGGGACAGCGAACTCATCGCCATGCTCAAGGAAATGAATTTCGCCAACAACCAGGCGCTGTTCGATGACGCTGAAATGCGTGACCTGATGCTTCCGATCATCAAGGCGGACTACGAAATAAATAACACCTACCTGTACCAGGCCCACCCCCCGCTGGCGGTGCCCATTACCTCGATTGGCGGACGGATCGATCCCTACGCCACAGGCGTGCACATCACCGGTTGGCGCGAACATACCCGCGATGCATTCAGGTCGTTGTTCTGCGCGGGGGACCATTACTTTGTGGAAGGGCAGCGGGATCTGATCGCCCGCATGGTGGTGGAAACGCTTGCCGGTTTCCCCGCCCCAGCCACCCATCGCCCAGCAGAAAACGTTCATCCATAGGAGAATTCAAATGCCTTCAATGTTCCTGCGTACTGTGCTGTGCTTCATCCTGAGCCTGACATCCCACTGGGCTTTGGCGACATCCGACCCGCGTCCAATCCGGTTCTACGATGGTGGCTGGGAAAACATCCAGATCGATAACCATATCGCCATGTACATCCTCAAGCATGGATACGGGATGAATGTGGAGTCCGTCAGCCTGGATATTGCGCAAATGCAGAGCGCGATGGAGACCGGTGCCATCGACATCAACATGGAAGTCTTTACCTCGCTGATGCCTCAGTGGGTTCAGGATCAGACGGCGAAGCAAGCCATCCTAGACTTCGGCCCCACCTACGAACGCCTCACCCAGGCGTTCTATGTCCCCACCTACATGATCAAGGGCGATGCCGCACGCGGGATCAAACCGACGACCCCGGATCTGAAAAGCGTCGCAGATCTTCCCAAATATGCAGAGCTCTTCAGGCAGGCATCGGGTTCGGGCAAGGCGACCTGGTTGAACTGCATCAGCAGTTGGGCGTGCCGGGAAATCAACCTGATTAAAATGGCCACCTACGGGATCGATAAAACGTTCACGCCAGTGGAGCTCAAGTCCGAGTCGGCGCTCAACGCCGCCATCGTTTCCGCTTACGAAAAAGGGCAGCCCTTCATGACGTACTACTGGGATCCGAGCCCCCTGATGGGCGAGCTGGCCCTCACGCGCCTGGAGGAGCCCGCCTATAGCGAAGCCTGCTGGGAAGCGATCAAGCAAAGCCTTGCCCAGTTCAAGGAAGGCATCGGGAGCCGACAAGCCTGTGCCTACGCTGATATCCCGCTCAATAAGTACACGTCGGCCCGGTTCGCCAAAGAGCATCCGGGCGTCATTCCGTTCCTGAAGTCGATGTTCGTGGGAACCGATACCATCCGGACGCTGGCCACCCGAATGGTTGCCAACAAGGAGACGCCCGAGCAAACGGCACGCTATTACTTGCGTAACCACACCGCCGATTGGAAAGGATGGGTGCCTGAGGACGTGTTCAAGAAAGTCTCTGGGACGCTGTAAAGAAAACGTTGTGCGTCGCGCTACGCCGTAACAGAAGCCTGTCCGCACGGACAGGCGGTGACGGAACAAGGCATATCGGGTTAATCGGTATGCCTTGTTTTTTGTTCCTGATGGTGAGAAGGCGTTCTTGCACGCCTTGTGCCGCGAGTAAAAATTTCCCCTTTTCAGGGCATTCGCGCGCTGTTACCGGTCCTTGTGCACCTATTCGACTCGTTCCCGCGTCCTCCTGGGAACGCTGGAATAAAACGTTTCAGCGGTAGCGCCTGCTTCTGTCGCAAAAGCGACAAAAAATTTCGCCCGATCGTAATTTTTGCTGTTTTTTTCCAGCAATTTCTTGCTGCCCGGTGCTTAGGCATAACGTTTGCTACGCTTCAACAATCCAAGCCACGCACCGATGGCTTCATTGCAGGAGGGGATTCATCACGCGGATTTAACCTAAGGGGGGCGCACGTCATCCAGACGCAAAGGCCGGACCAGAGACCCATGCCGACGAGGTACTCAGAGAAACAGGGCTCATTAAAACGAAGCAAGGCCGAATCATTGGAATGACGAAGTGATAAGAAATGCCGTGTAGAACGCGGCTGGGAGTTGGCTATGCCCCGAGCTTTTTTTAATGAAATGTATGACGCCACGGGTGACTGCCGCCCGCACTATCAAGCCTTCGCTCGCTGGCTGGCGGACGCGCCGACAGAACTGCTCGACCAGCGCCGCCGCGAAGCCGACCTGCTGTTCCATCGAGCCGGTATCACCTTCACCCTCTATGGGGACGAACAGGGCACCGAGCGCCTGATTCCGTTCGACATCATTCCGCGCAGCATCAAGGCCAGTGAATGGAAGGTGGTCGAGCGCGGCTGCATTCAACGGGTGCAGGCCCTGAACATGTTCCTCGCGGACATCTACCATGGGCAGCGGATCCTCAAGGAGGGAATCATTCCGGCCGAACAGGTGCTCGCCAACGAGGGGTACCAGGTCGCGATGCAGGGCCTGAACCTGCACCGGGACATCTACGCCCACATCGCCGGCGTCGACCTGGTGCGCGACGGCGACGGCAGTTATTACGTGCTGGAAGACAACCTGCGTACCCCCAGCGGCGTGAGCTACATGCTCGAAGACCGCAAGATGATGATGCGCCTGTTTCCCGAACTCTTCGCCGCCCAACGCGTGGCGCCCATCGACCACTACCCGAACCTGTTGATCGATACCCTCAAGCGTTCGAGCCCGCTGGAAAACCCGACCGCCGTGGTCCTGACCCCGGGGCGCTTCAACAGCGCCTATTTCGAGCATGCGTTCCTGGCCCGTGAAATGGGGGTGGAGCTGGTGGAGGGCGCCGATTTGTTCGTGCGTGACGAGCGCGTCTACATGCGTACCACTGCCGGCCCGAAACCGGTGGACGTGATTTACCGGCGCCTGGACGATGCCTATCTCGACCCGCTGGCCTTCAACCCCGATTCCATGTTGGGCGTTCCGGGGCTGATCAGCGCTTACCTGGCGGGCAACGTAGTGTTGGCGAACGCGGTCGGGACCGGCGTGGCCGATGACAAGTCGATCTACCCGTATGTCGACGAGATGATCCGTTTCTACCTCACCGAGGAGCCGATCCTGAAGAACGTACCCACCTGGCAATGCCGCAAACCCCAGGACCTGTCCCATGTGCTGGCGAACCTGCCGGATCTGGTGGTCAAGGAAACCCAGGGCTCCGGAGGCTATGGCATGTTGGTGGGGCCGGCTGCGACCGCTGCGCAGATCGAAGATTTCCGCGCCCGCCTCAAGGCCCGTCCCGAAGCCTACATCGCCCAGCCGACCTTGAGCCTGTCGACGTGCCCGACCTTTGTCGAGAGCGGTATCGCGCCGCGTCACATCGACCTGCGCCCATTCGTGTTGTCGGGCAAGGAAACCCGCCTGGTGCCCGGTGGCCTGACCCGCGTGGCGCTGCGCGAAGGCTCGCTGGTGGTGAACTCGTCCCAGGGCGGTGGCACTAAAGACACTTGGGTCGTGGAGGACTGACACATGCTTTCAAGAACCGCTTCGGACCTCTACTGGATGTCCCGTTACCTGGAGCGTGCCGAGAACCTGGCGCGCATGCTCGAAGTCAGTTACTCGCTGTCGCTGATGCCCCAGGCCGGGCGCAGCGAGGGGCATACCGAACTGGCGATGTCGTTGCTGGCGGCCGGTACGCTGGACGACTACCACGCCCGTCATGGCGCGCTCAACAGCGAACACATGTTGCATTTCTTTGCGCTGGACGAGACCAACCCGGGAAGCATCTACAGCTGCCTGCGGGCGGCACGGACCAATGCCCACGCCGTACGCGGACGCATCACCGCGGACATGTGGGAAAACATCAACGCCACCTGGCTGGAGATGCGCAACATCGCCAGCAGTGGTCTGGGGCGCTATGGCATCAGCCACTTCTGTGAATGGGTCAAGGAGCGTTCGCACCTGTTTCGCGGCGCCACCTCGGGCACCATCATGCGCAACGATGCCTATCGTTTCATCCGCCTGGGTACTTTCATCGAGCGGGCCGACAACACCCTGCGCCTGCTGGATTCGCGCTACGAAATGTTCGGCGAGGAGTCAGAGGAAGTCAGCGACAATTCGGCCCGTGGCTATTACCAGTGGAGCGCCTTGCTGCGGGCGCTGTCTTCGTTCGAGGCATTCAACGAAATCTACCGCAACGCGCCCAATGCCGAGCAGGTCTCGGAGATGTTGCTGTTGCGCGCCGACGTCCCGCGCTCGCTGCACGCCTGCATCGAAGAACTGGACGACATCCTCGCCAGCCTGCCGGGCCACAACGGTCGGCCGGCCCAGCGTCTGGCGGCCGAACTGAACGCCCGCCTGCGCTATTCCGGCATCGACGAAATCCTCGCCTCGGGCCTGCACCCATGGCTGACCGACCTCATCGAGCAGATCCGACACCTGGGCGAAACCGTTCATGAGTCGTACCTGGAGGTGGTGTAGGCATCTGACAAGCGGGCGCCGCCCAGGCTGTGGGAGCAAAGCTTGCTGATGAAACAGGCGCCTCAATTCTGCAGGACCGCGTCGTCTTCATCGCGGGCAAGCCTTGCTCCCACATAGCGGGAGCAAGCTCCTCGCCACGGGCGCTGCGCTGAACCCTACGCCATCAAGGCAAAATACCTGACCCTTGGCTATACCTGTAGTTCTGGCCCGCTTCCCATGGCCTACAGGAGTAGCAGCATGAAATTTTTTTCCTTGATCGGCGCTGTTTGCGTTGCCTCGCTCGCCTTGGCGGGTTGTTCCAGCAAAGTCACCCAGCCGGATGAGTATTCCGGGTTCCTGGGCGATTACAGTCGCCTCAAGGAGGAAAAGTCACCGTCGGGGGCCGAGGTGATGCGCTGGGTCGATCCAAAAATCGATCCGCGCAAGTTCACCAGCCTCTACGTCGAACCGACACAGCTTTATCCCAAGCCGCAGCCGACGGTGAAGATTCCCCAGGCCACGCTGTCTGGTATCACCGCCTACTATGACCAGGCCCTCAAACGCGAAGCGGGCAAATCCCTGCCTTTGGCGACCGCTCCTGGCCCGGGCGTATTGGTGATACGCGCCGCCATCACGGCCGTCAGCAGCAAGACCGAAGGCCTCAAGCCCTATGAAGTGGTGCCGATTGCGCTGGTCGCGGCGGCCGTCAGCACCGCCAGTGGCATTCGTGACCAGGAAACCACCCTGGGCACCGAGGCGGTGTTTCTCGACGGCGGCAACAATACGGTGGTCGCCCAGGTGGTGCGCAAGGGTACGGGCAAGCCGTTGTCCAATGACGCCCAGGTGATGAAGCCCGATGATGTCAAACAGGTCATCGACGGTTGGGCGAACGACATGCACCAGTCATTCCTGCGGCTCAAGGCGAAATAGCCGCAGGGTGTCGATGGCGTGTCTTTTTATGTCCAGCCATAGGTCGTAGCCCCATTTCATGGTTAACTCCGGCCTTCGACTTTTTCTAACCTGTCAGAAGGAATCCGTTCATGGCTCAAGTCACTCTCAAAGGCAACCCGGTCCAGGTCAACGGCCAGCTGCCACAAGCCGGTTCCAAGGCACCTGCCTTTTCCCTGGTCGCCGGCAACCTGTCCGACGTTTCCCTGAAGGATTTCGCCGGCAAGCGCAAAGTGTTGAACATTTTCCCGAGTGTCGACACACCGACCTGCGCCACTTCCGTGCGCAAGTTCAACGCCCAGGCCAACGACCTGAACAACACCGTGGTGCTGTGCATCTCCGCCGACCTGCCGTTCGCCCAGGCGCGTTTCTGCGGTGCCGAAGGCCTGGAGAACGTCCAGAACCTGTCCACACTGCGCGGCGCCGAGTTCATCCAGGACTACGGCGTGGCCATTGCTGACGGTCCGCTCAAAGGCCTGACCGCACGTGCCGTGGTGGTGCTGGACGAAAACGACACCGTGCTGCACAGCGAACTGGTCAAGGAAATCGCCGAAGAGCCGAATTACGAGGCTGCGCTGGCTGCCTTGAAATAACTGGTCTGAAATTAAGTTTTAGTAAAAATGTTAGCGGCCTGGCCTCGTCCAGGCCGTTTTCTTTTGTGCTTCAAGGCGTTAGTCGATCTTGCGCTGAGTAAACCCAACGTAAATTGCCGGTAAAGGCGCTTTGCTAAAGACCCGCCAGTGCTTATCGTTCAGCCTTCGATAAAAGAAGCCCACGCGTCCAATGGTTGATCCTTCCATGCAATCCTCTGTTTCCCGCAATTCCCGTCGCTGGCTGTTCGGCCTGTTCATCGTGTTGGTTGTCGCGGCATTGGCCTGGAAGTTCTGGCCCGCCAGCACAGGCTCAAAGTCCGGGGCAGAGCAGAAGGCCGCCGCAGGGCACATGGGGCGCTCGGGCAACGTGCGGCCGGGGTTTGGCGGTGCAACCGGGCCGATCCCGGTTCGGGTGGCACCGGCGGTGACCGGCGACTTCCCGCTGTACTTCAAGGCCCTGGGCACGGTCACGGCCCTCAACACCATCAACGTGCGCAGCCGGGTGGGCGGCGAACTGGTGAAGATCGCCTTCGAAGAAGGGCAGATGGTCAAGGCCGGCGACCTGTTGGCCGAGATCGACCCGCGTCCCTACCAGAACGCCTTGCTCCAGGCCGAAGGCACGCTGTTGCAGAATCAGGCCCAACTGAAGAATGCGCTGGTGGACCTGGAGCGCTATCGCGGCCTGTACGCCGAGGACAGCATCGCCAAGCAGACCCTCGACACTGCCGCGGCGCTGGTGGGCCAATACCAGGGCACGGTCAAGACCAACCAGGCGGCGGTCAACGACGCCAAGCTCAACCTTGAATTCACCAGGATCCGTGCCCCCATTTCCGGGCGGGTCGGCCTGCGGCAACTGGACATCGGCAACCTGGTAGCGGCTAACGACACCACGGCCCTGGCAGTCATCACCCAGACCCAACCCATCAGCGTCGTATTCACCCTGCCGGAAAACCATCTCGACACGGTGCTCGCCCGCTACCGCAGTGGCGCGAAGCTGCCGGTCGAAGCCTGGGACCGTGGCGACGTTAAACTCCAGGCCAGTGGTGTGCTGCAAAGCCTGAACAACCAGATCGACGTCACCACCGGCACCCTGAAGTTCAAGGCCCGCTACGATAACCGCGAGCAGGCGCTGTTCCCGAACCAGTTCGTCAACGTGCGCCTGCTGGCTGACACCCTCAAAGGCGTGGTCCTGGCACCGGCCGCCGCCATACAGTTCGGTACCGATGGCACCTTCGTCTATGCCCTGGACGGTGACAAGAAAGTCACCATCAGGAAGCTCAAGGTCGGCGCCAGCGACGGCACCAACACGGTGGTCACCGAAGGCTTGGCGGCCGGCGACCGGGTGGTGCTCGAAGGCACCGACCGCTTGAAGGAAGGCAGTGAGGTGGAAGTGGTCAACGACAGCCAGGACGTGCCCACCACACCGACAGGGCACTTGCAGGGCAAGACCGCCGCGGCGCCGGAAGATGCGGCGGCGGCCGACAAGGCGAAAAAGGACGGCGCATGAACCTCTCGCGGCTGTTCATCCTTCGCCCGGTCGCCACCACGCTGAGCATGCTGGCTATCGTACTGGCCGGCCTGATTGCCTATCGCTTGCTGCCGGTGTCGGCATTGCCCCAGGTCGATTACCCGACCATCCGGGTGATGACCCTGTACCCGGGTGCCAGCCCCGATGTGATGACCAGCGCGGTGACTGCGCCCCTGGAGCGACAGTTCGGCCAGATGCCGGGACTGACGCAGATGGCGTCCACCAGCTCCGGTGGTGCATCGGTGATCACCTTGCGCTTCAATCTGGAAACCAACATGGACGTCGCCGAGCAGCAGGTGCAGGCGGCGATCAACGCGGCCACCAATCTGTTGCCCAAAGACCTGCCGGCGCCACCGGTATACAACAAGGTCAACCCGGCCGACACCCCGGTGCTGACCCTGGCGATCACCTCCAAGACCATGCTGTTGCCCAAGCTCAATGACTTGGTGGACACCCGCATGGCGCAGAAGATCGCGCAGATCAGCGGGGTCGGCATGGTCACCATCGCCGGTGGCCAGCGCCAGGCCGTGCGCATCAAGGTCAACCCCGAGGCCCTGGCGGCCAATGGCCTGAACCTGGCGGACGTGCGCACGCTGATCGGTGCTTCCAACGTCAACCAGCCCAAGGGCAACTTCGACGGCCCGACCCGGGTCTCGATGCTCGACGCCAACGACCAATTGACCTCGCCCAAGGACTACGCCGAGTTGATCCTGGCCTACGCCAACGGCGCGCCGCTGCGGCTCAAGGATGTGGCGGAGATCGTCGACGGCGCCGAAAACGAGCGCCTTGCCGCCTGGGCCAACGAAAACCAGGCCGTGCTGCTGAACATCCAGCGCCAGCCGGGGGCCAACGTAATCGAGGTGGTGGACCGGATCAAAGCCATGCTGCCGAGCATCACCGACAACCTGCCCGCCGGCCTGGACGTCACCGTGCTGACCGACCGCACCCAGACCATCCGCGCCTCAGTCACCGACGTGCAGCATGAATTGCTGATCGCCATCGCCCTGGTGGTCATGGTGACGTTCCTGTTCTTGCGTCGCGTCAGCGCCACGATCATTCCATCGGTGGCCGTGCCGCTGTCGCTGATCGGCACGTTCGGCGTGATGTACCTGGCCGGTTTCTCCATCAACAACCTGACCTTGATGGCCCTGACGATTGCCACCGGTTTCGTGGTGGACGATGCCATCGTCATGCTGGAGAACATCGCCCGTTTCATCGAGGAAGGCGACAGCCCGTTGCAGGCCGCGCTCAAAGGGGCGAAACAGATCGGCTTCACTCTGGTGTCCCTGACACTATCATTGATCGCGGTACTGATCCCGCTGCTGTTCATGGCCGACGTGGTGGGACGGCTGTTCCGCGAGTTCGCCATCACCCTGGCGGTGGCGATCCTGATTTCCCTGGTGGTGTCGCTGACCCTGACGCCGATGATGTGTGCCCGTTTGCTCAAGCGCGAACCCAAGGAAGAGGAGCAGGGCGGTTTCTACCGCGCCAGCGGTGCCTGGATCGACGGGCTGATCGCCGCCTACGGGCGCAAATTGCAGTGGGTGCTCAAACACCAGCCGCTGACCTTGCTGGTGGCGGTGGGCAGCCTGGTGCTGACCGTGGTGCTGTACCTGGCCGTGCCCAAGGGCTTCTTTCCGGTGCAGGACACCGGGGTGATCCAGGGCATTTCCGAAGCGCCGCAGTCGATTTCCTTCGCCGCCATGAGCGAGCGCCAGCAGCAACTGGCCAAGGTGATCCTCGCCGATCCGGCGGTGCAGAGCCTGTCCTCCTACATTGGCGTCGACGGCGACAACGCGACCCTCAACAGCGGGCGCCTGTTGATCAACCTCAAGCCGCACCGCGAGCGGGATGGCAGCGCCAGCGAGATCATCGCCCGCTTGCAGCCGCAGTTGGACCGGTTGGTGGGCATTCGTCTGTACCTGCAGCCGGTGCAGGACCTGACCATCGAGGATCGGGTCAGCCGCACCCAGTACCAGTTCAGCCTGTCCTCGCCCGATGCCGGGTTGCTCACGCTCTGGAGTGGCCGCCTCACCGAAGCCTTGTCCCGTCAACCGGAGCTGACCGACGTCACCAGCGACTTGCAGGACAAGGGCTTGCAGGTCTATCTGGTGATCGACCGCGATGCTGCTTCACGCCTGGGTGTCTCGGTGTCGAACATCACCGATGCGTTGTATGACGCGTTCGGCCAGCGGCAGATTTCCACCATCTACACCCAGGCCAGCCAATACCGCGTGGTGTTGCAGGCCCAGGCCGGGGAACGGATCGGCCCCCAGGCGCTGGACCAGATTCACGTCAAGACCACCGACGGCGGGCAGGTGCGGTTGTCGAGCCTGGCCCGGGTCGAGGAACGTCAAGCGCAGTTGGCGATTGCCCACATCGGCCAGTTCCCGGCGGTGATGATGTCGTTCAACCTGGCGCCGGGCGTGGCCCTGGGGCATGCGGTGAACGTGATCGAGAAGGTCCAGCAGGACATCGGCATGCCGGTGGGCGTGCAGACCGAGTTCCAGGGCGCGGCCCAGGCATTCCAGGCGTCGTTGTCGAGCACCTTGCTGCTGATCCTCGCGGCGGTGGTGACCATGTACATCGTCCTGGGGGTTCTCTACGAGAGCTACATCCATCCGATCACCATTCTCTCCACCTTGCCCTCGGCGGCCATCGGTGCCTTGCTGGCATTGATCCTCAGCGGCAACGACCTGGGCATGATCGCCATCATCGGGATCATCCTGCTGATCGGCATCGTCAAGAAAAACGCGATCATGATGATCGACTTCGCCCTCGACGCCGAACGCAACCAGGGCGTCGACCCGCAGACCGCCATCTATCAGGCCGCGCTGTTGCGCTTCCGGCCGATCCTGATGACCACCCTGGCGGCACTGTTCGGCGCGATCCCGCTGATGTTCGCCACCGGCTCCGGCGCCGAACTGCGCCAGCCGCTGGGCTTGGTGATGGTGGGTGGGTTGTTGGTGAGCCAGGTGTTGACGCTCTTTACGACGCCTGTCATCTACCTGGCGTTCGATCGGTTGGGACGGCGATTTACTCGAACCGACACCAACGAGGTGTCGGTATGACGGCGCGAGCGGCAAGCGGCAAGCGGCAAGCTGCAAGAGAAGAGCAGGGGCGGCGCACGCCTTTAGCTTGCAGCTTGAAGCTTGCCGCTTGGAGCTGTCGTCGATGAATCTCTCCGGCCCCTTCATCAAGCGTCCCGTGGCGACCATGCTCCTGAGCTTCGCCATCATGCTGCTCGGATGGGTGTGTTTCGGCCTGTTGCCGGTCTCGCCGTTGCCGCAGATGGATTTTCCGGTGATCGTGGTCCAGGCCAACTTGCCGGGGGCCAGCCCGGAGGTGATGGCGTCGACCGTGGCGACTCCGCTGGAGCGGTCCTTCGGCGCCATCGCCGGGGTCAACACCATGAGCAGCCGTTCCAACCAGGGCTCGACCCGGGTCATCCTGCAATTCGACCTGGACCGCGACATCAACGGCGCCGCGCGAGAAGTGCAGGCCGCCATCAATGCCTCGCGCAACCTGTTGCCCAGCGGCATGCGCAGCATGCCCACCTACAAGAAGGTCAACCCGTCCCAGGCACCGGTCATGGTGCTGTCGCTGACCTCGGATGTGCTGCAAAAAGGCCAGCTCTACGACCTGGCGTCCACCATCCTGTCCCAGAGCCTGTCCCAGGTGCCGGGTGTCGGCGAGGTGCAGATCGGTGGCAGTTCGTTGCCGGCGGTGCGCATCGAACTGGAGCCGCAGTTGCTCAACCAGTACGGCGTGGCCCTGGACGATGTGCGCACCGCGATTGCCGACAGCAACGTGCGCAGGCCCAAGGGTTCGGTGGAGGACGATCGACGTATGTGGCAGGTCCAGGCCAACGACCAGCTGGAAAAAGCCAAGGATTACGAAACGCTGATCATCCGCTACCAGGACGGTTCGGTGCTGCGACTCAAGGACGTGGCGAAAGTCTCCGACAGCGTCGAGGACCGCTACAACAGCGGTTTCTTCAATAACGATGCCGCGGTGCTGCTGGTGATCAACCGCCAGGCCGGGGCCAACATCATCGAGACGGTCAACGAGATCAAGGCGCAACTGCCGGCGTTACAGGCCGTGCTGCCGGCCAGCGTCAAGCTGAACCTGGCAATGGACCGTTCGCCAGTGATCAAGGCCACCTTGCACGAAGCGGAAATGACCTTGCTGATCGCCGTGGCCCTGGTGGTGCTGGTGGTGTTCCTGTTCCTCGGCAACCTGCGGGCCTCGCTGATCCCGACCCTGGCGGTGCCGGTGTCGCTGGTGGGTACCTTTGTGGTGATGTACCTCTACGGTTTTTCGCTGAACAACCTGTCGTTGATGGCGCTGATCCTGGCGACCGGGTTGGTGGTGGACGATGCCATTGTGGTGCTGGAGAACATTTCCCGGCACATCGACGAAGGCGTGCCGCCGATGAAGGCCGCTTACCTGGGGGCCAAGGAAGTGGGCTTCACGTTGCTGTCGATGAACGCCTCGTTGGTGGCGGTGTTCCTGTCGATCCTGTTCATGGGCGGGATCATCGAAAGCCTGTTCCGTGAGTTTTCCATCACGCTGACGGCGGCCATCGTGGTTTCGCTGGTGGTGTCGTTGACCCTCACGCCGATGCTTTGCGCCCGTTGGCTCAAGCCTCATGTGCCGGGGCAGGAAAACCGCTTGCAACGCTGGAGCCGGCAGATCAATGAGTGGATGGTCCGCGGCTACGCCAGTAGCCTGGACTGGGTGCTGCGCCATCGGCGCCTGACCCTGCTGAGCTTGCTGGTGACCATCGGCGTGAACGTCGCCTTGTATGTGGTGGTGCCGAAAACCTTCATGCCACAACAGGACACCGGCCAGCTGATCGGTTTCGTGCGTGGCGACGACGGGCTGTCGTTCAGCATCATGCAACCGAAGATGGAAATCTTCCGCCGTGCCGTGCTCAAGGACGATGCGGTGCAGAGCGTGGTGGGTTTCATCGGCGGTAACAACGGCACCAACAACGCCTTCATGCTGGTGCGTCTCAAGCCAATCAAGGAGCGCAATATTTCCGCGCAAAAGGTCATCGAGCGCTTGCGCAAGGAAATGCCCAAGGTGCCTGGCACGCAATTGATGTTGATGGCCGACCAGGACTTGCAATTCGGTGGAGGTCGCGAGCAGACCACCTCACAGTATTCCTACATCTTGCAAAGCGCTGACCTGGCGTCCCTGCGCCAGTGGTACCCCAAGCTGGTGGCCGCGTTCAGGGCCTTGCCGGAGCTGACCGCCATCGACGCCCGCGACGGCGGTGGAGCCCAGCAAGTGACGCTGGTGGTGGACCGCGACCAGGCCAAGCGCCTGGGGATCGACATGGACATGGTCACCACGGTGCTCAACAACGCCTACAGCCAACGGCAGATTTCCACCATCTACGACAGCCTCAACCAGTACCAGGTAGTGATGGAGGTCAATCCCAAGTATGCCCGGGACCCCAACACCCTCGAGCAGGTCCAGGTGATCACCGCCGAGGGTGCACGGGTACCGCTGTCGGTCATCGCTCACTACGAAAACAGCCTGGAGGATGACCGGGTCAGCCACGAAGGCCAGTTCGCGTCCGAGGGTATTTCGTTCGACATGGCCGAAGGCGTGACGGTGGAGCAGGGCACGGCCGCCATCGAGCGAGCCATTGCCAAGCTCGGCATGCCTGAGGACATCATCGTGAAGATGGCCGGCACCGCCGATGCTTTCGCGGCCTCTCAGAAAAGCCAGCCGTTCATGATCCTCGGTGCGCTATTGGCGGTGTACCTGGTGCTGGGCGTGCTGTACGAAAGCTACATCCACCCGCTGACCATCCTGTCCACCTTGCCCTCGGCCGGGGTCGGCGCCTTGTTGTCGATCTATGTGCTGGGCGGTGAATTCAGTCTGATCTCCTTGCTGGGGCTGTTCCTGTTGATCGGCGTGGTGAAGAAAAACGCGATCCTGATGATCGACTTGGCGCTGCAACTGGAACGCGCCGGCCAGGCGCCGTTGGAGTCGATCCGCAACGCCTGCCTGCTGCGTCTGCGGCCGATCCTGATGACCACGCTGGCGGCGATCCTCGGCGCCTTGCCGTTGTTGCTCGGCGGTGCCGAAGGCTCGGAAATGCGCCAGCCGCTGGGCCTGACCATCATCGGCGGGCTGGTGTTCAGCCAGGTCCTGACGCTCTACACCACGCCAGTGGTTTACCTTTACCTCGACCGCCTGCGCCATCGCTTCAACCGTTGGCGTGGCGTGCGCACCGATGCTGCCCTGGAAACTCCGCTATGATCGACCGTTCGCTTTTCAATCTTGTCGCGCCGCTGGCGGCCGCCCGCGGTTCCCGGACACTGAGCCTGGCGCTGTGCGTGGCGATGCTTAGCGCCTGCGCCATCGGCCCGGATTATCAGCGTCCGACAGCAGCGACAGTGGCGCAGTACAAAGAGTCCGAGGGCTGGCGCCGGGCCAACCCCAGCGACGCGCTGAGTCGTGGCGCCTGGTGGGAGCTGTACGGCGACGCACAGCTCAATGGCCTGGTGGAAAAACTCAACACCTCCAACCAGACCGTCGCCCAGGCCGAAGCCCAATACCGGCAGGCCCAGGCGTTGGCCCGCAGTGCCCGGGGCGCGTTCTTTCCGACCGTGGACCTGACAGTCGGCAAGACCCGTTCCAGCCAAGGCACCGGCAGCAGCAGTTCGAGCCTGAGCAGTTCTTCCAGCGGTATCCGCAACACCTACAGTACCCAGGCCGGGGTCAGCTGGGAGGCGGATGTCTGGGGCAAGCTGCGCCGGACCCTGGAGGCCAACGAGGCAAGCGCCCAGGCCAGTTATGCCGACTTGGCCGCCATGCGCCTGAGCCAGCAATCGGAGCTGGTACAGAATTACTTGCAGTTGCGGGTGATCGATGAACAGAAGCGCCTGTTGCAGACCACCGTCGACAACTATCAACGCTCGCTGAAAATGACCGAAAACCAGTACCGCGCCGGTGTGTCCGGCAAGGATGCGGTGGCCCAGGCGCAGAACCAGCTCAAGACCACCCAAGGCGACCTGGTCGACCTGATCTGGCAGCGGGCGCAGTTCGAGAATGCCATCGCCGTGCTGATGGGCCTGGCGCCGGCCGAGTTCAGCCTGGCCGAAACCCGCGACATTCCGGCGTTGCCGCAAATCCCCCTGGCGCTGCCGTCGCAACTGTTGGAGCGTCGCCCCGACATTGCCTCGGCAGAACGCTCGGTGATGGCCGCCAACGCCAACATCGGCGTGGCCAAGGCCGCTTACTATCCCGACCTGACCCTGAGCCTGAGTGGTGGCTACAGCAGCAGTACCTACGACAACTGGGTGAGCGTGCCGAACCGCTTTTGGTCGGTGGGGCCGCAACTGGCGATGACCCTGTTCGACGGTGGCCAGCGCTCGGCGGAAGTCGACCGTACCGTCGCGGCCTACGACCAGACCGTCGCCACCTATCGCCAGACCGTGCTCGACGGCTTTCGCGAGGTGGAAAACTATATGATCCAGCTCAAGGTGCTGGAAGACGAAGCCCGCGTGCGCCAGGAAGCACTGGATGCCGCGCGCGAGTCCCTGCGCCTGACCCAGAACCAGTACAAGGCCGGATTGATCGCCTACCTCGACGTGGTCACCGTCCAGGCAACGGCGCTGAGCAACGAACGCAGCGTGTTGAGCCTGCAGCAGAGCCGACTGATCGCCAGCGTACAATTGATCGCTGCGCTGGGTGGTGGGTGGGATGGGCAGTTGCAAGCAAGCGAATAAGCCCGACGCAAGCAAACCTGTGGGAGCAAAGCTTGCTCGCGACAGCGGTTGCCCAGCCACCAAGGATGTTGAGGCACTGGCCTCATCGCGAGCAAGCTTTGCTCCCACAGGCGCTGTTCCTGCAAGTTTCACTCCCAGGTTCAGAACCGGGCTTCAGGTCCTGCTTTTGGCCGATGCACTGCCTACGTCCTGTCGCAATGGCTTGCTATAGTTCAGGCCTCTTTTCAGCCGGTAAAGGATCACTGCCATGTCGCAATACCAAGCGTTCAACGTCGAACTTGCAGACAACATCGCCCATGTGCAGATCAACCGCCCGGACAAGATCAACGCGATGAACGCCGCGTTCTGGAGCGAGATCGTCGAGATCTTCCAATGGATCGACGACACCGACCCAGTGCGAGTGGTGGTGCTCAGTGGTGCCGGCAAGCATTTTTCCTCCGGGATAGACCTGATGATGCTGGCGGGTGTCGCCAACGAGCTGGGCAAGGATGTGGGTCGCAATGCGCGGCTGCTGCGGCGCAAGATCTTACAACTGCAAGCCTCGTTCAACGCCGTGGACAACTGCCGCAAACCGGTGCTCGCCGCCATCCAGGGCTATTGCCTGGGCGGGGCTATCGACCTGATCGCCGCCTGCGACATGCGTTATGCCGCCGAGGACGCGCAGTTTTCCATCAAGGAAATCGACATCGGCATGGCCGCCGATGTTGGCACCTTGCAACGCTTGCCCCGGATCGTCGGGGACGGCATGCTGCGTGAACTCGCTTATACGGGGCGCACCTTCGGTGCTGACGAAGCGCGCGAGATCGGCCTGGTCAATCGCGTCTACCGTGACGCCGCCAGCTTGCTCGACGGTGTAATGGGCATTGCCCGGGACATCGCCGCCAAGTCGCCGATCGCCGTGACCGGCACCAAGGAAATGATCCGCTACATGCGTGACCACCGCATCGACGACGGCCTGGAATACGTCGCCACGTGGAATGCCGCCATGTTGCAATCGAACGACCTGCGGGTGGCCATGGCCGCCCATATGAGCAAACAGAAACCTGAATTTCTGGATTGATCGATCATGATTTCACGCTGGACGACCACCACAGTACTCGACACCGACCTTCCCGGCGGCTGGGCCGTGGCCCGCAGTCCCGAAGGTTTTCTGTTTGACGACAACGGCGCGCTGTTTCCCCGTGACTGGCTCAAGCGCCAAGACCTGTCGATCCTCGCTGAGCATGGGATTGGTCACCTCGATGGTGAACCCGTCTATCTGCTGGAACTGCACAGTCCACTGGAGATCCCCGGCTGCAACTGGAAGGGGTTGCGGGCTTTCATGCTCGAAGACGATTACACGCTGTTCAAGGTGCTGGGCTATGCGGCGCAGATCGGTACCTGGGCCCGGGAACATCGGTTTTGCGGCAGTTGCGGCAAGCGCATGGGCCAGATCCCGCGAGAGCGGGCGATGTATTGCGATGTGTGCGACCTGCGGCATTATCCGCGGATTTCACCGAGCATGATCGTGCTGATCACTCGCGGCGACGAGGTGCTGCTGGCCCGTTCGCCGCGTTTCGTCACCGGCGTCTACAGCACCCTGGCTGGCTTCGCCGAGCCTGGCGAGTCGGCTGAGGATTGTCTGATCCGCGAGGTGCGCGAGGAGGTCAGCATCGAGGTGAAGAACATCCAGTACGTTGGCAGCCAATGCTGGCCGTTTCCTCACTCGATGATGCTGGGCTTCCACGCCGAATACGCCAGTGGCGAGATCGTGCCCCAGGAGGACGAAATCGAGGATGCCCAGTGGTTCAACATCCATGACCTACCACCGCTGCCAGCCTGGCGCTCCATCGCCCGCTACCTGATCGACCTTTATGTGGCGCGGCGTCTAGGCCATGCTGAACCAGCGCTGCCAGGCTAGCCGCACGGTCAGCCCGAGCACCACGGTGATGAACACCGGCCGGATGAACTTCGCACCGCCGCTGATGGCGGTGCGAGCGCCGAAGAACGCGCCGATCATCACCGACAATCCCATGCTCAGGCCGATGATCCAATCCACTTGCCCCGAGAAAATGAACACCGCCAGCGCCGCGATGTTGCTGACGAAGTTCATGCTGCGGGCCACGCCACTGGCCTTGACCAAGTCGATGGGGTAGAGCAGCAGGCTGCTGACGGTCCAGAATGCACCCGTGCCCGGACCGGCCACACCGTCATAGAAACCCAGGCTGAAGCCTTGGGGCGACTGCCAGGTTTCCTTGATCGGCGCGTCGCTGTCCAGCGGCGCCTTGGGCGTGCCGCCGAACAACAGGTACAGGCCACAGGCAAAGACGATCACCGGGAGCATCTTGTTCAGCCATTCGGCGGGCAGGTAATGGGCGACGATGGCGCCGGTCAAGGCACCGACCAGCGTGCCGACGAGGGCGTGGGTCCACTGCCGTGGATGGAACAGCTTGCGCTTGTAGAAGGTGAAGCTGGCGGTGGCCGAGCCGAACGTCGAACTGAGTTTGTTGGTGCCCAGCACCAGGTGCGGCGGCAGGCCGGCGGTCAGCAGCGCCGGGGTGGTCAACAGGCCACCGCCACCGGCGATGGCATCGATGAAACCGGCAATGAACGCGACAACGGCAAGGATAGCGAGGGTAGTGAGGTCAACGCTGAGTTCGAAAGGCATGGAATGGGCTTATTCGGCAGGTCGCAGCAGGTCTGCGGGGAAGGCCGGTATGTTACCCACTATGGTGGCGGGCTGCGACAGCCGGTGTGTGCTCAGCCCTGTCAGGTCAATCGGGCCCACGGCGTAAAAGAAAAGAAGCGACACTGGCCGTCGGCTGATTTTTTTTTGAAATCAAGGGGTTGTCAGCCTCGGTAAATGAGTACATAATTGCGCCCATCGAATGCATTGGGATGTAAAAAAACTCAATGTTTTCAATAGGTTAGAGTCGCTTTAAGGCGATTCGATCCTGAGTCAGGTTTGTAAGCGTTGGATGGTGTTTCATACCATCGGGCGTTCTGAGGCCGAATAGCAAAATGGTTATGCAGTGGATTGCAAATCCACCTACGCCGGTTCGATTCCGACTTCGGCCTCCACTTTTGAAAAGCTCTGTAGATCGATGATCTACAGAGCTTTTTCATTTTCGAGGTGAGGAAAAGCCTTGTCTGTAAATGGGCATGGATAACCTTGCTTCACCGGGGAGGGATGTATATATTCCTCCCTCTTGCTGCACCAGCCAGGGCATGGGCGTTTCGATTCGCCGATGTCAGACGGCTGCACCGCGCTACCGCCCGAATGGCGAAACTGGTAGACGCATGGGACTTAAAATCCCCCGCTCGTAAGGGCGTGCCGGTTCGATTCCGGCTTCGGGCACCATCTGAAATCAAGGGTTTGCGAGCGAAAGCTAATGCAAATCCTTGTTTGCTTCTGATCGGTAATTGGGAAAGCGGTGGGTAATTCACCGTGTCGAAATGACTTTCTTTCCGAGTGCGAACGTACTTCCAGGGAATCGGCGCCCATCATTGGTTTGTCCATCCTGCGCCACGCTCTATCGCCTCGATCTCCGTTAATACCGACCTTCCTGAATCCAGATACGACTTCCTTGCCTCCACACGCTGGGCATTGCTGATAACGCTGTCGTTATTTGAATAGCAGGGATCGTCCGTGCGTAAACCATCGTTCGATTGGCAAGCGACCATCGCGGGGCAGTAGCTATGGCTCGCGACAGCGGGTTTCACACTTTGCTGGAGGATGGAGTATGCAAAAAATTCCTGGGTCACCCATCGACAAGGTGGTTTTCTGGGTGGCTGCCATGATTTCCGCTTCGTTCGTGGCCTGGGGGGCATTAGCGCCCAAGGCTATGGCGACCGCGATGCAGACGTTACTGGACACCATCATCGACGAGTTCGGCTGGAGTTTCGTCATTTCCACTGTTTTCTTCCTGGGTTTCGCTTTGTTCCTGGCGTTCAGTCGCTTCGGCCGAATCACCCTGGGGCTGGACGGGGAGCAGCCCGAGTTCAGCACGGCATCATGGATCGCCATGATGTTCAGCGTCGGCATGGGCATCGGGCTGATGTTCTGGGGCGTAGCCGAGCCAATCACGCACTTTGCGACGCCACCGCATGGGCTGGCGCAGCCGCACTCCAGGGAGGCTGCCAAACTGGCCATGGAGTACGCCTATTTCCACTGGGCGTTCCACCCTTGGGCTATCTATGCCATCGTGGGCGTGGTCATTGCCTATTTTTCGTTCCGCAAGGGGCTGCCGAACCTGATATCCAGCGCTTTTACGCCGCTGATCGGCGAGGTGGGTGTGCGCGGGCCGTTGGGCAAGTCGATCGACGTGCTGGCGGTCCTGGCGACACTGTTCGGCACGGCCACCTCGCTCGGCCTGGGCGCGCAGCAGATCAACAGTGGCCTCAATTACCTGTGGCACACCGGTGAATCGAATGGCATTGCGTTGACCATCATCGCTGTGATGACGGTGCTCTTCATCCTCTCCGCCGTATCCGGGGTCGGCAAGGGGGTGCAGTTCCTGAGCAACTTCAACATGGTGGTTGCCGTGGTGCTGTTATTGTTCCTGGCAGCGGTGGGGCCCAGCGTTTTCATCATGAACACACTGGTCGCGTCGGTAGGCGAATACATTCGCGAGCTGATTCCGATGTCGTTTCGCACCGCGGCTTTCAGCGACGGGAAGTGGCTTGCCGGCTGGACCATCTTCTACTGGGCCTGGTGGATTTCCTGGGCCCCCTTCGTGGGCACTTTCATCGCACGTATTTCCCGTGGTCGTACCATTCGCGAGTTCGTCGTCGGCGTTATCTTCATTCCCAGTGGGGTGACGATGGTGTGGTTCTCGATCATGGGCGGTGCGGCCCTCTACTCGGAATTGGTCGGCGTGGGTGGCATTGCCTCGATCGTGAAGGAACAGGGGCCCGCAGTGGCGCTCTTCGCGCTGCTGGCCCAGTATCCAGCGGCAGTGCTGACTTCGTTCGCGGCGATCGTGCTGGTCGGGGTGTTCTTCATCTCGGGGGCCGATGCCGGCGCCATCGTGATGAGCATGCTCTGTGCCCATGGCAACCTGGAGCCGCCGCGCTGGCTGGTGGTGCTATGGGGCTCGTTGGCCGGTGCGGCGGCCTCAGTGCTGTTGGTGATGGGCGGTCTGGGTGGGCTGCAGACCGCAGCCATCATCGTTGCCGCGCCGTTCCTGCTGGTGATGATGGGAATGTGCGTGTCACTGTGGCGCGCGCTGCTTAATGACCTGCAGAGCAGCGAAGTGCCTGAAGCACGTCTTGGCGTCAGCGATCCAGAGCGTTCGGCTTTGGACTAAGGACCGGTCCATAAAAAAGGGTTGCATGAGGTATCTCACGCAACCCTTTTTGTGCTCAAGGCAGGCTCACAACCGCCGTCGAAACGCCTCAAGAATTTCCCGCATGCCTTTCTTCATCTGCAATTGTGCAATGGCGTCCAGCGGATGCCACAGGCAATCGCTGATTTCGTTCCGTGGGCTCGCCATTTTGCCGTCGATGACGGACACCTCGAAAACGTGGTGTTCGGTATCGCCTTCATTGACACGCATCAGGTAGAGCAGGTTTTCCGCGCTGAGTCCGGTTTCTTCCGCCAATTCCCTGATGGCCGCGTCGACATGGGTTTCGCCGCACTCGACGGTGCCGCCCGGCAACGCCCAACGGCTCTTGGGTTTGCGCACCAGCAAGATCTGGCGGTCTTGCTCGCAGATGACGGTCGCGCGGATTTTCATAAGTGTGTTCGGTCAATGATTGTCATAAAAGTGAAATATAACTGAAATATATGCTTGCGGTGTATCTACTAAAATTCTGCTGAGGTCATGTCATTACGACCACGGGCGCGGGCGAATGATTTCACTTATTTCATCGGCTGCCCGGCGCTCGGCTATCGACCGATCATCGCCAAAAATGAATCAGAGTCGAAAAAACGCATCCATGTTGGGTGGATGGTCGACCCCGGGCATGGGGGAAGAGAGGAAAGATGACTACCGTTGAAGACTTCAAGATCAAATCCCACGAGTTGCTGGTAGAGCTTGACACGGCAACATCGGAAATGATGACGCTCATCTGTGCCCATCAAATGGCGGGGCTCGCCTGGGAGGAAGCGGTCCAGCGTCAGCATGAAGCCTATGAGCGGTGGGTTGAATATCTGAACGAGCGCTCCTAGGAACTTGACCTCGAGCGCTGGCAGATTCTTTGAGTGGTCCCTGAGCGGTCGTGCCTGATCCATCGGTTTTCCAACCGGTAACGTTCGGGGAGAACGAGTTGACGCAAAAGCGTTAACGGAATTTAGGCAGCGGTGGCTCAACGGGTTTGAGCGACGTCAATGCACTCTGGATCGATGGGGCATCCTTATCGATATCATTGAGCCGGTCCCGAATACGCACAGCGGTCGGGTGCCCGCCCTGATGGTCGACCCAGTCGGCGATTTCCTTGCAGGCCGCCGCCAGCCGTGACTGACGGGACTCCAACAAAGTGAGCAGGGTGGTGATGGACTCTTTTTCTGACATGTCACACCTCCATTCAGCGTTGATGGGGCAGCACGAAGCCCACCCGAAGGCGAGTCGTACTGTTGTTAAGCGTAGTAGAGTTATTTCGGGTCTGTCGGGAATCCGGTGTCCGACTGGACAGCCGGTTCTCCGAATGGTGGGGTTTACATGTCAGCCAGACTCCTTGACCCAGGCCGGCGCCGCACTGGCTCGCCAGCGCACGTCGGTAATGCCGTACTTTTCCGCAAGGGGTTTTGAAACCCGTTTGACCTTCTCCCTGCCGAACTTGGGTATGCGCCCGACACCTGCGTCGCAACTGGCCCAATGCCAAGCTTCGGAGTTGTTCATCACTTCGGCGCGAATGATGAAAGACTTCGGCTCGCCATGGAGCGTGTAGTCGATGATGTAAAGCGATGGCCCGCCCATAAATCCTCCCTAATCAAGTCCTATACGGATGGATACGGGGGCGTACAGAAAATTCCATTGAATTTCCAGGCGGTAGCAATAAGGTCGCATGACCTGTGGACGAAGCCGCGGCGAAAACGGTCCGGCGAGCAATGTTCGCGGCCCGGAACCAAACCCGGGTAACCTTCTCCAAGATGAGCTTTTCCACCCTCGGCCAGGGAAAAAGGCCAGGCAGTACGGCATTCACATCAGGGCAAAACATGAAAAACATCGCCAGGGCGCTGGTCATCGCAGTCTTCGCCATCGGTCTGTCTGGTTGCATTGGTCCACCCATCGAACTGACGCCACAAACCAGGCAACATTTGCTCGAGCAGCCCCCGATCCGCTTCCTGTTGACCTTCGACGACGGGCCCAGTGCATCATCCTTCTGGAACCCGAGCCAGCAGATACTGGACTCCTTGGCACACAATTCCATACAGCCTGGTATCAAGGCGGTGTTCTTTGTGCAGACCCGCGCGCCACGCGCCGGCGACAGTGATATCGGGCGTTCGGTCATGCATCGCGAGCAGCGCGAGGGCCATGTGCTGGGTTTCCATACCGCGACCCACTGGCACACGAACCATCGCTCCCTGAGCCCCGAGGATCTGGAGCAGTCGTTGGTTGACGGCAGCGCTGACATCGCCGCCATCAGCGGTACACCCCCCACACTGGTCCGGCCGCCGTTCTGGAGTTACGACAAGCGCACCTTCGCCGCCTACCAGCGCCATGGCATGCATGTGTTGTTGACTGATCTGAGCGCCAACGACGGAAAAGTCTGGGGCATCACCGCCAGCCCACGACGGCGAAGCAACCTGATACGCCAGCTCTCGGAAGTGCGTGAGCGCATGGCGGCTGGCGAGTTGCCTGCGGTCGATGGCGTGATCCCGGTGGTGGTCACTTTCCATGACCTCAACCGCTATACCGCCCGGCACTCCCTCGAGTACTTGCAGATCTTGCTCGATGCCGCCCAGGTCACCGGGGTGACTGTCGATGCCAAGCCGTTCTACGACGATCACCAGGCGCTGGAACGCGCGGCCATGGCGCGCACCGTCCAGAGCGCCGGCCAGCCGGTGCGCTTGCCCGGCCTGTGGAACTGGATCTGGGATTCGGACTCCCATTGAAGTGCGGTGGTGCTGGCAAACGTTGCGACGCTCGGTCGGCACACTGCGCGAACTGAGAGTAAGGTGGATGATGCAATCCGGGATTATTTCGGAGGAGGGTTAGTTATGAGTACTGCGATGCTGAGGAAAATCCACATCAATGGTTACGACGTGCTCAGTGTAAACAGTGGACCCTGGAGGGTCTGTACCCAGGCTGACCGGTTGGGCGCCTTTGCTTCCCGGGAGGAAGCGCTGGCCTATGCAGCCGC
Organism: Pseudomonas citri; assembly: GCF_025336485.1. Lineage (GTDB taxonomy): Bacteria > Pseudomonadota > Gammaproteobacteria > Pseudomonadales > Pseudomonadaceae > Aquipseudomonas > Aquipseudomonas citri. Next base: position 303,663 of record NZ_JAODAB010000004.1, on the reverse strand, counting down.
GTTACCGGCACGAAAGAACCGCAGCGGCGCGACGGCCAACGTCAAGTAGCGGATCGCGCGTTGCCTGGGGCTGGCTGCGGGGCAGCCAGCCTGTTCGTTTTCAAGCCAGTTCCAGCGGAATATCCAAGGTGAACACAGCGCCTTGACCTGCCCCGTCGCTGTGGACGGACAGGTGACCGTTCATTTCAACCGCCGCCAGGGCACAGCTGTGCAGGCCAAACCCGTGACCGTCCTTGCGGGTGGTGAAACCATGGTTGAATATCCGCGCCAGGTTCTCGGGCTTGATCCCTTCGCCTCGGTCCTTGACGCTGAGGCGTAACGTCGTTTGATCGACCATCTGGATCCCCAGCGTCATTTCGCGTGGATCGCTGGTGTGCGACATCGCGAACTTGGCGTTGCTGATGAGGTTGATCAGGATCAACAGCAGCCGGTGCTTGTCGCCCAGGATAGGGGGGACGTCCTGGTAGTCCTTGATGACCGTGACATGATGCCGGCTCAGTGCGCCGGAATTCATGCGCAACGCATCTTCGAACAGATCGCTGACCTTGAGCGGTTCGATCAGCCTGGCAGCGCCGGCATAGGTTTGCTGGGTCGTGACGATTTCCTTGATGTGATCGATGCTCTTGGTCAGTTGCGCCAATTCGTCGATGAGCAGTGTTTGTTCGACCGCGATGGAATCAACCAATTCATTGAAGTAGCGGGGCAGCAACTTGCCTTTTTCATCCGTGGTGATGAACTGGCCAAGATCGTCGGCATGTTCGTTCATCATCTGCACCGCTTTGCCCAGCCCGGCGGTCTTGCTGTGTTTCAACTTGCGGGTGACCAGCTCGGCGGAAATATTCACGCTGTTGAGCACGTTCCCCACGTTGTGCAACACGTTGGTGGCGATTTCCGCCATGCCCGCCATGCGTGCGGCGTCCACCAGCTCGCGTTCCGCCTCCTTCAGTTCACGGGTCCGCTCTTGCACGCGCTCTTCCAGCCGCTCGTTGGACAATTGCAGCGCATGGTTGATCTGGTTGATGACGGCAGCACTGCGAACCAGCCGCACAGTCAGGTAGATCATCAGGATCGCCATGAGGCTGGCGCACACCGCCAGGTAGATATGGTATTGGCGGTCCGTCGCGGCGGTCCGGCGCTGGGTCTCGTTCAACAGCTCATTGATACTGTCCAGCTCCTGCGCCACCGGTATCACGCTGATGCGATCAAGCAAATCATTGACGATGGGTTGCTCGCGCAGGATGACTTGCACGTGATCGATGAGTGCGAGGAAGGCCGGCTGATCGTTCGTTGGCAACTGAGCGACGTACCGGGCCATTTCATTTAACTGGCCCTGCGCTTCATCGGCCTTGTCCACGCTGACATAAAGGGCGTATTCAAGCGCGGTCAACGTCAGCTCCAGCACGTTGGAGGCTGCCGTCAGGCGTTGCGCGGCACTTACACTGTTCATTTCCTTGAGCCGTATCTGCAGTTCGTCCTCGATGATCGGCAGTGCATCCAGGGACGTGCGCAACGCGGCATTGTGTTGCTGGAACTGATCCACCAGCAGGGTCTTGTTCTTGACCGCATCGACATAGCCCTGGCGTCGGGAGGCCCAGAGTGCCGCCAGGGGGCCGGCATTATTGAGGTGTTCCAACTGCTCCCATCGACTGTTCGCTTCCGGCGGTGGCGTCAGCGACAGATTATTGTTTACGCCGATCTTCTTCCTGAGAATCTTGACGTTCCAGTTCGCATCGGACTGCTTGAGCTGGCGAATGAAGTCGCGGGATTCGAAATAGGTTGTTGAGTCGTAGGTGTAGGACTTGATCAAAAAGAAGATCAGGGCTGAAAAAACTACCAGTGCGATCGCCAGCAGGGCGGGCCATTTGTATTTTTTGATGAGTCTGGTCACGCTGTTCTCCTGGGCAGGGGCGTTGTCGAAGGAGTCGGTGAGATCCCGGGCGAGGGGCGATGGTCAGGGCGTAAAGCGATGGCAAGGGAGAAGGGCGAGTGTCGCGTAGTTGCGTTCATGCATGGGTACACGTTGAGCTTCCTGCTAACGATGGACTTTGCAAATCATGGATGACGTGAGTGTAGCGTCAACGCAACGCACGGTGTTACAGCGCGGCTTACGGGCGCGGCCCAGGCAGGCCGCACCGCGGGATGTCACTTGGTGTCGATGAAGGGGATTGCGCCGTTTGGTAGCACGGTCGTTGGCAACACGCCGTTCCAGCGTTCGGCCTTGGTCAGTTCCACCAGGTTCTGGTTGCTGGCCAGGGCCTGGGCCCGAGCCTTGATGGCCTCGGCTTCGGCCTTGCCGCGCAACTCGGTGGCCAACGCGTCCGCCTTGGCCTGGGCCACTTGCGAATCGGCTTCCGCCTGAGCCTGGGTGACGCGGATCTGGGCCTGGACCTGCTCGGTGGCCAGTTGCTGCTCACGGGTCTTGACCTGGACTTCGGCGGCCATGCGTGCCTCGATGGCTTTTTCATAGGCATCGCTGAAGTCGATGTTCTCGACCTGGACGCTGTCGATGATCACGGGGCCGGTGATGGTGGACTTGATGGCGGTGGAGATATCGTTGACCAGTTGCACCCGATTCTGCACGGCAGCGACGGCATTGAAGCGGCCAAAGACGTTTTCCACCTGGGTCGGCACCTGGCGGCTGATCATCCGGTCGCGGATACCGTCCAGATCCTTGAATTGGGTGTAGACCTTCGCCACGTCGGAAGGCGCGATGTGCCAGGACACCGACACCTTGAGCTGGGCGGACTGCTGGTCCTTGCTATAGGCCTGCAAGTCTTCGTAGGCCGTGACCTGGCTCTGGACGCTGATCAGGCGTACGGACTCGATGAATGGGGTCTTGAACGATAGGCCGGGTTCCACCACCCCAACGAGTGCGCCGTTGCGCAGCAGCACACCGCGCTCGGTTTCGTCGACCGTGTACCAACTGCCGAAAAAGACGCACAACAAGACGACGCCTACGACGGCCGCAACGAGAGAACTGATGGTCTTGCTGTTCACTTTTCTTTCCTTGAGTTGGGAGGATGGGAGCAACGCGGCCGCTGTCGACGCGGGCACCGAAAGCGCTCTTGCCGAACGCCAGGCACAAAAAAGCCCTGAATAATCAGGGCTTTTTTGTATGAAGATGGCGGAGGCGATGGGATTCGAACCTTTATCATAGGTTCCCCCCTGTATCTGCAGTTTTCTACACTGCTTTGATCGCTATCCTGTTGTGGCAAAATTACAGAACTCAAGGCGTCCACGCAAGCATCTCTTCCGAGCTCAAGTGTGCATCTGACTGCATACTGACAGCATTCCTTGGCACACAGCCTCTCTAGGGACGGATGAGTCTCTTTGAAAATTTAGATTTGTTTGACAGCGTCTGAGCCTGTCCTGCTAGAACTCAATCAGGCTGCAGTACCTTGTAGAGTTGAGTCTGTTACTGAGTTTCTTTTTCGCTTTGACATGCTTGTTAGATGCTGTTTTGCACCCAGAGGCAGTGTGTGGCTAGGCGATTCGATCCATCGCCGCATCTACGACCAGCCCACTCAATGTGATCATTTTCACTTTTCATCGAGCCTTCCTGGCGGCATTACGCTTGATCTGTTCCAGCGTCGAAATGCGAGTGCATTTCACCAAGCATTAATTGCTCAGTTCACTTGTCGCACCATGGCGAGCAGAGGGAGCATCATCCATTTGTCCGCTGAGGGCTACGGCACCTTGCCAGCACCAATCGTTGATCGCTCGTGGATCAGATTTCAGTGGTCAGGCCGACTGCGATAGGAGGGTGATACGCATGACGGCGGGTTTTGAGCCCACCTCGAAATGCTTTTTTCATACACAAAACCTCCACCGATCAATGACAGGTTTTACGCGCGGGAAAGTAGTGTTGCTATTTCTGACAGGTATCAGTCTCCGCTTTCCATTTCTTTTAGACCCAAGTCCGACTGTCACTGCTGTGCGTTAGCGCAGGGCAGGTGGGGGCTTCATGAAGGAGCCTTATTTTACTAGGAGTTAAAGTATACCGGGTGTACTTAGTTAAAATTGCCTCCTATAAATGGAATGATGGAAAGAGTTCCGTATTCTATAAGAAGTACACTTGGTGTATATGTTTAAAAATACACTTAGTGTACTTATTTTGTGCTTGAAAAAATTTGAAAAAGTGCTCTTGCAAGGCATGAGATTCCTATGGAATGATGGATATACAAACCAATATAGGAACTCTCAGTGCTAAGGTCGCCCAACAATAATCCTCGAGTTTCAGCTCCGCATGTGGACATGCTCGAGACTGTGCGCGATGGTCGAAGAACATTCAGATTGCTCTCTGATGATGAGCTGCAAAACAAATTCTTCGATAACTGGGCGTATCAGCTGAGCCGAAAGCTTAAGCACAAAACCGTGTCGACATATTGCTATGCAGTTAAGACATTTTTGAACTACATTGCTCAGATAGCATTCCAGAATGGAGGTTTGACCTCAGCGCTTTTGGCTGATGCTCTGGAGAACTATGAAAGTTTTTTGGTGTTTGGAACTTCAAGCAGCATCGAGATGGTTCGAAAGGCGGCGCGAGTATTGGGGGATCGAAATCTTTCTGGCTCATCGGTAGTTACAAATTTCGCTGGTATTAATCGCTTTATCGATGCAAGTGAAATGCTACGAAGGGGATTGATTGAGTTGGAGGAGCGTGGAGCTATTACGTCAGGCTCCCTGTCAGGATTTTCACTGCAGACAACTGTAAAAATTAAAGCCCCTACAAAAGTTCGATCCGCAATAAAATCAAATAGTTGGTTGGCAGGGTGCATAGCCGGTGGGGTTCGGCGAATCAAGTGTGCTGGCCTGTCACCTGTATCAAAACCCTCAGAGCTTGCGTTCACTGACGAGTTTGGTGGGGATGAGCTGACATTTCCAATAGACAAGTGTGTCGAGCTGATAAAAAAAGCGCCAAGTCTTCGGGATAAAGTTCTTTGGAGCCTAATTGCTGCAACGGGGTGCCGTGTTTCGGAAGCCCTAACAATATTGATGTGCGATATAGTACCTAACGCAAAAGATTATGACTGTAGCAAGATCTTCATAGTCGACCCCGCAACAAGGCGCCATGTGTTGATCAACTATATTTCTGAGGAAGTCATCAATCAGCTTCCTCATAAAGGCCGGGCTCACACTGAGACGTTTATGATTGAGCCATTTGCATCAATGTTTTGGATCGCGTTGGCCGAGTACAAACAGGAAGAACGGAGGAAAGAGAAAAGCCGTTTGACGCCAGTGTGCCACAATTTTTTGTTTCGCAATCTGAAAAACGGCGACCCGATACCACTTTCCTATCAGACAGTTTACGAGCGGTTTACGAAGGTGGCGCGGGAAATTACAGGCGAGACCTATGGGTTTCACAGTTTGCGCCACATGTATGGATATTACCTAGTAAACCACTGTGTGAATCCAAATCCAAATGGCGGTCGGCGCTATGGTTTGGAACTGTACCTAGTACAGAAATACATGGGCCATAGCGAAATATCTAGTACCAAGCGCTACGCTCGTCAAGATGCGCAGATGCTGCATGCCACTCTAGCAGCAATCAATCTAGCAAGATTGGGTGGAGGGCCGCGTACAGTTCGGGAAGCCCGAATAGCCTATCTTACAAGCGAACTATCAATTCTCGAAAATCAAGTTTTGGAAGCGGCATGATTAATCTATCGAAAACCGATGCAGTTTGGTTGATACCAGAAGATGATATCGCTGTTGAGTTTGATAAGGCGATAGCTGTGGTAAAAAACTTGTATAAGAACAAATATGGCGCTTACTCTAAGGATACCGCTCAGACGTTTTTAAGAAAATTAGGGGCGCTTGGGCCTGCTTTGTTTAGAGGATGGAGTCTTGAGCGTATCTCCAGTGTGTTGGCTTGTTGTTTTAAGGGTGGAAAAAATATTCGATCGCTTGATGAGTTTAAAAGCTTGACACCTGGTCAGACGGGGAGCGCGAGTACTTTCTTTAAAATGGTATTTATCGTGCTTTGGTGTGAGCGAAAAGTATTGTTGCCACTTAACTTTACTATTCCTTATAATCAGGATGATCTTGTTGATAAGATTACTCTTCAGTATGGAGCCGAAACGCTGGTGTACGCACGGAGTGTTAATCCTTGTTCATCGATACCTTATACAGGTGCGCTTGATACTAGGCGCCGAGCTCACCGTGCAACATTTTGGTTTCGACTAGTGCTGTGTTCAACTATATATAATCCTATTGATTTTACCGAGGAAGATATTAGGGAGTTGCACTCGCGTGGCAGTGGAAGTAGAAATTTGTTGTTAGCGCGGTATTATATAAATGACTTCATGTTGGTCATTGCGGAAAGTACGCCGATGCGGACGGTGCTTGGCGAATTTTTTACTGTTGTTGGCGAAAAAGCCGCCGTGCAGCGTGTGGAGGCAAAAAGAAGGCGGAAAGAAAGTGTCAAAAAAAATTCGGACGCGATAGCCGCAGAGACCACGTTGAATTTTCTTGAAGGGAAGGATCACTCTCTTGAGGGGCTCCTTCGCTTTTATGGTGGTACAGCAATTGTTCGGAAGTGTTTTGCTATTGATGATGTTAACTCGTTACCTGAGGGGTATCAGCATTTACCAAAAAAAGTTATAGATTTTTGTATCCTTGTTGATGGGGTGTACAAATCGTTCATTCGTACCAAGCGCCTACAGCAAGACAAAAATGCTTGGGCTCCTCTGAATTTTATGTTGTGCTATTGCGCAATGTATTTGTTTAAGTATTACATGGATCGAGATGGTCATCTTGGAAACTATCCATCGACCTTAAATGATTTTTCCTGCTCGCTTTACGTGACTGCGGATGATCTTTTACTTGAGGGTTTTGCCCAATTTACAGATGAACCCCCACAGACCCTGCTTAAATTTCTCAAAGGGGTCAGCGAGCGCAATTTTTGGAGCAATGATACCTACTACCAGCGGGTGCAACCAGTAGATCATCTATTTACGTACATCGTAGAAAATAGCCATCGGATACCGGAATCGGACAAGGTTATAAACACATTTACAGAAGCATGCTATCCCCGGCTACGGAAGCGACACGGTACGGTAAAAAAGCCAATTCCTCGCGCCTATTTTGCCACGTTTCTGAATATGCTCTACTCTCTGGAGTATCTCGTTATGCATCTCAACGAGATGGCTGACGGAAAAATGCCCGGAATAGTGAATGATAAACTAGTGTGCCCCACTATTGTTGAGCTCAACGAGCATCCTGACTGGTCTGGGATATGGGGAACTAAGGGGTTGGCTTGCGAAAGCGTAAACCTGGCAGTACTTAATTACTCACCTATATTTTATCATGAAGATAAAATCCAGCGGTTTGATTACATTCCACGATTCTATCGTATCGCTGAGATGGAGATTCACAATCGCATCGAACGACGAGTCGTGCCAAATGATGTTCGGCTGACCCAACTAATGTGCGAAACCGGCATCCGACAACAGCATTTGATTTGGTTGGATAAGGAGCAATATGATCGCTACCTGGATCGTAGCAGCAGAAGGGTGCTCGCGCCATTGTTTGTGAGTACGGACAAGGCGCATGGCGAATGGAGCGCAATCACCTCCAGACACGTAATTGATCTTCTAGATCGCCAGCGCGATTGGTATGACGCTTGTATCAGCGATGAGTATCGCCGGGATTTGTGGTACGGTATGACAGTTGAGTCACAGTTTGGCAGATTTAAGCCTCTTTTTCGTACCGCTGGGGTATCTAAGGATTGGGCGAATTATAGAAGTTTTCCGCTCTTGTTGTTGTGCCTTCAGTATTTTATTCGCGCTCAGTTGAAGGACTTTATACTCCCAGATTTTGTGTGGGTGAGGAACAGAGGTCAAGCTAAGGAGGCTATTACAGATTATCGGCTAGAATATCTCGCGACTCTAGTCGTGGCATCCATTAGAAGTGATGCAACACCGCATGGGCTACGAGCTGGATTTGTATCAGAAGCGATAAAGTTCCTCCCTCCTTCGTTGATTGGACGATACTTCACCGGGCAAACCGAAGAGCTCGTCTATTATTATGCATTGATTGACGATGATCCTATTGTTAGTCATGAACAACTACTGTTTAGTGCGGTGATGAAGAACGTTGAAAAAGTCCAAAGAGGGGAGGCGCCTCACCTTTCAGATGCGGTGTTTAAACTCAATCAGAGGCTTATGGCCGCCATCCAGAAGGATCCCGAAGAGGCCATTACCAAACATCGCTTGATGAGCTTGGCAAGGGTAAGGGGCGCTAAGAGTGGCATTGATATTATACGTGCTAAGGAATCCACGAACCCCGCGTACAATGCTACCCATATATGCCCATTCAATAATATTTGCCCTAAGGAAGTGGCAGAAATGTTTGGATTTACAAACGTCTGTGCCGTGTGCCCATTTGCCATTCGTGGTGTTGATCACCTTCCGGCTATCAGTGCTGAAAAGGACAAATACAAAGAGCTTATGATCGGGGTCCTACAGATGATTGAGGATTTACTCCAGCGCAAGCCAGAAAGTCGAAATGAAGTGGAGATCGAAAAGCTTGAACGTGAGCACGATCATTTTGCCCGCCAAGCGGTAGTCCTCGAGGCAATCGAAATGCAGTTGGTCGAAATGGCCAATAGCGGCCAGCGAAACGAGCTGGTTGTTCAGAAAAAAGAAGAAATCATAGGCCACTATCAGAGAACTACAGTTGGCGACAATGAAAAATTGCTGAAACGGTTGGTTGATGCTCAGAACTTCCCTGATCTGACAAGTCCTGATCTCGACAGCCGACTTGCCTATCTCAGAGGGATTCTGCAGATGCAGCCTGGGAACCTCAAAGAACATTTGGGGATCCAGTACAGATCGGCAGGGACAGCAGCTACACAACTGGCTGGACAAATAAACAGTATGGTGAACTCCGGGGCAATTGATGCTTTCGATGTTTACGCCGCCTTTGAAGGCGAGCAACAACTGCACCAACTCGTCGTGCAACCGGTAAAGCTCATTTCCCAGTACATCACATAAAATATGAATACCAAATTAAAAAGACAGTCTACATTTGACCTGTATATAACTGGGCGATCAGCCCATGTCGAAGCAATTGTCGCTCAAGCGATTAGCACTATCGATGCTTCAAAATATGGACTTATCACCGACTATTGCAAAACGTTAAGTGCGATCATCACACAGCTCAGAACTGCCAAGGCGGTCAGCCCAAGCTCTCCGTACTTTAATAAAGAAGTAAAGCCATTCAGTTATACTACTTTGTTGCGAAATAAAGCATATCGGGAACTGGTCGACAGGGCGTTCAACGGTAGTAGGGTTGCTGGGGGAGAGCTAGAAGAAGAGTCAGATGAAGATGTCGAAGGGCTGAAACTTCAAGTAGTTAGCCTTTTGGCGCAAGTAAATATTATGAAGGATAGGATAGTCGCGATAGATTCCGGTCGCGGACTTGCGTCCATTGATAATGCTGAGGCTGAAAAAGTTATTGCCAAACTCAACCATCGTGTCGATGTGCTAATTCGGGTTAATCAGGATGTCCTGAATTCCGTTAATGGTGCGTTCAGGCTCGTTCTCGATCCCACCGAAAAACAACCAGTGCCCGGTATGTATGGGCCGAGAGGGTTTGTCGCAAGCCTTGACGATCTAGATGAAATTCAAAAGGCAATGAAGGAGCATCCCCTGACGCTCTGAATTTTAGAGGTTCATCAACGGTGAATGGTTTATAGCATTCATTCTGTTGAGCTAAGCGCTGTTCGTTTAGCTCCTCTCCGGATACCCCATCGGAGATGGGGCATATATCGGAGAGTGGCTTCAATCATCACCATTGCTAGGCTTGAGCATTGACCGAATTTCAGTTGGACTCATCCGATACAGATTGTGGAATTTTCTTTGCTCCACATGTACTAGGGTATGGCACCCATTACATAGCGAAATCAGATCGAAATCGTTTTCAGCTCCTAACCTGTCGTAGAGGATGTGATGCACGCATTCGGCGGTGTTCTTACACGACTGACACTGATAGTCATCCCTATCGAATATACGAGCACGCGTCCTTGCCCATTCCGGTGAGTCATAGTAGGTGCCGAACCTGGAATTATCTTTCCAGCTCAGCTCTCTTCGTTGAAGCCTCTGCTGGATGTTGACCTTGTAGTCCTGAAAGTCGTTTCTCGACGCTTCAGATCGTCTCCGAGCCCATGCTGAAAATTCTTCTTTCGATCTTTTGGCCAACGCGTCATCGAAAGGAGAAAGAAGTGCCCAGTCGGGGTGTTTGCTTTTACTTGCCGCTCCAACGTGGTGTCCGCACGTTATACATTGCATAACCACAGCGTTTCCACCCGATGGGTAAGTTCGAAGGCGTGCGTCTATCAGCTTATGGTCACAGCTTTCCAAGCATGGGGCAGGATCGACTCTTCGAAATTTGTCTTCAAAGGCCGTTCTGTCGTAATCCGGTATATCACTGCCATTTCGCATCTGCGCTTCATATACGGCCCAGCGGGCCTCTGACCAAAGGGTTCGCTCAGCAGTGAGGCGGTGGTAGAGCCCTTCATCGAAGTCTGGCAGTGTGCCAAGGTCATGCCCGTTTTTGGGAAGCGACCTCGGCTGCGTTCCGCACTCTGGGCATTGAAGTACGACGTGCAAGGCACCGTTACGGAAAATACGTTTCGTCGGCCTGGCCTGGGTATGTTGGCAGCTGGAAATATTTAACTTTGGAGGCTCTGGATGCTCTCGGTCGAAGCGTTCAACGGCAAGTTCGGCGGCGCTTTTGTAGCGATCAAACGCCCTCTCAGGAAGATCGTACTCCAGCTTGAGTGTCCGAATTTCTTGCTGTAAAGCCAGGATGGTTTTTACTGCGCTTGCCCTTGAGTCCGGAGCGGCGTCTTCATCTAGTGTGATGCAACTCGCTTTGAATTCCCGAAACCGCAGATCGAAGAATTTGCCCAGGTATTCATCGAGAGGATTGTCATAAAAGGGGTATCCCATCTTGCTTCGTGCTTCCTTGATGGCGTGCTTTTATAACTTGCCGCATTTATCGGTACTCAACAGGGGTGGCGAACCCGCAGGAGGTTCGCCTGCATCATCTGTCACTTGTTGAGATGAGCACGCACATCGTCAGCCCAGGTACCGACAGCATCGACTGCCTTTTTGAGTTCAGTCTCGGTGCAACTTAGGGATTTGCACCAGTTTTTGACCTCAAAGGGGTCGTTGATGTCGATGCGCTGAGCGTCGGTAGGGTGGGTAATGTGCTTATTGTCCGGCATGATGAACATCCTTAATGATTGATGGCGAAACGCCATCCAAAGGAGTGAGGGCGCCCATACCTGATTTCAAGAGGGCGAGTAAGCTATCCACCACTCGTTCTAGAGTGGCTGCGTGCATGGCTGCCCATCCAATGGATCAACAGATAGTCAAACTAGTCATCAGTAGCTTCTAACTCAACCTGTACTTGGCCGCTATGCGGTACCTGTCGGATACGGCAACCAGATTCGATTAACACTTTGCCTATTCGATGCGTGAGGTCAGCAGGCAATTCCTGCACCGGCTTGTACCTGATGCTGAGGTTGTAAGGTGCCCTTGGTATAGGCGCATCGCCAAAGAGGAGGGAGCCATTGCCAGGTTGGTGCGAGCTGCCTAGGCTATCCACGGTGATCTTCCTGAGGGGGAGCTGGGGCGAAACTCTAAGACTCGATATCGTTGAGATGATCAAGTGCCTGAAGGTCGGCAATCGACGGGGTAGCTATACGCATGATGTTTTGAAACGAATGGGCGGGTAACGGCAACCCAATTCCTAATACGTAAAGCGGTAAACCAAACAAAAAACATTGTTCCCATGTGTTTCTGAAGCCTTCGAGCACAGGGTATCCAGGGAAGTAAATTCTGTATGCACATTAGTCGAATCACGATCAAGAACTTCAGAAACTTTAAGCATCTCGACGTTGAGCTTGGGCAGCATGCTGTTGTCCTTGGCGAGAACAAGGTGGGCAAGACGAATCTGTTGTTCGCTTTGAGGATGATCCTAGATCCGACCCTTCCTGACTCAGCGCGCAGATTGCGTCTTGATGATTTCTGGGATCGCCTGCCTAGGCCGCTGAAGGCTGATGATGTAATTGAAATTTCGGTGGAGTTCAGCGACTTCGAAGGCAGCGAGGAGCTGCTGGCAGTGCTCGCCGACCATCTGATCCAACCTTCGCCCATGGTGGCGAAGGTTACGTACCGCTTCCAACCGATCGCAGGCATTGATCGAGTACCACGAAGCGAAGCGGACTATGAGTTTGTAATCTTCGGTGGTGATCGCCCGGAAAACTCGGTCAGCTACGAATTGAGACGGTGGATGCCAATGGACCTGTTCCCCGCGCTTCGCGACGCGGAGTCGGATCTTGCACGGTGGACGCGTTCCCCACTGCGACCGTTACTGGACCGAGCGGCTCAAACCATTGACGAAGAAGAGCTGGAAGAGATCGCCAAAGAGGTGCACGCAACGACATCAAGGATTGCAGGCTTGCCTCAGCTTGCTGACGTGGTGAAGCAGGTCAATGGCCAGCTCACAACAATGATCGGTGATAAACATGCAATCGAAACGGCTCTGGGCTTTGCGCCAACGGAACCCGAACGGTTACTTCGTGCATTGCAAATGATGATTGATGGAGGTAAACGAAGGGTTGCGGAGGCCAGCCTTGGCTCCGCAAATGTGCTGTACCTTGCGTTGAAGCACCTTGAGCATCAGTACTTGGTGGAAGAAGGGGAGCGGCAGCACACGTTCTTGGCAATCGAAGAGCCCGAGGCGCACCTGCACCCGCATCTACAACGCTTGATCTACCGAAACTACCTAAAAACTCGTGATGAGGATCAGCAAGGTCAGGAGCTGCGTAGCATCCTACTGACAACGCACTCGCCAAATGTCGCCAGCGTTGCTCCGCTCGCCAACGTCGTAGTGCTAAAAAATGTTCCAGAGGGAGGGCATACGGTTGCTCGATCCCTCACGGGGATCAAACTCGAATCTGCTGATCAAGAGGATCTGGAGCGCTACATCGACGTAACGCGCGGTGAGCTTTTCTTCTCGAAGGGCGTCATCCTGGTAGAAGGCGATGCCGAAAAGTTCCTCCTGCCTACGCTAGCCAAGTTGTACGATAAGGCCTTCGATTTCGATGCCATGGGCATCACTGTCTGCTCGATCGCCGGGACCAATTTCGCTCCTTACGTAAAGCTACTTGGACCTGAAGGGCTCGACATCCCATTCGCTGTACTCACCGACTTCGACCCGAAAGGCTCAGAAGTGAGCCAGGAAGATGACGATCCGGACGGCGGTGGAGTGAACGACAACTACGGGGAAAATCGAGTGGTGAATCACATCATGCAGAATTTGATTCCCGAAGATATTTGGGATGGGCTCGAATTCCATGAAGTGCTTGAGCATGCACCGGGGTACGGCATTTTCCTCAACAAGTTCACCTTTGAGGTCGATGTATTCAAGGCCGGTGCTGAGGAGCACTTCAAGACGGCCGCTCTGGCGCTGTCGTCCAACAAGAAGATGCATGCACGCTTCAGCGCATTGGCAATTGACCCCACGTCCTTGGATGCGAAGCAGTTTCTCAAAGATATCGACTCTATCGGCAAAGGGCGGTTTGCCCAACGGTTGGCTTCAGCACTGCTCGCGGCAAAGGCTGATGTATGTCCCGACTACATCAAGAATGCCTTGAAGTACATGCAGGAGAAACTGGGATGAGCATCGCCAAACCAGCCTATCTCGTTGCCGCTGAGGATTTGCGCGGTAACGAGGATCAATGGAATGCCTACGAGTCGACAGGCAACTGCGTCATCCTGGCAGGCCCCGGTAGTGGGAAGACCAAGACCATCACCGTCAAGATCGCCAGGCTGCTCGCGGAGTCAGTGCGCCGCCCGCAACGCATCGCCTGCATCACCTATAGCAATGCCTGTATTAGCGAGCTGAGATCGAGATTGACAAAGCTTGGTGTTGAAGATGGGAATCGCACTCTCATCTCCACCGTGCACTCGTTCTGCTTGACGGAGCTCGTACTACCTTACGCGGCAATGGCTGGACTTGCCGTGCCCACCCCACTGGCCGTGGCAACGCCGGCAGAGTCTCGCCAGCTCTTCGGCGAGGCTTACCGCTCCGTGCGTGGCGAAGCCCCGAGCAGCTCTTCTCGCACAGCGTGCGACAAGCTGCGACGCACCATCCCAGACCGAGACTCTGACGAGTGGCGGGCGTGGGCTAAGCGAGAAACACGTGTTGTCGAAGCCTACGAAGATCTCCTCCTAGCACGGGGGCTGATCGATTTTGACGGCATAGTGCTCGCAGGTCTGGAATTAATCGAGAAGCACGAATGGGTGCGGCTAGCCGTGCGGGCGAAATACCCCGTCGTGGTGATTGACGAGTACCAAGATCTCGGTTTACCACTGCACCGCATAGTGCAGGTATTGCTTGATGCGGGGGTGAGGGTCATCGCCGTAGGAGACCCGGATCAGTCGATCTATGGATTTACCGGTGCCAATCCGGCCCTGCTAAAAACTCTGGCGCAAAACCAGCGTGTAGAAGCCATAACACTCAGGATGAACTATCGCTGTGCCGATCGCATCATTGCAGCGTCCAGGTCGCTCTTTCCGGACCGCGCAGAATTCCAATCCCATGATGACCGGCAAGGTGAAATTCGCATCCACAAGCTAGAGCGTGACCTCGCGGGACAGGCAAAGTATGCGCTCGAAACGCTGGTCCCAGCCCTGCTCGACGCCAATCCGACTTGGAAGCCAGGCGACATAGCCCTGCTGTATCGGTCCATGGCTGAGGGTAAGCAGATTGCCATGGCAGCTGATCGTATACAAACGCGCTACTTCCGCCTCGACAATGGTTCACCTATCAAGCGCACACGCCTCACGGAGTGGCTAACAGAGGCCGCGCAATGGTGTGCCGGGGGATGGCAAACGGGGCAGGTGCAACTTTCGCAATTGCTCAAGTCCTGGCAACGCATGCAACGCACAGGAAAGAGCGAAGCTCAGTGGCTTGCTTCTCGTAAACGGGTGATTGCAGCTCTTTTCTCATTGCGGGATGGCCACCTGTCGCTTTTCAAATGGCTAAAATCTCTAGCTGAAGCTGTCCTCGACGAAATGCTCCGCAGCGAACTTGGCCTGAGCGACGAGATCGACATCCTCGCTGACCTTATCAACGAGGCGGATACGGGTGGGGCGCTTGAAGAGTTCACCGTCGAGATCTTTGGCAACCAGGGCAAGAGCCCAGATCAAATCAACCTGATGACGCTTCATAGCTCAAAAGGACTGGAGTTCCAGGCTGTCATCATGGTCGGTCTTGAGAAAGGCGCATTACCAAGTAGTTATGATAGGACTCCCGAGCAGGTGGAGGAGTCCACACGCTTATTCTACGTAGGCGTTACCCGCGCCAAATCCCAGGTCCACTTGACGTTCAATACTATCGAGTCGCCACTACTCACTACGATTCGAACGGCGACCTAGCAGTGTCCACGGTTTCCCTCGGGAATTTGGGCGGGTAAACGGACAACTCATGGGCTGAGTTGATCGTCTTTGGAGTTGGCTGCTTCAAAGCATGACATTGAGCGAGCCTCTCGATCTTGCCGAGGGCAGCCAGTTGGCAATGACCGGAAGTGAATGAATCGAAGGTTTGACAGGTAACACTCGTCGGATCCTGAATAATCCTGAGCTATTGTTTGTAAGTACATAATAGAAAAATTGGATCGATAGTTTTAGATTTGCCAATGAGCCAACCGTCCGTCGAGTGGGTAAAGTTCTCTCCATCAACTTCACAACCCCTGATGGAGAGTCATCGATGCCTATCATCAACAGCCAAGTTAAACCGTTCAAAGCTGACGCCTTCAAAAACGGCGACTTCGTAAAAGTCTCGGACGCTGACCTGAAGGGCAAGTGGTCTGTGGTGTTCTTCTACCCAGCCGACTTCACCTTCGTCTGCCCAACCGAACTGGAAGACCTGGCTGACAACTACGACGCGTTCCAGAAACTGGGCGTCGAGATCTACAGCGTTTCCACCGATACCCACTTCGCTCACGCTGCCTGGCACAACACTTCGCCAGCCATCGGCAAAATCCAGTACACCATGATCGGCGACCCTGCCCACGTCATTTCCCGCAACTTCGACGTGCTGATCGAAGAAGCTGGCCTGGCTGACCGTGGCACCTTCGTGATCAACCCTGAAGGCCAGATCAAGATCGTTGAGCTGAACGACGGTGGTGTGGGTCGTGACGCTTCCGAGCTGCTGCGCAAAATCAAGGCTGCCCAGTACGTCGCTGCCCACCCGGGTCAGGTTTGCCCAGCCAAGTGGAAAGAAGGCGAGGCCACTCTGGCTCCATCCCTGGACCTGGTCGGCAAGATCTAAGTCCGTGACACGCTCCACAGGGCGGAACTCCGCACCTGCTTAGTAAGCTGCACCGCCCAATAAAACGCCCGGGCGAGATTCGCTCGGGCGTTTTTTTATGCAAAGAATTTGATAAAGGAAATCGCCCGTATGTTGGACGCCAATCTGAAAGCCCAGTTGAAATCGTACCTGGAACGGGTCACCCAGCCGATCGAGATCGTTGCATCCCTCGACGACGGTGCGAAATCCCAGGAAATGCTCGAACTGCTGAAAGACGTTGCCAGTCTTTCCACCAAGATTACCTTACTCGACAACGGTGACGATGCACGCAAGCCGTCGTTCTCGATCAATCGCCCCGGTCAGGACATCAGCCTGCGTTTCGCCGGCATCCCGATGGGCCACGAATTCACCTCGCTGGTACTGGCCTTGCTGCAAGTCGGTGGTCACCCATCGAAAGCCAGTGCCGAAGTCATCGAACAGATCCGCTCGCTCAAGAGCGAGTTCAGCTTCGAGACCTACTTCTCGCTGTCCTGCCAGAACTGCCCGGACGTGGTACAGGCGCTGAACCTGATGGCGGTGCTGAACCCGAACATTCGCCACGTCGCCATCGACGGCGCGGTGTTCCAGGCCGAAGTCGATGAGCGCAAGATCATGGCGGTGCCAAGCATTTACCTTAACGGCGAAGTGTTCGGCCAGGGCCGCATGGGTCTGGAAGAAATCCTCGCCAAGATCGACACCAGCGGCGCCGAGCGCCAGGCCGAGAAAATCAGCGCCAAGGATGCCTTTGACGTGCTGGTGGTCGGCGGTGGCCCAGCCGGTGCTTCGGCAGCGATTTACGCAGCCCGTAAAGGCATTCGCACCGGTGTCGCGGCGGAGCGTTTTGGCGGTCAGGTGCTGGACACCATGGCCATCGAGAACTTCATCTCCGTGCAGGAAACCGAAGGGCCGAAACTGGCCAGCGCCCTGGAAGAACACGTCAAGCAGTATGACGTCGATATCATGAATCTGCAGCGTGCCACCGCGCTGATTCCGGCGAAGAACCAGGGCGACTTGCACGAAGTTCGCTTCGAAAGCGGCGCCAGCCTGAAAACCAAGGCGCTCATTCTCGCCACCGGTGCCCGCTGGAGAGAAATGGGCGTGCCGGGCGAGCAGGAATACAAAGCCAAAGGCGTGTGCTTCTGCCCGCACTGCGACGGCCCGCTGTTCAAGGGCAAGCGTGTTGCGGTGATCGGCGGCGGCAACTCCGGTGTCGAAGCGGCGATCGATCTGGCGGGTATCGTCAGCCATGTCACGCTGCTGGAATTCGACAGCAAACTGCGCGCCGATGCGGTGCTGCAGCGCAAGCTGTTCAGCCTGCCCAACGTCAATGTCATCACCAGCGCGCTGACCAGCGAAGTGAAGGGTGACGGCGAGAAGGTGAATGGTCTGGTCTACAAGGATCGCGATTCGGGCGAGTTCCACACGGTCAACCTCGAAGGCATCTTCGTGCAGATCGGTTTGCTGCCCAACACCGACTGGCTCAAGGGCACCGTCGAGCTGTCGCCTCGTGGCGAGATCATCGTCGATGCCCGTGGCGAGACTTCGCTGCCAGGTGTGTTCGCCGCCGGTGACGTGACGACTGTGCCGTACAAGCAGATCGTGATTGCGGTGGGAGAGGGCGCCAAGGCTTCGCTGAGTGCCTTCGATCACCTGATCCGGACTTCGGCTCCGGAGTAAGTGCCAAGGCTGACCAAGAAGCCCTGCAAGTTCTAGCTTGCAGGTCTTTTCCCATTTCCGACGGATCATATGTATCAAACGGATGAAGCCTTGCCGGAGTGGACTGATGATGGCTTTCGGGTAGCAAAAGGACGTCTGTGATGCTTGCCATTGTCCTGGTTGATTGCGATCATTTTGCCATTATTTGCAGTCAGATTTTATCGAGTAGGCATCGGTGCGAAGCTTGCTGAACTCAGGGGAACTGGTGGGAATGACGGAACGACTCAAGGATGAATTTTTGGCGTCGATCGGTGGCGTAGTCACACCCGATATCGTGGTATCCAGCCCATCGGTCGCACGGTTGTTAGGGTGTGAGTCGATTGCCAATATTACCGCTTGATGGGGAACACTGAAGTGACGCAGGGAGATATACCTCTACGGGATATGGAATCGAACGCTGTGTCTCGATTCTCGAAAGCCTTCGAAGCCAGGTTCGACACCACCCATGGTGAAGAGAGGGCCGGTTGGGCTAACACGACACTTGGAGCGCAGGACGCGGAATTCGCAGATCACCTTGTCGCGGCAAACGCCCGCTTCGCAATCATTGAGTTCAAAGCAACGCTTGAAGCGATAAGGACTGAGGCAGGTAAAGATCTCCGAAAGAAGCTCTTCAACGAATTGGCGCTGAGACGAGATTTTCTCAGGCGTTGCCTGGATCTCCACATGATTTGTTGGAGCACAATTGAAACCCACCAACCGGCAGGATATCCGATACCGATCCATGAAGAGATTGACCTGCTTAACCGCTACGCCGTGAAGGTGGCGCGATTTCTAAAGGTAGACCTCCAACTGAAGGCAGGCCGGGACATGTCGACCGAAAAATTCCTGGATCGATTCATTGGGGCCCGTATAGTCGGCGGTACGTACAAGCGCTTTAAGAAATATCTGGACGAGCTCGGCGCGATTGCCGGCGGGGTGAGCGGGGACAGTTCAACTATTCAGGGTATGGTCTTTGTTTACCTCCCGGGAGACGAAAAGGCCCCTGGGAGATACGCTCATGCCCGATTTCGAGGGCTGGAGGAGCTTAATCTTCTGATGCAGCCACTTGGTATTGAGAAAGATCATCAGCTCCAACGCTCCAAGAACCTCGAACGCGATACGCCTTCTGACAGAAGCTTTGGCCCCAGCTTCTAACGGCTGGCTGGTGGCGCAACAGGCGCAGCGGGTGGGCGGCTCCAAATTTTCTGGAGCTCAGCCTTCTCTTTGGGGGTGGCCTTACTCCAGATTAATTCGAAATGCGCAGCATTTTGCCGAGTCTCCCGTTCAAGAGGGGACTCCCGGAGGCTGGCAAAATAAACAGCACCGAAGATCGCCAAGCCACTGACCACAAGAAATCCGATTCCCAATCTGAAAATGAATTTCCTAGATTGTGTAAAGCTCTGGTCGACCCGATTGGCTGCCAGCTGGTTCGCCTGGGCTGATTGGGCGAGTGCCTCAGTGGCGCCGGTAAGTGACGCCTGCACGCCTCGGAATGCTGCTTCATGAGCGTGCTTTGCAGCGACCAGGGCCACCTTATCCGCATTAGCCCACGCGCGCTCTGCAGTCACAACTTGCTCACCGATTTTTTTACTGGCAGCGTCAACTTGCGCAGTGAATTGTCTAGCCTGGACAAGCACTGCTTTGCTGTCGCGAATCTCATCGTGAAATCGGTCGAGCTCTTCGGTAAGTCTTTCAGAGCAGGCGAGGAAGTCCTCGTAGGTCGCCGTCCAGGTATTTACATTCTTCATTTCTTAACCATTAGCCTTGATTGTCATTGCCGGGCGGTCGTTACTCGCGTGGCCGCTCAAGAGATAGATCGAGACGTTGTGAATTGTCGCAGTGGCGCAAGAGATCTGGGCTGAAATTATGCCTCCCACCAAGGCCGCCATTTTTAAGAGGATCATTTAACCTCAAGGGAAGGCGTCGAACATTTAAGGATTCTTCGACTGAGATGTCGGCCATGACCGGAGGTGTGATGGATTGAATTTCTGCCTGAGGTTCGATATTTGGTGTGAGCGACTGCTCGACTGTTGGGTTACTCGTTGATGCTCCTGAAAAATGCAAGTCGAGAGCGAGGCCAATTTGCTCCATGATCCTCTGCATATGGCGAAGGGAAAAGCTTACATCCTTACGCATTGGATTTGGCACCTGTCTCAGCTTTAGTGAATACTCTAAGGGCCTACTGAAGCACGGAACCTTACCCTTGAATCGCAAGCTCGCACTCTCCAGTATTCTTGCCAGCCGGTCCGCAAGAAAACCCTACCTTGCGATGACTCAATGTTTTCTATGAGAGCCAACCCTAATCGATAGCCACCTGGAGCGGTGGTTGGCTAGACGAGGGAAGAGTACGAGCACTGGCCTACTCTAATGTGCCAAGCTTAAGACTGACGATGCCAATGGCGCCGAACCGTCGACTCCGCCATACCCAGTTCCCGTGCAATTTCAGCTTGCGTAAAGCCTTTATCCTTCAGCTCCTGTACTTCGCTTCGAGCTTTCGCTGCTGCAGCCACTCGAGGGTGTGGCCCTTTCTCAGTTTCCAGCGCAATGGGGGTCTCGAGTAGAGATCGGGAATGAAGGTCTCTTTGGGCAACCTCCAGGACCTCACTCGCCGTCAATTTTTCATGCGCTGCACACACCAGGGTCATCAACGCGACGGGATGTAGCTTCAGAGCATTGCTCAGTTCGATGATCGCCTCAAGGCTGGGCGAGGTCTTTCCACTCTCAATTTGGCTCACGTGTGATTGAGCGAGCGTATCGCTCAGATCATCTTGCTTGATGCCGCGTCCCGTTCTTAAGAGCTTTAGCGCCGCGGCGAATGCGATTCGCACAGACATTTTTCTGTCCCATAAAAACAGAGGTGTATGCCGCGTTTGCTATCCGCCACTCAAATCTATATATTGATATGAGTGGCGGTATCGGATCCTTTGTTCATTCATGACGCATCAAAACCCAGCCCCACTCTCGAGTTGGTTGTTTCAATTTAGCTTTAAATCGAGATCGGTCTACAGATGAAGCTATACGTGCTTTCAGATCTGCATAACGAATTTTCTCCCTTCGAGATTGTGCCCGCGGAGTACGACTTGGCCGTTTTGGCGGGGGATGTTGATGTCAAGTCGAGGGGAGTGGGGTGGGCAAACGAGGCTTTCTCGTGTCCCGTGATTTACGTGGGTGGTAATCATGAGTTTTACGGTGGCCACATCGACTACACGTTGCAGAAGATGAAGGAGGCTGCCCTCAGTCATGTCCATGTTTTGGAAAATGAGGCCTTCGTTTTCAACCAAACACGCTTCCTTTGTGCAACAAGCTGGACTGATTTTTCTGCAACGGGAGACGCAGTGGCTGCTACCCAAATTGCTCAGGATTGGATGAACGATTTCCGAGTTATCCGCGCTGAAAACTACCGGCGTTTACGCCCGTCCGATGTCGTCAGCCGAAACCATTTCTCGCACGAATGGTTAGCGGCGGAATTACGAAAACCGTTTGATGGAAAAACTGTCGTCGTGACGCATCACGCGCCGCTCTACGAACTGGTCGGTGATAAACATGATGGTCATCTGAACGCTGCTTATGCGAACAATTGGCAGGACCTTGTAGAGAAGGCAGACCTTTGGATCTTTGGTCATACCCACCGATCCATTGATGTCCAAATAGGTCGGTGCCGCGTGGTCTCGAATCCTCGCGGTTATCCCAACTCACAGACCGGTTTTAATCCCGCTCTGGTGGTCAACGTCATCTGAGTTGCGTCTTGAAAGCCACTGATAGTCGATGGCTTCTTCTCATTCCCGATTTTCTAATGCGACGGGGATCGCTGTTCAGGCTCAGCGTGAAGGGTGGGCTGGGCGGTACACAATTTGGATGAAATCAGGAGCTGTGAGTGGAATACGGCACGAACGAAAGCAAAATCGCGGTAAATAGTCTGATTGATTGTCCAAGGATATCACAGCATGAATGACCCACTGTGCGTGTCCATTCCAGAGACCGTCACAACGGCAATGGCAATGGATTTTGGTATGCCTGTTACCGCTTACTTGCTGGCAGCTGTCGACAGCCCACCGATACTCATGGGCACGGTGTATGGCGATACCAAAGGACGGTTCAGAGAGGGCGCCAGCATAAGAACATCGAGGATACAGAAGTCCCATTTTATTGAGGGGTATTGGCTGTTTCAGACGATCGGAGGCAGCACTTATGTTGTGGTGAGTTGGGTTCCGCCTGGTGGCAATATTTATATGAATCGCATTTATCACTGACACCTCATGGGAGGTTTGGAGCGATCCAGTCCGACGTGCTGTCGAGTGATGGTAGTACTGGATTCCATGCAATCAAGATCCTGCCAAGCAACAGGCAGGGTAGAGCAGATTAGAGTGGCAATGAAGAAGACGACCGCAACGGATGCCCAGCTACTGGGTGATTTGCTTTTTGGCGCTGCGCAAATAATAGGGGGTTCCAGACTCGATGATGATGAGTTGATCAGGGTCGCCAAAGAATTATTTGTGGAAAGGCAATTTTGTATCGTCCGACACTGGATGTTGGTTGATGTCATGCTGCCACAATTCCACGCACGGGAAATCCAAAAGCAGGGGTTAGAGGCGACCATCTTGTTTGCCCAACAGGCTGTATTCGATAATCAAGGTAAGCATCAGGAGGGGGGCATCATCCTCAGCGACTACCAGCGTGATTTTGACGGCTGCATTTTTGAAAGCAAAGACACGCTGTACATCTTGGCCGGCCGTGGAGCGCGCAAGCATGCGAGCTTGCCTGCAGTCGAGGCGCTCGGGGACTCGATCGATGACTCGTCATCCTACACTTGGAAAACGCATGGCAACTGAAGGTCTGATGAGGCGGTATGTTGAGATTTGAGCCTTCAGTTGATGACTATTGGAGTTTGCTCAGATGTTCCTATCACTATTTTTGGATCGGAAATGCTCCTGATTCTGATAAGTAATAAAATTGAGCTTTTATCCCAATGCTCTGCCCTAAATGATAGTAGTTGTTGCAGAGTATTTCGGAACTGATCAGCGACTCCACTGGAGTTGTGAAGGGGATATAGCCAATGGGCACAGGCTTGTCTGGTTCTGAGGGGTGGGTGTTTAAGTGAAATACAGCAAAAGAGTCCTTATGCTCTTCGTCGGTGGAAAGCTGAATCTCCCAATCGCAATGCTCATTCAGTGTTTTGTTGTACTGCTTGATATATTCCGCAGAGTTGTAGTTCATGACACTCTCCTTTTTTTGTTATGAGTTAATTATAAGAATGGAGCAATGACGGTCGCAACCCTCTATTTCGAAGTTTTAAGAGCCCGGCTGTGGCGCGAGAAAGCATGTGAGTGTGCCTGCTGTTGAAGCGTGACGTGCTTTTAAAACACTGACGTAAATGAATGATTGGCGAGAGCAGCACTGCAAGAAAATCTGCCAGGGCTCGTCTAGTAGGCTTTCGGGAAATTGAGAAAATAGCCCGTTTAGGCGGAACCCCTTGCTCGTACTTGGATTGAGTCAGAGACGCTAATCGAGCACCTATTTCCCGCTGTCTGGGGGTATCGACACCTCCTAGAAACTCTGCGGACTCATATTGATCAAGGCACAGTGAGGCTTCGGTTATTTGCCGATACGTATGGAATCCATCACACTCCAAATTCATTCGGAAGGCCATTGGCACGATGCAGTGGTAGTTAGCTTCGACTCACCTGGAGATAGCCTTCGAAGCCGATGCACTATGAACTACCTGCCCGGATATCTTGTGGATCAGTTCATTCAACTGGGTACGGTAAAAGCCCCGGCCGTCAGCGCGAATATCCCACTGGAGTGGGATATTCGACGAGAGCTTGCCCCAGCTTTTCTGCACGATATCATCCCGGCGGGTGCTGCACGTCGGCACATCTTGTCGAGAATGGTAGTACCACCTGGGGTGTCGATTGATCTCTTTCTGCTGCAGCAATTCGCCGCCGCTCCCATTGGGCACACGCGCGTAAAATGCGCCGCCGAAACGCTGTATCCCACAAGCGAAGTGACTGGTGGGTCTACGCGAGCAGAGGTTGTTCAGGAAGGAATGGGCTTTCTCGACCAGGCCAGGGAATCGGGATGGCCAATAATCGGCGCGCTTGGGGCTGGGGGCGTAGCTCAAAAAATGCTGCTTGTTGAGGATGCATGGGGGCAGTTTTATCCCAACGGAGCGCTAGACGACGCAGATGTGTGTCGACATTGGTTCGTCAAGTTCCCGCGTAACAACGCAACCAAATTAGATCGAGACATCCTGCATTCCGAATACTGCTTTTACCGCGCGCTGGGCGTGTTGGGGATCGACACGATCGCCGGCGAGGGGCTGGCATACGAAGCGGCGAAAGTGCCCAGTATTTGGATGCAAAGATTCGACCGCAAAGTCTCTTCGAGGGGGATTGAGCGTATCGGGGTGGAGTCAATGTACTCGCTCTGTGGCATCACCCAATCGGTTATCCGTATGGATCATGTCGATGTCGTGGATCGGCTAGCGAAAGCATGGATTGCCGCAGACCAAGAATCTGAAATACCGGACATGATTAGCGAGTATCTGCGACGGGATTTGATCAATCTGATTGTCGGGAACACCGACAACCATTGCGGAAACCTCTCGATCCTTCGGAGTAAAGAGCGAGTGAGCTTTGCACCCGTTTACGATCTCGCTCCCATGCTGCTGGATATTGAAGGCATAGTACGACGCACCCGGTGGCCAACAGCAATGGAACGATTAGGTTCGGTCGATTGGGCGGCTGTTTGTACTCACTTTGCTCATTGGGCAAATCCGGAATGGCTGTTGGATCGCTTACGGGCGGATGCTTGTTTGCTGCTGGCGTTGCCGGATCTGCTACTGGATCTAGGACTGCCCCAGGAGGTTTGGCGCTCGCCGCTGATTCCGTTGAGTCGTCTGGAAAATACGTTTCGTAGTTGGAAGTTGATGTGATTGATCCAGGCAACCACTTGAGTGGACTTGGTCGACCAGCAGCTCGTAGAAATCTTCGTCTTTCAGATCCCCCTGGTGCAGCTTTTTTTTCGCAGCAGCGCTGCCAACCAGGTGGCGACAATGAGGTTTGTGTCTATGTTTATCCGTTACTGAAGAAAAGCGTACAGGTCTACCCAGAAGCCCTCCTGACCTCCTAGTGCGAAGTCTTAGCGAAGTGCGATGCAACTGACTGATGAGGCGAATGCGAAAGAATGGGTATTTCTGTATGACTACCTAAAGAGTCTTCAACACACCTAAAAATCCCGCATTCACTCGGGTAATCATCTATCGGTACGAACCCTCGTACTGCCTGAGCAATACCTCGCGGCCGTTTGTGTTCAAATCAAAATCAATCCATGTTGCAGCTCTCTCTATGTGCGGCAAGGTGCTGCATCTCGCGTACCCAGCTCCTGAGGAAGCGACGCCAGTCGCTTGCGTAACTACCTTCAAGCAATCGAGTAGACAAGGCGCTCGCCGCTTCGAATCTGGCGCGCCAGGGCTGGGGTATATGCTGGTCGAGCACAATCATAAAAGGGTAGCCTTCGGTACCCACGTATTGCGTTTCGGGTATCCATCAGTATTTCCCGAGCACAGTAATCGAACTTCAAACCGCAAAATGTCTAACCACATACTAACAGCGTTAGTTCGCTGAGAGCGTTCAGAATTGCGTTGAGCAGTGTCGGGTGCGGAGCAGGAGGGGCCATCTTGGGGGCTGTTCGATCGTGGTTGGCCAGGCTGTATTTCACTGTTTAGTCGTGTTGAAATTTTATTCATTTTCAACCCTTGAATGTTTTTGAGCGAAGGGTCTTTATGCCTGCACGGCGTTCGTTGAACGCCGACTCTCGAATCACTTCATGTTGGTCGCCGGATTGACCTGGCAACACAGCGAAGACTATGCGCGCGAGCCGCGCCCTGTTGTATTTGCATGACACCTTCGATCCTTGGCAAGGAACCTGCCATTGCCGATTGAGCCGATATCGTCATATGCAGATATGCGCTGAGGGATTGAGTCGTCAAGATAAAGCCAGAACACCGACGGCACCGTAAGCCTTCAACACGCAAAACACCAAATGTCGGCGGGATCTCAAACCTGTCGCAGGGATTTAATGCGGGTCAAACCGCTTTCGCTTGGAGAGGCGTGGAGAGGAGATCGAGAAATGGTGCAAGAGGATCCCGGGGGGCATATCCAATAAGAACTCGCTCACCGTGCGTGCCGGTTCTCAGGTCGTGCCACCTTCACCACTTGACGTTCTACCAAAGTTCGAGAAGGCGGATTAAAACTCACCGACTCTGTACACAAAATTATTCCAAGAAAAATTACGGTATGTTCAGTTGAATATTCGTTTTCGACATTATATCAACTGGTGAAAATCAGTGTGACAATGGAGTAGGTATATTCCTGCCTTTAGTAGGGGATTCCTTATTGATTTTCAGAATTACCCTGCTGTTATAGTCGACAGTTTTCGATAAGATATTACCGTCAAGGAGTCCGAGTGGAGCAAAACGCGTCCGAGGGGACGGCTGAGAGAACCCACGCTAAGGAGCTAACCATGTATGATTTTGAGAAGGACCTGATTGACCAGTATCTCAATGAAATTGGCGCTCTCTATGCAAAAGCAGCGAGCGGAGAAAACGTTTCCGAAAGAGTAAAAGAGTTAGCTGCTCAGTACTGCGAACGTATCAAGACTTTAGAGTCCAACATGCTGATGCGAAACACTGAGTAGCTCAAAGCGGTTGAAGAAAAGGCGGCGAGGTCGGTAGCTAGCCAGACCGATTTGTTGAGCCCTAAGTTGGCACCTAGGTAGGCTGCGGCGAAAGCAGGCAGGTTACAGACGGCAAATGGTGCTTGCAGTTAACCTCAGATTAGTTTGCCTTTACAGTTACACAGACGCGGCGGGTATGCTGGTCGATACGGCTAACATCGGTTTTCCTACTGCTTTTTATTTTTTCGAAATAAATAATTCACGAAGCTGTAATTGAGTTTCTAATTGACGATTGCACAGCATTCTCTCCCCAATAGCGGTAAAGAGCCATGTCGAGGGATTGAATATGTACCCATCCGCCCTCGTGGGGAGGCTGTGCCTGGCTTTACTGTGCCTTTCTTCGCTGAATCTTGCTCACGCCGCCCCCACCCCTGGTGAAACCGATCTGATCCGCGAGCGTCAGGATCGCTTGCTCGAAGAGCAGCGTCGGCGTCTGGAGGAACTCAAGGAATTACCCGGAAAGGCAGCCAAACCTACTCAACCGACGGCCCCGGCCGACGCCCGTTGTTTCCCCATCAAGGACATCGAACTCAAAGGCGCCGACAGTCTCTCGGACCGCGAGAAAAATCGCCTGCTCAAGCCATATATCGGTCAGTGCCTAGGCGTCCCGCAGCTCAACGAGTTGCTGAAAGTCATCACCGATCACTACATCGAAAAAGGCCTGGTCACCAGCCGTGCCTACTTGCCGCCGCAGGATTTGTCCGGCGGGCATCTGAAGGTGCTGGTGGTCGAGGGTCGACTTGAAGGGTTGAAGGACGCGCAGGGCAGCCAGCTGTCGGACCGTGAACTGAGGATGGCTTTTCCCGGCAAGAGCGGTGAGCTGGTCAATCTGCGGGAAATCGAGCAGATGGTGGATCAGCTAAACCGTCTGCCATCAAATCAGGCGCAGATGGAGTTGTCCCTGGGCAAAAAGGTCGGTGGCAGCGAAGTGCTGGTCAAGAACACGCCGCAGAATCCGTGGCGTGCCGGGTTGTCGCGCAGTAATGACGGCCAGCGCAGCACCGGCGAGAAGCAGTGGGGCACGACGTTTGATTGGGACAGCCCGCTGGGCCTAGCCGATCAGTTGATGCTGCGCGGCGGTCACGATGCGATGACCGATCACCAGCACACCTCCAACAACGCGATGCTCAATTACAGCGTGCCGTGGGGCTGGTGGAACTTCAATTATACCTACAGCCAGAGCGAGTACCGCTCGCGAGCTCAGGCCAACGGTTTCAATTTCAAGCAGACCGGCGACAGCGAAAATCATCAACTGCGCGTCGAGCGGGTGATCCATCGCGACGCCCTGAGCAAGACCTCCGTCAGCACCGGCCTCTCGTACCTGCGCACCAACAACTTCATCGAAGACAGCAAGCTCAAGCTGAGCAGCAACCGCATCAGCGAAGCGCAGTTCGGCATCAACCACGGTCGGCGGGTCGGCACTGCCTTCGTCAACCTCGACCTGGATATGCAAGAAGGTAGGGACGCATTCAAGGACAAGCATGGCTGCGCCCGCATCTGCCAATGTCATCGCGTCCTCTCTCAACTGACGAGCTTTCAATTCATCACGGCCCTGTACTTTGAAACTGCCAAACACGTTGACTGATTGCAGAGTTAATCCGAGATATGGACACACAGGAATGCCCATTTTGAGTAGTTGTGCGACAGCACTTTTAAGCCATTCACCGCCTTTAATCTTGACCATCTCGGCACTTGCCTGCATGACCGTCATGGCATCTTCCAGCATCCGATTAAGCGATCATGCAGAGCTGAAAGGTAGATCCGCGACGATGAGCGCATTGCTATTACTAGTCGACAGGCACCGAGTGTGGTTAGCGATATCTTCGATGGTCACCGGCAGGGTAGTGGGGCGGCTTTGAGAAACCATACCTAACGAATCTCCAATAAGGAGTACTTCTACACCCGCTGGCTATCCGATGCTGTAGGTAGGCGGGAAATCATTCTGTCTTGAAAAAACGGATAAGGGTCTGCAAAAATCGGATAGTCCCGGCTTTTAACCTCTCGCTAGCATGAATAGCCCTTACGCCTCTTTGAAGGCCTGGGTGCATTTATCTACGCCTGTCCGGCCCGGCTGTTGCGGGTTGTACCTATAACAATAACGAATCGAGTCCGACAAGCCTTACAGGCATGCGGGCCGGGGAATCATGATGCTGAGACTCACGAAGCGCACTCACCTGGCGGCTCTGATGCAGGGCGGCGCGGTAATGGCCTGTCTTGCCACAGGTTTTTATCCCCAGCACCTTTACGTCTGTTTACCGGTCATCGTGCTGGCGCTGATCGCGGCGGGCTGGTTGTATCACTTCGAAAACGTGGAGAGGGTAGAGGTGCGGGTCGAAGTGCCGGTAGAAGTGCCGGTAGAAACCAGGTTGCTGCCAATGGAAACCTCTCTCGAATCCGACGGTAAGCCTGAGTATGAGCCACTAACGCTTCATCCGCTTCTACGCAGTAATATGGGCGAGTTGAGCCTGGCGATCGGAGAGACCGAGAAAGACATGCATTTTGCCAACCAGTTGGCACGCGAAGCGGGTGGTAAGGTTAATGCCAGTTCGCAGAGCATCCAGACCTCAGCCACTATTTTCTGCGAGCTCAATCAGTCTATGGAGAAACTGGCTCAAACGTTCGTCGAGCTGGGTGGCCAATCCGTGCAAATCAGAGGGTTGGTCGGCAGCATCCAAGACATCGCCCGGCAAACCAACCTACTGGCCCTCAATGCCGCTATCGAAGCGGCTCGTGCGGGCGAGCATGGTCGCGGCTTTGCCGTAGTGGCCGATGAAGTGCGTAACCTTTCCAAGCGTGTCGCTGATTCCAGTGCGCAGATCCTTCAGATCGCCCAAGGCCTGGAGCGTACCGCCGATGACGCCCGTGGTGGTATCGATGACCTGAGCGTGTCGGCGCGCAACGGCCTAGCGCAGTCCGATGAGGCGCTGCAGTCGATGCAAAGCTTGCGTGACGCTGCCGTGGCTCGAATGGAGATTGTCGAACGAGTCATGTCGCGGCTGGCCGAGCAGCAGCTGCTGGCAGCTCAGGTGGAGTCGTTGCTGCCTGAGTCGGTGCATGTCGAGCACGTGTCTTATCCGGGACGGGCAAGCCGGCGACCAGCCCGTGTTCAATAAACTATTACCAGCGTCGTCAAAGGGGAAGAGGTAACTCCGTCCTGAGGCGTATCCGGAGCCAAACGGTGTCCTATCTTTGATGGGCCTCGTTCGGGCACAAGGTCACGCTGGGCCATCACTCAAGTATGTAGTGCGGTGATAGTGGGCGCCGCTGCGCAGGACATAGAAGGTTGTGATCGCGCACGACCGGCCGAACTTGAAATGTCTATGCGTTCCAGCCTGGCCTGGTCGGTTCAGTTTCTATTCTGTACTGCCTGACCAGCTTATTTGGTCAAAGTCTGACTCTGTGCAAAAACGATAGCAGTCGAGATATCCAGCGATATAGAAGCAAACGATTTCATCAGCAATGACTCCGGCAATGCCCAATCCCATTTCTCGCGCAGCATGTTCTCCACATTCGCAAGAATCGAATCGAGATCGCCTGCATCCAATCTACCGACATCCTCCAGCGCTGCTAGGGTTCGACTGATGTCGGCGTCAATCTCAATGGCAAGGCCTGAGTTATCACAAGAAAGACCTACACGATTGAGCAGCAGGCGCAGTGCATCGTTGGCATGATCGCCCAGCCAACTGATCAGATAGCACTTGCCACTCGACTCGATGATGTGGCGTTCACCGAGGCCCAATGAGGCAAATGTCTTGCGCGCCTCGTCTAGCAGCTCTTGAGCACCGCCATCAATAAATCGGCAGGGAGTCGTATCCGCCAGCACCGCACGCATTTCTTCGCGCACAGTGTCATGCACCATTGCACCTAACCCATCGAACTGGGGAGGCGCACCGCCGCGCGCGGCTGCCACAATGATCACCTTGGCCTGGAGGTCGACGTCATGCACTTGCCATCGTCGACCCCCAAAGATGATTCGCTGACCTTTGGTAAGCGGGCGGCTTACCGGTACTGACCCCAAGGCTTTCCCATCACACACGAGGCGAAACTCTTCATCGCTGCTGAACGCACTGTAGAACTCGTAGTGGTTTATCAGACGCTCTCCAACCGTCCCGGGAAGCAATAATCCCGAACTGTCTTGAACAATGAGCTCATGCTCTCCCAATGACCTGAGCAGCTTTACGAAGTCGGGCTTTTCGACTGCGGAAAATGCCCCTTCGGCGATCAAGCTTTTCCACAAATCTGCCGCTGATGCGCCCCCACATTGGGCGATGATGGAAAGGACTTGCTGAACCAGAGTAGACGCGTGAACGCCTTGGGCTCTCGGGGGTTCGAACCACCCTCGAATCAGTAGGCGAACCATGGCAATGGTCTGCACCAGGCCTTGGCGAAGTTGATCGGAAAGGCTCGATCCATCTTTGAGAGGCGACTCTTTGCAGTACGCGCGCAGTACCGCATTCTCTCCTGGGCGTCTTCCTGAACGACCTAAGCGCTGACGTAGGCTCGCCACTGAGGGAGGAGGGCCAATTTGCACCACCGTCTTGATGCTCCCGATGTCTATTCCCAGTTCAAGCGTCGTGGTGCAGATCGCCGATGCCGCCTGGTTACCGGCTTTAAGCGCGTGCTCAGCCTGTTCGCGCAAGTTCTTTGAAAGGTTACCGTGGTGAGGCCAGAACTCGTTGGGTACACCGTCTTTCTCGCAGCGACGACGCAGTTGGTCTGCGTACCATTCAACCTGCTGGCGGCTGTTCGGGAAAATCAGGTTATTGCTTCCTCGCAAAACCTTGTAGAGATGATCGGCGATCGCAAAGTCAGGGCTTGCTTTGTTTTCCGTTTCGTCTTCATCGCCGTCCTCATCAGGGGACTGGATGGGAGCCTTTCTGAGCTCGCTCATCGGCGGTTGGATGTAACCACGGACTTGCACCTGGAGAGTCTGATTGGAGTTTTTGGATTCGATCACGGTTACCGTGTTGACACCGGCCGGCCGAAGAAACTCCGCCGCCAATCTCATATCGCCCAATGTTGCTGATAGCCCAACTCGGGGAAGGCGACGTCCTGCTACGAGCTCGACCCGGTGCATCAGGGACTGCAGCTGTTTTCCTCGCTCACTACCAATGAATGCATGGAGTTCATCAACGACGATGTAGCGCAGGTTTTGGAAAACTCCAGCCAGGCTTGAGCCTCGATTGACGAACAATGCTTCAAGGGACTCAGGGGTGATCAATAACACACCCTCCGACGACTTCAGAAATCGATGCTTTTTGCTCGATGAGATGTCCCCGTGCCAGCCGACCACAGGAATTTCCAGTTGCTCGCAAAGACGACTGAGTCTGCCCCATTGATCGTTGATCAAGGCTTTGAGTGGGCTGATGTACAGCACTGAGCCGGGAGGGTCATTGTGGTTGAGTAAATGGGTGAGGATGGGGAGGAACGCGGCCTCGGTTTTCCCCGCAGCCGTTGCAGCGGCGATGATGACATCCTGGTCTGCGTCCACTAGAACAGGCACTGCCCATTCCTGGGCGTCACGCAAGGACGTCCAGCCTTCAGCCCAAATCCATCGCTGGATACGGGGTTCTAGCTGGTCGAAACCCGATGACTCAGAGTGAGAAGGTGGCAAGTTCATCGTCCGCGTCGACCTTCGTGTCCTCTTCTCCGCCGAAGTCTTTGGCTACCTCGACACCTCCCAGCAGCGTCCGCCAGTTAGCTCCCGGGTTTTGTTCCAGGATGGCCAGCAGATTGATGAACGCAGTGATAGTGGTGCGCGGCGTACGGAAGTAGGCTTCACCCAAGCGCTGGTTACAGTGCGCCATAAACAGTGGGAGTGCTTCGTCAGGCAGTAGATATTTTTCAGCATCGCCGCCTGCGTAGACATGACGAAGCTTCTGAAGCAATACATAGAAGTCTTCAGGGGTGAGGCTGGTTAGGCGAATAACAGGGCCCGAAAGATCAACCAACCCTGTTTTTGCGAACGAGTTTTCGGCTAGTCGCGATTGCAGGGCAGGGTAGCTGAAGAGGCCTCGGCGAGTGTCCATCAAGAACTCGGGAGTGCCGCCCAATACGAAGCCAAGCCCCTCAGACGATCCTTGCAACGAATCATTGAGGATACGCAGGATCTGCTCATAGTTAGCATTTCGAGCTTGTGTGTTGGCCAGCTTGTAAAGGTTCACCAGCTCGTCAAGGCAGATCATCAGGCCGCCGAAACCCGCAAGTCTTACGAATCTCGACAGCAGCTTGAGCTGATCGTAGAAGGAGGCGTCATCAATGATCGTTCGTACCCCCAGTGCCGCCCGCGCATCGGTTTTGGTGGTGAACTCACCACGTAGCCAGCGGATGGCGTCAGCCTTGAGTTGCTCATTGCCGTCCTCGAAACCTCGGCAATACGCAGCGATCACTTCAGCGAAATCGTAGCCGTTGACCATCTCGGTCAACTCAGCCAGGTGTGTACGGATGACAGTCTCACTGTCAGTACCCGCTGCCTTGGCTTCCGTTTTGGCTTGGGAGATGAATTTCTCGACGATGCCTTGTATAGCCCCACCGTCAGGCTTTGTGCGTGTCGACATGTTCTTGGCCAACTCGGAATAGAGTGAGCGTGCCTGTCCCCCAGTGGCATGCAGCCTGCGATCGGGGTTTAAGTCAGCGTGCATGGTGACGAGTTTGCGCTCCATCGCAATGGCTCGTACCAGGTTGAGAAAAAACGTCTTGCCGGCGCCGTACTCGCCAATCACGACGCGAAATGCCGAACCGCTTTCAACCAGGCGGTTAACGTCGGTGATCAGCGCATCGAGTTCGCCCACCCGGCCGACCTGAATCAAGTGTTGGCCGACACGAGGGACGACGCCGGCGCGTAGCGATTGGATGACCGCGTCGCGATCCTTGGCTCTGATAGTGGTCATAAGGCTAACTCTTCCAGAATGTCTTTATTGATTTCGATGGGATCATCACCTTCGGTGATGGGCATGTCGAAGCGGTCAAAGGCCATGTCGTTGATTTGCTCCAAAGCACCGTCGAGCATCAGCTCCATGTCGCTCGCAGCGGACTCAAGTTCAGATCGACTCCACTCTGGACGTGAGACCAATAGGCGTAGGAACGCAGAATGTTCCAAGTCGAGGCCCGCAACGTCAGCACTCGACGCTGAAGTCGATTCAGCATCCTCAACAAGCTGCTCAGATTCCCCAACCTGGTCATCAGTGAACACCTGAGCCAGTAGGGCGGATACCTCAGCTGTTTCTCGTTGCAATTCAGCAATTCGCTCATGATCGAGCACAAACCCTTGCTTGGCGTTAACTGGGAGGGGCACCCCAGGCTCGGACTGAGTGGTGTTGGCGGGTGGTATGACGGATGCAACTCTTGCTCCGGATGCAGCACCGTGAAGATCGCTGTAGAGCAGCTGACTGTCCAGTTGCAACGCTTTATACACTCGCTCCAGAAGCTTCACCTCCGATGGGCTGACGGTGCCATCGGCTTGTGCGAGGTGGGCCAGGAAGCTGGCAATCGCGCGCTTTGCTTCGACGGTCAATGGGTCGAGCTTTTTCTTCAAACTTGCGAGTGTGGGAGGTTGCTGAATTTGGATTCGTAAATGCGCCTTGAGACGTTTGCGATGGGCAACACTCAGGTGACTCCATGAGTCAATGTGCTGACCCAGCATGGTGACTTCTTCATTTGAAGTATCCCCATCGGCAGATGCCACTGCACTGGCTAGGTCAAGAGTGACCGAGGCCGCGTTATAGGCCGCCGAAGCTCGCAGTGATCCGTCCTCTGGTTGGGTCACGAACAATGCAATTTGGTCTTCGGCTTTCGGTGTTTTACTGCCTGCCAGAACGTCAGGTTCCATACCGATATGGAGTGACTCCAGCGCGCGGGCAAGTGCCAGTACTTTGTCGCGAGACAACGCCCCTGCGCTCTTGAACCGTCCAGCGAGTTCGCCAAAACTCATGGCGATCAGGTCATCACCGATCCTGTGTTGAAGATCGTCCAATTCTGCACGGGCCGGTGCCGGCCATAGCGCGACAGGAAGCTGCAAAAGGCCCTCCAACGCCTCTGCGCTTTCAGGGTTTCGGCCCAGATAGCGGCTATAGGGCTCCAACTCGCTGGTGCAAAGCTCAACAATCAATTGCAGGTTTTTACGCGTTCCTGACGTAGCCATGACATCAGGAAGATCCCCCAGGTTAACTGCGGGTGCCATTAACACTGCGGAGGCCGGTCGATAGCTTGCTTTAAGCTTGGTCTTGTTTTGCGCGAGGATTAGCCCGGCAGGGTGCATACTCGCGTACTTGAGTTTGAACAATGCAGCGAAGACTTCCTTACACCGAGTTACCGGGGTGCGCTTGCTGATGTTGGGGTCGGCGAGTGCCCATGCCAATGCCCAGTTGGCATCAAGTGGTCGTTTGTTGGAGGCGTGTTGCCCTAACCCTATGCGCAGTGGAAGCGGCATTTCGTAGCCGTAAGCAACGGCATCAGGAGGTGGGCCAAGGTAAAGGTTAGGATCGAGCGCTTGATTGCTCAGGTAATCCAGGAAACCCTCCGCGTACCCCCTGAATGACCGACTCTCCCCATAGATATTCAGAAGTCGCTGGACTTCTTTGGTGATCAGAGGAATCTCCGCCTTCACCTGCGGATCGCTTACTGCATCAACGAGTGCACGGCGCTCAAGGCCATAAAAAAATAAAAAGACGTAGCCGGTGTCTGCCAGCGGATCACGACGTCCGCCTTCTAGCCACTGCAGGTATCCGCGCCGAGCCTCTGGCGAAATGGAGTGAAAACTCGGCCAGTAGGACATCAGCCGCTCTTCGATATCAACGTACGATTTGGCTATCCGCAGTTTGGGATTGATCAGTGATGGTTCTTGCGCATCGTATCGACCCAGTGCGCTTCCTACATAGAGCATTCCACCGGGAAGTGAAAAACCAGACACAGTGACCGATTCGCCCGCCGGAACCCAGCGGGTATCGGATTTCTGCTTGTTTGCATCTGGAATTTTAAAGGAAGCGGAAGGGGGGGAGCCGAGTTGGACGGTATAAAATTCGGAGGGCTCTTCAGACATATTGCTCGACGAAACCTCATGCATGGAGAAGGTCACGTCTTTACTTCGCGGCTCCCGCAGGTGCGTTGTCGCTGAAGCAGACCTTTGAATCTGTTCAAGCTGTCGTTTAGTGCGAGTGGCTAACAACCACATAATGGCGACGATGCAAGCGACGATGCCAATAGCGATCCATGCATTCTTCGGGATCGAAGCGAATGCACCAAAAGCCAGTGCAAAAATGATCAGGATGCCGGTGCCGGTAGAGTTTTTTGCCTTCTTCCTTGCCATGAGTATTTCAACCTTGAAAGGTGGGGGCTGGTGCAATGGCAGTAACCGATAAACGCATCTCTAGAACTATGGACTACGCAGCGCTACTGATCGAAAAAAAATGCCCATCAACGAACCCTACAGCGCTAGCTGTCACAGTCAATCCAGTGATCGAAAGCTTAGACTATGGGTGTTTTGTCTACCGGGATACGTTGTTCAAACCAGTGATAGAGACGTGCGGTTGACCTGAGTAGCCATGAACTCGGGGGCACGTAACAGGCTGGATGATTGAGGAAGCCTCCGGTTAAGCCCCTAGTTCCAGCCTATCGCGGTTCTGTCGTTTGCACAGAGTTAGGTGGTAGAACGGAGCGTAGTTTTCTTTGCTCCAATCGTGTCAACAGAAATATTTTTTCAGAAGGCCCCTTGAAAAAAATTTTCAGCAACGGATCTTTATATTTGAGAGCAACAGAAAAGCAGCGATCTCGGCGCTCCACCTGCCACCGATCCTGCCGGGGAAAAGGTGTTGGTTTGTGCTTTTGCTGTGCTTCTGCTTCTGGCTTTTTTCTTGCGGTATATCCTGCTGACGCTGACGTATGGCCTGCCCCATGGGCATAGCAAAATCGGCCCTGTGCGGCGTAAGCCGCTGCTTTCAGGTTTGATTTCAAACAAAGAGCGTTTTTTTTGAAAAAATACCCGTGTTGGACAACATCTGGATGGGAAATCCCAGTGGACGGGCGATGGGGGGGGAAATGCACGGTGAACTCGAATCTCAAGTGTGGCTATCGGTGCAGAAAACTTGTGACGTCACAGCGTTTGAAGCATTAATTCAGCGAGCTGTGGATAGCTTCAAGAGGCATCCAGGGTTCGACCCCCTTGTGCGGTTGCATGCGTCACATATCGGTCAGCTAGGCTTTCAGGTTTTGCGCGATGTACTGCGCAGTCGTGGGGTTCGTTATGAGTATTCTGCTGATCTTCCTGGTTACCTTGAACTAAGGTCTCGCCTCAAAGAGCACATACGATGCCAGCTGCAGGAATATCTGGTGAGAGGGGGCATTCAACTGAAGATATGCAGGAAGATCAGTTGGGTAGAGATTTAGGTCTATAAAACGCTATATTATGTTTACCCTGCATTCTGTGCTATCCAACCACTAAGGAAATTGCCATGTCTCGTCTCGCTGAGTTCCGCAAGTTGGAACAACAACTGGCCGCCCAGATGGCGGAGCTTGAATCCATGAAAAGTGATTCCGGCCTGAAAAAAGAAATGGAATTTGAGAACAAACTGCGCGCATTGCTGGGTGAGTACGGCTACAGCTTGAAAGACGTGATCAACCTGCTCGACCCGCAGGCCGGTCGTCGCGCTCCAGTCACTGAGTCTAAAGCCGGCACCCGCAAACCCCGCCAGGTTAAGACCTACAAAAATCCGCACAGTGGCGAAGTCGTCGAAACCAAGGGCGGTAACCACAGAACACTGAAAGAATGGAAGGCTAAGTACGGCTCTGACACCGTCGAGTCCTGGTTGATCAGGTGATGTTGATTTGAGTACAAAGGGCCCAGTGGGGCCCTTTGCATTGGGGGTTGTATGGAGATCATAGAAATAGAGCGCCGTAAGCGTCCAGCAAGCACGCCTTTCTGACGCCATCGCTATCCGCGAAAGCCGGACATCGCGTAAGCGTGGTGTTAAAGATTCGACTTAGGTTGCAGTTGATGAGATTCGATCGCGCGCAGTATTGAAGACGGAATTTTGACTGATACTCCTTATCCTGATGCTGCGGCTGAACTCGCCGCACTCAACAGTCGTGAGCACGGCGTCCTTCATTTCAAGCGCTTCCCCATACCTGCTAATAGCAACATCAGCCTTTAGGTATTGAGAGCAGATCAGGACGGCTAGACTTCAAAGCCGCTTCGCTGATCTTGCCTTGAATCGAGCAGGTCAACATGCTTTTGCTGCCCTTGAGATCCCCAGGTGCTGGCTCAACCATGAAAACTCGTTCCGAGGTATCCGTTACCAACTTGCCCGCCGCCTCGCCAGAGATTTCCGGTAGCCACGCCAATTGTTGTTCGGACCAAATCTCCGGCCGCGCAAACACACTGTTGGAGATCAGCAAATCGAGGGAGTGCGACTTCTTCAGCGAGGCCGCGACTTGCTCAGGCGACTGCTGAGAATAGAAGCCCCAACTGATGATGCGTGCCCCCATTAAATCAGCGTCCTCGGCAAAGAAACCGGTTAGAGATATACCGTCTACGACAACTGGCTTATCGAAAATCCAACGCTGGCCCATATCACTCTTGCTACCGCCTTGCAGCTTGATATGGCCATTTTCAAGCTTGTTGGAAATCAGCGATTTGAAAGGCGCTTGCGCAACTACCGAGAACGACTGAGCCCCACAACTTATATAGTCAGACGGTGGTGCGGTAGCGGCGAAGGTATTAGCGGTACCGAGCAATGGGGCAAAGGGGAGTAGCCAAGCGAAAATTTTCATTGGAGAGTGTCGGTCCTGTAATTGTGCAACTCATATCCATAGTTTTGAGTCCGCGGTAGAATGTGTCATTGCCTCGGCGGGGGGGTAATCGCCTGCTCTTGGTCGAAGTCAGCCTTTTGGTGTCAAAATGATATCATTGCGTCCACTGGCAGTTTTTGGCCCGAGTGTGTAAAAACGCATCCCCATTTTGAAGTCTGCGTTGCTATGTAAAATTGGCCAGCGCTCGCGCTCAGTCATCGGGCCTACAATTTGCGTAGGGACACGGTTTCCGGACTGTTTTCGTCCGCAGCCGCTGGTCAAAATTGTTTTTACACAGCCTCGGAGGAGTGGTGACTCTAGGTTTGCCTGAAAATGGGCCCTTCAAGGCGCTGGAACTAGTGTTGATTTGCAGGACTTGAGATCGAAAGGGGGATGCTTAGAAAGCGAGCATCGGCCTCCCGATTTTCGGTTTGACGCTCAATTCAAGTGAAGATCTAGGTCTATCAGGCATGAGTTCCTTCACTCCTCGACATACTCGATAGAATCGAGCATCGCCACCATCTCGACGAGCTCCTTGCGTAATGCATCCAGCAATGGTCGGTTAATGACGTCGATCATCGGCGGTGCACTGCACCCGTATTGGAAGCTTTCAATGCGCTCGGTCACAATGTTTT
Source organism: Pseudomonas citri (assembly GCF_025336485.1). Lineage (GTDB taxonomy): Bacteria > Pseudomonadota > Gammaproteobacteria > Pseudomonadales > Pseudomonadaceae > Aquipseudomonas > Aquipseudomonas citri. The sequence goes on along the minus strand of NZ_JAODAB010000004.1, from coordinate 264,451 downwards.
TAAGAGGAAAGCACACCTCAATTTCGACAGTCTGATAATTTGTCTCATTGGAGCACGCGCTAGCCAGGTCACGTGCGAACGGGAGCAGTTCATCACTGTGATTCGTCAGGTAGGTGCTGCACCAGATCTCTCCATCTTTCAGCTCGGGAGCCAGTGCCAGGTTCTCAAAAAGATGCTTCACACTCCGTGCTCCTTTCAGGTGCAATCAGCGAATCAGCCACTATCAATAAGACCCTGTTGCCGGTCGTGATACATGTATTTCGGCAAGTCTTTCGCCATCAAAGGAGTGGCATCTCCGATTGCCAAGGATATTCAGGCCTGCGACGGGCGACTCTGCTTAAGGTCAATGGCCCACCAATTCCTCCAGCAACTGTTCCTTGTAGCCTTGCAGCATCGTTGAAGCGCGATCCCTGGGATGCGGCAGGTCGACCTGGATCTGGTGCTTGATCCGTCCCGGGTGGGCGTCCATGACGATCACCCGGTCACCCAGGTACAGCGCTTCCTCGATGTCGTGGGTGACCATAATCACCGTGCAACGTTGCTGCACCCAGATGCGTTGCAGTTCATGTTGCAGGTGTACGCGAGTCAGGGCGTCGAGGGCGCCGAGAGGCTCGTCCAGCAACAGCAACTTGGGTTTATTGATGAGTGCCCGGGCGATGGCCGCTCGTTGCGCCATGCCGCCGGAGAGTTGATGGGGGTAGGCGTTTTCGAAGCCTCCAAGGTTGACTAGGGCAATGTGTTCGGCCACCAGCCGGTCCTTTTCCGCTTGGGACAACGGATGGTTCTTCAGCGCCAGGGCGATGTTCTGGCTCAGGGTCATCCAGGGAAACAGGCGATGATCCTGAAACACGATTCCGCGTTCCAGGCTGGTGCCGACCACCCGTTTGCCATCCAGCAGAATCTCGCCTGCATAGTCGTTCTCCAGCCCGACGATCAGCCGCAACAGGGTGGATTTGCCGCAACCGCTGGTACCGACGATACTGACGAACTCGCCGGGGTGGACGCTGAGGTCGATGCACTGCAGCACCGGCAAGGCTTGGCCTTCGATTCGGTAAGCCTTACTCAGGCCGCGAATCTCCAGCGCACCGGACTGCAAGGGTTGACTGTGTTGTGGGGTGTGTAGGGCAATTGCGTTCATGTCTTAGCCTTTCAACGAATGTTGCGCCAGCGCAGCAGATAGCGGCTCAGAAGGGTGAATAGCACTGTCATCAGGTAGCCGCAGAGGCCGATGCACAGGACGCTGAGAACGATGACTTCCATGCGCGAGCCGGCTTCGCCGTTCATCATCAGATTGCCCAGGCCCGCGCCGGACGACAGGAACAACTCACTGCCCACCGCGGTGACCCAGGCGAATGCAAGGGCATGCAGCACGCCGGTGGCGATGCTGGGCAGGGCCGATGGCAGCAGCACATGGCGGAACTGCTGCCAGCGGCTGAGCACCAGCACCTGTCCGACTTCACAATAGCGTCGCTCCACATGGCTGAAGCCTTGATAAGTGTTGAGCACCATGGGGTAGAAAGCGGCGAGACTGACGATCAGCACCTTGGAAAACTCACCGTTGCCGAACCACATCGCGATCAGCGGGATCCAGCCAAGCATCGGCACCTGGCGGATCGAGTGGAACAGCGGTCCGACCAGCCGGTTGGCCAGTGTTGACAGGGCCATCAGCACGCCCAGCAGCACTCCGAAGAACATCCCTAGGACCAGGCCGGTACTGGTGCGGGCGAGACTGGCCAGCAGATTGACCAGCAGCTCGCCGTTGGCCAATAGCTCCAGCAAGGCCGCGCCTATGGTCGACAACGGTACAAAGGCGTAGGCCCTGGCGGCGTCCAGGCGCGACAGGTATTCCCAGCCGCCGATCAACAACAGCGGCAATAGCAGGCCGCGGGATTTGGCGAAAATTCGAGGCATCGACGGCTCCTAGCGGGTCTGCCAGCGGAACAGCCGCTGTTCCAGTTGGCGAAAGGTAAAGTCCAGGGCGAAACCGATGATGCCGGTGACCACTATCCCGACCATCACCACATCGATGCGCAGCATCTGCCGGCTCATTTCGATCATTTGCCCCAGGCCACTGTCGGCGGCCAGCAGTTCGGTGGCCACCAGCACCACCCAGGCGCGGGTCAGGCTGATGCGCAAGCCAGTGATGATCGGCGGCGCGGCGGCGGGCAGGGCGATCTCGCGGACCAGCGTCGGCCAGCGCAGCCGATAGACGTCGGCGACTTCGAAGTAACTGCGCGGGATGGCCTTGACGCCCTCGTTGGCGGCCAACGCCACCGGGAAGAATGCGGTCTTGGCGACAATGACGATCTTGAAGGTTTCATCGATACCCAGCAGCAACACGAACATCGGGATCAGGGCGATGCTGGGGATCTGACGCAAGGTATGGAACAGCGGCGAGCAATAGACCTCGATGTTTTTCGACAAGGCCATGAGCATCCCAAAGGTCAGGCCGCAAAGCGCGCCGATGCCGAATCCCAAACCCAGCCGCGACAGGCTGTTGAGCAGGTGTTCGAGCAACTCGCCACTGGCCAGCAGTGCCTCGAAGGTCTGCCATACTCGGGTAGGAGGTACCAGCAGGTTACGCGGAAATATTCCGGCCTCGGCCACCACCGCCCACAGCACCAGCAGGGCAACGGGGGAGATGATCCAGGTCAGGGAGGACAACAGAGATTGGACACGCATGGCAGGTCTTGTTCTGGCGAAGTACCTCAGGGGTAACGCAAGAGCTGTGCCAGCGGCCAGGATGGGCAGCATCGCCCCGGGAAGTCGGCTCCTGCACGTCCGTAGGAGCCGGCTTGCCGGCGATGATATCACCACAAACACCACTGATTGATGCTGTGCCAGCAGCCATTGCTGCCACAGCAACATCTCGGCAGCAGCCCGCTTAGAAGTCGTAACTGATGCTGGTGTAGTAGAACGCACCCTGGGCGCCTTCAGGGCTGGTGATCGAGTATTTGGGCACGCCAAACAGTTGCGCACCGTCGGCCTTGTCCGGGTGGGTATCGAACAGGTTGATCGCACCCACGGACAGCTTCAGCGCTTTGTTGAAGGTGTACGACACATCCAGGTCCGTCACCCACTGTGGGCTGTAATCCTGGTCCAGGGTCGGGTTGGTGGCGTTGAGGCTTTTCCATTCGCCATAACGGCGCTGAGCCACGGTGACGCCCCAACCGTCAAACAGCCAGTTGGCACTCAAGATCAGCTTGGTCTCCGGGGTGCCATCTTCGATCAGGCCTTGGGTGGTGCGCCCGACAATCTGTGAACCCTTGATGTTGCCGACATCGCGCAGGGCGGTGATTTTCGTGTTGTTCTGACTCACGCCGGCATTCAAAATCAGCTGGCCCCATTGCTGCAGGTCCAACTGATAGTTGCTGGCCAGTTCGATTCCGTCGGTGCGGGTATCGGCGACGTTGGTGTAGAACGCCGCACTCTGGATGTTCGCGAAGGGTGTACCGGCGAAGATCGGCGAGACCACCGAAGCCGGCAATTGGTCGGAGAGGGTGATGCGGTTATCGATATCGATGCGGTAAGCATCCAGGGTCACCGATGCGTTGGCCAGCGGGCGCCAGACCAGACCCAGGGAGTAACTGGTGGACTCTTCCGGTTTCAGTGATTTGCCGCCCAGCAGTGCCGCTTCCGGGCTGTCGGCGCGTAGCGTTCGTTGCTGCACTTCGGCAAAGTTGCCGCTGCCCGGCGGTTGCTCCACCACCTGCACGCTGAATGAGGACAAACCACTCTGTACCAGCGATGGTGCGCGGTAACCGGTGCTGGCCGTGGCCCGTGCAGCGATCTGCGGGGTGAAGTCATAGCGCAGGGACAGTTTGCCGTTGGTGGTATCGCCGAAGTCCGAGTAGTGCTCGGTGCGCACCGCGACACCCGCCTGAAATTTCTCGGTGATCTGGCCTTCGACGTCGATGTAGGCACCCAATACGTTACGGTCCAGCGAGGCCGCATCGACTTGGGTGATGCCCGAGTAGTAACCGGGAATGCGCCGTAGCGTCACCGGGTCAACCGTATTGAATAACGGTCCGTTTTGCCATCCGGCGGCATCGCCCGCGCTCAATGTGTAGTTCTCCTCGCGCCAGGCCAGACCTGCGGAGAGGGTCAGCGGTTTGAACAACAGGTCGTTCGGGAAATCCCGCACCCAGTCCAGGGTCACGTTGGTCTGGTCGGCCTCGCGTTCGCCGGTGAAGATTTTTTCTGGGCTGTTGGCGCCCCAACTGGGGTTGATTGCATGGCGGTCGGTGGACTTCAGGGTGTTGTCGCCATGGTTCACGGCAAAGTCGAATTTGCCCAGTTGCTCGTCTTCGTAACGCAGGCCACCGGTCAGTGCATAGTCTTCCAGCGAGTAACGGGTAATCGGAAGGCGTCCGTCCGGGAAGCGCTGCAACGCGGTGCTGCTGTAGTTATTGCGCAGCGTCGTGGGTGGATCGAAGAAGCCTTCGGCATCGGTGTTTTTATGGGAGTAGGTGGCAAAGCCGTAGGCCGTCAGGCCTTCGCCAATGCCGACTTCACTGTTGAGGGCGACGTTGTACTGGTCCGACACATTGCCCGAGCCCCAGCGCCAGGTGCGGTAGCGGTTGTTCTGCTCGCGGGGCGTGTTGATGCTGGTGGAACCGGGGTAAAAGATCCGGTTGTCCGGGTTGGTGTCGCTGGCCGGGTCCTGGCTGCCGGCGTCGAAGCTCAGGGTCAGGAAGCCGTCATTGGGCAGGGCGAGGCCTTTCCAGCCGCTGAGTTTGCGCTGGATACCGTCGCCCTTGTCGTAGCCGCCGAAGCGATAACCGACATTGCCACCGTCGTCCTTTTCCTTGAGCACGATATTGATCACGCCAGCGATGGCGTCCGAGCCGTATTGGGCCGCCGCGCCATCGCGCAAAATCTCCACGCGCTGGATAGAGCTCAGGGGAATCAGGCTCAAGTCGACCGCCGCTGCGCCACGTCCGTTGACCAGACTCTGGCGGGTAACATTGGCGCTGGTGTGGCGGCGCTTGCCGTTGACCAGCACCAAAACCTGGTCAGACGCCAGGCCGCGCAACGAAGCGCCTTGGGCGATGGAACCGGCAAAGGCGCCCTGGGGTGATTGCGGGTAGGTAAACGATGGCGACAGCGCGGTGAGGGCGCCGGACAGGTCGCTGGCACCGGTCTGTTCCAATTGCTCGGCAGATAGAACGTCGACGGGCGCGGCGCTTTCCAGGGCGCTGACATCGCTACGACGGGTACCGAGTACTACTACGGTGTCCAGATGATCGCTGCTGGCGGTTGGTTGGGGTTCGGCAGCCACGACAGGCACGGCAAGGCTGCCAATGACCAGCGCAATAGCGCCGGCCAACGGAGTGTGGTGGAACATGAAAGGGGTCCTCTCGAAGATACAGAACAAGCAGGAGCTGGCTTGCCAGCGATGACGGCCTTCAAGGCGATGCAAGGCTTGTGAACTTTATCGCCGGCAAGCCGGCTCCAATGATGGGCAAAGTCAGAAGCGGCTGGTCACGCTCAGGCCGACGGTGCGCGGGTCGCCGTAGGTGATGACGTATTGACCCAGGGTGCCATTGGGGCGGCCGTGGACCTGATAGCGTCGATCGGTAAGGTTGTTCACGAACCCGGTGACGCTGAGCTTTTCGTCCGCGCTGAACCAGGTCAGGCGGGTATTGGCCAGGGTGTAGTGCGGTTGGCTCAGGGTTTTGTCGGCGCTGCTCTGGCGGTCGGCAAGGAAGTATTCCTTGTCGCGGAAACTCACATCGCCGCCAGCCACCAGCTTGCCGCCGATTTCCAGTGGGAAAGTGTAATCGGCACCGAGTGACACCACGTTGCGTGGCGAGCGTACGAAGCTGTTGCCACTGTTGTCGCTGGTGACCTCGCCGGTGTTGGGGTTGGTGTTTTTGAAGTCGGTGTATTCGGTGTCGAGGAAGGACACCGCCGCCCGCAGGTGCAGGTAGTCGGTGGGCTGGCCTTCGAGCTCCAACTCGGCACCCTTGACCTTGCCTTTTGCGCCGTTGGTCAACGCGGTGGTCAACACCCCGTTGTTGACGGTCAGCAGGTTTACCTGAATGTCCGCATAGTCGTAGTAGAAAAGGTTGGCATTGGCCGTCAGGCGGTGGTTGAACCACTCGGATTTGACGCCGATTTCATAGGCATCGAGCTTTTCCGGATCGACGGTAGTCAGCTGGGCGAGGCTGGTGGATAGCCCGGTATTGAAACCGCCGGAGCGGAAACCATGGGCATACCGGAAGAATATCAGCACGTTGTCGTTGATCCGGTATTCCGGGGTCAGGTCATAGGTCCAGGCTTCCCAGGTTTTGTTCTCCTGGCGATTGCCGTTGGTGCCGCTGCCTCCCAACGGTATCAACGGGCCGTTGGCCGAGGTACGGGTCAACTGGGTCAGGTCGAGGTCGATGTCTTTCTTTTCCTGGGTCCACCGCAGGCCACCGGTCACGGTGAAGTTGTCGGTGAAGTCGTAGGTCAGGTTGCCGAACAGCGCGTAGCTGTCGGTCTTGTGGTCGTAGTTCAGGCTCCGCAGGTCCGTGGCGCCGATCTGGTTCGAGCCGGTGCCGTTGGGCGTTGGCCCCGGAGTGATGATGCGCTGTGCCGAGCTGTCGAGATCTTCATGGAAATAATGGGCGCCCATCAGCCAACGCAGGGTTTCCTGCTGTGGCGAGGCCAGGCGCAGTTCCTGAGAGTACTGGGCGTATTTGTTATCGGAAATCGCCGCACCGTTGACCTCGAAAGGAGTGAAGTCGGCGTCACTGGTGGACTGGCCACGAATGTAGTCATAGGCACTGATGGAGGTCAGGGTGTAGTCGCCCAGGTGCCAGTTCAGGGTCAGCGATGTGCCGTCGTGATCGAGTTTGGAGTCCTCATTGACGTTAAGCGCGATATTACGCCCATTGGGTCTCTGGTAACCGACATTGAAGTAGCGCCCGACCGGCAGCGAGCCGTTGCTGCCATCGCCCTTGAATTCACGACTGTGGATCTTAAGCAGGGCATCCAGGTCCGGGTTCAACTGGGCGAGGAATTGCAGGCGCACGGCTTTCTTGTTGACGTCGCCGTAGGTGTTGTCGTCGGTGAGGTTTTTCTGAAAGCCGTCGCGTTCTTCGGAATACAGCGAGACCCGTGCGGCGAGTCTATCGTCCACCAGTGCGCCGCCCAAGGCGCCGCTGATGATGCGTTCATTCTTACTGCCGAAGCCGATAGTGCCGAATCCGTCGGTGCCGAAGGTCGGCTTTTTGGAAATGATATTCACGGCGCCGGCTGTGGTGTTCTTGCCATACAAGGTGCCTTGAGGCCCTCGCAGGATCTCGATACGTTCCAGATCGAACAGCGGCCCGCCACCGGCGATCGGCGCATTCAGGTAGACGTCATCGGCATAGATCCCCACCGGAAACACCGTCGCTGCGCCGGTATCACCGGTGCCCAGACCACGGATATACCAGCGTGGCCGGCCATCGCCGTCAGGGTTTTTCGCCGAAGTGTTGGGCACGAAGGTGGTGATATCGCCCATGTTGCGCACGCCGTCTGCGACGAGACTGGTGCCTTGGACTGCCGACACCGCCACCGGAACCTCTTGCAGGGTTTCTTCCCGGTGTTGCGCGGTCACGGTCACGGTCTTGAGTGACGGTTCCGTGTTGGTCTTGTTGCTGTCGGCTTCATTGGATTGTGCTGCCAGCAAGCCGTCGCTGACGCCCCCGGCCAACAGCAGGATCAACCCTATACTTTTGCTGATTGGATTAAGTTTATGCATTTTGATCTCCCCGTTAAAGTATTGCTACAGAGGGCTTGAGCAGAGATCGTGCCAAGTGTTTTTACTTGTTTTTTAGTTTTGTTATGATATTGAATTAAAAGGATTTTTATTTTTTTAAAGTTTGTTTTGACGTCGAGTTTTAAGAGCTCTGTTAGTTGGATAAAGTCTGGCTGAAATTGCCTGTCATTGATTCAGCAGAAGTTGCTTGGCGGGTGCTGCTGGAGCAGCAGTAGCGGGGCGCAAAACTGTTGCTGCACACGCGCCACGGCAGGAGCCGGTTTCGGCGATGACGTGTCATGCGGTTGGTGGGCTGGTCCTGCCAACGAGCCGGCTTGCCGGCGATCAGACCTCTGGAGTTTGCGGTGACCTTGAGAGCGCTATCGCTGGCGAGCCAGCTCCTACAGTTGTGTGTTTTCGGTTCTGCTGTAGGAGCCCGCTTGCTGGCGATTGGCTGGATGGGGTGACGAAATGCCTCAAACCGCAACGCGGGATGTCGAGCCAACGACCTTTTCCAGCACGCTGAAATCAATCCACTCGCGTACATCGAAACGCCGTGGAATGAAGTTCCAGCGATGCAGAAAATCGGTGAAATCCTGCAAGGCTTCGATGGAGCGGGTATCCAGGGTCGTGCGCAGGCGGCGGTGGGCATCTTCGCCGTAGGCCGCCGCCACCCAGTACTCGCTGGTATTGAGTTCGCGGGCGAGAAAGCGCCGGGTTTCATCCGGATTGGCCCATGCCCATTGCTCGGTGCGCAGCACGGTATCGACGATTTTGACACTGGCATCGAAATGCTCGTGTAGTAGGTAGGTGTCCACCGTCAGGGTGCGCGGCGTGCCGTTGTTGGAGCGAATTAGCGGGTCGGGGTGGGAGCCGGTGTCGATCACCACCTGCAAGCCGAATTCATTGGCCAGATGCACGGCGTGAGCGCCCTTTAGGAAGATCGCGTCGATGTCTCCACGCAGCAGGCCGATCAGCTCGTTGTTACGCTGGCTGAAGCGGGTGACGCCCAGGCTGACTTCCGAACCGTGCACGTGCTGCTTCTGATCGTCGCTGTAGGTGCCTCCATAGGGGTAGTCCACCAGTTCCACGTCCGACACTTCCAGACCTTCGAGTCTGAGGGCGTTTTCCAGGCCACGCAGGGCCTGGGCGCGGGTGAAGTCGATCTGCACATTGGCCCATTTCGGCAGGCCGAAGCGGCGGTTTTTAAGATCGCGAACAGTCTTCACGCCGCTTTCCATGGTGGTCAGGATCAGTTGTACCTCGTCGCTCCACGACAGCCCCAGTACCCGGGTCTGCACCCCGCTGGAATAAGCCCAGATGGCCGGAATATTGCCGCCGTGGCGCACCGAGTTTTTCAGATGATGGTCGTAATGGGCTTCGCGAACTTCCCGTTCGCTGGACTCGCGCAAGGACTGGATATTGGTACCGAATGGTTGAAAGGCTTCCGCCAGGCGCCCAGACTGCACGGCGATGCCGAGGCCGGTGGGTACCGGGCTGTGGGTATACCAGAGTGTATCGAGAGGTTTGCTCATAAGGGTCTTCGTTCGAATCCGTGAAATGGGAAACCTTTGTAGGAGCCCGGCTTGCCGGCGATGAGGCCGTATGATCAGTAAAATGCTCAAGGTCGCCACCGCCGGCAAGCCGGCTCCTACCTGCTCCTACAGATCAGCCCGCCAGTGCGGTGGTTCTGTCTTGCAACGCGTCCAGGGGCCGGCGATCGATCCAATCGCGCGCATCGAAGCCGTTCGGAATGAAACGCCAGCGATGCAGGAAGTGAGTGAAGTCCTGCAAGGCATCGATGGCCTGCTCATCCAGCTCCGTGCGCAGGCGCAGGTGGGCATTGTCGCCATAGGCAGCACTGACCCAGTACTCGCTGCTGTTGGTTTCCCGGGCCAGGTAGCGACGGGTTTCTTCCGGGTGGGTATGGGCCCAGTGCTCGGCCCGCAGCACCGAATCGAGGATGCCGCTGGCGACATCGAAATGGTTGTCCAGCAGGTTCAGGTCCACGGCAAGCGTGCGAGGCGTACCGTTGTTGCTGCGAATCAGTGGTTCCGGATGGGAGCCGGTGTCGATCACCGTGTGCAGGCCGAACTCATGGGCTTGTCGGGCGGCGCTGGCGCCTTTGAGAAAGATTGCGTCGACCTCGCCCCGCAGCAGGCCCACCAACTCCAGATTGCGCCCTTCGGCACGTTGCGTACTGACCGGTGTGCCGTTCACGCTACGCACCTGCGGGTCGCTGAATGTGCCCTCGTAACGGAAGTTGACCAGCTGCAGGTCGCCAACCTGCAGCCCCTCCAGTCTGAGGGCGTTTTCCAGGCCGCGCAGAGCCTGGGCACGGGTGAAGTCGATTTGCGCGCAGGCCCAGTCCGGCAGGCCGAAACGGCGCCCCTTGAGGTCTTTGACAGTTTTGATGCCGCTGTCCGCGCGGGTCAGGATCAATTGCACTTCGTCGGCCCAGGACAGGCCGATGACCCGGGTTTCCCGCCCTTGGGCCCGGGCCCAGATTGCCGGGATATTGCCGCCATGGCGTACCGAGTTGCGCAAGCTGTGATCGAAGTGCGATTCACGCACGGCCTTGTCACTAGACTCGCGTAGCGATCGGACCTGCGTGCCGAGGGCGCCGACAGTGTCTTGCAGCCAGCCTTTCTGCACGGCGATGCCAAGCCCGGTGGGGACCGGGCAGCGGGTGTACCAGAGGATATCGAGGGGGGCCGTCATTGTGGATCTCCCGCAGCGCTCAGGCGCTGGCTTTCAAATGGGTCGCCGCGGTCGCAACGGGGCGTTGGTGCACCAGGGGCAGGACTTCCTGGCCAATGCGCAGGGCTTCCTCCAGATGAGGGTTGCCGGCGAGGATGAACGTCGAGAAACCGGCATCGCGGTATTCCACCAGGCGTTCGGCGATATTTTGGTGACTGCCCACTAGGCCAACGGTCGGCCCCGGCTTGGCCTTGGCGAATCCAGCCCAGAGATTAGGGCCGATGATCAGATCGTCGAAGCGGTCGATGTTCTGGTGATAGGCCGTTTGCCGTGCGCCACCAACCGAGTCCGAGCCGCTGCTGAAGTCCTTGGCGACCACGCTGCTCTTGCCTTCGAGCTTGTCGAACTGGCGACGCAGATCACTCCAGGCCAGTTCTTCGGTTTCCCGCGCGAACAGATCGACGCGCAAGCCAAAACGCACGCTGCGCCCTTGTTTGTCCGCCAGTTCGCGCACGCGTTCGATATGGGGTTTTAGCTTGTCGATGGGCTCAGCCCAGTTCAGATAGACGTCGGCGTGTCTGGCGGCCACGTCCAGCGCAGCGTCGGAGAAACCGGAGAAGTACACTCCGGGTTTGCGTTCGTTATGCAGCCCCTGGGGCAGGGCGCCGTTCTCCAGTCGGTAGATATCGCCTTCGTAGGAGAAACGCTCGTTTTGCCAGAGACCCTGGATGATGTCGAGGAATTCGCCGGTACGCTTGTAACGCAGGTCGTGTTCCAGGAAGTCACCATTGGCCCGCTGACTGGCCGGGTTGCCGCCGGTGATGATGTTCCACTCCAGGCGCCCATGGCTGAGGTTCTGCAGGATCGCCGCCTGCTGCGCGGCGTAGGCGGGCAGGGTCCAAGTGGCCTGGAAGGCGATCAGGAACTTGATCCGCCGGGTTTCCCGGGCCAGGGCAGCCGCGGCGATCCAGGGCTCCGGGCCGGTGGGCAGCAGGGCGCCTTCGAAGCCGGCGAGCTCCGCGGCTTTGGCCACTTGGGCGATGTAGTCGATATAAGTGAAACCGTCCGGCTCACCGTTGGGCAGGCGCCCTGGAGCGATATTGCCGGGGCGGTGGTCCGGATTGCCGCGATTATGTTTGTCAGTGGTCAGTTGCGGGCCGTCGGTGCCCAGTGGCAGGCGCCAGAAAAACTCAGTGCTCATGGATGCTCCTGATTCAAGTACGCGTTGCGTCGCGCGGGCGCGAGGATGACTGGTCAAGGCGGTTGCAACGGACATGCCATGGTCGCGGGAGGGTTGCAGACCAATAGGGCTGGGGGGATTTTGTCCTGGGAGAGGGGGAATGGGGGGCAAAGGTGCTTCTGTAGAAGCAGTCCGTCAGCAGTGGTTGCTGAGGACGCAACAGGCGCGTTTCGCTTCAACCTGCCAGTCGTTATCGCCGTAGGAGCCGGCTTGCCGACGATAGGTCCTCGAGCCTTGTGCCGGTCTTGAAAAAGCTATCGCTGGCAAGCCAGCTCTACAAAGGGGGGGCGGGTAACCCAATCAGGGGGAGCGGTGGGGCTGGCTTTACTCACGCCGCAGCGATGCGCAGGTTTCTTCGAGGGTGGCGCGGGCTTCGGCGCTACGCAGGTAGGTCTGGTAGAGGGCCGCATAGGCACCGCCCTGATCGATTAAGCGGCTGTGAGGCCCTTGCTCGACCAGACACCCCTGTTGAATTACCGCAATGCGGTCGGCATCGCGGATGGTTGCCAGGCGGTGGGCGATGATGATGGCGGTGCGGCCTTTGCAGAGTCGGCGAAACGCCCGCTGGATGCGGCGTTCGGTGTGAATGTCGACCGTCGAGGTCGCTTCGTCCAGCACCAGCACCGTCGGGTCCGCAAGGTAGGCACGCACCAGGCATACCAGTTGTCGCTGACCATGGCTCAGGTACCCGCCCAGCGGCCCGACCTCAGTCTGGTATTGATGGGGCAGGCGCTCCAGTACTTCATCCGCCCCCAGCTCCCGGGCCGCGGCGATCAGACTGGCATCGTCGGCATGGGGAGCCGCCAGGCGCAGGTTGTCGAGAATGTTGCCGCTGAACAGCACATTGTCCTGCAATACCACGCCAACACTGCACCGCAGCTCACGCTGGGCGAGATCGCGAATATCGATGCCATCCAGTTTCACTGCCCCCGACTGGACCTCGTAGAAACGCGTCAATAACTGCACCAGCGTGCTCTTGCCGTGACCCGATGGCCCGACGATCGCCAGCACTTCACCGGCGGGTATATGCAGGTCCAGGTCATTGATCACCGGTGTCTGACTGCTGGCGTCATAGGCAAAGCGCACGCGCTCGAAACTCACTTCGCCACGCGCCCGGCCAAGACTGCGGGGTGTGGCGTCGTCGCTGATGTCTGGCCGGGTGTCGAGCAGCAGGAATATCCGTTGCGCCGAGGCCGAGCCGGTGGCGTAGCGCTCGAACAGGTCCGACAGTTCCTGCAAAGGCCCGAGAAACAGGAACACATAGAACAGGCTTTCGGCGATCTGACCCACGCTCATGTTCGCCTGTGCCAGCCCATAAGCGCCCACCAGCAGCAGCACCGCCATGCCGGCGGAGCTGAGCAGGGCGGTGAACGGCGCGAACCAGCCGGTCTGCAGGCTGCCACGGATCAGCGCCTGGTTGAAGTCATCCAGCAGGCGGCGATAGCGGCGCAGGTTCGGCGTTTGCTGGGCGCACTGCTGCAACATGCGGGTGCCACTGACGCTCTCCACCAGATGCGCGGTGAAGCGGCTGCGATTTTCCGCGACCTTTGCCCAGTTGCGCTGGGAAATGCGCTTGAAACTCCAGGTCGCCAGCACCAGCAGCGGCACCGTGGCGGCGAGGCTGAGAAAAAAGCGTGGATCGATCCGCCACAGCATCACCGAGGCCAGCCCGCACCGCAGCAAAGCTCCCAGCAACTCGGGCGGTCCCTGGATCAGCAGCGATTCAAGGGCGTCAACGTCGCGGTCGGCGCGAGAAATGATTCGCCCGGCTTTGGTCCGGTCGAAGTAGCCGACGCTCAAGCTCTGGACATGGGCAAAGACTCGTACCCGAAGATCGTTGAGGACCTGGATCGCCGCACTGCCGGCAATGAACTGCGATGCACCGGCCAGCATGAAGCGCCCCAGCCAGCTGGCCTCCAGCCCCAGGCCAAGCCAAAGCACCAGGCGCTCATCCAGCAGCCATTGGTTGTCCTGTTGAATCAATCCTCGGTCCAGCAGCTCACGAATGAACCAGGGTCGCAGGAACACCGTGAACACTAGCAGCAGCTCGATCCCGATGACGCCGAAAATGTGCCCGCGAATCGGTTTCAGCAACGGCAGCAGGCGACTGAGCATACTGCGATCGAGCGCTTTTTTTGCGAGCATTTCTTCTATTTCAATATCGCTCAGGGCTTTGCCAGCGATTGGGTTAGCCATGGTCGATCCCTAGCAGGTCGCGGTAGTCCGGATGGTTTTTCAGAAGTTCTGCATGGGTGCCGTTGGCAGTGATCTTGCCGTCCTGGAGCATCAGCACGCGGTCAGCCAGGAGAATGGTCGAGAGCTTGCTGGAAATCACCAGCAAAGTGCTGACCCGACCTTGGTCGCGAAGCAGCCGGCGCATGTTGTTCAGCACCTGGCGCTCACTGATGGCGTCCAGCGCGCTGGTGGCATCGTCGAGACAGATAATGTCCGGTTCACCGAGCAGTGCGCGGGCCAGGCTCAGACGCTGGCGTTGACCGCCTGATAGCGTCACGCCGCGATCGCCCAGCGGCGTGCCCAAGCCTTGGGGGAGTCGTTCCAGCACTTCTTCGGAGGCGGCCAGGCGCAAAGCGTGCAACAGCTGTTGATCGCTGGCACCAGGGGCGCTCAGGCGCAGGTTGGCCGCCAATGTGTCGGAAAATACAAAGCTTTCCTGGGGAACCACGTGCACCCGGCGCCGCAGCTCATCCAGGTTCAACTGGTGGATGTCTTGCCAGCCGGCGCTGTCAGAGCCCAGTAGCAGGCGGCCGGAGGTCACATCGCTCAGGCGTGGCAGGAGGCTGGCCAGCAGGCTTTTGCCGGTCCCGGTGGCGCCCACGAGGGCGACGACTTCACCCGGGTCAGCGAGCAATCGTGAAGGATGTCCAGACCGCCACCGGGTGCTTTGACACTGACCTGTTCCAGCTTCAATCCAAGAGGTGTATCGGGCAGCGCTGCGTTGCCGCTACGGATCGCCTCGGGTTCATCCAGCAGTTGCCAGATGCGCTCGGCGCTGGAACGGGCATCGGCGAAGGTCTGCATCACTCGACCGATGCCTTCTATGCGAAAAACCAGGGTGGTGGCGATCAGGAGCGAGGTCACCAGTTCACCGATGCCCAATCGGTCGTTTGCCACCAGATGGGCACCGTAGACCAGAATCCACACATGCCCCAGGGCGACTATGGCCTGGGGCAAGGGAGTCCGCGAACTGGAGTAGGCGAGGGCTTGCCGGGCATGGTCGGCGAACAGCGCCACCTGTCTGGCGAAACGCTGGACGCGGCTGTGTTCGAGGGCGAAGGACTTGATCACTCGCACGCCGCCGATACCTTCGCTGAGGTCCTGATTGACCCGGTCGTAGGCCTCGCCCACGGAGCGGTCGAGGCTGACCAGGCGATCAGTCTGGCGCATGAAAATCCACAGGCCGAATACGGTCAGCAACAGAGGCACCACCCCCAGCAACGGGTCGTACCAACTCAGCAGACCGACCATTGCCACCACCACCAGGGGTGTTTCCACCACTTGGCGCCAGAAGCTGATTAGCGCATCTCGAACTTTGTCGGCATCGCGGGTGGTGCGCGTGATCATTTCGCCCATGCCGTGCTGCCAGTGATAGTCCAAGTGCAGGTTTTGCACCTGTTGCAGGATACGCTCGCGCAGGCGGGTCAGAAGTTCCTGGCTGAGAACCAGGGACAACACGCTGGCGGCGTATTGCAACACACCGCGGCCGAGGGCTACGGCGAGCATCAGCCATAACCAGTACCAGCCAAGGCTGGCGTCCAGGCTGCCATCGGTCTGCCGCGCCACCACCCGTCCGGCGCTGACGTCGTTCACCGCGTGGCCGATCAGCCATTGTTGCCAGACCAGCCCGAGGTTCACCGCGAGGTACAGCGCCGCCACCAGGGCGAAGCGCCAGGGCATTTCCCGGTAAATCGCCAGGCTGCGCAAGAGAGGGTGTTTTTCGGTCATGGAAGAGCTCTGTGCAGTGCCCCGTGGCACCTTCGCCGGACACAATCTCGTAGGAGCCGGCTTGCCGGCGATGGGGTCCTGAATTTCATACCGGTTATGCCCGCTCCTTCAGGGGAGTTGGGTTTGGCGATCAACGTGTCGGGCTGGTCGCGCCCTGTTTTTCCTTGGCGTTGAGGATCGCGGTGTATTCTCCTGGGTCGACGCCGTTGAGGTAATAGTTGCCAACGTGATGCAGGCGCCAGCGGATCGGGTCGTGGGTGGTATGTACCCGGGCATTGCGCCAGAAGCGGTCGAGGTTCCATTTGGTCAGCGAAGAGCTAGCGCCGAGCAGGGAGAAGATGTCGCTGGATATCTTCAACGAGGCGGCATCGGAGTGGGCGCGGGCGGTGGCCACCGAGAGAATCAGCTCGTCCTGCAATTCTTTGTTGTCCGGGTCCTGCTCGTGCTGGTCGAACACCCGCGCAGCATCGCGCAGTAACGATTGCGCCCCGCGCAGGGCGACGGCGTATTCACCGATCTGCTTGATGATGTGCGGCTCTTCATTGGCATGATCGACGCCGCTTTCCACCCAGGGCCGGGCGTGATGCCTGAGGTAATCCACTGCTGCCGTCAGGGCGCCTTCGGCGATACCGGTATCGATGGCGGCATGAAGAATCTGCGGGAAGGTCAGCCCCGTACGCTTCATTGGCCCTTTGTGTTGGGAAACGAAGCCTTCATCGAGTTCGATGTTGTCGAAGATTACCGTGCCGCTGACCGAGTTTTTTTGGCCGAAGGCTTCCCAGTCGTCCACCAGTGTCAGGCCCGGGGTATTGCGGTTGAGCAACACCCCGGCGCCGCCGTCGTCGCTGGCGGCTGTCAGGGAAATCCACTCGGCCAGGTAAGAACCGGTCGAATAGAACTTGCTGCCATTGAGGATCAGCTTGCCGTCAGCGCGGCGTTCGACCCGGGTCTTGAGGACAAATTTGTTCTTGCCGCCGACTTCCGCCAAGGCGTTGCCAAAACGCTTGCCGGCCAGCACATCGCGGATCAGTCGATCGCGGATTGCGTCGGAGTAGCCGCTGAAAATTCCCCGCAGCATGACGTTGTGAATTTGCAGCAACTGACCGACACCACCATCAGCTACTGAAATGAGGCGTACGGTTTCGACAATCGTTTCCACCGACGCACCCAGCCCGCCAAACGCCTTGGGCACACCGATGGCGGTCAGCCCGCAGGTGGACAACAGGTCCGCCTGACGCCGGGGTAACTGGCCGTTCTGGCTCGCATCTGCGGCAATCTCGGCAATCTCCAAGGCCACTTCCCTGGCCGCGGCGATGGCTTGAGCCTCGCTCTGGAGCTGGCGTATCGGCGCCTGTTCCAGCAATGGTTGTGTGGCGGGGTTACGTTCGAGCGTACTCATTGTTCTACCTCTGATAATGGAGCGGGTGAGGGCGCGAAAACTGCACAAATCGTCCTGCAAGGGGATGTGTTCGTCGGGGGTTGCCTCGGGCTTAGGCAAGTTCTGCGCCAGCGTCTGCAAAAGCCTGTTTCGCGCAGGCCTGGATGCAGTGACGAGGCGAGAGGTGTTGCTGGAGCAGCAGCGCCTCGATGGAGGCTGCTCGAACTGCAGCAGTCTTCGCGCAATGCTGCTGGCAGGCCAGCACTGGCCGTGGATGGATTGCCCGATATTCGGCGAAGAGCCTTGTAAGCAGGCGTGTTCAGCTCTTGGCGCGGATGCTGCAATGGCTCTGGCAACAGTCATCGCGACTTACTTGCCCAACCCACGGAGCTGCCCATGACGCTTGCTGCCAAACAATCCCGACCCGCTGCTCAGGCTGAGCTGGAGCGGATCTGGTTCACTCGTTGCCCGGTGCCGACCGCATCCGGGATTGCCTACAAACTCGGTTGGCTCAGTGACGAGTTCGCTGCCGACGGTCTGCCGGTTTCCACTTTGCAGGAGGCCCGGCAGTTAGGCCACCACCATTACGATCACGATCTGCCAGGCCTGTTTCGCGAAGGCGGCAACGTACCGGCGCTGGTGGCACGTGCAGCCGGTGCACCGAGTCGCCTGATCGGTCTGACCTGGATCGAGGAGTGGCAGACCATCCTGGTTCGTCCAGACTCCGGCATCCGTCGGCCACAGGATCTCAAAGGCAAGCGCCTAGCGCTTCCTGCCTGGGGCGAGACCCGTGCCGGGAGTATTGCCCGGGCCATGAGCCTGCATGGCTATAAAGGCGCATTGAGCCTGGTGGGGCTGGGATTCGATGATGTCGAACTGGTGGAGGTTGCCCTGCATGACCAGGAACAGGCGGTGACCCCACAGGAAAGTCTGCAACGCCTGTGGTCGGGCCTCGACTACCTGGTACGTGGCGAGGTGGACGCGGTCTATGTCAAAGGCGCTTCCGCCGCCGATGCAGCGCGTCGTCTCGGGTTGGTGGTCGGCATCGACCTGGACCTGATCGCCGAGCCGCGCTACCGCATCAACAACGGCACGCCCCGTCCTATCACCGTGCACCAGAGCCTGCTGGAAAACCATTTCGACCTGGTGGTGCGCTTCCTGGCGCAAACACTCAGCGCCGCCAATTGGGCAGCAAAAAATCGCGAGGCTCTGAACGCCATTCTTGAAGACGAAACCCGTGCCGGTAGCGCCGGGGTTGCCGAGGCCTACCGGGGTGATTTCCACACCACCCTGGCGCCGGACCTGTCGACGCAGCGCCTGGAATTCCTCGGCACCCAGAAAGACTTCCTTTACCTGCACGGCTTCCTCGAGCGCGATTTTTCCATCGCCGACTGGGTCGATCCGCGCCCGTTGCAAGCCGCCCATGAACTGTTGGCCAAGCGCCACGCCTGAACCGGAGAACTAACATGACCGTCCTCATCAACGAACAACCGATCAGCCAGGAACTGCAAGGCTTTATCGACAAGGTACTGCTGGAGGCGCAGGAGGCCTTCACGGTGTTTCGCGAGACCAACACCATCACCGCCTATGGCACCGTGGGTTTCATCGAGCGGGTACCGGGCCAGGAGTTACTGGTGTCGGTGAACTACGGCGGCCCGTGGAACTACCGCAAGCCGCTGCAGGCTACGGTTACCGACTTTGCCGGCAAGGTGATCCAAGGCAAGGAGAAGGGGGGGCTGGGACGCTACACCAAGCTGTTCCAGCAGCATGCGGACATCACCACGGTGTCCCATGTGCACTCGCCTTACCTCGGGGCTTGGGCCCAGACCCATCGCACGCTGCCGTTTCACTACGTCCCGGTACAGCGTTACCAACTGGCCCGGGAGCTGCCGGTGTACATCGACCGGCGCCAGCAGGAAGTGGATTTCATCCTCGACAAGATCACCGAGAGCCCCTTCAATCTGGCGATCCTGGAAGCCAACGGCGGCTCCACCGTATGGGGCAGGCAAGGGTTGCGTGCCACAGCTGAATTCATCCTGTTGCTGGAGGAGGGCGCGCAACTGCAACTGCTCGCCGACGCCCTCGGAGGCTCCCGTGCTTATGGTCCCGGCGTGCTGACCCAACAATGGAAAATGAGCGGCCTGTACGAACAAGCCACCGAACTCGGCCTGATCCCGGCCATCGACCGTCGTAACTGACTGCGGCTCGTGGCGGTTGAACCACAGGCGCCGGCTTGCCAGCGATAACAGCCGCAAGAGCTATGCGCGGTTCGAAGACTTATCGCCGGCAAGCCAGCTTCTACGGTTCGACGGTTGTGAATCCGAACTCTGTAGGAGCCAGCCTGCCGGCGATGCGGTTTACGCGACGCGGGCCTTGCGGCGACGTATTTCTTCGCGGACAGCGGGGATGATCCAGCGGCCGTAGTCGACAGTGTCGTAGAGCGGGTCGTAGCCGCGGTTGAGGAAGGTGGTGACGCCGAGGTCGACGTAGTCGAGCAAGGCCTGGGCTACGGTTTCCGGGGTACCGACCAGGGCGGTGGTGTCGCCGTAGGCGCCAAGGGCGGTGGCGGTGGGCATCCATAATGCGCGATTGTGGTGGTCACCCAGCACCGCTGCCGCCAAGAGGCGTTCGGCACCAGTCCCCTTGATGCGTTTTTGCCAGAGGTTGCTGACGGCGAACTGTGGATTGGCCTTGATTTGCTCGAGGATCTGCTGGGCCTGTTGCCAGGCCAGTTATTCGGTCGCGCCGAGAATCAGGCGCACCGAGAGGCTGACCTGCGGTGCGTCCACACCTGCCGCGCTGGCTGCCGCGTTCAGCTTGGCTATCTGTTCGCTACACCGCTCAAGGGTTCGCCCCACAGCGCATACAAGTCTGCATGCTTCACGGCGATCCGATAGGCAATGTTCGAGGACCCGCCCAAGGAAATCGGGATGTGCGGTTGTTCAAGGGTTTCACCGGCGAGAACGCTCCCTTGATATTGAAATACTTTCCTTCGAAGTCAAAAGGCTCTTCGGCCGTCTAGGTGCGTCGGACGATTTCCAGGTATTCATCGGTACGTCGGTAGCGCTCGGTCTTATCCAGCAAGGTGTCGCCTTCCTGAGGCTCGGCGGTGATACCGGTAATCGCATGCAGGCGAATCCGTCCACCGCCGGTGGTGTGATCCAGGGTCGCGAAGGTGCGGGCGGCGATCTGCAGGCTGTCGGCGCTGCCCGGGCCGCTGGCGATCAACACCCGGTCGAAGCCGGCATGTTCATGGGTGCGAGCATTGTGCCGGATAAATTCCAGATCGAAATCCGGGCTGAGTACGCCACGGGTCTGGAACCCCTGGCGGGGGAAGATCATGCCGACGAATTCAATGGACATGGGAACACTCCTGATCGAGGTGAACGGAACGGCTGCGGGTTTAGAGCTGGTAATCGACCTGGGCCACTAACGTGCGGCCAGGCATGGGTTGCAGAAAGGTATTGGTGGGCCCGGCCATACCGCTGACGAAGTTCAGCTCGTTGGTCTGGTTGAGTACCCGCAAGGTGGTGCTCGACTGCGGCTGGCGGCAGTACAGCGCCAGGTCGAGGTTGTATTCGTCGGGGATCTTCACGGTCTTGCTCAGGTTCAGGTACCAACTGCTGGTCTCTGAGCCTGGTCTTGAACTCATTGAAGTTCGGCTTCTTGCTCAAGTAATTGACGTAACCGCCACTGCTGGAAACCGAGCCGTAGGCTAGTTGCTGGGCATTGATCTGACTGACAGAGCGTGGGGTATCGAGCAGCTTGGTTTCGGTGCCACCATAGACCGAGGTCGGCGGGCGGGTAGGCAGTGCGTCGTCATCGGATTCGCTGGCACTGACCTGAACGGTGACGGTTTGCAGCTGAGTTTCAGCGGCCAGGAACGGCAGCACCAGGGCCGAAACGATGTCCAGCAGCACCGTATTGCCAGAACCAGGACGAACAAAGACGATAGAGAGCATGACAGATGTGCCTTGCATAATGGATTAATCTGTACGCGCTGGTTTGCCAGCGATTCAGGCAACGCGGCCTCCCTGGTGCGCTGCTATCGCCGGCAAGCCGGCTCCTACAGGGGGAGGGGATTATGCGCTGCCTTTCAACCGGAGCTTTTCAAAGCGCCAGGTACTGAACTGCGACTTTTCCCCCGCCGCGCCGTCCACGCGGTTGGTCACACTGTCGAGCAGTTCGGCGTATCCCCAGATCAGCAAGCCGCCGCGTTCGTAATGGATCCGCTGGACTTGGTGGACCAGGGCCTTGCGTTTTTCCAGGTCGGGTTGGGCCATCGCTGCCAGAAACAGCTCGGTGAAACGCGGATCGTTGAAATGGGTCTTGTTCGCCACGGCAAATGGCGCGTCGGTGTGGATCGCGCTGGCCAGGAACGGCGCGTCGATTCTTGCGCCGGTACTCAAGGTCCAGTCGTTGCGCTGCGGCCCTTGGAAGGTAGCCAGGTCCACCTGCTTGACCCTGAGCGCGACGCCAATGCGTTTGGCTTGTTCGGCCAGCACCAGCGCCGAGGGTCAGACTCGGGCCTGGGGTCGTCACCGGCACCAGGTCGAGGTTTTCGTATCCCGCGTCCTTGAGCAGTTGCGCCGCGCGTTGCGGGTCGTAGGCGCGAGGCCCGAGCGTATGGTTGAAAGTGGGATCGCTCGGCGCATAAAGGTCGTTGGCCACCCGGCCCTGACCGTTGAGCGCGCGGTGCACCAGTTCTTCCCGGTCGGCCAGCAGACGAAACGCCTCACGTACCCGCGGGTCGTTGAACGGTGGCTTGTCCAGGTTCATGTCGAATGACAGCCAGTTGCCGGTCACCGATTTAAGCACCTTTAGGTGAGGATCTCGCTGCAGCACTTCCAGCTGTTCGGTGGGCATCACGTTGGCCATATCGATCTGTCCGGAGCGCAACGCCGCCAGCCGTGATACCTGATCCTTGAAGTCGATGATTTCCAGCTCATCAGTGTAAGGCTTGCCGTCCTTGTAGTAATTCTCGAAACGATGCCCAGGCGCCCACCATAACGTGGCATATCATTGGCGACGATGGCCGTGGGCGGTTTCTCGCTGCTCGGGCCACTCCCGGCGAGCGGGCCGCTATCGAGCAATAGGCTCCCGCCGAGCAGGGCGCCATGACTGAGAAAGCCTTGGCGTGTGAGCAATGTATGATCGTCGCTCATGGCGTCAGGCTCCGGCCGGGCCGTTGGCGGAGCTCAGCTCCAGCGGCGCCTGCGCGGGGCGGTTCAGCGTGGCGCGCTCGCTGCGAAAGTGCGGCAGGATGTGTTCGCCCAGGCGATAGGCTTCTTCCAGGTGCGGATAGCCGGCGAGGAAAAAAAGATCGATTCCCAGGGCGTTGTACTCGCGAATCCGCGCCACGACATTTTCATAGCTGCCCACCAGCGCGCAGCCCGGTGGAATACCGATGTAGCCGAAACCTGACCAGACGTTGGGGTAAATGAAAAAGTCGTCGAAATGTTGGGTCTCGGTCTTTTGCGCGAACTCGCTTTCGTAGCTGAGCTTGCGCGCGGTGCGCAGCCCGGCATGAGCGGCTACCGCCTTGACCGCGCCCTTGGCGATACCTTCGTCGAAGAAGCGCTTGGCTTCGGTGCGGGCCAGCTCTTCAGTCTCGCGCGTGATGACGTCGATCGACAGGCCAAAACGAATACCGGTGCGTCCATGCGTGAGGGCGCGTTGGCGAATATCGGCAATCAGCGCGGCAATTTCATCCGGGTGTTCGGCCCGCATCAGGTAGAAGTCGGCGTGTCTGGCCGCGAACTCCCGGGCCGGGATCGATGAACCTGCGGTGCAGATCAGCGGCAGTTCTGCTTTTTTCAATGGGCCGCGCAGGCCTCCGCCTTCGGCTTTGTAGAATTTGCCGTCGTAGTGAAAATTCTCGTTATGCCAGTAGCCCTTGACCACATCCATGAACTCGATGGCCCGTGCGTAACGTTCATCGTGATCGCTTAAGTCGCCGACCTGACGCTGAATGGCATCCGAACCGCCATTGATGATGTTCCATACCAGGCGGTTGCCGGTGGCGCGCTGATAGGTCGCCGCCTGCTGCACCGCCACCCACGGCGTGTAGTGATAAGGCTGGAAAGCGGTGACGAATTTCAGCGTACGGGTTTCCCGGGCCAGCAGCGAGCAGACGGTCCAGGGTTCCTCGCCTGAGGGCGCATTGACCATCAAGGCGCCGCCGAAACCGTTGATCTCCGCGGCCTTGGCGATCTGTCCCAGGTAGTCGATGTAGGTGAAGTGATCGCCCACACTGAACGCCGAGACTGCTCCGGTGCTCGGGCCACCGTGGTGCCAGTCGCCCCGGTTGCGCGGGTCGCCGGGCAGGAACTGGGTTTCGCCGTGTAGAGGAAGGCGGGTGAAGAATTCAATGCTCATATCGAGGGCTCCGTGTTACTGCACGCTGGGGCTGCAGATTGGGGTGATGGGCTGGCCGTTGATGACCTTGCGGGCGAAAGGCACCGAGTCCTTGAGCGAGGCGTTGACCGTTTCGCTGTGACCCAGCCCTTTGTAGAGGTGGCCTTCGACCACCGTGCCGGTCTTGCAGGCGTCCTGCATCAGCGCGACCTGGGTTGAGGCGGCCGGGGTTTTGTCTTCGGCGCCGGTGCCGATGAAAATCGGCTGGGCCAGTTTCAGGGTTGGGTAGGACACTTGTTTCTGCCAGGCGGCGAGTTGGTCGCCCTTGTACTCCTTATTCGCATTGGCCGGGGTCAGGCCGACGCCGAGCACGTCGCCGACCAGCGCCGCCAGGCAACTGGTGCGGGCCTGCTCGAACAGTGGCAGCGCCTTGTCGGTGTAGAAGTCCTTGGGATCGATGCTTGGGTCGTACTGCTGGGCGGCGAGCAGGGTGTAGAAGCCGTAGGCGAGGGAGGCATCGACTTTGTTCGGGTCCTGTTCGCCGACGTTCTTCGCGCCGATGGTGTAGATCACTCCGGTACCGATGCTGCCCTTGACGCCGAGGTCTGGCGCATAGGTCGGTGCATAGGCCGCCGAGGCGAAGGCCCCGGCGCCGCCCTGGGACTGGCCGATGATTAGCACTTTGTTGGCCAGTCCCGGAACTCCGGCAACCACAGCCCTGGCGGCGTCGAGAATGCCGTACGCTGCCATGCGATTGTTCAGCAGCGGATGGCCACCGGGTACGCCGAGCCCCTGATAGTCGGTGGCGACGATCGCGTAGCCCTCGTCCAGCCAGCGGCTGAGGTACTGCACGTCACGATAGGAGCGCCCTTGCCAGGACGGAGCGCAGACATCCGCCACACCGACAGTGCCATGCCCCCAGCTGGCCACCGGCCAACCACCCTTGGGCGCGGTGCCCCGGGGCAGAAACAGCGTGCCCGAGACCGCGATCGGCGTCTTGCCGTCGATACCGTCGGTGGAGCTGTAGAGAATCCGCTGGGCACTGGCGGCATTGGGCAGGCTCAGGGTCTTCTCCAGCGGTTCGCTACGCAGCAGCTTGCCCGGCGTGGCTGGGATCGCCTTTTGCCAGGTATAGAACGCCGAGACCCGGCCATCACCTTGCAAGGGGTCGGGTTTCGGTGCGTGGGTATCGGCGGCGATAGCGCTCATGGACAGTGCCAGGGCGCTCAGGCCGAAGACGAATTTTTGCGGTAGTTTCATCTGGCTCTCCCTATTCATTGATTGCTGTTGACCTGGCCACGCAGGGTCGGCCAATAGTCTGTGAGTTGCAGATCGATCAGCGCCTGGTTGGTGAAACCGGTGGCCAGCGATGGGGTGATGTCGTAGTTGTCGCTGATCAGCTGGTTGGCCAAGGCATAGGTGGTCAGCGCCTGATAGTGGGCTTTGAGTTGCTGATCGCTTTTTGGCGCCCAGCGATCTTTCCAGGCCACGGGATCGTTCTGGTCGTCGCGGCGCAGAACGCTTTCCGTCATGCCGGCGCGGGAGCTGAGCTGGTAGTAGGCGTCCTGGTTCTGCTTCTGGGAGACCCACCAGGCGGCCTTGACCCAGGCCGTGGCCAGCAGCTGGGTGATGTCCGGGTGCTGGGCGACAAAGCTGTCGGTGCCCCAGAGGTCGGAGACTAGGCGCCAGTCGTTGGCGCCTTGTTTGGTCGACCAGATAATCTTCCCGACGCCCTTGTCTTCCAGGGCATAGGCTTCGCTGAGCAGCACCGCCGCGTCCACCTTGCCAGCAGACACCGCAGCCGCGCCGACTTGCGGGTTGAGGTTGGCGACCTTGAAATCGTCGAGCTTCAGGCCCTTGCTGGCCAGAAAGTTACTGAAGGCGAACTCCCAGGGCCTGCCACGGTGCAGGGCCAGGCGCTTGCCCTTGAGGTCTTCGATGCTCTTGGTCGGGGAGCCGGCCGGGACCACCAGGTAAATATTATTGCCGCTGCCGCCAGGTACGATCAGCTTGCCCGGTACACCACCGGCCCCGGCGATCACCGACGGCAGGTCGCCGCGCACGGCGAAGTCGATGCTGTTGTTGCTGAAGCCTTCATTGATCTGCGGACCGGCGCCGGCATGAGGCAGGGCGATCCAGTCCAGCTTGATCCCGTGCAGGCTCAATTGTTGTTCCAGCCAGCCTTCCTCGATGACCCGCCCGGCGATACCGCCGAATACCGGTTTACCGCCCTGAGTGAAGGCGACGATGGCGATCCTCACCGAAGCCGGTACCTGTTCGGCCAGCGCCGTGGCACTGAGCAGTAGCCCGGTCAAGGCGAACAAGCTGTTGCGCCAGAAACGTTTCATTGAAATCTCCCTAAATGGTATGGCGACATGGACGAAACACGATCCTGTAGAGGCCGGCTCGCCGGCGATCCCCTTTTTAGGGCTCCATCGTCGGCAAGCCCGCTCCTACGGGTTTTCTGCTTGGGAGGTGGGAGAGCAGATTGCATGCCACTGCGCGTGATTTGGGCTGCAGGCCTTAGGGACCGTGGGTTCTGTCGTGGTGACAGCAGCGGCAGGTGGGGCTGAGTGTTGGTAGGCGAGCAGGTCGGTGCTTGCCCATTGCTGCTCCAGCAGCAGGAAAGAAGCAGCAAAACTAAATATGCACTTATGGAATATATAAATATTAATTAATAATTTTTTAGTCTAAAAATCTTGGTGCACTATTGGGCATGCGTTTTTTTCTGCCAGGAATGCACCATGTCGCTGATCACTCATCCAAACGCTCGCGAATTGACCAAGTCAGTGCGGGCCACCGTTCTGGTGTTCAAGGACCCGCGCTCTCAGGAGCTGCTCAGCCGTATCGAGCGCCTGGCGCCCAGTGAAGCCAATACTCTGATCATTGGTGAAACCGGAACCGGTAAGGAACTGGTTGCCCGACATATTCACCATTTGAGCCGAAGGGGACGTGAACCCTTCGTTGCAGTGAACTGCGGTGCCTTTGCTGAAACCTTGGTGGAAAGCGAACTATTCGGCCACGAAAAAGGCGCCTTCACAGGGGCAACCACTCACAAGGCGGGATGGTTCGAAGCGGCCAATGGCGGCACGCTGTTTCTCGACGAAATCGGTGATCTGCCGCTGAACATGCAGGTCAAGCTGCTGCGGGTGTTGCAGGAGCGTGAAGTGGTGCGCCTGGGGTCGCGTACACCGATTCCGATCAATGTGCGCCTGGTGGCTGCGACTAACGTCAATCTGGCGGATGCGGTGGTTGCCGGGCACTTTCGCGAGGACCTGTTCTACCGTCTGCACGTCGCCACGATTCGCCTGCCGCCCTTGCGGGAACGGCCAGGAGACATTCTGCCGCTGGCTGAGTTCTTCCTCGAGGAACACTGCCGGCGCCTGGGCTACAACCGCGCCTCAATGAGTGTCGAAGCGGAACGCAAACTGCTGGAACACAGCTGGCCGGGCAATATCCGCGAGCTGGAAAATGCCATCCACCATGCCTTGCTGGTGTGCCGCAATCAGCAGGTCGCGCCAGCGGACCTGCACCTGGTGGACATGCGCTCCTCGGGCATCCGGCAGGAACAGGTGACTCAGTCGAGCCCCATCCCCATTGGACCGGTGGATCTGGAGACGGCTCTTCACGTGCTGTTCGAACAGAACACTCCCGATCTCTATGAGCACATCGAAGAGACGATCTTTCGTGCCGCGTACCGGTATTGCCACGGCAACCAGTTGCAGACCGGCCGATTGCTGAACATCAGCCGCAATATCGTGCGGGCCCGGTTGGAGAAGATCGGTGAGTTGAACAATAGAGGAGTAATACCGCGGTCGTCACAGCCTTGACTACTTTTGATTATTCCGTAGCAGCGTGCGGGTTTTGATATCGCGTTATTTTTTGTTCCACTACTTGCAGTGAGGATTTCATGGCAACTCCCTTCAAACGCTCAGCATTGTCACTATTGGCGACATCCTTGACTGCGGTGAGTGCGTTACTCAGCGCAGGCGCACAGGCCGAAGGCAAAATCAGCATTGCCCAGCAGTATGGTGTCGGTTACCTGATTCTGGATGTGGTGCGCGACCGGCAGCTCATCGAGAAGCATGGCAAGGCGCAGGGCCTCGAGATAAAGGTTGACTGGAACAGCATCTCCGGTGCCACGGCGATGAACGAAGCACTGCTGGCCGGAGCACTGGATGTGGTGTCGGCGGGCGTGCCGCCGATGCTCACCATCTGGGATCGGACCAAGGGCAAACAGAACGTCAAGGCCATTGCGTCACTTGGGTCGATGCCCAACTACCTGCTGACCAATAATCCGAACGTGAAGGGTCTGAAGGACTTCTCCGAGACGGACCGCATTGCCGTACCAGCGGCCGGGGTAGGGTTTCAGTCGCGTACATTGCAGATCGAGACGGCCAGACAGTTTGGGAATGACAACTTCAAGAAATTCGACAATATCTCGATCAGCCTGCCCCACCCGGATGCCACTTCGGCATTGATTGCCGGCGGTTCGGAGATCAATTCGCACTTTTCCAGCCCGCCGTTCCAGTATCAGGAATTGCAGAGCCCCAACGTGCATAAGGTGTTGAGTTCCTACGACGTACTCGGTGGTCAGGCCACGTTCAACGTGCTGTACACCTCCGAGAAATTCCACGACGAAAACCCGAAAACCTACAAGGCATTTTACGATGCACTGGCCGAGGCCGAGGCCATTATAAAAGCCGACAAACCAGCGGCAGCCCAGACCTACATCCGGGTTGAGGAATCGAAGTTGCCTCTGCCACTGGTAGAGAAAATCGTCGCCGATCCGGAGATCAACTTCACTATCGTACCGCAGCGTACCTTTATCTATGCTGAGAAACTGCAGGAGTTGGGGGTGCTGAAAAACAAGGCGGGTAGCTGGAAGGATTATTTCTTTGAGGAAGCTCACGGCGGAGCGGGCAGTTGAGTGATGGACTGAGCCTATTAGCGAACGCAGTCAGCGTAATGACCGCACCTCTTATGGGCCTTGGGTTTCAATGGGGGGCACCGGAGTATCGTCAGCAGCGGCTAAAAGTTTGCTCAATCGATGGCTTGAAATCTCTATGGATCGATCCTCGCCATAGCCGGTGCCCGAAGGGCGGTTACCGGCGCTTGGCGCTGATGGCGGAGCGCGGCTGTTTCGATGTTCTGTTTCTCTCCGACACCCTGGCCATGCTGTCGGGCAGTTGCCAGGCGCTGAGCCGGATGTCTCGTACCGAACACTTCGAGTCCCTGACCTTGCTCGGAGCACTGGCGGCGGTGACCCGGCGTATTGGTTTGGTGGCGACAGTCACCACCTCCTATAACAGCGTTGACACTGTGGCCCGCGGTTTCGTTTCCCTGGAGGCCCTCAGTGGCGCCCGCATCGGCTGGAAACTGGTGACGTTGAGCAACGCCGAAGAGGCCTTCAACTTCGGGCGCCAAGAGCATTTCGAACACGCTCAGCGTTATGTCTTGGCTCGGGAGTTCTTGGCCCAGGTGCGCGTGGGCTGAACTAGGCGCCGGTGCAGGTACTGGCCGGTACCTCCAGGACCGGTTGCGAGTTTGCCGCGGCCCATGCCGAGGTGGTGTTCACCGCGCAGCCCGAACTGGCCGGTGCCCAGCAGCTCTATCGTGAACTCAAGGGGCTGTTGCCGCGCTATGGGCGTTACGGCGGGCAGCTGAAAATCATGCCCGGGGTCATGCCGATCGTCGCCGACAGCGCTGCCGAGGCCCAGGCGCTGTACCGGCAGTTGCAGGACCTGGTGCAGCCGGAAGTAAGCTTATCGTTATTGGCGGACATCGCTGGCGGCACCGATCTGTTGGCCTACGATCTGGACGGCCCGTTGCCGGAGCTGCCTGTGACCAATTCTGGGGGGGCAGCCGGCGCGAACTGCTGATCGGCATCGCCCACCGCGAAGGCCTGAGCATCCGCCAGCCGTACCTGCGTATGGCGGCGATAAGCAGGCATTTGGTCCTGGTGGGCGAGCCCCGGCAGATCGCCGACCGGCTGGAGCAGTGGTTCATAGAAGAGGCCGTCGACGGTTTTAACGTGATGCCGCCCTATCTGCCGGGTGGGCTGGATCGTTTCGTCGACAAGGTGGTGCCGGAGCTGCAACGCCGCAGGCTGTTCCGCCGCGCCTACTAGGGCCGCACCTTGCGCGATCATCTGGGCCCATCTCGGCCCGACTACCTGGTATCTGAAGAGGTTCATAGCACCCATGGTTGATCTGCATACGTTCTCCGAGTTGCCCCAGGTCCAGGGTGAGCTCTTGGAAATCCATCCCGGACGGCGACTCAGCGTGGCCCATTGGCCCGGCACCTATCAGGCCGACACAGTAGTGTTCTTCGGCCATGGTGGTGGCAGACACAAGGACCAATGGCGCGAGTTGTGGCGCAGCTTGGCCGAGCAAGGCTATAGCTTGGTGGTCTGGGATCTGCTAGGCCACGGCGACAGCGAAAAAGCCACGCGAGCCCGCAGCCTATGCCTAGGCCGAACTGGTGGCAGACCAGTTGGAAATCATTGGCCGTTATGGCGGTCGGCGTAACATGCTAGTGGCCCATTCCTTTGGTACCGGGCTGGCTTTGAGCGCCTTGCTGCTGGGCACCCAGTTGGAGCGCCCCTTGAGTCGGGGCGGCCTGATGGCCTTGCCCACGTGGCTCCTGGAAATACTCCGGCCGCTGTTGTCCAGGGGGGGCGCAAGCGTGTCTGGCACCCCGCGACCGATCCGGTACTAGTGGCCTATGAGGAGCAACTGACCCAGCGTAATCGCCTGTATGTCTTCAAGGCCTTGCTGCAAAGCGCACAATGGCCGGACGCCAAGGCCCTAGCCAACCTAGCCTTGCCGACCTGGGTACTGGCCGGCGACAGCGACGGCTTGACCCCTGCCAGCGGCGGCGAGGCTTTGGCGCGGCAATTACCGACTGGGAGTTTCCAGCTGCTGGAGCAGTGCGGCCATCAATTGATGCTGGAGCGGCCCGTCGAGGTGCTGGCGGCCTTTCAATCACTGCTGGAGAAGCTCGATCAGACGTTAACCTTGTCAGATAACACTATCACCCTACGAGCAAGGTCGATGACTGGTTGCTCGCAGGGACGCGTTTGGGTGCAGGTGGACCGGACATCACATCAATGAAAATGCCTAGGCAATGGTGGTTTGGTCGGTCTCGGAAGGACTTTGACCGGAAACTGACTGGATTTTGCGCATCCAGAACGACTGCTCCTTTTACTTCGACGTAGAAACAACCTCGGTGTGGGCCTGGAAAATCGCCGTCGTCGGTGATTCCGATAGTCCGTTGAGCGTGCGTTGGGTCAAGTCGAATGGGACTCTACAATCTGTTATATTTCGCGCCACGTTCTCTTCCCATCAGGGTGATAGTGAGAAAATAGAAGCCTTGTCCGGCCACGCACCGCCAAGGCTTTGCAGAAGAATGCAACCATCTCCCCCCGGCAGAGTGTTGAACTTTTTTTGAGTTTTTAGGAGTGCGCTATGGACCTCAGCAAACCTGGGCAGGGTCTGAAGCGTGACCTCCAGGGCATTGCCTCGGACCTTAAATGGTCTGCGGTAGAACTGATGCGAATTGCCGAGCGATTGAGTTTGGCCGGTAATGAACCCGATGCTCAGGCCATTTATCGCATGATTACAGTCTTTCAAAGTGATGAAGCCCGACTTCAATCCCATGCAGCCGGGATCGTGAGTGCCCTTACGTAGGTGACCGTTACGGTGCTCAACAAGTCGACGCAAGTCTTGACGCAAGACCTAAAAACCTCGCTCCACTTCGAGCAGGCAACCAACGAAGTGCTAATAAGTTAAGCCCTGACCACGGCAACTTACTCGACGACCTGCTCGACGCTGATATCGCGGCCATCGAAGCCGAGTTGAAAGCGGTCAATCCGCCACATGCACCCGCCAAGCCACGTCAGAAGCCCAAGCGTGCGCCGCTGCCACCGCAGTTTCCACGCATGGAAAATGGGCCGGCTGCCAATGCATAACACTGATCCAGGCTAAACACTGGGTAACGCTAACGCGCCACCTGAACGACGGGGCTGTGCCCATCGACAATAATCAGGTCGAGAATCCGATAAGGCGCGTGGGCGCTTGGACGCTCGAACTGGTTGTTCGCCGAGTCACTTCGCAGCAGCAAGCGGGGCAGCTGGGATCATGAGTTTTATCCAATCTGCGCGGTTGATATGGCCATGATCCGTATGCCTATCTGAAGGGATGCTCTTACACGTCTTCCTACTCGGCGATCGTGCAAAAAATCAATCAGTTGCTGCCGCATAAGTGGCAACCAGCTCAATAACGCTAGACGGGCTGCCCGGGGTGCATATTGTCGACCTTCCTGAAGCCCTGCGGTTATCCCGACTAGGATTCCTAACTGTATCGTGCAGTGCATCCACGCGACTTCGTGCCACATCACTCCAATGTTGATAGCGCTGAGGGGACAAAGTGTCTAAATGCGCCCGAATACTATTTGGCGCAGCACCAAATGTGATCCAGCGACCCTTTGATTAGGTGCGAGCCTCCTCAAACAACCAGTCTCGAAAAGCTTTTAATCTCGGCAGGCTTACACATTCCGAGCGATAGACAACGTAGTAAGCCAATGGAGAGACAAACTGAATGTCCGGAAACAAGCGGATCAACCTGCCAGCAGCCAAATCATCTCGGGCCATGACGCTGCGCGCAAGCGCGACCCCTTGTCCATCTATTGCCGCTTGAAGCACCGCTGCAGAGTTGTTGATCTTCATCCCCCGCTGCGTCGATACGTCTTTCACCCCAACTGTTTTCAACCAGGTAGCCCAAGTTGTGAATCCGGCGTGCCCATCCATCGACAGGTCATGAATCAGCGTTTCATTTGCCAGTTCAGTCAGCGTCTGCAAACAATCTGGGGTGTTTTTCAGTAGAGGTGAGCAAACAGGGTAGATGTCCTCTTCCATAAGTTTTTCTGCGATCAGGCCAGGCCATTGACCGGAACCGTAGCGCACCCCGATGTCAACTCTCTGAGTCAGGAAGTCTACTGCCTTGAGCTGGGTATCAAGTCGGACATCAGTATCTGGCCAAGCGGTTTGGAAGCGTTCAATACGCGGTAGTAACCATTTAGCGGCAAAGGCGGGACTGACCGTGACAGTCAGAACCCCGCTGTGTGAGCTCTCCCTCATGCGCTCTATTCCCAGTGTAAGCCGCTCGAAACCGGCCCGAATGTCAGGAAGCGCACGCTCAGCGGCCTCCGTAGCGACCAACCGTGTCTTGCCACTGGAACCTCGATGAAACAAGGGCGTGCCTAACCACTGCTCAAGAGTGCGCACTAACTGCCCAACGGCTGCCGGGGTGACATTCAACTCTTCAGCAGCAGCAGAAAAGCTTTGGTGCCGGGCACTAGCTTCAAAAGCCCTCAGTGCATTGAGATGGACGGGCGTTGCCATGGCGGTAAACCTTTTCTTTATCGTATTGACACTTTATCTCGTTTGTACCGCCATCGATAGAGGCCAATAATTCGCTCATACCTTAGCAGCACATTATGGGCTGGGATGGTTAGGGGCCGAATTTTAAAGGTTGCTGATGATCGGTTCTCGGTTTCCCGAATAGCCTCACTCACTATCTGGAGTATTTAAATGAACAGTCAATTCACCGGAAAGAAATTATTGGTCGTCGGCGGCACCAGTGGGATGGGCCTGGAAACCGCGCGATTGGTATTACAGCAAGGCGGTAGCGTTGTCATCGTGGGCAGCCGAGCAGAGAAAACCGAGCAGGCTCGTCAGGAGCTGGCAGCATTCGGCCAGGTAAGCGCGCTGACTGCAAATCTGACCGACGCGCAGAGCCTGGCGGCGCTGCTGCAGGAAATTGATCAGCATCACGCTGATGTCGACCTTCTGGTCAACGCGGCGGGCGTATTTTTCCCCAAGCCTTTTCTGGAGCATCAGGACGCCGACTACGATCAGTACATGCAGCTGAACAAGGCGTCGTTTTTCATCACCCAAAAAGTCGCTGCCAACCTGGTTGCCAAGGGGCGTCCCGGCGCAATCGTCAATATTGGTTCCATGTGGGGCAAGCAGGCAATCGCCGCCACCCCGTCATCTGCCTATTCGATGGCAAAAGCCGGCTTGCATTCGCTGACTCAGCACTTGGCGATGGAACTTGCATCCGAGCATATCCGCGTCAATGCCGTATCGCCTGCGGTGGTGCAGACCCCGATCTACGAAGGTTTCATCCCCAAAGCGGAGGTTCATTCAGCGCTGCAGGGCTTCAACAGCTTCCACCCAATCGGACGGGTGGGTACTCCTGAGGAGGTGGCGGAGGTGGTCGCCTTCCTGTTGTCCGAAAAGGCCAACTGGGTCACTGGCGCGATCTGGGATGTCGATGGTGGTGTCATGGCCGGGCGTAACTAATGTAAATCCAAGCATGTCTACTGAGGCAGGCATGCTTGATTGCTATCAACTGAATCTGCTGGAGACTCTGCAATGATGCAAGACTGGAATGCCTATCGCGACGTTCTTCTCGATCGCGTAGGCGAATACGCCAAACAAAGCCCCGATGTTGTGCGCGGTTTGACGACGATGGACGGTGCAGCTGCCAAGACAGGCCATCTGGATGCCAAGACGCATGAATTGATTGCCTTGGCTGTGGCGGTGACTACCCGCTGTGATGGGTGTATCAGCGTCCACACCAAGAAGGCCGTCGAGCATGGCGCAACCCGAGGCGAGATTGCCGAAGCACTAGGTGTTGCCATCGCGCTCAATGCGGGCGCTGCATTAGTGTATTCGGCAAGAGTCTTGGAAGCACACGCTCAACTGCCTGCTGCTTGAGATCCGAATGACGCGGCGGCGGTGATCGCCGTCGCTAACAAATGCATTTAATTTCTTGGAGAACAGACTTGCTCGTTAATGCGGACTTCACCCAGCGTGCCGCTGTCGCTATTCATGACTACCACTGGGTGGCATCGCCACAGCCGGGTGTTGAGCGAGTCATGCTTGATCGAGTCGGCGGCGAAAAAGCTCGTGCGACGAGTATCGTTCGTTACTCAGCCGGTTCCAGTTTTGCCCCTCATCAACATCCCGGTGGAGAGGAAATCCTCGTCCTGTCTGGTACTTTTGTGGACGATGACGACAGTTATTCCGCAGGCTGGTATCTGCGCAACCCTCCAGGTTCCAGTCACGCGCCTTCGAGCCCTGAAGGCGCGGTCATTTTTGTGAAGCTCTGGCAAATGTCTGCGGATGAGCGATCCAAGGTACGGATCGACACGCGGCGACCAGATGCATGGTTACAAGAAAATGGTCGCGAGGTCTGCCCGTTACATGCCAGTGAATCTGAGGCCGTTTGCCTGGTGCGCTTACCTGCGGACGCGCTGTTATTCAATGCATCCATCGAGAACTCCGAGCTTTTGGTCTTGGCTGGAAGCTTGGTCGAAGCCGGACGGCATTATGAGCCTGGCAGCTGGCTGCGTTTTCCGTCGGGAGAACACCCGCAGCTGTATGCCGCAAAAGAGGGGTGCACGATCTATTTCAGACGTGGACGCCTGATCGGTCTCTCAAGCGAGGCATTACCGTGAACCAGGCTCGTATCGCGATCATTGGCGGCGGCATCAGCGGGCTCTACGCGGCTTATCTACTCGAACGCCAAGGTATCTTTGATTATGTACTGCTCGAAGCCCGCGAGAGACTCGGAGGACGGGTTCTATCTGTCGCACTTGATGGCACAGTCGCGGGTCTATCAGATCCCATCGAGCGCTTTGATCTGGGGCCGTCCTGGTTTTGGCCTGATTTCCAGCCGCAGCTTGACAGTCTGGTAGCTGAACTCGGTTTAGAGCGGTTTGTGCAGCCCGTACAGGGCGTTAGTGTGATCGAACGCGTTGCCGGAGCGGTGCCTGTACGCATACAGGGCTACGCCACCTCGCCATCTTCAGTGCGTTTGCTTGGAGGCATGACGGCTTTAGTCGATGCGCTGGCTGCCAACATAAATCCTGACAAAGTGCGCACTGGGCAGGCAGTACGCTGTCTCCGTGCCTGCGAGCAGTACTTGGAAATTGAGAGTGTGAGCGGCAATGGCAGTCAAGAATCATGGTTGGTTGAGCACATGCTGCTAGCCGCTCCGCCGCGACTGCTTGCCCGAAACATAGAATTTTCACCGGCATTACCCCCTTCGGTTGCACAGCTATGGCGAAGTACCCCAACCTGGATGGCTCCTCACGCCAAATACCTCGCCGTATTCGAGTCCGCATTCTGGAACAAAACCGGATTGTCCGGACAAGCACGCAGCGCAGTAGGCCCTATGGTAGAGATTCATGACGCCTCGTCGCCTGGTGGACATTCCGCGCTGTTCGGCTTTATCGGCATCCCGGCGCGGACGCGCAACGTGATGCCTCAAGAACAGTTGCAGGCACTGTGTCGCGCTCAGTTGGTGCGGCTTTTCGGGCCAGAGGCAAGTAAGCCTGTGGCTGAATTCCTCAAAGACTGGGCGCAGGATCCTCTCACGTCTGTTGCTCAAGATTTGCTCGACGGCGGGCAATATTCATTCAGCTTGGAGCCAACTTTCGATACCTCCCCTTGGGCGGGGCGGTTGATTGGAATTGGTAGTGAATGGTCACCTCAGTTTCCGGGGTACATCGCAGGCGCCATCGAAGCCGCTTCGTCAGGCGTGCGCACGATACTCCAAAAACAGAGCTGATCAGGCTCGGCAGACTCGGCCAGGCAAAGCAAAGCTGCGAGTTTGGGGTCGCTTGGGGCGGCTTCTGAAAACATCAGCAATGCCATTCATGACACCAGCTAACAGCTCGTGCGCACCACTCAAGTAATGAGCGACCATTTCAGCCACTTCTGGCATGAACACGTTCTGGTAACCACCATTCGCTCCAGTCCGGTTGTTCCGAGATTTATGTTTCTGTTCAGACTTTGACTTTCGGAGTTTTGGCACTGAGAACAGTCAACCGACAAATACTGTCTCGGAAAGGTGTCATGCCTATTTCGGGGTAAGCAAATGCCTAACAACCCCCACCAATATGCTTAACCAAAAAACAGCGAAATCCGATGTTCCGCCGTTGCGCATTCTCTGCACAATGGAATGATGGCATTTTGATTCTGGTTTTTTCGATGCTGGGCTACTTCTATTGGCGAGCTTATGGCAGCTGGGTGACCAAATGAATCGTCTTCTAGGCCCATTCCCGGTTTGATCCGAACGTCGACTACTACTCACTTAAGGCGTTTTGAGAGTTTCCATGCGCAAACGTTCATTGCATTTCAAGCTTTTCTGTACCGCTCTGATTGGATCTATCGGAGTCATGGCTCTTCTGCTTGGTTCGTTCGCCTACATCGCTTATGGCTCATCGGTAAAAGCAAACACCGCGTTGATAGATGAGATTGTGAAATCGAATGCCAAGGAGGTAGAGGTCGAATTGAGCGTAGCATGGACGGTGGCTGAGTCGGTCGCCAGTCTTGCCAAAGCGATGCAGCAACAGCATCTGGATCGCGCGACAGCCGATGCATTAACGCGTCAACTATTCGAGTCAAATCAACAGATATTGGCCTTTGGTCACTATTGGGAAGCGAATGCTTACGATGGTAAGGATCGTGAGTTTATAAATCAGCCTAACAACGACGCCACTGGTCGTTACATAGTGTACTGGAACCGTATTTCAGGGACGGTAGCCTCCGAGCCTCTTGTCGGTTATATGCCTGAAAGCGCTGACAACCAGTATTATTATCGCCCACTTCGTTCCCGGGTGGCCTGGGTGACCGAACCCTATACCTACAATACTGAGACCGGCAAACAGGTAATGATGGCGTCGCTTGTGTTGCCTCTATTAATTGACGGCAAGGCTCAAGGGGTTGCTGGGCTCGATGTTTCGCTTGAAGGTATCAATCGGCAATTAGCGAACGTCCGCGTTTTTGGAGGTTACGGGGCACTTGTTTCAAGTGATGGTCTTTACGCGAGTCATCCGGACGTGAAACGTTTGAGTCGGCCGGCAGATGATCTGCCGAGCGAAGCGAAAGACGCTATCAAAGCTGGACGCCCTTATGCATTTCAACGTGACGGCTGGGCTTATGTTTTGCGCCCTGTTCATATTGGTAATGCGCCTAATGCCTGGGCATTGATGGTGGCCTATCCATTGGCGGAGGCCATGGCCAATATCAACCATATGCTTTACACGAGCATGGGCATTGGTTTGGCAGGATTACTGGTGCTGGCCATCGTCCTCTGGCAGTTGCTCGCCTGGCAGATACGACCGCTATCCGGGCTTGCCACTGGCATCGAGGGATGGAGTGGGGAGTTGGGCCTACGATTCGAACAGCGCAGCGGCGATGAAACAGGCAAGCTGGCTGGCGCCTTCAATCAGTTCATTCAGCGTTTGGGCAGCTTGGTCGATTCTATTCGTCAAAGCAGTACGATCTTGCTGCAGGTGTCCACCTTGTTAGGGGATACAACCGCAGCAGTGGCAGAGCGGGCAACGTCGCAGCATATAGCCACGGAAGAAATGGCCAGTGGTATCACTGCGCTGGCGCAATCGGTTACCGAAATGTCTCAACAAGCTGAAGATGTGGAACAACTGGCACGCAGCACGGAGATGTTAACGAGCAATATCTCGGACGACATGGCAAGAACGCTCGCTGACATTACCCGCATCGACAAAACCATGGACGCTGTCGCTGAGACAGTGGGTGCTCTTGAGGGGCGATCCCAAGATATAGCAGGCATTATTGCTGTCATTCGCAGCATTGCGGATCAGACCAATTTGCTGGCCCTGAACGCCGCGATTGAAGCCGCGCGAGCGGGTGAGCAGGGCAGGGGGTTTGCGGTAGTCGCAGATGAAGTTCGGCAACTGGCCGAGCGTACCAGTCGCTCGACCGGAGAAATTGGAGAAATGATTGGTGCAATCGGATCAGATGTGCAGAGCACAGTGAGCAACGTTCGGCAGGTGGGGAGCGCCGTCAGGGAGGGAGTGGCTCAGTTGAAGACCTCGGTCGCTGGAGTTGATCAGATTCGTCAACACGCGCAGCACATTCTGTTGTGCATCAGCGAGGTGGCCCGTCAGACCCAGAGCCAAGCCGCGACGGGTGAGCAAATTTCTGTGGCCATTCAAGGTGTGAGCAGGATTTCTGAACAGAACGATTTAGCTATCCAGAATCTGGTCGAGCAATCCGCTCAGCTACGCAATCAGGCAGGGGCGTTGACGCAGCAACTGACACATTTCAAAGATTAAGCAATGCTGAGCTTTTGATCGAGCGAGTACCGTGCCTAATCCGCTTCACGTAGACGGAGCACTAGGCGCTTGGCTTGCTACTGGCCAAGTGCCTCAGTCCTTCTTGCTTGATTGTTGCACATCGATACGGTTGCTTCGTGCCCAGTCGTTCCGAGTTGATGAGCAGTTTCGTCCTACTCATCGGGGTCGTGTCTTTCGAATGCACACCAGACTCCTCGCCATCCTAGCAAGGAATGATGTGCATTTTAATTTTATAATCCGTTAACCCTGCCGGCGGGTAGAGCATCGCCTTATGCAGTATGGTGTCATAGGGTAATGCTTACCTGGCTCCTCTCATAGGCCTATCCATAAATCGGCATAGCCCGATGGCTTGTCATAGTGAGTGAGCAGCATCATGCGTAGTTAATAGCATATGCTTTCTTTTTCAACGCAAGGCTGACGGCATCTCTTAGTAGACCCGGTCATCGGATGGAGAGTCCGCATTGAGAACCCTAACCCCAACAGTAGTTGTGATGGCTGTCCTGTTTCACGCTGCTCTAGGGAAACTCTGAATAAGACTTCCTGATTTTGGCAAGACACAGACTCCACCCGCGGAGCTTTCCGATGAAGCAAATGACTTTCGCCGATGCCGAGTACGCTGGTAAACGCAAGCAGACCCGTAAAGAGTAGTTCCTGATCGAGAGGGAGCGGGTGGTGCCGTGGAAGAGTTTGATTACATTGATCGAACGGCGCTACCCGAAGGGTGATGGTGGTCGTCCGGCCTATCCACTGATGGCGATGCTAAGTGTCCATCTGATGCAAAACTGGTTCGGCTACAGCGATCCAACGGCGGAAGAGGCACTGTACGAGACTACTATTCTGCACCAGTTTTCTGGGCTGAGCCTGGAGCGCGTTCCCGACGAAACCACGATCCTCAACTTCGGTCCCCTGCTGGAAAAGCACGAGCTGGCGGCAGCGATTCTGGGCGTGATGAATGGCTATAGTTCTATGACGTTCAGTCGACAGCGTGGAATTACAGCTACGTAGTACCGATAGCTTTTATTAAGAGAGTAAAAAATGAACGTCAGGACAATGAACCTCGCTCCAAGGGCTGCGGTATTTTTCTCACTCATTATCTTGGTGGTTTTTGCACTGGGCATTGTCGCTGTGCTGCAAATGGGCAAGCTCCGAGAGTCCGAACAAGATGTAGAAAACAATTGGATGGCGGGTGTTCGTGAGATCGGTAAGATGAAGGCGGGTACCTTGCGGCTGCGTTTGGAAAGTATCCGCATTACTTTGACAACCGATGAGCAGAAACGGCAAATCCAAATCGCTGCCTTAAGTGGCTATCGAAACGCTCTCCAGAGCACCCTCACCAATTACGTTCCTTTGATCTCGGGGCCGGCGGAGCGGGAGCTGTACCAGGCGGTCGCAACCGATGCGCAGGAGTACTTCAAACTGCTGGATGAGTTGGTGTCGCTGCTGCGAAGCGGTGATAATGCCGCTGTAATCCCTTTGATCAATACCCGCATCCCCCCTATGGCCGACTCCCTGCAGGAGAAGATGGACAAACTCTCGGACTTCAACGACGAGGGGGCCAAGCGTGCGGGGATCAATGCCTCGTCTGTCTACGGCAGTGGCGTGACGCTAGTGATTGCCCTGCTGGCGGTTACCGTGCTGCTCACCATCGTGCTGGCCACCGTGCTGACCCGCAGCATCACTTCGCCGATCAGTGATGCTCTTGCAGTGGCTGAACGCATCGCCGGCAGTGACTTGTCCAGGGACATTGGGGCCACTGGCCGCGATGAAGCCGGTCGCCTGTTGGCAGCACTGTCGAAGATGCAGGCGAATTTGCGGGAAACCATCGCCCACATCGCCGACTCCTCTACCCAATTGGCTTCGGCCTCGGAAGAAATGATGGCGGTGACGGAAGACGCCAGTCGCGGGCTGGTGCGGCAGAACGACGAGGTCAATCAGGCGGCCACGGCGGTGACTGAAATGAGCGCAGCAGTGGATGAGGTCGCACGCAATGCCGAAGCCGCCGCGCAATCTTCCCGCGAGTCCATGGAGTTCACCCGCTCCGGTATCGAGAACGTGGCGCAGACCTTGAAAGCCATCGAAGGCCTGGCCGGCAACGTGTCCAGCACCGGTGAGCAGGTCAAGGCCTTGTCCGGCAGGGCGCAGGACATCAGCAAAGTGGTTGAAGTGATTCGGGCCATTGCCGAGCAAACCAACCTGCTGGCACTGAATGCGGCTATCGAAGCCGCGCGCGCCGGCGAACAAGGACGCGGGTTCGCGGTGGTGGCCGATGAAGTACGGGCACTGGCCCACCGAACCCAGCAGTCGACCCAGGAAATCGAGCAGATGATCACGGCGATTCAGGCGGACTCGACCCAAGCGGTGAGTGCGATGAACATCAGTACGGAGATGGCCAACAACTCGATCTCAGTGGCGCAGAATGCGGATGTTTCGCTCAAGCAGATTGCTCAGGCCATTACCCAGATCAACGAGCGCAATCTGCTGATCGCCACCGCCTCTGAAGAGCAGGCCCAAGTGGCCCGTGAGGCCGACCAGAACCTGGCCAGCATTCGCGAGCTGTCCATCCAGAGCTCGGCGGGCGCCAGCCAGACCGCCAGTGCATGCGGTGAGATGGCCAATCTGGCGACTGAGCTGAATCGCTTGGTTGCGCGTTTCAAGGTTTAACAGCCGCTTCAGTCTGGCCTGCGGCCGCCCGACGTTAATCATTCTGACGTCGGTCGGGCCGCTGGCCTGTATTCGATCAATGCTCAAGACCGTGCAAATCTTGAGCGGTTATTGCCCTTGCCCTTTCCGCCACTGAATAACCTCCAACATCGGACAACTCTCCCCAGGTGGCAGTAGCTGGCCCCACTCTGAAAAAGACTCCCACCTCTGGTGAAATACCCCTTCTCACGCGAATCGAACAGTTGAGCCCCGATGCAATAGATGTCCTTCGCCGATGCCGAGTACGCCGGCAAACGTAAGCAGAGCCGCCGCGAGCGCTTCCTGATCGAGATGGATCAGGTGGTGCCATGGAAGGGCCTGATTACCTTGATCGAGCCACACTATCCGAAGGGCGAAGGTGGCCGTCCGGCGTATCCGTTGATGGCTATGTTGCGGGTTCATCTGATACAGAACTGGTTCGGTTACAGCGATCCGGCGATGGAAGAATCACTGTATGAAACGACGATTCTGCGCCAGTTCGCGGGGTTGAGTCTGGATCGGATTCCCGATGAAACGACGATCCTCAACTTCCGGCGTTTGCTGGAAAAACATGAGTTGGCGGGCGGGATTTTGCAGGTCATCAATGGCTATCTGGGGGATCGTGGTTTGATGCTGCGCAAAGGCACGGTGGTCGATGCGACGATCATTCATGCACCGAGTTCGACCAAGAACAAGGACGGCAAACGCGATCCCAAAATGCATCAGACGAAGAAAGGAAATCAATATTTCTTCGGGATGAAAGCGCACATCGGCGTCGATGCCGAGTCGGGTTTAGTCCATAGCCTGGTGGGCACGGCGGCCAATGTGGCGGACGTGACGCAGGTCGATCAGTTGCTGCATGGCGAGGAAACTTATGTCTGCGGCGATGCGGGTTGCCAAGGAGTAGCAGGACAAGGTATTCGGCCAATTCAGCGAGGAACAGGTCGAGCATTTCAAAGCGGTGCTCAAGGGCGTGATCAAAGGCGCTTGAGTTTGTATTGACACCGAAAGCAATGAAGCTGGGGCTGCTCTGACGACCGGAAGAGGGTAGGGCGAACCTTACTAATACAGTCAATACGCCTATTTTGAATCAGCATCTGCCGATAGCTGTCGCCTCTTATCGTCTGCATTATGCGCCATCATTTTGATACCGCTGTTGTCGAGTGCGGGATGGGATTGTGTCGTTGATTTTTTGATCCGTCCGAATGCTTGGGTGTGATGCCTGGCTTTTGGGATAGACGAGTCACTCACTCATTGCACTGGAACGGGAGAGCGCACGCTTGAGTCATGTTTCCTTGGCTATCCGGAATCTTCCGGATGAGCAGTTGTTGATGCGTCAGGGAGGACTGTACTGGGTAGCCGTCGATCAGACCCGCGATGTCGAAGCTCTTGCGCTGCAAGGCTTGATCGCATTACCTGAACAGCAGCGGGCCAGCCTGGTGTGGAGTGGTCATTATCCCGAGCAGTTGATTGGCGCGATGAGCGAGCGATCCGGGCCTGGAGAATTGTGCCTGTTCGAAGTGCCTGAGTCGGTTCTCCGCTTGGCGCTCAAGTCGCTGTCGTCCGAACTGAGGCGTGCCGGAATGGCTCCGGGCAGTCTGCTGCTTTTGATGCTGCCGGCTACTGCCTGGCAGGCTTTCGACGCGGCGCAATTGCAGCAGTGGTGCAGCGGACTTAGGCGCTGGTTGCGCGAACAGCGTTGCACGCTCCTAGTGCTGTGCTATGGACAGGCTCCTCAACTGCATACCGAGTTGGTTCGCCTCAATGAGTATCTGTCCGGGTTGGCGCAGTTGTACCGGCGTGATGGCGGCATACGCTATCAATCTCACTTCTGGCACAACGAACAAGGCGTTTGCGGCGCACGGGAGTTCGAACTCGACCTGCAGGCCTCGGGCTTTGGCCAGGTCTGGAGCGAACAGGACAGTCCTGCACCGACACGCACCAATGATCAGCGCATCTATCTTGCCCAGCGCGTTGTGCTGGAAGACGCTGCCGGGCTATCCGAGCAGTGGCGTGTGTTCGAGAGACGTGTCGACCTGCTGCAACAAGCCACCCTGGCACGCGCCGCAAGTGTGATGGTGGCGATCGACAGTGACCAGCAGGTGGAAGCGTTGGCGCGCGAGCTGTATGCGTTGCGCGAGCGTTGCGGTACGGCGCTGAAAATCATCGTGCGGGAAATGGAGCCCTGCCTGCGCTATCGCGACGAGCGCCTATTGATGGCCTGTGGGGTGAACATCATCGTGCCCTTTGGCAACGCGTTGTCCCGGTTCTTCAGCTTGGTCGACAGTGTGCAGGACCAAGTCTGGCGCCGCAGGCAGTCGAGCGCTGACCTTGAGTCGCTTCTTAAACGCCTGCGGGCCCCGACGACGCGCGGCCTGTTGGCTCCCAGGGAGTTCCTGTCGGAGCTGGAGCAGATTTATGGCGGCGCTTCTGGCGAAGTCGAGCACCAACTGCTGCGGTTGCAGCCGCGCACCACGTTAACAATCGAACAGTGCCTGCACCAGGTCAGTCTGCGTCGATTCGGCGATATCGCCAGTGTGGTGGATGGTGTGTTCTACCTTTTTCTGTTCGCTTGCCGTAGCGATGGCCTCGAGGCGGCGCTGAGCAATATCTGTCGCCTGTCGTGGCGCAATCTGTTTAGTGATTGCCAGCCCCTTGTCGAGCTGGACAACTTGCCGCGTGCTGCATTGCGTGAAGCAACGAGCCTGCCGGATACGTTGCGCCTGGCCCCGGATCGAACCGAGACGGCGACGCGGGCACAAGTCGAAACGCGTGCCCATATGCCGCGACGAACCACTTTGGCGATCACGGACTACTGCGAATGAGCTATTACGAATTACTTCAGGTCATTGCTTCAAGCAGCTTGCTGACACTGGCGTTGATCCAGCTGCTGCGTGGTTTTTGGCGCCAGGGGCGAGCCTGGCTTCAGGGCCTCTTGCCGCCCCGTTACTTGAAGCCTCACCGTATGCCTCGGAGCACTTCGCCGCACCTGCCCCCGAGTGCGCCTCATGAGTAAGTTCGAGCCGCTGAACCTTGCAAGCTCGACGCGAGCCCGGCCCGGCCTGGGTTACTGGAACCTGTATTTCATACTCAAGTTCGCATTGCAGTGGGGCGGCTATCTGAACATTCAGGTGCTACCCAATCTGCTGTTCGCGGCTTTTT
Organism: Pseudomonas citri; assembly: GCF_025336485.1. Taxonomy (GTDB): domain Bacteria; phylum Pseudomonadota; class Gammaproteobacteria; order Pseudomonadales; family Pseudomonadaceae; genus Aquipseudomonas; species Aquipseudomonas citri. The sequence goes on along the minus strand of NZ_JAODAB010000004.1, from coordinate 220,048 downwards.
TGCTGATGCCGTTGAGCAACCGTTTCGCCGCAATCGTGCGTCGGTTGATCGCCGTGCTGGTGGCGGTGGCGCTGCTTTACCGAGACACCTGGCTGCCGCCGTTGAGTCATTGGATGGATTGGCCTTCGGTGGCGGATCTTTCCTCTGGATACCTCTTGGCTTTGGCCGAAAGCGTGGTCGACTGGAACCTCTGTGGCTGGCTGCTGGTGTTGGTGGGGGCGTATCTGTTTGTCCAGCCTTGGCTGCGCATGACCACGCTGACCTTGGCTGGCCTGGCCTGGTTGAGCTGTATCAACCTGCTGACGCTGTACCCAAACCATGAGTCGAGCCCTGCCGCGCTGCGGGATACGGTCCTCCCTGCAAACGCGGCCGTCGACAGTTACTTGCAGCAGTTCTACGGCGCGGAGGCTGACCGACGGGTGGCATTCGAGCCTTCGACTTCTGCTGCTCAACCCTTTGATCTGTTGCTGATTAACATCGATTCCATAGCCTGGGACGATCTGGATTTCATTGGTTTGCGCGACCACCCATTGTTGCGGCAAATGGATGTACTGTTTGACCACTTCAACTCGGCCGCTTCCGATCGGGTACCCGCCACGCTTCGGCTGTTGCGTGCCGGATGCGGCCAAGCGCCTCGCCAACAGTTGTATGCCCCCGCCGCTGAGTCTTGCCTACTGTTCGATGAGCTGGGCAGGCAGGGTTTCGTCGGCGAAACCCTGCTCAACCATACAGGACAGTTCGAGGGCTTTCTCAATGCTGTGCAAACCCTGGGGGCGCTGCCAGGCCCGGAGAGTGATGTCAGCCATTTGCGACCGATATTCTCAGGGCCGGACGGCTCACCAGTGTGGCGCGATCGTGAGGTACTGGACGTCTGGTGGAAACACCGTCAGGAGCAGTCCGAGCCGCGCGTGGCGCTGTTCTACAACAGCTTGACCTTGCATGAGGGTAACCGGCTCGGGACGGTCGATGGCAGCACCCGGCGCGCCGACTACAAACCACGAGCCTTCGCCCTGCTGGACGACTTGAGCGGTTTTATCGAACAACTGCAGCTTAGCGGCCGTCGCGTGGTCGTAGTGCTGGTTCCGGATCACGGCGCGGCCCTGCGCGGCGACCGCATGCAGTTCCCCGGCATGCGGGAAATACCCAGCCCGTCAATTACCCAGGTGCCGGTCGGCATCAAGTTGATCGGCATGGGGCGTAATTCACGCTCAACGCCTTTGCAAATCAGTGAGCCGAGCAGCTACCTCGCCTTGGCGCAAATCATCGAGCGCCTGTATACCGCGCCACCCCAGGCCGAGGGGCAGCAGCCGGACTGGCAACCTGTGCTGGCGGGGTTGGCACAAACCCCGCTGGTGTCCGAGAGCGAAGGCAGCACTGTGTTGGACTACGCCGCCACGCCTTATGTACGGATAAAGGAGAAAGACGCATGGCTTCCTTACCGACCGATGTCCAAATGAGTGCCAGGTTGCTGTCGCGCAAAGAGCGGTCCGATGATATCGCTCGATTGAAGGCCGAGTTGCAATTACCCGCCCTGAAATACGTCGACGTCTCGCTCCAAAAAGAGTTGCGGCGTGCTTTGCAGCGCTGGCCCCTGCTTGCCGAGTTCGAGCAGGCGCAACGGGCACCTGAGGCGCGGGTCTCGCTGGCGCGCCACGGCGAACCGCAGGTGACCACATGATCTCTCTGGGGTTGTACGGACTGCGTGGCGGCGCTGGCAGCACTTCGTTACTGGCGGCGCTCGGTTACGCCCTGCACACCCTTGAACAGCGTGTGCTGCTGGTGGACATGTGCCCGGACAACTTGCTGCGCCTGCATTTCAACCTGGCCGTCACGGAAAAGGGCGGCTGGGCGCGGGCGTTGCTCGATGGTCAGGACTGGAAGGCTCAGTCCTGGAGTATTGCGCCGAACCTAAGTCTGCTGCCTTATGGGCGACTCACCAGGGCCGATCAGGCGCGCCTGGAGCAAGCGTTGCGCCTCCAGTCCGGACTCTGGGCCCGGCGCACGAGCGCTCTGGCCGAGCACTTCGATTGGATACTGTTCGATTTGCCACAACGCCTGCCCAGGCAGGACAGCGCTGCGTTCTGCCAACTGCAGATTCAGGTGCTCGAAGCCGATGCAGCCTGTCACGTGCTTCTACAACAACAGGAGGAGATGGCGGACTATCTGTTGCTCAATCGTTTTGACCCGGCGAGCCAGGTCCAACGCGATCTGATGTTGATCTGGCGTCAACACTACGATGTTCGGCTGCTGTCGCTGATCGTGCACAGTGATGAAGCGATGCGCGAAGCGCTGGCCTGCAAACAGCCCGTGGGCCGTTATGCGCCGGGCAGCCTAGTGGCCCAGGACGTGCTCAGCCTCGCGATATGGTGTCAAGCCCGAGAGGGAGTGGTGGCATGATCGCCCGTTGGTTCCCCTACCGGCATTTGCGCAATGAGTACGGATGCCAGCCGCTGGTCGCGCTGCTATTGGGCGTGTCGAGCGCCTTGGCCTGGTCGGTCTTACGCCTGGAGTCAGCCGCTTGGCGACAGTTGCTGGATCAGCGGCAGCAATGGTATCCACAGTTAGTCGACAAGACGCCGAGCCTCGGTGACCCGTTGCGTTACGTGCTGCAAAGCATCTGGTTGCTACTGATACGACCGGTCGTTCCTGAGCACCGCTCAAACTCTGCGATCTGGTGGTCACGCGCCGCCACTTTCAATCGGGCATTGTGGAGTCGGCTGAGTTATTCGCTTGAACGACAGAGCAAGCGTATCGGTGACCACTCGCGGGTCAATCAGGGGGTCCACTGGTGGAAAGGCTTGGAGCGGCACCGTCAATGGTTGCTTGGCGGTTTGCTGTTCACCCAATTGGTTCTCTTGACGCTGTTGTGCATCACCGAGCCGTTCGGTTATCTGGAGCAATTGGTCTTCGCGGTCTTGCTCTGGGGCCTGACCATGCTGGTGCGCGGTATTCCCGGACGTTTTTCGACCCTGTTAATGGTGGTGTTGTCCACCATCGTTTCCTGTCGTTACCTGTGGTGGCGCTACACCTCGACGCTGAATTGGGACCAGCCCCTGGACCTGGCCTGTGGCTTGGCATTGCTGGCGGCAGAAACTTACTCCTGGATCGTGCTGATCTTTGGTTATATCCAGACCTGCTGGCCACTGAACCGCGAACCAGCGCAGTTGCCGGCCGATACCCGGCACTGGCCGACCGTCGATTTGCTGATTCCAACCTACAACGAGGATCTTTCGGTGGTGCGCGGTACGGTTTATGCCGCCTTGGGCATCGACTGGCCGGAGGAAAAGCTGCGGATTTATCTGCTGGACGATGGCAAGCGTGAGAGCTTCCGGCAGTTCGCCGCCGAAGTCGGGGTCGGCTATATCATTCGTCCGGACAATCGCCATGCCAAGGCTGGCAACCTCAACCACGCCTTGGGCCGAATAGGAGGCGAACTGGTCGCGCTGTTCGATTGCGACCATATGCCGGTTCGCTCGTTCCTGCAGCTGACGGTGGGCTGGTTTCTGCGCGATCCGAAACTGGCGCTGGTCCAGACGCCCCATCATTTCCTGTCTGCGGATCCTTTTGAGCGCAACCTCTCAGTGTTTCGCAACAGGCCGAACGAGGGTGAACTGTTCTATGGGTTGATCCAGGATGGTAACGATATGTGGAACGCCGCGTTCTTCTGCGGTTCCTGCGCGGTGCTGCGTCGTTCGGCGCTGGATGAGATTGGTGGGTTCGCGGTGGAGACGGTGACCGAGGATGCCCATACCGCCTTGCGCCTGCATCGCGCAGGGTGGAACTCGGCCTATGTACGCATCCCCCAGGCGGCCGGCCTGGCCACGGAAAGCCTGTCAGCCCATATCGGCCAGCGCATTCGCTGGGCCCGGGGCATGGCGCAGATTTTTCGTACCGACAACCCGTTGCTGGGCAAGGGCCTGACGGTGTTCCAACGGATCTGCTACGCGAACGCGATGATGCACTTTCTCGCCGGTTTGCCGCGGCTGGTGTTCCTGAGCGCCCCCTTGGCGTTCCTGTTGTTGCATGCCTACATCATCTATGCCCCGGCGTTGATGATCCTGTTGTACGTGTTGCCGCCGATGATTCACGCCAGCCTGACCAACTCGCGCATGCAGGGCCGCTACCGGCAGACCTTTTGGGGCGAGGTTTACGAGACCGTCCTGGCCTGGTACATCGCCCGGCCCACCACGGTGGCGTTGTTCAGCCCGAACAAAGGCACCTTCAACGTCACTTCCAAGGGTGGTCTGATGGAGCATGACCGGTTCGACTGGAAAATTGCCCGGCCTTACCTGATCCTCGCGGGTCTGAATATCCTGGGGCTGGGTTTTGCCTGCTGGCGTTTGTCCACGGGGCCAGCCAATGAGGTTGGCACAGTGGTGGTGAGCTCTCTGTGGGTGATTTACAACCTGCTGATCCTCGGTGCGGCGGTAGCGGTGGCGGCCGAAGTTCGGCAGGTACGCCAGACGCATCGAGTGCAGACCCGGTTGCCGGTGGCGGTGCGCCTGGACGGAGGCCATTCTTACCCAGGCATGCTGCTCGACTATTCCGATGGCGGTGTCGGCGTACAGATCGATGTGCCGTTGTCGCTTCCGGTCGGCGGGCACGTTTCATTGTTGATGCAGCGTGACTCGCGCGAATTCCTGTTTCCCGGTCTGGTCAGCCGTAGCCACAAGCAATTCGTCGGTATCAACTTCGCCCACCTGTCGACCCCGCAGAAAATCGATTTTGTGCAGTGCACCTTTGCCCGCGCCGATGCCTGGTTGAATTGGGGGGAGAATTATGTCCCGGACAGGCCTCTGCACAGCCTGATCGATATTTTCAAACTCGGCGCTAAGGGTTACTTCCAACTCTATCAATACCTGCCTTTGTGGTTCCGCCGTGTGGCGGGACCTCCATTGCAGCTGGTGGGCTGGCTGTTGAGTTACCTGCCGCGGATGCCGTCTTCATTTTTTTCGTCCTCTTCTCGGTCTGTGAGACCATCATGATTCGCTATTTCAGTAAATCCCTGGTTGCCGGCCTGGCGCTCCTGACCCTTGACGGCACCCAGGCTCAAGGCCTCGCAACGCCGCCGCTAGACCCGGTCCCAAGCTGGAGCAATACCTACAACTTCGGGCAGTTTGGCCACGCCGCCGATAACCTGTTGCTGGGTATTCACGACAGCGAGCAGATCGAATTCTCCTTGCGCCGCGACCGCATCGCCAGCGATGCCAGGCTGCGGTTGGAGTACACACCGTCCCCTGCGTTATTGCCGGTGCTGTCACATTTGCGGGTCTATCTCAATGATGTGCTCGTGAGCGTGCTGCCCATCGAGAAGGATCAGCTAGGGCGCAAGACAATTCGCCAGGTGGAGCTCGACCCGCGCTTGATCACCGACTTCAACCGGGTGCGCCTGGAGTTTGTCGGCCACTACACCGACGTTTGCGAAGATCCGGCCAATAGCACCTTATGGGTCAGTATCAGTCGCCGCAGTGAGATCGAACTGCATGAGCAGGCGTTGTCGCTGAAGAGCGACCTGGCCTATTTTCCGTTGCCGTTCTTCGATGCGCGGGGTCAGGACAAACCCAGTCTGAACATGGTTTTCGCGGCTTCGCCCACATTGGGCGAACAACGCGCGGCGGGCGTCCTGGCGTCTTATTTCGGCAGTAAGGCCGGTTGGCGTGGCATGCGTTTTCCGGTATTGCTCGACCGTCTGCCTGGTGCCGGTGCTGCGGCCACGCCTGCGATTGTATTTGCCACCAATGACCGCCGTCCCCCGTTCCTGGCTGACCTGAAGCAGTTTCCAAAGGTTGAAGCACCGGTGTTGCAAATTATCGACAACCCGCAGGCACCTCACAGCAAGGTGCTGCTGGTACTCGGTCGTGATGATCAGGATCTGCTCGTCGCGGCTCGTGCGCTGGCGCTGGGCGGGGATTTGTTGCGCGGTTCGCGGGTGACGGTGGACAAGGTGCAGCAACTGCAACCGCGGCAACCCTACGATGCGCCCAACTGGATTCGCACCGATCGTCCGGTTCGATTCGCCGAGTTGATCAGCTATCCCGGGCAGTTGCAGGTGAGTGGCCTGCGACCGGCGCCGATCAGCGTCGATCTCAACCTGCCGCCGGATCTGTTTGTCTGGCGCAGCCAGGGGATCCCGTTGAAGCTCAATTATCGCTATACCCCCAGTGTGGTCAACGATGAGTCACGGCTGAACATCAATCTCAATAATCAGTTCATCAGCAGCTTGCCGCTGCCAAGCAGCGACAGCTCGAAGCTGCAAGGGCTGAGGCTGGCGGTGCTGCCCAATGACCCAGCCAATCCCAGCGAGAAGGTGTTTGTGCCCGCGTTGCAAATCGGCGAACGCAATAACCTGCGTTTCGACTTCAACTTTGCCAGCACTATCGGCAGCGCCCAGCGCGATCATTGCCAGACGATGCTGCCGCCGAGTAATCAGGCGGCGGTTGACGAAGCCTCGACGATCGATTTGTCCGGCTATCACCACTTCATCGCCATGCCGGATCTGAAGGCTTTTGCCCGCAGCGGCTTCCCATTCAGCCGGATGGCCGATCTGTCAGAAACGCTGGTCGTGGTACCGATACAAGGCAATGCCGTGCAGATCAGCACATTGCTCGAAGCCCTGGCAGCGATCAGCGCGCGTTCGGGGGCGCCGGCGCTGGGTTTGGAACTGTCCGCGGACTGGAGCGTCGCGGCTCGGACGGACGCCGACCTGTTGGTGTTGGGAGGGTTGGGAGCGGGTATTGGTGAGTTCGCGAATACGAACCTGATGCTCAACCAGTTCCACGATTGGTTGTTGGAGCCGTCCAGCCAGACGCTGAATGGTTCTTCAGCGCGTGCCGGGCAGCTCAACGATATCAGGGACCAGGCAGCCCATCGGGTCGAGGTCTCGGCCCAAGCGCCGATTGCTGCATTCGTCGGTCTCAAGTCGCCGTTCCATGAACAGCGCAGCATTGTCGCGCTGCTTGCCAACGATGACGCCGATTACCAACTGCTGCGAGATACCCTCGCCGACGGCGCGAAGATGGATTCCGTGGCGGGTTCAGTAGCGCTGCTGCGCAGTAGCGGCGTAGAGAGCAGACAGGTCGGCGAGCAGTACTTCGTCGGTCATCTGCCCTGGTGGTTGCTGCTCTGGTTCCAGCTCTCCGCGCACCCGGTGTTGCTGGCAATGACGGTGGTACTGATCGTGCTTCTAATCGCTTTTGTGTTGTGGCGCTCGCTCAGTTGGGTCGCCCGGCGGCGGCTGATGAGCCAGGAGTGATACGGGTGAAAGCTTTCCTGGCGCTGCTGTTGACCCTGAGTGTCATTGGCCCGGCGAGCGCGGCCCAGTGCGGCTGGCCGGCCTGGGAGCGTTACAGGCAGGCGCTGGTGAACCCTGACGGACGGGTCGTCGATCCGTCCACCGAGCAACGGATCACGACGTCGGAAGGGCAGAGCTATGGCCTGTTCTTCGCGCTGCTGGCCAATGACCGGGCAAGCTTTGCCCGGTTGTTGCGCTGGACCCAGGACAATCTGGCCGGGGGTGATCTGTCCCGTCAGTTGCCGGCTTGGCAATGGGGCCGAGACAAGGAAGGGCGCTGGAAAGTACTCGACGCCAACAATGCCAGCGATGCCGACCTATGGATCGCCTACAGCCTGTTGGAAGCAGGTCGGCTATGGCGCCAACCCGTCTATGAAAAGCTCGGGCTCAATATGCTCTGGCTGAGCGCGACGCAGAGTTTGCGCAAACTGCCAGGGCTGGGCCTGATGCTGCTCCCGGGAGGGCAGGGTTTTGATGGCATCGACAGTTGGCGCCTGAATCCCAGCTACCTGCCTCCGCAATTGCTGGCGCGTTTTGCCCAGGTCGCGTTGATCTGGCGCGAGCTCGCAGACAATTCCCAGCATCTGCTGATGGAGGGCTCGCCCATGGGGCTGGCCCCCGACTGGTTACAGTGGCGAAATGGGCAGGGCTGGGCAGCCGATAGTGTCACAGGTGCCAAGGGCAGCTACGACGCGATCAGAGTCTATCTATGGCTCGGCATGCTGGCCGAGGATGCGCCCGGAAGGCGTGAACTGCTCGGCCACTTCCAACCCATGCTGGCGTTGACCACTCGTCTGGGGGGCGTGCCGGAAATACTCGACACCCGAACCGGTGCTGATACCGGCAAAGGTCCCGTGGGGTTTTCCGCGGCGCTGCTGCCCATGCTGGCCAGTGTGCCCGGCGGCGCTGAGGCGTTGATGGGGCAACGTGAACGCCTGCGTCGGGAACCGCCCGCGCCCGATGCTTATTACAACCAATCCCTGATCTTATTCGGCCAAGGCTGGGATGAGCGGCGATATCGTTTTGACAAGAACGGACGTCTGATACCGAATTGGGCGGGCGCATGCAAAAAGTAACGGGGTGGGCGTTGCTGTTGGGATGTCTGTGTGGGCCCGCGCAGGGCCAGGCCACCGACCCAATTGATCAGCAACAGCGGTTTCTGGAACAGATGCGTGTCGGCGAAGCGCTTTACCGCGAAGACCTGGTCCGTGACGCGTTGGCGCGCCTGAACCTGATCGCCCCCGACGAGCCCCAAGTGCTGGTCGCCGGGATCCGGCAGGCACTGCTGCAACATGATCAGGCGCAGGCCCAGCTATTACTGGAACGATTGCAGCGCCAGGCGTCGGGCTCCCCGGAATTGCGCCAGGCCCAGAACCTGTTGACGCTGCAAAGCGCAGATGGGCAGAAGGGCTTGCATCAGGCGCGTGAATTGGCAACGGCGGGGAAAGCGCAAGAGGCCGTCAGGGTATACCGGCAATTGTTTGGCGATGCTCCACCGGATCTTGCCAGCGCACTGGACTACTGGCGGGTACGCAGCGGCATGGCCGGGCAGCAGGCAACGGCCATCGAGCAACTGCGGGTGTTGGACCGTCAGTATCCGGGCAACATCGGACTGCGGCTGGTGCTCGCGAACCTGCTTCTGGCGCAGAAAAAAGACGCCGAGGGCCTGGCGATACTGCATCGGTTGGCGAGTGATCCGCTGGCGAGCAACGACGCCGCCGAGCAGCAATACAACTACCTGAACCGTCTGCCGATCAGTCAGAACAGCGTACGGGGCTGGCAGGACTTTCTCGCCCATTACCCGAATTCACCTCTCAAGGGCAAGGCGGCTGGACAGTTGCAGCTTCAGCAGCAGCGCTTGGCCGATCCGGCCAGGCAGGCGGCGGCCAAGCGTCGGCAGCAAGTGCCGAAAACCGTCGACCACTACTCGGTATTGTTGCGCGAGGGTGACCAGGCTCTGCGGCGCAAGGACCTGGCCAAGGCCGGCAAGGCGTACGAGCAGGCCCGCCGAATCAGGCCAAGCGATACCAGGGCGTTACAGGCACTGGTCCGTCTGTACCAGGCACAATCGCCGCACAAACTTGAAGCCTTTCTCGATACGTTGACGCCTGGCGAGCAGCGTGAATTCCAGGCGTTGCGCCAGAGCCTGGCGCTTGCGCGCTTGAAGGCTCAGGCCGATGCCGCCACGCAACGGTCCGATTGGGCAAAGGTCAACAGCCTGCTGTTGAAGGCAAGGACACTTGATGCGGACGATCCCTGGTTGGCCTTTCATTTGGCCAAGGCCCAGCAGGCGCTTGGACAGGCCCGCGCGGCGGATGACACCTTCCGCCAACTGATGCAGCGTCAAGCAGACAATCCCGAGGCGCGTTACGCCCGGGCGTTGTATCTGAGTGCCAATGGTCGCGACAACGAGGCTTTGGACGCGTTGGCGTGGATTGCGCGACCGGCCTGGAGTCAGCCCATGCGTGACCTGGCCGAGCAATTGCAAAGTCGCCTGTTGCTGGCGCAGGCCAATGCGTTGCGCGACGGCGCCAAGTTGATGGCAAGGCAGCAACCTCAATTGGCGTTGGATAAGTACGCCCAAGCGATGGCGGCGACCGGCCTGTTGATCCCCGCCCAGGCCAGTCCCCGGGACGATCGCGCACTGACCTTGGCCAGCCGTGAGCAGGATACCGACCGCGGAATGTCGCGCAGCCTGCGCAAAGAGGTCAATGCCTTGTACCAGCAGCAGAATCCGACCCTTCATCTCTACCACGACATCGCCTGGCGCTCCGACAACACCACACCGGGTATCTCCGACTTGCTGGCCCAGACCTCAATTCTGCGCCTCGACATGCCGATCGCTGAAGGCCAGGGTTTCGTCCAGGCCGAAAACGTCGACCTCGATGCCGGCCGCTTTCATACCGATGCCGACGGCCTGCATCGCGAAAGATTCGGAACCTGCGCGATCCGCCTGCGCAATCGTGCAACCGGCGCAGTGCTGTCTGACGGCTGCCAGAGCGACACCCAACGTGCCCGCGGTAACACATTGGCAATCGGTTGGCGAGATGAGCGTTGGACGCTGGATATCGGTCATTCTGCCGAAGGCTTTCCCGTCTCGAACTGGCTGGGCGGGGTCAGCTTCGCCAGTGATTGGAATTCCCTGGGCTGGAAACTGATGGCCTCTCGGCGCCCCGTGAACGATTCACTGCTGTCCCGTGCCGGGGCTGTCGACTCCGTCAGCGGCGTCCGCTGGGGCGGCGTCACCGCCAATGGTCTGCGCCTCGATCTGAGCCATGCCACCAGCGCAGTGGATGGCGTATGGGCCAGCCTTGGCGCGCATTGGCTGGGGGGTGAGAACGTCGCTGACAACAGCCGTCGTTCGGCGATGGGCGGCTACTACTACAACCTGATCGAACGGGCCGACGAGCGTCTGAGCACTGGCCTGATGCTGATGTATTGGAGCTATGACAAGGACCTGAGCGAGTTCACCTTGGGGCAGGGCGGCTACTACAGCCCGCAGAAGTATTACTCAATGGGTGTGCCGCTCGATTACGCCTGGCGCAACGCTGACTGGTCGGTTCGACTGGAAGGCTCGCTCGGCTGGGCGTATGCGACAACCAAGACCAGCGAACTTTACCCGCTGGAAGGCGGGGGGGCGAAATGGCTGAGCAGTATCGAACAGGCCGGTTTCGCTGCCGAGGATGTGAGCGAGGTTAAGGGCGCAGGCACCACCAGCGGTGCCAACGTGCGCCTGCGAGGTCTGGTTGAGCGCCGTCTTTCGGAGCACCTCGTGCTGGGCGGTGGATTGGCCTGGCAACACAGCGAAGACTATGCGCCAAGCCGTGCACTGCTCTACTTGCGTTACACCTTCGACCCTTGGCAAGGCAACCTGCCTTTGCCAGTCGAACCCCTATCGCCCTATGCGAAAATGCAGTGACTGGTCAGGATTTCATGCGGATCAAGACGTCGTGATCGGGAGATGGCGGCAAAGGAGATCGATAGATGGTGCGAGAAAACCCCAAAGTCGTATCCCATAAGCATTCGCTCACTACGCGCGCCTTGCGTCTTGCCATATTACGCATTGGCCTGGTATCGCTGAGCGCGGGGGCCATCTCCTACTACGTCAACTCCACCTCGATCGAGAGGGAAGTGACCGGCCAGTTGCTTTTGTCCACCGAGCAATCCTTGCAACGTGAGTCCTTACCGTTTCAGGAAATCAAGGATCTGCAGCAGAACTTTCTCAAGGAGTTCAAGGAGACCCTGGCCCATCCTGGCATGCAGGCGACGCTGGTACACGACTTTCAGCAGATTTTTTACCGCCACGAGGACGGCTCTTACACGCAGCGTCCGCAGCTGTTCGAAGGCCAGCCGCTGGCCGACGGACGCCGTTTTGCGGGGATGTCGGCGACCTACGCTCCCGACATTGCGCCCAACGACGATATCCGGGCGCGATTCACCCTGTCTTATCTGCTGTCCCACAAGTACGGTTCCAGCACCAGGGGGCGGCTGTTCAATTTCTACGGCGTGGTGCCTGAAAAAGGTTTTCCTGTCTATCAGGACGCCGATATCGCCAAGGTGTTCGGCTACTCGGGATCGGATGCCCTCAAACTCGAAACCTATGAATTTTATGAGCGTGGCTTCGGTACGCCCGCAAGCGACTCGCTGTTCACCCGCATGTATTGGGATTTTTCCAACAATGCCTGGATGACGACCATCGCCACGCCCGATGTGGCCGATGCGTCCGGTAAGCACCACATCCTGGCGTGTGTCGATGTGCTGCTCGATGAGTTGATGAAACGCACGGCCAAACCCGCCATGCAGGGGGCGTACAGCACACTGTTCATCGCCGATGGGGAGGGCACGCTGATCTATCATCCTGCCGTCATGGAACACGTCAAAAGCAGCGCGGGCAATGCGTCCATCCGGTCCCTCAAGATGACTCAATATTATCCGTTGCTCGAAGCCGCTCCCGCGCTGGCGCCCGGTCAGGCGCGGATAATCCAGACACATGAGGACATCGTCGCGATGGGCCTCATTCCCGATACGCCCTGGGTGCTCGCTGTCCACTACCCGCGCAAATTCATGATCCCGGCAATCTTCGATAACCTGCTCATTGTGGTTGTACTTGGCTTGCTGACCCTGCTGGTGGAGATATTCATCCTGCGTTCCATTCTGCAAAAGCAGGTAGCCGCTCCGCTGTTTCGACTGATCCAGGCCACGCGACTGCTCGGTGTGGGCAAAGAGCGCTTGCCGCCTCAGCAGCTGCCGACTCAGTCCTGCGATGAGATCGGTGAACTGGCTCGCGCCTTTACTAAAATGGCTGAGCGGGTTCAGGACGCGCATGACCATTTGGAACTCAAGGTGAAGGACCGTACCGCCGAACTGGAAAAAGCCAATCAACAATTGTACAAACTGAGCACTATCGATGGCTTGACCGGTATCGCCAATCGTCGGCATTTCGATGAAACGCTGGTCAGCGAATGGCGGCGCGGCTTGCAGGCGAGTACCGTTTTTTCGCTCATGCTGATCGATGTCGACTACTTCAAGAAATACAATGATCATTACGGGCACCAGGCTGGTGATGATTGCCTGCGAAGTGTCGCCCAGGCGCTTAAGGCTCATGTCCAGCGAGTGGGGGATTTAGCGGCACGCTACGGCGGCGAGGAGTTTGTGCTCATTACCACGATCGCCAGTTTCGACAAGGCGATGGAGCATGCGCAAATGGTTTGTCGGGCGATAGAAACAATGGCATTGCCTCATGCGATGTCGCCGTTCGGCGTAGTCACCGTGAGCATAGGTCTAGCGGTCATGGGCATTACCAAGGAAGGGGCGGCGGACGACCTGCTCAGGCACGCCGATCAGGCGCTTTACAGCGCTAAGGCGCGGGGCCGCAATCAGGTGGTGCTGGCGGATATTCAGTGAGCGTATTGCAGTTGATCCCTTGATTGAGATGCCCCACGGGACAGAGATTTTCGTGAGGACAATGTTTGCCGCTACGAGGAGTCACCGACAAGCCCTCCCTATAAGCGACTGTTTGATGAGTGAAGATGATGCTCTCTATGGAAGTGGATGCGTTGAACGCACGAATGGCGCAATCCCCACTGTTCGAGGCTACTTTCGAACTGGTGTCCTGTGCCCTGGTTCTACTCGATGATCTTGGGCGGATATTGAAGGTCAATACCGTTTTTATTGAGCAGTTCGGCTACTCTGCGGCGGATTTGTCAGGCGTTCCGTTTGCCGAACTGATTCATCCGGCCGATCGTGTGGTCCCAAACGCTGAAAAGGGTCACGTCTTGCCATGGCGTCTCGTTGACCAGCCTGATGAACTGTCCTATCGACACAAGGATGGCACTCTGCTTTGTGGTCGTAGCAAGCTGGCGATTGTGGGCGCATTTCTGCTGGTCGAGATCGTCCCGGTTGAAGCCCCTAAGAGCCTGGACGAATTTCTGGAGCAGGATCACTGGCTGCAACGGATCACCGAGACCGCTCCAGGCATCATCGGTACCTTGCGCCTGGGCAGTGATGGCACGTATTCCATGCCTTGGATCTCGCCTGGCTACGAAAAATATTATGGCGTAACAGTGCAGGAACTGGAGCGCGACGTCGGTATTTTATTCGAACGCCTTCACCCTGACGATGGGGTCCGGCTCCAGGAAACGATTGCCGAGTCGGCACGCTCCATGGCTCCCTGGCACTGTGAATACCGGGTGCGACATCCACAAAAGGGTGATATATGGCTCGAGGGCCGTGCCAAGCCGACGCTGGAGGCGGACGGTTCGATTATCTGGTTCGGTTTCCTGCACGACATCAGCGAGCGCAAAGGCGTCGAACAGGCACTGCTCGAAAGCGAAGAGCGGTTCCGCCTTGCTTTTGAATCCACAGCCATCGGCATGGCGCTGCTGGCCCTCGATGGCCGCTGGTTGCGCGTCAATCCTCATCTGTGTGAGATGCTCGGACGCAGTGAGGACGAGTTCCTGCAGACCATCAGCGAATCACTGATTCACCCGGACGATCTGTCCAGAGCGCACGCTGACGCCCAACGCCTGATCATGGGCGAGGTTCCCTACGTGCGTCTTGAAAAACGCTACCAGCACCGCGATGGTCGCTACCTGCGGGTGCACTTGACCGCCAGCATGATACGCGCCAAAGACGACAGTCCTTTGTATTTTGTCATCCAGATCGAAGACCTCAGCCGGCTTATCGAGGCCCAAGAGCGCGTTTCTCTGATGGATTTTGCCCTCAGTCATGTGCAAGAGGCTGCCTTTTTGCTGGATGAACAGGCCCGCTTCCACTATGTCAACGACCAAGCCTGTCGATGTTTGGGATACAGCAGAGAAGAGCTGCTGTGCATGACCGTCGCCGACATAGATCCTAACTGGAGTAACGAGCGGCTGCGGGAGTCTTGGTTCGCTGCTTCGAAGATTTCAGGGCGTTCTCTCGAAATTATCGAGAGCTACCACCGGACCAAGGCCGGTGCCATTTTTCCGGTCGAAATCAGCGTTTCTCATTTCGAGCTTGACGGTCAGCGTTACAACTTGGCGCTCGCCCGTGATATCAGTGAACGCAAGCGACTACAAGCCGCGCAGTGGGACACTGAGAGGCGTTATCGGGAGATTTTTGACAATTCGTCGGACTGTCTCTATCTGTTGGAAGTGACGGAAGATCAACGCTTTCGATGTCTCGAGGTTAACCAAGCGTTCAAACGGTCTTCAGGGTTTCGTCGCGAGCAATTGATTGGCCAATACGTGGGCGAATCAAGCCCAGAGCAAACAGCACGCAAGGTCCTGATTGTTCTGGAACGCTGCCTGGCGAGTGGAGAAAGTATCGAATGGGAAGATGAATTGGAGTTGCCGGCGGGGAACATCGCGGTTCTCTCGACGTTCATTCCTGTTCGAGACGAACAGGGAAAAATCTACCGTATCGTCGGAATCAGCCGTGATATCACCGAACGAAAACAAATGGAAAACCGTTTGCTGACCAGCGAGCAGGAGTTCCGCGCCTTGGTGGAAAACACTCCCGATGTCATTGCTCGCTTCGACCTGCAGAACCGAATCTTGTATGCCAACCCCGCAGCGCAACGCATGTTCGGCTGTCCGCTGAGCTTTCTGCTGGGTAAAAAAACTTGCGAAGTGGCACCTGATTTGGATCAGGCGCGATTTTTTCAAAACAAGCTCGAATACATCATTCGTACCTGCAAAGTTACCGAGGAGGAGATATCCCTGGACGTTCCGGCTAAACAGGGCGCAAAAGTTACCAGCTACCAGGTTCGCCTGGTACCGGAGCGTGATCAACATGAGGCGCTTGTCAGTGTTCTTGCGGTCGGGCGCAATGTCAGCGCCATGCGGGCGGCGGAGCAGCGACTGAAGGAGTCCCATGCGCAACTTCGCCAGCTATCCAGCTACCGCGAAACCACGCGGGAAGAAGAGCGCAAGCGCATTGCCCGGGAAATTCATGACGAACTTGGGCAGCAGCTGACCGCTCTACGTATGGGCATTTCGCTGTTGCGCCTGGAATTCGGCAGTGAACAACCGGCGCTGGTGGAGCGAGTCCAGGTGCTGATGGGGCGGATCGACGAAACGATCCAGGTGGTTCGCAACGTTGCCACCAGCCTGCGTCCCTCTGCACTAAACATGGGATTGATCTCGGCTCTCGAATGGCTGGTTTCCGAGTTTTCGCACAATGCGGGCATTGCCTGCCGCCTGAGAGCACCATCGGCTCGATTGGAACTCGACGACGAGCGCGCTACTGCGATTTTTCGAGTGATTCAGGAGTCCCTGACCAATGTCGCTCGCCATGCGCATGCGAGTCGGGTGGATATTCATCTGGAGTGCAGTGCCGAGCACGTCCTGATCGAAGTGCGGGACAACGGTAGGGGCATCGACCCGAAGCAACTGTCCAAGGGCACGCTAGGTATGCTCGGCATGCGCGAGCGCGGGCATATGCTCGGTGGAACGGTGACTGTAGACAGTGCCCCCGGGCAAGGAGCGTGCGTGCAGGTGAATATTCCCTTTCAAGTAGATCCAGAGGCCCTATGATCCAATTAATGATTGCTGACGATCACGCCATCATGCGTGAAGGTTTGAAGCAGCTGTTTGCGTTGGCCGACGATCTCCACGTCGTGGCTGAAGCGGAGAATGGCGTACTGCTGCTTGAACAGCTACGCCATGAGCGTATCGATCTATTGCTGCTGGACATGAGTATGCCAGGCATTAGCGGTGATGATCTGATTGCGCGAATACGCGCCCATTATCCGCAACTGCCGATTCTGGTACTGAGCATGCACAATGAAGTGCAGATCGTGCAGCGTGCACTCAAGTCGGGAGCCTCCGGTTATCTCACCAAGGACCGGGATCCCGAGACGTTGCTCGCTGCCATTCGCCGAGTAGCCGACGGCGGGCGCTATATCGACGCCGCCCTGGCAGAAAGAATGGCCTTCGTTGCCATGGGCGTGGAACCCTGTAGCCCGCATGATGTGCTCACTGATCGGGAGCTGCAGGTCATGCGGCTGCTCGCCCGGGGCTTGAGCGTCTCGCGGATCGCGACCGAGCTGATCATCAGCCACAAGACGGTCAGCACCCATAAGGCTCGGTTGATGGAAAAGATGGGGTTCCTCAGCACTGCGGATATCGTCCGTTATGCGATGACGCAACAACGGTTCTAATCCGATGGGTACTCTTGGTATCACGGGAAAGGGAGCAGATAAGTAAACGGCTGGCATACGACCTAAGGTGAGCTGGCCAAAGGATTACAACATGAGATCCATCATGCCATGACCCAACTCATGTTGGCTTCCCCGACCGCCCAGTCGTTCGATACCCTCAGGCTGAATCAGCAAATCGACGCGCTCACAGAGCGTGAGTTGCAGGTACAACTTCAATTCATACGCTCCTTATTCCTTCCGGTCCTCCCTGCCCAAGATAATTTGCGACAGCTTCTCCTGTGAAATGCAAACTCCAAAACGCTGCACGTGATCGGAACCAGACTACGAGGCGCGCATGGCCGTGCTCGATAGGACATCATTTCTAACTGTCTTCGCTACTCCGAAAGCGGAATTTCGTTTTTGCATGGGGTAAGTAAATGCTTAGACGCGGTGGCAGAGAAAGTGGCGGCTCTTTAGAAGCGATCGCAGGACATCGCAGCCATTTTTGCGGTCATTCGCAGTATTGCGGATCAGACCAGCTTGCTGGCTCTGAATGCCGCGATTGAAGCCGAACGAGCAGGTGAGCAGGGCAGAGGGGCGCGGTAGTCGCGGATGAAGTCCGACAACTGGCCGAGCGCACAAGTCGCTCGACCGGAGAAATTGGAGAAATTGGAGAAATTGGAGAAATGATCGGTGTGATCGGATTGGATGTGCACAACACCGCGAGCAATGTCCAGCAGGCGGGGGTGTGCCGTTAGAGAAGGCGTAGCTCACTAGACGACTTAGGTCGCAGGGGGTGATCAGATTCGCCAACATGTGCAGCACATTCTGTTGCGCATCAGCGAGGTAGTCCGTCAGACCCTGAGCCGAGCCGCGACGGTTGAGCAAATATCTGTGGTCATTCAGGGCGTGAGCAGAATTTCCGAACAAAATGATTTAGCTATCCGAACTCTGGTCGAGCAGTCTGCTCAGCTACCCGATCAGGCGGGGGCTTTGACGCAACAGCTGGCACAATTCAAGGATCGAACAATTCTGTGTTTTGATCGAGCGGGTTGTCGGCATCACCCTACATGAAGGCGGATTTCCTTACTCCATTATCAGTCTGTCCTTATGGTTTTGCACTGCAATGGGTGGCAATTTGGAATCATCTTCCTTCGAGGTCGTCGCTGTTCGGTGGCTGACCTCGAAGTAAAAAAAACTACCCGTCAGGACAAGAATGCGAGGTCGACCGATATCGACCTCTCGAAGTTGGATCGGTCCGAACGCAGTGACTTTAGCGCAAGACCGAGAGAGTCATACCTCCTACATGTCATTACACCACGCCATCTCGCTGCCGACACGGTATGCCCTGCGAAGTATCTGTCGATGTCTCTGCGCGTCGGGTTTCTGGTTGTTGTCTCGCGCGGTAGCCGCCCAAGATTTGACGGGTGTCCCCTTTGAACAGTTGCTCGAAACCGAAGTCGTCGGTGCGTCGCAGTTCTCCCAGCAACTTATCGACGCGCCATCCGCCGTCTCGGTGGTCACCGCGGAAGAGATACGTCGCTTCGGTTACCGGACGCTGGCCGAGATTCTGAACAATATGCGCGGCTTGAACATCGGTTTCGACGGCGCAACGCGGCGCCCGGCCCTGGCGCGTACTCGACCCGCTCGATCAACGCGGTGTCGAGCAAACCATCCTCACCGAGGTAAATCTGGTTGAAAATGTTGTCGGCGACCGGTTGTCCGTCGATACGCAGCATGACGCGCCCGGCGTATTCGCCGGGTAGGCCGTAGCCACGCCCTCCGGGGAAATAATAAGCGCGGTAATAATGCCTTCCTGGGCGTGATTAACGTTGTGACCCTCAGAGGCCGTGACCTGAATGGCGGTCAAGTGGCGGTGACGACCGGTTCGAACCAGGACCGCACGGCACGCGGCAGTTGGGGCAAGCGGCTGGAAAATGGTGCCGAATGGCTGGTCTCGGCCTCGACATCTCAGGCAGATCTTCCCGATATCCAAGTCGACGGTGACGTCCTGCGTGATGATTTGGACAGCCAGCGATTGTTTGTCAAGGGCTCGCAAGGCACATGGAGCTTGGAAGGCGCGTTCGCAGAGCGTAGTCAGCAAGAGCTGACTATCCCCCTCGGCGCCAGATGGAATTTTTCCGACGCAAATTCCTTCTGGAAACTCGGCAACGATTCCGACTACGGCAGCTTTCGGTCTTCTATCCGGCTTTCCCACGGAAGTTATCGATACCGCAGTGCATATCGTGAGCCTATCGACGATGGACGTCTTTTCACCGAGGACATAAGGGCCGACGGGCAATGGTTTGATCTTGAGGGGAGTGTCAGCAGCGTAGCCTTCACGGGCCACCGTTTGGTGCTGGGTAGCGAATACCGCAACGACTACCGGCAGGACCAGCAGATACGGCGATACTTCCCACGCCGCGACGAACACGAAGAGAAGTACAGCCAGGGTTCCGCCCAGACGTTTAGCCTCTATGCCCAGGACGAGATTGCACTTCCATACGATTTTAGCCTGAACCTCGGGCTGCGTGTTGATCGGCGCAACAGCAGAGACACTGTGGTGCGGAGCGCCCCTCGGGTCGCACTGATCTATACCGGTCTGGCAGACACCACGCTGTCTCTGTCCCATGGTACCGCCACTCGTTTCGCAAGCCGCAACGAGGAGACTCTTCACGAACTCCCCTCCACCGAGTCGGAGCGTGTCACCACCACCGAATTTGTCGCCGACTATCATAGTGGTGATTTTCGTGTGCTGAGCAGCCTCTATCGTTACCGCATTTCAGACCCCATTCAGCGTTTCACCGACCCGACACTGGAGTGGATTGACACTCTCGGGGCGGAGCTCGAAGCACAATGGCAATGGCAAGGTGTTCAGCTACGAGCCAGCCAAACTTGGCAGCGGTCACAAGACAATCTCGATCGCAACCTGGTCAATTCACCGCAGCAGCTGAATAAGTTGCAGGTTTCCGTGCCCTTGCTCGGAGAACATCTGCGAGCGAGCCTTGCCGCTCGCTACGTAGGTAGACGCTTGATAGCGCCCGAAACGAGCGCTGCCGGCTACACGATCGCCGACCTTACCCTGACGAGCGAGGAAGTCTTGCTGGGTGTGAGTGTCAGCGCCGCGGTGCGCAATATCTTTGACCGTCAGTACAAGGACGCTTCGCTCTTCGACGTCGAGAGTGAGCGTGGAGAGCGTAGCCTGTGGTTGAGTTTGGGATATAGGTTCGAATGAAGACCATCTTCCTCCGCGCGTTCATTCTCGTCATCTTGTACCTGCCTGGCCAACTAGTACGAGCCGACGTAGCGGTGGACGAACGTGCGATGAAGGTTGCCTACCTCTATAACTTCACTCTTTTCGCCCAGTGGCCTTCCTTGCCCGACGCCGACTTCCAACTCTGCGTGCTCGGCAGCACGTCCCTGGATGAAGAACTCACCCACCTGGAGGGCAAGCGCGCTCAGAACGGCCTGCCGATCGCCATACGGCGGATCATGTCCAGCGCCTCGCTAACCGGCTGCCAGGTACTCTACATCGACGAGCACAGCCGGCGGTCTCTCGACTCCGTGCTGCAACAGCTTGCCGAGACGCCGGTCCTTACTATCACGGACGCAACTGGCTTTGCCGATCAGGGCATTATGATAGAGATGCGCCGGCAGGGCACACGAATCGTTTTCGACGTCAATCTGGCAGCTGCGCGGCGGGTGAGTCTCGATTTCAGCTCCCGCTTGCTAAAACTCGCCAGTTACGTGGCTAACAGGCCTTAAGCCTATGTATACCGTGCCCTTCAAGGATCGGTCGCTACGTGAGAAGCTCACCCAAACGGGTTTTTTGCTGACCGCCATGATGATGGCTGTCCTGCTGGTGGCACTGCTGACTTACCAATTGATCGTGCAACGTAACGCTTTGGCAGTAGGTGTGAGAGCCCATGCCATGGTGATTGGCAGCAACGGCGCCGCAGCGATCATGTTCCGCGATGCCCAGGAGGCGCAAGAAACGCTCGCGTCCCTGAAGCATATCCCTGACATCACCTGGGCGGCCTTCCTGCTGCCTGGTGGGCAAGAGCTGGCCACCTACCAGCGGGGAGCCTTGGAAGCAGGCATTGAGCACGCACAGACCGAAGGGATCGGTTGGAGTGCTCTACTCGTGCGTGAGCCGGTGATGCTTCACGGCCAGCACATCGGCACTGTCGCGGTGCAGGCGAGTCTTGCGTCCCTGTACAGCGGCCTGGCGTTGCAGACCGGGTTCGGGGTGCTCGCGGCTGCGCTGGCACTATTCTTGTCCCTGGTATTCTCGCGCCGAATGGCCTCCAGCATCGTGCAGCCTTTGCTGAGCCTGGTACAGCTGACCGAGCAGGTACGCGCCAAGCGCGACTTTAGCTTGCGGGCAACCTTGTACGGAAGCGACGAGGCCGGCCGTCTCGCTCGAAGCTTCAATGACTTGATGGCGCAGCTTGAATGGCACGACGCCCGGACCAATGCCGAACTGCAACAGCGCCGGCTGGCTGAGCAGCAACTCAACAAGTTGGCTTACTACGACCTCGTTACCGGCCTGCACAACCGGCATTACTTCAAGGAAAAACTCGAGACTGCGGTGGCAGAGGCCATGCATTACGGAACGTCCTGTGCGGTACTTTTCATCGATCTGGACGACTTCAAGGTCGTCAATGACACCCTTGGCCACGAGACTGGGGACACACTGCTGACCCTCGTCGCCAAGCGACTGCGCGGTACGTTACGCAGTATTGATGTGGTGTGCCGAATCGGTGGTGATGAATTTGCGGTGATTCTGGAGAGTGGTGTCGGCGTCGACCAGGTCAGCCGAGTTGCCTCGAATATCGTCGGTGCGTTGTCCATTCCTTTTAACATTGAAGACCATCAAATAAACATTGGAGCAAGCTTAGGCATCAGCCTGTGCCCCGATCACGCATCAGACACTGTTAGCCTAGTGCGCAATGCGGATATGGCGATGTACCACGCCAAAGCCAACGGCAAGAACAGCTTTTATTTGCACGCGCCGCAAATGGACATCGGTTCGGTCAACCAATAACCATCAAGGCATTGCCTTATGTGGTTCTGCGTCCACTAGGGAATCCCCTATCTAGCTCCTACCCAAGGCCTACCTATAAGTCAGCATAGCCCGATGGTCTGCAATAACGCATTAGCAGCATCATATGCGACTAATGGCACATTGCTTTCTTTTTAAGCAAGGCTGTCGATATGTGTTTAATGGTCCGGTGATTGGATGGAGGGTTCGTATTGGAAGTAACACCCGCTCCCCTCGATTTATCCCCAGCAGGAGTAGCGATAGCTTTCCTGTTGCAGGCTGCTCTAGGTGCTGCTTGCCTGCTGGACGTTGGAGGGTTGTACATTCAGTACTTGGCATTAGCTGTTTTCCTTCTGACATTGGGTATGGCGGCAGCCTTTTACTACCATGCGTGCGTCCGTACGCTGCCCTCAGGTATCGCGACGGAGTGCATCGACAAGCCGATCGCTAGTTGCGAAGAAACGAATGTCCAACCTTATCCGCTGGTGTCAGGTTCAGTAGTCGGAGCGGCGCCTGAGCACACTCATGACGAAAAAATGTTCGAATTTGCCGAAATGATAAATGGACTCGCCGAGCTTACTACGGACCTGCTCGAAAAAAGAGAATATCTCCTGGAGAAAATCATCAATCCGATATCGGCTGCTGACCAAGCAACATCCAATAAACACTATCTCTCTTTTGTCATCGACGACGAGTTGTTCGCGGCAAATATCCTCAATATCCGCTGTATTGTCGAGGCGACTCAACTCTCCACTACTTCGAGCGTGCCGCCGAAGCTTCGTCGAGCGATCAGGCTGCAAGATGTTCTGGTCCCCGTAATCGACTTGGGGATGCATTTCGGTTGTCCACCTGTCGAAGTCAATCTCGGGACTGGCATTGTAATTCTAGACGTCGTCAGAGATGGGCACCGACAAATGCTGGGTGTGGTGGTTGATGCAGTTTGCGATGTACTGCAGATTGCTCCGATGAATATTGAGCCGCCCAAGGCCACCGATAACGAAGTCCGCAACAACTTCACCATCGGTAGGGCTACGGTCGGCAACCTGACATTTACATTGCTGGATATCGATCAAGGTTTTTCGGCGAATGATTTGTTTCTGCTGAGTCCGTCATCCCAAGCGATCGTAAAGCAAGCCTCTCGATATAAGCCTTCGCATGTTTGAACGAGCAGGCTACCGCTAAGAGATTAGATTGCTGCCGCTACAACAACTGATGAGCTTGTAGTATCAGATTCCTTGGCTATGAATGGAGTCCATATATGAGAATGCTAGAACGTCTATCTTTGCCTGGGAAGTTTTTGCTGCTGGCTATTCTCTGTCTGGCGCTTATTGCGACGCCGGCCTCTTTCTACGTGCTGGGTGCCTTGAGCGAGAATCGCCAGGCCGAGCAAGAGTCTCGCGGTGTGCGACCTGTACAGCAATTGCTTAAACTCGTTGAACTGACGCAACAGCATAGCGTCCTCTCATCCGCCGTGCTGGGTAGCGCCCGAGCCTTAAATGGGGCAAGGCAAAGCAAGCAGGCAGAGGTGGAGCGTGAGTTCGAGCAAACCGAGCGTATGTTGCGCGAGTCTCAGGTTCCGTCGAGTATCCTGGATTCCTGGGAGCAGGTGCAGCACCAATGGCATGACTTGGTAGACCAAGTCTCGAAGGCCGCAGTCGAGGGCTCCCAAAGCCTGACGCTACATACTCAATTAATTACCGCTTATCTTCAAATCGAAGACTCATTGCTCGATCACTTCGAGTTATCGCTGGACCCGGTCTTTGAAACCTATTACCTAATCACTGGCACCCTGGTTGAGTTGCAGCGAACCAGCGAGTTGCTCGGACAATTGAACTCCGCTGGAGCACTGTATTTGGCGCGGGGAAGCGTCGAGCCCGAGCAACATGCCGTTCTTGGTAGCTTGACTACTCAAACCCTGAGCAGTTTGGACAAGTTGGACCGTGCCTACACCAAGGTTAACGCTGCCAGCCCGCAGTTTGATGCTCTATTACGCGATCCGCTGGCAGTGCTGCGTACAGAGATCAAGCGGGCGCTCGATCTGACGGACACACATCTAATATCAGCCAGCGAATTGAGCTATCCGGTGGCTGACTATATAGCGGCCTATACTCAAACCGTTGACGCTCTGTTTGCGTTCGAACAACCAGCTCTGAGCGCTCTGGCTGAGGCACTGGCGACGAGGCGCGACAATGCGCGAAAGGCATTTATCGTGATGTCTGCATCCCTTCTGGTGTTCGTACTGGCTGGTGCGACACTGGCAACGTTGGTGATACTCCGATTGCTCAAGCAACTCACCATCGCCTTGAAAGCGACCGAAAGTATTACTGCGGGCGATCTGAGCCAATCGATCGATATTCTTGGCATGGACGAACCTGCCCGCTTACTGCAAGCACTACAGCGTACGCAAGAAGGGCTGCGCGGCACCGTCAGGCAGATCGTCAATTCCGCTGAGCGTCTGGCGACCACCGCCGGGGAGTTGAGAGTGCCATCCATGGACTGCAATTACAAAACGGTGAGCTTGATCAAGCTGCCACTGCGGTCACCGAACTCACCACGGCGATAGAGGAGGTGGCACACAATGCAGCCTCGGCATCTCTGGCATCCCAATCTGTAGATCAACGTTCCCGCCAAGGCCAA
This sequence comes from Pseudomonas citri, assembly GCF_025336485.1. Taxonomy (GTDB): domain Bacteria; phylum Pseudomonadota; class Gammaproteobacteria; order Pseudomonadales; family Pseudomonadaceae; genus Aquipseudomonas; species Aquipseudomonas citri. The sequence continues at coordinate 195,454 of NZ_JAODAB010000004.1, read as the reverse complement.
CAGCAAGTCGACCATACCGTAGGTGCCATCGAATCCCTAGCCGGTAATATCGAATACACAGCCCACGCTTTGCAATCTTTGGCAAGTGAGGTGAACGATATCGGCTCTGTGCTGGATGTAATCAACGGTATTGCCGAACAGACTAATCTTCTCGCCTTGAATGCCACGATCGAGGCGGCCAGGGCTGGTGAAAATGGTCGTGGTTTTGCAGTCGTAGCGGATGAGGTGCGAGCCTTGGCTCGAAGGTCCCAAGAGTCGACCAAGCAAATTGAAAGAATCATCGTCTCTGTGCAGAAGGGTAGCCAAGAGGCGCTCGGAGCCATGCAAAACAGTAATGAGCAAACTCAGAAAACTTTGGCGGTTGCCCGTGAGGCAGGTATCGCGTTGAATGTAATCACCGCAGCCACTAAGCAGATCACCGAGGGCAATCTGAGCATCGCCAGCGCCACCGAGCAGCAATCACAGGTCGCCCGCGAGGTTGACAGTAACCTGATCAACATGCGCGATGTTTCTGTACAGGCTGCCAGTGGAGCCAATCAGATCCATGTCTCCAGCCGCGAACTCTCGAGTTTGGCTGGGGAACTGAATGTCATGGTCAAACATTTCATCTTCTAACGGGCACGCAGTATGCCTTGATGCGTTGCCATTTTGGTCAGCGCGATCTGAAGGCATTGTGCGTGTCAGTCACCTAACCCCAACATGCACAGCCAAACCCTGGCGCGCTGCTCGACACTTCTCTTCAAGGCGGCGCCAAAAAGTGCGACGAATTCTTCACGGTAAAAATAAGTTGGCGACATGAACGAAAAGCTACCTCTCTTCAGCTCGCTCGAAGGTACTCCGCTCACCGAGCGCATGGCGACCTACTTTCGGCTGTATCGTGAGACATTCGAGAATAATGCGGACTGCCTGGGTTTTTACGAATTCGACGAAGACAACCGCTTACGCGTTCTTGAAATTAATCGGGCATTTGAATCGCTGCTCGGTCAGAACAGAGCTGAAGTGCTCGAGCGATACTTGGATGAATGGCTGCCTGAGGCCATGGCGCGCCAAATAGTCTCTGATAGCCACCTATGTATCGCCACCGGCGCGCCGCTCAACGCTGAGCACGAGTTCGATCTGGTCATGGGCCGCAGTTACTTCCTGCACAGTCTGATCCCTTTGCGTAATGAGGCTGAGTGCGTTGTGTGCTTTCTGCACATCCTGCGCGACAACACCGCGATCAAGCTACATGAGCAACGACTGATGAATGACCAGTTTGCATTCCGCACTCTGGCGGAGCATTCCCCTGACACCATCGCTCGGTACGATCGGGATCTCCTGCGTACCTATGCAAATCCCGCTTTCGTGCGCATGACCGGAGTCTCCGCGGAAGACTTACTTGGCAAGAAACCCAGCCACGTTACCAAAACGCCGGAGATACTCCTCTATGAAGCAGCACTGCTGAAGGTGTTGCGCAGCGGTCAGCCCGAGGAACACGAACTGACTTGGTGTGGTGCGGACAATAGTCTTGTTACCAGTCATATCCGGATCGTCCCGGAGCGAGTGGCCAATGGCGAGGTAGTCAGTGTGCTGGTCGTGGGCCACGACATCACCCATTTGCGCCGCACCGAGCAAGAACTGCGGAGCAGAGAACAGGAATTCCGCACCCTGGCGGAAAACTCGCCGGACGTCATCGTTCGCTATAACAAAGAAGGCCTACGTGTCTATATCAACCCCGTCTACGAGCAGTTATATGGTATGTCGACCAGCGAGGTCATCGGGACCCCCATCACCTATAGAAGTCCGCTGCCGATAGAAGCCGTAACCCGCTATCACGAAGGCATTCTGAACATCTTACAGAGCGCCCAGCCCGCTTCTGTGGAGGCTACTTGGACTAGGGCAAATGGCGAGCAGATTGTTCAGCATATCCAGGCAGTGCCCGAGTTCGACCAGCACGGCCAAGTCGTCAGCGTACTCAGCATCGCCCGGGACATTTCCACTCTCAAGGCAACCGAACGGCGTCTCGAACAGGCCGAGACCCTGGCCCGTCTCGGCCATTGGCAGCTGGATTTTCGACTGGGTACCTTGCGGCTGTCAGGGGAACTCTGTCGTATGATCGACAAACCTCGCAACTGGTCCCCGACCCAAAAGGAGGTTCTCGCCATGCTCACGATCAAGGAGCGTGGACAGGTCCTCGATCGTTTCCACCAAGCATTCTCTGAGCGCAGTACATCCTTGGCGCTAGAATACTGCATAGCGGTAGGTGAGCAGTTGCTGCATATGCACTCCCACATGAGCATTGAATACACTGCCGATGGCGCACCCCTGCAAATGCTAGGCACTGCCCAGGACATCACTGAGCTGAAAACTTATCAGAAGCGGCTGCACACTCTGGCCTTTTACGATGTGCTGACCGAACTACCTAACCTCGAACTGTTCAAGGAGCGTCTGCAGCAAGCGCTGCTCCAAGCTGGGCGTAGTGGTCGCGAGGTCGCCGTGGCGATTCTCGATCTCGATAACTTTAAGGTGGTAAACGATACCTTGGGGCATGGGGCTGGCAATGAGTTGTTGCGGGAAGTAGCCCAGCGCTTACGATGTTCAGTGCGCGACATCGACACTGTGGCGCGTCTCGGAGGAGATGAGTTCGCCTTGATTTTCCCCCAGTTCGCTGACGTAATTGAGTTAGACAATCTGGGCGGAAGAGTCTTGCGGTCCATTGCTGGGATCTATCGGATCCGGGGCCGGGAAGTCTTCGTTTCTGGCAGTCTTGGTATTGCCCGTAGCCCCCAAGATGCCGGCAGTATCGGTGAACTCTTGCAGTACGCCGATTCGGCCATGTATCACGCGAAGGCGCGCGGGCGGAATAATGTACAACTCTATACGTCGCGGCTGACCGAGCAGATCACAGAGCGCCTGGCCTTGGCAGCCAGCTTGCGTCATGCTCAGCGCAATGGCGAGTTGACGCTGCACTATCAGCCTCAGATCGACTTGGCGAGCGGACGACTGATCGGCGCCGAAGCGCTATTGCGCTGGAACCATCCTCAACATGGACAGGTACCCCCAGACAAGTTCATTCCTATCGCCGAGGAAACCGGGTTGATTGTAGGCATTGGTGAGTGGGTTCTGGATCAGGCCTGTCGGGTTGTTTCCGATTGGAACCGTGGCGATCGCTATCCACCACTGAAAATGGCCGTCAATCTGTCGCCTCGGCAGTTCCAGATGAACAATCTACTCGACTCTATCCGCGCCACTCTGCAGGATACTGGCTGTAAGCCAGGCTGGTTGGAGCTGGAAATCACCGAGGGCTTGCTATTGGAAAATAGCAGCGCCGTGCATGAAACCCTTGAACAATTGAATGTCATGGGCGTTTCCATTGCCATCGACGATTTTGGTACCGGTTATTCAGCGCTTGGCTATCTGAGTCGTATTCCCATCGAAACCTTGAAGATAGACCGATCGTTCATTCACGAGATCGAATACAATCGCAATAGCGCCGAACTGGTCAAGGCAGTCATTTCCATAGCCCACAGCCTTCGCTTGGCATTGGTAGCTGAGGGAGTTGAAAACTCCTCTCAGCAAGCGTTCCTGCAGCTCCACGGCTGCCACAGCGCACAGGGTTGGTTATATGGAAAACCTATGCCGGAGGAAGATTTTAAAAGCCTACTGCACTCCCAAGTCTAATCAATAGCATCTACGCGAGCGGCTCGGCAGCGAACTGGAACTTTTGCGTCCGCGGCCGCTATGCACCTCGTCAAACTTTGCCTGAGATTGCTATCGCCTCCGGTCCTCTGAGTCTATAGTCCTTAAGCTATTTTCTTTTTGCATGGGCATCAGGAAATGGCTCCTGCCGGCTTTGCGATACCGGGGATCGACCTCAGTTGGTCTGCCTGAAGGATCGACATACTGAAGTCCCTGCGTTGCTTCGGTTTCTGACTATTCTGGAATCACCCGCCCACGTGCTCTTTGCTCGAACGTAATTCAGCGAGTTCACACCTTTTAGGGGGCATGACTCAGTTGATCGTTTAAGGCATCAGCCTTTCAGGTGGTGAGCGTGCTCGTCGGGGGGGCGTGAGTCTGTATATGGCTCAGGTAAGGTGGCTGCGCATTCGCTGGCTGGGTCAGAGTATTGTTCCTCAGCACGCTATCGAACAGCGGTTGCACTGAGTCAGCTGTGAGGAATTATTTAGCCAAATCGTGCCAGATCTTGGCGCGGTGATTTACGTTTACGTCTCGTCACAGTTCCAGGTAGATCAGTTGCGAGGCCTAGACAACGAAGCTCTTCATCATTTCACGCAAGTGCTTGGCCACCTGGCTGAGTTTTTTGGTAGTCGTCAATGACTGCGCCGCTACCTCCTGTGACTCGACGGAGAAATCTCTAATGTTCAGTAAATTTTGGTCCACCTCCTGAGCTACCACTGCTTGCTGCTGCATTACGCTGGCGATTATCTGATTACGCTCTGATATTAGTTCTATAGCATGGGTGATTTCATCCAATGCTCCGCCTGCTGAGCGCGCAACATCGAGCGTGCCATCAGCTTTTTGTGTGCATCGTTTCATCAGAAGTACGGAATCTTCGATATCGCTGCGGATGCCCGTGACCATGTCTTCGATTTCCGAAGTGGACTGCTGGGTGCGATGAGCCAGACCTCGTACCTCATCGGCAACTACTGCAAAACCCCGACCAGCGCTCCCAGCACGAGCGGCTTCTATCGCAGCGTTCAAGGCTAGCAGATTGGTTTGCTCGGCAATCGAGTGGATGACCTCCAGTACCTTTCCAATATCCTGGCTTTTTCGAGCCAATTTGCTGACCTTCAGGGAGGTTTTTTTTACCTCTTCGATCATTTGCTGAATCGCTCTGACGGTCGCTACCACCATTTCTCTCCCTTGCTTCGAGGAGTTGTTGGCGTTTTCCGATGCCTGTGAGGCTAAAAGCGCATTACGAGCCACTTCTTCTACTGCGATGGTCATTTGTGTCACCGCGCTTGCTGCCTGCTCAATTTCCTGAGTTTGACGATGCAACCCTGCTGAACTTCGCTCGGATAGGTTCTTCATGTCCTCTGAGGTATGTGACAGATGGTCGGCGGATGAATAAATGTTTTTGATTGTGTTACGTAAACTTTGCTGCATGCGCTCTAGCGCACCGAGCAAACGCGCTGGCTCATCCTCCCCCTCAATTACCGGTGTCGAGGTGAGGTTGCCGGTCGCGACTGACTCGGCTAGTGCCAGCGCACGGCTCAATGGCTGCAAGAAGCTACGAGCCAGTGCCCAAGCCACACTGCTGCCTAAAACGATAAGCGCGATGGTCAAGCCCCACATCAACAGACTGAACTCACTGGCCACCGTATAAGCTTGATTGGCAGCGAGTTTGCTCATGCCCTCTTCGAGATCGATCATTTGATTGATTGAATACAACCATTCTATGAACGCAGGGCGGGCTTGCGAGAGCAACAAATCCAAGGCCTCGGAAGACTGGCCATTCATGCGCAGTTCTACCGCTTGAGTGACCAGCGGCAAGGTTTTCGCTTCGACATCTTTTATCTTGGCTAGAGCGTTGCGCTCCTCTGGAGTAATGTCGTCCCGGCTGGCGAATAGTCGATCCAACTTTTCGGCGGAGTCGGAATAACTTTCCGTGAGTTTTTTGATTTTTTCGATCTCTACCGGAATTTTTTGATCATCAGTGATTAGCATGATATCGCGCAAAACAATCGCCCGATCATGCACGCTGCCACGAAAATTTATCGCATAGCGGGTTTTGATGTTGTTAACATCATTAATTCGGGATAGGGTGTCTTTAATGTAGGTGACTTGAAAGGTGCTAAGCCCTGTTAGCGTAGTCGATAGTGCTAGGATGAAAGCAAAGCCGAAACCTAGTCTAGTACTAACATTAAATTTCATTGTTGCGATTTCCTAGAGCGTGCTTGCGATAGGTGAGCGAGAAGAAAATTCGGGGAAATACCAGCAAAAGCTTTCCTTGTTACTATATGCAGCATGGTGATGGGATGGCTTCGTTGCTATAGGAGGGCACTGATTCTTAGGTAGGGCTAGGACTATGTGACGTAGTCCGATGGGACGCCAAAGCTGGCACTCGTGAACCACGCCAAGTGCGCAGCGCTCAGGCAATGAGCAACCACTTCCGCCATTTGCGGAAATACCATGTTCTGGCAACTTTTTCACCGAGCCATTAGCTCTATTTCGGTTGTTTCGAGAGGACTATGTTTTCAGACTTTGATCTTCGAAATCATTGGCCTGAGAACAGTCAATCAACAAATACTGTCTCGCTATGGTGTCATACCTAACCATTGCTCGCTGCTGCCGCCACCTGATTCCTGACTGCTTGTTGGGCGCGTTGCTCGACACCGCCTGGCAACTAATACATACAGCCTCAAATCTCAGCCCCCCCAGTTTTGCCCCCGGTTACACGCAATACACAAGAAACCCATCCGGGATTTTTGGAGGAATTTCGCCAGTCAGCATTCGCAGCGGGGCGTATTCGGGCTTCTGTGGAGGCAGAAACTAAACCATCGTTATCAGATCGGGTGCTCTTGCATCTCCGACCGACGTCTTGCCAAAGAAGAGAGCCACATCCGGTCGCGTCTTGCGGCCAGCGGGTCCGGCGCCTAATGTTAATAAGTAGGCACCAGGCATCGGAGGAGGTCGTATGCGCTGTGCAAACTGCGGATTCGAGAATCCCTCCGAGGCCAGCTTCTGTGAAGCGTGCGGCGCCGCCATGCTGTCTCGCAGCTGTCCGCGCTGTGGCCACGACGCCGGTCTTAGCGCTAGATTCTGCAGTGAATGCGGCGCGCCGCTGACCGATGCGCCTGCTGTGTCATCACTGCGCTCGCGGCCTGTTTCAGGGCCTTCTCCAGCGCCGATCCATTACACGCCCCACCACCTTGCCGAACGCATTCGCGCCGAACAGGCAGCCATGGAAGCCCGGGGCGAGACCGCCGGCGAACGCAAGACCATCACGGCGCTGTTTGCCGACATGGCCGGCTCTACGGCGCTGATCCATGACCTCGATCCGGAAGAGGCCCAGCGCCTGATCGAACCCGTCGTCGCGCTGATGATGGAAGCCATCCACTACTACGAAGGCTACGTGGCCAAAACGATGGGCGATGGCATCCTTGCGCTGTTCGGCGCACCCATCGCCCATGAAGACCATCCGCAGCGAGCGCTGTATGCGGCATTGCGCATGCAGCAGGCGGTACACTTGCATGGCGACCACATTCGTCTGGAAAAAGGCATTCCGCTGCAAATCCGTGTCGGCATCCATACCGGAGAGGTCGTCGTACGTTCTATCCGCACGGACAATTTGCACACCGATTACGATCCCGTCGGGCACACGATCCATATTGCATCCCGGATGGAGGGAATCGCTGCACCATCGACGATCCTGGTAAGCGAGTCCACCCACAAGCTGGCGGAGGGCTATTTCGAGTTCAGGACGCTAGGGGCCACCCAGGTCAAAGGCATTCCCGATCCGCTCGTCGTGTACGAGGTGCAGGGGCTCGGTGCTCTGCGCACGCGCCTGCAGGTGGCGGCGCATCGCGGGTTGGCCAGGTTTGTCGGCCGCCAGATCGAGTTGGACCAGTTGCATCAGGCGCTCGAGCAAGCCAAAGCGGGCCATGGGCAGATTGTCGAGGTGGTGGGGGAGGCCGGGGTCGGGAAGTCGCGGCTGTTCCATGAGTTCAAGGAAGACTCGCGGCACGGCTGTCTGGTGCTGGAGACGTTCTCGGTGTCGCACGGCAAGGCCTTTGCCTATCTTCCGCTCATCGAGCTTCTGAAAAACTACTTTCAGATCACTGCCCTGGACGACGAGCGGCGGTGCCGGGAAAAGGTCATGGGCAAGACCCTGACGCTCGAGCGCAGCTTCGAGGAACTCGTGCCCTACCTGCTCTATCTGCTGGGCATTGGCGAACGCAATTCGGCGCTCGCGGAAATGGATCCTCAGATCCGGCGCGATCGCATCTTCGACGCGATTACCCAGCTTCTGGCGCGCGAGAGTCACGATCAGCCGATCGAACTGCTGTTCGAGGACCTGCAATGGCTGGACCGCGAGACCGAAGCATTTCTCACGTACCTCATTGGCCGCGTGACGAGTGCCCCGATCCTGATTCTCGTGAACTACCGGCCCGAGTATCAGCCTGCGTGGACGCGCGCGGGTCATTGCAGCCAGTTGCGGCTCGAACCGCTGGGCCCGGCCGAAGCCCAGGGACTGCTTGGAGCTCTGCTTGGGGACGATCTCACCCTCGTCCCCCTCAAACAGCTCATCCTGGAGAAGACGGAGGGCAACCCTTTCTTCATGGAGGAAGTGGTCCAAACGCTGGTCGAGGAGAAATCGCTGCTCGGCGAACCCGGCCGTTATCGGATTGAGCAAACTCCGACCGCACTGCATATTCCCACCACCGTGCAGGGTGTGCTCGCCGCCCGTATCGACCGGCTCCCCGTTGCGCAGAAGGAATTACTGCAGACACTCGCCGTCATTGGCAAGGAGTTTGCAATCAGTCTGATCCAGCGCATCTGTGATGGATGGGGCGCTTGGACGGACGAACATTTACTCCATCTGCTGGCCCGATTGGAGGCCGCGGAGTTCATTTACCAGCGGCCCGCATTTCCGGAGGTGGAATATTCGTTCAAGCATGCGCTGACCCAGGAGGTCGCGGGCAGCTCGCTACTTACGGAGCGGCGTAACGCGCTGCATGAACGCACGGCGCAGGCCATCGAAGAACTGTTCCCCACCCGCATTGCAGATTATTGCAGCGAACTGGCGCACCACTACAGGTTGAGCGGCAATGTTCCGAAGGCCGTGGAATACCTGCACCGTACCGGGCAACAGGCCCTCCAGCATTCTGCCAATATCGAGGCGATGCGTCACCTCGGCGCGGCACTGGAATTGCTCGAGCATTTGCCCGACACGCCCGCGCGTGCTCATCAGGAACTGACATTGCTACTTGCGTTGGGCCCGGCTTTGATGGCCGTTCGAGGCTATGCCGCGCCCGAGGTGGCGACTACTTACACCCGCGCACTGGCGTTATGCGCGCAACAAGTAGGTGACGACTCAGTGCTTTTCCCATCGCTGTTTGGGCTGGGGACTTACTACTCGTTGCGTGCGCAATACGCAACTGCATGCGAACTGGCTGAACGATTGCTCAATATTGCGCAAGTTGCGCAGGATCCGGATTTGCTCGTAGATGCCCATGCGGCACTAGGGGCTACATTGTTTTTCCAAGGTAAGCTGCGCGATGCCCATGAACACCAGGAGCGAGCGCGTGCCCTCTACTCCCCGGACCGTCATCGCACACATGCCATTACCTACGGCATGGATCCGGGCTACGTCCTGACATTTTCGGCCTGGAGTCTTTGGTACCTGGGTTTCCCCGATCAGGCAAGCACGCGCAGCCGGGATACCCTTGCTCTGGACAAGAAGATCTCTCACCCAATTAGCTTGGCCTTCACCCTGTCCGCTACGTCGATTCTGGGACAGTTTCGGCACGACGTACAACTAGCCGAAGAGTGCGCCGATGCCGCCATCAAGCTTTCACTCGAACGAGGATTTCCGTTTTATTGGGCATGGGGAACTATCGTCCAAGGTTGGGCTCGCGCCGAGCAGGGGAATATTGGCGAGGGAATCGCTCAAATAACCGAGGGTATCGCCAATTACCAGGCAGCTGGAGCAGAGCTTGGATGCTCTTATTTTCTGGCTCTGCTGGCCGCAGCGCACGAGCGCGCCGGGAAACCGCAAGCAGGACTGGATGCCGTGACCGACGCGTTGGCTATGGTGAACAGAACAGGCGAGCACTTTTACGAGGCAGAGCTGTACCGGCTCAAAGGAACCCTTACCCTCCAATGCCCGGGCGCAGACAGACAGGGTTCTGCCGTGCAGCAGCAAGCGCAAGCATGCTTTCACAAGGCGATCTCGGTCGCTCGACGACAAGGGGCAAAGTCACTCGAGTTACGAGCCACAGTGAGCCTTGCTCAGCTATGGGAAACACGAGACAAGGCGGCGGCCAGGCAAATGCTGGCCGACATTTACAGCTTTTTCACTGAAGGCTTCGACAGCGTTGATTTGCTACAAGCCAAGACGCTGCTCGATGCATGGGCATCGGGGGGTAAATGATCGATGACACATAGTGCTGAATCGAGCATCGGCGTGTCGTCGGTAAGTGTATAACGGGGCGAAACACCGCGCCAAGCGCCTGATGCTGCTCAGCACCGGCGAGGAGTCCAAGAATGACCACGAAGAACGGAGCGCATCGGGGTAGTGACGAGCGTAAGCTGGTCGCGCTGGCTTTGCAGGGCGGCGGGATGCACGGCGCGTTCACCTGGGGGGTGCTCGATCGGTTGCTCGAGGACGGCAGGCTTGCCATTGAAGGAGTGAGCGCAACCAGTGCCGGCGCGATGAATGCCGTCGTGTTGGCCTACGGCATGCTGCAGGGTGACGTGGCCGGCGCGCGCCAGGCGCTGCACGATTTCTGGTCCGCCGTGGCGCAGTCCGCCGAGCGTCATAACCCGTTGCGCTGGACGCCATGGTTGAAAGGGACGCACAGCTTCGGGCTGGACCATTCACCCATTTATGCGTTCGCGGACATGGCGCTTCGTATTTTCTCGCCTTACCAGTTCAATCGCCAGAACCTGAATCCGCTGCGAGAGGTGCTGGAGAGTCAGGTCGATTTCGCCGCCTTGCGAAAGCAATGCCCGTTTCACCTCTATCTGTGCGCGACCAATGTAGAGACGGGGAAGATACGCATCTTCTCGGACGAGGACGTCTGCGTCGAAGCGGTGCTTGCTTCGGCCTGTGTGCCAACATTGTTCAGGGCGATCACGATCGACGGCCAGCACTACTGGGATGGTGGCTATATGGGAAACCCGGCCATTTTCCCGTTGATCTACCACTGCAATACGCGCGATGTGGTGATCGTCCACATCAACCCACTCGTCCGCCCGGGCGTGCCTATTACAGCTGCCAGCATCCTTAATCGCATCAATGAAATCAGCTTCAACTCTTCGCTGATGCGTGAGATGCGCACCATCGCCTTTGTCACCGACCTCATCCAGCAAGGCAAAGTCGATCGCGGTGAGATGAAGGAGATGCTGATCCACTCCATTCGATCCGACGCAGCGATGTGCGCGCTCAGCGTGTCCAGCAAGTACAACGCAGGCTGGGACTTCCTTTGCGGACTGCGCGACAACGGACGCCGCGAGGCCGAGGCATGGCTCAGTGAGAACTATCGGAATATTGGCGAACGGTCGAGTATCGACATCCGACAGGAATTTCTATGAGCGTCGTCATGAGTCGGGAAAGGTAGCTGCATCGGTACGAACGGTCCGTCCAGCGCTTGTGGCTGTAATCCATAGCTTTGACGATAGCCGGTCTTTCGGGCACAAGGTCGCGCTGGGCCAACATATTGGTATACAGTGCGTCGATATGGGGTGCCGCTTTTTCCTGACGTATTCGCCAGCGATCTTCGTCGATCATCTCCAGTGCTTACCGTTCAGGTTCGTACAACCCGCCAATTGGGTGCGGCGTATGCTCGGCCGGTTGGCTTTTGTTCGTCGCGTGTAAATCGAAAAATTTGGGGCGGGCTTGGGCCATGCAATCGATGTCGGCGATGCCTTGCCGGAAGCTTGTTTTGTAGCAGGCGAAATCGTCGCAAACCAGCTTGCCATTCCACTGACCAAGATAGTTGTGTGCATGTTCGCTCGCACGGCTTGGGGTGAAGTTGTAACCCACCGTTTTGAATGCCCAATAACGAGTGGTGCAGTAGCCTAGACGCAAGCTTGGTGGTTTTTTCTCTTCCGGTGCGAGTATCTGCACTGGCGTTTCGTCAGCGTGGATCACGCCTTGAGCAAGCACTGTTTCGCGTAGAGCATCGACCAAGGGCTGGAGCGGCACATCGGGCCCGGGGACATTTGGTCGAGGTTGAGCGAGGAAGTCATGCCGCGAATTTTGCCAGAGCAGGCCGTTCTCAGCGATAGACTGATGGGCTAATGGCGGGTGGAAGTCCTGGCGTTAAGGGCTATTGCGTCCGCTTAAAATGATCTGCCCCCCCCCAATGTTGATGTCCAAAATTTCGGGGTCAGATCAAAATGAGCGGACACCATCGCCCTTAATGCTGGAGTTCGGAAGCTGCGTTCCCTGAACGCTTTCTTCTACGTGATGATGGATCGGATTTTAATAGAGTTGGATGAACTGCGCATGGGCGAAGGTGGTGTACTGTCAGATGCGATCTAGCTACTGGCGGTGGTGCTCCGCTGCTAACAGGCTGTGGGCAGACTCGATGGGCAGGTAACTTGCGGCGACGCTCACGGTCGGTGGCGGAGAGGGCTTCTGCCTTTTGTGGCGAAATAGATTGAGCATCGTGACCTCCGGGAAATAGCTGGGACAATAGTCTTTTAACCTTTTCGGATAGAGCTCTTATCCTTGAATCACCATTCCCTTCCGACCCTTACCCGTTCTTTTTGGCTTGTGCCCCCCTATGTGCGGCAATCAGAATATCTACACTACTAAACATCGTTTTGTTGGGAGGGCTATCTCGGCAAAGACAAGAGTCGGTACACTGCCGCGTAAATTTTTTGGGTGCTGCCATGAACCTCACTGACGCCACGCTTGTGCTGCTGCTCGCGGCACGTATCCATGGGACCGACGAAGCCGTCAGGGTTTCGGCGAAGAGCGTGGTCAAGAAGTTGCCGCGCAGTAAACGCGATTTGATCTACAAGGTGATCGACAGCGAGAGCCCTCTAGACTTAGTGGGCTTTTTGATCGAAAACCTCGAGCTGTGAATATCCATGCTGTGTACCCAGCCCCAGTGAGCGCAAGAATCAGGTGGTCCTTACCAGTCCTGTAAAAAAAGCCAGCATCAATTGGTGAGTCTGGATTTGAAGGTGCCACTGAGGACGAAAGTGCAAGTGGTTGAAGTGTTGCGGGACGCGGGGTTGAAAGTGTTTTTCGAACGACCCACATCCGCACCGCTGCTTCTTTAGATGTAAGGATAGATTGAGGTCGCACAGTTGAATCTGGAGCAGGTCCGTGAACAGCCCTTGTTCATTTACGCCCGTTAGCTGGATCAATCTCGGGTCTGTACCTCTGCCCTGCTTCTTACGCTGTATAGTTTTATACGGCAGCGATGGGGCTACCCATGGTCCATGATGTTATTGTCGATCGCTCGGCACATTTTGATAACTTAAGCAGTCGCCTTCGGGCTATAGGTTGCTACCGAGGCGGAGCGAGTCTCCATGAGCAGAATCGGGTAAATGACTGCCGCCATCCTCCGACAGCCTGGGCCTGAAGGTACCACTTTGCGGCTGGGTTCTGTAGAGGCCGCGCTTCAGTAATTCGTGGATGATTAGTTACACAAATTTTAGATGTGCCGGGACTGAACAAGGGATTAATCATGTATCCGCTGGCGCCGGAAATGCTCGCGTGCTCTTCGATTTGGTCGACTACCTTTTGCGAGGTGTCGACCAGGACCAAGATTGGCTGACTGGTACGAGCCCAGTCAGCAAGCTGAATAGATGTTAGCCCTCCGAGTTAACGTTCTGAGCGATTGCGGAGTATACGTCCGGATGAGACTTCTTAAGGCGAATGGCATACAGGCCACCGATGATAAACGCCAGGACAAGCAGGTAGGGCAGAAGAATTACTACTGGGCTCTTACTTCCGGTCAGGAGATCGAAATTTCTTACGGCAAGCGACACTGCCAATGCAAGACCGATGAAGCTTACGATGGGTGCGGTTAGAGTGCGCCACCAATGAGTGCGGCCCTTGCGACGGAAGTAAGCGATGATGGCAAGGCTGGTAAGCGCCTGAAGCGCGATGATACCAACCGTACCGAATCCGATTCCGACTGCCCCCAAGCCTAGTAGGGGATCAAGGCCAAATTCAAAGGTGATGGCGACAACGGTAACAGTGATCAGGGTAATAAGCGCACTCGCATTGTGAGGTGAGGCATGCGTCGGATGTACACGCCCTAAAAATGCTGGGAGACAGCCCTGTCGGCCAAGGGCAAAGATATAGCGACTGGCCACATTATGAATCGCAAGCAAGGTTGCGAACATGCTCGTCGAAAGGAACAGTTCCATGGTATGGGTGGCAAGCTTATTGAGGTATTGGTCCCCGAGATTGAAGTAGAGCGTTGCCAACTGACTCGTCGCGACATTCTGGACATCGCTGCCCACGGCACCAATGGTGATCCACGTGGTCACGAAATAGAACAACGCCGTGAGAAAAACAGCCCCGAAGGTTGCCAGCCCGATACTGCGCGAAGGTGAATGGGTCTCTTCGGAATACAGTGCTGCAGATTCCACGCCGATGAAACAGGTGAACGCCAACATGATGGCGATGCCCGGTGCCCCGCTGAAAACCGCACTCAAACTGAAAACACTGACGGGAAATGCGTCTGCCCCTTTGCTCCAGATAATGCTAATGTTCAGTGCAATCAGCACGGCGAATTCGACCGCCAGCAGAATGGCGAGCATCCGTGAGCTGAAATCGATCTGCCGATAGCCAAGGATCGCTGCGAGTACCACAGCAACTATTGCCGGCACTATCCAGTGCACGTTGATACCGAATAGATCGCTTAACGCAACCTGTGTAAAGAAAGCCACATAACCAACGACCCCACACACGAAAACCGTGTAGGAGAGTATCGCCAGGAAGGCTGAGCCAAGCCCCAATACACTACCGAAGCCACGGGCTACATAAGCGTAGAATGCACCAACATTCACCACCTCCTTGCTCATCGCGTTATAGCCGACCGTAAAAAAGCCCAGAATGACGGCGACTCCCGCGAAAGTGAGTGGTACCCCCAGTCCATTACCAAAAGCAAAGGCGATGGGAACGACACCCAGTACCGCCGCCATCGGTGCCGCTGCAGCGATGATCAGAAAAATAAGACGCAATGTACCTAGGCTCGGGCGGAGCGTATCGGCTTCCTCTGTTGGGAGGCTGGTTCCCAAGCTGTCCAGAATACTTCTGTTTTCAACTTTCATCGCATTCTCCGCGTGCAGCGACTCCAAATCAGGAGCACTACTAAGATTTATCGGTTTTATTGGCTTCAATGACGGGATCACGATGACTGGCCATTTTAAAGTCAGTGCGCAGGCCCGTTGACAGTGCCTTTGTCCTATATCCATTGTTTCCTTCTGAAATGAACTCAGAAGTCAAAGTCCGATAGATCTATCCTACGTAGCCTGGAATGCTAGCGTTAGCCGGAATTGGCACAAACATGTCTTGATGCGAACGGGACCAATGCCAGCTTGGCGAGCACACATAAAAAGAACAATTTGAGTGAAAACCGCATCAGCCATTACTATGGGCATCGCTATTTTACTGGGGGATGCCGTGTTCTTTCAGTAGCGCTTTGTATCCCGCCTTGCGCAGCAAAAATATCGGTTGCCCGTCTGTACGGCAGCAGTCTGCAGGCGGTGCTTATCACTGCCTGGCAAACAGAGACCGGCGTACGCAGTGTCACGGTGGAGACGGGTGGTGCGGAAATAACGCCATGGAATTTGAAAGCTTTGCACCTGCAGATCTTGAACCCGGGAGCTCCCACTGTGTATCGCCACTCTCGGTACTGTGTTCAGGTTTGTATAGCCCGACCCGCGGTATCAGCATGAAATGCTTATGATGTTCCACTCTGCGTAGAGGTTGGCCCCGCGTGTGTCGAGGTTTTGTACGCTGCGGTTCAGGCTCGAGAAGTCATAGAGCAGCGCGCCGGCATTCACGGTCGGGAGACAACCGCATTGAAGCCAGCATGGTGGATTTGGGTATTGATTTTAACAGGGCCTGCATAGTTGCTTGCAACCTCGCCGGGAACAGGTGCCTAGTGCCCGGCCATTGTCGTAGAACATCGGATCGTAGCATTCGGAGGAGCGACTATAGCGATATTTTACTACAGGCTTCATTGGCCGCTGAAGGTCCATCCCGCTTCCAGGTGCCAGGCGCTTTCTCGCCGAGTGTCAGTATGTTCTCAGGCATAAATCAGGTCGATGCTTTCGTTGTCGGTGCTAAGTAGAGGAGGCTTCCCGTTTCTGGTGGAATATGCGTTCCACGCCACACGAGTTCCCCAATGAAGCAGATGACCTTCGCCGACGCCGAGTGCGCGCAGCGGGCATGGATGCAGCCGGCATGGTTGAAGGGCGCAAGGCCGAACAGGATTAGAGGCGGGTGTTGGTGCGAATGACGGAAAAAGGCAAAGCGTGTTCCAACTTGATGAGCCAGAGCATGGGAGAAAATTATCAGAGCCTGCAGACGCAGTTGGGATAAGAGAGGCTGCAAACGCTGTTGGAGCTGCTCAATGACTTGAAAGCGCTCAAGCGCTAATCAATTGCATCATGAGTTAGTGATGACTGGCTCATCATTAGAGCTGTCATCATCTGAATCCACCACTCATGGTGCATATCAGATAGCGGTCGGAGCCGAGCAGGCTTGTTCCGCCAGTGCTGATTGGGTGCAATGCCAACAGGGCTTAGTGAGCCAGTTTCGAATATAAGTGCCGATATGGCAGTAGTAGGAAATTAATCCATGGACCGATTTCAGGAGATGCAGATTTTCGTCACAGTAGCCCAAGTGCAAGGCTTCTCCACGGCGGCACGGCAACTGGGGATGTCGCCGGCCAGTGTCAGTCGGGCAGTAGCAGCACTGGAGGCGCGTATTGGTACTCAGTTGCTGACGCGTACTACCCGCACCGTCAATTTGAGCGAGGCCGGTCAACGTTATCTGGAGGACTGTCGGAGAATTCTCGCAGAGGTACAGGAAGCCGAAGATTCGGCGGCCGGGAGTCATGCCCAACCCCGCGGGCAACTAACGATCACTGCTCCGGTTTTTTTCGGTCAGCTATTCGTTACGCCGATCATGGTGGATTACCTTGATCAATTCCCGGAAGTCAGCATTAACGGCGTATTGGTCGACCGCGTGGTGAGCATGGTCGAGGAAGGCATCGATGTGGCTGTACGCATTGGTGAGTTACCCGACAGTAACCAGCACGCGATTCGGGTCGGTGAAGTGCGGCTGGTGATTTGCGGTTCTCCAGACTTCCTGGCAGCCCGTGGCCGGCCTCAGCATCCCGAGGATCTCTACGGGCTGCCCATAGTCGCGACCTCTGCCATTGGGCAGCAGAGAAGTTGGCTATTTCTGAAGGCAGGAAAGTCGCTGAGCATTCGTCCAGAACCACGACTGGTAGTCACTGCCAATCAAGCGGCCATCACGGCCGCTTGCCTGGGGCTGGGATTAACCCGGGTTCTGTCTTATCAAGTAGCGAGCAATATTGCGGCCGGTGAGCTGGAAGTTGTTCTGGCAGATTTCGAGATCCCCCCTTTACCCGTCCATGTTGTTTACCAAGGTAGGCGCAAGGCCCCAGCGCGGGTTCGTAGTTTTGTGGATTTTATCGTGAGAGCGTTGCGCGAAGATCCTGCCTTGAACGGTTAAAACGCTATTGCGCTGGATGAAATAATGGATTGCATTCTATGAGTACTCTGTTGTGTTGAAAGTGGATGGAAGATAGCTCCCGCGCGTTGTTCACGATGGAACGGAGCCATCACCCAGCGGAGTCGCTATGCCCGCTATTAAGCTCTATCATTTCCCCCGTTCTGGCCACGCACACCGCGTGGAACTGATGCTGTCGCTGCTTCAACTGCCGACTGAGCTGGTTTTTGTCGATCTGGTCAATGGTGCGCATAAGCAGCCGGATTTCCTTGCGCTCAACTCCTTTGGGCAGATTCCGGTGTTGGATGATCAGGGCGTGGTTCTGGCGGATTCGAACGCCATCCTGGTGTACTTGGCAAACAAATACGGTGACGGCCGCTGGCTGCCAACCGACCCGGTCGGTGCCGCCAAGGTTCAGCGTTGGTTGTCTGTCGCAGCAGGGCCGCTAGCCTCTGGTCCGGGCATCGCCAGGTTGATCACTTTATTTGGTGCACCTTATGACGCCGAAGAGGTGATTGGTCGCTCTCATGCCTTGCTCAAAGTGA
Organism: Pseudomonas citri; assembly: GCF_025336485.1. GTDB lineage: Bacteria > Pseudomonadota > Gammaproteobacteria > Pseudomonadales > Pseudomonadaceae > Aquipseudomonas > Aquipseudomonas citri. Next base: position 177,508 of record NZ_JAODAB010000004.1, on the reverse strand, counting down.
TTGACCAAGAGTTAGCTGATACTGCTTATCTGGCCGGCAACGAGCCAACCATCGCCGATGTTGCGGTCTATAGCTACACAGCGCATGCACCCGAAGGCAATGTGTCACTGGAGGAGTACACCAACGTTCGGGCCTGGTTGGCACGGATCGAGGCCTTGCCAGGGTTTGTCGGTATGCCGCGCACCATCGCCGGTTTGCAGGTAACTGCCTGAAGACCACGGCCTGACTTTTTGTCAGGCTGTTCACATTGTGCGCAGGAGTGGCGTTATGAACCGTTCACCTTGGCATGCCGGCGAGAAACAGTTGCAAGCCCATTTAGGGATTGCCGAGCAGATGGAGGTGTACGGTCGAAAAGCTATACGCAGCGAAATGCCGGACCAGCATCGCCAGTTCTATCAGCAGCTTCCCTTCATGTTGTACGGTGTGGTGGATGCCGATGGCAACCCGTGGGCCAGTATTCTTGAAGGGCCGTTGGGCTTCGCTCATTCTCCCGCACCTTCGCTGTTGCTGTTGGATTGCCTGCCGGCCGCCGATGATCCTGCTCAGTTGCATCCCGGGGCAGCCATCGGCCTGTTGGGTATCGAGCTGCACACCCGGCGGCGCAACCGAATCAATGGCCGGGTTGGGGTCATGACGGCGAGCGGCTTCGGCGTATCGGTGGGGCAGTCTTTCGGCAACTGCCCAAAATACATTCAATTACGGCAATTTCATTCGGTGCCGTTGGCGGATCCTTCGATGCGTATCGTCCAGCATCTCGATGGATTGGATGATGCGGCCAGAGCGATAATCACCGAGGCGGATACCTTCTTTGTCGCCAGCTACGTGGATGTCGATGGCTGACGCCCGGTGGATGTTTCTCGCCGGGGTGGCGAGACCGGTTTCGTGCGCATTGATGGCAGTCGCCTGACGATTCCAGACTTTGCCGGTAACCGGTTTTTCAATACCTTGGGCAACCTGCTGCTCAATCCGCGTGCCGGATTGTTGTTCATCGACTTCAACTCCGGCGACCTGTTGCTGCTCAGCGGCCGCATCGAGATTATCCTTGGCCTCTCAAGTCGAATTCGTTCAAGGGGCTGAGAGAATTTGGGTATTCGAGGTGGAAAGCGTGATACGCCGTCCCGCGGCGCTTGTTCTGCGCTGGCGCTTTCCCCCAGCACCTTAACGACAGGTACCTGTGAGGACTCGTTTGCAAGTTCAGGAGTGACGGGTTGTTGAAGAATGAGCGGCAGTAATATGTGCTTGGCGGGAAGCCGCGACAGCCGCCTGATCAGCCCGGGGTTCGCCAGGCAATGTTCAGGTCGGTGAGTCGGGGCTTTCCTCAGGCTAATTGGAGCGAGCGAAGGTGCAGGCTCAGAGCGCGATATTTGCGCGTTCCGCTTGACGCGTAAGATCGCCGAGATCGAAATAGTCTCGCCATTCGACGATTTCACCGTTTCGAACGCGGAAACTTCCCATCAGTGGAATGGAGATACGTCCGCCATCTTCAGTGATGAAGTCGTCAACCCGCTCTGTGAGCACGACCTCCCCGGCAGCTGCGATTGCGACTGTCTTCCAGCTTGATGTTAGTCGACTGCCCATGCCAAAAGCATGGGCAAACTCGCGAGCAGCCTCTCTTCCATTGATGGGGGGCAGTGGAATGTTGTGATAAAAAACGTTTTCGCTGAGGTGATCCATGGCTTTATCGATCTGCCCTGAGTTGATGTGCTGGATGAAGCTCTCAACGACTTGGATTGGTTCTGACATGATGAGTCTCCTTTGAAGTACCGATGGATACAGGCTCTTTTGTAATACTCTCTAAGTCACGATTTCTGAGTGGCTGTCCTGGCTAGATGCTTGGACGATGCAGGGCGGCTGCACGCGGATTATTTTTGAGGCTGGCAGCAGCATCATTTCAGCACCGTTGAGTGCTCGGTGCAGACTTGCTCGGAGAATCCTTAACCCTGCCTTTCAGTACACGTTATTATTCGCTCAAGCGTTGAACATGGGAAAAACGGAGTGCCATGTTAAGGTGATTCCATCCCGTATCATCCATCCACTACGTGTACCCTAATGACGACAGCAAAAGATCTCGCCAAGCATTTGAATTTGTCCGTATCGACGGTGGGGCGTGCACTTGCCAATGACCCTCGAATCAGTGCAGAGACACGACAGCGGGTCATGAAGGAGGCTGAGCGTTCTGGCTATGTTGCCAACCGCGCGGCCCAAATGATGCGCGGTGGCTCGAGTAAGCTTGTCGGTCTCGTGCTCTCTGATCTAGGTAACAGCCAATACAGTATTGGCGCGCACGCCCTTTCGAAAACTTTGGAGGAGGAGGGCTACCAACTGGTCCTCTCCGAAACCAATGATGATCCCGATGCAGAATTGCGTCAGTTGCGCGAATTGATCAGCGCCAGCGCCGCCGGGATTGTGATTACCCCAACCAAAAATCCGCGTCCCGAAACCATCCGGCTTCTCAAGTCCACGCCGCATGTTCAATGGATCAGGCGACATCCGTCTCTGGGCGAGCAATGGTTTTGTTTCGATAACGTCAAAGCACTTGAGGTCGGTACCGAGCATCTTATCGCCTTGGGCCATAAACGGATTGGTTACATCGGGTTGATGCCAACAACCTTCGCGGGCGAAGAACGCCTCAAAGGTTTTTATATAGCGCAAAAGAACATGGTCATCGATGAGGAACTGATGGTGTTCGGTCCTGGCGCCTCCTCAGAGTTCGGGCGTACGGCCTTGCGACAGCTTCTTGCTTTGAATGAGCCGCCGACGGGTATTGTGCTCGGCTCATTGCAGATCACTCGGGGTATTTTGGATGAGGTGATTGATCAAGGTTTGAGGATTCCCGAACAGTTTTCAGTCGTAGGCTTCGGTGACGAACCTGGCTTCCGCTGGTGGCAGCCCGGCTTGACGACGGTTTCTGTACCGAACGCTCAGATTGCCACGGCGTGTGGCCTTTGGCTTCTGCATCAAATGAAGGTGGGCAGTGCGGCATCGAATACTTCCTTCGGGTCAGTTACGCCCGGAGAGTTAATTGTGAGAGGTAGCTCCGGCGCTCCTAGCAAGTTATTTTCGTCACCAGCTACCGCTCTGGAAAGTCGAGAGCTGCTTTAACGGCTCGGGCATCTCGATAGGTGAAAACACCTATCGAGGCAACTACTGGAAAGCGCGCCCTCCGTCCACGATAAAGTTGCTGCCAATAACGCATGAGGCTTCGTTGCTTAAAAGGAAGACGACAACGTTGGCCACTTCTGCCGCTTGGGACAAGCGACCTAGCGTGTAACGGGAAATGAAGCCTTCCCGGTTCACTCCTTCTCTGGAAAGGAAGCCATCGGTCATGGGGGTTTCGACTGCACCGGGGCAGACACTATTTACCCGAATATCCGGCCCCAATTCTTTGGCAATGGTTCGGCTGTATTGCACTAAGCCTGCCTTGGCGGCGGAATAACCTGCGCTACTGACACCTGGCATTATCGCTGCGAGCGCCGCGATGTTGACGATGGCCGCGCTCTTTCCATTTCCTGCTGCCTCGCGCAAAAATGGAAGTGCTGCCCGACAGGCCAAAAACGGGGCCGTCAGATTAGCCAAGATGCTTTGATTCCAGCGATCCAGGTTGCACTCCTCCAGGGTGCAGACGTCAAGGACCCCCACCGCATTCACCAGTCCGTCAAGACCGCCCATGGATGCGGCACATTCGTAGACGGCGCGCTTGGTTGCATCCTCGTCGCGTAGATCGGCGCATGCGGAATAGCCGCCCGTAACTGCCTGCACCTGAGATAGTGGTGCTTGCCGTCGGCCAATGACCGAGACGATTGCGCCTTCCAAACTGCACCGCTCGGCTATCGCACGACCAATTCCGGTTCCGCCGCCTGTGATAACAATGCGTCTCCCCGAAAGGCGTTGGTGTGCCCCGCTATGCGTCATCGAAAGCGTTTCTGTCTTGCTGAATGGTGAGCTCATACGATTGCCAACAATATTTTTCCGAAGTGTTTGTTGTCCCGCATCAGCTCCTGTGCGGCGCCTGCTTCGGCAAGTTGAGCTATACGGTCTATACGTGGTTTGAGTTTGCCCGCAACGACGAGGGGGATAATGTGCGAGGCAAAAGCTCTGGCGATGGCGGCTTTTTCTTCAATATTCCGAGACCGAAATGTCACTCCGGTAATCTGTGCGCGCTTGAAAGCAAGCATGCCGATATCCAGCGTGTCGCTTGCACCGCCCAGGCGGCCTACTGCAACCATACGGCCGCAAATGGCGAGAGCCTGAAGGTTGCCGTTCAAAGCCCCGCCGCCAACCATGTCGATTATGAGATCTACACCTTGTCCGCCTGTGGCCTCGCGCACAGCTTCGGCCCAGCCGTCCTTCATGGCAAAGGTCTGATCCACTTCCTCGCTCGTTAACTGATCCAGTTTGTCTTGCGAGCGTGCGACGCCAATAACGGTTTTCGCGCCGTTTAACTTGGCTAGTTGCGCAGCAGCTTGACCCACCCCTGAGGTGATCCCCTGGATGAGTACCGTCTCTCCCGCGCGCAATTTACCCTGCGTGATCAACGCGTCATATGCCGTCATGAACCATGCGGGTAACGAGGCGGCAGTCTGCCAGTCAATATCATCCGGCAGTTTTACTGCGATTCTATGGTCGACCTTGGCAAACTCAGCGTGGGACCCGCTTGAAAGCGCCATGACTCGGTCCCCCTCAGAAAAACCGCTGCAACTAGCACCCACTTCGACGACTTCTCCAGCCAGTTCGGTGCCGACGACCGTGTTAGGTGCGTAGTGATCGGGGGTCAGCCCCAGATCTGAGCGATTAAGGCCTGAAACCCTAACGCGAATAAGGAGTTCGCTTTCGCTGATTTTGGGTTTTGGTATATGCGCCAACATGAGCCGGGGTTTATCCGGCGTACTATCATCAACGATGAGCCCTTTCATTCGGTGATACCTCCAGTGACCTTTTCAAGTGATAGCCATTCCTCGGCTTTAACGGCGCTGGCGAGAAGGGCGCGAGCGCGTTTTTCATCCTCCAGCACAGGTGGTGGCGTGCCGTTTATAGCGCTCAAGCGAAGCGCCTGGAGTGCGTCGTCAAACAACGTGCACATTGGCAACAGCAGTGCAAGCGGATACAAGATCTGTGTATAGCCCATACCATGGAGTTCACTGACAGTCAGTGCCGACCAGTCTTTTCCTCCATAAACAACGGCGATAAGCGGCGTGCCACGGAACACCTCTCCGATACGTTCAAGCTCTTCGGGCTTGCGTACGCCTGCGAGAAACAAACCATCCACACCGCTCTTCAAATACAGCTCCGCACGGCGGATTGCGGCATCTAAACTTTGTGCGCCATAGGCGTCGGTGCGCCCGATGATCCACATATCTTTGCTATCACGAGTATCGAGGGCCACCTTCAGTTTTGCCGCGATTTCTTCGTCATGCACCACGCCGACGGCAGCACTCTGGCCGGGACGTTTAAACGCACGTTTTTGATCTTCAAGTACGAGCGCACTGACACCGAGGGCCTCATTTGCACGAACGGTCCGCGCGACGGATTTCACGTCGCCGTAGCCGTCATCGCCGTCGACCATGCAGGGTATTGATGTGGCATCGAGAATGTTGCGAGTTACATCGCAAACGTCTGCAAGACCCGCTATTCCCAGGTCGGGAAGTGCAAAGCGAGCAGCGAGTGCGCCAGAGCCGCTGATCGCGAATGCTGGGAAACCAGCCTGTTCGATCAGTCGCGCAGTGAGCGCATCGTGAGCGCAGGGCATGACCAGCGGCGCTCCTGTGGCGACTAGCTGACTGAAGGTTTGACGCTTTGCCATTCATCACCTCTTGCTTCATTTTTGGTCATGTATCGACCTGCAAATTGCTTAATCTGTGCAATCGTTATAACACACGATTTTAGGATGCTCAAACCTGACGCACTGCAATGGATAGCCCCTATATCTCAAGCTTTTTTGCATATTTATGGACATAAGCGCTCTGAATGCTGACGAATCGTATGGCATTCTCACTTTACAGTTGGCTATAAAAAAACTAACGTTAGCACTGTGCTGAAGGTTTACAGGTCACCCATGCGCTTGCTCAAGCGCAAATCGACAGGAGACAAGTGATGACTAGATGTCCGCGCAATCCCGAATTGCCGCAAATCTTCGGGTTGGATCACGCTGCGTATCGATGCAGGGACGCGCAAGAGACATGTGACTTTTACGAAGGTGTGCTCGGCTTCCCGCTTGAGGTTGCCATGATCAACGAACGGCACCCGACTACAGGGGAGGAGATGCGCTATTTGCACTTGTTCTTCGACATCGGGACCAATGTCCCCGGCGAGTCGTCCTACTTGGCATTTTTTGACGTGGCGGATGTTCCTGATGGTTCAGTCTTTGAATTCAAGCGCCAATGGGGCATGGACCTGCATTTCGCCATCAAAGTAAAAAGTATCGAGGCCATTCATGAATGGCAGGATCGCCTGCAAGAGCGTGGAGTGAAATGCGACGGCCCGGTTGATCACGGAGTCTGCACATCGCTGTATTTTCATGACCCGAATGGCTATCGCTTAGAGTTTATTACTTACTCTGAGGAGAATGCCGAGGCGTGGGAACATCACAAGCGCGATGCTCATAAGTCTTTGAAGGCTTGGAACAAAATAAAGGCGCAGCCTGCCACAGCGCTGAAGGGTTAAGGAGAGGCACATCATGGCAAGCCAAGATCACGTCTTTTCTTGTGAATGGGTACATATAACTTACGAGGAGCGTTCACGTTTCGCCGAAACTTATGGTTACTCGGGCACACAGGGCAAGGTCAATTTAGAGGGCATGCTTCTGCGCCCAACTAAAGGGTCTTCCAAGACCCTCATTATTTTGATGCACCCCAGCTCCACACTGCATTTGCTTCCTGTGCCTCAGGCCTTTGCGCGGTCAGGGTTGCATGTTCTATGCGCGGGCAGTCGTTATCCCAAGAACGATACAGCGCTCATCATGGAGAAAGTTGTTCTTGATCTCGGTGCTTACATTCGCCACGCAAAGGAGTCGTGGGGTTACGAGAAAATCGTCCTCCTGGGTTGGAGTGGTGGTGGATCACTATCGCTGTTTTACCAGTCGCAGGCTGAGACACCTACGATCATCGATACCCCGGCGGGTGACCCTGTCGATATCGCAGGGGCTGGGCTGATACCCGCAGACGCCGTGGTTTTTCAGTCTGCACACGCAGGGCGAGCCTTGAATCTTGCCGAGGTGATTGATCCCTCCGTGCGTGATGAGGCGAATCCGGATGATCGGGATGTGGAGCTCGATATCTACGACCCGCGAAACCCGAACCAGCCGCCATATGCGTCCGAATATGTCGCTCGTTATCGTGCCGCTCAACGGGCTCGTCTTCGCAGGATCACAGACTGGGTGAAAGACACGCTCGAGGAACTTAAGTCCCGCGGCACCGGCGAGCTTGAGCGAGGGTTCGTTGTGCATCGCACCTGGGCTGATCTTCGCTTCCTGGACCCGACGCTCGATCCCAATGACCGTGCGCCGGGCGGGAGACTTCTAGGAGATCCTGAAACCGTAAATTCCGGACCGATTGGTTTGGCACGGTTCTCGACATTGCGTGCCTGGCTTTCGCAATGGTCTCCAGAGGATTCCCGCGCCAATGGTTTTGTATGCGCCGCCGCGATGACCTCTCCGCTTCTTGTGATCGAAGGGAGCGCTGATGATGGTGTTCCTCAGCCCGATTCCAGGCGAATTTTTGAAGCGGCTGGCTCTCAGGACAAAGAAATGCATGTCATCAAAGGGGCAACGCATTACTACGCAAATCAGCCTGAGCAGATCGCCGAGGCGACAAACATTGTCCGTAGGTGGCTAGAGGCTCGCCAGTTGCTTTGAGTCAGCCTGAACGCCGCACGTCCTTAAATGGTTCATAGGGCACCTGCAGCTTTTTCCTATAAGTGAAGTGGCGTTGCAAAGCGCTATCCCACGTGATTTTTCGTTTTAGCGTGTCCTGGGTTTTCGCGGTTTCGGCATGCGCTGATGCCGCCGACTCCGGCGCACGCCGTAACGGCGTGGCCAACAAACTCAAAGCCGTTCACATCTCTGGAGTCCGAAATGGCAGTGTTAGATAAACCACGCCAAACCAAGCTTGAAGATCGCTATGAGCTGCGTGAGGGGGTCGTCGCTCTGTCTGGCACGCAGGCGCTCTCCCGTTTGCCGCTTGAGCAGCGCTGGCGCGACCAGAGCGTTGGTCTTAACACGGGTGGCTTCATCTCTGGTTATCGCGGTTCTCCCTTGGGCTCCTATGACATGGAGCTGATGCGGATCAGAGCCAAGCTGAGCGAGCTGAACGTCGAATTCTTGCCTGGAGTTAACGAGGATCTGGCTGCAACCGCCGTTTGGGGGACGCAATACGTCAACCTCTATCCCGGTGCCAAGGTCGATGGAGTGTTTGGTATTTGGTATGGCAAAAGCCCCGGCGTTGATCGCAGTGGCGATGCCTTTCAACACGCCAACACCGCGGGCACAGCACCAAGCGGCGGGGTGATTGCTCTGGTTGGAGATGATCATGCGGCTAAATCATCTTCTCGATCTGCGCAATCGGACATGCAGTTGAAGGCTTGCGGGATGCCGATCCTGTATCCCTCGAACACTCAGGAAATTTTGGATTACGGTCTGCACGGCATCGCCATGAGCCGATATGCAGGTCTTTGGGTCGCGATCAAACTGGTTACGGATGTCGTGGAAACAACCTCGACCGTCGAAGTCGGCCCGAATCGCGCACGTCCCGTACTCCCCGCCATGCCCACACTGGCGCCGAAGGGGGTGCATATTCTTGCCAACGAGCCGCCGCTTGAAATGGAAGCGCGGCTTTATGAGCATCGAGTTCCTGCTGCCATCGCTTATGCGCGGGCCAATGGGCTCAATCGAATTATGCTGACTCCAATCAGACCCAGGTTGGGTATCGTTTCTGCAGGAAAAAGTTGGACTGATACGCGCAGCGCTATGAGCGATCTGGGGCTGACCGATGAAGTCGCCACGAATGAGGGTATACGCCTTCTAAAGCTGGGCATGACTTATCCGATCGATCCGCAAATCGTTGAAGCGTTTGTGAAAGATCTGGACTGTGTATTGATCGTCGAAGAAAAACGGCCCTTTGTTGAGGAGCAAGTTCGCGCCATCCTGCAAGCGGGAGGGCAGCATGTGAAGGTTTGGGGTAAGGCGGATCCGTCTGGTGCAAGCCATACGTCTGAAGGTGTGCCTTTATTGCCAATGTCGGGAGAGCTTTCTCCCAAAATCATTTCCCGCACCATCGCAGGGCTGGTTGGTCTGAAGGCTCTTGCATCTGACGAGGAGGGTGGCGGGCTTTCACTCGATGTGCCGGCGCTGTTGCGCACTCCGAATTTTTGTTCGGGCTGTCCGCACAATCGATCCACTGTGGTGCCTGATGGCAGTCGAACGATGGCTGGGATCGGTTGCCATGGCATGGCTATGTGGATCCGGCCCGAGACCACTGGCACTGTGACCCACATGGGTGCTGAAGGAATGTTCTGGGTTGGGCAATCACGTTTCACCACCGAAAAGCACGTTTTTGTGAATCTCGGGGATGGCACTTTTTTTCATTCTGGAAGCATGGCGATTCGACAGGCAGTCGCCGCCCGAGTGAGAGTGACGTACAAACTGCTTTATAACGGATATGTCTCGATGACCGGCGGGCAGCTCGTGGACGGTGAGCTAACGGTCCCGCGTGCAATTGATCTGGTCCGCGCCGAGGGGGTGGAGCGGATCGTGCTCGTAACCGATGACGTGACGCGCTATCACGGAGTCAGTCTGGCGCCAGGCGTCGATTTGCGCCCTCGCAATGATCTGGATGCGGTGCAGCGAGAGCTCCGTGAGTTTGAGGGCGTGTCGGTGCTGATTTACGACCAGGCCTGCGCCACTGAGCTACGGCGCCAACGCAAACGCAACCCTGCAATCGATGTGGCGAGGCGTGTTTTGATCAATGCCGAGGTGTGCGAGGGCTGCGGCGATTGTGGTCGAAAATCCAACTGTATGTCGATTGAGCCGCTCGAAACAGAATTGGGCCGCAAGCGAAAAATCAATCAGTCGAGCTGCAACAAGGATCTCACCTGTGTTGAGGGATTCTGCCCAAGTTTCGTGACTGTCCGCGGCGGAAAGCTTAAACGCCAGGTAGGTGTCAGCGCGAATGCCTCAGACAGATGGGGCGATTTGCCGGAGCCGATTCTGCCCGATACCAAGGGCGGATATGGGGTGCTCGTTGCCGGTATTGGAGGCACAGGTATTGTAACCATCGGGGCAATCCTGAATATGGCTGCAACCCTTGAGGGGCGTGAAAGTAGTGTGCTTGATGTGACGGGCATCGCTCAGAAATACGGTGCTGTGATGTCTCATCTGCGTTTTGCTCCAGCAGGCGAGACGCTGCGAAGCTCCCGGTTAGGTTTGGGCGAGGCAGATCTTGTCATCGGTTGTGACCTGATTGTGGCTTCCGGTGAAGAGGCGGTCAGCAAGCTAAGCCTCAGCCGGAGCCATGCCGTCATCAATTCTGTTATAGCGCCAACTTCGGACTTCCCTAAACGACCTGACTGGAAGGCCAATGCCGAGGGGCTAATAGAGCGCTTAAGCGTGACGACTGGAGGGAAGATTCACACACTTGAGGCCAGCCACATAGCGACAGGCCTGATGGGCGATACCCTCGCAGTGAACATGTTCATGCTGGGCTTTGCTTGGCAGCAGGGGCGTGTCCCTGTCGGCCTCAAGTCGCTTCATCATTCGATTGAGCTCAACGGAGTGAAGGTGGATTTCAACATTCAGAGTTTTGAATGGGGACGTCGCATGGCTGTCGATCCAGAGGCTGTTCGCCGCGAGTGGATGAGCCAAGCCAGGTCGGGCAATGAAAGTGTTGTGCGGATCATTGAGCCCAATCCTGGCGTGAATGACATCGTTGAAGATCGCAGCTCGCGTCTCATCGCATATCAGGGGAAGGCTTTAGCCAAGCGATATACGAGCGCTGTGAAACGTGCACAGGACAAAGATGCTGAAATGGGGGCCGAGGGCGCTTTGGCCAGTGCCGTAGCGCGGTATTACTACAAGTTGCTAGCGCACAAGGACGAGTATGAGGTGGCGCGGATTTACTCTTCCCCCGCGTTTCGCGAAGAGGTCGAGAGCCAATTTGAAGGTGACTACCGGCTGCACCTAAACCTTGGGGCGTGGCCGTTTTCAAAGAGGGACCCCGTCACGGGAAACCTACAAAAATGCGAAGTAGGTTCCTGGGTGTTCCCGATCATGCGGGCTCTTAAATCGATTCGAGCCATTCGCGGAACGCTGATTGATCCGTTCCGCTACAACGCGGAAAGCAAATTGGCGCGCGAGCTTCTCAAGAACTATGAGGAGGATTTGGTTCTGATTAATGAGTGCACGGGTAGGCAACAAGGCATTGCTGATGCGTTAGCCCTGGCTTCACTGCCTGAGAAAATTCGTGGCTATGGGCATGTGCGCGCCGACCACGCCAACAAGATTGCTGGTGAACGTGTGACGCTTCGGGAGAGGCTTCGCAATGTGCTCTCCCAGGGCGAGGCTCCGAAGAACACCGTCCTGGAATGCAAGGAGAGCCTATGACAGTTTCACTTTTTGATGCGCTGGTGCCTTCCTGGATACAAGTTCTGGAATCCATGTCCGGTCTGATGGATAAGGCCGAGCACCATTGCGCAGTGTGCGGAGTGGAGCCACAAGTGCTGATCAATGCGCGTTTGGCGCTTGATATGCGCCCGCTGAGCTATCAGGTCAAGGCCGCTATAAGCCATTCCAGTGGCGCTATCAATGCGGTGCGCCGGGGCCGGTTTTCGCCCGACCTTTCGTGGCCTGAAAGCTTCGGTGCAATGAAGGGGGGCGTGGATATAGCGATTGAAGAGCTGTCAGCTTTAGACAAGGATGAAGTCAATGCTTTTGCTGATAAGGACCTTCTCTTCATGGCGGTGGATTACCAAGCCGAGTTTACGGCTGAAAATTTCCTGCTCTCGTTCTCGTTACCGAACTTCTATTTCCACACCTCCATAGGCTACGCCATCTTGCGCGCGCAAGGCCTCGACATTGGAAAGATCGACTACCTAGGCAGACTTCGAAAGAAGTGCTGATAACCCGACGCAACTCGCCATTCCTTGACGCAGACGGATGACATGATGAACTTTAATCTATCCCCTGAGCTTGAAAGCCTGCGTGATCACACGCGGCGATTCATTGCTGACAAGATCATTCCTTTTGAAAATGATCCACGCCAAGGCGCGCATGGTCCAAGCGCAGATTTGCGCCGAGATCTGGTCGAACTGGCCCGCGCCGAAGGACTTTTGACGCCACATGCAGGTAAAGAGCTGGGCGGTTTGGGTCTCAGCCACATTGAAAAGGCGGTGGTATTTGAAGAGGCTGGCTATTCGTGGCTCGGCCCCACTGCAATGAATATTCACGCACCCGATGAGGGCAATATTCACTTGATGGAGGCGGTTGCTACACAGGAACAAAAGGAACGTTGGTTGCGCCCGCAAGTCGCGGGGCAAACTCGCTCTTGTTTTGCGATGACCGAGCCTTCCCCTGGGGCGGGGGCAGATCCAAGCATGCTCCAGACCAGTGCTGTTCGCGATGGCGATACCTTCATCATCAATGGTTTGAAATGGCTGATCACCGGTGCTGATGGCGCCGATTACGTCATCATCATGGCTCGAACGGAGGGCGGTGATGCGACGATGTTTCTGAGTGATATGGACGCCGATGGCATTACGCTAGAACGCAAGATGGATGCGATGGATCGTTGCTTCACCGGTGGGCATGGTGTTTTACGTTTTAGTAACCTACGGGTGCCTGCGGCAAACGTCCTTGGGGAAGTTGGCAAAGGATTTCGCTATGCCCAAGTCCGTCTGGCACCTGCTCGTCTAACCCATTGCATGCGCTGGCTCGGACAAGCACGCCGCGCTCATGATCTGGCAGTGGAATATGCAAGCCGCCGCGAAGCCTTTGGCAGGCCACTTGGCAAGCACGAAGGCGTGGGATTCATGTTGGCCGACAACGACATGGACCTTCAAACCGCCCGGCTTCACATCTGGCATACCGCCTGGATGATGGATCAAGGTAACCAATGCAATTTTGAATCAAGCCGGGCAAAAGTGGTTTGCTCGGAGGCTGAATGGCGCGTGGTTGATCGTGCGGTGCAGATCCTGGGGGGGCAAGGTATGACTGGTGAAACCGCCGCCATGCGCATCTTCACCGATATGCGTGCATTCCGTATCTATGATGGCCCGAATGAAGTGCATCGCTGGAGTATGGCGCGCAAGATCATCAAGGCATTTGAAGATGCGAAGGAGTCGACGCAATGAGCGGATCTGATTGTTTCTCTCTGCTTGGCAAGCAAGCTTTAGTGACTGGCGCATCAAGTGGTCTGGGCGATCACTTCGCTCGGCTTCTCGCGGCTCAGGGCGCACGAGTGGTTGTGGCTGCACGCAGCGTGGAAAAGCTTAAAGCATTGGTTAGCGAAATCTCGGAGAGTGGGGGAGAGGCTCGTGCAGTGGCCTTGGATGTAACCGATCCGGCCAGCGTAAGCCAATGCTTTGACGAAATTGCCGACTGGGGTGTGCCGGACGTTGTCGTCAACAACGCTGGCGTCACTGTTACCCAATCCGCCCTCAAGCAAACTCCGGCTGACTTTGACCTGGTGATGGATACCAACCTCAAAGGAGCCTGGCTCGTCGCCACAGAGGCAGCCCGGCGCATGGTGTCTGTCGGACGTGCTGGCAGTATCGTCAACATTGCCTCAATTCTGGGGGAGCGGGTAGCCGGTGGCGTTGCGCCTTATGCGATTTCCAAGGCGGGCGTTATTCAGGCCACCAAGGCATTGGCGCTAGAGCTGGCGCGTTATGACATTCGAGTCAATGCACTCCTGCCTGGTTATGTCATCACAGCTCTCAATCGTGATTTTTTGCTCGGGGAGCAGGGGGACAAACTTAGGTCACGTATTCCAAGCCGTCGCTTTGTAGAGCTGGCAGATTTAGATGGCCCACTTTTGCTCCTTGCCAGTGATGCAGGTGCCTCGATAACGGGGGCAACGCTGCCGGTAGATGCAGGTCATCTGGTGAGTACGCTATGACTAAGACACTTAATATCCCCGCATTGCAATCCTATCTGTCGGGTCAGGGGCTTGCGGCAGATGGTTTGATCGCTGTTCCGCTCACAGGTGGGCAGTCCAATCCGACCTTTTGCCTTGAAACCAAAACCCGAAAATACGTACTTCGCAAAAGACCCGAAGGCAAGCTATTGCCGGGAGCACATGCGGTCGACCGTGAATATCGTGTCATGCGGGCTCTGGGTGAAACAAGCATTCCGGTACCAGAGATGCTGGCCTTTTGCGAGGACGAGAGCATTCTGGGAGCGCAGTTTTACCTAATGGAATTCCTTGCTGGGCGGGTGATTACCGATCAGTCTTTGCCCGGGATGTCTGCGCATGAGCGCGTTGCGATCTATCGCGAGATGAACAGTCTGATCGCGCGTCTTCATGCGGTTGATTACCGCGCGATTGGACTTGAGACCTACGGCGTGGCGGGCAACTACATCGAACGGCAAGTTCGTCGTTGGTCGCGTCAATGCAGCGAGGCTACTGTGCCGATCACCGCGGACATGCGGCGTTTGATGGATTGGCTGCCGGAGCACGTTCCCACCGACGATGAAACAACCCTGGTTCATGGCGATTTTCGCCTGGATAATCTCGTGTTGCATCCGACTGAGCCCAAGGCGATTGGCATCCTTGACTGGGAGCTGTCCACCTTGGGAGATCCACTGGCGGATTTTTCCTATCACTGTATGGGATGGCACATTCCCCCCACGCTTTGGCGCGGGATCGCAGGGCTGAATCTTGCCAGACTCGGAATACCTGAGGAGTCCGATTACGTGCGCAAATACGTCTTGGCAACTGGCCGCCAGCGTGCGCTCGAACACTGGGATTTCTACATGGCGTTCAACTTGTTTCGGATGGCAGCAATCCTGCACGGGATTGCCCAGCGCGCTGCAGACGGAACAGCAGCAGCGAAGGATGCCACTCAGACTGGGGCTAAGGCGGGTCCGCTTGCGGCGATCGCTTGGCAATGTGCTTTGCGCTATGAGGCGTCGCGTAAATAGTCTGGTATTTGGTTTGGCCGATGCATGAAACACGTTTGATGCCATCTTTCGTGCTTCTGCATCGGCCCTTTTGTTTTTAAAATCGGAACCTCAAAACGTCTTTGGGTTTGCCCTGAATGGAATGAGGTTTGGGGTCTCTAACAGGTCCATCTGGCGATCTGTTTGTGGCAATTCCCATTCAAGGTAATAACGCGCCGCTGTCAGCTTGCCCTCGTAATAGAGTGCTTCGTTTTGCGTCGTATCTTTCTTTTCCTGCGCCACCACTGCTTGCTTCAACCAGAGCCAGGCCACACAGACGCGACCGAATACGTCGAGGTAAATAGTTGCATTGGCCAAGGCCTCGTCAGCATCCTTGGTATGGCGCTCAAGCAAGTCTTGGGTGAGGCGGATCAGGCGTTCCAATCGTTTTTTGAGGTCGCGCGCCAATCCTGGGAGATCTTGGTCCGAGCGTTCCGCTGCCTCGATCGTTGAAGTTACCTGGGCGGCAAATGCATTGACTGCAGCGCCTCCAGAAATTCGTACTTTCCTGCTGAGAATATCCAGTCCATGAATGGCCTCGGCGCCCTCGTGGATTGGGTTGATCCGCTGGTCGCGGAACAGCTGCTCGACGATATACTCCCGCGTATAACCCGCTCCTCCCAATATCTGGATTGCTTGATCGTTCGATGCGCAGCCATATTTTGCGGACCACGATTTGACAATGGGCGTCAGCAGATCAAGCAATAGGCCTGAGCGCTTGCGTTCTTCAATATCTGGATGTGTATGTTGGTCCTCAAACAGGGATGCTGCAAAAAAACACAGTGCCAGTGCTCCTTCGGAATAGCATTTCTGCATCAGGAGCAGACGGCGCACGTCTGCGTGTTTGGTCAGCATCACTTGCGGCGATTTCGGGTCCTTGCTAGACGGCAGCCGGCCTTGCGGGCGTTCGCTCGCATAATGAAGCGAATAGAGAAAACCCCGATAAGCCAGTGCGGCGCTGATGATGCCCACGCCAATCCGTGCTTCATTCATCATCTGAAACATGGCTGCCAGCCCCTTACCTTCTTCTCCTACCAGCCAGCCGACTGCCCCCCCGTTTTCGCCAAAACTAAGGGCGGTAGTGGGCGAGCTGCGCTGCCCCATTTTGTGCAGCACACCGGCAAGGTGCACATCATTGCGCTTCGACAACTTGCCTTCATTGTCGGGAAGCCATTTGGGCGTAAGGAAGAGTGAGATGCCCGCGGCCCCCGCTGGCGCGCCCTTCGTTTTGGCGAGAACCATATGAACTATGTTGTGCGCCACATCCGAATCACCGGCGGAGATATAGATCTTTTGCCCAAAAATGAGCCAGGTTCCATCCTTTTGTGGTTCGGCTCGTGTAGTTATGTCGGCAAGTGCCGAGCCTTGCGCCGGTTCCGTAAGGGCCATGGTGCCGATGGACGTACCGCTGACGAGTTGCGGAATCCATAGCTCCTGCTGCGCCTGAGTCCCGAAGCTGCGAATCAGATTGATGACGCCCTGCGTAAGGAATGGATAGACCGCGAAACTGGTGTTGGCGCTTTGAAAATACGTCTGCACTGCCCGTGAAATGACTTCGGGTACTTGCAGTCCGCCAGCGTCGACGTCGGCGGACATGTCCATGAAGCCACCATCGCAGATCGCACGCCACGCCAAGATGACTTCAGGTGTTGAGACGACTGCGCCGTCCACCATTTGCACCTCCTTCTCGTCGCCCTTCTGATAGAAGGGCAGCAGGTAGCGTTCGGAAGCAGCGCGTGCTGAGCGCAGAATTTCATCATAAATCGTTCGGTCTTGCTCGGCGTATCTCGGGCGCGCATGGAGCGCTGTCGTATCGAGAAACTCATAAAGCAAGAATTCGATTTCTCGATCGCGGACAAATTCAGTCATTTTGGTGCCCTATGGAAGCGTGGACGGATGTGGTTGATCAATGAATTGATCACGTCGTCGCCGGCTCCAGCGTTGCTGGAATCTGGTCTCGTTGCACTGAACTCAACTGCGAGAGGGTGACGACTATGAGTGCTTCATTTGTGCTAACGTTATAGCAGACGTGGTGCGCTTTTCGCTGCTAAATATTTCGGATCTAAGGGGGATTACCTTCTGTTTTTTTGAATAATACTGAGGTGGGGATTTTATTTTGATTTTTTTGTGCTAACGTTAGGCATAACAAGTCAGCCGAAGGATGTCATCCTGGGACTGCTGTAGCGGTGAGCTTCAGGGCTTGCTGGTAGTCCAGGTAGGTCTGTGGCGCGGGCTAACAACAAAAACAATAGTGAGGAGACTTCTGCATGCAGAAAGCTACTATCGATGCGGACGTCGTGGTGGTCGGTGCCGGACCTGTTGGATGTGGTCTGGCTACGGAATTGGGTCGCCGTGGCATAAAATGCATCATTGTCGAAATGACGGACGGTGTTTTCACAGATCCGCGCTTGCACGCGATCAGCATTCGAACCATGGAGTTGGTCCGTACTTGGGGTATTACTGATCAATTGCGCGGTTGCGGATGGCCGGCGGATCACCCTCAGGACGCTGCCTACCTGACCTCCCTCGTTGGGTACGAACTGGCGCGGATTCCATGGGCTGCAATTAGCAAGATGGAGCCGCCGCAAGAAAGCCCGACCTTTGCGCAGCGTTGCCCACAAAGCTGGTTCAACCCGATCCTCCATCGCTTGGCAGGCAGTTTCGATTCGGTTGAATTCCTATGGGAGCATAAATTCCTGGACATGACCCAGGATGAGCATGGAGTGTCGATTGAGGTTCAGCCGCTGAAGGGCGGTGATGTTTTCTCGATCCGCGCAAAATACTTGGTGGGTTGTGATGGCGCTCGTAGCGAAGTACGCCAGAAAATTGGTGTTCAATACCAGTGCTCCGGCATCTATGGGCATTCGGCTGAGGCGATTATCCAAAGTAAGGAAATCGCTGATCTTGCCCGGCCGCGCATCGGTGGTCGTTATACCGCAGTGACAAATAACGGTGTGTCAGTGACCTTGCTGCCCTATGACGGTATTGATCAATTCCGCATTGTGTTGGTCGCCGAACCAGACAAAGTCGACAAGGCACGCATGGATGAGGCCGTCGAGCAAGTAGTCGGACAGAAGGTCGAGTTCAAATATCTGACCGAGCTTTTACCTTGGCTGAATCGAGAGCGGACCGCAGAGCGATTCCGCGATGGGCGGGTTTTCATCGCAGGAGACGCCGCGCACACCATGCCGCCTGCTGGTGGTCACGGAATGAATACCGGAATCTTGGATGGATTTGACCTCGGATGGAAGTTGACCGGGGTGCTCCAAGGCTGGGCCGATGAAGCATTACTCGATAGCTATGAATATGATCGGAAAATGGGTGCGGCGCGGACCGCAGCCATGGCTGGTGAGCTGTATCGTGATTGGGGGAGGGTGAAGCCGACCATCGATCAGCATCTCCCGAATCTGAATCAAGAAGACGCTGAAGGTGACGCATCGCGTAAAGTGATCGGTGAGCTGATTACGAGGGTCTTCAAGCGCGAATACAACTCCTTGGGCACTCCGCTGGGCTACCGCTACTCCGGTTCACCTGTGATTGTAGATGATGGCTCACCCGAACCTGCTGACGATATCGTTCAATACACCCAAGTGGCTCGTCCCGGTCACAGGCTTCCGCATGCCTGGCTAATGGATGGTCGTTCGACACTAGACCTCGTCGATAAGGTTTACACGCTTATCGAGACTGAGGGCGACTCTCTCTCGAAGACCTTTCAAGCCGCCGCGGAAAAAAGAGGGATTCCCCTCGTCATTCATCACATCCACGATCCTCAACTAAGAGAACTTTTTGCATCACGTGCTGTTATTGTGCGCCCTGATCATCATGTGGCTTGGCGCGACAACGGTAAGACGTTTGATGTCGACAAGGTATTTGATGTTCTGACCGGGCGAGCGAAAGTTGTGTCTTCTGATGGGGCAGATCAGATCACCAGTTTTGAATGCGTCAACTCCGAAGAGGGCGTGGCATGAGTGCCTTTAATAAGCCCCTGGCGGGTAAGACTCTATTCATCACTGGGGCAAGCCGCGGAATTGGCCTTGCCATTGCTCTGCGCGCTGCGGCCGATGGGGCAAACGTCGCGATTGCTGCTAAAACCGCCGAACCGCATCCCAAGCTGCCAGGCACGATCTATTCGGCGGCGGAGGCCATCGAGGCGGCAGGCGGCAAGGCACTGCCTCTCATCGTGGACGTGCGCGACGAGGATCGAGTAAAGGAAGCCGTAGCCGAAACCGTTGCACGTTTTGGTGGCATCGATGCATGCATCAACAACGCTTCAGCGATCGACCTGTCCAAGAGCTCGGACATCGCGTTGAAGCGGTTTGATCTTATCCAGCAGATCAATATGCGTGGAACATTCGTGACCTCACGCGCCTGCATTCCGTATCTGCGTCAAAGCAGCAATCCTCATATTCTGGCGCTATCACCGCCGTTGCAGATGCGCGCCGACTGGTTCGCTCAGCACCTGCCCTACACTTTGTCCAAATATGGCATGTCGATGGTGATGTTGGGGCTGGCGCAGGAACTGCGTGAAGAGGGCATTGCCTGCAATGCTTTGTGGCCCCGCACAACGGTGGCGACAGCCGCAGTCGAGTTCGCATTGGGCGGCGATGCCATGCTGCGTCAATCACGTACTCCCCAGATTATGGCGGATGCCGCCTACGCCATCCTTTGCCGCGATGCCCGCATCTTCACTGGAAATTTTGTGCTGGATGATGACGTTCTGTCAGAGGAAGGGGTGAATAATTTTGATCGCTATCGCAATGATCCAAATACCGCGCTTCTACCTGATATTTTCGTCGATCCCAAGGATCCACTTCCTCCGGGGTCCAGATATGAGGTCAATCCATGATGCGGCTCGCTAATCACATCGTTGTGCCTGCGATGTTGCCTGGCTGGTATTTTGAGTAAAGGTTGGTGAGTGCATAACGAACGGAGTTCGCGGGAGACGAGTCTGCGGACCATAAAACAAAAGCAGTCATAACTGCCGATAAATCTGACACGGAGAAAAATAATAATGTTCAAACCAATGATGCGTGCTGCTCGTTTGCATGAACCCGGTGGTCAGTTCCAGGTCGACGAAGTACCTATGCCGCAAATTCGTGATACTGACGTGATTGTTCAGGTGAAAGCTTCGGGTGTGATCCCGAATCTTCCCAACGTCATCCACCATTTCGCTCAATGGTTCCCGTCTTTGCCGATGGCAGAGCTTCCCGCTACCTACGGTTTGGACTCTGCTGGTGTGGTCGTAGCGGTCGGAGAGCGAGTGCGTCAGGACATCAAACCGGGCGATCGGGTTTATGTGAACCCCGGCCTTTCTTGCGGAAGCTGCACAGCCTGCCGCGCTGGGCAAGATGTGAATTGCTCGGCCTATACCTTCATGGGGTATTTCGGCTTCGGTCCGGGCTCGGTTGATATGTTCAAGGACTATCCGTATGGCGGTTTCGGGGAATTCCTGACAGCGCCCGCACGTAATCTGGTAAAGCTTCCAGACAACGTCAGCTATGAGGCCGCCGCGCGATTTGGCTACATCGGCACAGCTTATTCCGGTCTGCGCAAGGCGAACCTGCAAGCCGGTCAAACAGTCATGATCGACGGTGGCACGGGCACTCTGGGTGTTGGCGCAACGATTTGCGCGCTCGCCATGGGGGCGGCAAAAATTTTTGTTACTGGTCGGAATACCGACCTCCTCGCAAGGCTCAAATCCGTCGCCCCAAACCGCATACATGCCTTGGTTGCGGGAGAAGGGGTGGTCGAAGAAATTTTGCAGAATACGCACGGCCTGGGCGTGGATGTGATCATCCAATGCTTGGGAGCCAACGCGCCTGCAAAGTCTGTGGTGACCTCCATAAAAGCGTTGCGTCGTGGGGGCATTTACGTCAACACCGGTGGCCTTTTTGAGCCACTTCCAATTGACACCGTCGATCTGATGACTCACCAGAAGTCCATTCTTGGTTCGCTTTGGTTCACTACCGCTGAAGGGCAGGCGATGGCCGATATGGCCGAGGCGGGTGTACTGAACCTGCAGGTTTTCGAGCATCAGAGTTATTCGATTGAAAAGGTCGATGAAGCCCTTGCAGCGCTCGAAGTTCGGGACGGTGGTTTCACTAACATCGTTATTGTGCATTAACGACTGCGAGGAGAAACCTGATGGAATTTCGCCGTATTGTGACCGGGTACGATGACGCCGGAAAATCAGTCATTTTGTCCGATGGACAGCCAGCGACCAGCCATGATTTCAACCATACCCCAGAGATGCACGTATCACTTCTCTGGACGACTGCTCCTGATCAAAGTGTAGGTAAGCCGGCAACGGACCCTACGGATTCGGTCACCTGCTGGACACCGGCGCCGGGCGGCAGCGTAGCCATGGTCGTGGTGTTTCCTCCTGACTCGGTGATGATGGCGCCGGATTTCGATCCTATGGCTGCGGGGGGGGAGTTCCTTGGGAAACTGCCTGGTTTCGCTTGCAAGTTTGAGGCGCAAAACCCGGGCTTTCATACAACTGACACCGTCGACTACGGCATTTTGCTTGATGGCGAACTGATCATGGAGCTGGATGACGGTACGACCACCCTGGTCAAAAAGCATGACGTTATCGTTCAGAACGGCACCCGCCATGCATGGCGCAACCGATCAGATAAGCCGGTTCCGGTACTCTTTGTGCTTGTCGGGGCAAATCGTATTTCCTGATCAACATAGAGCGCCCGTTCGATATGCCTGAGTCCATTCTCAAGCGGTGACTCACTGTGGAGCAGCATTTCCCCTGTTTCGGCTGCGGGCCGGGACATCGGCAATGTGAGGCTTCCAACACTGATCGGGTTGCAGGTTACAAAGCGATCATGAGCATTGCTCCAAGGAGTGAAAGCTATGGAAAAGTTTGAACACATAGTCCGGTCAGCTTTTGACGACTTTATCCCGGGCCCCGCGAACAAAATCGCGTTGACACCTATAAGCACGCTGGCGCGCGCAGCTCGTGTTTTTCCGACCAAGGCAGCCGTTATTGATGGAAACCGGTGTACTACCTACGCCGAAATGAACAGACGCTGTCACCAGCTGGCCGATGTGCTGTGCAAATCCGGGGTTGGAGCAGGCGACGTGGTGTCGATCATGGCGCCAAATGTGCAGGCCATGATTGAGGCGCATTTTGCTGTGCCAATGGCCGGTGCGGTGCTTAACACTATCAACACACGCCTGGACACCAATGCCGTTATTGCGATACTGCACCACGCCCAGGCGCGTGTTTTCTTTGTAGATGAAGAGTTTGCAGCAGTCGCCAATGCCGTGCGATCCGATAGCTCCCTCGATATCTTGGTCATTGATATTGTGGAAGACGATCACACTAAAGGATATGAAGCGTTCCTGGCGAAGGGAGACCCTTGTGGTGAGCTACCCGAGATCGTTGACGAAGATGCGGCCATTTCGCTGAGTTATACCTCGGGCACGACAGGCGATCCCAAAGGAGTCGTCTATTCCCATCGAGGGGCGGCACTGAATGCACTTGGCAACGCTTTGTCGATGGGGTTCGGACCGAGCAGCACCTACCTTTGGACGCTGCCGCTGTTTCATTGCAACGGCTGGACGCATTGCTGGGCCCTGGCTGTTGTCGGCGGCACTCAAGTCTGTATGCGAAAGACCGAGCCGGCAACGGTCTTTAATCTGATAGCAAAACATAGCGTAACCCATCTGGCCGCTGCGCCTGTGGTGCTGTCGATGTTGATTCATGCGCCAGAGTCCGACCGTCGCAGATTCGATCATGTGGTGCGGATTGCTACTGGTGGCGCTGCTCCCCCAAGCGCGGTGATTAAGGCGATGGAGGATCTGGGTTTCTCTGTCACCCATCTTTATGGCCTGACCGAGACCTACGGCCCGAACCTCATTTGCGAGCCGCAGAAAGAGTGGGCCAATTTACCGCTCTCAGAGCGCGCACGGCTAATGGCTCGACAGGGCGTCCCACATCCTTTGGTCGGGGACGTTTCGGTGCGCAATCCTGATGACATGGTCCCCTTGCCCTGGGATGGCCTGACCATCGGCGAGATCATGGTGCGCGGCAATACAACGATGAAAGGCTATCTCAAGAATCCAGAAGCCACGGCCAAGGCCTTCACAGGTGGTTGGTTCCGAACTGGTGACCTGGGGGTCACTCATCCTGATGGCTATGTTGAGATCAAGGACCGATCCAAAGACATCATCATCTCCGGCGGGGAAAACGTATCGAGCCTTGAAATCGAAGAGGTGCTCTATCTGCACCCGGACGTTATGGAGGCCGCCGTAGTTGCACGTCCTGATCCTAAATGGGGCGAAACACCGATGGCATTCATCACCTTGAAGCCGAACACTGTCAGGCCGACCCCCGAAGCCTTAATCGTTTTTTGCAAGGAGCGATTGGCTGGGTACAAGACACCCAAGCATTTTGAATTTGGAGACTTGCCCAAGACTCTCACGGGAAAGATCCAGAAAAACATCCTGCGTGAACGCGTAGCGGAATTACTTAACGAGGAGAATACTGTCCATTAAAACCGAACATTGTCTTGCCTGAGTTTTCGAATACTTTGGGTCATATGAAAAAATAATCGAGCTTCCGGCTTAGATCGCGATGCGTCGACTGTTGCGTCCTAGAAAATAACCCAATTGCACTACCTGAATAAAAATAATAATTAGAGGGTGAATCATGAAAGTTAAGTACCTGGCCACAAGTTGCGCGGCGGTTCTGCTGCCTATTCTGGGCGGTGAAGCTAGTGCAGTGAACGGATTGCAATTGACCGGTTATGGAAGTAAGGCCCAAGGAATGGGGGGCGCCTCTATCGCTTTTCCACAGGATGCCATGGCCGCGGCGAATAACCCCGCCGGGATGGCTTATGTCGGGGACCAACTTTATCTTGGTACGCAAGCGCTTTGGGATCATACGGACAGTCGTAGTGGACCGATGACAAACCATGGTGCGGGCGTCAGTTTTACCCCGGAGATTGGTTACAACCATGTTCTCAATGAACAGTGGACGATAGGTCTTTCAAACGCCTCCAATGGCGCCGGTTTTGAGTATGACAACAATATTGCTACCGGCGGAAGCGACGGAACGAAGGGAACTGTCATCACACAAATTATATTGCCGACAGTCACCTATAAACCCACTCCGGATTTGGCAATTGGTTTCTCTCTTGCTCCAGCAGTCTCGGCCATTAATCTCGAAAATTTTCCAGGAGTGACACACGACGGGTACGAATTCGCAACGGGACTTGGCTGGCGCACTGGGGTCCTGTGGCGAGCCAATGATATCTGGTCGTTCGGCGCCATGTATGGCTCAAAAATCAAAATGGGTTCCTTCGATGGTTACGGCGAACAAGCTCTCGCCGGCACTAACGGCGCGTTGGATGTGCCGGAGCAATATGGGATTGGCGTTGCTGTTAACTTAACCCCTAAGCTCACGCTGGCTGCCGATTTTCTTCGAATTCGCTGGGGGGGGACGCAGTTTGCCCCCCTGTTTGGATGGAACGATCAGAAAGTTCGGAGGATCGGGCTTAACTATGCGGTGAATGACAGCTGGGCAGTTCGTGCCGGTGTAAGTTACGCGAATCGTACATTTGATTCTGACGATACGGTAAGGAATCTTATGTTGGTTGCGATCAATTCGAAAGCAGCCTCCATCGGGGCGACGAAAACCTTTTCCGATGGTGACGAATTAACATTTGGCGTGGAATACACTTTTGACTCGCCCGCGGTTGGAACTGGAGTGAGTGCGGGCAATAAGATCGATACGGATTTGATCGTGGCATCAGTTGGATACAGTTTTCATTTTTAGCTGGCGGTGGTCTGAATAGGCCTTGTTTGAAGGCAAACGAAAAGACTGATAACAGTTTTTACCTGGTTTTTCTTATCAATAACGCGCTCTCAGCAACTTTCGGGTTTTCCGAAATTGCTTTGTGTCGTGGTTTTTAAATGTACTCGGAGAGTTAAATAATGAATTTGAATCCGATGCGAATAGGTGTTCCGAAGGAGATAGACGAAGGGGAAGCGCGCGTAGCACTGACCCCGGAAGTCGCCAGACAGTTGAAGGCGCTAGGCTTCAGTTTGGCCATTGAAACCGGCGCCGGTGCACTGGCCAATTTCGACGATGATCAGTTTCGTGAAGCGGGCGTGGACATTATCGAAGATCCGAAAGAGCTATGGCGCACATCCGATATCGTCATGAAGGTACGCCCACCGATTGAGCATCCGGAATTGGGTTTTTATGGTGTAGAGCTTCTGGGCAAGGGGCAAACCTTGATCAGCTTCCTGTATCCGGCCCAGAACCCCGAGATGCTAAAAGAGCTGTCCCGTCGAGGCGTCACGGCGTTGTCGATGGACTCGGTACCTCGTATTTCCCGCGCTCAGAAAATGGATGCCCTGAGCTCCATGGCCAACATCGCCGGCTACCGTGCCGTAGTCGAGGCAGCACAGCACTTCGGTCGCTTTTTCACCGGCCAGATCACTGCCGCCGGCAAGATCCCGCCGGCCAAGGTGCTGGTGATCGGTGCCGGTGTCGCGGGTTTGGCCGCCATCGGCACGGCCAAAAGTATGGGCGCCATTGTGCGTGCGTTCGACACTCGTCCCGAGGTCAAAGAACAAGTCGAGAGCATGGACGGCGAGTTCTTGATGCTCAATTTCGAGGGTGAGGACGGCAGCGGCCAAGGCGGTTACGCCAAGACCATGAGCCCAGAATTCATCAAAGCTGAAATGGAGTTGTTCGCTGAGCAGGCCAAGGATGTCGACATCATCATCACCACCGCCCTGATCCCGGGAAAACCTGCCCCTGAGTTGATCACCGAGGAAATGGTTTCCAGCATGAAGCGGGGTAGTGTCATCGTCGATCTGGCGGCGGAGGCAGGTGGTAACTGCAAACTGACGGTCGCCAACGAGGTGGTTGTAAGGCACGGCGTCACCTTGATCGGTTACACCAATCTACCCAGCCGCTTGGCAGCGCAGTCCAGCCAGTTGTATGCCACCAACCTGCGCCACTTGCTGACGGAGCTGTGCCCTGAGAAGAACGGTGAGATTTTCGTCAATATGAATGACGAAGTGATCCGGGGTGCAACGGTAGTCAAGGAAGGTCTAGTGACCTGGCCACCGCCCGCACCGCGCCTGTCGGTCGCCCCCAAGGTTGATACGGACAATAAGGCCAACGCAGTACTGCAAAAAGCCGAACCCAAGCCGGCAAGTCCGCTGACATTTCTTGCGCCGCTAGCACTGGCAGGCATTGCGCTGTTAGGTCTTGGCTCAGTGGCACCGCCGGCGTTCATGGCCCACCTGACAGTGTTCATGCTGTCCTGCTTTGTCGGTTACATGGTGATCTGGGGTGTATCCCATTCGCTGCACACACCCCTGATGAGCCTCACCAACGCGATCAGTAGCATCATCGTCATCGGCGCGCTAATCCAGATATCCAGTAACAGTCAGCCGGTGGTGATACTTGCGGCGTTGGCCGTATTTCTCACCAGCATCAATATCGTCGGTGGCTTCGCCGTTACCCAGCGAATGCTGCGGATGTTCCGCAAATAAGGTTCCCTAAGATGAATACAGGTGTCATCACAGCTTCATACATTGGTGCCAGCGCACTCTTTATCCTGGCCCTGGGCGGTCTGCGCCATCAGGAAAGTGCGCGTCGGGGCAACCTTTACGGGATGTTGGGTACGGGTCTGGCGATAGCAGTCACCGTCTTCGGCTTGGTGGCCCATAACCAATACTTCCTGATCGCCGGCATGGTCGCAGGCGGGGGTATCGGCTGGTATTTGGCAAAAAAAGTCGAAATGACTCAGATGCCGGAGTTGGTTGCGATCCTTCATAGCCTGGTCGGCTTGGCAGCGGTTTTGGTCGGGTATGCCAACGCAATGGACCATGGCAGTGTCATTAACAATGTCGAGAAGACCATCCATGATGTCGAGACCTATATAGGCATTCTGATCGGTGCAGTGACTTTCTCCGGTTCTGTCGCCGCCTACCTTAAGCTCAGCGCCAGAATCAGTGGCAAGCCGCTGCAGCTTCCGGGCCGTCATCTATTCAATGCGGGCATGGCCGTGTTGGCGATCCTGTTCGGGATGTTCTTCATCGAAGGCTCAGTCGCGGGCGATGGTTTAGTCTGGTTGGTGCTGATGACCCTGGTCGCGCTGGTATTCGGTGTACATATGGTCGTTGCGATCGGCGGCGCTGACATGCCGGTGGTGGTATCGATGCTCAACAGCTATTCCGGCTGGGCCGCGGCAGCTATGGGCTTCATGCTCGGCAATGATTTGCTGATTGTGGTCGGCGCCCTGGTGGGCTCAAGCGGTGCCATTCTCAGCTACATCATGTGCAAGGCGATGAATCGCAAGTTCATCAACGTCATCCTCGGTGGCTTCGGTGCCGGCTCAAGCAAGGGCGTTGGCTCGGCAAGTCCGGCAGGCGTAGCCGGCGAGGTTCAGGCAATCGATGCCCAAGAGACGGCCGATCTGTTGGGCGGCGCCAAGAATGTGATGATCTTGCCGGGCTATGGTATGGCAGTTGCCCAAGCGCAGCATAGCGTGTACGAAATTGCCAAGAAATTACGTGAGAATGGCGTCAAGGTGCGCTTTGGTATTCACCCCGTGGCCGGCCGCATGCCGGGCCACATGAACGTTCTACTCGCAGAAGCCAAGGTGCCCTACGACATAGTCTACGAAATGGATGAGATCAACGAAGACTTCCCCAACGTGGATGTCTCGATCGTGATCGGTGCCAACGATATCGTTAACCCGGCGGCGCAAGAAGAGGCTGATAGTCCCATCGCCGGAATGCCGGTGCTGGAGCCTTGGAAAGGAAAAAACACGATCGTGCTCAAGCGTGGCATGAGCTCCGGCTACGCTGGCGTCGATAATCCACTGTTCTATAAAAATAACACACGCATGCTATTCGGGGATGCCAAGGACAGCGTTGATGCAGTGCTGAAATTATTGAACTTCTGAGTATTTTTCTGGCTGCATTGAGACTTCAAAGAGTGAAATTTGGGACTTGGCAGTTGGGCAGTACGGCGGTCGTCATAAATTTGATCATGTCGATTTTTTAGCCGACCGACGTTGGCGCACCGAGGAATTTATTCATGAAAATGCATGAGGTGGTGGTACTGAGTGGAGTACGCACAGCCATCGGTACATTGGGTGGAAGCCTCAAAGCGGAGCCGCCTGGTGAGCTCGCAGGGCTCGTAGTACGTGAAGCGGTCGCGCGTGCAGGTATCGCACCTGAAACAGTCGGGCACTGCGTATTTGGCCATGTTATTTACACTGAGGCTTCTGATGCATACATGGCGCGAGTGGCCGCCCTTAAGGGTGGACTGGCGCACATAACACCCGCTGTCACTGTCAATCGCCTGTGCGGCAGTGGCCTGCAGGCGGTGATTACCGCTGCCCAGCAGATAGAGACCGGCGTTTGTAGCGTTGCGGTGGCGGGTGGTGCGGAGAATATGAGTCGCGTGCCTTACTGGGTACCCAACGCCCGTTTTGGTTACCGAATGGGTAATGGTCAATTGGTAGATGCCATGGTGGGAGTGCTGCACTGCCCGTTCGAAAATGTGCATATGGGGATGACTGCAGAAAACATTGCGCAAAAGTGGACCATCAGCCGCCAGGAACAGGATCAAGCAGCGTACGAAAGCCACAATCGCGCCCAGCGCGCCATCGAGCAAGGCTTTTTCAAAGAGCAGATCGTGCCAGTCGAATTGAAGTCCCGCAAAGGGGTAACGCTGTTCGATACGGATGAACATGTTCGCCATAACTGTACGGTTGAAGATATGGCTGCGCTCAAGCCGGTATTCAAACGGGATGGAACAGTCACTGCCGGTAACGCCTCCGGCCTCAACGATGCGGCTGCGGCGCTGGTGTTGATGG
Organism: Pseudomonas citri; assembly: GCF_025336485.1. GTDB lineage: Bacteria > Pseudomonadota > Gammaproteobacteria > Pseudomonadales > Pseudomonadaceae > Aquipseudomonas > Aquipseudomonas citri. Next base: position 148,498 of record NZ_JAODAB010000004.1, on the reverse strand, counting down.
AGCGGGGGGAGGCTGAGGCACGGGGGCTTAAGCCCATGGCCAGATTGGTGGGTTATAGCTTTGCGGGAGTGGATCCTAAATACATGGGTATTGGACCGGTGCCGGCTATCCGGCAGTTGCTGGAGAACGCCAACCTAGTGGTGAGCGATATCGATCTATGGGAAGTCAATGAGGCGTTTGCCGCCCAGGCATTGGCGGTGGCAAAAGAGTTGGGTATTCCCGGTGACAAACTCAACCCCAACGGCAGCGGCATCTCGCTTGGTCATCCTATCGGTGCCACGGGTGCGGTAATTACCGTGAAGGCATTGCACGAGTTGGCGCGCATTAAGGGGCGCTTCGCGGTGGTTAGCCTTTGTATCGGTGGTGGACAAGGCATTGCCGCGCTGTTTGAGCGTCTCTAAATAAAATTGGTTGGCAGTTGGGGTGGCAAGAGTAATCCGTTGAACGCTGGTGGCCATCGATGGCACGGAGTGATTCACCCACTTACCAAAGGTGCGATAAAACGGAATGGACGAGCTTATTCAAAGCGAATGCATTGGAACAATACTTTCGATCACCCTCAATCGAGCGGGAAAAAAGAACGCTCTTAGTACGGCAATGTACGAAGCGTTGACCCGTCTATTCGTGCAGGGTGATAAGGACGATACAGTCGCAGTCATTCATATTACCGGCACCGGTGACAGTTTTTGCGCTGGCAACGATATTGGAGATTTTTTGGCGGCGGCGCGGCATGGGGCTTTGGATAGCCCTGCACGCCTTTTCTTGCAGCAGTTGAATCGTCAGAGAAAGCCGGTGGTAGCAGCAGTGAATGGGATTGCAGTAGGCATTGGGGTAACGATGCTACTCCATTTTGATTTTGTTTACGCAGCAACCGACGCGCGTTTCCGACTTCCATTCGTGGACCTTGGCCTGGTACCCGAAGGCGGGAGCAGCGCGCTGCTCCCCTTGATGTTGGGCCATCGGCGCGCATCGGAGCTGCTGATGACCGGAAGCGGCTTCGATGCTGCGAGTGCCGAGCGATTGGGGATTGTTAATGCCGTTTTGTCGACGGAACAACTGATTGTTCGAAGCTGGGCAATGGCAGAGTTGTTGGCTGGAAAACCGCCACTCGCATTACAGCAGACCAAAGCGATGATGAAATTGAACCCGGGACAGCCCCTTGCCAAGGTCATCGACAGCGAAGTCGATCAATTCATGGACTGTCTTCGCGCGAGTGAAGCACAACGCGCTCTTCGCGCGTTTATGGGCGGTGACTAGTGAGCGGGGCCATTCGCGCCTGCCCCGCGCGGCTGCTGTTCCAGGGATTATTGAAGATAGTGAGCTGCCCTCAGCGAAATCCCGGCTGTATCTATACATAAAATATGTGCTGTGACGGTATCACAAGCACCTGTAGGTGCTTTAGAACTCATCCAATAAGAAGAGCATGCCCACAATGTTCAGTCTTCCAGGTTTGCGCGGTGATCGAAAAACTCGCCTGCAGCTCATCGCGGCTTTAGAGGGTAAGCAAGACCAACCCGAGTTCCGCGCAAGCGCCAGGGATCAAGAACTCAAGCGCGCATGGGAGAGCGCAGCCAGTAGAGAAAAGGGACTGATGACACACGTCAGTTTATTGGAAGCTGAGCTTGAGGCAGCTCGTGCGCTATTGTCAGCGGCTGAGAACAAGATTGAAGCCCAAAGGGAGCGTTTTGACCTTATCAACCGTGCGTCCAACGAAGGTCTGTGGGACGTGGAGGTGGTCGGTGGTGATCCAATGAGCCCGAACAACATCTGCTGGATGTCACAGACATTGCGTGAGTTGCTGGGTTTTAGCGACGAGCGCGAATTTCCCAATGCCATATCCAGCTGGTCTGATCGCATGCACCCAGATGACAGACTAACCGCGTTTGAGGCGTTTGGCCGACACTTGAATGATAAGTCCGGGAAGACACCGTATCGCGTGAATATCCGGATGGCATTGAAGGGCGGTGGGTACCGCTGGTTCTTCTCACAAGGCGAAACGCTGCGCGACCTGCAAGGCGTGCCTATCCGGATCGCCGGATCGATACGGGATATTCATGATGACTGGGAACGCGAAAGAGCGCTGGATGTGACCCTTACCCGGTTCGAGCTTTCCCGCGAGTTGCTAACCGATGGTCTATGGGACATGGAAGTGATCGCTGGCGATCCGGTTAACCCACGAAACCCTATATGGTGGTCTCTGCAATTCCGCCGCCTGCTTGGTTTTGAGACAGTCGAAGAGTTTCCGGATGTACTCGAAAGCTGGACTTCACGCCTGCACCCCGAGGACAAGGAGCGCAGCCTGACGGCATTAGTTGAGCATTTGAATGACCGCTCCGGCAGAACCGCGTTCGACATTCAATATCGGCTCAAGCTCAAGAGCGGTGAGTTCCGCTGGTTCCGCGCCCGTGGCCAAACCCGTAGGGATGAGCGCGGCACACCACTGCGAGCGGTTGGTGCGCTGGTAGACATCCATTTCCAGCACGAACAAGAACAGTTGCGCGAAACCGAAGCCAAGCATCAGCAGAAGCTGGAGCAGAACATTGCTCAGCTGACGCAAATTGTGGGCACTATCCAGAGCATTGCCAGCCAAACCAATTTGCTTGCACTCAACGCTGCTATTGAAGCAGCCCGAGCGGGCGAGGCTGGGCGCGGATTTGCGGTGGTGGCCGATGAAGTCAGGAAACTTGCTACCCGAACCACTGAAGCCACGCAGGAAGCGACCAGCATGATGAGCAAGTGATTCTGCTTCGAGGGGAAGCAGCGGCGGGGCGATGCGTGGTGGGTTTGCTTTATTGATAGGGCGAGAAAGTTTTACAAGAAAACTGAGCTATCCAAAGAGACGACTTTCTTATAGTAAGGGGGAAAGGGGACTAGGTTATATTAGTAGCTCTAGTGACGTACGCTTCCATGCGGTTAGTATTTCGCAATGGATTGGTAGGCTATTAATAGTTAGCTTGTTTCCTCTGATGAAAGGATGGTCAGGCACATCGTTTTTTGCTGACGTGCCCGACTGGGTATTTAATGTTACCTACTCAACGAGGGTCGATCGGCGTTAGTCGACCTGCACTTGCCTCAATGATCTGCGCAGCGTCAAACAGGTCACACTCGCGATAGCGTCGACCAAGCAATTGCACACCGCAGGGTAGTCCGTTCTCAATGCCGACAGGGACAGACATGGCTGGAAAGCCCAGATTGGCGATCCCCATCATCGACCAGTTGGCTTTCATTACTCGACGCATGCTCTCGACACTTTCGATGTCGACGTTCTGCGTGAATGCCTGTTCGGCAGAGACGGGAAGCAATACGACTGGATAGGTTTCCAGCAATGTTTGCAGTTGAGCTATCAGGCTTCCACGTCTTGCGTAGCCGTGCATGTAGTCGCTCAATGTGGGCTGAGTGCCCCACCAATCACTTGCCACTTCAAAGAAGTACTTTATCGCTGTTAACGCGCCTTGGTCTCCCGCTTGCTCCATGAGTGGAAGCATTTCACGAAACTCCTCTAACGCAAGCAGATACCAAAGGCGGTAGGCTTCCTCCAGGAAGGGCAGTTCGATTTCTTCGACGATATAGCCCGCGTCAGAGAGATAATCTGCTGCTCGGTCTAGCGCCGCCGAGACCTCCGGTGTGATTGTTACTTCAGCGGATTTACGCAGTAACCCAACACGCTTCAAGTTCTGCGAGTTTTGTGTGTTGTAAGACAAAGGAAGCGATAACAAATCCTTTGGATCAAAACCACTCATAGCCGAAAGTGCGAGCCGCAAATCTGCGACGCTACGTGCAATAGGTCCGTCGGTCGCCATGACTTGCACACAAAAGGGCTGATCGAGGTTTTTAGGGCCAAACCAACGAGGAACGCGTCCAACCGTCGGTCTGATTCCTGTCACACCACAGCAATAGGCGGGGTGCCGGATTGAGCCGCCAAGGTCGTTACCGATTGCAATTGGCATCATGCCGGCTGCAACGGCTGCAGCAGCACCGCCACTTGAACCGCCAGGCGTATGGCCTTTGTTCCAAGGATTGAGGGTGTCTCCATGCAAGTTGTTATTGGAGAACCAGCGTAGCGAGAAGGCGGGTACATTGCTTCGTGCGGTGAGTACGGCGCCGGCTTGACGCACCTTGGCAATTGATGGGGAGTCCTCGGTGGCGATGTTGCCAGCAAATAGAGTGACCCCGTTGGTAGTAGCGTGGCCACGCTGATCAATGTTGACTTTGGTCGAAAGCGGAACGCCATGCAGCGGCCCAAGCACATCTCCGGAGGCAACGGCGCGATCGGCCTCATCTGCCGCGGCTAAAGCTTGTTCGTGATTGACCTCGGTGAAGGCGTTGATGATGGGGTTTATCGCGTCGATACGCTCAAGACAACTCTCAACAACCTCACGGGACGATAGTTGTCGAGTTCTGATCCCCTTGGCCAGATCTACTGCGCTCCACGACCAAAGGGCGTTTGAGATGTGCTGAGTATCGTTAGTCATCGATTCTACCTTTTGTGTGATCGAATGCGTCATGCCTGAATGTCGTCTGGCAGATGGTCGCGACTCACTACATCTCGGTGTAGTCGCCAGACACCATTGAGACGTTTCCAGGTGACCAGATAACGTCCCGCTACAGCCGTGACGCGTTGACCTTGGGGTGTTTGCGCAAATAATTCGAAAGCACCTATTTCTGTTGCCGCATGCTCATCGCCGTCGACATCCAAGGTTGTGAAGGCGCCACCTATGATGCCTTTGGCAAAAAGCCCTTCGAAGAATTCAGCAATGGCAGATTGGCCTATAAGAGTGGGTGCGCCATCAGGAAGAAAGCACGCGTCCCTCGTGTACAGTGCGGCTACGTTCTGGCTGTTCTGACTAGCTACTGCAGTGGCTAATTCATGTTCGGCGTTCTGGATCTGCTCTTTAAGGTTCATGGTGTTCTCTCTTTTGATCTATATTCGTAAGTGGCCCGATGGCCTGCCCAAGTAAAAAAATCGCTAGAAAATTGGTTTCTTAAAATTTCGGCATTTTCTGAAGCTATGTAGTTGTTGTCTTTACTTAGAAACTTTGCGAGACGCGCACGGCGAAGGTATAGCCTTCGGCGCGATTTCGTGCATCGAACTCTTTATAAAGGTGCGCTGAGATGGGGGGTAGTCCAGGTTTAAAGAAGGCCACCGCTGGACCTAGTGCCGAGACTGCTGCGCGGTTTCCGGTGGTTAGATGGGGAGCGTCATCGTCGCTAATTTGACGGTAATAGAAACCTCCCAAGCCGACCGTCCAGGGGCCAATATGCTGTCCGACCGCAAATTCGTGGCGATATTCGACGCCGTTTTTGTAATCAGTGGCTTTATTTCGGCTGCTGACATCCACCTGAAAATTCGATGAGACTTCAAAGCCACTATCTGTAATGTAGGTGGCGCTCAGCCCTGGTGAATAGGTCCAGTGGTTAATGCCCGGTGACACCAGACGTTTCTTGTCATAATCACCAGTGGGTGCAGTGACAGAAAAATAGCTATTCACGAACAAGTTGGGCGACACATTCCATTGAAGTATCAATGGAACGAAAACCGCATCCGACATGCGAAACGGATCGGCTTCAAGTTTCATGGGGCCGGCAGGCGTCTGAACCTTGAGCTCAGCATCCATTTTGAAAAAGGGTACAATTATGCCGAAGCCGTAATTGGCGCCTAGCAGGGTATTTTCCGTCATCCGTATGTAGAAAGGTACGATGCTCAGCAGATCAAGGTCGACATCATTATCGACGCGATTGCCTTGATTGTCCTTCACGATCCTGGAGGAATAGAAGCCAGTGCGTATGCTTAACGTTCCGTTTGCAGTGGGTGGGGGGGTGAGACCGGCACCGAAATCATTGACGCCGAAGGTCGTGCTCACCACGCCGTTCTCAACGGCCTCTGCTGATGTCCAGACACACAAAAGGCTGAGTGTGAGTGTCATGGCGTGTCTTACGCAGTTATAATTTTTTTTATTCAGGGTGATGTCCTCATTCCGGGATGGTGAAGAGAGGACATAATGTGATGCGTATTTTTTTTCTTATATCCGATTTCAGCACAAATTCAGTATGCCAAGTGCGATGGGCGTTCGCCGAGCATGGAGCGGTAATCGACAGACAAACGCCCTATGCGCCAGAAACCCCAGTGCTCGACAATCGTTTGTATTCCTTGCTCATTAGGTTCCGCACGAATAGTCGCTCAGATGCGCCAGTCAATAGCTGATGTATCTGAGCTCCTATATATTTAGCGAGGGTTGATGGGGGTTAAATAGCCCGCGCGAGCTTCGATGACTTCGGCAGCATCCAGCAGATCTTCATCACGGAAGCGCCGACCTAGCAGTTGCACACCGCAGGGCAGACCTCCTGCAACGCCGACCGGTACCGACATCGCCGGAAATCCCAAGTTCGCAATCGCCATCATCGACCAGTTGGCCTCGATTGCCCGGCGCATGCCGTTAATATTTGCGATGTCGAGGTCCTGTGGGAACGCCTGCTCTGCACTGACCGGCAACAGCAGAATTGGATAGGTCTCTAAAAACGCTTGCAACTGCGCAATCAGGGTGCCGCGGCGCGCGTAACCGTGCATGAAATCAGTCAGGCTCGGCTCGGCACCCCACCAGTCTTTAGCGATCTCGCAGGTGTATTGCATGGACTGCAGAGCCCCTTGGTCGCCTGATTGTTCGACCAGCGGGGTGATTTCTTGCAACTCCCGCAAGGCCAGCAGATACCAGAGGCGGTACGCTTCTTCCAGAATGGGCAGCTCGACCGGTTCTACTCTGTAACCTGCATCGGCTAGATAGCGTTCAGCGTCCTTGAGCGCTGCTTCGACTGCCGCCGTAGGGCGTGTACCTGTATTGCGCAACACGCCAACACGGATAGGCCGTACGGCTGACTCGAGGGTATAAGGCAGCGGTAAGGATAGAGGGTCGCGGGGATCGAAACCGCTCATGACGGAGAGTGCCAGGCGCAGATCGCCAACACTGCGAGCGATTGGCCCATCCGTGGCCATGGCTTGTACGCAGAGCGGCTGATCCATGTTAGTTGGGCCGAATCGGCGAGGTATGCGTCCTACGGTTGGGCGAATACCCGTCACACCGCAACAATGTGAAGGATGACGAATCGAGCCACCAATATCATTGCCAATGGCCAGTGGCATCATGCCGGTTGCCACCGCCGCGGCGGCACCGCCGCTCGAACCGCCAGGTGTGTAGTCCTTGTTCCAAGGGTTGAGGGTGACACCATGCAGCAGGTTACTGGAGAACCATCGCATCGAGAATGCTGGCACATTACTGCGGGCGGTCAGTATCGCACCGGCCTGGCGCACACGAGCCACCGACGGGGAGTCTTCACTGGCTATATTGTTGGCGAACAAGGTCACCCCGTTGGTTGTTGCGCGGCCACGCTGATCGATGTTGACCTTGGTTGACAAGGGAACGCCGTGCAGTGGGCCGAGTGGTTCTCCTGCGGCCAGGGTGCGGTCGGCGGCATCTGCCGAAGCCAGCGCATCCTCGTGGTTGACTTCAGTAAAAGCGTTTATCTGCGGGTTGATCGCATCAATACGAGCCAAGCAGCTTTGCACTGCCTCACGGGAAGAGATTTTCCGTGTTCTGATTGCTTTGGCCAGGTCTACGGCGCTCCAGGCCCAAGGTTCGTTGGATGAAAGAGGTGTATTAGTGTTGCCGGCTGATGTGTTTTTCATTCGGGGCGTACTCTCTATCAAAAAGATTGCTTATGCGTATGAGCGAATTACTCGCTGTATTAACCATTTATGCTGTCGCGGCTAATTACATCCAAGTGCAGTCGCCACTGATTGTCGATTCGTTTCAAGTGACACGATAACGCGCTGCTGTTGCGGTCAAGCGTTTACCGTTTGCCGTTGGAGCTTGAAGATAAGGGCGACCTTTTAGTGTTAGAAGCTTTGCGAGACGCGCACGGCGAAGGTATAGCCTTCCGAACGGTTTCGTGCATCGAACTCTTTATAAATGTGCGCTGAGACAGGGGGTAGCCCAGGTTTAAAGAAGGCCACCGCAGGGCCTAAGGCCGAGACTGCTGCGCGGTTTCCGCTTGTCAGATTCGGAGCGTTATCGTCACTAATTTGACGGTAGTAGAATCCTCCCAGACCGACCGTCCAGGGGCCCATGTGTTGTCCGACCGCAAATTCGTGGCGATATTCGACGCCATTTTTATAATCAGTGGCTTGGTTTCGGCTGCTGAAGTCCACCTGAAAATTCGATGAAACCTCGAAGCCACTGTCGGTGATATAGGTAGCGCTCAGACCAGGTGAATAGACCCAGTGGTTAGTGCCCGGCGACGCCAGACGTTTCTTGTCGTAATCACCCGTGGGTGCAGTGACACCAAAATAGCTATTGACGAAAAAGTTGGGTGATACATTCCATTGAAGTATCACTGGAATGAAAAACGCATCCGCCATGCGAAACGGATCGGCTTCAAGTTTCATGGGCCCGGCAGGCGTTTGAACCTTGAGTTCGGCATCTATTTTGAAGAAGGGTAAAACTATACCAAAGCCGTAATTGGCACCAAACAGGGTATGTTCTGTCATCCGTATGTAGGAAGCTGCGATGCTCAACAGATCAAGGTCGACATCATTGTCGGAGTGATTGCCTTGGTTGTCCTTCACGATCCTAGAGGAATAGAAGCCGGTGCGTAGGCTTAGCGTTCCGTTCTCAGTAGGCGGCGGGGCCATGCCTGCCCCAAAATCATAAACACCGAAGGTCGTGGTTGGGACACCGTTCTCGGTGGCCTCTGCTGACGTCCAGGCACCCAGCAGGCTGAGTGTGAGTGCCATGACGTGTTTTCCGCAGCTATTGTTTTTGTTGTTCAAGGGAGAATCCTCATTCGAATTGACGAAGAAGAGACATGATGTGGTGCGTCTGTTTTTTTATATATCCGATTTCAGCACAGATTAACGGCCCAAGGTTTTCGATGGTCGTTCGCCGAACATGGAGTGATAATCGGCGGAGAAGCGACCCATATGCCAGAAGCCCCAGCGCTCTGCTACCGCTTGTATTGCCTGTGTCGTGTTGCTTTCTCGAAGTTCGCGCCGCACTGAATTGAGGCGTAAAGCTCGAAGATAAGCGACGGCATTGATGCCTAGGGCGTTCTGGAAGCAATACTGTAGCTTTCGTCGGCTTGCACCGATGCTGTTGCACAGATCAAGGATCGAGAAGGGTTCGTTCAGGTGGCTCATGGCGTATTCGCAGGCTCGATCGACTGTATGCTTGCGCGCTGTCGGCTTGAGTGAGAGTGTCTCATCGCTGGTGATCAGGTCGATCAGGTGCATGATGACTGTGTCGCTGATGTCGCTGCGAATGGTTTTCTGCTGAAGTTCATCGCCGCCTGGTGAGGCGCCTGCCAGTTCAGTGATCAACCATTTCAGCTCATGCCAAGCCGGCGTACCGCCAGTTGGGTAACACTTGGGAAAATCGGTAATTCGGAAATTGCTACCCTGGCACTCAAGTGTGTGTTGTAGCGAGCCCTGATCGATCGCGACCAGAAGGATGTCGACAATTTCGGGGACCTTGAGCTCGGGCATGTTGTCGCTATGCGCCACCATTACATAGGGCTCGCTGATCTGATGTCCTGAGCAGTACACATTATCGTGTCTCTTCAGGGGAACGCAGAAGGCAATCGTACCTTCTGCCGCCGCGCCTTTCTTCTTCATGGCCTGATTAGAGCGGTCGCGGACCATCTGAATCTTGTCCGAACGAAACTCGTCGAGTTCACCTTCGAAGCGACCATGGCTTAACTGATCGTAGCTAAGGCGCCAGCCACTCAAGCGATGAGCGTGCTCGTCAGGATCGTGGGTCTGTATGCGGCTCAGGTAAGGTAGTTGTGCTTTCGCCGGCTGGGCCAGGGTGTTGTTGTTCATTTTACGGCACCATTGGATGATCGCTGATTGAAAGAGCAAGTTCTATTCCTCTCCCTGATACCTCTCTGAAATTGTGCCGAAAATGGATAGGTTGACGGGTGGGAGGTTCGATCGGGGTCGATAGGCCAGTCTGGCAAAAGAGGGTAGAGGGGGCGTCAAGTTTCGGAGGTTCAGGCTAAATCGGGAGGTGGTGCTGGATGCCGCTGTCCTTGATGACATGGCGAAGCCCGAAGAGGGTGCTTGAGAGCTGGGTGGAAGGGGCAAAGACCTGCTTTGTACTCGGAAGGCACCATTATGCGTCTTCATGGCAGGCGTTGCTCTGAATTGGTGCGTCTCGGAAGTGAGTTTTTGGAGATGTGCTGAAAATGGATATCGCGGTTGTCTGTTTGTGTTTTAGGATCACTTTGATGATTGAGTTTGAGGGTGGCGTGCGAGGCAGATTAATTCAAGTCGATTTGTGAGCTTTTACGAGGAAAAATAATAATGAGTAGGGTATAAAAAGAGCGTTGCTCCTGGTCGAAAAAAGTCTTGTCTGTCGTCATTTAATCTGGCTTCCTCATTCGAAGCGCTTAAAGTCTGTGCTCGGCACTCGCTCGATATTTTGGCAAGATATAACTTTGCCCTGAAGTTTTGGCTTGCTAGGGCTTGAATATTGCATTTGTGTGTTTTGCGCTGCTCTGATTTTATGAGATTTCGAATTTTTTTTCGCGCTTTGAGTGTCGCTGTTTTTGTTATTGCTCATTTGCGTGTTACCTGAATAAGGAAATAGCCCATGTCATGGTTTCTCAATGCCAAGCTTGCAACCAAGTTATTGGTCGCATTTTTTCTGTGTGCCCTGATAACTCTTATGGTCGGGTTGCTTGGCAATCGTGGAATAACTCGGTTGTCGGCAAGTCTTGAGCACGTTTTTTCCCATAGTATGGTTTCCGTGGTGAAGATTGCTGAGTCTCGCTCCGCCACGATTAGTCAGAATCGTGACCTTTATCTTATGTTGCTGTTGTTGGCAACTAATGCTCCCGCTGCTGACAAGAATTTCATTCTAGATCGGTTGAAGCATACTCGAACTGAAGCTGAACAGGCATTTGCCGTATACCAAAAGACCGCCGTTGCAGAGGACGAGCGTAAGGCAATTGAGCAGGGGGAGAAGGAGTGGGCTGCATATCAGGGTAGTGTGGATCGCGTGCTGCTTCAGATTGAGCGTGGTGATCTCGAAGCTACGCGAGCAATTATGCTCAATGAGGCCTTGCCTGGCTATGAGCGAATTTTGGCTGGTTTCGGTACTATGACCGGTTCCATTCATAGGCAAATTGGTGAAGGTTCCATCGCCGCGCAAGAGGATGCAGCAACCGCTAGTTTCTTGCTTTACTCCGGGATCGTCATTGCTTTTTTTGCGGCTCTTGCCCTAGGCATGTTTATCACTCGCATCATTTCTCGTCCAATTGCTCTTGCCGTCTCTAGTGCAAAGCGGATCGCCAATGGGGATCTGACGGAAACAATCCTAGCCACTCGTCGCGATGAGGCGGGCCAATTATTGGGCGCCTTGGCTGCCATGCAGAGCAGTCTCAAAGGAACTATTCAGCACATTGCGGGTGCCTCCGGCCACCTCGCTTCTGCCGCAGAGGAACTGAGTGCGGTAACCGATGAGAGTCGTCGCGGCCTTGCCCGGCAAAGTGATGAAATCAACTTGGTTGCTACGGCTGTTACCCAGATGACCGCTGCAGTCGAGGAGGTTGCCAGTAATGCGGTCTCTACCTCCCGTGCGTCTCAGGTCGCTAGCGAGGAGGCGCAGAAAGGGCGTGCTCAAGCCCAGAGTGCGATCATTGCGATCAACAGCATGACGGAGGAATTAGATGCATCGGCTGTTCAGGTCGAGACGCTTGCGAAGAATACCCGTGACATCGGTAAGGTTCTGGATGTCATTCGCTCTATTGCCGAGCAGACGAATCTCTTGGCTTTGAATGCCGCCATTGAGGCCGCTCGGGCTGGTGAACAGGGTCGAGGTTTTGCCGTGGTTGCCGACGAGGTTCGAGCTCTCGCACACCGCACCCAAGTATCCACAGGAGAAATCGAAAGTATGATCGATGCTGTGCGTACCAGCGCTGATCAGTCCGTGCTTGCAATGGCCAAGAGTCAGGGGTTGGCCGCTAACACCCAGGATCTGGTTCAGGGGGCTGGGCATATGCTTGAGAACATCGCGGATAGTGTGCGAGAAATCAACGACCGCAACATTTTGATTGCAACTGCTTCCGAGGAGCAAACTCAGGTCGCTCGGGAGGTGGATCGCAATCTGATCAATATCCAAAATGCATCCGCTGAATCTACTGCTGGTGCTGAACGGAGCAATGTGTCGAGTCAGGAGCTTTCCAGATTGGCTGTTTCCTTTAATCAAAGGGTTGCCCAGTTTCGACTGTGACCCCGACGCTGATTGGTAGCTCATACAGCGTCGATGGATGTCTAAGCCGATAGCTCATCTCGCAATAATTCGAATTTCTGGAACAGTGAGATCACCGCGCCTGATTGCTACATGCGGGATATACCCGTCCAGTAGGAGTTGATTCGTGGACCGATTTAAGGAAATGCAAATATTCGTCACTGTTTCCCAGGCGCAAGGCTTCTCTGCGGCAGCGCGGCGTTTGGGGATGTCGGCAGCCAGTGTCAGCCGGGCAGTGGCGGCACTGGAGGCGCGTATCGGTACTCAGTTGCTGACGCGTACTACCCGTACCGTTAATTTGAATGAGGCCGGTCAGCGTTATCTGGAAGACTGCCGGAGAATTCTCGCCGACGTACAGGACGCCGAAGAATCGGCGGCCGAAAGTCATACCCAACTGCGGGGGGCAATTGACGATCACAGCTCCGGTGCTGTTCGGTCAGTTGTTCGTCACGCCGATCATGGTGGATTACCTTAATCACTTCCCGGAAGTCAGCATCAACACTGTGTTGGTTGACCGGGTCGTGAGCATGCTGGAGGAAGACATTGATGTGGCCGTGCGCATCGGTGAGTTACCTGACAGCAGCCGGCATGGAATTCGAGTTGGCGAAGTGCGGCTGGTGATTTTCCGGTCTCCAGCCTTCCTGGCTGTCCACGGCAGGCCTCTGCATCCAACCGATCTCATCGGGCTACCCATTGTCGCCACTTCTGCCATAGGTCAGCAAAGAAGTTGGTCCTTTCTGGAGGGCGGAGAGTCGTTCAGTATTCGTCCAGAACCCTGTCTGGTAGTCACGGCAATCAGGCGCTATCACAGCTGCTTGCTTGGGGTTGGGACTGACTCGTGCTCTGTGTTACCAGGTGGCGAGTAAGGTTGCCGCCGGTGAGCTGGAGATTGTACTGGCAGATTTCGAAGTTGCTCCCTTGCCCGTCCATGTCATTTACCGGGCCGGTGGCAAGGTCCCCGCGCGGGTTCGTAGCTTTGTGGATTTTGTCATGAAGGCGCTACGCGAAAACCCTGTTCTGATGCCCGATAAACTTTTACGCGCAGTGAAATAGTGGTTTGCTTTTTTTGGCTATTCTGTTGTTTTGGTGGTAGATGGAAAATGGCTTCCGCTCGGCGTTGCTCACTATGGAGCGGCGCGATCATCCAGTGGAGTCACTATGCATACGATCAAACTCTATAATTTCCCCCGTTCTGGCCACGCACATCGCGTGGAGTTGATGCTATCGCTGCTGAAACTGCCGACTGAGCTTATCTTTGTCGATCTGGTCAATGGTGCGCATAAGCAGCCGGACTTTCTGGCCCTCAACGCCTTTGGCCAGATTCCAGTGCTGGACGATCAGGGTGTGATCCTGGCGGATTCGAATGCCATTCTGGTGTACTTGGCAAAAAAATACGGTAACGGCCGCTGGCTGCCCACCGACCCAGTCGGGGCCGCCAAGGTTCAGCGCTGGTTGTCGGTTGCGGCCGGTCAACTGGCCTCTGGCCCTGGCATAGCCAGGTTGATCACTTTGTTTGGCGCACCTTTTAACGCGGAAGAGGTGATTGGCCGCTCTCATGCATTGCTCAAGGTGCTTGATCAGGAGTTGGCCGAGACTGCTTATCTCGCCGGCACCGAACCCACCATCGCCGATGTTGCCATTTACACCTACACCTCTCATGCGCCCGAAGGCAACGTGTCCTTGGATGATTACGCCAACGTTCGGGCCTGGTTGGCGCGAGTGGAAGCCTTGCCAGGATTTGTCGGCATGCCACGCACTATCGCTGGTTTGCAGACTACCGCTTGATGCTCACGGTCCAACCCTGTTGGGCCGTTCACATTGTGCGCGCAGGTGCATGGAGATGCATTATGGAGCACTCACCTTGGCATGCCGGCGAGAAACAATTGCAAGGCCATCTAGGGGTTATCGAGCAGATGGAAGCGTACGGCCGCAGGGCGATACGCAGCGAAATGCCGGACCAGCATCGCCAGTTCTATCAGCAGCTCCCCTTCATGTTGTACGGTGCAGTGGATGCCGATGGCAACCCGTGGGCCAGTATTCTTGAAAGGCCGTGGGCTTCGCTCATTCTCCCGCACCTTCGCTGTTGCTGTTGGATTGTCTGCCGGCTGCCGATGATCCTGCTCAGTTGCATCCCGGGGCAGCCATCGGCCTGTTGGGTATCGAGCTGCACACCCGGCGGCGCAACCGAATCAATGGCCGGGTTGGGGTCATGACGGCGAGCGGCTTCGGCGTATCGGTGGGGCAGTCTTTCGGCAACTGCCCAAAATACATTCAATTACGGCAATTTCATTCGGTGCCGTTGGCGGATCCTTCGATGCGTATCGTCCAGCATCTCGATGGATTGGATGATGCGGCCAGAGCGATAATCACCGAGGCGGATACCTTCTTTGTCGCCAGCTACGTGGGTGTCGATGGCTGACGCCCGGTGGATGTTTCTCGCCGGGGTGGCGAGACCGGTTTCGTGCGCATTGATGGCAGTCGCCTGACGATTCCAGACTTTGCCGGTAACCGGTTTTTCAATACCTTGGGCAACCTGCTGCTCAATCCGCGTGCCGGTTTGCTGTTCATCGACTTTAACTCAGGCGACCTACTGCAGCTCAGCGGACGTGCCGAGGTATTCCTCGGCGCACCTCAAGTTGAGTTCTTTTAAGGGGCTGAACGGATCTGGCTGCTTGAGGTGGAGAGCGTAATACGCCACCCAGCAGCTTTGGGTCTGCGTTGGTGCTTACCTGGATGAGCAGCTACCTTGAGTGACCACTCCGGTCAACCGCGCCCTTTCCGGGTGCGGGTACTTACAAGTTCCATCCTTGCGTCAGTGGTTTGAATGAATGCGCTCGACCAAACGCGCTTGCAGCGTTTCGAGCTCAACAGGATCTGCCCTATGCTTCGCATGCTCGCCGGGTTCCTCGCCATCCCAGCGAGGAATGATTTGTACGTGTATGTGGTAGACCGTTTGGCCAGCCGCAGCACCATTGAACTGCTTGGATCGGTATATTTGCCCGCTCTGCCTGACGTGTAAAGTCACTGAGATCGAAATAATCTCGCCATTCGACAATCTCATCGCTGTGAACACGGAAGCTTCCCATGAGGGGGATGGAGATGCGTGCGCCATCTTCAGCGATGAAGTTGTCAACATCAGTTCATGGCGACCCTCAGCGCGGATGAGGCGCAACGAGCCATTCGCGCATTGGTGAACGTTGGTTAGTTACGCAATGGCCACACCAGACGCTGTGGCACACGATGCCAAAACCGGATAACGACACTTTTGCTGCGCTCGTACCCTCATGAGAAAGAGCTGCAACCTTCCCGGATGGCCTTATGGTGGCTGACCGGTTGATTAAGCCCAGAAAGACCTTCATCGAGGACCAAAAATGGAAAGTTCAACTCGTCGCACGCTGATTTTCGGTGGCCCTGTTTTAACTCAGAACCAAAGGCGGGAAACTCATGAAGCCATAGTCCTTGAGGGAGATTCCGTGGTCGCCACCGGAGCGTTGGCAGACATGCGTGGTCTGGCTGGGCCCAGCGCTCACAAAATTGATGTCGATGGCGCCTGCGTCATTCCTGGCATCATCGACAACCATCCGCATTTTCTTCACTTGGCCAGTTTCGATGGGATGTGTGTCGATCTTTACGATGCCCGTAACCATGACGATATACGAGCGCGTATTCGAGAGCGGGCGGCAGTCACTCCTGCCAACGGATGGATCGTCACCACTCCTGTGGGTGAACCCCATTACTTTATCCGCCGCTCTTGGCGGGATTTGCCAGAAGGGCGTCTGCCTAATCGATATGAGCTGGACGTCGCTGCACCGGATCATCCGGTCTGGATTCAGGCTTACGCGCCGCAAGTGCCAAACATCAGTGTCATGAATTCCAAGGCATTGCAGGTACTGGGGTTTGGACGGGATTTGCCTGATGTGGTGGACAATGTCTGGATCGAAAAAGACGATTCCGGTGAGCTGACCGGTGTTTTTCGGGGCAGCGTGATCAATTACTACAATGACAGTGCATTCTGGATGACACGTGTGGTATCGAAGATGCCACTGCCGCCCCAGGACATTTGGTATCACGGTGCGTTGGCAGGCCAAATCAGGGCGGCCAATCAGGGGGTAACCGCCTGTTATGAGGCGCATGTGATGGACGCTTCCCACATCGCTGCTTACCAGCGCGTACGTGATGAAGGTCTGCTGAGCATGCGGGTCATGTCTGCACTTGATGTCGCTCCTACGTCCTGGGATCTGGGGTTGGGTCTGACCGAAGAAAATGTGCGCAAGAACTTCGAATTGGCGATGAAGCTGTCGCAAACCACTGACCCCTTGTACCGTGTTAACGGCATGTCGCTGGCGAGGGGGGGAGGTGCCTGGTCCGGTTTTCTTAGAATCGATCAAACCTACAAAGACCCTTACGGAAAACCAACGAATGGACGCGCATTCGTGTCACAAAGCATTGAGCGCAACGCCATCGAATATTGCCTGCGCAATAATGTTCGATTGAACATGGTGCAGGGCGGCTATCAGGATCACAGGGAGTTTCTGGAGTCCCTTGAGCCGTTCCTCTCCCAGTGGAACGTGCAGGAACGGGAATGGATCATGCAGCACAACATTCTTACCGATGAGAAAACCATCGAGCGCTATGCTGAACTGAACTTCCACCTGACCAGCAGCTTGAGCTTCTGCTGGGGCAAGGGCGATCTCTATCAAGAGCGTATTGGTGAGCATGTGCTTCCAGATCTGGTGCCGATAGGCAAGATGATGGCTTCCGGTGCCAATGTCGGGCTGGGTTCTGACTGGGGGCCAGTCAGTCCTTTCGAGCACATGGCGCTTGCCGAAACACGCGAATTTTCCGGCTCGGGGCGCAAGCATTCCGGCCCTGGTAACACCATCAATCGGCAGCAGGCATTCGACGCCTGGACGGTAAACAATGCTCGACTGATGCAGTGGCAAGGTATTGGTGCGCTGATGCCGGGCTATAAAGCTGACATTGCTATAGTCGATCAGAATATTCAGGCATGTAGCCTCGAGCAATTAGCCAAAACCCAGGTTCTACGCACCGTGATGGGCGGCAATGATGTGTTTGACGCTGGCGTGATACCTCGCCTTGATGTGGATGAGTTATCTGCTGAGCGTTCGCGGCCACTGAAGCGCGGATCGACGAAAGGACATGTCTGCGGGGTGGGTTGCAATCATGCCCATGAATAGGGCATTTCCATAGAAAAATGCTCCTTTTGGCGCGGATCGGGATCGGCCCGCACGCTTAACAGTCGTCTGGTCGATCCCTGTTATCCGCTTCCCTGTCATGTCTTCAGTTCTGTTCCTGGCTTTTTTGCGCGGTTTCTTGAGTTCAGTGGGGTGGATTTTGGTTACACCACAATGAAGACGCGAATTTTGGTTACAGTTTCTTTTAAATACTGAGTCTGAAAAAGGCTTAGGTGTTGAGGGCTAGGCAGAGTCTGAGTGTCTGGTAAATGCCTCGGTGCGATGATCGAACCGTTTTTATAACGTGATTATGATTTTTTTTCTTTGGAGATAGCCGCCCGTCATTTTGAAAATGCGGGTGGTTTTTTTAATTCTATTGGGATCCCTGGAACGTATTTTGCTTGTCATTGTGTGCGTCCGGATTTTTCGGTGCCTTGGCAAAAGTAGTAGCTTCCGAAGGTTATAAAAAAAATGAAACCAGAGAATGTTTGCCGTACCAATGATTATTATGTTCACACAGGTGATCATTCGGATCCTTTCACCAATTCTGTAGCGTTCGATGGCTGGGATCTGGAATATGTCCAGCTTTCTCCGGGTCAGTACCATTGTCAAACCAAGGAATTATGGATCTCCGGCTTACAGATCTATACGGAGATTGGCAATGTCACTAGCCATCAGTTTGGCATTGCATGGGCTGACTCCTTTGTTTTTGCGCTGCCTTGGAGCATGGCGCACGAAGGGCGAGTAAACGGTCGAAGCTGGATGGCCAGGGAACTTGTTATGTTTCGCGGCGAGAATGATTACGATGCGCTGGTGCCTCCTACCAAACTGCTGATTGTGGCCATATCTCGTAAAATCGTTGCCGAATACATGGAGACGGTCGAGCACGTAGCCGTGCACGATTGGCTGAAACGTGGAATGTTTTTGGTTAACGACACGGCGAGTATCGCGAGCATGATCGAGGTGTTCATTGGGATGCTTGACGTTTGTCATGAGGATCCCGAGGTGCTCAGTCATCCTGAAGTGCGCTCGGCTTTGATGCAAAAGGCGATGGAGACTCTGGCGCCGTTGATTTTGCAAAACTTCAAAGTTCCGGCGATTGTTCATCGAGAGTTCAATCATGTACAGATCGTGCGCCGAGCGCGTGAGTTTTTACTGGATAACATTTCCGAGCCCACGCAGATTATCGATGTTTGTCGCGAACTTCGTATTTCTCGGCGAGTCCTGCAATACAGCTTTCAGGACTTACTGAATATCAATCCTGTGAGTTATCTAAGATTGCTCAGGCTGAACGGTGCACGGCATGACTTGGTGAATGCCAGTGACTGCACGGTACAAGTAAAGGACGTCGTTGCCAGTTGGGGGTTCTGGCATCTTAGCCGGTTCAGTTCCGAGTATAAAAAAATATTCAACGAACTGCCTTCTGAAACATTAAGTCGCGTGAAAAAAGGTGTGCAAAGCAATTTTTCGAGCGGTTATTGATACTTGCTTTTTCGGGTCGAGGCTGCGAGTTGTCTTCTATTGAAGTTCGCCTCGGCCTGAATGATGCGCTTGCCGGTGGAGTCGCCAGCTTTCTTGCTGGCGTCAAGCGGGCGTATCGCCGACTGAATAACACCCTGTGAAATCTCTGATGCGAAAGCTGTCGCCTTGGTACTCATGGAAGGGGCCGCGATCGTGACCTTTTGTCGGGGCGGGGTGGCATTTCGGGTTGTTTCGCATCTTTAGCTCATGCCAAATTTGGCTAACACAACACTTCTTCAGTTCGTACTCTGGATAGGCCTCGGCGTTGCCATGAGGCGCAGTTCCATTGCGTGCCGAGAACATCGCTTCCTTATAAGAAATCGCTCAGGGGCGCTACCAGTCAGTCGCTCCATTGCAAGTTAAAACCAGGAGCAAACAGATGAACAAACAATTACTCGCCCCACTATTTGCAAGCTTGATAGTGTTCGGTCCTGAGGCATTTGCAGGCGTCTCTGCCCAAGAGGCATCGAAGCTGAACAAAGAGCTCACCCCTTTGGGGGCTGAGAAAGCAGGGAACAAGGACGGCACGATCCCGGCTTGGACGGGCGGTTACACCAAGCCCATCCCTGGCGACGAGCCTGGTGGGCGTCGGGGTGATCCCTTCAAGGATGAGAAACCGCTGTTTTCCATTACGCCCGCGAATGTCGGCCAATATACCGATAAGCTGACCGACGGGACGGTGGCACTGTTGAAGAAGTATCCGGACAGTTTCAAGGTCAATGTCTATCAGACCCATCGAACGGCAGCGGCTCCCCAGTGGGTGTATGACAACACCTTTAAAAATGCCACCAATGGAAAGATGAATGGTGACCTTCCTGAAGGCGTCTACGGCGGTGTTCCTTTCCCCATTCCACAAAGTGGTGCGGAGGTGATGTGGAACCATGTGTTGCGCTGGCGGGGTATTTCAACATCGCAAATGTTTAAAGGATACCAACTAACGGCTAATGGTCAGGCGGTACTGGTTTCCGACATGGTTCAGAACATAGAGATGCCGTATTACCTGCCGGACAGCAATCTTGAGGAGCTGGCCAAGACTAATAATTACTGGCGCTCGCGTCTGGATACAACAGGGCCAGCCATCCGTGCAGGTGAGGCGCTTGCGGGCGTTGAAAACCTGGACGGTGACAAGACTCAGGCCTGGGTATATCTCGTTGGTCAGCGTCGGGTCCGTAAATTGCCAAATGCTTGTTGCGACACTCCATCACCGGCTACAGCTGGGGTGATGAGCTTTGACGAGGTCACGACCTTTGCAGGTCGGCTCGATCGGTTCGACTGGAAGATTATCGGCAAGCAGGAAAAATACGTCCCTTACAACAGTAACTCCGCACTTCAGGTCAAGGACGATAAAGAGCTTTTGTCCGCGCATCATCTCAACCCTGAGCATGTGCGTTGGGAGCTGCACCGGGTTTGGGTAGTGGAGGCCTCCTTGCGCAACGGCAAGCGCCATCAGGCAGTGAAGAGTCGCTACTACTGCGATGAGGATAGCTGGATCTGCTTGTTGGGGGACCGCTGGGATGCCAATGGTCAACTTTGGAAGACGCTTCATGCGGACGCCATCGTTGCACCCGACGCTCCTGCTGTGGTCATGTCCAGCTTTGGTTTCAACGACCTTATATCGGGTACAGGCTTCGAGGTCCTGATCAATAACAAACCTAAGCAGTATGCGCTCGTGCCACGCTTTGCCAAAGATGCATTTTCTGCTGACTCACTGGTCGGGGATAGTTTGCGCTAGATAACTGTAGAGACTGAGCATCGTCGCTGCACGAATGCTGATCAAGGAAAGGTGCCCTCGTGAGTGGGCACCCTTTCAAGCGTAGCTCCATGCAGCTGACATCTGACGGCTCCTTCTCTGCTGTTCCCCCCCATTGGCTAATTCAGCCATCAAGTACATAACAAGAGGGGTGGTTAAAATGTTTGATTTCTTCAGACGCTTTTTAGCGGATCTTTCTGTCAGCAGGAAATTGCTTTGTGGTTTTGGACTGGTTCTTTTCCTGACTAGCGCAGTGACCGTTACAGGATTCTTCGCTGTGAAATCGGTGCTCGGGCACTACCAGCAGGGAATGCAACTCTCGGCCGTCGACACATTGATCTTGCAGACCCGGCGTAGTGAGCGGGATTTTGCGATAAGCCGTGCCGAGGTTCATGCTCAAGCGGTGCGCGAGGGGCTTTCCCGAGTGCGGGAGTTACTCAAGCAATATCTTGAATCGGGCGGGGAAGAGCAAAAAGTTCGGTTGCGGGCCATGGATCAGGCCGCACTGGTCTATCTCGAACAATTTGAGATGTTTGTCGAGCAGCAGGGTAAAGCCCTTGAGGCGCGACAGCAGATGACTCAAACCGCCAACGAGGCTCGCCGGCAGTTCGAGGCGATCGAACTGGACATGTACGACGCTTTGCGTGAAAAGGGGCTGCGCAACGAATCATCCGATGACAGTGATCCGCTGTCCCTGGCCGAAAAGGTATCCGCGATGAGCAAGCGTATGCTCGACCTGCGCAGCAATGAAAGTCTTTACATCATCGACGGATCCCCCACGGCCCTGGAGGACTGGACCTCCATCAACACCGAGCAGGAGGCACTCGCGCGTAACCTGAGTATCTGGTTGGATGAGAAGCAGCGGGGCAGTATCGATGCCGCCCTTGCCGCGCTCAAGCGTTATCAGGACGCGTTCTTCAATTATCAGCGAGTGGGCAAGACGACTGCCGAAATCGAGGCCACGATGCTTGAAAGGGCCCGTTCTGTTCTGGGGCTGGCCGAAGAAGCGAAAAACCTGCAAGGTCAAGCGATGAACTCCGGCAGTCGCCAGGTGCTATTTGCACTCGGCTTGATGGGCGGTGTTGCCGTGCTGATCGGAGTAGCCGCTTCGCTGTTGATCACGCATCAAATCGTCTTGCCCTTGCGTCAGACGGTGGCGCTGGCCCAACGTATTGCCGAGGGTGACCTTAGCCAGGACATTACACCGCAGCGCAGTGATGAACTGGGTCAACTGCTTGACGCCATGCAAGGTATGACGCTTAGCCTGCGCAGCCTGGTCGGGCGTATAGGAGCAGGTGTCACGCAAATCGCTGCCTCCGCCGAACAGCTTTCAGCGATTACCGCACAGACGAGCAGCGGCGTGCAGACACAAAAGCTGGAAGTCGAGCAGACAGCCACCGCCATACACCAGATGATTACGACCGTGGAGGAAGTAGCCCGCGACGCCGAGCGCGCATCGCAAGCGGCCCAGGAGGCTGACCTTGAAGCGCAGCAGGGTAATCGGGTGGTACAACAAGTGGTGGGTCAAATGGGCGCGTTGGCGGCTGAAGTGGAACAGTCTTCCGAGGTTATCTCTACGTTGAATCTGGAAAGCACGCGGATCGGGAGTGTGCTTGAAGTCATTCGCTCAGTGGCTGAACAGACTAATCTGCTGGCGCTCAACGCGGCTATCGAAGCGGCCCGCGCAGGTGAGCAAGGGAGAGGGTTTGCAGTGGTGGCCGATGAAGTGCGTGCTCTTGCTCGTCGTGCCCATGACTCCACAGAGGAAATCGAAAGGCTGATAGCCAGCCTGCAAAACTTGGCGAACCACGCCATGCGGCAGATGGGCAGTAGCTGCAAGCAAACTCAACGCACCGTCACTCTGGCGGGCGAAGCGGGTGATGCTTTGATCCGTATTACCCGTTCAGTGAGCACTATCGAGCAAATGAACCAGCAGATCGCCGCCGCGGCTGAACAGCAAAGTGTCGTTGCCCAGAATATCCATGAAAGTGTCAACCGGGTCAGTGGCATTGGAGAACAAAGTGCCGATGCCAGTCGGCGTACTGCGTCTTCCAGTGCAGAGCTTGCTCGATTAGGGGGAGAACTCCGAGCGCTGGTTCATCAATTTAATATCTGACTTTTTACGAGCGCCAGTTTTGGTGGGACGAGTACGATGAGTTTCAACTCATTAGGCCCAACTGCGGCCTTGGATGCCTGGATGCGCGAGATCAACCGGATTTGCGGAGCATTTGCCGGGCGCCATTTGAGTGAAGGCTTCTATGGACAGATCAAGTCATTTTCCAGTGGACCGTTAAGCCTCAGCGTCGTACAGGCGCGCGAGGTCAAACTGTGGCGTACGTTCAAGGAAATTGCCAAGGACGACAACGACAAGTATTTCGTAGTTTTTCAGCTCGATGGCAAGGGGAGGCTGGAGATGGGCGGCTGCGCCTCTGAACTGAACCGTGGTGATATGGTAATCATCGATGCGTCTAGTCCTTTCAGTGCCTCTTATGAGGCGACGTCGCGGATGATCTCCGTGATCCTCCCGCGTCGCGATGTCGAACAACGTTTTCGTAATACGCGTGTGCGCTGCGGTGAAGTGATTTCTGCCAAAAGCCCGGGTGTTCGGCTTGCTCTCCAATTGATCCAGTATGCAGCGACTCAGCCAGACATGGACGCGCGGGATGGAGAGGCTACTCTGGAGGCGCTGTTGGTGCTATTGAGCCCGGCAATTGAGGTGCATGAAGAGCAGGACAGCCGCGAGCGCCTGTTTCAAAAGGCTATTGCTTACATCGATACTCATATCCATGAAGTCGATCTGTGTCCAGAACTGATCGGTCGTCAGATCGGCGTTTCTGTTCGAGGTCTTTATCGGCTGTTCGCTCGCCGCGGACTGATGGTTTCTCAGCACATCAAGTGTCATCGGCTGGATCGTTGTGCCGAGATTTTGCGTCGGGCGCCTGCAGGGAGAAGTCTTTCGGCGCTCAGTAGTGAATGGGGATTCGGTGATTACAGTTACTTTTCTGCGGCCTTCAAGGCGCGCTTTGGTATCAGTCCTCGCGAATACCGTAAATCCTACAGTTGTTCTGACGCCAATCATCGGAAGACGGCAATCAAATTACCGATTCAGGCGGGGTAATTTCCGGTGTTAGTGACGCAAGCACACGGACTTGGTTTCAGTGTAGGCGTCCAACCAGTCGACGCCGAAGCCTCTGCCCAGTCCAGACTGTTTGTAGCCACCAAACGGCATATTGGCATCAATGACCGTATGACTGTTCACCCAGACGGTACCCGCCTGAATTTTGGGCGTCAGGTTCATGGCCTGATTCAGGTTCTGAGTCCATAGGCTCGCAGTCAGTCCGAGGTCGCTGTCGTTGGCTTTCACCAACACCTCTTGCGCATCTTTTACGCGAATCAGATTCAGCACCGGGCCGAATACTTCTTCGCGAACCAGGCGAAATTGATCCTGCGGATTAACTACTAAGGTCGGTGAAACGTAATAGCCCTGCGTCGGCGCCGCTTGCCCTTGAATCACTTCGCTGCCTGCCTCGGCCAGGTAGCCCAACACTTTTTCCTGGTGCGCCTTCGACACCAGCGGATTGATTTGTGCCGCAGGATCGAGCCCATGATCGAGGGTCAGGCTCTTTACGGCAGTCTCGAAATCGTCGACCAACCGGTCGAAAAGCGGTGCTTCGATGTACACCCGTGAGCTTGTCGCGCACACCTGTCCCTGATTCAGGAAGCTTCCTGCCATCAGCCCTTCAATCACGTGCGCTGGATCAGCATCGGCCAACACAATGGCAGGATTTTTCCCTCCGAGCTCCAGGGTTACACGCAACAGGCGATCCGCTGCCGACCGCGCGATGGCTTTACCTGTGGCGGTCGACCCGGTGAAACTGACCTTACTGACCAATGCGTGCTCGATCAGTGCTTGCCCCGTCCCGAAGCCGCGTCCGTTCACCAGATTCAGCGCGCCAGGCGGAATGCCCGCCTCACTGGCCAATTCGACCATGCGCATCAGCGTCAACGGCGTCACCTCGGAAGGTTTGACTACCATGGTGCAACCGGCCGCAAGGGCTGGCATCACCTTCCACATGCCAATCATCAGCGGGAAATTCCAGGGAACGATACCGGCCACGACACCGATGGGTTCTTTGCGGGTGTAGGCGGTATAACGTGCGCCAGGCGGAAAGGCGATGGAGAGATCCATCGAGCGACCGTCGTGTTTGGTGGCCAAACCTGCCACGTAACGCATCCAGTCGAGCGTGGCACCCACTTCGAACATGCGCGAGACATGAATTGACTTGCCCTGTTCCAGGGTTTCCAGCTGGGCCAGTTCCTCGCCGTTGGCTTCAAGCAGGTCGGCGTAACGCAGAGAATGCGCTCTCGTTCCGCAGGTGATTTGTTCAACCAGACGCCGCTACTGAATGCCTTGTGTGCCGAGCGCACTGCACGGCCAACATCGGCAGGGGAGGCTTCGCCAACGTGGGCAATAGCGTTTCCCGTAGCGGGATCAAACACCGGTAGGGTTTCATTGGAGCACGGCGATCATTGGCCATCGATATAGCAGCCGTGCTCCTTAGCGAGAAAAGCGCGGACATTGGGAAGAACTTCAATTTGAGACATGCTTTAGACCTCATTGATAGAGGGAGGCGAATCGCTGCACCGCCACACTTGCCTTGCGTGTCGAAATGGCGAAGTGGGCGGTGCAGGCGACTGATTTTTTATGCTGAGTGATTGCAGTTCGGGCCACATTTATGCGCGCCGTATGACGATGCCGTGTACGTCTCCAGGGGTTGCAAACGCTCAGGCGCCAGTTCGGCATCATCCATACGTCGAATGACCTGTGCGTCGAAAATGTCCTTACCGCCCAGCACTGTTCTCAACACCTTGGTTTCGGATAACTCATCGATCGAGCAGGTGAGTGGGTTTTGGTCGACGATGACAAGGTCCGCCTTGAAGCCGGGTTTCAGTGCCCCGATGCCGTCCCATTGCATCAACCTGGCATTGTGTATCGTCCAGCCATCCAGAGCCTGTTGACGGTTGATGGAATAACCCGGGCCTTCATGCCGGTATCCGGAACCGGCGAATTCGCGTGTCTGCGCAAGGGCGATGTGTTCGAAGACACTGCTCGGTCCCCAGTCAGTGCCCAGCCCCACATTGGCGCCGGACGCATACATCTTGCCGACAGGGATTAGCTCCTTGAGTGCCTGTTCACCCATTCGATCCCGATACATATCACCCTTGCCGAAACAGAAGCTCAGGCTGGTGGTCAGGTGGAACTGAAGGTCTGCGTAGCGCTCGAGCGTGGCATCATCGATGAAGATGTTGTGCTGCATGATCCATTCCCTTGCCCGCACATCCCATTCGCCGAGAAAGGGCTCGAGGCTTTCGAGGAACCGTCGATGGTCCCGCCCGCTCGTGGGCATCAGGTTCAACCGAACATTGTTGCGCAGGCAGAATTCGATCGCTTCGCGTTCGATGGCTCCCGACACGAAAGAACGGCCTTTGGTCAGTCGTCCAAACGGGTCGCTGTAGGGATGATCGGTGGGCATTTGGCCTGACCAGCCAGGACCGCCGACACCGAGGGTCAGACCGTTGACCCGAAACATCGGGTCAACGGTCTGCGTCAATTTCGCCGCCAACGCAAAATTCGCTCGCACGCGTTCGTCAGTAAGACCCAATCCATAGTCGAGCGCGACCGATCCCGATTCCAGTGCCGCGAGCACGCGCATGGACAGTTGGCCTTCATCCCGGGCACGCTGATAGGCTGCTATGTGTTCCGGATCCATCGAATGCCCTTCGTAAGCACTCGTAACACCACGCTGAGCCGCTGTGACCTGTCCCGCCAAGGCGCCTTGATACCAGAAATCTTCACTCGGACGCAGCACCTGCGCCACTACCCGCGTCAGCCAGAAGAGGCTGCTGTTGTAGTAGTTGGTGACGTAGCCGCTGAAGATACCGGTCAATTCACCGTTTTCGTCTTTCTCGATGAACACATCGTCGATGAAGTTTGGCAACTCACGGGTGAACCCGAGCATCTGCAGCGCCTTGGAGTTCATTGCGCAGACATTGGGTAACTTTGGTGCGTAGGCTTGAATCCATACAGGATGGTCCGGGGCGGCGGCATCCAGCTCGAAACGGTTTGGCAAGCGGCCTTCGGGCAAGTCACGCCAGGATTTACGAATGAAATAGTGTGGTTCGCCAACTGGCGTCGTCACGATCCATTGACCAGGTGGTGTGACCTGCGCGCGCTTGCGGATGCGCGCGCGGATATCATCATGGTCGCGGGCGTCATACAACTTGACGCAGTTAGCATCGAAACTGCCGAAATGCAGGGAGTGCGGGTGATTGTCGATCAAGCCAGGCATCACGCAGGCCCCTTGCACATCGACCTGCAAGGCGGACGCGCCTGCGAGTGAACGCATTTCGTCGTATCCGCCGGTAGCTACGACGGTGTCACCCTCGAGCACTATCGCTTCGTGAGTTTCACGTCTTTCGTTCTGGGTTAAAACGGGCCCACCAAAAATCAGGGTACGCTGCGCAGTCTTGGACATGGCAATTCCTCTATGACATTGGGTTTCGGTTTGTGACGCGAAGACTTGGGCTTCCCGGCTCCTGCACAAGTGCTTGCAATCAAACCTGGAAAGATCTTTTGCCGGCCATTGTTTGAGTTTTGCAAAAGAGGGCCAGGGAGCCGCCACATTGAAGGTATGGCGGCTTTGGGCGGATAGGCTCGATCAGAGCCCATCGCCCAATGCGTTGGCTATCGGTGGCTCATCAGCCACGTTCGGTGTAGAAGCCCTGCAGTTGGACGGAGCTTTCCGGGGTGCAGGAGCCACCATCAACGATGATGCTCTGTCCAGTCACATAGCCCGCCTCATCGCTCGCCAAGTAGAGCATGGCGTGAGCGATATCGTGGGGATGGCCAAGGCGGCCGATCGGCACCTGGGTCGCCATTTCGGCCTGTTCCTCACGACTGACCAGTTGGTCCATCGCTTGGGTGAGGATGTAGCCGGGCTCTACGGCGTTAATGGTGATGCCTTCGCGTGCATATTCAAGTGACGCTGCGCGGATGAACCCGTTCAACCCGGCCTTGCTGGCCGCATAGTGAGCCAACAGTGGCATGGCCACACGGGGGCCGGTAACGGACGATGTAAAAAGAATGCGGCCACGGCCGCGTTCGCGCATCGATGGGGTCACCGCCTGAGTCAACCAGAACGCGGCCTTCAGGTTCACCGACAAGGTTTCTTCAAGTTGTGCGTCGGTCAGGTCGTCGATCGTCGCCATCGGGAACACTCCGGCGTTATGCACCAGGATATCCAATACGCCGTGCTCGGCGATGACGGCCTCGACCAAATGCTTGGCGTTTTCGGCTGTGCTGAGGTCCGTCTGTAGCCATTGCGCATGGCCGCCGCTGGCGACGATGTCGGCGACGACCTTGCGACCTTTTTCAACATTACGGGCAGCCACTACGACGTGAGCACCCGCTTTGGCGAATACCTCGGCAATGCCCTGACCGATGCCTTGGCTGGCGCCGGTTACCAAGGCCACTTTTCCGGTCAAATTAAACATAAATCACCCCTTTGGTTATAGGCCCACTGTTTGAGCTCTTGTACATCAATTGGTCATTTAATTAGCTTTAGTTCAGGCGCCATGGGTCTCGACAAACTCGGTGGCAAGGTCGCATGCCAGTTCGGTCAAGAAGGGCGTCAGCTCCTTGGCGACGTCCGAGCCCTCTCGGGTTTGCACCCAGCCCAAGTAGGTGAAGCCGCGCGCCATCATGAAGACCGGCAGTTTTGCCAGAACTTTTTCCGGCAGTGCCCGATAGGCTCGGTAGCCTTCGATCAAGGCGTCTTGAGCAATCTTGAAATGGGTATCCTGGCGGATGAAGTAGAGTGCTGTAGCGAGTTCGAACAGATGCCATCCAAAACCGGAATCGTCGAAGTCCAGCAGGCGCACGGTATCGCCTGATACCATCAGGTTTTCCGGTACGAAATCGGCGTGGATCAGACCGTAATAGTCGTCGTGCTCAGGCGTTTGAATCATTGCTTGCAGTTCGTTGCGCACAATGTCCCGCGCCGTCAGGATCAGGCTGCGTTGTTCCTCGCTGAGGCTGCGCAACTCCCAGAAACGTCCCCAGAAAGGAGAGTCGCCGACCAGACCTTCGGTGTCCCAGGCGTGGCGCTGGAAGCCCTCGGGACGATGCCATTGCCTGCCGTGCTCATGAAGGCGTGCGGCAATGTTTCCAATAGTTCGGTAGGTGTGTTCGATCTGTTGTACATCCTCGCCGAGGCCGCCCTCAGCCGTGCCAAGCTGATTACCTTCAATCCACTCGAACAAATCGACCTGGAAGGTTTCACCGGTGGAGGGGAGGGTAGACAGAATGAACAGCTCACCTTTACCGGTCGGTACCGCCATTGGAACGTCGATTCCGGATTGCTGTAGTGCAGCCATCCACTGCAGTTCGGAGCGTAGCGCTGCATCCGAATGATAGCCGCCACGGTGCACACGAAGGGCATAGCGGTTTCCATCGGTGGTATCGACTTTGAATACCGCGTTTTCGCGGTATTTGATCAGCGCGATATTCAGGCAGTCCTTGTCCCAGTGATGCAACGATGCCTGTGCCAGATCCTGCAGATTTGCCAGCATCTGCTCCTGGCTGATCTCAATATGTTCGCTCATGGGCGGCTCCTACAGGGTTGCCAGGCAATCGTCGAGGGTGTTGATGAGCAGGTCGGCGTGTTCGGTCGTGAAAGGCAGCGGCGGGCGTACTTTGAGTACGTTGTCATTCGGTCCCAGGCGGCTGATCAGAACGCCGCGGTCTTTCATCAGGTTGACCACCTGCTTGGACAAGTCCCTTGCGGGTTCCTTGCTGTTGCGGTCCTTCACCAGTTCGATGCCGAAGAACAGCCCCGATCCACGGACATCGCCGATGAGCTCGTGGCGTTGCTGGAGTGCGATCAATCCCTTGAGCGTATACTCGCCAACCTGGGCAACATGCTCCAGCAGACGTTCTTCCTGAATAACGTCCAGCACTGCCAGTCCTGCTGCACAGGAGACCGGATTTCCGCCAAAGGTGTTGAAGTACATAACCCGCTCGCGGAAGGCGTTGGCGAGATCGGCTCGAGACACCACCGCGCCGATAGGGTGTCCGTTGCCCATGGGTTTACCCATGGTGACGATGTCCGGAACAACGCCAACCAGATCCTGGCCCCACATGTGCCCGGTGCGAGCGAAGCCCGATTGGACTTCATCGAAGATCACCAGACCTCCGGCTTCGCGAACCAGGCGCGAGACTTTTTGTACGTAGCTTGAAGGCGCGCCGGGCAACCCTTCGTTGGCGAAGATCGGGCAAATCAAAATACCGGCGAAACCCACGCCGTCTGCCTTGAGCGCCTCAATGGCTTTTGCGACTTCGGCTACGTAAGCATCGATCAAGGTTTCGCCTTGCAGGCCGTTGAGTGGGCGGTAGAGATCGGGGAACGGAACCGAGCGTACATTGGGACTCTTGGTGATGCCGCCGGTAAACATGGTGGACAGTTCGTCCACCGCCGCCGTGTTGCCGTGGTAGGTGCAGTTCGAACAGATGATGCCCTTGGCACCGGTTGCCATCCTGGCCATGCGCAAGGCCAATTCATTGGCCTCGCTGCCGGTGCAGGTGAAGATGGCCATATCCAGCGACTTGTCAAAAGTTGCTGTCAGGCGCTCGGCATAATTGACTACGTTCTCGTGCAGGTAGCGGGTATGGATGTTGAGGTTGGCAGCCTGTTTGCACAGTGCGTCTACCACCTTGGGGTTGCAATGCCCCACTACCGGTACATTGTTATAGGCATCCAAATAACGTTTACCGTCGGCATCGAACAGCCAGACGTCTTCGCCGCGCACAATGTGCAGCGGTGTGTCATAGAAAAGCGGCGCGGCTTTACCTAATAGCTGATTTCTGCGCTGCAGCAATTCGATGTTGATCACCGTTCGCTCCTTTTTAATATCGTTTTCGCATGTGCAGAGGATTTCAGTCGACCAATCCTGATCAATCTCTGCGAGAAAATTTGATGTTGATTTTGGTGCTGAGGAACAAGATACAAATTGAGGGGCGGGGGTGTTATCCAATATTGGCATGCACCAAATTCGCTGGACTACTCTATAAATGGAGTCGACAGAAATGGGGCATCTTGCGATCCCCCAATGGTTTCTGAGTGAGTCGGGTTTGCCAAGGAGGGATTTCGATGCTTCAGCGTTTGTGATGCCAAATTAGGCTAACGGACGCCGCTATGCCTTCGTAATCTGATTTCCGTGGGGATGCTCTGACACAGCTCTGGCTTTTGCCAGCGAGTGACGGGGCGCTCCATTGGTCGATGACTACGAAATCAGGCCCTAGCGGAACCAATAAAATGAATAAAAATAAAGCCTTGCCTCCACTCGCTATCTCCATCATGGCTATCATTTCGCCGAGTGTTTATGCATTCGTGATCGATACTGATAATCCAGATCTCAAGCTTCGGTGGGACAATACGGTCAAGTACAACAGCGCTTTTCGTGTCGAGGGTGAGTCAGATAAATTGACCTCCTCGGTCAACCAGGATGACGGAGATCGAAACTTCAGCAAGGGCTTGATCTCCAATCGTTTCGACATCCTTTCGGAGATGGATGTGAGCTACCAGGGCTTCGGCGCGCGGGTGTCGGGCGCGGGCTGGTACGACACCGTCTATAACGAATCCAACGACAATGACTCTCCGAGCACTGTCAACTCGTTCTCGCGTCCCTACGACGAATTCACCAGTGACACCGAAAAGCTGCACGGACGTAAAGCCGAGTTGTTGGATGCTTTTGTCTACGGTCGGATGCCTATTGGGGATTCCAAAGCTTCTTTTCGCGCAGGCAGGCACGCCCTTGTTTGGGGTGAGAGCCTGTTCTTTGGGGCCAACGGCATTGCCGGCGGGATGGCGCCGATCGACGCAGTGAAAGCGCTGTCGGTTCCCAATACCCAATTCAAGGAACTGATTCGGCCGGTTCAACAGTTTTCGGGGCAGCTTCAAATAACTCCGGACATCTCTATCGGTGCTTATTACCAATGGCGGTGGGAAGAAACGAAGTTGCCGGCTGCCGGCAGCTACTTCTCCACGCTGGATGTCATCGGCGACGGTGCAGAGCGAGTGATTGCCGGCCCTCCCGTTGTGCCTGGTGGCGGACCACTGGCGTTCTTCCGAGGGAAGGACATGAAGGCCAGGAACTCCGGGCAAGGCGGTGTGCAAGTGCGCTTCAGTGTCGATGAAACGGACTACGGTCTGTACGCGATCCGTTACCACGACAAGACTCCCCAGCTGTATCTAAGGCCTGGCGCTGTCAATCCTGCCAGTGGGCAGATCGGTGAGTATTCATGGGTTTATCCGGAAGATATCACCGCCTATGGGGCGAGCTTCAGCCGTACGTTTGGTGACTACAACATTGCCGGCGAAGTATCCGTACGTCGCAACACCCCATTGATCAGTGGTGGCGCGCTCGATTTGACCGGTACTGGCGATAACGATGGCAATCCACTTTATGCCGTGGGTAATTCCCTGCATGCCCAAGTGTCCTGGTTGGCGACCCTGGGGCCATCATTCATTGCCAACGAGGCCAGTTTTCTCGGTGAAGTCGCTTGGAACCGGCGCACGAGTATTACCAAGAATCCTGATCTTCTGAGTCCCAATGCCGATCGGGATGCGGCCAACATCCGTGTGCTCTACGAGCCGTCTTACCGTCAGTTTTTTTCTGGCGTAGATATTTCCGTGCCGGTTGGCGTGGGCTTCGGTATTGGCAATTCCTCTGTAGTCGGTTCCTTTAACGGCGACCATGTCGGAGACGTAAGCGTCGGATTGAAGGCGACCTACCTCAACGATTGGAAGGCGGGGTTGACGTATACCCATTTCTTCGGGCCGGAAGGAACATTCCTGGATGACACAAGCTTCCCGTCATACAAACAATCGATGAAAGATCGCGACTTCGTTTCTCTTTCACTGCAACGCACGTTCTAAAGAAAAGTTTATTGCTCGCTGGCGTTTCGGCTTTGTTTGGCGGACGCCAGTCTTTAAGTAAACAGCAAAAAATTACGATTGTCGGTGAGTAATGAACGAAGTATGGAGTTGATTATGCCAGTCATGAATAGTGTTCATCGACATGTAGCCTGGTGCCTTCTTTGGGGCGTGCTGCTTATGTCCACATTGTCGATTGCCAAAGGGGCGCCAGTAGAGTCTGCGTTGGAAAGACCCTCTGTTGCCACCGCAATGGCGGCACATTCGTACCTGCTCGGTATCGCGCAGGCGGGTGCTCGCCTCGTCGCGGTGGGCGAGCGCGGAATTGTAGTGTTATCCGATGATTCGGGAGCGAGTTGGCGGCAGGTGCAGACCCCCGTCAGCGTGACGTTGACGGCGGTACGGTTTGCCGATGCCAGGAACGGTTACGCCGTTGGGCATGGGGGCAGCGTACTGGTCACCACTGATGCGGGTGAAAGCTGGACGCTTAGTCTCGATGGTCGGCGGATTGCTCAGCTGATTCTGGCGACCGCCAGAGAAAAAGGCGAAGCCCGGCCGATCGCTTATGCCGAACGCATGGTTGAGGAGGGGCCGGACAAGCCTTTGCTCGATGTTTTGGTACGCGCCCCACTTAATGCCGTAGTGGTAGGTGCTTATGGGATCGTCCTATCAACCACCGATGGGGGCAAGACCTGGTCGTCCTGGGGAGATCAAATTCAGAACCCGGGTGCGCTTCATTTGAGCGCGATACGTGGCGAGGGACAGCAGATCGTTATCGTTGGCGAACAAGGGTTGGTTCGCATTTCAGAGGATGGTGGTGCGACTTTTTCCGTCGCCCAGACCCCCTATAGGGGGAGTTATTTTACTGCCGAGATACCCTCGGGTCGTGAAATTGTCGTTGCTGGCTTGCGTGGCAATGCCCTGCGGTCCGAGGATGGTGGCAAGACTTGGACACCTTTGATTTCTCCGGACGAAGCTTCCATTACCGCTTCTGCAATTCAATCTGATGGCCACTTGGTTCTGGTGAATCAGTCGGGGTTGATCATGCGTGAGCGGGGAGGGAAGTTGGAGCCCATCAATAGCCGACCTTTCCCACCGCTTAACGGTGTGCTGCTCACGTCGGACCTGAAAATTTTCGTGCTCAGTCAGCTTGGTGTAACGACGGTAAAACCTGGAGAAAAGCAGTGAAGATCCAATCGTCAGGCCTCTCTGGGAGTGCTAATGATTTTGACCGCCGTTCGGGCTCCTTGCTGGAACGAGCCTTGTTCAATAACCGCCTTGTAGTGGTCTTTCTGTGTGCCATCGCGACTGTTTTTCTGGCGTGGCAGGTGACCAAGCTGGAGCTCAACGCCAGCTTCGAAAAAACCATTCCAATGCAGCATCCTTACATTCAGGTGTTCACCGAGCATCAGAGTCAACTGACAGGGCTGGGCAATGCTGTTCGCGTTGCAGTGGAGAGCCCTAAAGGAACGATTTACGATCCGAAATACCTCGATGCATTGCGTCGTATGTCGGATGAAATTTTCCTTTTGAGTGGTGTCGATAGAGCGAACATGAAGTCGTTGTGGACCCCCTCGACACGCTGGACGGGCGTGACCGAAGACGGTCTCGAAGGTGGACAGGTAATTCCCGAGGGATACGACGGCAGCCCGGCGAGGCTTGAGCAACTGCGGGCGAATATTGCCCGTTCCGGTGAGATCGGTCAGATCGTATCCACCGACGGCAAGTCATCGGTGATCTACGTTCCATTGCTGGCCAAGGATGGCGAAGGACATCCGCTGAACTACGCAGTATTCGCCGAACAGCTGGAGCAGTTGCGCCACAAGTATGAGGCCGAAGGCTATGTGGTGCATATCACTGGGTTCGCCAAAATTATTGGCGATCTTATCGACGGCGTGCGTTCA
Source organism: Pseudomonas citri (assembly GCF_025336485.1). Classification (GTDB taxonomy): domain Bacteria; phylum Pseudomonadota; class Gammaproteobacteria; order Pseudomonadales; family Pseudomonadaceae; genus Aquipseudomonas; species Aquipseudomonas citri. Next base: position 113,836 of record NZ_JAODAB010000004.1, on the reverse strand, counting down.
GTCTTGTTGTTCTTCGCCATCGCTGTCGGTATCGCCACTGTCACGGTGTTTTGGTACACCCGTTGTGTGCGTTCTACATTGCTGGTGGTTACAGCATCGTTAATCGCCGTGGTGTGGCAGCTTGGTTTGTTGCCAACGCTCGGCTATTCATTGGACCCCTATTCGATTCTGGTGCCATTCCTGGTGTTCGCCATAGGGATGAGTCATGGCGCGCAGAAGATGAACGGCATCATGCAGGACATAGGAAGGGGCGTGCCGAAACTGCTCGCTGCACGTTTTACCTTCCGCCGTCTGTTTTTGGCCGGTATGACGGCGCTGTTGGCCGACGCGGTTGGCTTTGCGGTATTGCTGGTAATCGACATCCAGGTCATCCGCGAGCTGGCTATTGCTGCCTCGATTGGTGTAGCGGTACTGATCTTCACCAATCTCATTCTGTTGCCGATCATGCTGTCCTACGCGGGCGTCAGCGCGGTTGCGGCCAAGCGCAGTCTGCATGCCGAGTCGGCTGATGAAAACGGGCAGGGCAAGCATCCGCTCTGGGCGTTTCTGGACCGTTTCACGCAGCGCAAGATGGCTACCTGCGCGTTGCTGGTGGCAATGGTTATCGGTGTGGTCGGTTTTGCTGTCAGCACTCACCTGAAAATTGGTGATCTGGATCCAGGTGCACCGGAACTGCGCTCTGAAAGTCGTTACAACCGCGATGTCGCTTTCATGAACGCCAGTTACGGTGCGTCAAGTGATGTTCTTGCCATCATGGTCTCGAGACCTGCAGGGCAATGCTCCCAGTACGAAACGCTCAACAAGATCGACTCGTTGGAATGGCAATTGCGCCAGCTCCCGGGCGTTGAGACGACCAACTCCCTTGCCCTGCTGAATCGCAAAATGCTGGTGGGTTTGAACGAGGCCAACCCCAAATGGTACGAGTTTCTTCCTAACCAGAGCATGCTGAACACTGTTACGGCCGGGGCACCTCGCGGGCTTTACGATGATAGCTGCAGCCTGCTGACGCTTTATATCTACTTGCGCGATCACAAGGCTGACACGTTGTCTTCCGTGGTCCGATTCGTTGAAGCATTTGCCCGAGAGAACGACACAGACGACACCAAATTCCTGCTGGCTGCGGGGAATGCCGGTATCGAGGCGGCCACGAACATCGTGGTCAAACAAGCCTGGTGGCAAATGCTGTTTCTGGTCTATGCCGCCGTTGCATTACTCAGTTTGATTACCTTCCGATCCTGGCGCGCGGTCGTCGTGGCAGTTCTGCCACTGATGCTCACCTCGATACTCGCCGAGGCATTGATGGTCTCTCTCGGCATGGGCGTGAAGGTTGCGACATTGCCGGTCATCGCTTTGGGGGTTGGCATCGGTATTGACTATGCGCTGTACATTCTCTCGGTGACTTTGGCCCAACTGCGTGAAGGCAAGAGTTTGTCTGAGGCCTATTACCGAGCCCTGTTGTTCACCGGCAAGGTCGTGATGCTGACAGGTGTCACGCTGGCTATTGGCGTTGTTACCTGGGTGCTCAGCCCTATTAAGTTTCAGGCGGATATGGGCCTGCTGCTGGCCTTCATGTTCCTGTGGAACATGTTGGGGGCACTGATTCTTCTGCCGGCACTAGCACATTTCCTGCTAAGGCCAAGCGACATAGCGGCCACTGAATCGACTCAGTCCGCAGATTCAGCTGATGAGCATCAGGACCACCCAGGCAGCCATCTGAAAATCTCGGCTTGAGTTCCAGACGGCGGCGGACGATGTCCGGGCTGCGTATATCAATCATTACAAGGTCGAGGGACTGATATGTCAGACCTCGAACTTGCCAACTTATAGAGAAGGTGTTTGTCATGGCAAATCAAGGAAATGAACTTGTTCTGGTAAACGGTGTGATCTACACGATGAATGCCGATACGCCTTGGGCTCAAGCGCTGGCGGTGCGTGACGGTCGATTGGTGGCGGTGGGCAGTGAAGAGGTTGCAAGGGCTGCTGTAGGCAGCGGCGCCAAGGTCCTCGATCTGCAAGGGAAGATGGTTATGCCTGGCATGATCGACGTCCATAGCCACTTCGTTCTGGCCGGTCGGGCTGAACTTTACGATGTGAATTTTCTGCCGACAGCCAGCCTGGACCAAATCATCGAGCAGGTCCGTGAGGCGGCTAAGGATCGTCCGCTGGATCGCTGGATTGTCGGTGGTATCTGGGGCAGTACGTTGCTCGAGGAGCTGACTTATGAAGCGCGTCTTCGTCTGGACGACGCATCTGGCGGGCGCCCGGTCATGCTGCGTGATGATTCCCATCACAACCGCTGGCTCAACCTTGCCGGTTTGAAAGCTTGTGGAATCGATAACAGCACCCCCGATCCTATCAACGGCACCATTGTCCGGCATCCGCAGACCGGTGAGGCGACCGGCTTGTTGTTGGAAACCGCATCCGCCCTAGCTGAAGCTGCCGTCTCCAAATCATTGGCAGCGGAGCCGGAGCTCGATGTGGCAGCGGCCGTTCACGCCGTAAAACGGATGAATGCCATGGGTGTCACCGGGCTTCAGGACGCCCTGACCGCACGGATGATGATGGAGGCAATCAAAACTGCGGCTGATCGTGGGCAGTTGACTGCCTGGGTCGTCGGGTCCATGCCGGCACTGGAAGGCGGTCCGCTTGCCGCCGAACAATGGGGCAAGGAGTTGTTCGAGCTGCGTGACCAGTACCGCAGTCAATACTTCCGTCCGGACTTCGGCAAGATCTTCCTCGATGGCGTGCCCACCACCCGCACAGCATCGATGTTGGAGCCTTATCTGCCGGATACCCTGCATGGCTGCTGTTTCCGCGGAGCGACATTCCTGACGGTGCCACAGCTGGCACGTGTGATTGCCGAATGCGAAGAGGCTGACGTCAGTCTGAAAATCCATTGCACCGGCGATGGTTCGGTGCGGGTGGCGCTCGATGCCTTCGAAGTCGTGCGCACTTTCAATGGCGGTAACCGCATGCATCAGATCGCGCATGCTGGTTACTTGCACGACGATGACATTGCACGTTTCAAAGAGTTGAACATCGTTGCAGATCTTTCTCCGATGATCTGGTGCCCGGGGGTGATTGTCGACCAGCTCAACTCAGTCTTGCCTCCAGAACGTGTAACCCGCTCGTACCCGAATCGCAGCATGGATGAAGCCGGCGTTTTGCTCGCAGTTGGCTCGGATTGGCCGGTAGTGCCTGACCCAAGCCCTTGGATCAGCTTGCAAGCGATCATTACTCGACGAGATCCTAGTGGCGCCTTCCCAGGTGAAATGTGGCCCGAACAAGGGCTTGACCTGGCCACCGCGTTACGTGCCTATACCATCGGCCCTGCTACGGCGATGGGCTTGAGTCAGGAAACCGGCTCGCTCGAGAACGGTAAGTCCGCAGATTTCATTGTGCTCGATCGTCATCTGTTCCAGATTCCGCTGGACCAATTGGCAAAGACCCAAGTCCTGCAGACCTACTTCGCCGGCAGCCTGGTGTACGAGGCTCAGGTATGAGTGATGTGGGCGATAGTCGGTTACCGGTCACGCTGTTGACCGGTTTTCTTGGCAGTGGAAAAACCACGACATTGAATCGCCTGCTGGAACTGCCCGAACTCGCTGATACCGCGGTGATCATCAATGAGTTTGGGGAGGTCGGAATTGACCACCTGTTGGTCGAGCAGGTGAGTGAGAACCTGCGATTGCTGCAGAGTGGGTGTTTGTGCTGCACCGTACGCGGTGACTTGGTTGACACCTTGGTGGACCTGTACGAACGGCGCGAGAGTGAAGAGCTTTCGCCATTCACCCGCGTTGTCATTGAAACGACGGGGCTCGCGGATCCGGTACCCGTGTTGCAGACCTTCATGATCGATCCTCAGGTCATGCAGCGTTATCGTCTTGAGCAGGTGGTCACCACGGTGGATGCGGTCAATGGCGCAAGCACCCTCGATCGACACGTTGAGGCGGTCACGCAGATCTCGCTGGCCGATCGGTTGTTGTTAACCAAAACTGATCTGGCGTCTGATCAAACGATCGCAAAACTGGAAGCCCGACTGCGGGAGCTGAACCCCGCGGCCGGGTTCAAGCGGGTTCTCAATGGGCGCGTGAGCGCAGTCGATGTGTTGGGAGACGGGCACCATGGTGTGCTCGACATCGATGCCTACATGAAGGAGGCCGAGAGTCGTGGTAGTGAAAACAGCTACCACGACGGCAAGGTCAAGTCTCATTGCCTGATTCTGGATCAGCCCGTTGAACAGGAACGCCTCGCGTATTGGTTGGAGCTTATCGCCTCCATGAGGGGAGAGCACCTGCTGCGAGTGAAAGGAATCGTGCAGGTGGTCGAACATCCCGATCAGCCGATGATTGTGCATGGTGTACAGCAGGTCTTTCACCCACTGAAGCCGCTTGCGAAATGGCCCTCTACGGATCATCGCACGAGAATCGTATTTATCGTGCAGGGGATTGAATACGCCGAAATCACTCGTACCTTCGAGAGGTTCGTCGGGATGAGCCTTCCTATGTTTAAACCGACGTCCCGGGTTATGCCGAGTCGGTAGAAAAGAATACCGGCATCTTATGGACAGGGCCAACAGGCCTAAAATAATTAAAAGAACGGAACTTTGTAACTGTGTGTTCACGAACGCCTCTATGAGGAAATAAAAAATGAGCCAGATACGCGTGCAAAGTGATGTTCCGACAAGCACTTTTACTGAAACAAAAGTACCGTCTATTCCCAAGAAGAAGTTAGGTTTTTTGACGATGATGGCCATTTGTATGGGGGTCGTCATCGTTCAAGGTTCAATGATATCGGCTACGCAAGGCGTTGGTCTCGGTGGTGTGGGTTTCATTGCCGCTTTATGCATAGCGTTCTTGTTGGCTCAGTTCAATGCCATGTCTTTTGCCGAACTCTCCTTAATGTTTTCCAATGCAGGGACGTTAGGCACTTATACTCAAAAAGCAATTGGCCACTTTCCAGCGATCGTCGCGGTCTTCGCAGGGTACGTCGTGGTAGCGATGCTGGCATTGCCGGCCGAAATGTTTCTGGTCGATGCGGTGATCGCCAAACTCCTTCCAGGCATGTTTCCGGAGAAGTCCGTCCCGTTGGCGATCCTGCTATTACTGACCTTGGCCAATCTGGTGGGCGCGGATGTCTTCGCCAAGGTACAAAACCTCTTGGCATTCATTCTCGTCACCGCGTTGGTGCTGTTTAGTCACAGTGCCTTGACGGAGATAGCACAGCCAGTGCCGTCGATCATCGGTACGTCTGTGGAATGGAGCTTGTCGTCAATACAGGACGGCAGCTTTCTGGGCCTGATCGTACTCGTGATGTGGCTGATGGTCGGGTCAGAGTACATCTGCCCGATGATTAATGAGGTCCACAGGCCAGAAAGTAATATTCCGCGAGTGATGAGCTTGTCTCTGGTGGCGATGTTGGTGATTTTCTCAGCATTTGCGGTCGGGGCCGGCCACTACTTGAGTGTAGAGACGCTGACGACCTCGCCGCTACCGTACGCGGATTACGCGAGCGCCGTTTTCGGTAAGGGAGGTCTCCTGATTGCCGCGGTAATGGGGGTTACCGCGACTTGCAGCACCCTCAACACGGTGCTGGCAGCGATACCTCGGATGTTGCAGGGAATGGCTGAAAACGGTCAGGTGTTTCCACAGCTTGCGCTCACGAACAAGCGTACCGATACCCCTTGGGTCGCTATTCTTTTCATTTCGGGCATTATCCTGCTGCCATTTCTGTTCTTCACCATGGACTCGCTGATTACGCTGGTGATCGCAGCCTCCACGAGTTGGTTGTTGGCCTATGTGGTTGCCCATCTCAATGTCATTGTTCTGCGTCGCCGTTTTCCTGATTTCCACCGTCCGTATCGGGCACCTTTTTACCCCCTGCCGCAGATCATCGGAGTCCTGGGCATGGTGTATATCGCCTTACACAACTCTCCCTCACCGGATATGACCGCAATGGTTTACAAGATCACCGGAAGCATACTGTTATTGGTCAGTGTGATCGCTGCTGTCTGGGTCAAGTGCTTTATGAAACGCAGCCTGTTTGAGGCTGATCTCGATTAACGTCTGCTGAAGAGTGCTGAGCGCTGACTTGTATGTAGGCGATTGAGTTATGGGCTCATTCACTCGGTGGGCTGTTGGGTTTTTTGCGGTTTGCAGTGAGTGGATATAAATTAACTTAGCGAAAGCGTAATTGTTGGGAGCTCAGTTGGCGGGTCGAAACCGATAAACTTACGCATTCGGAAGGGAAACAGATGAGTAATTATTTAGATGAGCTGGAACTCCAGCAGCTGGAGTCCATTCGTTTATGGGCGAAGTATTGGTCGGATCACGATTCAACGCGTCTTTTAGAAGTTTTTATTGAGGATCTCGTTTACGAAGATGTACCGACTCAGCGGGTTAACCTTGGTGCTGCGCAGTTGGTGAGTTTCTCAGAGGAGGTCTTTCACATGTCCTCAGACGTTGAGTATGAAATCACCGACGCTTTTGTTTCACTCAATAGAGGCGGTGCAGAATGGGTGATGCGCGGAACGCATCAGGAGGCGATGGCTGGTTTGCCTGCAACAGGTAAAAAATTCGAAGTGCGCGGTAGCTCAGTTTTTGAGTTTGAAGGTCACAAGATCCGTCGCTGCTCAGACTATTGGTGCATGGCTACCTTGTTTCACCAATTGACCGCAGCGACTGAGTAAATCCCCCTAATGGTTCGGTGGCCCTGGAAAAGGGCCGCCTGATTACAAGTCCAACACCAATCGATTGCCCTGAGATCCTGAGCAGCAAACGAACATGGTTTTACCCGCCTGCTTTTCCGAATCGCTCAGAATGGAATCTCGATGGTCCGGCGTACCTTCCAATACCCGAACCTCACAGGCGCCGCAGATACCTTCCCGGCAGGAGTTCATGACTTCGATACCTTGGCCAAGCAGCGCATCGAGAATGCTCTGTCCGGGTGTCACCTCGATCGACTTGCCGCTGCGTGCCAACTCAACAACGAATCCGCCTTCCAGGGATGCCTCGTGCTCGGCACTAAACGATTCGAAATGCACGCGTTCGGCGGGCACCTCTCGAGTCGCCTCTTTGAACGCCTCCAGCATGACCGCTGGGCCGCAGCAGTAGAAATGCATGTGTCCATCGTCTCGAGCCACGATGGCTTTCAGGTCCAGAAATTCAGCCTGTTCACCCTCGGAGTAGCAAGTGTGGATCGCCCGGCTGTACGGATGGTTTTCCATCACCTCCAGAAGTGCGGCGCAATCCCTGCTTCGAGCGCCGTAATGCAATTCCCAGTGGGCATCTATTTCGGTCAGACGCTGAGCCATGGACCAGATTGGTGTAATACCGATACCGCCCGCAATGAGGACGGAGTGTTTGGCATCTTCAGCCAAAGGAAAATTGTTCCGTGGCCCGGTAATGATCAAAGAGTCCCCGCAATGCAGGTTCTTATGGATATGAATGGACCCACCACGCCCTTTTTCATTCAGCGAAATGGCGATGACATAACGTGATCGGTCAGAAGGCGAATTCAAAAGGGAGTAACTGCGTACCGGCGCCGCCTCCATACGCAGATCGATATGTGCTCCCGCCGTGAACGGCGGCAAATCTTCGTCGTTGCGACTGCGTAACTCGTAGGCCAATATCCCTTTGGCTTCATGGGTGACGGATTTTACATAAACTTCAAGACTTTCATTGAGCGCAGGCATAAGTAAATCTCGGTCATACACTTTGGAACGCTTGGCGCCGAAAGCGCCCAGCCAGGTGACTCTTCTCAAGACAGCTCGCTCGGCGAGAGCCGGCGAGCTACTGATATCAGTCAGATGAGTTCCACCTGGCGTTGCTTGCGCTTCTCTTCGGCGAATATTTTTATGTCTTTGTCCGCAGGGATTACTTCGGCAAGGGCGCGCAGCGAGCGATAGTCGGTTTCCTCTGCCTGAAGGCAGTCTTCTCCGGCTTCGGATTTCCTGATGCGTTCCATCAACTCCCGACGCAGTCGCACTATCGCGAGATCGCCACTTCCGAGAAATTCCCGGGTGCGGTCCACGATCGGAATGCTTTCCGCGACCGCGTAGTCTTCGAAGATGACACCAGGTACACCGCTCCAGCTTTCTCCTCTGCGCATGGCATCGCGATCCTGACCATAGTTGGGAGTGCCTTGACGGGAAGCAGCAAAATTATCATCGCTTTCATCGGTACACAGCAGCGCGAAGTCTGGCAGGTTGCTGTCGATTGGTTGGCGTTTGTCCCAGTAGACATACCATTGCAGTGAACGGGTGTTGTTTACCGGGATGACCATGATCATAAAGCCGGCTTCTGCCTCGGTGGTACCGATAAAAGCAGTGCCTGGCGCAACGAATTCGGTCACTCGCAGGTAGTGTTTGGCTTCGGGCATCGTGCGAATCGAGAACGAACTCAAGCCATAGGGTCTGGATTCAAGAACGTATTTGGGTGTGTCGTTCCCGGTTACCAACTGCAGACCTGCTTGAGGTAGGCTCTTGTCTGCCGTCGTGTCGTTATGCAGCAGACCAATGTGCGCTGAATCGAGTAAGGTCTCGACGTTCTGTAGCCAGTTTGCTTCGTTGTAAGAAGCGCGTGGGCGGGTGTACTCGCGAGTCAGATAAGTAAAAGCGTAATCACTGAACTTGGGAGGTTCACCTTCGCCGAGGTACACCCAGACGATGCCGCCTGCCTCTTTTACAGGGAATCCCTGGCCTTTCACCTTGCTGCAAAAGCTCTGGTCCTGTTCGGTCGGCATACGCGTGCAGTTGCCTTCGGCATCGAAGCTCCAACCGTGGAATATGCAGGTCAGGCGGTTGTTTTCATTGCGTCCGAGCGCCAGTGAAACGCCCCGGTGAGGGCAGGCCTCGAATAAAAAACCTACCTTGCCATCGTCGCCTCGAAAGGCCACGTAGCGCTCGCACAGCAATTCAACTTTCTGTGGTGTTCCGCCTGCTTCCAGAGCCTCACCTCGAAGGGCGGGGAGCCAGTGTTTTTTCCAGTAGCGATGCAGGGGGGTACCTGGGGAGACGTCAGTCACCAGGCGGTTTTGCTCAGCGGTCAGCATGGGAGTTCTCCTTATTTTTGTGGTGTTGCTGCTGGCACTTCAACGGCAAGTTGAGTGCCAGAGCAGAGATTTTGGATTAGCGACTAATAATCTTAGTTATTAAGATAAAATCAGGTTACGCCCGACCTCTGTAAGCGTCAAGAGGATTGGTTAACATGTTAATAAGGGTGTCGCGGCGTGAGTCGGTGAGTGAATCCTGAGGTATCATTGCCTTCCGCTATCCGATGGAATTCCGATGAACGATATTCTTTTTCCCGCCGCGAGCCCTGAGGCGATCGCCCAGGCGTGGCGCAGAGAACGCCCTGATCTCAATCACGACGGATTGGCGATCACGTTGCGTATCCGTAGTCTTTCCATGCTCATCGACCGGTATATTTCTCAGATAGCGGACGATCTTGCGTTGGACCACAAGGATCTGATGCTGCTGTTTGCACTTAGGAGAAGCGGCAAACCCTATTGCATGCGACCGACGGATATTTTCCGATTACTGCGGGTGACTTCGGGAGCCGCCACTTACCGGGCGGATCGGCTGGTAGAGAAGGGTGTGGCACAGCGTATTTACGATCCCGAGGATCGACGCAGCCAACTCATTCAGTTGAGTGATGAGGGAATGCGCTTGGTGGATATCGCGATCACGCGACTGGCCGAGACAAGTCTTGAATGTCTGGAGCAATTGGCCAAGGAATCGGACGAGCTGGATCAACTCGGTCATCTGTTGCACGTGGTCGAAGAAGGGTGGTTGCAGGCGACTCCCGCGGGTAGCAACCCGCTGGCGCGAACCGAGAAGCCCGCGCGAAAAGGTTCGGCAAAGTCGAGTGGCAAAAAGTCCGCAGAGACTGCGGGGGGAAAGTAATGATGGTTTAACTCGATCTCCCTAAGTGAGCGCGAAGCGCCGGCCCTGCTGGCGTGTGGAAATTGGAAGTGGCAGCCTCCTGCATAATCCGCACAGGAGGCTGTTTGGCCTCAGACACGAAATTGCTGCATCAACCCTTGCTGATGACTGGCCAGCTTATTGAGCTGACGACTGACCTGGGCAGCCTGCTCGGCCTGGCCGGAAAGTGACTCGGTCACATCGCGGATAGCCTCGACGTTTCGATTGATTTCGTCTGCGACGCTGCTTTGCTCTTCTGCTGCACTGGCTATCTGCAGATTCATTTCAGTGATCACCGTGACTCCCTGGTCAATACGTTCCAGAGCGGCCACAGCCTGTTGAACCTGATTGACGTTTTCCAACGCCAGGGCATGACTGCTTTGCATGGCCAGAGTCACGTCGTGGGTTCCGTTCTGCAAGTTGTCGATCACCTGGCGGATTTCCTCCACCGAGGCCTGAGTACGGCGGGCCAGTCCACGTACCTCGTCTGCTACCACGGCGAATCCGCGTCCGGCGTCACCGGCGCGGGCAGCCTCGATGGCCGCATTGAGGGCCAACAGGTTGGTCTGTACGGCAATTGAGAGAATGACCTCCAGCACCGAGCCGATCTGTTCACTGCTTTGCGCGAGGGTTTGGAGCCGGGCCATGGCTTTGTCCATGTCCTGTGCCTGGGCCTGGATAGCATGGGTGGTGCGCGTGATCACCTGCAATCCTTCGCGACTGGCCTGGTCGGCCTGATGGGCGGCATCGGCGGCCTGGGCAGCGCTCTGGGCCGAAGCTATGGCTGTGGCGGACATTTCGTGCAAGGCCGCAGAAACCTGGTCGATCTCGCGAAATTGCTGCTGCATGCCCTCGCTGGTCTGGAGGGCGATTGACGAGGACTGATCAGCGGTATCACGGGCATCCCGCACTGAGGCCTGAACCTTGCCAATCACGGGCTGCAGTTTGTCGAGGAAGCGATTGAAGGCGAGGGCAAGGCGTCCCAGCTCGTCGCGGCGGTCATAATTGAGACGGCGAGTGAGGTCGCCTTCACCGTCGGCGATGTCTTCCAGCATGGCGGCCAAACGCAACAGCGGACGAGTCACGCCGCGAGCCGCCAGCCAGATCAGCACGATGCCGAGCAAGGCGGCAGCCGACCCCAGGCCAAGTTCGAGTCTCGAGCTCTGTAGACGCTCCTCATCCATCTGCTGCTTCAGGGCGTCGGCGGGAGCCAACAGAACTTGTTGTGGTACCTCGACCAATACACCCCAGGGTTTCGTCCCGGCGATAGGGGTGATGGGTTCAAGCATGCTGATCTGCCCTTTTTCGTTCAGGGCGTGGGACTCGTTGCGGCTCAGGAAGTTAAGGATCTCGGCTGTTTGATCCGGCATGACTGTTTTCAGCTGTTTGCCGAGTTGATTGGCATCCTGGCTGTGACCGGCGACGACTCCGGAAGGGCTGATGATACTGATTCGTCCATTATGCCCGTACAGCTTGCGGCTGCCGATAATAGCATCCTGCTGCAGGCTATCGAGGCTGATATCGAAACCGATGACCCCTACTACTTTGCCGTTTTCAAGCAGAGGGAAGGCGATGCTGGTAACTAGCTTGCGACTGCCTGAAGAGTCGTCGAAGTAAGGCTCCAGCAGGCACAGTTGTCCGCTGTCGCGCGGACAGGTGAAAAAGGCGTTGAGGGGAGCACCGCTGGGGCCAGGTGTGGTATCGGACAGGAGTTTCTCGTCGCCTGGCACGGCCTGCAACTGTCCTGGTTTCGCTTGTAGCCAGTAAAGGGCGAAGCGCCCGGCATCGTTACTTCCGATATCGTTTCGGCCACGGAAATCGGCGTCTTGCCCGCCGAGAGCATCGGGTTGGAATATCAAGTACAAGCCGAGTACATCGGGGCGTTGTTCCAGGGCCTTGCGTAGTTCACTGGTCAGTTCGGCCCGCAGGGATTCTGCGCTCAGCTCTCCGCGGCTGGCATGTTCTCGGAGATAGAGCAGGTGACGCGCCAAGCCCTGGCCGTACTCATGAGTGCGGGTGAAGCTGCGTTGAATCTGCAGCGCCTGCACTTGGCTTTGAGCTTGCAGATTGAGGCTCGCCGCCTCGGACAGCATGCGTCCACTGGCTTCCTTGACCCGCTCGTTGCTGGTGCGGGTCTGGTGGAGTGAAAGGCCGACCAGCAGGCCGACCACCATAATCAGGCCGATGCTCGTCAGCAGGGTAATCTTGCTTTGGATGCTTTGGTTAAAGATCTTCATGGGGTAAGTCACTTTGGCAGAGACATGCACCACCAGCGCCAGCCTTTTATAGAGACTGACGCCCGGCCTTTGATAGGCCTGCTTTTAAAACCCTCAGCGGAGGCAAAAACAGGCGCTACCGTCTAGGGTCTTGAAGCAGACTACTCCTCGCGCTTCACCACCAAGGTTAGAATGTCGTAGCTGGCAACCAACTCACCCAACTGGTTAGTGACCTCTACATCCCATGCCACCACGCCTTGTGGGACGCCCTGCGGGCTCTTTTTGCCTTGATCGATCTTGCGTTTGCAGGTCAGGCGTGCCTGGATTGTATCGCCAATGCCTACCGGGTTGATGAAGCGCAAAGTGTCCAGGCCATAGTTAGCCAGGACTGGACCAGGTGCCGGGGACACGAACAGACCGGCCGCCGCCGACAGCACGAAGTAACCGTGGGCGATTCGCTTTCCGAATTGCGTTTCCTTGGCTGCGATCTCATCGAAGTGCATATAGAAGTGGTCGCCGGACAGGCAACCGAAGTTCACCAAATCAGCTTCGGTCACGGTGCGGCGATGGGTCAGCAGCGATTCGCCAATTTGCAGGTCCTGGAAGAATCGACGGAACGGATGCACGTCGGTCTCGATGACCTTGGCGCCGCGCACATGTTCGCCGGTGACCGCCGCCAGCATGGTCGGCGAGCCCTGAACGGCCGCGCGTTGCAGGTAGTGCTTCACCGCGCGCAGACCACCGAGTTCCTCACCACCACCGGCGCGTCCCGGGCCGCCATGCTTGAGTTGTGGCAGCGGCGAGCCATGACCGGTGGATTCGGCGGCGGATTCGCGGTCCAGCACTTGCAAGCGGCCGTGCCAGGCAGCTGCGATTGGAATCGCCTTGGCTGCGATTTTCGGATCCTTGGTGATCAAACTCGCCACCAGACTGCCTTTGCCGCGAGCCGCAAGAGTCAGGGCTTCATCCAGATCGTCGTAGGCCATCAGGGTGCTGACCGGGCCGAAGGCCTCGATGTCGTGGGCACCGCCTTGCGCGTGCGGGTCGCGGGCTTGCAACAGCGTCGGGGCGAAGAACGCGCCTTGGCTAACGTTTTCACCGTGTGGTTCGAAGCCGTCGCGGGCGCCGAACAACATATCGCTGCTCTGCAGCAGGCTTTCCAGGCGTTCGGCGACGTCTTTCTGCTGGTCATGGGAGGCGAGTGCGCCCATGCGCACGCCTTCGACCGATGGGTCTCCGACCATGACTTTTGCCAGCCGATCCCGTAAGCGGGTGGCGACCGCATCGATGTGTTTGGCCGGAACGATGGCGCGTCGAATGGCGGTGCATTTTTGCCCGGCCTTGACGGTCATTTCGCGCGCGACTTCCTTGACGAACAGGTCGAATTCTTCATCGTCCGGGGTCACGTCTGGTGCGAGGATCGCGCAGTTCAACGAGTCGGCTTCGGCGTTGAAGGGGACCGAGTTACGGATCAGGTTCGGGTTGACTCGCAACTTGGCGGCGGTGTCCGCCGAGCCGGTGAAGGTCACCACATCCTGGCCCTGCAGTCGATCGAGCAGGTCACCGGTACTGCCGATGATCAACTGCAGACTGCCCGCAGGCAGCAAACCGGATTCGTCCATCAGACGTACTGCGGCTTCAGTCAGGTAGCTGGTGGCGCTGGCCGGTTTGACGATGCATGGCATGCCGGCAAGAAAGCAGGGTGCGAATTTTTCCAGCATGCCCCAAATAGGGAAGTTGAAGGCATTGATATGCACCGCCAGGCCGCCACGAGGCACCAGGATATGCGTACCCGCGAAGGTGCCGCGTTTGCTCAACTGTATGGCCGGGCCTTCGTGGACGATATTGCCCGAGGGCAGTTCTCGAGAACCCAGGCTGGCGTAGGTGAACAGTGTGCTGTTGCCGCCTTCGATGTCGATCCAGCTGTCGGCACGGGTGGCGCCGCTGTGATGGGAAATGGCGTAAAGCTGCTCTTTGCGTTCGCTCAGGTACAGGGCCAATGCCTTGAGACGCTGGGCCCGCTGTTGGAAGTCGAGCGCCATCAGTGCGCTGACGCCCTGGCGGCGACCGTGCTCGACGGCTTCGGCGAAGTCCGGGCGCTCGTCGTGGGTGCGCGCAATCTCATGGCCATCGATGGCGCTACGCAGTACCTGAGCACCGTGTTGACCGATCCAGCGACCGGCGATGAAGCTTTGCAGGGTAGGGGCGTGAGGCATCACGATTCCTCCGGGTTATGGAAAGTATTGGCGCGGCCGTGACCGCGCCATTCAGGGGTTACCAAAGCGCCACGGTGTAACCGATAATTAGCCGGTTCTCGTCAATGGCGGTATTCAAGCCATTTCCGGAACGGAAAGTCACATTGCGCCAGCGAAGGCTGACGTCCTTGAACATGCCGCTCTGGATGACGTAACCGATGTCGGTATCGCGCTCCCATTCGCGGCCGTTGTCAACGCTGCCGGCCTTGACGTGGCGGCCGTCGGTGTAGCGGGTCATGAAGGTCAGGCCGGGGATGCCTTGCGCCGCGAAGTCATAGTCGTAACGCAACTGCCAGGAGTCCTCGTCGGCTCGGGTGTAGGTGTTGAAGGTCACCAAGTTGACCACGTACGGATCGCCGCCGTTGAGGAACGGAAAGGCGCTGTCGCCGGACAGCTGCTGGTACGCGGCACTGACCTTGTGGGCTCCGTGGGACAGGGTGAACATGCTGTTGAAATTGCGATTGTCGATACGCCCGGCCCGCTCGGCTCCATCACCCCTGCTGTCGAAATAGCGCAGATCGCTGCGCAGGTTGAAACCGTGGCCCAGCGGTTGGGTGTGCACCAGCCCAACGAACTGCTGGCGATAAATCTGCTCAAGCTTGCCGTAGTAATAGCTCAGGTTCAGTTGTGGACTCAAGGCGTAGCTGCCGCCGGCGAAGTCGAAGTGATCGCTGCTGGCAGCCCCGTAGCCGATATCATCGTTGCTGGAGGAGTTCCTCAGGTTAGTCTTGGTCAGACGCCCGGCATTCAGCGTCAGACCACTGATTTCCTGAGTGGTGAGCAAGCCGCCTTCAAAGGTCGAACCCAGCAAGCGGGTGTCGTTGTAGGTCGCCACCGGTAGCAAGGGTTGGAGGGTGCCGAGTTTCAACACACTTTTGGATACCCGCAATTTACCGGTCAGCCCCAGCTCGCTGAACTCATCAGCAGGCTCATGGCTATTCGGGCCAAACGGTAGCAGTCCGGTGCCTCGGCGATCCAGGCTGGAGTCGAGTTTCAGCCCCAGTTCCCCAAGCGCGTCGAGGCCGAAGCCGAATGTCCCGTCGGTGAATCCGGACTCGATGCGTGCGGTGAACCCCTGTGCCCATTCCTCAGCCTTGGATTGCGGCGCGTTGCCCTGACGGAAATCGCGATTGATGTAGTGGTTGCGCATGTCAATGCGCGCTTTGCTGTCGTCGATGAAGTCGGCCATGGCGCAGGGGGCAACCATGGGCAGGCTCAATACGGCGGCTAATGAAAACAATGATTCGCGGGGTACAGTACGCGCGGGCTTCATTACTTTTTATTCCCTGCCATCAGATCGATCGTTGTTTAGTGTTTGCTGGCGCCGGAGGCACCAATGCCGGTCATCGAGCGGATGAACTGCGCCAGATAACGGTCACGCTCAAGGGCGGCTCGGTGTGAGGTGTCGGTGACGGAAAACACCCAGGCACTGAAGAACGCCAGGCTCATCGAGAACAGCGCTGGGTTGGAGTAGGGGAAAAGGGCCTTGTCGTGATGCAACACGTTGACCCACACCGCCGGGCTCAATACCAGCAGGACAATTGCCGAAACCAGCCCGGCCAGACTGCCGCTTACGGCGCCACGGGTGGTCAGGCCCTTCCAGAACATCGAAAGGAACAGCACCGGGAAGTTCACCGAGGCGGCGATGGCCAGCACCAATCCGGAAAGAAAGGCGATGTTCTGCGACTCGAACAGCAGGCCGAGTACGATCGCCAGTATGCCGATGCACAGGGTGGCGATACGCGATACGCGCATTTCGTCCTTTCCGCTAGCTTGGCCCTTGCGCATCACACAGGCATACAGGTCGTGGGACACTGCCGAGGCGCCGGACAACGCCAGGCCGGCGACCACCGCGAGGATGGTGGCGAAGGCCACGGCGGAGATGAAGCCGAGAAACAGGTTGCCACCCACTGCCTGGGACAAATGTACGGCGATCATGTTACCGCCACCGATGATCGCGCCGTTTGCGTCACGGAACGCAGGATCGGTGCCGACCATGACTATCGCGCCAAAGCCGACAATGATCAGCAGCAAGTAGAAGTAGCCGATGAAACCTGTAGCGTAGAACACGCTTTTACGTGCTTCTTTGGCATCGCTGACGGTGAAGAATCGCATAAGGATATGCGGCAGACCGGCCGTGCCAAACATCATGCCCAGCCCGAGCGATATGGCATCGATGGGGTTTGACAGCAAGCCACCAGGGGCCATGATCGCGTTGCCCTTGGCATGCACGGCGGTGGCGCCGGCGAACATCGCCTCGGTGCTGAAACCGAAATGCTTGAGCACCATGAACGCCATGAACGTGGTGCCCAAAAGCAGCATCACAGCCTTGATGATCTGCACCCAGGTGGTGGCGAGCATGCCGCCGAAGGTTACGTAAAACACCATCAACACACCGACCAGCATCACCGCATAGAGGTAATCGATGCCGAACAGCAATTCGATCAGCTTGCCGGCGCCGACCATCTGCGCCACCAGATACATCAGCGCCACGGTCAGGGTGCCAAAAGCCGAGGTCAGGCGCACCGGGGTTTGTTCCAGGCGATAGGACACCACATCGGCAAAGGTGTATTTGCCGAGGTTGCGCAGGCGTTCAGAGATCAGGAACAGAATGATCGGCCAGCCCGCCAACACGCCCAGCGCATACAGCAAGCCGTCGTATCCATTGAGGAACATCATCGCGGAGATGCCGAGGAAGGACGCCGCGGAGATCATGTCGCCAGCGATCGCAAGGCCGTTCTGGAAACCGCTCATGCCTCCGCCTGCGGTATAGAAGTCGCTGGCGGAGCGGGTGCGCGATGCAGCCCAACGAGTCACTCCGAGTGTGAACAGCACGAACACCACAAACATGGCGATCGCGTTCCAGTTCAGCGGGCGAGACGCGCTGTCAGCGGCTGCCGCAAAGTCCGCGACAAAGATCAGAGGCAGCAGCAATAACGTTGGAAAACGGTTCATCGGGCGCACTCCTGTTTCAGCTTTTCGTTGAGTGGATCGATCACGTTGTTGGCGCGATAGACGTAGAAACCGGTTAGGGCGAACGCCAACATCACGATAGCTACACCCACCAGCATGCCCACGGTGGTCACGCCACCACTCAACGATCGGCCGAGGGAGCTAGGGGAAAACGCCACCAGCAATACGAAGCCGTAATAGACCACCAGCATTACCAGGCTGAGTGACCAGTAAAGATTCTTTTTACGGCGTACCAGCTGAACGAAGTCGGGGTGCTGGCGTATGAACTCTATGTCTTGGGGGGTCATAGCACGCTCTCTGTTTTTGTTGTGGGGTGGAACGGGTTTACGGTTGCAAGCTGAAGAAGACCCTGCGACCTTTATCAGAGGCAAGCCACGCTCCCGCAGGTACAGCACAGGTCCTGAAGGAGCGCGTTGATCAGAGCTGGTCGAAGTCGAGCACCACCTTGTCGCTAACCGGAAATGCCTGGCACGACAACACATAACCGGCAGCCACTTCGTAGTCTTCCAGGGCATGGTTGCTGTCCATGTCCACTTCGCCTTCGATGACCTTGCATTTGCAGGTCGAGCACACGCCGGCCTTGCACGAGTAGGGCAGTTCGGCGCCTATAGCATTGCCGGCATCGAGGATGCTCTGGGTGTTGCGCGGCAGATCAAAGGCCAGGGCGCGGCCGTCGCTGATGACGGTGATCTGGCTGACCGCGATATCCACCAGCCGGGCTGCTTCACGGGCTTCGCGTTTTTGCGGGCTGCCCGCGGCGGCAAACAGTTCGAAGTGAATACGTTCAGGTTGCATGCCTTTGGCTTTCAGACTGTCGCGTACGGTTTCGGTCATTTCCTGTGGACCGCAAATGAAGGCCGCGTCGAGCGCTTTCACGTCGAGCCAGCGGGAGAACAGTTGTTCGCATTTCTCGGCATTGATCCGGCCGTTATACAGGTCGACATCCTGCTGCTCGCGACTGAACACGAAGATCAGATTCAAACGCTGCAAGTAGCGGTTTTTCAGGTCTTCCAGCTGTTCGCGGAACAAGGCGCCGGAGCTTGAGCGGTTGCCATACAGCAAGGTGACACAGCTATGGGGCTCGGTTTGCAGGGTGGTTTTGATGATCGATAGGATCGGTGTGATACCGCTGCCCGCCGCGACCGCGAGGTAGTTGCCATGACGGGCCGGATCGAGTTCGACATGAAAGTGGCCGGCGGGTGGCATCACTTCCAGGCTATCCCCGGCTTTCAGTTGTTCATTGGCAAACGCGGAAAAACGTCCGCCGGCCACGCGCTTGATGGCAATGCGCAGTTCACCGTCGTTGACCCCAGTGCAGATCGAGTACGAGCGGCGTACTTCTTCTCCGTCCAGTTGGGTGCGCATCACCAGATGCTGCCCCTGGGTGAAGTGAAAACTGTCTTGCAGGTGCTGCGGAATCTCGAAAGCGATGGACACCGCGTCACGGGTCTCGTTGCGCACGTCCTTGATAGTCAGGCTGTGAAATTTACTCATTTTCGTTCTCCAGCTGGGACGGCCGATCGCCGCTCAGATGCACTTGAAATAGTCGAACGGTTCCCGGCAATCGCAGCAGCGATACAAGGCCTTGCAGGCGGTGGAGCCGAACTCGCTGAGCACTTCGGTGTGTGTGCTGCCGCATTGCGGACAAACAATTAATGGGCTTTCACCGAGCAGGCTGCGTTTGCTGGTGCTGCCGTGGGGCGGTGCAATGCCGTAGGCACGCAGGCGCTCACGGCCGCTGTCACTGATCCAGTCGGTGGTCCAGGCCGGGGTCAATTTGCGTTCCAGGTGCGGTGCCCTGAACCCGGCGAGCTCCAAGGCGGCCCGGATATCGTTTTCGATCACTTCGGTTGCGGGGCAACCGGAGTAGGTTGGCGTTACCACTACATGCAAGTGCCCGGCGTGCCAGTCGAGAGCGCGCACGATGCCCAGATCGACGACGCTGACCACCGGCACTTCCGGGTCCATGACGTGTGCCAAGGTTGCCCACGCGCAGGCCAGGTCGGTCGGTTGTGCCGGCCGCGCGCCCAAGTCGCTGGCGATCAGCTCACCAGGTTGCATCGGGGTACGCTCGTGGCAGTGATTGCATCTCGGCCAGCAGAATGCCTAGGTGTTCGGTGTGCAAACCACGACGCGCGTCCAGGTAGAAAGGGCTTGGCGCGGCAGGCACGGGTAGGGTGGCGCTGGCAAAAACTTCGTTGACCTTGGCTTGCCAGGCAACGGCGATTTGTCCGGTGTCCGGGATGACGCCTGCGTCGTGCAAACGTTGTTCACTGTCGTCGGCGTTGGTCAGCTCGACAGTGAAACGCCAGACTTCCGGGATGGCCGCAAGCATGCGCCGGTGGCTTTCCTCGGTGCCATCGCCCAGGCGCTCGACCCACTCGCTGGAGCGGCGCAGATGGTAGGTGACTTCTTTCACCGCCTTGGCCGCGATACCGACGATGCGTTCGTCGCCGGACTGGGTCAGGTCCTTGAGTACTTCCAGATGCCAAGCGTCGTAGAGGAATTGCTTGAGCATGGTCACGGCGAAGTCGCCGTTGGGTTGTTCGACCAACAACAGATTGCGATAAGCTCGCTCGTCACGGCGAAATGCCAGGTGATCGGCATCGCGACCGTCGTTCAATAACTCGGCGCCATACTCCAGCCAGTTGCGTGCCTGGCCTACCAGGTCGAGGCCGACGTTCATGAGCGCCAGCTCTTCTTCCAGCGCCGGCGCGCGACCGCACCATTGACACAGGCGCTGCCCCTGGACCAGGGCACTGTCGCCGAGACGCAGCAGGTATTCGATCAGATCAGTCTGGTTATTCATGGTCGACCTCACATGTGCCCGACTTCGGCCGGCAGCTCGTAGAAGCTGGCGTGGCGATAGACCTTATCGTCCGACGGGTCGAACAGAGGGTCTTTCTCATCGGGCGACGAGGCGGTGATCAGCGCCGAAGGCACGACCCACAGGCTCACACCTTCGCTGCGACGGGTGTACAGCTCGCGCGCATTCTCGATGGCCATGGTGGTATCGGCAGCATGCACACTGCCGACATGCTTGTGGTTGAGACCGTGCTTGCTGCGCACGAAAACTTCGAAAAGAGTCCACTCGGACATGACATCTACTCCACATCTGTTGGCAGGTGGTTGGCAGGGCGAAGATCAAGCATTCGCGCCCTGCATTAGCGCCTGCACGGGTTTTCGGGCCGATCAGGCGGCGTTCTTGTTCTGTTTCTTGTGAGCGTGGACGACAGCGGCCTCGCGCACCCAGGCACCGTCTTCAATGGCCTTGCGGCGGGTAGCTACCCGCTCCTGGTTGCACGGGCCGTTGCCTTTCAGTACCTCGTAGAACTCGTTCCACTGAATTTCGCCGAAGTCGTAGTGGCCGCGCTCGGCGTTCCACTTCAGCTCCGGATCCGGGCAGGTACAGCCCAGCAGTTCCAGTTGCGGAATGGTCTGGTCAATGAAGCGCTGGCGCAGTTCATCGTTGCTCTGGCGCTTGATTTTCCAAGCCATGGACTGGGCGCTGTTCGGGGAGTGTTCATCGCTCGGGCCGAACATCATCAGCGATGGCCACCAGAGGCGGTTGATCGCGTCCTGGACCATGTCTTTTTGCGCCTGAGTGCCGTGGCGCATCATGGTCAGGAGGATTTCGTAGCCTTGACGCTGGTGGAAGCTCTCCTCCTTGCAGATCCGCACCATGGCACGGGAGTAGGGGCCGTAGGAGGTGCGCTGCAGGACGACCTGGTTGACGATCGCGGCGCCATCGACCAGCCAGCCCACTGCCCCCATGTCGGCCCAGTTCAGCGTCGGATAATTGAAAATGCTCGAGTACTTGGCCTTGCCGCTGTGCAGTTTGGCGATTTCTTCGTCGCGGTCGGCACCCAGGGTTTCCATAGCGCTATAGAGGTACAGGCCGTGGCCAGCCTCATCCTGGATCTTGGCCATCAGTTGCAACTTGCGCTTGAGCGAAGGTGCGCGGGTGACCCAGTTGCCTTCGGGCAGCATGCCGACGATCTCGGAGTGGGCGTGCTGGGAAATCTGTCTGATCAAGGTTTGCCGATACGCATCTGGCATCCAGTTTTTGGCTTCGATCTTTATTTCCGAATCAATTTTTTCCTGAAATGCGCGCTCCTGTTCGGACATCTCCGACAGGTCCTTGATGCGCTTCACTCCGGTGTCTACAAGCTGTGCGTACATGAGGTTTCTCCCGCCACGAAATTATTCAAGGGCATGATTAATCTTATAAGCGATACAAAAACCAATATCAAACAAAAAATATCGTGTCGAATATGTTTTTGTATCGCTTTACGCCGAACGGTCTTTTCGGAAGGCAAAAAAAACCCCGCAAAAGCGGGGTGAGAAAGGTGCAGCAGTCATGCTTTTGGACGTTTGTCCACGACGTGGCAAGCCTTGCCTTCGGAGCGTTTGAGGGCGTGTGCTGGCTGCAAAACGATACGCGAGCTGATGCCGATGTAGGTTTTGATGTGGCGACTGAGCTCGGCGGCTACGGCTTTCTGCTGCTCGTCATTGAAATGTTGATGCTCAGGCTTGAGTTCGACATGTACCTCGACGCTGTCGAGGTTGCCGTTGCGATACAAGTGAATCTCATAGCATTCCGCGAACTGTTTGATCTTGAGCACTTGCTCCTCGATCTGCGTTGGGAAGACGTTGACACCACGTATGATGAGCATGTCATCGCTGCGCCCGGTGATCTTGTCGATACGCCGCATCGGACGCGCAGTGCCGGGTAGCAGGCGCGTCAGGTCGCGAGTGCGATAGCGGATCATTGGAAGGGCTTCCTTGCTCAAGGAAGTGAACACCAGTTCCCCCATCTGGCCGTCCGGTAGCACTTCACCAGTGACCGGGTCGATGATTTCCGGATAGAAGTGGTCTTCCCAAATGGTCGGGCCGTCCTTGGTCTCGGCGCATTCCATGGCGACACCGGGGCCCATGATTTCAGAGAGGCCATAGATGTCCAGGGCGGTGATGCCCAGGCGCGCCTCGATGGCTTTGCGCAACTCGGCGGTCCACGGTTCGGCGCCGAAGATACCCAGTCGCAAGGCCAGTTTGTGCGGATCTATGCCCTGGCGCTCGATTTCATCGGCAATGTTGAGCATGTAGGACGGTGTAACCATGATGATGTCCGGCTGGAAATCCTTGATCAACTGCACTTGCTTCTCGGTCTGCCCGCCGGACATCGGGATCACCGTGCAACCCAAGCGTTCAGCACCATAATGGGCGCCGAGGCCGCCGGTGAACAACCCGTAGCCATAGGAAATATGCACTTTGTCGCCACGGCGACCACCCGCTGCGCGGATCGAGCGGGCGACGACATTGGCCCAGGTGTCGATGTCGTTCTGGGTGTAACCGACGACCGTCGGTTTGCCGGTAGTGCCACTGGAGGCGTGCAGGCGCACCACGTCTTGCATCGGTACTGCGAACATACCGTAGGGGTAGTTGTCGCGCAGATCGGATTTCGTAGTGAATGGAAATTTCGCCAGATCATCCAGGGTCCGAAGGTCGTCTGGGTGGACACCCAATGCATCGAAGCGTTGACGGTACAGCGGTACGTTCAGGTAGGCGTGGTTCAGGCTCCAGCGCAGGCGCTCCAGCTGGTGCTGACGAAGTTCGTCGATGCTGGCGGTTTCCATTGGGTCCAGCTGTGGATTAGGCACGGCTTTGGCAATTGGCATGTTCATGACTTCACTCGAGTTGTTTTTGTGTTACAGCCCTTCCAAAGAAGGGCTTTGAGTGCATGCCCCAAGGATATACCTCTCGGCTCCCCCGGGAATCGCGATTCTTTAGTTAGGCAGGCGCTCGATGATCAGAGCGATGCCCTGGCCGACGCCGATGCACATGGTGCACAAGGCATAGCGGCCCTGACGTTCTTCCAGCTCATGCAGGGCGGTGGTTACCAGTCGCGCACCACTCATGCCCAATGGATGTCCGAGAGCGATCGCACCGCCATTGGGGTTGACCCGTGGGTCGGTGTCGCTCAGACCGAGCTCGCGCAGCACCGCCAGACCTTGCGCGGCAAAGGCTTCGTTAAGTTCAATCACATCCATGTCGGCCAGGCTCAGATTGGCCAGTTCCAACACCTTGCGTGCTGCCGGCACCGGGCCGATGCCCATGATGCGCGGTTCTACACCGGCGGTGGCCATGGCTAGGACCCGGCCGCGAGCCGTCAGGCCTTGGCGTTTGGCGACTTCTGGGCTGGCGAGCAGGAGCGCGCAAGCGCCGTCATTGACCCCGGATGCGTTGCCGGCGGTGACGCTGCCGCGTTCGCGAAAGGGGGTGCCGAGCTTCTGCAGTTGCTCCAGGGTGGTGTCACCGCGCGGGTGTTCATCGTGCTCGATGACTTTGGCGGGACCTTTGCGTTGGGGGATTTCTACCGAAACGATTTCCTTGGCCAGACGCCCGCTGGCCTGGGCGGCGACGGCGCGCTGCTGGCTGCGCAGGGCGAAGGCGTCCTGATCGGCGCGCGAGATATTGAACTGTTCGGCCACGTTCTCGGCGGTTTCCGGCATGGAGTCGATGCCATAGGTTTTTTTCATCAGCGGATTGACGAAGCGCCACCCGATGGTGGTGTCGTAAATCTGTGCTTCACGGGAAAACGCCTGCTCGGCCTTGCCCATCACCAATGGTGCCCGGGACATGGATTCGACACCGCCCACCAGCATCAAACCGGCCTCGCCACAGCGGATCGTCCGGGCTGCAGTGCCGATCGCATCCAGCCCAGAACCGCACAAACGATTGATGGTGGTGCCGGGTACGCTGACCGGTAAGCCGGCCAGCAGGGCCGACATGCGCGCGATGTTGCGGTTGTCTTCGCCGGCCTGGTTGGCGCAGCCGTAGATCACATCATCGACCGCATTCCAATTGACCTGTGGGTGACGGCGCAGCAATTCGCGCAGCGGCACCGCGCCGAGGTCGTCGGCGCGCACGCCACTCAGGGCTCCGGCATAGCGGCCGATTGGGGTTCGCACTGCGTCTATTATCAAGGCGTCATTCATTTGAGGTCTCCTGCGCCAGCACAGTGCCGCGCACTTTGTAGGATTGGCCATGGAACAGAGCTATTAGATGGCCCAATTGGTTTTCAATGCGTACGGCATAGTTGCCGGTGCGACCGGAGCGGCTTTGCTCAATGCAGTCGGCTGTCAAGGTATCGCCCAGAATGGCCGGGGCGACGTAGTGGATGTTGCAACCGAGGGCCACCGTGGCATCGTTGTAACTGTTGCAGGCAATGGCGAACGCTGTGTCGGCGAGGGTAAACAGGTAACCGCCATGGCAGGTACGATGGCCCTGGATCATGTCGGCGCGAACGCTCATGCCCACGCGGGCACAGCCAGGTCCAGCCGAAAGCAGGCGCATGCCCATCGCCTGGCTGGCGGCATCGCGCTTGAACAATGTTTGCGCGCAGTCGCTGGCTAGGTTCATCGCCTCATGATTTGTCATGAAACGTCCTCCCTTCGGCGACTCGGCGACGTAACGCCAGCGACGGCCGATAGCGTTCTTCGCCGTAGCTGGCTTGCAGGTTTTCCAGCACCTTGAGCAAGTGCGAAAGACCGATGGCATCGCCCCAGGCGAGCGGGCCTTGGGGATAATTGACGCCAGCGCGCATTGCCAGGTCGATGTCGGCGGCCGAGGCCACGCCTTGCAGCAGGGCGTCGGCTGCTTCGTTGGCGAGCATGGCGACCGTGCGTAAGACGGCTAGGGCCGGGCTGTCGCTGAGCGGACTGACGTTGAGTCCGGCCCGCTGTAGCACGGCGACACCTTGTTCGAGTGCTGTCGGATCAATGTCTGCCGTGTAGCTGATGGCGATGCGGCTGGCTTTGCCATAGTCAAATGCCAGGTCCAGCAAGATCAAATTGCGCAGGCCATCTTCCCTTGCTCGCTGGCAGGCCATGCGCCCATCGCTTAAGGCCAGAACGGCATCACCGGTGCGCAGCAAACCTTGGCCGTCGCGCTGAATGATTTCCACGCCCTGTTCGCGCAAGCGCGTGATCAGAGGCTGAGCGATGCCAAGGCTGCCTTCCACAACGCAGGTGTCAATGGATTGTTCGCTGCTAATGTGTTTGGGTTGCGGGCGTTCTGCGCCTTCGGCGTAGCTATAGAAACCATGACCGCTTTTTCGTCCTAGGCGCCCGGCATCCACCAGCTCTTTCTGAATCAATGAGGGCAGAAAGCGGGTGTCTGCGTAATAAGCGTCAAACACTGAGCAGGTCACGGCATAGTTGACGTCGTGACCGATCAGGTCGGTCAGTTCGAATGCGCCCATCGCAAAGCCACCAGCATCGCGCATCAGCGAGTCGAGGGTCGGGCAATCCGCGGCGCCTTCCTGAAGCAGACGCAGGCTTTCGGCGTAGAACGGTCGAGCCACGCGGTTGACGATAAAGCCCGGCGTGGATCGGGTATGCACCGGTTTTTTGCCCCAGGCCTTGGCGGTATCGTAGAGGCATTCGGCCAACCGTGGATCGCTGGCCAGGCCCGAGACAATTTCCACCAGTGCCATGATCGGCGCAGGGTTGAAGAAGTGCAGGCCGAGCAACCGTTGTGGATGGCTCAACTGCGCAGCGATGCTGGTAATCGACAGCGAAGACGTGTTGCTCGCCAGAATGCATTGCTCTCCGCAGATGCCTTCCAGTTGTCGGAACAAGGTGCGTTTGGCTTCCAGATTTTCGACGATGGCTTCGATGATCAGCTCACAATCGGCCAGTGCTTCGATGGCTTCCACGGCTTGCAGGCGAGCGATGGTCGCGGCCCGTGCCTCGGCAGACAGCTTGCCTTTTTCGACGCGTTTGCCCAGTTGCCGGTCAATGCCATCGATGGCTTGAGCAGCAGCCCCCGGACGATTGTCCAGCAGTAACACCGGATGGCCTGCCTGTGCGGCGACCTGCGCGATGCCTGCGCCCATGGCGCCGGCGCCAATCACCGCGATGCGTGCGTTGATATTCAGTGCAGTCATGACTCAGCGCCCCTTGAAGCTTGGGCTGCGTTTTTCCATGAAGGCGCTGACGCCCTCACGGTAATCTTCGCTACGCCCGGCCAGGCATTGCAGGTCCTTTTCCAGTTCCAGCTGTTCATCGAATGTGTTGCTCAAACTTGCGTTCAGGCTGCGTTTTATCAGCGCCAAGCCGTAGGTTGGTTGTGTGGCCAGGTGACGGGCAAGCGTTAGGGCTTCACTGCGCAGTTCGGCGTCATCCACGCAGCGGTAAATCAGGCCCCATTGCTCGGCTTGTTCGGCTGTCAACCGATTGCCCAGTAAGGCCAGTGCCTTGGCGCGAGCCATGCCGACCAGGCGTGGCAAGGTCCAGGTGCCGCCAGAGTCGGGGATCAGGCCAATTTTGCAGAAGGCTTGAATGAAGCTCGCAGAGCGCGCTGCCAGTACCAGGTCGCAGGCCAGTGGAATGTTGGCGCCGGCACCGGCCGCTACGCCGTTGACCGCACAGATCACCGGCAGCGGCAGGTCGCGCAACTGGCGAATCAGCGGGTTATAAAACTTCTCGATGGACTCGCCCAGATCCGGCACGGCAGTGCCTGGCGCGACATTCCGGTCGCTGAGATCCTGTCCGGCGCAGAAGCCGCGGCCTTCACCGGTCAGGAGCAGAACCCGCACATCCGGGTTTTGCCTGACCTGTTTTAACGCTTCCTTCACCTCGCCGTGCATCTGTGCGTTGAAGCTGTTCAGTTGGTCCGGTCTATTGAGGCTGAGCAGGGCGACGCCCGCCTCGACGGAAAACAGGATGTGTTCGAAGTTCATGGTCATGCGCTCTCTGAGAGGTCGTTCGAATTCGGTGGGTTATTCGCCGATAAAGGTCGGCGTGCGCTTTTCCTGGAAGGCGCGAATACCTTCATCACGGTCACGGGAGCCCGCCAGCACGGTGAAGGCGTGGCGCTCGAAACGCAGGCCGCTGGCCAGGTCGGTGTCCATGGCCTTGAGCAGTGCTTCCTTGGCCAGGCGCACGGCGAGCGGGGCTTTGCCGGCAATGTTGTGGGCAATTTGCAGAGCGCGTTCGACGGTGAGTTCTGGTTGAGTCACTTCGCTGACCAGACCGGCGCGTTGGGCCTGGCGGGCATCGATCGGATCACCGGTGAGGACCATCTGCATGGCCATGGATTTACCAACGGCACGCAGCAAGCGCTGGGTGCCGCCAGCGCCGGGCATTATCCCGAGATTGATTTCCGGCTGGCCGAAGCGCGCGTCTTCGCTGGCAATGATGATGTCGGCGTGCATCGCCAGTTCGCAGCCGCCACCTAGGGCGAAGCCGTTGACGGCGGCGATCAGCGGTTTGTTGAAATGGGTGATGGTCTGCCATGACGCCTGACGCGGGTCATTGAGGATGCCGACCAGATTGCGCTCGCCCATTTCTTTAATGTCGGCACCGGCGGCGAAAGCCTTACGGCTGCCGGCCAGGACCACCGCGCGCGTGTCTGGATCGGCTTGCGCGGCGTTCAGTTCATCCGCCAGTTCACCGAGTAACTGGGTGGTCAGGGCATTCAGTGCTTGTGGGCGTTGGAGGGTAATCAGGCGAACGCCAGGCTCGATGAATTCGACAGCAAGGGTTAGAGGCATGGCGGATGCCCTCAGGTGCGCGCTCGGCTGTAACGCCGGCTCATTATTGGATCGGCTCGGTAGGCCAGTTTTTCCCGAGTATACCTCTGACATGATACGTAAATGCAATACAAAAAATTGTATTGTGTGTCTCATTCGTCGCCTTTTTATCCCGATACGTTGGCCGGACGGTCTATATTTAGTCGATTTTTAGCCAGTATTTGTTGGTTTTTATGCGGGTTCGGAAGGGCGGTCAAACGGTGCGGGTTAAGAGACAAAAAAATGATACGGTTTTATGAATTTGGCATTAAGAATTTGATGTGATACAAGAGGGTCCTGTATTCGCATCGCTTTGTGGATGTATCAATATCTGCCCTTGAAGGGAGCTTTCATGACCTGTTACAGCCTCGATGGTCTGACCCCGGTGGTCGATCCCAGCGCCTATGTTCACCCGTCGGCCGTTTTGATCGGTGACGTGATTGTCGGCCCCCGTTGCTACATCGGGCCGTTAGCCAGCCTGCGTGGCGACTTTGGTCGAATAGTGCTGGAGGAGGGGGCCAATCTTCAGGACACCTGTGTCATGCATGGTTTTCCCGACAGTGACACCGTAGTGGAGTGCAATGGCCATATTGGCCACGGTGCGGTGTTGCATGGTTGCCGGATTGGTGCCGATGCTTTGGTGGGCATGAATGCTGTGGTGATGGACAATGCACGCATTGGTCCTCGCTCATTCGTCTCTGCGGCGGCCTTCGTCAAGGCAGGCTTCGAATGTCCCGAGCAGTCACTGATTATGGGAGCTCCGGCCAGTGTGAAGCGCAGTCTCTCTGACGAGGAAGTTTCGTGGAAGCAGGCTGGGACTCTCGAATATCAGGAACTGGCCAAACGCTGTCTCGAGCAGATGCGAGCATGCGAACCTTTAAGCGAACCGGAACCCGACCGTCCACGCATCAGTCGCAGCGACTTGCGGCCCAAGGGGGCTGCGGGGCTGTGAGCAAGCAGCGCGGCAGCGATGGCCACGAGGTTAGCTCAGCGGGTATATTTCAGTCCTTTTACTAATCGGTACGCCTATGTCGTCCCTTGCTCCATTGAATTCTCTGATCACACGCTTTCAGGAACAGACGCCGATTCGGGCCAGTTCGCTGATCATCACGCTCTATGGGGATGCTATCGAACCTCACGGCGGTACGGTCTGGCTGGGTAGTCTGATTCAGTTGCTCGAGCCCATTGGCATTAATGAGCGGCTCATCCGCACGTCGATTTTTCGGTTGACCAAGGAGAACTGGCTGACTGCCGAAAAAGTAGGTCGTCGTAGCTACTATAGTCTGACCGGTACCGGTCGGCGTCGCTTCGAAAAGGCCTTTAAGCGAGTCTATAGCTCTACCGTGCCGGCATGGGATGGTTCGTGGTGTCTGGTCATGCTTTCGCAGCTTAAGCCAGACAAGCGCAAACAGGTGCGTGAAGAGCTTGAATGGCAAGGGTTTGGTGCGATCTCGCCCACGGTATTGGCTTGTCCGCGTAGCGACCGGGCTGATGTGAGTGCGACCTTAACCGACCTGGGCGTCCACGAAGATACCATCATCTTCGAGACGGCCGCCCAGGATGTTCTGGCTTCCAAGGCGCTGCGCTTACAAGTGCGCGAAAGCTGGAACATTGAAGAGCTGGCGACCCATTACAGTGAGTTCATTCAGCTGTTTCGTCCGCTTTGGCAAGCGCTTCGCGAACAAGAGAACCTGCAGCCATCCGATTGTTTTCTGGCAAGGGTTCTGCTCATTCATGAGTATCGTAAATTGCTCTTGCGCGACCCGCAGTTACCCGATGAGTTATTGCCTGGTGACTGGGAAGGTCGCGCTGCCCGACAGCTGTGCCGCAATATTTACCGATTGATTTTCGCCAAGGCCGGGGAGTGGCTGAACAGCGTGTTGGAAACAGCCGATGGCCCGCTACCGGATGTCGGTGAAAATTTCTACCGACGTTTTGGCGGACTTAAATAACCTCCGTCGCTCAGGGAGATTCATTTTTCAGGGTTCGAAGCATCCTGTTTCATTGTGGATGGCGTGGATAATAAAAATAAACCTGCGTGAGACCTGACATGATTTCTACAGCTGCGCATCGCCGTGATGGGTTCGATCAGTGGATCCATCAGATCAATCAGATTTGTGGGGCCTTCAACGCAAAAGCCTTGGGTTCTGAGTTCTCCGGAGAGATCAGGGAGTACCAGAACGGCGCGCTGAAGCTCAGTTTTGTCGATGCCTGCCAGGCTCGACTGTATCGGACGTCGTCGGAAGTCGCCGCCGGCGATGGTGGAAAATATTTTGCTGTATTTCAGCTTGACGGCACAGCAGGTATGGCTCAGGGCGACAATCGAGTTTCGCTGTCAGCCGGAGACATCACGTTAATTGACGCTTCACGTCCCAGTGACTTCATTTACAGCCAGAATTCTCGGCAATTGTCGCTGATTCTGCCGTATTGTCTGGTCGAACAGACCTTGCGGTTCTCTCAGGTCCAGTGCGCTCACCGGATTGTGGCGACATCACCCATCGCCAAGCTTTCTCACCATCTGATAATGGATGCAACTTGCCAGAAGAATCTGACCCAGCAAGAAAGCGAGGCAACCCTCGAGGCGGTTGTAAGTCTGCTGCGCCCTGCCATCAGTCATGCTGGAGACCAGATAGACTCGCATGAACGCATCTTCCGTAAAACCCTCGATTACATCGACGATCATATCCGTTCAGAAGAACTGTGCCCTGAATGGCTGGCGCAAAAGGTGGGTGTATCCTTACGCAGCCTTTATCGAATGTTTTCCAGGAAGGGACTGGTCGTTGCACGATACATCAAGGATCGACGTTTGGATTTGTGTGCTGAGTCCTTACGCCAATCGGGAGCGGAACAGAAATTGTCAGCGCTGGGTTATTGGTGGGGCTTTTCCGATTCGAGCTACTTTTCGACTGCGTTCAAGGCGCGCTTCGGGGTTTCTCCAGGGGAATACCGTAAGAAGCATGCCTGATGGCATGAGTGTGAAAGTCGAGGCAAAAAGGAGATGCCGCACTGGTATCTCCTTTTTTGTTGCTTACTTTGGATCGTTCAAATTGAGCGTGGGCGTTTCATCAAAAAAGTTCCAGGGCTTCAACAGTACGTTAACCCACTCGGTCGGCATGATAGGCCATTCTTCGGCCCGGGCGACGTGAGTGGTGCCGGTGGTCAGCCAGACAACATCATCGGTGTTTTCGATTGGCTGGTTATCCTTGGTGAACTGACCAAGCCCAGCGTCTTTGTCCGAGCGATTAGGGTACTTGCCCTCTGGATACTTCTCTTCAGGACTGTAGCGCGTTACCCAGAGTTGCTTGTCCATAAAGCTCAGGCGGTGATAAAGCCATTCGTCTTTACCGAAATTGGCGCCTTTGGCAACTGGGTGAGTCCCGCCGGCATAAGGAATCAGCTGGTAGGAAACCGGGTTGCCGACTTTATTTTCCTTGCTGGTGTTGCTGATCAGGCGAACGGTCGCGGGATCGAATTTCTGCGCCGCCTCTTGTTCGGTACCGACGACATGCTGCTCGGTTTGCATTGTGCTGGTCCGAGGTCCACTGCGGTCGTTGGGAGCGACCACCGGATTCACTTCGACCAGCGAGTTGTTTTCACCGTCCACATCCATATCCAGGCGGAAGTTGTAGATGTGCTGGTGGGTGGTGCCGACGATGTTGTGATCCAGAAGTGTGCCGTAGCGGGTGTCTTCCTTGGCCGTTTCTTCATGCATGGTCTTGGATTTCACGCCCTTGACCGCCTCGATCCCGGTGGCGCCGGCATTGATGCCAATGGTGCCGTTTTGCTGAAAGACCCAATCGAAGATGTAATCGTAGTTGCCAACGGTGCTGATCCAGCGAACCACCAGTTCGCGACGCTCGGCACTGAGGTTGGGCTGGCCCATCTCCTGGTGTTTGTATTCCGGTCCGGCGTAGCGTTCAAACACCGCCATGGCGCGTGGAATCGAAGTGGGTGCGCCGGTGTAGTCAGCGATGGTGGCGTCCAGCAGCACCGCATTTTCAGGGGCGTCTTTACCGCGTGCAATAGGGGAGGTCAACGTGCCCATGCCGTAGTCGCCGGAATCTAGGTAGGCTTTGAAGTACCAACCGCCGTCGGGATCGCCGTACGGTACGATCATGCCGCCGAGCGAGCCTTCATACATGATTTTGCGTTTCTTGCCCTTGTCGTCATAAGTGACTGTGGACAGGATAGGGCCGACCCGCGAATCGAGGCGAATGTGGAAGTCCCAGTTCTGCCAATGAATGCTGTTACCGGTAATGGTGTAGTTTTTTCCTTCCGGTTCGATGATTTCCAACGGTTTGACCGTTACGCCTTTGCGCCCGCGTCCATCATAGGGCGTCGACTTCATTGGCACCGGAATGACACCCTCGTCTTCGATATTGATCAGCTTTTTCTGTTCCAGGTCGACGATCGCGACCAGGCCTTCGATCGGATGAGCCCAATAGTTGCCGTCATCGGTATTGAGATAACTGACGATCTTCAGTAGTCGTTTGTCCTGCGCCAATCCGTCCTTGCCATCGAAGTAGCCGACCGTCAGCGGCGTGGCCACGACCTTCTTCACGTCGGTGATGCCACGTTTGGCCAAGGCTTGCGAGTATTCAGGGCTCGCCTCGATGGCGGACTGTACGGTCGCGAAGTCGTCCAGCAAGACCATGCCGTGAGCACCTTCGATGGGTTCCCACGATTTGAGGGTGTTGCTGCTGAGGTCCACCAGTCCTTCGATTACGTGCTTACCGTCCAGTACCACAATACTGGCCTGGCGTGGCTGAGAAACAGTTTGGCCTGTATAGACAAAGTCCCAGACTTGGTCCTTGGGCGGCTCTTTGACGGAGACTTCAGTGAAGCGGAAATCGGGCTTGTAATGCTCCGATTGTTTGACGATTTCCACTGCCCGTTTGATCTCGTCCGCGCTAAGCGGGTTGAGCGGGTTAGGCCGGGTTTCGATGACGAACGTCTTGTCCAGGCCGGATTGGAAAACCTGGTTGATAAAGTCTTTGGGCATGTAGGCCGTTTTGCCTTTGAACACCACCGGTACCGCCAGCTCCATCCGTTTGCCATTGAGCATGGCCACACGACTGTCTGGTTTTACCTTGAGGTAGACGCCATCCTTGGCAACGATGAACAGATTGGCATAGCTGTCCCATCTGACGGTGGCGCCGAACTCCTCAAGGGTCGATTGCAGAGGCACCATTTCGGCGGCTCCACCGTGGGCATGGGCGGTGGGCAGCCAGCCAGGCAGCCCGAGGGTGCTCAAGGCAACTGCTAGTGTGAGTCGAGCAAGCGATTTTCTTTTTGTTATTGCTAAGGGCGTGAACATTTCTGAGTACCTTGAGACGAGCCGAAGACAGTGACGTCCTCACTTTGCTATAGCTGGCCAATCGCTTCTTTTTGATTCCTGCCAAAAAATTTTTACTTTGTGCCTAAATCGGTTTTTCCTGACCGACAATGCTTTATTAACTTAAGAGTAGACGGGAGGGAGGAGGGCTTGGAGGACGCTCCTACACCTAGTGCCAAACAATTTGGATCCTGTTTTGGCAGAGATGCAAAGCTGTCTGGCACGGGCAAAAAATTAAAGGTGCAATGACTGAATTAGGCTCTTATTGACTATTGTTTTAATTGTGGCGTCGATGAACATCACTGGTGTTTCGGCGCTTTCGACACTCAGCGTGAGGTAAGGGGCATGAACCAGGTCAATAGGGTCGCGACGCTAGAAAGGGTCAGCTCTTTCTTGAAGCGAAACCATGGGTTGTACATCGACGGCGGGTGGATCAGTGCCCAATCCACCGATACCCTGCCGATCTTCGATCCTTCAACCGGTCAGCAAATTTCCACCACCATCGACGCCAATGCCTACGATGTCGAGCGGGCAGTGACGTCAGCTCATAAAGCTTTTGTTTCCGGTGTTTGGTCCCGTCGTCTGCCGGCAGAGCGCGAACGTATTCTGCTGCGTTACGCTGATTTGCTTGAACAACATGCTGAAGAGCTGGCTCAACTGGAAACCCTGGAACAGGGCAAGTCGATCAATGTTTCGCGGGCTTTTGAAGTGGCCTGCACGTTAAATTGGATGCGTTATACCGCAGGGCTGGCCACCAAAATTTCAGGGCGTACTCTCGACCTTTCGATTTCTGTTCCAGAGGGGGCTCGTTATACCGCCTATACACGCAAGGAACCGGTGGGTGTCGTTGCCGGCATTGTTCCATGGAACTTCCCGCTGATGATTGGCATGTGGAAGGTCATGCCTGCTCTGGCGGCTGGTTGTTCGATCGTGATCAAGCCATCGGAAATTACCCCTTTGACGTTGATGCGCATGGCTGAGTTGGCCACTGAAGCCGGTGTTCCGGCTGGAGTGTTCAACGTGGTGACTGGCAATGGTGCCGTGTGCGGTAAAACGCTGACCAGTCATCCGCTGATCAGCAAAATCAGTTTCACCGGCTCGACCGCAACGGGTAAGGGCATTGCTCGCAGTGCAATCGATCGGCTGACCCGAATTACCCTTGAGTTGGGTGGTAAAAATCCGGCTATCGTACTCAAAGATGCAGATCCGAAGCAGGTGGTTGAAGGCCTGATGATGGCCAGCTTCCTGAATCAGGGGCAGGTGTGCGCCGCGAGTTCACGCATTTATGTCGAGGCTCCTATTTTCGACCAACTGGTGGGCGACTTTGAGTCGGCGGTCAAGGGGCTTTCGATAGGGGCGGGTATGGATCCAACCAGCCAAATCAATGCCGTTGCTTCCAAAGCACATCAGCGCAAAGTCGAGTCGTACCTGGCAGAAGCCAATGCTCTCAATGCTGAGCTTATCAGGGGTTCGGCGGCGCCGAATAATGAAGGCTTTTATGTTTCACCGACGCTGGTCATCAACCCCGACGACGATCTTTCGCTGACTCGAGATGAGGTCTTTGGTCCTGTTGTAACCCTGACGCGTGTGGCTGACGCAGAGGAGGCACTGGCCAAGGCTAACGACACAGAGTACGGCCTCACCGCAAGCCTTTGGACCAATAGCTTGTCGACGGCGATGGATCTGACACCGCGTATCGAGGCCGGCACCGTCTGGGTCAATAGTCATACACTGATTGATGCAAACATGCCTTTTGGTGGATTCAAGCAATCAGGGACTGGACGAGATTTCGGCGTCGATTGGCTGGACGCGTTTACTGAAACCAAATCCGTTTGCATACGGCATTAATCGTTTTGAACGATTCGAAGGGTCCGCAGTTTGATTGTGGTGGACCCTTCGTCTTTTATTTCAGGGCTTGAGACTTTAGGAAGGTATAGGGAATTAATTTAAGCTTGTTGGCTTTGTATAGGATCCGCTTTCGCGCGGTTGTATTTTTGTGGGTGATTTAAAAGTTTGGATTTAAATATCTATTAACTTGATTGAGAGGTTTAAAGATAAAATGTTGATGTTGTTTTGCCATTATTCGTACTCATTGTATGATTAAATCAAAATGTCGTTATATTCGGCAAACATCAAATTTATGGGCAACTAGGGAAGGCTGCTGAATTGAGGTTGAAATGCAGAAGCGAACAGCTAACCCACTCTTAACATCCTTCATGATTTTTGGCGGTTTGCTTGCGACTGTTGGTTGCGGACCCTTGCTCGCCGAAACGCTCGCGCTTCACGTCCCGTTGCCTGAGCCTCTCCCGCATTTAAGAGTGCTGACCCTTCTTGTGGGTTTGCATTTGCTTGGCCTGTGTTTTGGTCTTGGCGGTGCGACGATGCTAGACCTTTGGGTTCTGCGCTGGATCCGTAGGGGAAGTCTGCCGGTAGAGGTAGGGCGTACCTTCCACTTCATCAGCGATGCGGTCGCCATAGGGCTAGGTCTCCTTTGGCTCTCTGGCTTAGGGTTTCTCGCTCTTTATGTAATGGAGTCGCCGGAGAAACTTGAGAATCCGAAGCTTTGGGCGAAAGTATTGGTAGTGGGTGTACTGACCATTAATGGCATGATTATTCACGCCTTCGCGTTGCCAGAGGTTCTGCGTGACTTGAGCCGTCCTTTGTTGCATGGGGTTTCTCGTAGCAAAGTTGCTGTATTTCTGGTCTCGGGTGCTATCTCTGGCGTATCTTGGTACACGGCCTTCGCCTTTGGTATTTTTCGAGAGCTGAACAACAACGTCACATTTACATTGTTAATCATTATGTGGTTCACCGCCGCAGTCGCTGCTTCTCTGGCGTTGGGTTTGCTTTGGTGGAAACTCTTTGGCTGGGGAAAGAGAGACTCGCTGCTCCAAATCACCGATTGAAGCCGTGAATTGACACTTGGGTCGGGATAGTTTGTCTGCCCCTTGAGAGAATTATGCGCGTCGATTTTCAACGTCAATCGGGCGAAGGGGCAACCTTTCAGAAAACTGTTCGATAATCGCTCATATGCGCGCCGAGCAATCGATTTTCGGTCTTTTGCCTGTTTAACGGGCTAGAGGAATGAACCAATAGTCGGATATCGTTTCGGTACGGCCAAGTTTGCGTACTATGGCTGTTAAAGAGTCAGCACACGTCCTGACCGGCGTGTGTGATGACCATAATAATTAGATCCCGAGTGCCTTGCCGATGGATAGTCACCTGCTGAGTGAGCGCAGTAGTGTGTTTCGAAACGCAGACCCCTACATGGTTTCCGACTATGTGAACTTGCATGTCGGGCAGCACTGCATCGGTCTGTCCAAGACGACGCACCCCCGCGCCAGCCTGAATCATCGAAAATTTGCTGATCTCGATCTGTGCCGTATCAGCTATGGCGGAAGCGTACGGGTCACTTCTCCTGCTCTAGAGACCATTTATCATCTTCAGGTGCTGCTGAGTGGCAGTTGTCTTTGGCGAGGGCATAAACGCGAACATTGTCTTTTGCCGGGTGAGTTACTGCTGATCAACCCGGATGACCCGGTCGATCTGACCTACTCACAAGATTGTGAGAAGTTCATTCTCAAGGTACCGGTAAAGGTCCTCGAATCGGTGTGTGACGAGCAACGCTGGTTTCGTCCTGTCGATGGCATACGTTTCTCGCGCAATCACTATCGTCTGGACGAGCTCGAAGGTTTTCCGAGCTTGCTGGCGATGGTTTGTCAGGAGTCGGAGGTCAGCGACCCGCTCCCGCGGGTTCAGGAGCATTACACCCAGATTCTCGGCAGTAAACTGCTGTCTCTTTTGAAAACCAACATAAGCCGTGAATGCCTCGGCTCCCCCGCGGTAAGCTTCGAGCGTATTCTTCAGTACATCGAGCGCAATCTGAAGCAGGATCTGAGTGCAGAACATCTGGCCGAGCAAGCTCACATGAGCGTGCGCTCGCTTTATGGATTGTTCGAACGCCAGTTAGGCGTTGCGCCCCTGCAATACGTTCGCCAGCGCAAGCTGGAACGCATTCATGCCTGCCTGAACGATTCGAACTGTCCGGTGCGCAGCCTTACCGAAGTGGCATTGGATTACGGCTTCCTGCACCTTGGACGATTCTCTGAAAGCTACCGTTTGCAATTCGGCGAGCTTCCTTCCCAAACGATCAAGCATCGCGGCTAAGCGTTCCTGTTTGCCTGGATGGTGCGCCAGAAGGGAGGGGGGCGTCGGGAAAATTTCTATGGCAGCAGTCGTTGGCTGCGCAATACGGATAGCGATCTGCAGAAATTGGATATTGCCAATTAAGTCGTCTCCCTAATCTGTTCAAGCCTGAACAATAACAACGGAGGCCCTGGCCATGTCCCTGGGAATCGACTATCTGAATGCCCTGCTCGAGGAAGACAAGGAAAAGGGGGTCTACCGCTGCAAGCGAGAGATGTTCACCGATCCTGCGCTTTTCGAACTGGAGATGACCCACATCTTCGAAGGTAACTGGATTTACCTTGCCCACGAAAGCCAGATTCCGAACAAGAACGATTTTTTGACCGTCACCATGGGGCGCCAGCCGATTTTCATCGCGCGCAACAAGGATGGTGAGCTGAACGCCTTTCTTAATGCCTGCAGTCACCGCGGCGCCATGCTTTGCCGGCACAAAAGCGGCAATCGTTCCAGTTATACCTGTCCGTTCCACGGATGGACCTTCAACAACAGCGGTAAGCTGCTCAAGGTCAAGGACCCGAGTGAGGCGGGCTATCCAGCAAGCTTCAACTGCGAGGGGTCTCACGACCTGACCAAAGTCGCTCGTTTCGAGTCCTATCGCGGCTTTCTGTTCGGTAGCCTGAATCCTGACGTAAAGTCGCTGGCGGACCATTTAGGCGAGTCGGCCAAGATTATCGACATGATTGTCGACCAGTCCCCTGACGGATTGGAGGTTCTGCGTGGTTCGAGCTCCTATATCTATGAAGGTAACTGGAAGCTCACTGCCGAAAATGGTGCGGACGGCTACCATGTGAGCTCCGTTCACTGGAACTACGCCGCTACTCAGAACCAGCGTAAACAGCGCGAGGCGGGCGAAGAGTTCAAGACCATGAACGCTGGCGGTTGGGCCAAACACGGCGGCGGATTTTACTCTTTCGACCATGGACATTTATTGCTCTGGACCCGCTGGGCCAACCCGGAAGATCGGCCGGCCTACGAGCGTCGGGATGAACTAGCCCGCGACTTTGGGCAAGCCCGCGCAGACTGGATGATCGAGAACTCGCGCAACCTCTGCCTCTACCCGAACGTGTATCTGATGGACCAATTCAGTTCGCAGATCCGCGTTGCCCGACCCATTTCCGTCGACAAGACAGAGATCACCATTTATTGCATAGCCCCCAAAGGTGAGAGCGCCGAAGCGCGTACCAGGCGTATCCGTCAATACGAAGATTTCTTCAATGTCAGTGGTATGGCAACGCCCGATGACCTGGAAGAGTTTCGCTCTTGCCAGACCGGTTACGGTGCCGGACGTGGCTGGAATGACATGTCCCGTGGCGCTACCCATTGGGTGGAAGGTGCCGATGCGGCTGCCCAGGAAATCGAGCTTAAACCTCTGCTTTCCGGCGTGCGCACCGAAGACGAAGGCCTGTTCGTGCTGCAACACAAATACTGGCAAGAAACCATGCTCAAGGCGGCCTCAGCCGAGCAGCAATTGATTCCCGTGGAGGCCGTGCAATGAGTACCTATGAAATTGTGCGTGACTTTCTCTATCGCGAAGCGCGCCTTCTGGACGATGGCCAATGGGACGAATGGCTGGAGCTGTATGCCATCGATGCCAGCTTCTGGATGCCGTCCTGGGATGACAACGACACGCTGACAGAAGATCCGCAAAGCGAAATTTCGCTCATCTGGTACGGGAATCGCGGAGGCCTGGAAGACCGCGTGTTCCGTATCAAGACCGAACGATCGAGTGCGACGATGCCCGACACTCGTACTTCGCACAATCTCAGCAACATAGAGATCGTCGACGAGGAGGGGAGCTTTTGCCATGTGCGCTTCAATTGG
Organism: Pseudomonas citri; assembly: GCF_025336485.1. Classification (GTDB taxonomy): domain Bacteria; phylum Pseudomonadota; class Gammaproteobacteria; order Pseudomonadales; family Pseudomonadaceae; genus Aquipseudomonas; species Aquipseudomonas citri. The sequence goes on along the minus strand of NZ_JAODAB010000004.1, from coordinate 74,532 downwards.
CACACGCTGAGCTTTCGCTACAAGACCACCGACAGTTATTTCGGAACCAGTTTTTACACCTTGGACCTGCGCGGCGAACGGCCGTTGATCAAGGCTAAGAAAGTAGTCCTGAAAAACGATTATGTCCGTCAGGTCATCGACATTTACCACATTTGATCGATGGGGTGACGAGTCGCTGTCGGTACCTTCGGTTACCGAGACTCGTCATCCCGGGCGAGGTGCAATATGAGCTTCCAGATCGCGCTGACTTTTGAAGACGGGGTGACTCGTTTTATTGAGGCGGCCGGCCACGAAACCGTAGCCGATGCCGCTTATCGCCAGGGCATCAACATTCCTTTGGATTGCCGAGATGGTGCCTGCGGTACCTGTAAATGCTTCGCCGAAGCGGGTCGTTACGCGATGGGCGACAATTTCATCGAAGATGCGCTGAGCGAGGAAGAGCTCGCCCAAGGTTACGTTCTGACGTGCCAAATGCGTGCTGAAAGCGATTGTGTGGTGCGCGTGCCGGCGTCTTCTGAGGTATGTAAAACCCAGCAGGCAAGTTTTGAGGCGACTATCAACGATATCAGACAGTTGTCCGAGAGCACTATCGCGCTGTCCATTAAAGGTGAGTCCCTGAGCAAGCTCGCTTTTTTGCCGGGCCAGTACGTCAACTTGCAAGTACCGGGCAGTGACCAGACCCGTGCCTATTCTTTCAGCTCACTGCAGAAGGACGGTGAGGTCAGCTTTCTGATCCGCAACGTGCCAGGCGGACTGATGAGCAGCTTCCTTACTGGATTGGCCAAGGCAGGTGACAGCATGTCCCTGGCAGGTCCACTGGGCAGTTTCTATTTACGGGAAATCAATAGGCCACTGTTGTTGCTGGCCGGTGGTACCGGGCTGGCCCCCTTCACGGCCATGCTTGAGAAGATTGCGAAGGAGGGCAGTCCGCATCCCCTGCATCTGATTTATGGCGTCACCAACGATTTTGACCTGGTCGAACTCGATCGCTTGGAGGCTTTCGCCGCTCGGATCCCCAACTTCACGTTCAGTGCCTGTGTGGCCAACCCACTGAGCCAATACCCGCGCAAGGGCTTTGTCACCCAGCACATCGAGCCGGGCCACCTGAACGAAGGTGACGTGGATGTATACCTTTGCGGCCCACCGCCGATGGTCGAGGCGGTCAGCCAATTCTTCCGCGAACAGGGCATTACGCCCGCGAACTTCTATTACGAAAAGTTCGCGGCTGCCGCAGCCTGACCCCCTGAAAGGCTCTTGAATTCGAGGTTGCCATGAGTAACAGATTCGACAACAAGGTCGCGCTGGTCACAGGCGCGGCTCAAGGTATTGGTCGCAGCGTTTGCGAACGCTTAATCAATGAAGGTGCACGGGTTGTTGCCGTGGATCGTTCTGAACTGGTTCATGAACTGCGGCGAGAGGGCGTGCTGACATTGACGGCCGACCTGGAGCTATACGAGGACTGTGCGCGGGTGATGGCGGTCGCTGTAGAAACCTTCGACGGCCTGGACATACTCATCAATAACGTCGGCGGCACTATCTGGGCCAAACCGTTCGAGCATTACGAGGTGGAGCAGATCGAGGCGGAAGTGCGCCGTTCGCTGTTCCCCACGTTGTGGTGCTGCCATGCGGCACTGCCTTATATGCTGCAGCAAGGATGCGGCGCCATCGTCAACGTTTCTTCGATCGCCACGCGCGGTGTCAATCGTGTCCCCTACGGCGCAGCCAAGGGGGGGGTGAATGCCCTGACCGCCTGCCTGGCATTCGAGAACGCTGGACGCGGGATTCGCGTCAACGCCACAGCGCCCGGTGGCACGGAGGCGCCACCGCGACGTATTCCTCGCAATAGCGCGCAGCAAACCCCGCAGGAAAAAGATTGGTACCAGGAAATCGTTGATCAGACGATCGACAGCAGCTTGATGAAACGCTACGGAACGATCGATGAGCAGGTTGGAGCCATTCTTTTTCTGGCTTCCGACGATGCGTCCTACATCACCGGTGTGACCTTGCCAGTAGGTGGTGGCGATCTCGGCTGACCTGCTTGTTTAAGCCGATGTCGGTTCCGGCTGACATCGGTCAGCACCAACTGACGCAGTTTCAACGCTTAATCTGGCAGTGCCGCTGGTTTTGGTGGCGCTCACAGGTCAGTTGATGCCGGGCATGGCAGTGTTGCCCAAGCAGGCTTCAGCACTTCGGCCACTCCAATCATTAGCGCCAGCGCGATCGGCGGAATGTTGTTGGTACCTTTCGGTTGTCATGGCATGAACCTGGCTCACTTTCCTGGTGACCGCTTCGGGTGTTTCATTTCTTGGACTGTCCGCCGCGCTCTGGGGACTGATGTTTGGTTTGCTTGGGCATTTAATGGTGGTTGCCCGGCGGCCATGTCATCGAGACTGTGCCCAGCCGTAATCCTTGTCAGGCGTAAATCAGAGCGCGCTCAAGGTTCATGAAACTGCACCCACTGCCGCGGGACCCTGTGCCGATGCAGCCCTGGCGTCAGCCTGTTTCGTCGTGTTCCTGTTAATAACGCTTGATCATTGTCCCCAGCGCGGATAGGCAAACCGCTCCACCAAAAAGTTAATGAACACGCGCACCTTGGGGGCCAGGTGCTTTCGGCTGGGGTATACGGCGTAAATTCCTAACTCTACAGATTTGTACTCAGGCAGGACCTCTACCAGTTCTCCGTTGCGGATGTCTTCGGCGACCATGAAGCTGGGTTGCAACGAAACGCCACCTCCCGCCAGGGTGATGCTTCGACAGGTGTCTCCGTTATTACATCGGATGACCGAGCGCGTACGCACGCTTTCACGGCCATTGGGTCCCTCAAAGATCCAGTCACTCCCACCAGAAAAGTGGGTATAAGCCACCACCCCATGTTCCGTCAGGTCGGCCAGCGTACGGATCGGCGCATGGCTGGCGAGATAGGAGGGTGAGGCACACAAGCACATCCGGGTGCTGGCAAGCCGACGCCCAACCAGCGATGAGTTCTCCATTCGCGTAATACGCACAGCCACATCGAATCCTTCCTCGACCAAATCAACGAGTCGGTCATTCAAGCTGATGTCCAACTCGACTTTTGGATAGGCCCTCATGAAGTCAACCCAAACGGGCCCGAGGTGCAGGATTCCAAAACTGACAGGCGCATTTACTCGGAGCACCCCATTCGCCTCTGGTGCCACTGATGAAACGGATTCCTCCGCTTCCTCCATCATCGCCAGTATTTCCTTGGCCTGATGGTAGAACTGCCGCCCTTCTTCAGTGAGAGAAAGTCGGCGAGTCGTGCGGTGAAGTAACCGCGCCCCGAGGCGCTCTTCCAGGCAGCTCACGTACCTCGAAATCGCCGCCTTCGACATTACTAAAGGTTCAGCTGCGCCTACAAAACTGCCCTTATCAACCACTGCGCAGAAAACCTGCATCTCAAGCGCTCTGTCCATGATCATCTCAGTAAATGGAACTATTTATCCCATTCAGCATTATTTATCTCGGATTTTATACTTATAAACTGATCCCATTCAAATGAGTCAACCCAACTGAACGGGGGTAGTTATGAAAGTCACCGTAATTGGTACCGGTAATATGGGTTCAGCTTTTGCCAAGCAGCTTTCCAGCGCCGGCCACACTGTTCGAATCACTGGTCGCGATACCGAGAAAGCGAAGGCTCTGGCTGATCGGTTTCCAAACGTCAACGCATACACAGCATCCGAGGCGCTGGGGGACAGTGATGTAGTTATCGTTGCGACTGCTTACAGTGACGCTGCACAGGCCTTGCAAAGCCTGGGAGATCTGAGCGCGAAGGTGATCATCGACATCACCAATCCATTGAGCGCCGACTACATGTCCCTGACCATTGGTCATGTGACTAGCGCCAGTGAAGAAATCGCCAAGGCGGCACCTCGGGCTCATGTCGTGAAAGCCTTCAATACCCTGTTTGCTCAAGTGCTTGCAGATGGCCCTGGCTTCTCCAACGACCAGCGTGGACATGTATTTGTCGCTGGTGACAACGACCGAGCCAAACAGACCGCTATCTCGCTGGCACAGAGCATGGGGTGGAACACCTTGGACGCGGGCGGAATCGTCAACGCCCGATACCTTGAGCCTCTGGCGGGCTTGAACATTTACCTGGGCTACGGTGCAGGACTGGGCACCTCCATCGCGCCGGTCTGGCTCAACAGGTAACTCACACCGGCGCAATCACCATGAATGCTTCACTTCCATCGCTGTTTGTGTCTCATGGGGCTCCGACGTTCGCCATCGAGCCAGGAGTAGCAGGTAAACAACTGGCTGAACTCGGTCGTGAACTTCCACGTCCTGATGCAATCGTGGTCATCTCGCCGCACTGGATGACCTGGGGCGAAGTCTGCGTCACCGCGAGTACCGCCCCCAAGACTATTCATGATTTTGGCGGTTTTCCCGAGGCCCTGTACGAGTTGAACTACCCCGCACCAGGCTCGCCAGCGCTGGCGCAGCACATTGTTGATGGGTTTGTCTCTGAGGGCTGGAAGGCACGGCTGGACACGAATCGAGGGCTCGATCACGGAGCATGGGTGCCGTTGATGCACCTCGCGCCGCAAGCAAGTGTGCCGGTGGTGCAAGTGTCGATGCCTATGCCCATGGATACACGCAGCGCCTTGAAATTTGGCGAGGCATTAAGGCCATTACGTGCTCTGAACGTTTTGATAGTCGCCTCCGGATGCATCACTCATAACTTGTATGAATTCCGAAGCACGCCCTCTCATTACGTTGACGTTGACTACGTAAAGAACTTTGCCACCTGGACTGCGCAGATGCTTCTGTCTGGGGGCACTGAACAACTGCTGAACTATCGACGCCTTGCTCCAGCCGCCGAGCGTGCCCATCCGACTGACGAACATTTCCTGCCTTTGTTCGTAGCGCTCGGAGTGATCGGCAACGAGTACCGCGCGCGCGTTCTGGAGGGAGGCATTATCCACGGGGTGTTGGCGATGGATAGCTACCTCTTTGACTCGGCTCAATTCATACAAGGCATTCCCGATCATGTTGCATGAATCCAGTTTTTCAGAAGTGACACGAGATCCCGAGTCTGGCCTTCTCTTTCGCAAGAGTAGCAACGCCTCGAGACCTAAAGCACGTTTGCTATTGCTCCACGGTGTCGGCTCCAACGAAGCCAATCTGGCAAGCCTGGCTGCATCGCTGCCCCAGGAGTTGGAGATTTTGTTGCTGCGTGGACCGGTGCTGGCGGGAGCGCAAGGCTTCGCCTGGTATCAGGTCACCTTTACCAGTGATGGCCCAAGGTTTAATCAGGAACAGGCCGAGTCCAGCCGGCGGCTGTTGCGGCAGTTCATCGAAGGGTTGCCTGCGTTGCCGACCGTCATCGCAGGCTTTAGTCAAGGAGGAATCATGAGCGCCAGCCTCGGTGTAACAGAGCCTGAATTGGTTGCAGGATTCGGTGTACTGAGCGGAAGGATGTTGCGAGAAATCGCTCCACAGATTGCCTCGCGAGATCGCCTCAGATCGGTTTCTGCATTCATTGCCCACGGACATCGAGACAGTGTGCTGCCCGTCGACTGGGCAAAGGAAGCCGATGAATGGCTCGACACAATCGGCGTCGTGCATCAGACCCATTTCTACGACATGGCCCACGAGATTATCGCCGCTGAACTGGCCGATTTCTCTCAATGGCTAACAAAAACGCTGCTAACTGATAATTGAAAAAAGGAACTGCTCGATGATTGATTCACGTACCGCACCTTACGCTGCATTTGTCATGCGCCTGGCTCTCGGCATCATGTTCATTGCTCATGGCCTGACTAAAGTCTTCGTCTTCACCCCGGCAGGTACTGCCGGATTTTTCGAGTCCATTGGCTTTCCGGGTTTCCTGGCGTATCCGGTCATGGCATTTGAAGTCATTGGAGGGTTGTTGCTGGTGCTCGGTGTCTATGTACGCTGGGTGGCGGCGATAGCGGTAATTCAGTTGTTCGCAGCAGCGACCGTCCATTTTGGTAATGGCTGGAGCTTCACGAATGCCAACGGTGGTTGGGAGTACCCGATCTACCTTGGCATGACGGCTTTGGGTGTTGCATTGCTGGGCGAAGGTGCTTTCGCTGCCAGATCCGCAAAAATATAGATTTATCCTCTTTCCTCAACGATGAAGTCTTGGAACGATGCTCCAAGGCTTCATCGTATTTACCGTGATTGTACAAGTGCATGGGCAACTGCCATTTTCAACAATGCATCAAGTGATATAACGCTACCTTTGCGTGTTGCTCAGCGAGTCTCATGCTGCTTGCGATAAGCTCCCGGCTGCACGCCGACCGCCTTGGCAAAGGCACGGGTAAACGCCGCGATCGATTGGTAACCCACCGCAGCGCAGACCTGCTCCACGGTGTGGTTGCTCTTGAGCAATTGACAGGCATGACGAATCCGCAGGGCCAGTAATACCTGGCCAGGCGACATACCCGCCAATTCGTTGAAACGCTTGAAGAACGCCGAACGCGAAAGCCCGGTGTGGGTCGCCATGCTTTCCAGTGACCACGGCTGTTGCGGTTGTTCGATCAACTGACCCAGCAACGAGGCGAAAGCCGGATGCCGGGCCAGCGCCACCATGCCTCCGAGGTTCTGGTTGTCTGCTACTTGCTGGCGCAGCACGTAGAGAAACAGCAAATGGCAAAGGCGCTCAAGCAGCGCAGGGGAAGGGACCGGTAGCCGACGGCATTCCTGCAAAATCAGCTCGAACAATGCTCGAGCCGCACTCAGGGATGGATCGCCAGCCCGCAGGATAATCCAGTCAGGCAAGCCCTCGATGATCAACGACGACACTCCAGGCCTGAAATGGAAGAAACCGCAGACCAGGCCGACGCCATCCTCGGCCTGGCTGTCCAACGCAGTCATGGTCACGCGCGGCAGCGCCAGCGCGGTGACGGCGTCTTCGGCGCTGGACAACCGGTAATCCAGATCTCGCAGTAGAAACAGTGCATCTCCGGCAGACAGGCGCAGAGGCTGCTCATGGCCGTCAAGATGTAGCCAGCACTGTCCATGCACGATCAGGTGAAAGCTTGCGCGCGCCAGACCATGGGTAGTGGCGTGCCAACCGCCGCAATAACGACCGACATGAAACAGGCTCGCATCGAACTCGAGGCTTTCTAATAACCAATCAACGACGGGGCTGGACGAAATCATCTAATGGAAACACTCAGGAGCAAGTAAACGCTACTTTAGAATATGGATCGAAATTTTTATAACCAACAGACTTGTCGGACACTCAACAGCAGGAGTCCACTCGATGTCGCGCCTCACGTTACACACTTTGCAAAGCGCTCCTGAAGCGGCCAAACCTTTTCTGGAAAACGCTCAAAAAAACTCAGGGTTCCTCCCAAACCTGCTGGCGCTGCTGGCCAATGCGCCAGCAGCGCTGGAAACCTACGTTACGGTATCAGCGCTCAATGGCAAAGCCGAACTCAGCCTTGCCGAGCGCGAGGTGGTGCAATTGATTGCCGCAACCACGCACGGTTGTGATTTCTGTGTCGCAGGGCATACATCGGTGGCAGTGAACAAGGCGAAGTTGCCTGATGAGGTGGTCAGGGCACTGCGTGAGCAAGCGACCGTGCCCGAGGTCAAGCTTGAGGCCCTAGCAGCCTTTGCCCGGGAAGTGATTGCGACTCGTGGCAATGTCAACGATACCATCTACAGCGCTTTCAAGACTGCCGGCTACAGCGAGGGTAATGCATTGGAAGTCATCCTCGGCGTGAGCCTGGCGACCTTGTGCAATTTTGCCAACGTGTTTGCCGGCACCCCGCTCAATCCGGAGTTGGCCAAGTACCGTTGGCAATCGGGCAATGACTCAGCAGGGTCAATTCGTGCGCTGAAATACGGTCGATGAGGCGTTATAAGGAGGAAACGAGATGCTCAACGAGGCATTGAGTCGATGGCTGGATACTCAGGCCCAGGCACTGGATCTGGGGGATTGCAATACACAGCAGGTGCTGTCGCAACTGGCGGCCGCCGACGTCTTGCGCATCGGCATCAGCCCCCGGCTGGGTGGCAGCGACGGGACTATTGCCGATGCCGTGGAAGCGTTGGCTGAGGTCGCCGGTCATTCCCTGGCAGCGGCATTCGTGTTTTGGGGGCAGCGGGCTTTCATCGAGTATGTGCTGCAAAGCCCCAACACCGCTTTACGCGAACGCCTGTTGCCGTCCTTGCTCAGTGGCGAGTTGGCGGGGGCGACCGGTTTGTCGAACGCGATGAAGTTTCTTTCCGGCATCGAGGCATTGCAAATGCGGGCCCGTGCCAGCGCCGCTGGCTGGATATTGAGCGGACGACTGCATTGGGTGACCAATCTGCGTAAAAGCGGTTTCGTGGTGGCTGCGGCGATTGAGCACGAGGAGGGCGGCTCGCCCTTCGTTCTGGCGATCCCGGACACGACACCTGGGCTACAGCGCTCTGCCGATTTGCAGTTGATGGGCCTGCAGTCGAGTAATACTGCGGCGCTCGATTTTGCCCAGGTGGATGTCGGTCGTGAGTGGTTGCTGCATGAAGACGCTCGAGTATTTCTGCCGGCGGTGCGTCCGTCGTTCCTGGGTCTGCAATGTGGCCTGGCAATCGGTCTGGCACGGCGGGCGTTGCTGGAGGTCGAGGCACATTTGCAGGAGGGTCGTTCGATCCTGCTGGAGCCCTTACAGGAACAGCGCGAGCACCTGGAACATACGGTTGGCGCACTGAAGAGTGGGATACTCGATGGGCGCTTTCTGACACAGCCTGCCGAGCTGTTCCGGTTGCGCATTGCCCTGGCTGAGTCAACTGCCGATGCCATGCAGTTGGAGTTGCAGGCCAGCGGTGGAAAAGCTTATCTGAGCGAGTACGGCAGTAGTTTTGCCCGACGCTGGCGGGAGTCGGCGTTTGTACCGATCGTCACGCCGAGCCTGGTGCAACTGCGTGCTGAACTGCAACGCCGTGGACGGGAAGCGGTGATATGAACGGTCCGGTTTTAAGCGCCACGAATATCAGCCTGGGTTACTCGGGCACGCAAGGCTGGCAAACCGTTCTGGAAAATTTCAACCTGCAATTGCAGCCCGGTGAGGTGGTGTCGATTCTCGGACCCAGCGGCGTCGGGAAATCCAGTCTGTTGCGGGTGCTTGCCGGTTTGCAGGCGGCCCGTGGCAGCGTAAGTTTGCTCGGGGAGCCGTTAACCGCAGCTCACCCACGTGTCGCCGTGGCGTTCCAGGATCCAAGTCTGTTGCCTTGGCTGACGCTGGAGAAAAATGTGGCTTTCGGCCTGGACTTCATCCGTCAGCCGCATTTGGACCCGAAGGAGCGCAAGATCCGAATCGACCGCGCCATCGCCGCCGTCGGACTTGAACACGCCAGGCAGCATTATCCGGCACAACTCTCTGGAGGCATGGCCCAGCGCACGGCAATTGCCCGGTGTCTGGCACGCCAGCCACAGGTTCTGTTGCTCGATGAACCCTTCGGCGCGCTAGATGAGGTGACTCGTGCCGACATGCAACAACTGCTGTTCGATGTCATTACCGAACACGATACCGCGGCGGTGTTGATCACCCACGACATTGACGAAGCCCTGCTGCTCTCCGACCGGATTCTGCTACTGGGCAACAGCCCAGCGCGGATCCTCGACGAATGGCGCATCCATCTGCCTCAGCCTCGTACCGAGCGGGTGGAAGAACTGGGCGCACTGCGTATAGACATTCTCAAAACCCTTCGGCGGGCGAGCCGCGATCCTCTTATCCAACACTTGCCTGAAACGTCGGAGACTGATTATGTGCCTGGACGACTTCACTCACACACGTCGTGACATCCTCAAACTCAGCGCTATGCTGACCGCCGCCGGTGTATTGCCGCTGCTCAACAGCCTGCAGGCACGCGCTGCCTCCGAGCCTGACGCACCGGTGCGTATTGGCTATTTGCCTATCACCGATGCCACGCCCTTACTGGTGGCTCACAACAATGGCCTGTTCGAAGCCGAAGGCATCAAAGCCGAGCGTCCGGTGCTGTTGCGCAGCTGGGCGCAGGTGATCGAGGCGTTCATTTCCGGGCAGGTCAACGTGATTCACCTGCTGACACCGATGACGGTGTGGGCCCGATATGGCAGCAAAGTCCCGGCCAAAGTCGTGGCTTGGAATCATGTTGGGGGTTCCGGGCTGACCGTGGCACCGGGTATTACGGAGGTCAAGCAACTGGGCGGGCAGTCTGTAGCGATTCCGTTCTGGTACTCGATCCATAACGTGGTGGTACAGCAGCTGTTTCGCGATAACGATCTTGTACCGGTGAGTAAACCGGCCAGCGCCGCTCTAGCGCCAAACGAGGTCAATCTGGTGGTGCTGCCGCCATCGGACATGCCACCGGCACTCGCCTCCAGGCGCATAGCCGGCTACATCGTGGCCGAGCCTTTCAATGCGTTGGCCGAAGAGCTTAAGGTCGGTCGAGTACAACGCTTCACCGGGGATATCTGGCGAAATCACGCCTGCTGCGTGGTGTTCATGCATGAGCAGGACCTGAACAACCGCCCGGAGTGGTCGCAGAAAGTGGTCAATGCCATCGTCAAGGCTCAGTTGTGGACGCGTGATCATCGCGCCGAGGCGGCGAAGTTGCTGTCCAAGGATGGCAACAATCGCTATACGCCCCATGCCCAGCCGGTGCTGGATCGCGTACTGGCGCCAGCCACGGCGGATCGTCAGCAGTACCTGGCCAGCGGTGCCATTCAGCACAGTCATTGGGATGAGCAGCGTATCGATTTTCAGCCGTACCCGTTCCCGAGCTACACCGAAGAGCTGGTCAAGCGCCTCAAGGATACGTTGATCGAAGGAGACAAAGGTTTTCTCGCCAACCTGGACCCGCAGCATGCGGCTCGTGATCTAGTGGATGACCGCTTTGTGCGCAACGCCATTGCCTCTGTCGGTGGCCTCAAGGCATTCGGCCTGCCAGAGAGCTTCGAGCGCAGCGAGGAGTTCAGTCTCTGATGGGCAAGCAGACCTTATCGATCCTGCATGGGGGGGGTGGGCGTCTCAGGTCTGGTTGGCCTGCTGTTTCTATGGTGGCTGGGTGTGCACCTGTTTGGCAGTGCCGATGGTTTGGCCGCGCGCTTTTCTCCCGAGGCGACGTTGGTCAGCCTGGTGGAACTGTTGGGGCGTCCTGAGTTCTACGAGCATGTGTGGGTCAGCCTCAAACGCATTCTGGTGGGCTTGTTACTGGCCTTGCTGATTGGTGTGCCGTTGGGTCTGCTAGTCGGCAGTTACCGATATCTGGAGGCTGCGACCACACCGGCGTTTCAGTTTCTGCGGATGATTTCGCCATTGTCCTGGATGCCGGTGGTCGTGATGCTGATGGGTGTAGGGGACCAGCCGATCTACTTTCTGCTGACCTTAGCCGCGATCTGGCCGATTTTACTCAACACAGTGGCAGGCGTACGCCAGCTCGACCCGCGTTGGCTGCAACTGAGCCGTAGCCTCAGTGCCACTCGCAGAGAAGCTCTGCTCAAAGTTATCCTGCCGGGCGTGCTTGGCCATGTACTGACCGGCGTACGCTTGGCTATCGGTATTCTGTGGATCGTCCTGGTTCCGTGCGAAATGCTTGGAGTCAGCGCCGGGCTGGGCTACTTCATCCTCGATACTCGGGACCGCCTGGCTTATTCAGAACTGATGGCCATGGTACTGCTGATCGGTGTGTTGGGGTTTATTCTGGACGCCTTGGCTCGTGGTCTGCATCGGCGCTGGGCTCCGGCCTGACACGGTGCAGTGACTCGAACGTTGACTCTCTATCTGGGCACCGCACGGTGGGTTTGAATGACAGGCCTGCCAGGCGACTGTTGCGGGAGCAACATAGGGGCAACATTCTGCTGATCGAGCGCACAATGGTTTGTTCGTTTTTTATGATTATGTTGTTGATTTTTAATAAATAAATACTCTGGCATGGGGTGTGCAAAAGGGTATGTGCTTTTGCACTGCCAACTTCGAGGAACCCATGTCCACTTCCGTCATATCCGCTCACTACGACATCCGCCATCCGGATGCCCACACCATTCGCGACGATGCCGAGGCCGTCGCCGTCGCCCATCACGTTGCCGCGCTACTGCGCGAAGGTGCCGCCGAGCGTGACCGCCGCCGCGAGGTGCCGGTGGACGTGATCGATTCCTTCTCCAACAGCGGCCTGTGGGGCATCACGGTCCCGCGCGAATACGGTGGCGCCGAGGTGTCTTTCTCTACCTTGGCCCAGGTGATCGCCATCGTCTCGGCGGCCGACCCCTCGCTCGGGCAGATCCCGCAGAACCACTACTGCTTGTTGGAAGACATCCGCCTGCAGGGCACTGTGGAGCAGAAGCGCTTCTTCTTCGACCTGGTGCTCAAGGGCAACCGCTTCGCCAATGCTCTGTCAGAAACCGGCGGCAAAAATGTAGCGGATATCCGCACCCGTCTGGTCATTGAGGGCGATCACTACCGAATCGATGGCCGCAAGGGCTACTGCACCGGTTCGCTCTACGCCCATTGGCTCGGCGTGCTGGCCCTGGACGACCAAGACCGCGCCCAGTTGGCCTTCGTGCCGCGAAACACCCCGGGCCTGGTGGTAATCGACGACTGGGACAGTATCGGCCAACGCACCACCTCCAGTGGTACCGTGCTGCTCGACGGCCTGCGGGTGCCAGCCTTCAATCTGTTCCCCAGCTACCGCTCCTACGCGAGTCCGACCCTGGCCGGCCCTTTCGCCCAGTTGACCACCGCCGCCATCGATGCCGGCATCGGTCGCGCAGCGTTGGACGACACTATCGCTTTCGTCCGCGAGCACGCCCGTCCCTGGATTGATGCCGGGGTGGCGAAGGCCAGCGAAGACCCGCTGACGATCATACAGATCGGCTCGCTGGAGATTCGTCAGGAAGCCGCTGAGGCTTTGCTGGAGCGCGCCGGGCGAGTGCTCGACGCGGCCAAACCAGAACCGGACGAGGACAACGTCGCCGCCGCTTCGGTGGCGGTGGCCAAGGCCAAAGTGCTGACTACCGAGGTGGCGATCGAGGCCAGCAACCGTCTGTTTGAGCTGGGCGGCACACGTTCCTCGCTGGTTCGCCACAACTTCGACCGTCACTGGCGTAATGCCCGGGTACACACTCTGCATGATCCTGTGCGCTGGAAATACCACCTGGTCGGCAACTGGGCCCTGAACGGCATCAAGCCGACGCGTCACGACTGGAACTGAGGTCGCATCATGCCCAAGCAGATTCGCCTCAACGCCTTCGCCATGAACACCGTGGGCCACCTGTCCCCCGGGCTGTGGCGGCACCCGCGCGACCAGGCAACGCGCTACACCGACATCCACTACTGGATCGAGTTGGCCAGGACCCTGGAACGTGGGCGCATCGACGGCCTGTTTATCGCCGATGTGCTGGGCGTCTACGACGTCTACGGCGGCAATGCCGACGCAGCCCTGAGCAGCGCGGCCCAAGTGCCGGTCAACGATCCGCTGCAGTTGGTGCCGGCCATGGCGGCGGCCACCGAACACCTGGGGTTCGGCGTCACCGCTTCGGTGTCCTTCGAACATCCATTTCCTTTCGCCCGGCGCATGTCCACTCTGGATCACTTAACCCGCGGACGCGCCGGCTGGAACATCGTCACCTCCTATCTTTCCAGCGGCGCGCGCAACCTCGGCCAGCGCGACCAACTCTCCCATGTCCAGCGTTACGCTCTGGCCGAGGAGTATCTGCAAGTTTGCTACAAGCTATGGGAAACCAGTTGGGAGGAGGGTGCGGTACGCGCCGACCGCGGCAGCGGGGTTTATGCCGATCCGGCCAAGGTTCACGCGATTGAGCATGAGGGCACGTATTTCAAGGTGCCCGGTTTCCACCTCTGCGAGCCTTCGCCACAGCGCACACCGGTGCTCTATCAGGCCGGTGCGTCGAGCCGCGGGCGGGCCTTCGCCGCTGCTAATGCCGAGTGCGTGTTCGTGGCCGCGCCGAGCAAGGCTGTGCTGAGAAAACAGGTCGGAGACTTCCGTGCCGCTGCTGTTGCTGCCGGGCGTGCGGTCGACGATGTCCTGATCTTCGAACAGCTTACTGTAATAGTCGCTGAGACCGACGAAGTGGCCTTGGAGCGCCTGCGCGAATATCGCGAGTATGCCATCGCCATCGGGGCGCTGACCTTGATGGCCGGCTGGACGGGTATCGACTTCTCCCTGTACGCGCCGGATCAAATCTTGCGTGAGATGCCCAGTGAGGCGATCCAGTCCACCGTGGAGGCCTTCACCCGTGCCGACCCAACGCGCACCTGGACGACTGCTGAGATCGCCGACTACTGCGCCATCGGCGGGGACGGTCCGGTGTTGGTCGGCTCGGCCAAAACGGTGGCTGACCAGTTGCAGGAGTGGGTCGAAGAGACCGATGTCGATGGCTTCAACCTGGCCAGTGTGGTTGCTCCCGAGACCTTCGAGGCGGTAGTCGACCTGCTGGTGCCGGAGTTGCAGGCGCGCGGCCTGTTCAAGCGCGAGTACACCGAGGGCACACTACGCAACAAGCTGTTCGGCCAGGGCGACCGTCTGCGCGCGCCCCATCCGGTGGCCGGGCTGCGCCGGGAGGCCGGGCGATGAACGAGCTGCTCGCCAATCTGGACTGGAGTGAGATAGGCCTGGCCTGCCTCGACACCCTGAGCATGCTCGCCGGCGCGCTGGCCTTCACCGTGTTGCTCGGCCTGCCGCTGGGCGTGCTGCTGTACCTCACCGGGCAACGCCAACTGCTGGCCAGCCCGCTGCTGTATCGCGGTCTGTCGGTGGTGGTGAATGTGCTGCGCTCACTGCCCTTTATTATCCTGCTTATCGTGCTGATCCCGTTGACCATGCTGCTCACCGGCACTTCGCTTGGTGTGCGCGGCACCATCCCGCCACTGGTGGTGGGCTGCACGCCGTTCTTCGCGCGACTGGTGGAGACCGCGCTGCGCGAGGTGGACCGCGGCTTGGTCGAGGCTAGCCAGTCCATGGGCGGCAACACATGGCAAATCATCAGGTACACCTTGCTGTCGGAGGCCCGCACCGGGTTGATCGCTGCCGTCACCGTGACTGCCATCGTGCTGGTGGATTACACGGCGATGGCCGGTGTGATTGGAGGTGGTGGCCTCGGCGACCTGGCCATCCGCTTCGGCTACCAGCGTTTCCAGACCGACGTGATGGTGGTCACCGTGCTACTGCTGATCCTGCTAGTGCAGGCCCTGCAGATGAGTGGTGACCGCCTGGTGCGGCGTTTTACTCGCCGCTGAATGTGTTTTAACCCGTCAGCGGCAGCCGGGTTTCGCTGCCGCCTCGGCCCCACGTTCGCCCGACGACGGCCTCTCTATCCGATTAGGAGTCACATTATGTTGAAGCAGTCCCTGGCGGTTTTTGTCGCCGTTCTCAGCCTGTCCACCCATGCCAGCGAAAAGTTGGTGGTGGGCGCCACCCCGGTGCCCCATGCAGAGATTCTCGAGTTCATCAAACCTGCTTTGGCCAAGGAAGGAGTAGACCTGGACATCAAGGTATTTACCGACTTCATTCAGCCCAACCTGCAATTGGCCGAGAAGAATCTTGACGCTAACTATTACCAGTACCGCCCGTTCCTCGACGACTTCAACAAGACCCGCCACACCAATCTGGTGCCGGTGGTCGGTGTGCACATCGAGCCGTTCGGCGCCTACTCGACCAAGATCAGGGACCTCAAGGACCTGCCCGACGGTGCCAGTGTGGCCATTCCCAACGACCCTGTGAACACCGGCCGCTCCCTGGTGCTGCTGCACGAGGCTGGTCTTATCAAGCTCAAGGATCCGAGCAACACCCTGGCCACCACCCGCGATATCTCCGAGAACCCGAAAAAGCTCAAGTTCCGCGAACTGGAAGGTGCGCTGCTGGCCCGTGCAGTCAAACAGGTGGACCTGGCCTTCGTCTTCGCCAACTACGCCCTGGAAGCCGGTATTGATACCAACAGCGCATTGATCGTGGAGAAGGGCAAAGACCTCTATGTCGAGTTCCTGGTGGCGCGTCCGGACAACATTCAGGATCCGGGCATACAGAAGCTGGCCAAGGCCCTAAACAGCCCGCAAGTGCGCGAGTTCATCCTGACCCGCTACAAGGGTCAGATCGCACCGGGCTTCTGATCCCTACCAGATGGGCGCCGGAGTCAGCCGGCGCTCTTTGTTATTCATCGATTGGGATTCTTCGACGTGACCCGCTTTTCTCAAGAAATACTCGCCAGTACGGCGCAGTTACAGCTGCGAGGCATTGGCAAGCGCTACGGCGCGCTGAGTGCCCTGAAGGGCATCGACCTGCAGATCCACCGCGGCGAGATTTTCGGCATCATTGGCCGCAGCGGTGCCGGCAAGTCGTCGCTGCTGCGCCTGATTAATCGCCTGGAAAACCCCAGTGAAGGCCAGGTACTGATCGACGGCCGGGATATCGCCATTTTCGACGGCGCGCGTCTGCACGCGTTGCGACGCCAGGTAGCGATGATCTTCCAGCACTTCAATTTAATGGCCACCCGCACCGTGGCCGAGAACATCGAACTACCGCTGCTCATGGCCGGTGTGCCGCATACCGAGCGCACTCGCCGGGTCGAGGAACTGCTACAGCTAGTAGGTCTGGGCGAGCGCCGCAACGCATACCCGGCGCAGCTCTCCGGCGGGCAGAAACAGCGCGTCGGCATTGCTCGAGCGCTGGTGCTGCAGCCGGACATCCTGCTGTGCGACGAAGCCACCTCGGCCCTTGATCCGGAGAGTACCCAGACCATCCTCGAACTGTTGCGCGACATCAACCACCGCCTGGGCCTGACGATAGTGCTGATTACCCACGAGATGGAGGTGATCCGCGACCTCTGTCACCGCGTGGCTGTCCTGGAGCGGGGCCAGGTGGTGGAGCAGGGCGAGGTCTGGCGGGTATTTGGTGGCCCGCGCCACGAAGTCAGCCAGATTCTTCTGAATGGAACGGGGCGGACTTGCGCAGTTCCAGACACCAATAGTCAAGAGTTGTTGTTGGAACTGCACTTCACCGGCGAACGGGCGCTAGAGCCCGATCTGGCTGACCTGGTGGCTACGTTGGGACAGGGACTGCGTTTATTGCAAGGCGGCATCGAGCGCATCCAGGGACGTGCGCTAGGACGACTACGGTTAGCGTTGCCCTATGTCGATGACCCCGAAGCACTGATTGCGCGTGCCAGGCAACTGGCAGATCGTGTGGAGCGGCTGCACTGAAGAGGCGCGGGTCAGAAGTGCCCGGACCAACAGACAGCGTTGCAGTTCACCGACTCTGAAAGACGCTTACCAGGTAAGCTGATGGAGGTAGGGGTAGCCCTACAGATTTAATAATTATGCCTACTTGAAATAAGCATCTGCCGATAGTTTAGGTCTCTTTTCATCTGCATAATGTACCGCCATTTTTACATCGCTTTGCCGAGTGCGGAATCGTAGTTGTCCCGTTGAATGACTTTCACCCCACGGAACATAGAACTCCGTGAGGACAGAATAAATAACCTTGCCGCTACGTGGAGTCACCAAGCTCTCCCCGTAAGCGACAGTTTGGCGTGTACTGATAATGCTCTCTACGGAAGCGGATGCGTTAAACGCACGGATGGCGCAAACCCCACTGTTCGGGGCTACCTTCGATCTGGTGTCCTGCGCCCTGGTACTACTCGATGATCGGGGGTGGATATTGAAGGTCAATACCGCTTTTACCGAGCTGTTCGGCTACCCCCCGGCAGATTTGTCAGGGGTTGCGTTTATCGAGTTGCTTCATCAGGCTGATCGCGTGGTCACCGAGGCGGTGAATGGTCACCTTTTGCCTCGGTACTTCGTTGACCAGCCTGTTGAGCTGTCCTATCGACACAAAGATGGCACTCTGCTGTGTGGTCGTAGCAAGCTGGCGACCGTGGGTGCATTTCTGCTGGTCGAGATAGTCCCGGTTGGAGCCCCTAAGAGCCTGGACGAATTTCTGGAGCAGGATCACTGGCTGCAACGGATCACCGAGACCGCTCCAGGCATCATCGGTACCTTGCGCCTTGGCAGCGACGGCACGCTCTCCATGCCTTGGGTTACGCCTGGCTACGAAAAATACTATGGCGTAAAGGTGCAGGAACTGGAGCGCGATATCAGCATCCTGTTTGAACGCATTCACCCTGACGATGTTGTACGGGTTCAAGAAACGATCGCCGAGTCGGCACGCTCCATGGCCCCCTGGCACTGTGAATACCGGGTGCGTCATCCACAAAAGGGCGATATCTGGCTTGAGGGGCGCGCCAGGCCGACGCTGGAGGTGGATGGTGCGATTGTCTGGTTCGGTTTCCTGCACGACATCAGCGAGCGCAAAGGCGTCGAACAGGCACTGCTTGAAAGCGAAGAGCGGTTCCGCCTCGCTTTCGAGTCCGCAGCCATCGGCATGGCGCTGCTGGCCCTCGATGGTCGCTGGTTGCGCGTCAATTTTTGCCTTTGTGAGATGTTCGGGTGCAGTGAGGAGCAATTGCTCCAAATCTCCAGCCGGTTACTGACCCATCCAGACGATCTCGCCAGAGAACACGCTTACCGCCAACGTCTGATCAAGGGTGAGGTTCCCTACGTGCGCCTTGAAAAGCGCTACCGGCACCGCGATGGCCGATATCTTAGGGTGCAGCTTACCGCCAGCGCGATACGCGCCAAAGATGGTAGTCCCTTGTATTTTGTCGTCCAGATCGAAGACCTCAGCCGGCTTATCGAGGCCGAGGAGCGCGTTTCTCTGATGGATTTTGCCCTCAGTCATGTGCAGGAGGCTGCCTATTTGCTGGATGATCAGGCCCGCTTCCACTATGTCAACGATGAAGCTTGCCGACGCTTGGGGTACAGCAGAGAAGAGCTGCTGCGCATGACCGTCGCCGAAATAGATCTTGACTGGAGCAATGAGCGACTGCGGGAATGTTGGTTCACCACTTCAGAGCGTCCTCCCGAAATCATCGAGAGCCGCAACCGGACCAAGGCCGGCGTCATTTTTCCGGTCGAGATCAGCGTTTCTCATTTTGAGCTTGACGGTCAGCACTACAACCTGGCGCTCGCCCGTGACATCAGTGAGCGCAAGCGGCTGCAAGCGGCGCAGTGGGACACTGAAAGACGTTATCGGGAGGTTTTCGACAACTCATCGGAATGCCTCTATCTGTTGGAAGTGACTGAAGATCAACGCTTCCGATATATCGAGATCAACAACGCGTTCAAACGTTCTTCGGGGTTTCACCGCGAGCAATTGATTGGTCGATACGTGGGCGAATCAAGCTCGGCGCAAACGGCACGCAAGGTCCTGGATGCTCTCGAGCGCTGCCTGGCGAGCGGAGAAAGTATCGAATGGGAAGATGAGTTAGAGCTGCCTGCGGGAATGCTCGCGGCTCTCTCGACGTTCATTCCTGTTCGCGACGAACAGGGGAAAATCTACCGTATCGTCGGAATCAGCCGTGATATCACCGAACGCAAACAAATGGAAAACCGTTTGCTGGCCAGCGAGCAGGAGTTCCGCGCCTTGGTGGAAAACACTCCCGATGTCATTGCTCGCTTCGACCTGCAGAACCGAATCTTGTATGCCAATCCCGCAGCGCAACGCATGTTCGGCTGTCCGCTGAGCTTTCTGCTGGGTAAAAAGACTTGCGAGGTGGCACCTGATTCGGATCAAGCGCGATTCTTTCAAAACAAGCTCGAATACATCATTCGTACCTGCAAAGTTACCGAGGAGGAGATATCCCTGGACGTTCCGGCTAAATGGGACGCAGAAATTACCAGCTACCAGGTTCGCCTGGTACCGGAGCGTGATCAACATGAGGCACTTGTCAGTGTTCTAGCGGTCGGGCGCAATGTCAGCGCCATGCGGGCGGCGGAGCAGCAATTGAAGGAATCTCACGCGCAACTTCGCCAGCTATCCAGCTACCGCGAAACCACGCGGGAAGAAGAGCGCAAGCGCATTGCCCGGGAGATTCATGACGAGCTTGGACAGCAACTGACCGCTCTACGTATGGGCATTTCGCTGTTGCGCCTGCAATTCGGCAGTGAACAACCGGCGCTGGTGGAGCGAGTCCAGGTGCTGATGGGGCGGATCGACGAAACGATCCAGGTGGTTCGCAACGTTGCCACCAGCCTGCGTCCCTCCGCACTAAACATGGGATTGATCTCGGCGCTCGAATGGCTGGTTTCCGAGTTTTCGCACAATGCGGGCATTCCCTGCCGCCTGAGAGCGCCATCGGCTCGATTGGAGCTCGACGACGAACGTGCCACCGCGGTTTTTCGAGTGATTCAGGAGTCCCTGACCAATGTCGCTCGCCATGCGCAGGCGAGTCGGGTGGATATTCATCTGGAGTGCAGTGCCGAGCACGTCCTGATCGAAGTGCGGGACAACGGTAGGGGCTTCGACCCGAAGCAGCTGTCCAGGGGCACGCTCGGTATGCTCGGCATGCGCGAGCGCGGGCATATGCTCGGCGGAACGGTTACTGTAGACAGTGCCCCTGGGCAAGGCGCGTGTGTGCGAGTGAATATCCCCTTTCAAATAGACTCAGAGGTTCCATGATCCAATTGATGATCGCTGACGATCACGCCATCATGCGCGAAGGTCTGAAGCAACTGTTTGCTCTGGCCGGGGACCTGCACGTTGTGGCTGAAGCGGAAAACGGTGTCCTGCTGCTTGAACAGCTACGCCACGGAGACATTGATCTGTTGCTCCTGGACATGAGCATGCCAGGCATCAGCGGCGACGATCTGGTTGCGCGTATACGCGCCCATTATCCGAAACTGCCGATTCTGGTATTGAGCATGCACAATGAAGTGCAGATAGCACAGCGTGCACTCAAGTCGGGGGCCTCCGGTTATCTCACCAAGGACCGAGACCCCGAGACGCTGCTCGCGGCCATCCGCCGAGTAGCTGCTGGCGGGCGTTACATCGACGCCGCGCTGGCCGAACAAATGGCCTTTGCCGCCACAGGCTTGGGGCCAGGTAGCCAGCACGATGCGCTCACCGATCGGGAGCTTCAGGTCATGCGTCTGCTCGCCAGCGGCATGAGCGTCTCGCGGATTGCTACGGAATTAGTCATCAGCCACAAGACGGTGAGCACCCATAAGGCTCGGCTGATGGAAAAGATGGGGTTCGTCAGCACGGCTGATATCGTCCGCTATGCAATGACGCAACAATTGCTCTGACCCCGCAGGGTCGCACTTGGCCTCGTTAAAAGGGCGCGAATCAGCAAGCGGGGGCATAAGCGGCTATCGGACAATGCGACCTAAGGTGTGTTGGCGTTCCGATTACAGCATTCCCCCTTGACCTCAACTCGGACCAAGCTCGCATATCGCTCTGCAACACGATCAGGGCTGGAGCGACTAATGGTGTGTTGGCTAGAGGCTGCTCGGTGCGATTCGTCGCGTGGCCTCTGGGGCACGACTTCTTGACGCGTAGATAGCCGAGTGCATAGCGCTAGCAGTCACAAATCGCGGCTACTCCTTGCCCTATCCGGTTCCCCAGCTGGGGTAACCCCGCGAAATGCAAGCTCACGCAACGCTACATCAACCGGTACCAGGTTAATGGAGCCGCGCATAGCCGTGCTCCTCAGGCAATGGCTCTGTCAGTCACCCGTTCAAGGCGAAATTTCGCTTGCTTTGCACGGGTGGTAAGGAAATGCCTACCAACCGAGCCCAAGATGCCTACCCAAAAAGCAGCGAAACCCGATGGCTAGCCGTTGCATATGACCTGCATCATAAGTTGATGTCATTTTGACTCTAGATTTTTTCACGTTGGGTACCTGTATCGGCATTTGCCAGGCTGTCCCGGCCACCGCATGGAGAATCATATTGAGCGTAACCATCGCCCAACCAAGGTCGTCCATAGTAAGCGCGCCCGTAGCGCTCTTGGTGCTGACAGCGCTGGGCGCCATCTGCGTGCTGGGAGCAGGGGGGCTGGGCGTTCAGCCGTTCGGGTTCGTGGCCTTGCTCCTGATATCTGGCACGGCTGCGTCTCTCTACTATCACTCACGCAATCGTGCCCTGAATCACATTCAACAATCAGCCCGCGAAAGCCTGCAAGTGGTTGGTGAGCCAGGTAGTCAGTCCCTGTGCACCTGCGGCCTGGCCCCTTTGTGCAGCGGCGTGTTGCCGATTTGGGCTGGCCAGATCGAAGTTGCCCGCAGCCATACGGAAGAAGCCATTTCCGCACTTGCCGTGCGCTTTGCCGATATATCCCAGCGAGTCGAAGCCGTCTCGACCACGCAGGACAGCACTGCTGCGGATGACGGATTGGTTGGGCTGCTAGGCACCTGCCAGCACGAACTGGATGCCATCGTCGCCTCGCTACGTGCCGCTTTGGCTACCAAAGAGTTATTGCTGCATGAGGTGATGGAGCTCGCCGGCCTTACAGAGCAACTGAAGACGATGGCCCTGGATGTCGGCAATTTTGCGAAGCAGACCAACCTGGTGGCACTCAATGCCGCCATTGAGGCGGCCCGTGCCGGCGAGGTAGGTCGTGGCTTCGCCGTGGTGGCGGATGAAATCCGTAAACTCTCCAGCCTCTCCGGAGAGACCGGCAGGCGCATTGGCGAGACCGTGGACACGGTGAATGCGGCTATTGCCAGCACCCTGGCGATTTCTCGCCAATATGCCGAGCAGGACGAAGCCACGGTAACCCATTCAGGTCAGGTGATTGAGCAGGTAATTCAGCGCTTTCGCGGCGCCACCAGCACGCTCCTTGATTCCTCCCACGAGTTGCGAAAGGAAAGCCAGTCCGTCGTTCAGGAGATCTCCCAGGTTCTGGTTGGTTTGCAGTTCCAAGATCGCGTCAGTCAAGTGCTAGGGCTGGTGCGCAACGACCTGGAGAAACTACGCCAGAGTCTTGACCAAGGGCAACAGGACAGCGCTGCCGGTCGCACTCAAACACCTCTCGATGCCGATGCCTGGCTTGAGCAACTGGCCAGCACCTACACCATGCCTGAACTGCATGCGGTGCACCGGGGCAACGCCCAGGGAGCGACCGCCAGTGAATCCGAAATCACCTTTTTCTAGGAGCCCACCATGGCCAAAACCATCATGATCGTCGACGACTCGGCCTCCCTGCGCCAGGTCGTCAGCATCACGCTGAAAGGCGCCGGGTATGAGACTGTCGAGGCCTGTGATGGCAAGGATGCCTTGAGCAAGCTCGACGGCCGCAAGCTGCATCTGATTATCAGCGACGTAAATATGCCGAATATGGATGGCCTTACGTTTGTCCGTGCGGCCAAGCAGTTGCCGGCTTACAAATTCACACCCGTGATCATGCTCACAACCGAAGTCAGCGACGCGAAGAAGCAGGAAGGCCAGGCGGCCGGGGCCAAAGCCTGGGTGGTCAAACCCTTCCAGCCGGCGAAGATGCTCACAGCTGTTTCCAAACTTGTTCTGCCATAAACACTTTCAGGCGGGTCTGTTGGGCAACCTGCCCAGGCTGCTGCGCTGCCTGTCGGGCTGCAGTCATGCCCGCCGCTCAGGGTGAGCGCTTGCACACCCTGAGCGGTGCCAGATGTGACAGTCAAGGATAACGACCGGATAGAAGCTATGAACACTGACGTTTATCAACGCATCGCCATCGAGGGCGAACTGAGCATTTATACCATCGCCGAATGGAAACTCCGCCTGGATGACTTGTTAGGGCAGGGCGGCAATCTCGAACTGGACCTCGGTGCGGTCCAGGAACTGGATACAGCCGGGTTGCAATTGCTGATTATGGCCAAGAAAGAAATGATCAAGCACAGCCGACAGTTGCAGCTAAGCAACCACAGTCAGGCGGTACTGGAGGTGTTCGAGTTGTGCGATATCGCCGACTTCTTCGGCAGTCCCAACCTCGTGCAATCGAACCATTCATGAAAAGGCAACAACCATGAACATGGATGACGCACAACAGACCTTCATCATTGAGAGCCTCGAGTTGCTGCAGCAGATGGAAGATGCCCTGTTGCATATCGAGTTGGCCCCGGATGATCATGACACGATCAACGCGATTTTTCGTGCCGCACATACGATCAAAGGTTCCGCCGGCTTGTTCGGTCTGGACGATATTGTTGCCTTTACTCATGTAGCCGAAAGCGTGCTGGATCGGGTTCGTGACAAGCATTTGCATTTCGATGAAGAGTTGACTGCTCTGTTCCTGCGAGTGTGCGATCACATCGGCGTGTTGGTGAACCTGGCCGCCGACAACCAGCAGGCGCAGGTATCTGTACGGAACAATGGGGTCCATCTACTCGACCTGCTCAGTCGGCTATCAGGTGAAGTGCCGAAATCGACGCAGGACAGCGCTAATGCGCGGCAAAGCACCTTGTCCAGCGAATCTGAGCGAGACGGGGAGAGCAGTGACGACAGACTACAGACTCATCACTGGCATATTTCCCTGCGCCTGGGCCGCGACCTGCTGCGCAATGGCATGGATCCGCTGGCGTTCATTCGTTATCTGTCCACCCTGGGGCACATCTGCAATATTGTCACCCTCAGCGACAACCTGCCATCAAGCGCCGAGATAGATCCTGAAAGCTGTTACCTCGGCTTCGAAATCGGCTTTCACAGCAATGCCGACCAGGCCACCATCGAGGGCGTCTTCGAGTTCATTCGCGAAGACAGCCAGGTGCATATCCTCGCGCCGAACAGCAAGACCGATGAATATCGCAAGACCATTCAGGCGCTGCCGCAAGAAAGTCTGCGCATGGGTGAAATCTTCCTCCTACGCTGCGGTATTCACCCCCCCGAAGAACTGGGCGATTCGTTACCCAATCCTCCCACCGGGCCGCATCAGCAGCTTACCGATCGGGGGCTGCTTGACCAGCCGCTCATTGACTTGCCGCCAATCGAAGAGGCGCTGAAAAAGCAGCTTGTCAAAGATAGCCGCAAGACGGAGAGCAGCCTGATCCGCGTCGATGCAGGCAAGCTCGACCAACTGATTAACCTGATTGGCGAACTTATCATCGCCGGTGCCGGCGCCAATCTCGCCGCCCGGAACGCAGGCGCCAGTGATCTGGTGGAGGCCACGGCAGTTCTCGCGCGTCTGGTGGAAGAGGTCCGTGACTCAGCGCTGACCCTGCGTATGGTGCAAATCGGTTCTACCTTCAATCGCTTCCAGCGTGTGGTGCGCGACGTTGCCAAGGAGCTGGGCAAGGACATACTCCTGGACATCGGCGGCAGCGAGACCGAGCTGGACAAAACCGTGGTGGAGCGCATCGGTGATCCGCTCACTCATCTGGTGCGCAACGCCATGGACCATGGCATTGAGCCCCCTGAAGTGCGAGAGGCTCGAGGTAAACCAGCCCAAGGTCGTTTGCGTCTGAATGCCTTCCATGATGCAGGCAGCATTGTGATCGAGGTCGCCGACGATGGCGGTGGTTTGAACAAGGACAAGATTCTTCGTAAGGGCATTGAGCGCGGTCTGGTTAGTGAAGGGCAGAGCCTGGCTGAACAGGACATCTTCAACCTGATCTTTGAGCCTGGTTTTTCCACCGCCGATCAGGTCAGTAACCTTTCCGGTCGTGGCGTCGGTATGGATGTCGTCAAGCGCAGCATCACCGCTCTACGCGGTAGCATCGGGTTGGAGAGTGTCGAGGGTCGGGGCACCACTCTGCGCATCCGCCTGCCGCTGACCCTGGCGATCATCGACGGCTTCATGGTCGGCGTCGGCAGCGCCAGTTACGTGCTCCCTCAGGGCATGGTGGTGGAGTGTATCGAACTGCCAGCCAATGACGGGTCTGACTACTTCAATCTGCGCGGCGAGGTGCTGCCGTTTATCCGCCTGCGTGAGTTGTTCAACTACGTGGGCACCGCGCCGCGTCGGGAAAACGTGGTGGTGGTGCAATTCGCCGGGCAACGCGCCGGCCTGGTGGTGGATCGCCTACTAGGGGAATTTCAGACCGTCATCAAGCCGCTGAGCAAGATTTTCGGCCAGATCGGCGGGGTCGGCGGTTTCACTATCCTCGGCAGCGGTGAGGTGGCGCTGATCCTGGACGTCCCAGGGCTCGTCAAACAGGTCGTCGACTCGAAACAGCGGACCATCGCCGACAGTTGGCGTTCGTAAATCCCCATTGCTGCGCAAATCCCCCATTGATCCAACAATAGAGAACGCGAAAAATGAGCATTGCTTCCAATATGAGGGTTGGCACTAAACTCGGTTTAGGGTACGCAGTCGTGCTCCTGATGATGCTGACGCTGGCCATTACCAGCATGACTGGTCTTTTTAACGTGCACATGATCGTGGACGACATTACCGGCAATGCTTATCCGAAGGTCCAGATCAGCAACGAAATCATCAGCGGTATGAGCGATACCAACGTCGTGCTTCGTGATCTGATTCTCAAGTCCGACGAGCAGCAACTGAAACAGCTACGCGACAGGTACCAAAAGATCCGCCAGGATCAGGCAGCCCGCATGGGCGCACTGGAGAAGTTGCTGGACAACCCGGAAGAGCAAAACCTGTTCAAGAGTCTGAAAACCGCCCGTACGAGTTATGTGCAGGTCCTGGAACGCATGGTCGAGCTGGCGTCTGCCGGACTGGACGATCAGGCCATTGAGGTGCTTTATGGTGACCTGGAGCGGTCAGGAATAGAATCGATCAAGCTGCTTAACGACATGGTCGAAATGCAGGAAGCGTCGTTCGACGAAAACGACCAACAAGAACAAGTTGAATACGATCACACTCGCGTCCTTTCTTTCATTTTGCTCGGGCTGGCATTGGTAATAGGCGTCAGCCTGGCAATCTGGATTACCCGCAGCCTCATTCGGCAGTTGGGTGGCGAACCGCAATTAGCTGCTGATATCTCGCGCCGTATTGCCGAAGGTGACCTCAGTGTGACGATACCGCTGCGCGCCAATGATACCGGTAGCGTGCTCGCCGCGATGAAGAGCATGGTCGAGAAGCTGTCGCAGATCATCGGCGAAGTACGCGGTTCAGCCAATGCCCTGACCAGCGCCTCCGAGGAAGTCTCCGCTACCGCCCAGTCGATGAGCCAGGCCTCCAGTGAACAGGCCGCCAGTGTTGAGGAGACCTCCGCCTCGGTCGAACAGATGTCCGCCTCCATCGAGCAGAACACCGAAAACGCTCGTGTCACCGACGGCATGGCCGGCAACGCCGCCAAGCAAGCCATTGAAGGCGGCGCGGCGGTCAAGGACACGGTCGCCGCGATGAAGAGTATCGCGGACAAGATCGGCATCATCGACGACATCGCCTATCAGACCAATCTGCTTGCCCTCAACGCTGCCATTGAGGCCGCTCGCGCCGGCGACCACGGCAAAGGCTTCGCCGTGGTCGCCGCCGAGGTGCGCAAGCTGGCTGAACGCAGCCAGGTCGCCGCCCAGGAAATCGGCGAAGTGGCCAAGGGCAGCGTGGCCCTGGCCGAACGCGCTGGTAGTCTGCTTGATGAGATTGTCCCCGGTATCGCCAAGACCTCTGACCTGGTGCAGGAGATTAGCGCTGCCTCCGAGGAGCAGTCCTCCGGCGTCAGCCAGATCAACACGGCGATGAACCAGCTCAACCAGATTACCCAACAGAACGCCTCGGCCTCTGAGGAGCTGGCTGCTACGGCCGAGGAAATGAGCGGCCAGGCGGTGCAGTTGCAACGACTGATGAGTTTCTTCAACCTCACAGGCCTCGATGAAAGTGATCGGAGCGTCCCATCCATCAACGCTTCGGCCAGATCCAAGACAGTTGCAGCCCTGCCTATCGTCAGCCGGTTGCCTGATACTCGCGGCTCGGTGCCAGCCGGCTTCGTGCGCTTTCAGGAATGATGCCATGGGCCAGTTGATAAAGATGGGAAAACCCGACATCGCTCAGGAAACCCGGCAGTACCTGACCTTCACGCTTGCCGGCGAACCATTCGCCGTGAGTACGCTCAGTGTCAAGGAGATCATCGAGTACGGCCAACTCACCTGCGTGCCGATGATGCCGCCAAGCATCCGCGGAGTGATCAACCTGCGTGGCGCGGTGGTGCCGGTGATCGACCTCGGTGCGCACTTCGGTGGCAGGCAGACCGAAGTCGGTCGGCGCACCTGCATCGTCATCCTGGATGTGGATCACGCCGACGAGCAACAGGTGGTCGGTGTGCTGGTCGATGCGGTGAATGAGGTACTGGAAATTGCCCCGGCGGATATCGAACCGCCGCCTGCTTTCGGCGCGCATATCCGCACCGACTTCATCTTGGGTATGGGCAAGGTCGGTGGTCGCTTCGTCATTCTCCTGGATATAGGCAGAGTGCTGTCGGTAGACGAATTCGCAGCGCTGACGCAGGTTTCGGAAACGGCACCCAGCGAGTAATGCGACACCGTGGGATTTGAACAATCAAGCTACGACGATTCGTCGCTGAAGCAGGGAATATTGCGCTTGTAAGCGTTCCCTGAAACTCAACAAGTGGAAAGACCATGTTCAAGAATATGCGAGTCGGTGTCCGTCTGACCCTCGGCTTCGTTGTGCGTTTTCAGGAGTGATGTCATGGGGCAACTGATCGATATTCCCTATTTTTGGGTCTGGCTGCTACTGATGGCTCCTGGCATAGCCATGCTCATCTGGTTGGTGGTGTATCTGTGGCGCACCGAGGTTGAGCCAGGCAAATCTGTCGAGCCGCCTGCTGAGGTTGAATTCGTCAGCCTGGAACAGTTTACTCGTCATACGATGGATCAGCTCAACCTCGTCTCTGCGGTTCTTCGACGATCCGAGGCGATCGGAGAACCTGGCGCTCCGACTCGTTTGCCGGTGGCGACAGCCAGTGTCACCAATGACAAGGAATTCACCGGACTCGCCGACAAGGTGTCCCAGTTGGCCGAACTGACCTATCACATGCTTGAGAAAAGTCAGGCACTCTCCGAGACAATCCCTGACCCGTTGTTGGCTGCCGATATCCCGACGTCAGGCAGGTACCACTTGTCGTTCACGCTTGACGGAGAGAGATTCGCGATCAATGCATCGAACGTTCACGCTGTTGTCGAAGCGAGTCAACTCGTCACCAAACCGGCCATGACATCGAAACTGCGCCGGGCAATCAGGTTGGGCGACACGCTGGTACCGGTGATCGACCTTGGCGTTCGCCTCGCTGGGCGATCTATGAAGATTGGCTGGAGTAGCTGTGTAGTCATCCTTGATGTAGGCAGCGGCGAGCGCATGCAGATGATCGGTGTGGTGGTCGATGCAGTCGGCAAAGTAATAGAAATTTCCCCGATGGAAATCGAACTGCCAGCGACCAGTGACAGCAAAATCCGCAACGACTTCATCCTCGGCACGACCTCTGTAGACGACCATACGCTCACACTGCTGGACATCAAACGAGGGCTATTGGCGAACGAGTTCGTCCTGGCGCGTTCGGTGGTCAAACCGGTGGCACTGGAGAGCGCGTCGACATGACAGGTTCATGCAGATCAACGAGTGCTACATGAGCATCTGACCCAAGAGGTCGAAACCAACCTGCCAACATCCACGATGTTCCGCGCAAACGTCGGGCGGGGCGAACCAGGCCCATGCATCCAGTCGTGAACTCGCGGATCTGACTGGACGGAAATACGCGAAACATCTGCAAGGATCTCTACGCAATGAATAACCTGGCGCTTTCCGATAAGGAGTTCGAGCAGTATCGCAGCATGATCCTCGAGGTTGCCGGGATCAGCATGTCCGATGCCAAGAAGCCGCTGGTCAGTGGCCGGCTGGCCAAACGCATCCGTCAGCACGACCTCTTCAGCTATGGCGACTATTTTCGTTTGCTGATGCGTGACCGCGCAGAATTGCAGATGGCGGTGGACCTGTTGACGACTAACGAAACCTATTTTTTCCGCGAGCCCAAACATTTTGGTTTCCTTCGTGAGCGAATCCTGCCCGAGCTGGTCAATCGCACCACGCTGCGGGTCTGGAGCGGTGCATGCTCAACCGGCGAGGAGGCCTATAGCATTGCCATGACAGTGGCCGAAGCCGTTGGTAATCGCCCTTGGGAGCTGCTCGCTTCGGACCTCAGCACCCGGGTCCTGGACAAGGCCCGCACCGGCCTGTATCGCATGGCAGATGCCGAAGACATCCCGCGATCTCTGCTAGTCAAGTATTGCCTGAAGGGAGTTGGCGAGCACTCCGGCACAATGTTGATCGACCCAACCCTGCGCAACCGTATGCGCTTCCAGCACATCAACCTGAATGCGGCACTACCCGAGCTTGGCGAGTTTGAAGTGATCTTTTTGCGCAACGTAATGATCTATTTCGATCTTGAGACCAAGCGTCAAGTCGTACGGCGAATGCTGCCGCTGCTGAAGCCGGGCGGTTATTTCATCGTCAGCCATTCGGAGAGCCTGAACGGCGTTTGCGACGAGCTCCAGCTTGTCGTCCCTTCTATTTACCGGAAGCCTCATGCGTAGACCCAACGGCACCATCGAGATTGTCCTGCAGCCGGGTGAGCTGTATTTCGGCGATCGTTACACGCGCATCCGAACCCTGCTGGGCTCCTGCGTATCCTTGGTGTTCTGGCATCGCAAACTGCTGATCGGTGGGATGTGCCACTTCATGCTACCGACTCGGCCTAGGCCTTCCATTAATGAACTGGACGGTCGTTATGGCGATGAAGCCATTGAACTGATGCTCCAGCAAGCCCGTTCCTATGGCGTTTCGACCAAGGAGTTTCGCATCCAGCTGTTCGGCGGCGGTGACATGTTCCCGGCCATGGACAGACAAAAGAACAACCCTGTAGGCAAGAAAAATGTCGACGCAGCCATGCAACTGCTCCAGTCCCATGGCCTGAAGTACTACAGCGCTCACGTGAATGGGATCGGTCATCGCAACCTGATCTTCGACCTTTGGAACGGTCAGGTTTCAATCAAGCACATTCCATCCGCCATGGGCGTCAATCAGGACATTGGCATATGAAACCCATTAAGGTAATGATCGTCGACGACTCCGCCGTGGTGCGCCAGGTCCTTTCGGCCATGCTCGCCGAACACCCGGGGTTCGAAGTGATCGGGGCGGCCGCCGACCCGCTGTTCGCCTTGGACAAGATGCAGCGCCAATGGCCTGATGTACTGGTGCTGGATGTGGAAATGCCGCGCATGGATGGCATCACTTTCCTGAAGAAGCTGATGGTCGAACGACCGACCCCGGTAGTGATCTGCTCCACGCTCACCGTAGCGGGTGCCCAGACCACCCTGCAGGCATTGGCGGAAGGTGCGGTTGGGGTGATCGGCAAACCCAAGCTGGGGCTCAAACAGTTCCTCCATGCGGCCACCGATGAATTGGTCCAGGCCATCCAAAGCGCCGCCCGGGCCAACCTGCGTCGCCTAGCGCCTCAAGCTACTGCCAGGCTATCCGCTGACGCTATCCTGCCTGCCGCCAGCTATGCGATGACACGGACCACCGAGATGCTGGTAGCCATAGGCACCTCCACCGGCGGCACTCAGGCCTTGGAAGCAATACTCACCCGCCTGCCAAAGGTTTGCCCCGGTCTGCTCATTGTCCAGCATATGCCGGAGCGTTTCACCGCGGCCTTCGCCGCGCGGCTGAATCAGCTATGCCAGATCGAAGTGCTCGAAGCGCGCAATGGCGACCGGGTAATGCCCGGGCGCGCGCTGATTGCCCCCGGTGGCCGGCACATGCTGCTCACGCGCAGTGGCGCCCAGTACCAGGTGGAGGTTCGTGATGGCCCGCCGGTCAGCCGGCACCGTCCTTCGGTCGATGTGTTATTTCGCTCTATCGCCCGCGCAGCCGGCGGCAATGCCTTGGGCATCATTATGACCGGCATGGGCGACGATGGCGCGCGAGGTCTTAAGGAAATGCTAGGGGCGGGCGCGCAGACCCTGGCTCAGGACGAAGATAGCTGCGTGGTCTTCGGCATGCCCAAAGAGGCACTCAAACTGGGTGCGGTGGAGCGTGTATTGCCCCTTTGCGAAATCCCTGCGGCGATCGTCGCCAGCATGACCGGAAGGATTTGAATATGTCCATTCTCCAGTCCCGCTATGCAATAACGAGCCTTGGCGGCGAGAACAGTGATTTCGACAAACTATTGTTATTGAGGCTAGCGCACCGTGATTTGCGGCCCGGTGATGTATCTGGCGCCTGATAAACCAGGCGCATGCCAGAAACCTATGAACTTACCTTTCACCCCTAAGAGTCGCGCTCCAGATGAAAAGTCTTCGCAATATGCCTGTTACCCGTCGGCTATGGATAGTCCTCTTGCTTGCCATGACCATGCTCTTTGCAATCAGCGTGTTTTTATTGCGACAGATCTACATAGAGGAGCACGAAGTAAAGGCAGGTAAGACTCGGCAGGTGGTTGAAGCCACGATGGGCATCCTCAAGCATTTTCATGGTTTGGAAAAGAGCGGAGTGCTGAGTCGTGAAGACGCACAGAAGCAAGCCCTCGCCGTAGTCCGGTCATTGCGGTACGAAGGGGATAACTACTTATGGGTCAACAATCTCGAACCGAGGATGCTCATGCATCCAACCAATAACCAGCTCGACGGGCAGAACCTTTCAGGCTTCAAAGACCCCGACGGCAAAGCGCTGTTCGTCGACATGGTGGCAGTCGTAAAGAGCCAGGGCGGTGGCTTGGTGGCCTACCGCTCGCTTAAACCTGGCTCCAGCGAACCAGTTGAAAAAATCTCCTACGTCGCACTGTTCCAGCCTTGGGAGTGGGTACTTGGTTCAGGTACCTATTTTGACGACGTGGAGGCCGCGTTCCGAGCACAGCTTTGGAAAGCTGCCGGCGTATTCTTGGCAATCGGTTTGTTTATGAGTGCCCTGGTGATACTGATCAGTAAAAGTATTACCAGGCCGTTGAGTGAAGCGGTGCGAGCCATGGCTGATATAGCCAGCGGGGAAGGTGACCTGACGCGCCAACTGGACGCCCGGGGGCATGATGAATTGGCTGCACTGGCGGGCTACTTCAACAATTTCACTGAGAAATTACGCCAGGTGATTGGTCAATCCTTACAAGCGGCCAAGATGCTGGACCAGGCATCTGTTGCACTTGATGGCATCGCCAGCGAAAGCCAGGGGCACAGTGAGCAACAATCACAGCAGATGGACCTGGTGGCCACTGCCATCAATGAGGTCACATATGCTGCCCAAGATGTGGCGAAGAATGCCGAGCAGGCTGCCAGCGAAGTACATAACGCCGATGAGCGAGCCCATCAGGGGCAAAGCAACATCAACAATTGCTCGCGGCAGGTCGAGCAGTTGTCTGGGACCATCCAGCAAGCCGTGGAGGTCATTCAGACTCTGGCGCAGGAAAGTACAAGTATCGGCCGTGTCATTGAAGTGATTCGCGCCATCGCAGAGCAGACCAATCTGCTCGCCCTCAATGCCGCCATCGAAGCGGCGCGGGCAGGGGAGCAAGGTCGTGGTTTTGCCGTCGTGGCGGATGAAGTGCGGATGTTGGCCCAGCGAACCCAACAGTCCACCGCGGAAATCCAGGGCATGATCGAAAACTTGCAACGTAACTCGGAGGCCGCCGTCAAGGTTATCGACGAGAGCAGCCAAAGCTCCCGGTTGACTATTGAACAAGCCAGCCTGGCCAGCCTGAGCCTGGATCAAATCAGCCAGTCCTTGCGCAA
The DNA here is from genome assembly GCF_025336485.1 of Pseudomonas citri. GTDB lineage: Bacteria > Pseudomonadota > Gammaproteobacteria > Pseudomonadales > Pseudomonadaceae > Aquipseudomonas > Aquipseudomonas citri. Next base: position 41,056 of record NZ_JAODAB010000004.1, on the reverse strand, counting down.
TCTGACAAGTCTGAATGCCTCCATCGCCAGCGCTACCCTACAACAAACGCATGTCATTGAGGACATCAATCTAAATATCACCCAGGCTGCAGGTCTCGCACAGGACAGCGCCCAGGCCTGTGAGCGAACTAGCGCAGCCAGCCAGAACTTGCGGCAATTGGCTGACCAGTTGAATCGGTTACTGGGGCAATTCCGGGTCTGAGCAACGCCTCGGTCTATCCACGGGCAAGCGGTTGCTGGTGCCGGCGACGGCATTGGCAACGGCTTGCTGAGGTTTACTCGGTCATTGCATGTTGGGTTTAGGTATCCCTCCTACTTAGCTGCGGTAATCCCTACTTCGAGTGAGCTTTGGTCCGCCCCATGATCGCATCCATCAGTCTGTCTCTGTCCAGATTGCGTTCTTCACCTCCAACTGCTTGGGCAATAGTTGATTCGCATAAAACAGATCTGCTGTCATCTGTTGCGCTTCGATGACTTTTTCATCAACTGGCAATATCGGTGACGGCGGCCGGTTGTCTATGTAGCGAGCGATCACCGCTTCGGGCAGTCCCATGGATCTTGTCAGCACCTGCAGGCTGGCTTCCCGTTGGCTGCGAGTCAGCGCTTCGGCTGCGGTGAGTTCATCGAGCAGTGCATGCAGGAAGGCGCCATTGCTCTGGGCATAGTCGCGCCGGGCGCTGTATATCGGTCCGGACAGACTCAGGCCTTCACCGTTGGCGAGTACGCGGCCACGGCTCTGGCTCAGGGCCAGTGACGAGTAGGGTTCCCATATCGCCCAGGCATCGACGCTGCCTTGCTCGAACGCGGCGCGGGCATCGGCGGGGGGCAAGTAGATCGGCTGGATGTCTTTGTAGCTCAGGCCGACCTTGTTCAGCGCGCGCAGGATCAGGTTGTGTGAGCTGGAGCCTTTCTGGAAGGCGACTTTCTTGCCTTTGAGGTCAGCGATGTCATGCACTGGGCTGTCACCGCGCACCAGAATGGTTTCCGCCTGTGGCTTGGCCGGTTCAGCACCGATATAGACCAGGTCGGCGCCGGCTGCTTGGGCGAACAGCGGTGGGATGTCGCCGGTGGAGCCAACGTCTAAGGCGCCAACGTTCAGTGCTTCCAGCATCTGGGGGCCGGCGGGAAATTCGATCCACTGCACTGTGGTCTGACCAAAGCGCTTTTCCAGAAGACCGTGTTCTTTGGCAAGCACCAGGGCGATCGAGCCTTTTTGGTAACCGATCCTCAGGGTCGCGGGGTCTGCCGCCATCACGATGTCGGCCAGGCCAAGCAGGGCAAGCCCTGTACAAAAAAAATTCAGAAGTCTCATTATCGTCTCTCTTTGCAGTGCACCGCAGGGTTATTCGGCAGTCGACGGTTTTTCCCACAAATTGATCCCGCCCTCTTGGGCGAAGCGGTCAATCTCTGCCAGTTCCTCGGCGCTGAAGCTCAAATGCTTCAGCGCGCCAACGTTCTCGATGATCTGCTCCGGCCGGCTGGCGCCGATCAGCGCGCTGCTCACTCGTGGGTCGCGCAGGGTCCAGGCCAGGGCCATTTGCGCCAGGCTCTGGCCACGGCGCCGGGCGATCTCATTGAGGCCACGCACCAGGGCGAGGTTGGCTTCGGACAGGTGCGACGACTGCAAGGAGTCACCGCCCGGGCGGTTGACCCGCGCATCCTTCGGAATGCCATTGAGGTATTTGTCGGTCAACAGGCCCTGCGCCAACGGCGTGAAGGCAATCACGCCGGTGCCGAGTTCGTCGGTGACATCCAGCAGGTCCTTTTCCACCCAGCGATTGAGCAGGTTGTAAGCCGGCTGGTGGATCAGCAGCGGCACTTTCCACTCCTTGAGCAACGCGGCCATTTCCCGGGTTTTCACCCCGGAGTAAGACGAGATGCCGATGTACAACGCCTTGCCCTGTTGCACGGTGGTGGCCAGTGCGCTGGCGGTTTCTTCCAGTGGGGTGTCCGGGTCGAAGCGGTGGGAATAGAAGATGTCCACGTAGTCGAGGCCCAGGCGTTGCAGGCTCTGGTCGAGGCTGGCCAGCACGTATTTACGCGACCCGCCGCCCTGGCCGTAAGGGCCGGGCCACATGTCCCAGCCGGCCTTACTGGAGATAATCAGCTCATCGCGGTACTGCTTGAAGTCTTCTCGCAGCAAACGACCGAAGTTGATCTCGGCGCTGCCATAGGGCGGGCCGTAGTTGTTGGCCAGGTCGAAGTGGTTGATACCCAAGTCAAACGCCGTGCGCAGCAACGAGCGCTGGGTGTCGATCGGCGTACTGTCGCCGAAGTTGTGCCACAGGCCCAGCGACAGCGCCGGCAGCACCAGCCCACTGCGCCCGACGCGGCGGTAAGGGGTGGAGTCGTAACGGTTTTCGGTAGCGGTGTAGGTCATCGAATCCTCTCTTGTGGGTATCTATGGTGTTGCTTGATTCCTGAAGCGAACATCAAGCCTGTGGCTTGGCATATCTATGAAAATCTGTTTGGCGGCCGCGCCAGCCCAAGGTTCTCGCGCAGCGTCCTGCCTTCGTATTCGGTGCGAAACAGGCCGCGCTTCTGCAGCTGGGGCACTACCTGTTGGGCAAAGTCTTCCAGCCCGCCCGGCAAATGCGGCACCAATACATTGAAACCATCCGCAGCACCGTTTTCGAACCAGTTCTGCAATTCGTCGGCAATCTGCGTCGGCGTGCCGATCAGGCTGTAATGCCCACGGCCACCGGCGATTCTGCGGCCCAATTGCGCCAGGCTGAGATTTTCCAAACCGGCCAGATCAGTCAGCAGTTTCTGTCGGCTTTGTTGACCGCTGTCGGTCAGAGGCAATTCAGGCAGTGGGCCGTCCAGCGGGTATCCCGACAAATCGAAGTTGCCCAGCATGCGCCCAAGCAGTGCAACGCCTACTTCGGGATCGACCAGATCCTGGAAGGCTTCGTATTTCTTCCAGGCTTCAGCCTGCGTTTTGCCGACCACGACAAACACGCCCGGCATGATTTTCAGCGAGTCGGCGCAGCGTCCGAATTTCTCCAGGCGGCCCTTCAAATCCGCATAAAACTCTTGGGCCTTGATCAGGGACGTCTGCGCGGTAAACACCACTTGCGCAGTTTGCGCCGCCAGTTCCCGGCCGGTCTCCGAAGACCCGGCCTGGACGATCACCGGCTGGCCTTGAGGGGAGCGTGCGACGTTCAGCGGACCTTTGACTTTGAAGTGTTCGCCGCTGTGATTCAGTACGTGCAGCCGGGCAGGGTCGTAATACTGACCCGCGGCTTTGTCGCGGATGAAGGCGTCGTCTTCCCAGCTGTCCCAGAGTCCTGTGACCACCTGGTGAAACTCCCGGGCGCGACTGTAGCGTTCGGCATGACCGATGTGTTCGTCGCGGCCGAAATTCGCCGCTTCCGCGGCAGCATCGGAGGTCACCAGGTTCCAGCCCGCGCGCCCGCCGGAGAGATGATCCAGGGAGGCGAATTTACGCGCCACATGGTAGGGCTCGTTGTAGCTGGTCGTAGCTGTGGCGATCAGCCCGATATGTTCGGTTACCGCGCTCAGGGCCGAAAGCAACGTCAGAGGCTCAAAATGATCCGAGCGCGCCATGCGGCTGGCGATGTCACCCGTAGCCGCGGCGACGCTGTCGGCGATGAACAAGGCATCGAACTTCGCCGCTTCGGCGATCTGCGCCAGGCGTTTGTAGTGAGTGAAATCCAGCCCGGCGTTGGCCGGAACATCCGGATGTCGCCAGGCCGAGACGTGGTGCCCGGTGGGCATCAGAAAAGCACCCAATTTGAGCTGACGTGTTGCGCGAGTCATAGCCATTTCCTTGACGAATCATTGAGGGGGGCACGCAACGACTCAAAAATCCTTACGCACTTGCACACCGAAATAGCGCTCGTCATCCCGTGGTACGGAGCGGTAAATGTAGCTGCCACCGCTGGCCAGCAGGGGTGAGTAGGACTTGTCGGCGAGGTTCTTGCCCAGCAGCGCCACGCGCCAGCCGTCGTTGTAATCGGCGAGGGCGATGCTGGCGTTCCAGATGCCGTAGGCGCCCTGTTTGGTATCCACGTTCTGGCTGATGTCGTACTGCACTTCGCTCTGCCAGCTGTAGTCGGTACCCAGTTCGATATCCAGGCCGTTATCCAGCGGGATGCTGTAGTCAGCACGCACGTAACTCTTCCAGTCCGGGCTGAACGGCAATGGTTTGCCATTGACGTTGCATGAGGCGGCCGCGCCCGGCGGGCAGGCGAAGTCGTCGATGCGCGCGCGGGTATAGGCCAGGGCGCCGGAGAGCTTCAGTTGGCTGGTGGCTTGCAAGGCGTAATCCAGTTCGACGCCTTCGGTGCTGACGCTGCCGGCATTGATCAAACGGGTCACGACCTGGCCTGCAACGGTGTCGAAGAAATTTGCCTGGTAGTTGTCGTAGTCGCTGTGGAACACCGCCAGGTTGGTGGTCAGGCGGTTGTTCCATGAGGTGGCTTTGATGCCTGCTTCCCAGGTATTGGAAGTTTCCGGTTTCAGTGCCTCGGTGTCCCGTGGCTGCATGTTGAAGAACACGTTGTACGCCGGACCTTTGTAGCCGCGGGAATAGGTCAGGTAGGTGGTGACCGCGTCACTCAAGTCGTACTGCACACCGAGGCGGCCGGACCAGCCATCTTCGTCCACGGAGCCGGAGCTGCTGGTGCCCGGCTGAATGCCGCTGACGGTGGTCGCCGAGGTCGAGGTCCGGCGGTGATCGTATTCCAGGTCGTCATGGGTCCAGCGCAGGCCGGCGATGCCACGAAAATCCGGGGTGAAATTCAAGGTGGTTTCGCCGAACACTGAATAGCTGTCGCTGGTGGTGCTGTACTCAGCGATGCCACGATTGATGCGGGTAGGGGTGGTCAGCGTGCGCTGGTAAGTTTCTTCATCCTTGCCGTGCATGTAGAACAGGCCGCCAACGTATTCGAGAAACTGACCTTTGGGCGAAGCCAGACGCAGCTCCTGAGAGTATTGGTTGTAGTCCAGATCGCCCTTGTCGGCAGTGCCGGGGAAGGCCGTGGTGATAGTGCCGAGACGGTCGCCGTCCTGGTACTGGGTATTGTCCCAACCGCGCCAGGCGGTGATTGATGTCAGGGTGTAATCGCCAAGGTTCCAGTCGAGCTGGCCGGACAGCCCCTTGTTGATGTCGTCGACATGGCTGCGGGTATCGGTGTTGATATCGCGGTTGTCACTGCTGGCTCGAACCGGGTTCAAGGCGTTGGCGAACGCCGGGGTCAACGATTTACTGACTACTCCATTAGGCGCGTCGTCGTGGGACTGCATGTAGTCGGCCGCGAGGGTGATTGTGATGTCGTCGTTGGGAGTGAATTCCAGCTTGCCGCGCACGCCTTTGTGGTTGTAGCCGTTGACTTCCTGACCGTTGTGCTCGTTGTCGACGTTGCCGTCGTAGCTGCCGAACAGGGTGGTGATCGAACCCTTCAGTGTGTCCGGAATCAGGCTACCGCCGATGCCGAAACGGGTGCGGCTTTCGTTGCCGCTGTAGTAGGACTGATCGATGTAACCGTGGGTCTCGGCGGTCGGCGCCTTGGTCACGATGTTCAGCACCCCGGCCGAGGCATTCTTGCCGAACAGTGTGCCTTGTGGGCCGCGCAGCACTTCGATGCGTTCCAGGTCCAAGAGGTCGAGGGTAGCCTGGCCGGGACGACCGTAGACCACGCCGTCGATCACCGTCGCCACGGTCGGCTCGACGCCGGGTGAAGTGGAAATGGTCCCAACCCCGCGAATGAACAACGAGGTGTCCTTGTTCGACGCCCCGGTACGGAAATTCAGCGACGGCACCTGCTGGACGATGCTGGCGACGCCGTTGCGGTTGTCGCGTTCCAGTTGTTCGCCGTCCACTACCGAGACCGCCACCGGGACTTTCTGCAGTGATTCTTCACGACGGGTGGCCGTGACGGTGACTGACTTCAGCGTCGGCTCCAGGTCCTGTGCGGCAGCCGTGCTGTCCGCTGCGAAAGCGTTCGGCAGCGGCAACGCTGCAACTCCAGCCAGTAACCAGCCAAAACGCTGACGACGTGGCGTGGCGGTGCGAATCGATTGCGCCAGTTTTTGTTGATCCCCAAGAATGTATTGCATCGTTCTGCCTGCTCGGAAGTTGCCCTGAACCGCTGCCGCTCTTTGGCCACAGCGCCTGAATTTGTCTTGGGGCATTCGCTCGAGCGAGTAGCAGACAAAGCGCTTTGGTAGCGCTAACATCATTAGTATCGACAAGCTTGGTATAGAGCGTCAAATACTTAAAAATTACTTTTATATTCTTTTAATTTATTAAAAAGGATCATGCTTTTGACCGCAGAGAAGACTCCTGGACGCAAACGCCGCGGTGCCGGACGAGTGACGTTGAACACCGTGGCCAAGCAGGCCGGCGTCTCGGCAATTACCGTTTCGCGCTATTTCAACCAGCCGGAGCAGGTCTCACCCGAACGTCGCGAGCGGATCGCGGCGGTGGTCAATGAGCTGGGGTATGTGCCGAATCTGGTGGCCGGTGGCCTGGCATCTGCGCGGGGGAAGATCGTCGCTATGGTGATCCCGAATATCTCCGGTCCGATCTTCGCCAACACCATTCAAGGCTTCAGTGACACCCTTAGCCGGCATGGTTATCAACTGCTGCTGGCGTCGAGCTATTTCTCGCTGGAGCAGGAAGAAAACGCGGTTCGGGCCTTTCTCGGCTGGTCACCTGCGGCGCTCGTATTAACCAGCCATTTCCACAGCGCGGGCACCGAAAAAATGATCGCAGAGACGGACATCCCGGTGATCGAAACCTGGGACTACCAACCCGAACGCGATCCGGTGCAAATCGGCTTTTCCCACTATGAGGTCGGCGTTGCTGCCGCCCGTTATCTGCACGGCAAGGGTTACCGGCGCATTGCCTTTGTGCAGAACAGCGCGGCAGGCGACCTCAGCGCGCTGGAGCGCCGCGATGGTTATACCGCGACCATTCTCGAGTTGGGGTTGGAGCCTTGGGTGTTCACGCCGGATGCAGACCGAGCGCCGTTTGAAGCAGGCAAGCAAGCCATGGACGCATTGATGAACGCGGCTCTGCGCCCCGACGCGATCATCTTTGCCAATGACAACCTCGCAGCCGGCGGCTTGCTGGCCGGGCAACGGGCCGGGCTGAAAGTCCCCGAAGGCTGCGCGGTACTCGGGTTTGGCGATTATCCCTTTGCCGAGATGCTGCTGCCGAGCCTGAGCACCATCAAACCCCCGGCGCTGGAAATGGGGGTAATGGCAGCCACACGAGTGCTGGAAAGTTTAGGGGAGCTGCCAGTGGAGCATGAGGTGTCGCGGCTGAATCTGCTGGAGTGTCTTTTGATCGAGCGCGAAAGCGCTTGAACACGTTGGTTATGCATAAATTGCATATTTGGATAATTAAATATTCTTTTAAGAGATAAGAAGTTTCGTTGATTATCCCTTTCGTCATTTCCCCATCGCTGCAGAGCACCGATCCAGGTGGAGCCTCGATATAAATCCGAAGATTTACAGGAGTAAGTAAATGGGCAATGTCCAGAGCGCCGCCAGTGTCCGAGAGGTGTTCCGGCACCCGGCACCCAACGGCGAGCTGCTCGACCTTGGCCAGGTCTTTCGGGAGCCCTTGGCGCAGTCGCGTCTGCACAGCACGCCCAAACGTGTCTTGAGTCGCCGCGAAGTGATTTTGCTGGGGGTGTTCGCGTTGGTGCTGCACGGCGCGGTGATTGTCTGGGTCAACCAGGCACCGCCGCCGGCACTGCCAGTGGTGCCGCCGCAGATCCCGCCGATGACCATCGAGTTCTCGCAGCCGGCGCCACCCGTGGTGCAACCCCCACCGCCCGAGCCGATTCCACAGCCAGTAGTCGAGCCACCGCCTCCTGTGGAGGATGAACTGGCGGTCAAGCCACCACCGCCCAAACCGATTCCCAAACCCAAGCCTGTGGTCAAACCGGTGCCCAAACCGGTGCCCAAACCCGTGGCCAAACCGGTGGAGCAGCCACCTGCGCCACCTGCGCCGCCACAACCGGTCGCCGCACTAGCGCCACCCGCACCGCCGCCACCGAAACCGATGACCCCGGCGTCGGCCAGCGCCGGTTACTTGAAGAACCCGGCACCGGAATACCCGTCGCTGGCGATGCGTCGCGGCTGGGAAGGCACGGTGTTGTTGCGGGTGCATGTTTTGGCCAGCGGCAAACCCGGCGAAATCCAGATCCAGAAAAGCAGTGGCCGCGATCAACTCGACGACGCGGCACTGGCCGCGGTCAAGCGCTGGAGTTTCGTCCCGGCCAAGCAGGGCGACGTCGCCCAGGACGGTTGGGTCAGCGTGCCCATCGACTTCAAAATCAAGTAACTCAACCTATCGAAATACGCTGCGGGCCACCTGACAAAAGGCGCATCGCTACAACCGATTTAATGCCTTGTTGGAGAGCCTGACCATGAACCTGATCGCATCCCCTTTCGAATCCATCGAACACACGGTCATCTGGCTGTTGATCTTCTTTTCCGTCGTCACCTGGGGCCTGGCCTTGCTCAAGGGCGTGCAGTTCACCCGTCTCAAGACCCAGGATCGCAAATTCCATAAACACTTCTGGGCCGCTTCCAGTCTCGATTCCGCCGCTGAATTGGCCCATGGCCAACCGGGCGCTGCGGCTCGCGTGGCACTGGCCGGTTACGCCGCGATCCAGGTGCCAGAGAGTGCACAAGCCGCCGACTTGAGCCAGGCGATCAACCATCAGGACCGTCTCGAACGTGCTTTGCGCCAGCAGATCGTGCGGGAACGGCGTTCGCTGGAAAGCGGCCTGGCGATCCTCGCCAGTATCGGCAGCACCTCGCCCTTCATCGGCCTGTTCGGCACGGTCTGGGGCATCATGTCGGCCTTGAAAGGCATCAGTGCGGCGGGCTCGGCGAGCCTGGAAACCGTAGCCGGGCCGATCGGTGCCGCCTTGGTTGCCACCGGCGTCGGCATCGCTGTCGCGGTGCCGGCGGTGCTGGTCTACAACTACTACCTGCGTCGCCTGAAGCTGACCGCCGCCGATCTCGACGACTTCGCCCACGACTTCTACAGCCTGGCGCAGAAAAACGCGTTCCGCGTGCTGCTGCACCCGGTGCTGAGCAAGTCCGGCGCGACCGTCGCCGGACAGCAAGTCAAGGAGGCCTCCTGATATGGCCTTCTCCACACAGGACAGCGATGAAGTGCTTAGCGAGATCAACGTTACGCCACTGGTGGACGTGATGCTGGTGCTGCTGGTGGTGTTCATCGTTACCGCGCCGTTGCTGACCAATGCGATCCCGATCAACCTGCCGAAGACAGAGTCGGTGGCACCGGTGGAACACAAAGATCCGCTGGTGGTGAGCATCGACGACAAGGGGAGGTTGTTCATCAACAAGGACGAGATCCAGGCGGATATGCTCGAGTTCAACCTGCAGGCGGCCAAGGCGAAAAATCCAGACGTACGCGTGCAGCTGCAAGCGGATAACGGGGTGAATTATGGCGAAGTGGCCCGGGCGATGGCGTCTATCGAGCGAGCGGGAATTACCAAGTTGTCGGTGATCACGGCGAAATGAGAAACCAGGTTTCTCGCATTTGGCATGCGACGGTAAGTCCAAGCCGCGCGGCATGTGCTTGTAGGTGTTACGGATGATGAGGTGACGGTCTTGGGTCATGCGCACCGTGGTGCCGGCATGGTCGGCCGGGATCAGGTCCCAGTCTGGCTGGACACCCGCCACTTGCATCTCCAAGCTGGACTGCCTTCTATTGGCCCTGGTGGCCGGCGGATTGGTCGCGATCCAGATGGCCAGCATCGTCGTCGGACTGTCCATTGCCTTTTTCCTGCTCATTACCGGCTACAGTCTGCTGCAAAGCCTGCGAGCCGATACCGTGACCACCGCGAAAGGCCAGATCATGGGGTCGACTGCAAATGAACCGATCGCTGATCTTCACAGGGTCAATCAGGAGTGCTTTGGTGAAAGCCTCGTTCATGTTCAGGTTCGAAGCACGGGTTGATCGTGCCGGGTGGCCGTGGAGTATTGGCCACCGAATCGGCATAGGCTCTCCTTAGCCATTCACCGTCACTCAAGCGTCAACCGTTTCCGCCAGATGCGCCATCAGCCACTGGCGAAAGCGGTTGACGCTTGGTCTGTTGGGGGCCCTGCCTTGGGGGTCGAGCAGGCAGAACTGAGCATCGGTGCGCAAGGTGGTTTGCGTCGGTCGAACGAGGTTGCCAGTCTGCAGATGGTTGCTGAGCAGGCTCGACCAAGCTAGGGCGATACCCTGGCCGGCCAGCGCCGACTGGATCAGCATCGAGTAGCTGTTGATATTGATGCGACGCCGAGGTTCCGGGGCCTGATAGCCCAGACGCTGAAACCATTCCTTCCAGCCGATCCAGTCTCGATGCTGATCCTCAAGCCATAACCAGGTGCATGCACCGAGCTGCTCCAGCGTTTGAATCTCGGGATGCTGCGCCAGATAGGCAGGGCTGCATACCGGGAAAATCTCTTCGTTGAACAACGGTGTGACTTTCATGTTTTTCGGCGGCGTGCTGCAGTAGTAAAGCGCTAGGTCACAGTCCAGCCGGGAAAAATCGCTGACTTGATCGGTTGCGATGATGCGCAGATCAATCTCCTCATTCTGGCGCTGGAACTCCGACACAAGAGGCAGTAGCCACAGCGATGCCATCGCGGTGCTGGTAACCACCGTGACCTGTTGTGCGCCGCGCCAATGGCGTATTCCAGCCGTGGCATGGGCGATTTGCTGCAGTGCGTCGCGAGCGCTTTCATAGTACTGACTGCCAGTGGCGGTGAGGTTGATTTCCCGGGTCGTGCGGGTAAAAAGCGCCGTGCCCAGATAGTCTTCGAGTACGCGTATCTGGCGGCTGATTGCGCCTTGAGTGACGTTCAGTTCGCGAGCGGCCATGGTGAAGCTTAAATGGCGAGCGGCGGCCTCGAACGCCACCAGGCTATTGAGGGGCGGCAAGGGTTGCAGTTTCATCAGGTTGGGTCACTGTCTTATAAGTTATGTAGCGCACAGTGATTGTGCAGAAGCCAGTGTGCAGTGACTACCTGTTCGTGATGCAAGGCTAAAGATCGATGACAAGATCGGAAGAGGGCTTGCTGCAGCAAAGCAAACGCAGGCCCTTGTCGATTTCCCGTTGCCTGATACCACCATTGTGATTCATGTCTACTGTACCCTTCAGCAGCGCTGTTTTGCAGGTGCCACAAACGCCCTGACTGCAGGAGGACGGCACGATTGCGCCGGCTTTTTTTGCAGCGGCCAGCACTGTCTGATTGCCCTGCATGCTGAACGTTTTTCCTGATCGCGACAGCGTTACCGTGAACACTTTTTGCTGATCGAGCGAAGAGGCTTGCTCGATCAACGCTTCCTCATTCAGTGCAGCAATGTCGAAGCTTTCCTGGTGATAGTGGTCGAAATCGAACGCCGCTTCCCTGAGCAATGATTTGATTGCCTCCATGTAACCCTGAGGCCCACAGGTAAAGATTTCGCGCTCCTTGAAGTCCGGGACTTGCTGGCTTAACAAGGGCAAATCGAGTCGGCCTGTCGGTTGTTGCCATTGAGGGGTATCGCCGAGTCCTTCGCAAATGCTGATGACGCGCAGCCCCGTCATACTGGCCTGCATACGTATTAATTCCTCATGGAAGATGATGTCTGCGGGCGTACGAGCGCTGTGCACAAAGACAATGTCGAGGTTGCCTGCCATGTCGAAAGCGGCGCGGGTCATCGACATCAAGGGCGTCACGCCAGAACCGGCGGACAGGTACATCAATTTAGTCGCAGGATGGCCAACCGGTGTAAAGCTGCCCGCGGGCCCGGAAGCCCGTAGGCGGTCTCCCGGTTTGAGATTGTCGTGCAACCAGTTTGACACCGCTCCACCAGGCACACGCTTGACGGTAATTGAAAAAGCGAAAGGGCGAGTCGGGGAGGACGACAAGGTATAACACCGAGCTATGGCCTGCTCCCCAATGACCGGCGAAATGGTGATGAATTGACCCGGCTCGAAACTCAGTGCGCTGAAGTCCGCACACCGAAAGATAAACGTCTTTACGTCATGGGTCTCTTGTCGCACGGCGCAACATTGCAACAGTTTCTGTTCGCCGCTGTTCCATAGGGAGCCGAACGCTCCCCAGGTCATTGATTCGGTAAATCGTTGGGCGGCACTGGCGTTTTCAGGTGGCGTTAAAGTTTCGTAAGTCGTCATGTTCATTCCTCACACGCCATGGGCGGTCAAACGCGCGGCGTACCAGCGAGAGAACTGGTCGACATAGGATTCGGTGAACGCCGAGAACGGCCCGGGCGTGTAAGCAGGATCTTGCGTTCCGCTATGGGTAATTCCGACGAGGCTGGCGTCTTGCAGGTTTGTCGCGGCCCATACTTCAGTCAGTTTATCCAGCTGGTAGTCAACGCCCTCGATGGCGTCCGCATGTACGAGCCACTTGGTCCGCACCAGTGTTTTATCTGGAGCCAGCGGGATGATGTAGGAGACGACGGCGTGGTCACTCATGATGTGAGTCCACGAGTTGTGCGTCCATAGATGCATATCGCCTAAATCGCGACGGGTGAGGTCGCCAAACAGGCGAGTGCATGCGACGCGGGTATCAAGGGTCTGAGATTCGCCGTTGCCTGCAATGACCAATCGCTGGGAGCGGAATTGAGTCACCGTTTCTTCACCCAGGTGTTCGATGGCGTCACAGATATAGCCTTCGCTCTCCCAGTCCTTCTTGGTGTCAGCATTGTGGCGGTGATATTCCTCCAGTGCCTGAAGTGAATCCTCACCGAGCCCATCTGTGCAAAATCCGAAATCTTCGGGCAAGAAGGAAGCTGTCAGTTCAGGATGGGTGGCGGCGCAGTGGTAGCACTCGCGATTATTCTCCATCACCAATTTCCAGTTACCGTTCTCGATGATCTCCGATTCGTAAGCGATCTTTGAATGGGTGATGTGGTATTGAGCGAAACGCGGCGTCATGGTCTGGTCAAGGTACGAGATGTCTTCCGGGGGCTCGTTGCCCAGGCAGACGAAGACATGTGTGCCAATGACTCGAGTATGAACAGGGATCAGACTTTTGCACTTGGGATCAAAGTTCTGGCCCATGTGTGCCGCATGTTTCAGGCTTCCATCCAGATCGTAGCTCCATTGATGGTAGGGACAGACCAGCATGCCCACCGTCGATTTACCTGCCTGTTTCAAACGAGCCCCGCGGTGACGGCAGACATTACGAAACGCCTGCACATGTTCGTCATCATCGCGTACCAATAGGATGGAAGACTTTCCAATATCAATAGTAGAAACATCACCCGGTTCGGGAATATCGCCTGTTACACCGACTAGAATCCAATGTTTGGTGAAAAAAACATCAACGTCGGTCTCAAAAATATCTTGGCGACCAAACAAGCCCCCAGGCATGCCATGCCCGGGCGTGCGGTCAGCTAGAAGTTTGCGATGCGTTTTAACAGTATGTAGGGTCATTATCGATCTCGCTCAAACTCATAGTCGGTAAGTGGCGGCAGATACAGTATCGAAAGGGTGAATTACTCCGTCAATGCGCTTTATTTTCACATTGGCATAACTTTGCGTTATGCGAAAAATCGGTATTTACATCTCATGATTATCAAGGCATCAGGTGGCCGTCGTCTCGCAGCCAATCGACTAATGTATGTGTGATGGCCCCAGGTTCTCGACCGGTTGGAATGACTACGTAGTACGCGTCTTTTGGCTTGACGGTGTACGGCGTTATCCTTACAAGTTCACCACTGTTGAGCAGGTGCGTGACCAGCCGACTCCATCCGAGTGCAATACCATAGCCTTGAATGGCCGCCTGGATCGCGTCGTTGTAAGAACTGCAGCGAAGTGAGTAATTGAGCTTGGGGCGCAGGTCGCCGAGTTCTCGGCACCAACTATTCCAGGTCATCCAGCCTTCAAGTGTTGCATCTGAGTCAATCAGTGCCATGTCCAGGAAATCATCTAATGAGGCATGTGCCGAGTGTGCTGCCAGCCAAGAGGGCGAACAAACGGGAAATACCTCTTCATCAAATAATAATATTGAACTTCCATCGTCCCATTTTCCATTGCCAAAGCGGATTGCCAGGTCAACCTCATCACGATAAGAGCCCGGAGACAGTGGTTGCGTAATTAAGCGCAATTTCAATTCTGGTTGAATTGTACGCAGCGAGATTAATCTGGGGAGTATTCTAAAGTTGGAAAAAGCTCCCGTGCACGCGAGAACTATTTCCTGCTCACCGATTCCCTCGGAAATCTTGTCGAATACGCTTGCCATCCGATGAATGGATTCCGCTACGACCGAATGAAGAATATAGCCCTCGCGCGTTAATTTAATTGCACGATGAAGCCGATGAAACAGTTTTGTCTCTAACGTGTCTTCCAGGAGCCTGATCTGTTTGCTAACTGCTGCCTGAGTCACGCCCAGCTCTTGGGCTGCCAGGGTAAAGCTGGCAAGCCGCGCCACGGCTTCGAATTCCAGCAAAGCAGTCATGGACGGTATCAGCCGTCGATAGCCTTTGACTTTTTTATCGATTTCGCTGGGTTGCATAGGTGCATTCCAAAGCTGATGTCTGATGAATCAAGCCACCGATGACTCTTTGGCCGATTCAGAGGGAGCAGGATGCGACAGGTTATGCCCGAGAAGTGCCCGATACAGTTCACCATCACCCAATACACCTGAAACGGCATTAGCCTCATCCTGCACGATCAGTGGATGGCCGGTTTCATAGCGAATCTGAAGCGCGTCTCGCATGCTGGTGTCCGGCGGCACCAAAGTGACCTGTCGGCGCAAGGTCTCGATTCCCTTGGCGGGATTCCATGACTGGGCTTGCACGGCCGTGGCTCCCTGTCGAATGTTGGTCAAATAACGGGATGGATTCACGACCATCCAAAGGTTTTGAACCGTATCCAGGCAATATTCTTCGCGGGCGAAAACGCATTGATCCAATGGGGTCATCAAGCTTTTCGCACACAGCACATTCAATGGGTTGGTGTGGGCGACGAAGTTGCGAACGTAATCATCGGCCGGATTCAGTACGATCTCTTCGGGCTTGCTGTACTGAATGATCTTGCCGTCTTTCATGATGGCTATGCGCGTACCCAGCTTCAGTGCTTCGTCCAGGTCATGACTGACGAACACGATGGTCTTGTGCAGCTTGCGCTGCAAATCGAGCAACTCGTCCTGCAAGCCCTGGCGAATCAGCGGATCGAGGGCAGAGAAGGGCTCGTCCATCAGCAGAATATCGGCATCCATTGCCAATGCGCGAGCCAGCCCTACGCGCTGTTGCATGCCCCCTGACAGTTCATCCGGCTTCTTGTTGCGCCATTGGGTCAGGCCCACCAGCTCGAGTTTCTCATCGACCAGCTTGCGTCGTTCACTCTCCGCAAGGCCCTGCATTTCCAGGCCGAAGCTGATGTTCTCGCGCACCGTCAGCCAGGGCATCAGGGCGAACTTCTGGAACACCATCGCGATGCGCTTGGTGCGCATCATCTTCAGTTCGGCGGGGGTGCAGGAGGCAATATCGATCTGCCGGCCTTCGTGCTCGATGAACAACTTGCCACGGCTAACGGTGTTGAGGCCGTTGATGCAGCGCAACAGGCTGGATTTACCAGAGCCTGACAGACCCATGAGCACGCAGATCTCACCTTTGTTGATTTCCAGGTTTGCCTTCTCCACGCCGACGATCAAGCCGGTTTTCTGAAGAATCTCTGGACGTGAAAAGCCTTGGTCGAGCAAATCCAGGGCGGGCTTCGGACGGGTGGAGAAGATAACGTCGACATCTTCAAAACGGATGATGCTCATACGTCACCTCCTTTCATGGTTTCACGTTGCTTGCAGATACGGTCGAGGGTGATAGCCAGCAGCACAATCGCCAGGCCCGCTTCAAAACCCATGGCAATGTCAGCCGTGTTCAATGCGTTGATCACCGGTTTGCCCAGACCGTCTGCGCCCACCAACGCCGCGATGACCACCATGGACAGCGACAACATGATGCATTGAGTGATGCCGGCGGCGATGCTGGGCATGGCATGAGGGAGCTCGATGCGCGCCAACAGCTGGCGGCGAGAGCAGCCGAAGGCTTTGCCGGCGTCCATCAACTCCTCAGGAACATCACAGATGCCCAGATAGGTGAGGCGGATGGGGGCGGCAATGGCGAAGACCACCGTGGAGATCAACCCTGGAACGACGCCCAGGCCGAACAGCGTCAAGGTCGGGATCAGATAAACGAAGGTGGGCACGGTTTGCATCAGGTCGAGTACAGGCCGTAGCGCGGCGTAAAACCAGGGGCGATGTGCCGCGAGGATGCCCAGCGGTACGCCGACGATCACGCACACGAGCGTGGCGAATGTCACCTGGGCAAGAGTCTCCATGGTCTCCTGCCAGTAGCCGAGATTGAATATCAGCAGGAATGAGAGGGCGACAAAGAGCGTCAGGCTCACCTTGCGCTGGATGTAATAAGCAAGAAGGGCGAATAACGCTATCAAAGCCAGGGGATTGAACCAAAGGAGGACGCTGGTAAAAACAGTGATGACTCCAGACAGCGACAGCGATATGGAGTCGAATACGCCTGCACCATGCTGAGTTAACCAGTCGACGTACCGGGCGATATGTTCGCCCAGTGGAAGCTTTTCTTGTGTAATCCACATATCACTCATCCGGCTGATGGAAGACATAACTCGCGAACACAACCCCCCGGGTACGGCTCAGCACAGCCGATCCAGACGCACGGTGTGCTTGAACGCTTTGTTGTCGCTGGGCGGCGGCAAACTACCTGACGGGGTTTCGGTTTTTTTCTGGCTGGAGCATCTATTACCTCGCTTCAAACGGTTGATATATGTGCGCCATGGGTCAGACGGCACACAGCATTGAGCGATAAATTCGCGTCAGCAGTTATCGAAGTTTGGGCAGTGAATGAGTAACAGATGTGAGGTGAGACAAAGTCGGTCGCTCCGGCATTCTTTGGCCGGATGTCGAACTTCTTTCAGAGGCGTGCACTGCAAGATTCATAAGGGCGGCTCGTTGTTGTTTTGGTTTGGGAGTCCTTGCCTGTAGGAGATATTTGTCCAGCAGCGCGTTGCTGACAAACCATTTTATGTCAACGCTTCATGAATTTTTCTCATTAATGAGGTTTGACTTTAAGGTGCTGCAACGTTGGAAAGTCAATCAAATGTACTCAGGTGTACATTTGGCGGTCATCCGAGTACATTCGCGTTACGCATTGTTGAAGAAGGTAAGTGAGATGCCCCAGGTAGGGAAGGCGCGTGGTAAGGCCCAGGACGCAGGCTGGCGGGGTTCGCCGGAGGGTTGGCTGGAAGCTGCCTATGATGCCCTAAAGGAGTCCGGTATCGATGCCGTTCGGGTCATGCCGCTGGCCAAGCGCCTTGGCTTGTCACGAACCAGCTTCTACTGGTTTTTCGAGGATCGCGAACAATTGCTGGCCGCCTTGCTTTCACGCTGGCGGGAAACCAATACGGGAGGCCTGATCCGGCAAAGTGAAAGCTATGCGGAAAGCATCTCCGAGGCGATCCTGAATGTGTTCGAGTGCTGGCTCAACCCGCAACTGTTCGATTCGCAATTCGAGTTTGCCGTGCGCAGTTGGGCACTTCAGTCACATGAAGTCGCTCAAGAAGTCGCTGTCGTCGACGAGCAGCGAATGAACGCTCTGGCAAGCATGTTCAAGCGCTTCGGCTATGACAGCCAGGCTGCTGATGCGCGGGCCCGAACGATCTATCTGACCCAGATCGGCTACATCACCATGAACACGACTGAGTTGATCACCGTGCGCTTCCAACGCATTCCTCATTACGTGAGTATTTTCACCGGGAAAGTCCCCAAGCAGCGCGAGCTGGATCGTTTCTACGGGAAGTTCGGTTACGCCGAAAAAGAGCCCGGGGTTTTCGTCCCCTTGACAGAGACCTTCGAGGGGGCGGCTGCAGATGATCAATGAAACGCTGGGCATCATTGGCGGAACGGGGTGGTTGGGCGGAGCAATCGCCAAGGCAGTGCTGGCGAAAGTGCTGTTACCGGCAGGCAACCTGGTCATTTCCAACCGCTCGGGCAGCCACCCCTTGGCACAACGAGGTGTTTGCCTGGTGACTGATAACCAGGACCTGGTGAATCGCAGTGACATAGTGATCATCGCGGTTCGACCTGAGCATTTCGCCAGCCTGAACATCAACGCGACTGGCAAAACAATCATATCCCTGATGGCCGGGATTACAGCGCAGGCGATTGCCGGACAGACCTCGGCTTCGGCGGTCGTGCGGGCGATGCCCAACGCGGCAGTAGAAATCGAGCAGTCTTTTACGCCTTGGTATTGTTTCGGCGAGATAGGGGCAACGACGAGGAGCCTCGTGCAGCGTCTGTTCGAATGTGTTGGCACTGCAGCTGAGGTTCAGCAAGAGGATTTCATTGATTACCTCTCGGCCCTTTCGGGCACCGGCCCGGCATTTCCTGCCTTGCTGATGACGGCGCTGGCCAATCAGGCGATTGTTGCCGGCATACCTGCTGAAATTGCACACCTTGCCGCGAAAAATGTCGTTGTAAACAGCAGCCAGTTGCTGGTCAGCCGCGATGCTCGGCAGATAATCGACAACCTGGTTGCCTACCGTGGTGTGACGGCCGCCGCCTTGCAAGCGATGACTCAGGGGCACTTCGAGGAGCAAATCGGCAGGGCGTTGCAAGAAGGCGCTGCCGTTGCCCGCAAAGGGCTTCAAGCCCGATAAACCGAAGCCCCTTGAAAGGGGCTTCGGCAAGCGTCGTATTTACTCTGCTTTGAAGCAGTAAACGGCCAGCTTGTTTCCATCCAGATCACGAGCGTAAGCAGCATAGGCATTTTCAGCCCAGCTACGAGGACCTGGCAGGCCTTCGCAAACGCCACCGTTTGCCAATGCGGCAGTATGGAAAGCCTGGACTGCAGAGCGGTTCGGTGCTTCGAAACTTACGGTGACACCGTTGCCGATAGAAGCAGGATTTCCGTTTGCCGGGTTGAGTACAAAGAACGAAGGTTTATCGATGCCCCAAATGGAGCCGGCCTGGTCGAGATCGGCCACGCGCTTGAGGCCAATTTCTTTCAGGGTGGCGTCATAAAACGCACGTGCTTTTGCCAGATTGTTGGTGCCGACGGTTACGTGGGTAAAAACGGACATCTTGGTTTCCTTTCTGTGGGTGGTAATTGGACCGCCAAGCGGATCGGAGACCCGCCGATTTCAGTAATGAATGACGGTGCGAATGCTTTGTCCGGTGTGCATCAATTCGAATGCCTCGTTGATCTCTTCCAGGGGCATGTTGTGGGTGATGAAAGTTTCCAGCGGAATCTCGCCGCGGCTGGCTTTCTCCACATAACTGGGAAGCTCCGTGCGGCCCTTGACGCCGCCGAAGGCGCTACCGCGCCATACGCGACCGGTGACCAGCTGGAAGGGACGGGTGCTGATTTCCTGGCCTGCGCCGGCAACGCCGATGATGATCGACTCGCCCCAACCCTTGTGGCAGCACTCCAGTGCCGCTCGCATCAGTTGCACATTGCCGACGCACTCGAACGAGTAATCCACGCCACCCTCGGTGAGTTCGACGATGACGTCCTGGATAGGCTTGTCATGTTCCTTGGGATTGACGAAGTCCGTCGCGCCCAATGACAGGGCAACGTCTCGCTTGGCTGGGTTGATATCGATGGCAATGATGCGCCCGGCGTTGGCCATCTTCGCACCGATGATTGCGGCCAGGCCGATACCGCCTAACCCGAATACCGCGACACTGGCGCCGGCCTCCACCTTGGCGGTGTTGAGTACGGCGCCGATCCCGGTGGTCACCCCACAGCCGAGCAGGCAAACCTGATCCAGCGGGGCATCCTTTGGAATCTTCGCCAGGGAAATTTCAGGCAGCACGGTGTATTCGGAAAATGTCGAGCAGCCCATGTAGTGGAACAGCGGCTTGCCTTCGTAGGAAAAACGCGAGGTGCCGTCGGGCATCAGGCCTTTGCCCTGGGTCGCCCTGACGGCCTGGCAGAGGTTGGTCTTGCCGGAGAGACAGAATTTGCACTGACGGCACTCCGCGGTATAGAGCGGAATCACGTGGTCGCCGACTTGCAGCGAGGTCACACCTTCGCCGATGGCTTCGACGACACCACCGCCTTCGTGCCCCAGCACAGTGGGGAATATCCCTTCGGGATCACTGCCCGAAAGGGTGAAGGCATCGGTGTGACACACGCCAGTGGCGACGATGCGAACCCGTACTTCCCCAGCTTTGGGAGGCGCGACATCAATGGTGACCAACCGCAACGGTTCGTTGGGGGCGAATGCGACCGCAGCCCTGGATTTCAAGGTCTGTGCTGACATGGAAGAGCCTCGTGTCAGGTGTGGAAATGGCCCCTGATGTTTGACGTCAGAGGCATGATTTCAAATGTCTTTCAGCAGCCGCAGCGCGTCGTAGATGGCGGCATGGGTATTACGCGCCGACACCGCATCGCCGATCCGGAACAGCTGGAAACGGCCTTCAGGGTTGGTCACGATGTTCTGGGTTTTACCGGCGATCAGATTGTGCTGCTCGACCGCGCCGTCATTGCTCGAATGGGGGCGCAGATCGAAATACAAGTCGTCCAGGGGAAGGGTGCCGTGGTTGATCACGACCTGATCGACCAGTCGCTGCTTGTGAACCTGGCCATAATCGCTGCCGAAGTGGGCGACCAATTGACCGTCGCGCTTCTCTACGGAGTCGACCCGATAGGTAACCGTGAAGGTGACGTTCAGGTCTTGCAGGCTGCGCATGTAAGGCACCAGGTTCATCGCCATCACTTCCGGCGCAAACGACCGGTCCGGTGTGACGATCTCCAGTTTTGCACCGCTGTTGGCGATGACCTCCGCAGCTTGCAGCGCCGCGTGGTCACCCGCATCGTCGAAGATCAGCACGTTCTTGCCGGGCTTGACGTCGCCGGAAATGATGTCCCAGGTCGACACCACCAGTTCATTGCCTTGTTTGAGCACCTCGGTGTGCGGCAAGCCGCCCGTGGCGACGATCACCACATCCGGGTCTTCAGCCAGCACCGTCCCGGCCTCGGCCCAGGTGTTGAAGTGGAACCTCACACCCAGGCGTGCGCATTGCTCCATGCGCCAGTCGATGATGCTGATCATCTCGCGGCGACGCTCGCTCAGAGCGGTCAACCGAATCTGCCCGCCGGGCTGGTCAGCCGCTTCGAACACCGTGACGTCGTGGCCGCGTTCACCGGCGACCCGTGCCGCCTCCAGGCCCGCCGGACCGGTTCCGATCACCACCACTTTGCGCTTGGCCGACGCCTTGGGGATTTCGTGGGGCATGGTGGTTTCACGCCCGGTCGCGGCGTTGTGGATGCAATACGCGGCGCCGCCCTGATAGATGCGATCCAGGCAATAGTTGGCACCGACGCAGGGGCGGATTTCTTCTTCGCGCTTTTCGATGATCTTGCGCACGATGTGCGGATCGGTCATGTGCGCCCGGGTCATGCCGATCATGTCCACTTTGCCGGAGGCGATGGCGTGTCGCGCAGTGGCTACGTCCGGGATCTTGGCGGCATGGAAGGTGGGGAAACCGGTGGCAGAACGGATCTCGCCGGCAAAATCCAGGTGCGGAGCGTTACGCATGCCCTGAATCGGAATCACATCGGTGAGGCCGGCATCGGTATCAATGTGCCCGCGAACGACATTGAGGAAGTCTACCAGGCCACTGTCTTTAAGCATGTGGGAGATCTGGATGCCGTCTTTGGCGCCGAAGCCACCAGGCAGATCTTCATCGCCGGTGTAGCGAACCCCAAGCAGGAAATCTTCGCCGCAGCGCTGGCGGATACCGCGCAGGATGTCAAAGGTGAAGCGCAGTCTGTTTTCCAGCGAGCCACCGTAGGGGCCGTCGAGATCGTTGGTCAGTGGCGACCAGAACTGATCCATGAGGTGCCCGTAAGCCTGCAGTTCCAGACCGTCGAGACCCGCCGCCTTCATGCGTTCAGCGGCATCGACGTAATCCTTGATGATTCGATCGATGTCCCAGTCTTCCATTTTTTTCGGAAAGGCCCGGTGGGACGCTTCACGGCGATGAGAAGGCGATACGACCGGGAGCCAGTCGGCCTTGTCCCAGCGCGTGCGCCGTCCCAGGTGGGTCAACTGAATCATTACCGCCGCGCCGTGTTCATGGCATTCGTCGGTCAGGTCTTTCATCCATCTGACCACTTCGTCCTTGTACGCCAGCACGTTGTTGAACACTGGCGGGCTGTCGCGGGAAACGGCGGCGGAGCCTGCGGTCATGGTCAGCGCCACGCCAGCTTTTGCGCGCTCAACGTGATAGGCCCGGTACAGATCCTTCGGCATGCCGTCGACAGGATAAGCAGGCTCATGGGAGGTGGTCATGATCCGGTTTCTGAGGGTCAGGTGTTTGATCTTATAGGGCTGCAGCAAGGGATCAGTGGACATGGTGTTGCGCTCCGGGAACAGAACATCGGGCTTGGGTTTGACACAACGGTATGTTGAATGTTCATTCGTGTCAACTATTGAGACACATGTGTACATTTTTCTTGCGTGGCGGAAAAACCAGGATTAACATCCATTCGAAACAGGGTGATCGGGCTCGTTCGGGCCGGTCATTCCATACATCGATCCAGCAGTGCGAGGGGACTATGAAAGTGCTCGTTGCGGTAAAGCGCGCCATAGACCCGAACGTGAAAGTTCGGGTGAAAGCTGACGGTTCGGACGTCGAGCTCAATGGCATAAAGATGGCCTTGAACCCTTTCTGCGAGATCGCAGTGGAGGAGGCGATTCGCCTCAAGGAAAAAGGACTGGCATCCGAGGTGGTGGTGGTCTCCGTGGGCACTTCTGCTGCGCAGGAACAACTGCGCACGGCTCTGGCGCTCGGAGCGGATCGGGCACTGCTGGTCGAAACGAGCGCGGTACTCGAGCCGCTCAACGTGGCCAAATACCTGAACAAAGTCATCGATAACGAAAAGCCGCAACTGATCCTTTTCGGTAAACAGGCTATCGACCAAGAGAACAACCAGATCGGGCAAATGGTGGCGCAGCTGATCGGAAGTGCTCAGGCCACCTTCGCGTCGGCCATTAGCTATGCCGATGATCAATGGGTCGTCGAACGCGAGGTCGATGGTGGCAGTCAGGTTCTCGCCCTCTGCTTACCCGCCGTGGTCACCTGCGATCTGCGCTTGAATGAACCGCGTTATGCCTCGTTGCCAAACATCATGAAAGCCAAGAAAAAACCGCTCGAAGTGATCGCCGCTGACAGCCTGGGCGTGACCGTGAAGACGCACGCCAGGTTGCTGGGAGTTGCGCCTCCTGCGGTGCGTAATGTCGGTATCAAAGTCGGTTCAGTATCCGAACTGGTGGAAAAACTGAAAAACGTTTCGGGGGTGATTTGATGCGTACATTGGTTATCGCCGAGCACTCGGCAGGGCAGCTTACGGCAGGTACGTTGAGTGCCATTACCGCCGCTGTAGAGCTTGGCGCCGAAACGGATCTGCTGGTGATCGGTGGGCAAGACGCGTCAGCCGTTGCGGAACAAGCCGCGCTGACCAAGGGGCTTCATCGTGTGCTGCTCGCGCAGGGTGCGATGTTCGAGAAGACGCTGGCTGAAAACGTCCAACCGCTGGTCACGTCGCTGGTGGGCGACAGTTATACGCATGTACTCACCGATGCAAGCAGCATGGGCCGCAATGTGTTGCCACGGATAGCGGCCAGCCTGGATGTCGGCATGCTTTCGGACGTCACCAAAGTTGTGTCGATGGACACCTTCCTGCGGCCCATTTATGCAGGTAATGCGATCGCCACCGTTCAATCGCTTGATCCGGTCAAATTGCTCACCACCCGCGCTTCGGCTTTTGCTCAGGCTTCGTCGCATCAGGATCGCTGTGAGGTTGTGGCTGTTGATGGGGGACAAAGCGCAAGCAATGTCCGCTTTGTCAGCGACCAGTTGACGGTTAGCGAAAGACCCGACCTGTCGAGCGCTCGAGTCGTTGTTTCCGGCGGTCGCGGGATGCAGAACAAAGAGAATTTCGCATTGATCGAGCGTGTGGCAGACAAGCTCGGTGGCGCCGTAGGTGCATCGCGCGCAGCGGTGGATTCCGGTTTTGCCCCTAACGATTTGCAGGTCGGGCAGACGGGGAAAATTGTGGCGCCAGAGCTTTACATCGCCGTTGGTATCAGTGGGGCCATCCAACACTTGGCGGGCATGAGTGGTTCTAAAGTGATCGTCGCGATCAACCAGGACGCTGAGGCTCCAATCGCTCAGGTTGCGGATTACATGCTGGTTGCGGATCTTTTTGACGCATTGCCCGCGCTTGAGAAGGCGTTGTGATGTCGATAGCCAAATGACAGATCAATGCACAAAGTTTCATACGTTTTAAACTCGCGACATCAAGCGCCACCAAAGGGTGGAGGAGGGCCGAATTACCTGAGTATCTTCAATAGTTTCGCATAACTAAAACTTATCCAGCTATAACCTAAATTCCCTTGTGGTTGCGATGTTATCTTGCTTTCATGGGGAAGTTAATTCTTCTGCTGCCCTGCCAATAACTATTAATACAGTACGCGGAGATGCACCATGATTACGCTATCCAGTAAAACTTTTATCGGCTGGCTTGCAGGCTTGGCGATGGCCTCCAGTAGTCTGATTGCTCAAGCCGAGGAACCCGCACCTATCCGTATCGGGTGGGTGAACTGGTCGGATACGGAAATCGCTGTAAAACTGGCAGACACGGCACTGCGAGACCACCTGAAGCAACCGGTCAAATTGGTATTGGCCGATATTGGTATTCAGTTCCAAGCGCTGGCTAACGGCAATATCGACCTGATCCCGATGGTTTGGCTACCGAGCACCCACAAGTCATTTTATGACAAATACAAAGACAAGCTCGAAGACCTTGGTGTGTTGTATGAAGGTCGGATTGGCATGGCGGTGCCTACTTCCGTTCCCGTCAGTGAGATCGCCAGTGTCGAAGATCTTAACAAGCCAGATGTGAAGGAAAAACTCGGCGGCAAGATCCTGACTTCTGAAGTGGGTAACGGTCAATACAAGCTTACGGAAAAGGCCATTAAAGAATACAAACTCGATGGCTACAAGATGGTCGCCTCTTCAGAATCTGGAATGTTGAGCGAGCTGGATCGTAACCTGAAGCGTGACAAATGGTCTTTGATCAACGCATGGAGCCCCCACTGGATGTTCTCCAAGTGGTCGCTGCGTTATCTGGATGATCCGAAGCAGATTTTTGGTGGTGCTGAGCAAATCCACGCAGTTGCTCGCAAGGGTTTTAGCGCGGAGCATCCTGACGTGGCCCGATTCTTCGCCAACTTCAAAATTCCTCAAACTGACCTTGAGAAATTGATGGCTACTGCGCGTGATAGCTCGGCTGACAAGGTAGTTGCAGAATATTACGCAGCCAACAAACCACGCTTTGAGGCGATGTTTGGCAGTCAAACAGCATCCGCGACAACAGGTCAGCAATGACCGCCGCTTTCCCCTATAGTTATTTGCAGTTTGGTGCCCTTGACGGAGAGTGAAGGGTGCCAGCTGCATCGAATAACGTTCAGGCGATAACCTTGAAAACTACAGCCTATCGTAGCTTTACAATCGATGAAGCTGTCAGCTGGGTGAAGCGACTCTGTGAATCAAAGGGTTGTTCGCCGGCGGTTGCCGACTCATTAGCCCACGCCACAGTGGCTGCGCAAGCCCGCGATAACGAAGCAGTGGGTTTTCGTCATCTTGCTGATTACTTGTCCGGATTTTCATCCGGGCGAATAGATCAGCGTGCCGAGCCACGAATCTCATCCTCTGGTGCGATTGTCTTCAAATCTGATGCGAGAGGCGGAATAGCGCAGCTTGGCGTAGATCGGTGTTTCGACTCGTTATGCCATGCCGCCTATGAAAATGGTATGGCCACGTTCAGCCAGTGCAATAGCTTTACAAGCGGTGAACTCGGTGATTACACACTCCGCTTTGCCAAGGCCGGGTTGATTGTGTTGGCGGTCGCAAATGGCCCCGCGCTCGTTGTCGTTCCAGGAGCCAAGGGCAAGACCTATTCCACTAACCCGCTCTCGTTTGCAGCGCCTTCAGCGGATGGCATACCTCTCATGTTTGACCAGGCGTGCAGCGCCGCGGCATTCGTAAACATCGCCCGCGCCGCGTCGACGGGGAGCGAACTACCGGATGGGTGGGCGGTGGATCAGCATGGGAACGGAACACGTAACGCTTTGGAAGCGTTAGGCGGTGCGCTGCTTCCTTTTGGTGGTCACCGGGGGGCTAATCTGATGCTCATGGTTGAGGTTCTGGCCGCAGGCCTCACGGGTGCTAACTGGTCGCTGGATTCGCCGGCGTTTCATCAAGGAGCTCAGACACCTGGGTGTGGCCTGCTGATTCTGGCCCTTGCTCCGGATTTTTTTTCATCAGGATTTGAGCGCCGACTTGCGAGTCAGTTGGCCCGATTGACACAAGTGGGCGTCCATCGGCCAGGGTGGGCGCGTCAACACGCAATGGCGGATTCGGAAAAGGATGGGATCAGTATCTCCGTGGAGCTGCTGGATGCATTGAGCAGTATGTAATCTGCTTCGGAGCCTGGCTCAGAAATGGTTCGAAAGCGATGATAAACAGCGCTGAAAATTTATCGTTGGATCAGGTTTTTATTAGAGGCGGGCGGCTGCCCAATGGAGCATTAAAAATCCGTCTGAAACTCCACTGACGCTACCAGAATCCCTAGAGCCCTATTTGTCACAGGCATTTAACGTCGCGCCAAGAACCAACGAACACTTGGGAGCGGTACTGGATGCGTTAAGTACTCTTTTGCCTCATGTCGCCTGGGTAAATCGTCCGGCCCAGTCTGGCCAGAACGATTCGTTCGTGAAGAGGCATCGCCATGGGCTTATCACAGGCCGGGGAGGGGTATTTGAATGTTCCAGCTTGACGTTAGAATTAACACTCATGTCGCCTGATGCCTGCTATCCCTTTCGCCATCATTCTCCGGCTGAGTTCCATCTCGTCCTTTCTCCAGGCCAATGGTATGGAGAAGGTGTGGGGTGGTGGAGTCCCGGAGCAGAGGGCGTTGCATTCAACCCTCCATCACGTATCCATGCAATGAAATCGATGGATGCTCCACTTCTCGCGCTGTGGGGATTGATGTATTAGTGCCTCGTTATAAGAGCGGCAAACGAAATCGGGCGTCATTTAGAGGGCGAGATATGTCGGTTACAACGCTGGGTATCAAGTTGGATTGGTAAACGCGCGGCAGGCTGAAGTCAGTGTCGGCGAAGTTGGATCGCACATCCCACTGGTTCATGAAAAAAGTGATTTTACAGCTTATTGAGAAGGTTAAGGCTGGGGCGCGAATTGAAGATGTTGTAGGTATAGAGTTTTTGGAAAAAGATTCATTGCGCCACAGCATTGCCTTGCGGCGTCATATGAAAATTGGTTCTTAAGCTTTTGCCGGAGAGATAAAATGAACAATAACATCCGTTTTAAAGAAGGCCGATCACGGAGAGTAGAAGGTCGAGTGTTGGTGGGTGGCATTGCCCAAGCAGACATCTCTGCCGGAACATATCCAGTTTTTACAGGTCCTACACCGCTGGCTTTCGCGGAGTCGGACCGGCTGGGCCTGGAGCCGCCTCATCTGCCCACCATGCGAAAACGCGATTTGGAAGTCCATCTCGGGACAGATCTCTTCGATCGGGCAGGACGTGCGGTCAAGCATGACCAATGCAGGCTCCAACTTCTATGATGTGGTGCAGTTGTCATTCAATAGCATCGCCTAAGCCGCTGGGCGAATGCGCAGTAACTCTGTCTCCAAGCATGTGGTCATCAGCCGGCTGATAGCCGCCTACGTCACGCAGAGCGCTTCAGCGGCTGGTGTCAAATTCTGGTACTTAAAACTCACGACGGCTTTCATAGCCAGCCTTTGGTGTGTGACGTCACCTATCCGGGTGCAGGCCCCTTTATTTGGAGCAGCATCCAGAACCGCAATCCATCCATGGCACTCGCGAAAGCGCTATTGAACCTCAGCCCCTTCGGTCGATCGCAGGTCGCCGAGCATTTGGACTGGTACGGCTGGTTTGCTCATCATGACATCTTCAACTTGGACAGCAGTGGGGGGCGTGCATGGTGATTGCCGGTGGCATGTATGCGATTAGGGCGAAAGGATCATCCCTGGCTCGCCCCAATACAAACTAGAACTTGAAGCGTCCAACCAAGCCCTTGAGCTGTCCGGAAATATCCGTCAAACGCCCCGAACCGGTCTGTGCCGAGTGAGCAAATTCCTCGACCAGCTGCGCATCGGCATGGATCTGCGCGATGTGCCGGTTGATGTCTTCGGCCACCTGATGCTGTTCCTCTGCGGCCTTGGCGATCTGAGTGTTCTGGTCGCGAATCGAGTCCACCGAGGTGCGGATTTTGTCGAAGCTGTCACGAGCCCGCTGGATGCGCTCAACGCTGGTCTGCGACACCTGCAGGCTGCTTTGCATCTGTTGGGTCACTTCCTGGGTGCGCCGCGCGAGGTTGCCGAGCAGGCTGTCGATTTCGCCGGTGGAGTCGGCCGTACGCCGTGCCAGGGCTCGTACCTCATCGGCAACCACTGCAAACCCGCGACCCTGATCTCCGGCGCGCGCAGCTTCGATTGCGGCGTTGAGGGCCAACAGGTTGGTCTGTTCGGCAATCGAACGAATGGTGTCCAGGATAGTGTTGATGTTCTTGCTATCCTGTTCCAGCGTTTGCATGGTCTGGGTCGACTGTTGCAGGTCTTCGCTCAGTTTCAGCACGCTGCCCGTAGCTTCGCCGATGTGATGCTGCCCGTCGTGCACATCGCGATAGCCCGCGTCCGCGCTGGAGACGGCCTGACTGCAAGAGCGGACCACTTCGTTGGCGGTAGCGACCATTTCGTTGAACGCGGTGCTCACCAACTCCACCGCCTGACGCTGCCGCCCCGCAGCTTCGTTCATGTTCTGGGCGACTTCGCTGGTGTCGGCTGCCGAATTTTGAAGGTCGGAAGACGCGTTGCCGATGCGTTGCACAAGTTGAGCGATCATGTCCAGGAACTGGTTGAACCAGCTTGCCAGGATGGCCGTTTCGTCTTTGCCCTGCACAGTGAGTTGACGGGTGAGGTCGCCTTCACCTTCGGCGATTTCCTGCAGGCCATTTGCAACGCCACGAATCGGCCGCACAATCATGCTGGCGAAACTGGCGCCCACGATGGCGAAGACCACAGCCAGCGCGGCAGCAATAGCGGCGATCAACCAGGTCAAACTTGTGGCCTCGGCCATCACTTCGTCGCGTTTGATCAGGCCGATGAAGCGCCAGCCGAGCCCCTTGGAAGTGACCACGTTGGCCATGTAGGGCACACCGTCGATCTCGATCTGGGTCACGCCATCGCTGCTTTTGGCCAATTCGGCATAGTTGGGGCCAAGGTCGGCCAGGGGCTTGAAGTTGTGCTTGGCATCGGCGGGATCAACCAGGACATTGCCGTTGGCTTCGACCAGCATCAGGTAGCCGCTATCGCCCAGCTTGATATTTTTGAGAAGTTCGGTCATTTGCTTGAGCGACACGTCCAGTCCAACGACGCCTACCAGTTTCCCACTGGTGTCGGTGACGGTGTGTACGGTGCCGATCAGGGATACATCGTCCGGCGCCCAGTAGTAGGCATCTGTGCGGACGGTGGTGCCCGGTGCGGCCATGGCGGCCTTGTACCATGGACGCACACGCGGATCATAGTTGGCCATTTTCGGATCGTCAGGCCAACTGGCGTAGCCGCCGTCATTCATTCCCACGGAAATATAGGCGGTGGTCGGATGGCTCTTGGCGAATCTGTCGAAGATCTCCAGAAGCTGTTGATTGATCTCAGGGAACGGCGTTTGTGCGGCGTTAGCGCTGGCGTAACTTTTCAAACCTTTCGCCGTGATGACTCGCGGGTCCTTGGCGAAGAATTCGACGTTCTGACTGATGCCGTCGAAGAATTGCTTCGTGCCATTGTCGATCTGGCGAATTTCACGGCCGCTGCTATCCAAGAAGTTGGCTTGTGCAGCATCTCGCAGGTTCAACACGACGAGCACCGCCACTAGGATGACCGGGAGGCAGGCGATGGCCGCGAACGCCCATATCAGTTTCTGTTTGATATTCATGACTTCTCCCGCAGGTATTCATAAGTGTTGGAACGGCGGAAATACTGGTGGTGAGCGTTGCGTGTTTTGGAAGGGGAAAGCGCCCATGCCTACCTACAGCATATCGACCAAAGTGGTATGTACTTTAGGTCGGTCGTCTATCAACGGAGGTCGATCAGGTTGCGGCGGGGCGATTGCGTACAACGTAGCTAATCTGGAAGATAGTGCCGAGAAATGCTCGTTGGCGAATGATCAATCACGGTGAAATAACTAACGTCCGATCCTGAAGGATGCGCACGCTTTGTCCTTCAGCTTGCCTGGCCGTCCGCATTGACGCCATCGGGCTCGCCACCGAGCCTGTGGACATGCACGCAGGTACCGAGACGGCGTTGGGCAGAGTAATTGAGATGTTCGGTGCGGCGAAGCCGAGCGGTGCTTATCTCTTCGCAAATCGCCGTGCCAACCGGATGAAGATTCTTGTGCACGACGGTGTAGGTATCTGGCTTGCAGCGCGACGACTGAATCAAGGCAAATTCCACTGGCCCGGCATCCATCGCCGATCGGAAGTCGTATTCGATAACGAGCAACTTCAGGCCTTGGTACTGGGGCTGCCTTGGCAGCGGGTCGGCGCGAGCGGCTCGATCTCGGTGCTGTAGCACTTGCCATTAGCCCATCGGTTTATCGCCGCTGATTGCCTGCTCTGGCACAATCAGCGGCATGACTTCCGTGCCCAACCTCGACCAGATGACACCGTAACAACTGCATGCTCCTGCCGAACAGGCCATGTATCTGCTATCCCAGGTCTACTCGATGGGCCAGAAGATCCACCGCCTCGAAGCGGTCAACGAACACCGATCACTCATGCAATGAGATCAACGGATGCTCCACTTCTGGCGCTGTGGGGTTTGATTTATTAGTGCCTATTATAAAGAGGCTGGGGCAAACGAGACCGGATAGTGGCCCAAATCGGTCTGGGTGGAATGCACGAATCGCGCAGTGGGTCGACTCGCGTTCCATCTTCACTCGAACCTGTTATTCGAGCGACTAGACTGAAGCTTTCGCCAATAACCAGTCTTGAAGCGCCTGTACTTTAGCCTGCCCATCACATTCCGGCCGGTACACGGCGAAATAGGCCAACGCCAGCGAACCACTGGCCTCACCGAAAGACGACGGAACTAGTTCGATATCCATATTGCGGGTCAGGGCATACTTTCGCCTGACACTATCCGCGGTCTGCAGACGTTGGACGGAGCGAGTGCCAAAAGCGGCTGCCTCGAACCGTGCAGTCACGCACTCGTTGCGATGGTTGTATTGCAGTTGCGATCGCGCCCAATGCGGGTGCGGCTGTG
Organism: Pseudomonas citri; assembly: GCF_025336485.1. Taxonomy (GTDB): domain Bacteria; phylum Pseudomonadota; class Gammaproteobacteria; order Pseudomonadales; family Pseudomonadaceae; genus Aquipseudomonas; species Aquipseudomonas citri. Next base: position 9,627 of record NZ_JAODAB010000004.1, on the reverse strand, counting down.
ACCTATTCGGCACGCGTCCTCGATGCCCATGCGGCGCCTTAATCCCAATACACACATCCTTACTCCAACGATCGCTTTGGGTCATATGCCCGAGCAGGAGCGGTATGCGGTAGTTTCGCACGTACGGATCTGTGGGGGATGAGGGCCTATAGCTGATGAAACGACAGAAGAGGGACGATCTGTGTCCAGACGCGGCTACTTCCGTGAGCGCGAATAATCCTCTCGAAGCGACGCCAGTTACTTGCCCAGATTTGCATGACTCTGCGTCTTTGCTGTGCTAAACCTGCTTACCGGTCGAAGTCGCGTTGCTGTATCTCTAAAGCCACTTACAAGGAATGATCATGAGCCTCTACGGCCACTACGATTCGCAGAACATCTTTGCGCTTATCCTTCGCGGCGAAGCGCCTTCCTACAAGGTTTACGAAGATGCCGATGTGTTGGCCTTTCTGGATGTTTTTCCTCAATCTCTTGGTCACATCCTTGTTATTCCAAAAGAGTGCCAGGCTCGAAATATTCTTGATGTCGAGCCTGCAGTCCTTGGAACGATGATGTCTGCTGTGCAGCAACTTACGCGCGTCGTCCTGGACGAGCTCAAGCCGGACGGCGTGCAGATTGTGCAGTTCAATGGTGCTGCGGCTGGGCAAACGGTCTACCACATACACATACACATCATTCCTCGCTGGGATGGCGAGGGGCTTGGTGTGCATGCGAAGGATAGGGCCGATCCTGCTGAACTCGAAACGTTGCAAGCGCGTTTGGTCGAGCGCATCCATTCAAACCGGCTTGCTTCGCCGATGCTTGAGCGATGCTGATTGCTTGATTCGAACGGTTAATTGCGAGCGCGCCACACCGGGACATTCACTGACCAGCTTTCTCTGGTCGCCCCATCGCAACAAGGATGAGTGCGCAATCCATTTTCGCGACCGGGCGATCTACATGGCCTCCTTGAGGATTTCTGCCATCGTTTTTTGCCCAGCATCCGTTGCAGTTCATGGCTCTGCTTTAGTGCAACGCTCAGTTCAGACGCAGGCATCTCCGCTTCACCGGCATTGACCGCCGACACGCCGCCGTCCTGATACAGCTTGCGCTACAGGAACAGCTGGTTGGCATTGATGCCGTTACGCTACGCCGAGCCGCCATCCAAACGCTTTGCCCTGGCTCAAGACTCTCGCCAACCATGGCCAGCTTTTGCTCTGGGCTCCAGCGGCGTGGCTGCTTCTGGTCACCCATTGAGCTTGGCCGAATCCACCAGGCTGTAAATTGCAGTCGCCCGTTCTCCGCCGACATCAGAACCGGCAAACAGGTAATTTTCCATCACACTAATCTATGGATAGCCAGTAGACCTACAAGAGAGAGGGCTTCCGAGCGATGAAGGTAATAGGCTGGAGAATAAGAAAAAATGCACGTTAGTATTAATTGTTATGATACTGCGATTGCGAATGCTGAAATACTAATGATGAAGCAATAGACTCATTTCGTGCCCGGCGCCCGCGCCGGATCCAACAATTATAAAAAGTAAGCGGAGACACGAATGAGCAAGCAAGTATCGTTCGAAGACCTACCGCTGACCCGCTTCCATATCAGGACGGTGTTCAGTGGTACTGGTGGCCAATTCAGTGATGGCTTCGTACTTGGAATTATTGGCATCGCTGTCAGCATGGCGGTAGGCCCACTGCAACTCACTGCATTGTGGATGGGACTGCTGGGCGCTGCGTCGCTCGCCGGTCTTTTCCTGGGTAGCCTGATAGCAGGCCCCCTGGCGGACAAGTATGGGCGTAGGACAATCTTCGCCTGGGACATGCTTTTGTTCGCCATCATTTCCGCCTCCCAGTTTTTCGTCACCTCACCAGAGCAATTGCTGGTGCTGCGCTTGCTACTGGGCCTTGTGCTGGGTTTCGATTATGTCGTTAGCAAGTCGCTGGTCACGGAGTTCGCCCCGCGTCGCTATCGTGGGCGGTTGCTGAGCATACTCGCGGTGGCTTGGGCAGGCGGCTATGTCGCCGCCTATCTGGTTGGCTTCGCTGTTCGCGATATAGGCCCGGATGCCTGGCGCATCATGCTGGCTTTGAGCGGTATTCCCGCACTACTTATCCTGCCATTGCGCATGGGCGTGCCTGAGTCGCCGATCTGGTTGATGGCTCGTGGACGTACCCAGGAAGCCATGGACATCGTGCGCAGTAAGTTTGGGCCAAATGTCAGCCTCCCGGAGCCTGTGAGTTCGCCGAAGAGAAAAGGCGGTAATTGGGCGGAGCTGTTCAGCAAGCGCTGGCGTAAGAACACCTTGGTTGGGTGTGTCTTCTACACGTGTCAGGTCATTCCCTTCTTCGCCTTGGGAACCTTTTCTCCAAGAGTCTTGGAAGCACTGAACGTCGGAGACAAATTCGTAGGGGGGTTGGTCTACAACGTGCTTCTCATGCTAGGCGCAGTCCTCGGGTTGTTGTGTATTGATCGGATCTCGCGTCGCGCATTTCTCGTCGGCACCTTCTTCCTGAGTGCTTTGAGTCTTGGTGTGCTCGCCTATGCCGGTTTCGGCCCCTTGGGAACCATTTTGGCGTTTGGCCTCTTTGCCTGCGTGCTCGCTGCCGCGGTGAACCTGGAGTTCGTATATCCCCCTGAACTGTTCCCAACCCATCTGCGTGCCTCCGGTATCGGTCTTGCGGTCGCTTCCAGCCGTTTCGGCTCTGCGTTTGCAACTTTTATGCTGCCTATTGCAGTACAAAACCTCGGCATCCAAACGGCCTTGGGTATCTGCGTCGGCGTGTTGATATTCGGCGGCGTGTTCTGCCACCTGTTTGCGCCGGAAACCAGTAAGGAAGATCTCTCCGGCGTAACGCCTGACGGGCACGGCTTCGACGCAGGTCTAGCTGCAGACTTCGCTACGCCGGCCGCGGTCCGCGAGGGGAAGTGACGGTCGCAATAAAGTTTTTCCGACCTGATAGAGCGAGTACAGACCCAATGACAGCGAACAAACTCATCGACATGTATGCGGTTCAGGTATTCATCGCAGTTGCCGAAGAAGGCAGCATGTCTGGAGCGGCTGCGCGCATGGGGATCTCCCAGTCTGGTGTTTCGCAGATGATCCGGCAGCTAGAGGAAGAGCTTGGAGTGATCCTCGTGGATCGATCAACTCGCCCTTTGGCCTTGACCACCTACGGGATTGCGCTGCGCAATCGCGGCTCGGTCTTGAGTGAGGAAATTTCCCATCTCAAGGCTCAAGTGGTGGATGCCGGGGGGGGAGTGAAGCCCGACCTGCGAATCGGCCTTGTCGATTCGTTTGCCGCGACCTGCGGCTCGGTCTTCACCAAGCGACTTTTGGGGAAAGTCTCTCAGTTATCGATTCGTACAGGCTTGAGCCCACAGCAAGGGGAGGCTCTGTTGCGCCGTGACCTGGATCTGATCGTGACCAGCGATCCACTCATGGATACCAATGACGTGATTCGCTATCGACTGTTCTCGGAAAAATACTTTGTCATTACCCCAAAGGATTTGCACAAGAACATAACGAGCATTGAAGACATCCGGGCGATGGCCAATGTCCTGCCCGTGGTTCGCTTCAATCGTGGTTCCCAGGTGGGATTGCAGATCGAGCGCCATCTTCGTAGCTTGGGTGTACGAGTACCCAATCGGCTGGAGTTGGACAACGCCGACGCCTTGACCTCAATGGTTGCGGAAGGTATCGGCTGGGCCGTTACGAGCCCGATGTGCTTTCTCCAGGCGTCGGCCTGGGTAGACAAGGTGAACGTACACCTGACCCCTGAGCTCGGGCTCGAAAGGTCACTCTATCTGGTGGCCCGAAGAGATGAATACAGCACTTTTTTCGCGGATGCCTGCGAAACAGCGCGTGAGGTGGTTCTCAACTCATTTTTGCCACGCATGCAGTCCATGGGCAGCGGGGTTGAGACGTTAATAAATTCTGATGAGGGCAGTACTCTTGAATACTTTTGAGCGCAAGGAATACAGACTCGAACGTGACTATGTTGGTGACGTTCAGATCGCTGCTGACAAACTCTACGGCGTGAATTCGGTGCGTGGTTTTGATAACCTTACCGTTTCACCGCTGACTGTCGCTCACTACGCCGAGTTTCGTAACGCGTTCGCCCAGTGTAAGTGGGCAGCAGCACTTGCGAACCTGGATAGCGGTGTACTGGTTAGTGAGCAATGCAATGCCATCGTGCAGGCATGCAAGGATGTCATCGACGGCCAATGCGATGACTCCCTGATTGTCGATCTGATGGAAGGTTCGGGTGGTACGTCCACCAACATGAATTTCAATGAAGTCATTGCCAATCGTGCCCAGCAGATCATGGGACATGCGGCTGGCTCCTACGAAATCATCCATCCGAACGACCACGTCAATATCTCTCAGTCGACTAATGATGTTTATCCCGCGGCGATGAAGATTGCTACCTACGCAATGTTCGGGCCTCTTATCAGCGAGGTCGAGAGGCTCGCCAAACAGTTCGACCAGAAGGCTGAGCAGTTTATGGATGTACTGCACCTGGGCCGCACCTGCTTGCAAGATGCCCAGCCTATGCGACTGGGGCAGTTGTTCTCCGGGTACGCTTCACTCACCCATCGCCTAGCGGCTGAGCTGTCCAACGTACGTGACAAGCTGCGCACGCTCCCGCTCGGTGGCACGGCCATCGGCACCGGCTTTGGTGCGCCGCCGGCCTACAGGGCGTTTGCTTTCACACACTTGGAGGCTATCACCGGGGTCGCGTACCAGGCGCCGTCAAACCCCTTTGATGCGATGCAAAATATGGACGTCTTTTCCCGGATTTCCGCAGAACTGCGCACATGCTCCGCTTCCTTGGGGAAAGTCGCCTCCGATCTGACGGTATTGTCCTCAGGCCCAGTGGGCGGTATTGGCGAACTGAAGCTGCCAGAAGCCCAGGCCGGCTCGTCGATCATGCCGGGTAAAGTCAACCCGGTGTTGCCGATGTCGATGATTCAGGTGAGTTTCGCTGTGATCGGAAACGATGTTGCCGTAGCCCAAGCCGTGCAGTACGGCGAACTGGAAATCAACCATTTCGAGCCAGTGGTTGCCTCCCGGGTATTTGACAGCATCACGTTGCTGACCAACGGCATTCGGCGCTTCCGTGAGAAGTGCGTGGCCGGGATCACTGCCGACGTAGCGCGCAACGAGCAGCACCTGACTGAGTCGATGGCTGTTGCCACTGCCTTGGTGCCGACGCTCGGCTATGCGCAAGTTAGTAAGCTCGCTCGTCAGTCGGTGGCGGAAGGCCGTTCACTGCTGACGATTCTGGAAGAGTCCAAGATCCTGTCTCGGGCGGAGGCAATGGCGGCTATTGATAAGGCGTCATACCCGGTCTTCGTAAACTGACTCAATAAATCAGGCGGCCGGATTAACATGGCCGCTTGAGCTTTCTACCGCAATTTCTTGATGCACTCAAGTCGATGAAACCGTCGCAAGTTTTCGCATTACGTATAGCATCCGTTGGATAACGGGAAGTCTGTTCGCCCCTCCAAAGCGTTATTGGAAAAACGCCTATTGATAATTAAGCATCCGATCAACTGGCGCATGATTGGTGCGCGGATACAGAAATTTCGCTTAACCAAAACATGCATTGCCCCTTAACGGGTTTCTCTAATTAATGAGTGTGTGTCATCAATTTTTTCGAGGGTGAAAAATGAAAATTTTGAAAGTAAACTTGTTCGCAGGAATCTTAACCTTTTTGTCGATTTCGAGTGTTAATGCTCAGCCTCAAACACCAAAAGTTCTTCCCCATGTCGCGGTACTGGCCACTGGCGGCACCATCGCTGGTACGGCGGATCAGGAGACCCAGACTACGGGCTACAAGCCTGGCGTGCTGACTGCCGGAGCGCTGCTCAAATCCGTCCCGTCGTTGGACAAAGTTGCTACGGTCACGGGTGAGCAGGTCGTTAATATTGGTAGCGACAATGTCGACAACGAAGTCTTGCTGACGCTCGCCAAACGGGTGAACGAGGTACTTGAGAGTAAGGATGTGTCTGGTGTGGTGGTTACCCATGGTACCGACACGCTTGAGGAGACCGCTTACTTCCTGAACCTGGTCGTCAAAAGCGATAAGCCAGTCGTAGTAACCGGCTCGATGCGCCCGGCTACTGCCATTGGTGCCGACGGCCCTAGCAACATTCTTCAAGCGGTCGCTGTTGCAGCTGCGCCAGAGGCGCGCGGGCGGGGCGTGATGATCGTGATGAATGATCGGATCGGCTCTGCCCGTTATACGACCAAGAGTGATGCCAACTCCGTCGATACCTTCAAACCAGTGGGTGGCGGTTATCTCGGAACCCTCGTCAACCAACAACCCATTTTTGAAACGCGCGTAGTCAAAAAGCATACTGTCGAGACACCATTCGATGTCTCGAAGCTGACCACGTTACCGAAAGTCGACATCATTTACGGTTACCAGAACGATAACGGCTACATGTTCGACGCTGCCGTGGCGAACCACGCGAAGGGTATTATCATCGCCGGCGTAGGGGCGGGAAGCGAATCGCGCTTCATCTTGCCAGCTATCAAGACGGCAATCGAACAAGGTGTCGTGGTTGTTCGCTCCACGCGCACTGGCGCAGGCTTCATTCCGAAAGATGCAGCCTATCCGGGCTTGCTCGGCGACAGCTTGAATCCTCAAAAAGCCAGAATCCTCCTGATGCTCGCTCTGGCCGTAAGCAGCGACCAGGAGAAGATTCAGGAGATGTTCCACATATACTGAACCCAAGCTCATTCATGACTCAATCGCGTAGGCCATTTGGCTTAAGGCATGTTGTGCAGGTTGGTCGCCTGGTGTAGTCAGGGCATGTCTTGTTGGTTGGCTGTCACTCCTCGGAGTGTTTGGCATGACCCAGCGGGTAGTGCCTTTTTTTATTTCGATTGCAATCCTGGCTTTCATCTTACGCCTCTTAGGGGGCACTGCCGATCAGGGGGCAGCCTAAGACAGTGGCGTTCTCAAAGTAAGTCGGATGCAGCAGTAGGACAATGAGCTGGTGTAGGTCGTTGAGCGCTTGCTGGGGGGGTAGGGGGGCGAGTCTTCGAACTACTCCTATCCGACCATATGATTCAATGGGTTACGAGATTTTATCTCGCAACCCCTTTTATTTTTGGGCGTTCTTACCCCTACAAAAACAACTGGCTCTGGGTGGGGTTTTTACCGGTTTCGTTTGGATGATAGGTCGAGGCAGGCTTTCGATGGAGGTTGGCAAGAAGGGGCCAGCTTTTTAGTAATGCTTCGAGTTCAGCATCATTTATCAGCCCTGCAGGATATCGTTGCAAAAGCGCGATTTTGTACTCCACGGTTTGCACCTCTTGCATTTGGCTTCTCCAGAGCGCGCCGATCATTCTCTTTCGTGAGCCTGTGTTCGCAGTTAAACGTCGAATTTTCTTCCGGCACTCTGCGTTCATAACATCACCCTCTAGCATGTTGGCGAGGGAAAGCTACGGGGGGTGTGTGACAGAAATAAGGCAGGCGGGCAATATCAGATTAATGGCAATTTTCTAACGCCAAGCTGGCCTTTCAATAACGCTGCGGTCCTGCCATTTACCCTCCTTGAGCTGAAGCGACCTGGTGTTGAATCGCGTCGAGGTATTGAGATTTCAGTTGGTCGGCCAATGGGCCGAGTATCGGATTGGCTTTAAAACCCACCAGAAGCGTATCTATGACTGCAGCGACCCGCTTGGTAGCTGCGTCAACGCTTGAAGGGATAGATGGATCAAAGCTGATCGCCTCCAGCTCCACGTCGAGCCGCTTCAACACCGGCTCCGCCTCTCGCATTTGCGCGCGAACTACGTCTTGCGTTGAATGCATGTCTACCATCCTTGAGTGAGGTAACGCCAAAAATCCACTTGATTCAGCAGATCGTGAAATTGATCAGGGGGCGGAGCGAACGCCCGCCGACTTAAAACTTAAACCAAATTGTAGTCTGCAGTGAGCACACATTGTAGTGGACGAGCGTTCTTGTTGGCATCGCAGGGAGTAATGCGCAGTTATTTGAAGGGTTTCCTGGCCTCAGCCATCCCAGCAGGGCGGATCTGGATAAGCTTGGAGCTGAGATCGTCGCGGCTTACATCCTCTATCTGTCTCGCACATTGGTCGCGTGCTGACACTCCAGCATTTTTATAGCGACGATATCGAGTCACCGATTCCTAGCATGGCGGATTACAGCTGTAGCGGTATGCAGAGTTCTACCAGCTTCCCGTAGGGCATCGAATGCAGGATACGGTTTGCCCCCAGGGTTTGGTGCTTGGGGTGGAGATTTCGGTGGTGCCCACTTTCAAGGCTCTGGCATGAGCCGCCGGAACGTCCGAGGTCACAAGGCCGACTTCGATGCCAGGCGGTTTAGGGGAAGAATGCGCTGGGATATGGCCGGTGTTGAAGTTCGCCGCCGCCAGTTCATTGGCGGCGAAGGCCAGTGCTATTTCTCCTGTCTCGAGCTCGCCGTAGGTTGCGGATTCATGGAGGAACCGAACGCTGAATCCGAACGCTGATGAAAAAAGCTGGAGTGAGGCTACAACGTCCGGGATGTAGATGATCATGTAGCCAAAATGAGCGAACATTCCTTGTCATGCCATTTGAGCGGTGAATCCAGCACATCTAATCCGGGAGTTTCATCATCATGGCGTGAAGCAGCAAGTCGCATGAGCGTCCTTCGTCAGTGCTCTTGCAGGTACTATCTTCCGAGCGGTCGCCGATGGTGTGTAGTAATTCTTAAGCGGAGTCAATATTTGGTGATCCACGCTTCTGCTAATCTCGTGTTTACCCTGCTTCAATGAGATGACCGCATGTCATTCGTCGACAAGTTCGTTGCTCAGATATTGGCGCTTGAGGTTGCCCTGTATCACTCCCGTGCTCGCTTGCAGGCACGGACTGATAGCGAAGCGTTGCACGACCTCAGGATTGCCGTGAGGCGTATCAGGAGTTTGCTCCGACCGATGCGCGCCATGCGCGAGGTGGCTGCGCTGAACAATGCGGCGGCTGAAGTGGGAAGGCTGACCACGCCAGCTCGCGATCTGGAGGTGATGATTCAGGAGCTGGAGGACAAAGGCTTTCCTGTCCAGGCGCAGCACAGAAAAGCGCACTTGGAGTCGAGCTACTCCAAGATTCTAAAAAGTCCGATTCTCAAGAACCTGTTCATCCAATTGGATGAATGGCCTTCCATCTTTCGCTCAGTGGAAGTCAAAGGCGGTTTAAAGCACGTCCAGCTTCAAATCGAGCAAGCACTGAACAAGCAGATTGACCGGCTGCATGCTGCCGTGGATGACGCTGGCTTTGATCGGCACGCGTTGAGAATCCTGGTCAAGCGGACGCGCTACCTCACGGAAACTTTTCCAGAGCTTTCGCCTCTCTCGCGCAAGGCTGCGAGTTCTGTAAAAGCACTGCAATCGGCGCTGGGCTCCTGGCATGACCATTATCAATGGTGCCAGAAGGCGCTGATCGAATCCGACCTGCGTCCGCTGGAAAAGGTCTGGCAAAGCTGCGCAGCCACCGCGCTCGAAAAGGCCGAGACCCAATTGGTTGACCTGGCAAAGCTTCTGCCCAAATCGTCAGGCAAAAAAATCTATGGTCACCCCCATTTTTGCAATACTGATTAACGGGTGGTGTGGTTGGCTTGCTTAAATCTATCCGGCGT
>NZ_JAODAB010000049.1 GCF_025336485.1 Pseudomonas citri | reverse complement strand
TTGAAGGTCTCCCCGGTACTCAGGGCCAGGATGCTGTCGCTGGGCGTGAACTGGCTCAGGTTCAGGTTCCAGCCGACTCCGAAGCCGGAGTCCAGGATATTGATCGGACTGAAGCTCAGGTTCAGTGGGAAAGCCGGGCCGCTGAGCCAATTGCTCTGGACTTCGGGCAGGTCGATGGAAAGGGTGTATTGCCCGGTACGAGGGTCGACGCCGCTTTGTAGATAACTCAGGAATCCGAACGCCTGGGAGTGCACGGTTTTTGAAGTGGTCATGGCCTATCTCTCATATTTCTCATCAGTTGGAGAACAAGATTTGAATGAGGCTAAGGCTAAGGCGAAGGTGAAGGCGGAGCTGCTGAAGTTGTTATCTTGATGCAAGAAACATCGTCCCTAAACTCTCCAGTGAATTGCAGATCAACCATTTGTAGGCCAGGTTCAATTATCTGGCCTTTTTGATAGGCTGTTAGATATTCAATTTCCTGTATAGATGTGCTGGTTAATTTTTTTATGGTTTTAAGAATTAGCCAGGTGTTTTTACTGTACTTCTGGCAGTCACCAGTATCGCCCACGAAAATGGTGGTGGCTGAAGGTATTTCGGCCAGTTGGATTGAACGAGCTCTATCATCCCAGCCTTCACACGGACGAGGGGGGTTAACAAAACTATAAGTTTTGCTTTCGCCCGGTCCTGGCAGGGAGAAAGAACAAATAGCGTTCTCCTTATCTCTAAGTATAACGGTCCCCGTTGCCGAAAAAGCCGAGTTTGAGTAAGTGAGTTGGCCGGCCAGCAATAAGCCGAAAGCGATCGCTTTAACGTGGTTCATGGCGACATGACCTATGGCGAATATAGTGGGTTAGAAAAGTGTTGTAGAAATCAAGGTTATCACCTGATTGATTGCTTGAAACCTAACAGTTCTGTTAGTAGACAATGCCTTTCATCGAAATCTACAGTGTGATTTCCGATGCTCTATTGCGCTCGAATTTCCGAGGCATTTCCCATGGCTGATTTGAACCCGCGCCCAGAGATTCCGGCCCTACAGTCCGGTAATTGGATCGACTTGGAACAATTGAGCAATGCTCCATTGCTCACGTATATCAAGTTTCCCGGTATGGCTATCGGCGATGTGCTTTGGCCTCACTGGCGAGGGTGTGGTGCGCAAGGGGAAGTGGCTGACTTCAGCGATTCTCGAGTGGATGTGACAGAAAGTGGAGGGTATACCCCGGAGCGGGGAATGCCGGTGAATATTCCCAATGATCTGCTCAGGCAACTGGATCAGGGGTTGGTACTCTATTCCTATGCCGTGGCCTCGCCTGGTGACCCTGATAATCAGGGGGCGGAATCGCTTCGAATATTGTGCTACGTAGGAAAACGCAAGCTACCTGTCCCGCAAATAAAGGAATCTCACGAACGCTCGGTGGATCCCAGGAACGTCCTTTCGGCGGGCGCAACCGCCGTGGTACCGCCTTACCAGGCCATGAGCGTCGCAGATGAGGTCGTCTTCAGTTGGCAAGGTTACTTCCAGGGCCTACCAGAACCCGTGTATCGCGAGTCCAGGGAAATCAGGGCCGAGCATCTGGGCCAGCCTTTGGCATTCACCGTGCCTTATATCGAGATTGTTGGGATTGCGGGTGAACATGCCGATATCAGCTATCGCGTTCAATACGCCGGTCAAGCCGCACCGTTCAGTGAATCCGAGGCGCAAAGAATCGACATTGTCGAACCTGGTTCCGCCTTGTTGCCTGCTGTTACGGTCAAGGACTACACCGAGGGGCCGATTAATCCAGGGCACTATCCCAATGGCCTGACTTTGCAGGTGAAACCGGTTTATCCGGATATCCAGGAGAACGACTGGGTACTGTTGTACTGGACCGCTAGCGAAAAGATCAAGAGTGTTACCAAGGCACTTCGGGTCGACCGTTCCATTCTGGACAGCGCGCTTATCGAGTTTCATATCGAGCCTCAATGGCTGGCGGTCAACAGTAACAGCCAAGTAAAAGTGATTTATCAATACGCCCGGAGTGGTGCTGCACAGGCGGCTGAACCCTTGCTGCTGGATATCAGCAAGCCTTTGTACTTGCCCCCTCCGATTGTTGAAGACGTCACCCCGGGTGCAGAAAATCAAGGAACATTGCCAGCAAGCACCAACGGTGCCTATGTCTCGGTGCCCGAGACGGCGGAAACAGGTTCGGGTACGGTGGAAATTCACTGGCAGGGACATCCCAATGGTGGACGTTACGTTGCGTCGACTCCTGTTTCCGGTAGACGTTTTCATATTCCGGGTACCGCCATTGCAGCCAACATGTCTACGCCTGCACAAGGCCGTTATTTTCCGGTGTTCTACAAGGTAAATGGTGAGGAGTCTGTCCATTACAACCTGTTGATCACGCCATTGCCTGCAACGCGCTACCCGTCTACGACCTCTGTGCACATTACAGGCGGCCAGATGTTCTGGAGCAGTGTCCCGTTTAGCGGTGCGGACCTGGTCATCGAGTCTCCGGGTTTCGATGCATGGCCATTCATGGCGCAAGGGCAACTGTTGACGATGGTGGCCACAGGCATCACCAGTGCTGGCCAAACCTCGTATCCGATACGTAGCGCCCGACCAGTGACAGAGGCTGAATTCAGAAACAAGAAAATAGCGGAGAAATTACCCAAGCAAGGATTCCTGGATAACCTCCTGCCCGGAGAAATGTTTTCCCTGAAGGCAAGTGTCAGCTTCGACGGAGGTGAAACATTTACAGAATTTAGAGATACCACTGCAACACTGGTTCGCTAAGTCAAGGTTCGAGTCGCCGGCTCTATCCAATGAGAGGGTCTTGTCATGGAAATCAATTCTGTAGATTCATTGTTGGACTGGCTCGAGGTGAAGCCTCGCACATTGGGTTGGGGGGCGGTCCTGGCCTATGGGCGCAGTGAGACCAATAAAGTTTTGATGCAGGAGTACATTACGCGATTCGGTACCGGCGGCTATATGGAACCGATCACCGAAGAAATACGGGACAATACGACACCGACGCAAAAAGATTACCTGCATAACTATCAAATGGACGCGCCGCGAATTTCGTTCAAGGATGCGAGCCTGCAGAAGTCTTCGGCTAAATTGACGATGAAAGAGGTCGGTGGGACCCATCTGTCTTTCACTAGATCAGTAGGTTCGCAACAATGGTCGCTCACCCGGATTGCCGAAAAAGACGTGTTGGATGGACCTGGATTGATATTTGATATTGACCTGATGAAGAGCACGGGTTCGGTCAGCTCGGCGGGAAGGGTAGAACTTAATATTGCGGAGGGTAGCAATTACCGGTTGATTGACATGCCCTCCGAACATTTGCAAAGAGTCGCAGGAGAGCGATTCAAGACGCATTTCAGGGGACTACCACCCGAACAGAAAATTTTTGTGTTGAATGAATTGAGGTTTGAACCGAATCAGTTCTTGAAACCTTCGAATTTTGTTATTCGCACCCATAACAAGCTGGGCTCCGGCGCCAGGCTATCAGCAGGTGAAGACGAGGGTGAGGGCGCGGTGCTGGTGTTCGTCGCCATGGAGGGGGATGCTAATGGGAATCTGCCTATCGATAATGCAGACCTTAAATATCTACTGCCCGATGGATACTCGGCTACCGTGTTGTTGGGCAATGAAATGTTGATGAAAAAGATAATGACTGAAGGGCTTAGGAGGATCAGTGCCAGCGAACGACCGTTTCGTGCGGAGTTTAAAGTTGTCAATGGCTTTACTGAGGTTACTGGATTCGGGGATGTGCGTAGATATGCCATAGATATCTACAATAATACGTCTCCTGAGGTGAGCGATATCAGTCGGGTATATTTATTTAGTTTGATTATTCATTTTTCTGACCTTGTGGATGAACTTTACCCAGGCGTGGCTAGCATCAATCTCCTAAGCCGGTCAGGGGTGGATGGCGTTAGAAAACTATATTTGGAGTGGGCGGGTAATTCCCAGCAAGCTACTAATGCATATGATTTTGAAGGTAATCCTTATTATGGTGGGTTAGGAGCCGAGTGGCGTTGTGGGTGGGTAATTAAGTTTGGTCTTGATGCCGATGTGGGAACTATTTATGTAGATATTTCTCCACACGAGGCGTTAGCCTTTCATGTGAGTATAGGGACGTTTCATGATCAGCCGAAAGTAGTGAAAATATTTCCTCAATTAAAAATTAATCTGGAAGAAGAGTTAAGAAAAACAATGCCTGCGTTCGTACGAAGCATGTTTGATTCGGCGATGGAAATTAACGCTTTTACCCTTAATAGTTTGTTATTTCGCGGCAACAATGCAGTAAAACTCGATAGCGTTCATTTCCCAGGCGACCTGGCCGCCTTCGGCCACGTCGGCCCCACCCAAACCGCCTTCAGCATCACCGAACTGGAACCGATCATCCCCCATACGGTGCCGTTCCAATTCCATATCGATCCGCCTCGTGAGAATTTGACCTGGTCGGTACGAAACATTCTCGGTGAGACCATTCCCAAGGGAACCATCACCAACAGGGGTTTATATACCCCGCCTACCGCCGCCGAAATGCCACGCAGTTCCATCCGGGTCGTGGTCACCGCCAGCGACGGCACCCACTCCAGCTCGGCACTGGTCGGTATCACGAGCCGGAGCATGGCCATCAACCCGTTGATCATGATCGTGACGGCCGGCGATTCACTGGCCCATGACGTATCGGCCGGCGCTTCAGACGGCGGACCGTTGGTCTGGCCCGACGTGCTGGACTCGGGGGCCGTGGTGAGACCGAACCCCGCCGAGGGCAAGGACCACAGCTACGTGCCGGGACCGCCGATCGCTCAGTCGTCGCCTACGGTGGATACGATCGTGGTGACCAACCCTCGGACCCAGGTGAGCGAGACGACGAGCGTGCTGGTGCTGCACCGAACAGCGCTGCTTGAAGTGGCGATCAATGAGGCCGCCGTTCTGCCGGAAAACCAACTCCAGTTGTCGATCATGGGCGAGGACGGCCCCATCAACCCCGGTGACTGGGGAGAGACATGGCAGGTGTTGCTGGGCGGGGACTCTGCGCAAATTGATGAAGTTAGTGGTTTGCTGACCTTGAACCCGGCGGGACCGGACAAGTTTGTGGTCGTTACCGTCCTGGCGCCTCCCGCGCGGCCGGGTGGGGCTTCGGATGATGGCTACATTGTCCTGCCGTTGCCACTGTTCAGTGTGCCCGAAACGATTCGGATGTTCTGTGTTGATGAGCAGTAAGTTGCCCGCCGCTCCACAGTGAAGATCAGGATTCAAATAGTGGGTTCGTTCTCTATTAAAGGATTTTTGCCATGGACATCAATTCCGTTGATACATTGTTGGACTGGCTTGAAGTGAAACCTCGGACATTAGGCTGGGGCGCGATTCTGGCCTATGGTCGCAATGAGACCAATAAGGTCTTGATGCAGGAATACATTACCCGATTCGGCACCGGTGACTATATGCAGCCGATTACCGAGGAGATACGGGACAATACGACGCCGACGCATAAGGATTTTTTGCATAACTACCAGATGGACGCACCGCGACTTTCCTTTGCGGGCTCAAACTTGCAGAGGTCTTCAGCTAAATTAACGATGAAAGAGGTTGGTGGCACTCATCTGTCATTCACTAAACTGGAAGGTGCCCAACAATGGTCGCTCACCAGAATCTCCGAGAAGGATGTGTTGGACGGGCCAGGGCTTAAGTTCGATATTGATCTGATGGCGAGCACTGGTTCGGTCAGCTCGGCAGGGCGGGTGGAACTCGATATTTCGGAAGGCAGTAATTATCGCTTGATCGACATGCCATCCGAACACTTGCAGAGAGTCGCTGGTGAACGCTTCAAGGCGCATTTCAGGGGGTTGCCGCCGGAGCAGAAAATTTTCGTGTTGAACGAATTACGATTTGAACCGAATCAGTTTCTGAAGCCTTCGAAGTTCATTATCCGCACCCATAATAAACAGGGTGCCGGTGCCCGATTGTTAGCCAATGAAGATGAGGGCGAGGGCGCGGTGCTGGTGTTCGTCGCCATGGAGGGAGATGCTAATGGGAATCTGCCTGTCGATAATGCGGATTTGAAGTATTTGCTGGTCGAGGGTTATTCGGCTACGTTGTTGCTGGGTAATGACATGTTGATGAAAAAAATATTTGCGGAAGGGATTAAACGCACAAATACATCGGATGATCCGTTTCGTGCAGTATTTGAAGTGGTTAATGGATTTACCGAGATGACTGGTCATGGTGGAAGGTGGGCTCGTATTAGCATACTTTATGCTGATCCTGCTAATGAGGGTGATGATCATTTTGTAGTTACATCCAGATCGCTAAATGCCAATTTTTCTGAGCCGGAAGGCGCTGAGAATGTAGCGACTCTCCGTGTTCGACGCCTGTCACGGGAAGTTGTCCTGGAGTGGCGTGCGGATAGAATGCAATTTTGTGATGTGAGGTATAAAAAGAGCGAGCATGCCATAGAAAGGTATCTAGGATCTAACTGGGAGTGCTTGTGGAGGTTTCGGTTTAAACTGGAATCGGCATCCGGAAACATTATATTTGAGGTTGTTGATCAGCCGGGGCAGATAAAGGTCTCGGGACGTATAGGAACGTTTGCGGATCAGCCGAGGGTTGTAGAAGTTTTTCCGCAGATCAAGATGACATTGGAAGAAAAACTAGTGGACTTGCTGCGTCCAAGTGTTGACTCTTTTGTCAGTCCTACGCCGGAAATAAACATTTTTACACTTAACAGCTTATTATTTCGCGGCAACGACTCCGTAAAGCTCGAAAGTGTTCATTTTCCCGGCGACCTGGCAGCTTTCGGTCACGTCGGCCCTACACAAACCGCCTTCAGCATCACCGATCTGGAACCGATCATCCCCCACACGGTTGCGCGCCAATTCCATACCGAACCGCGTCGCGACAACTTAACGTGGTCCGTGCGCAATATCCTCGGCGAGACCGTTCCCAAGGGCCGCATCACCAACGCGGGCTTGTACACCCCGCCCACCGCCGCCGAGATGCCCCGCGGTTCCATTCGGGTGGTCATCACTGCCACCGACGGCACCCACACCAGCTCGGCGCTGGTGAGTATCACGAGCCGGAGCATGGCCATCAACCCGCTGATCATGATCGCGACGGCCGGGGACTCCCTGGCCCACGACGTATCGGCCGGGGCGGCGGACGGCGGGGCGCTGATTTGGTCCATGGAGGATCCGGACTCTGGTGCGGTGGTAAGACCGAACCCTGCCGACGGCAAGGACCACAGCTATGTGCCGGGGCCGCCGATCGCCAAATCGCCGCCTACCGTCGACACGATTGTGGTGACTAACCCACGGACCAGCGTGAGCGAGAAAACCAGCGTACTGGTACTGCACCGAACAGCGCTGCTTGAAGTGGCAATCAACGAAGCCGCCGTTTTGCCGGAAAACCAGCTCCAGTTGTCGATCATGGGCGAGGACGGTCCCATCAACCCCGGTGACTGGGGGGAGACATGGCAGGTGTTGCTGGGCGGGGACTCTGCGCAAATTGATGAAGTTAGCGGTTTGCTGACCTTGAACCCTGCGGGACCGGACAAGTTTGTGGTCGTTACCGTCCTGGCGCCTCCCGCGCGGCCGGGTGGGGCTTCGGATGATGGCTACATTGTCCTGCCGTTGCCACTGTTCAGTGTGCCCGAAACGATCCAGATGTTCTGTGCCGATGACCAGTAAGTTCCTGGCACTCACGCTAATGGCTGGAGAATGATCATGTCGAATTCACTGGAAAGTTTGTTGAATAAAATGCGAGGGCGCTCGATCACTTACGGTTGGGGAGCTATCGTCGCTTTTGGTCGAGAACAGCTCAACCGCTTGTTGGAAACGCAATATTTAACCTGGTTGCATGAAGGACGCTTCATCCCGCCAATCAGTGGTGTGGCCTATCTGGATGATCGGACGGAGTCCATGACATTGGACGGTCTATTACTGGGCAAACCAGTGTTGTCATTCGAGTCGGCTTCGCTGAATCAGTCCAGGGTGACGTTAACCATGAACATCGTAGGCGGCAGTTATACCGCCAGGAGTCATCCGGCCGGCGGGGGCGCGGTTCGCTTGCTGTCCAGTTTCAATATTACCGAAGCGATGGGCTACCACATTCAGATGCAGCTCAGCCTGAACCAGATTGAAGGTGAAGTGGATAAACGGGGACGGGTGACATTGGATGTGGCGAGTGATCTGTCGATGACGTGTAATCTGGGAGGAATGCCCGGGGTCGACAAGCCCGTCGCGGCCTTGATCCAAAGCCGCTTGGCGATGCTGCCGCAGGACCAACGGATTTTTGAGTTGGGGTTGTTTGACTTCAGTGGCTATAACCCTTTGAGTCCGACCGGATTCTACATTCGGACGCAGAAAGCCCCCACCTCCGATAATCCGGAGGATGGTGCGGTAGTGCTATTCATTCGCCTGAAAATCCATGATGAAAATGGGCAAGGGCTTCCGATTGAGGGCAGTGACTTCCCCTATCTGATTCCTGACGATAAGGCAGGAGGGCGGAATATTTATTCAGCTTCATTAGTGCTGAACAGCGAATGGATCGAGCTGCTCGACGATGTACAGCTTGATGTATTGAAGAATCTGCTTTTTCCAAGCGATAACTTTTTCATCGAAAGCAATAATGGACGACATACGCCTCATGATTTATTGGTGTTGGGCAATATTGAACCGACCTCCGAAACAGTGAACGTCGAGCCGGCCTTCATTAGTTTGAAGAGTGGTGGGCAGCCTCAGACATTTATCGCACGTAAGAGCAACGGGTCGAGCATTAGCGCCCAATGGAGTGTCAGCAATCCTCTTAGCCCATTTTCGGTGGGCACGATTACACCCACGGGTGGGGTCTATACCGCGCCAGATCCAATACGAATGGGTAAAGAACAACAACCGGTCGTGGTAACGGCACAGTACATGAAAGGAGGGGCGCTACAGAAGAGTTCGGCCTTAGTGCTCGGTGTTTTCGAAAGCATGAACATTTCGCCAAGGGTGTGCGTGCGTGGTGTTGGGAGTAATCCAACACCCGTCGAGATTATCGTAACGAGCTTGGGCAACGGGAGCTTGCGATGGCCCACGCTTTCGCCGGATGAGGGAACGCTTGAGGTCGTTGACAACTATCACGCGATCTATACACCGCCTGCCAGCCAGACCGAACCGCTAGCCTTACAGAAAATCAGGGTGACCGATCCGCAGTTCAACGAGACGATTGAAGCGACAGTCGTGTTGGTGAAAGCGGCGCATACGCTGCCGATCGATCCACCCTATGTTGCGGCGATTACCGCGAGCGATCCGATTCGGCTGTATGCCGACCTGGAGCCCGAAGATGATGTTCGATGGACCGTTATCGGTGAGGGGGACGTGGATGAGAATGGAGTCTATACACCTCCCGCCCAGCCCGCGTCCCGAATCAGTGTGGTGAGGTGTTCCTATCTGGTGAACGGTCAGGCCAGAGCAAGCGGTTTCAGCATTATTCAGCTTTCCGAACAAGTACAACCAGAGCCACGTTGGCTGGAACTTAACGAATTCACAATCGCCGTCAATAATGGCCTGGATAGTTGTTTCAGCAATGGTTTTCAACAAATTCCCATTATCGTTACCATCGCAACGAAATCGGTCGCCGTTGGTGGAGTGCAGCAATATATTCCCGTGAGCGATGCTGAGTTGGCTACGCTCAGGTTGGTCGATAAAATGACGAATGTTCCAATTCCATTCATCGCGGTGGGCCAGGAAGGTATTGAATATGGCAGTCATACGCTCTGGGCCGCCAGTAAAACAAGAAACCGCTTCAGGTTTTTTTCCTCCACTGCGGCACGAACTTATCCGCTGGCGCCGCCGGTGGCAAAAAATAATGGTGTGCGTTATCGCGAGCTTTATATATGTATTGCACAAGAAGGTGGTCGGACATTCTATGCGCAATTCGATTCGCCTTATGGTATTCAAAACTCCACTGATGATAAAACTGAAAACTATGAGGTTGTAGTGCAGGGTGTCAGGCCGACGACCCCTCCATTGTCCCACTATGAATTTAATCGTGTGCGTAAATGGAAGGATGCTGATGGACACGATGCGCCGCCCAGCCAAGAGAATCCAGAATGGGATTATTTCAGCTATTATCGCCAGTCCATCGATTACTGGTATTTGAGCTATTTGCGGCGGGGTATCGATCCAGTTCTCTTCAGTACGTTGCTCATCGAAAACAATATTTCGACTGTGCAATGGGAAAGTGAGCTGATCGATGAGGTGTTCTTTAGCTACACCGGTTACGCCTTCAATCCAGCTAATTTTGAGAATGCCGACAGTCCAAGCCCTGCCGGATTATCTTTTGATCCGTATCTGTGGGGGTTGATGAGAAACTATAAGAAAAGTCTCAAGACTTCATTTGATGGTGGAGGGCCGGCGCAGGGGGAGTTGATTGTCAGTTTGCATCGAACAGATGATATAAAGTATTGGTATGATGGGCTGGCAAGCGGCGACAAGCGAAAGTTGTATCGTCAGCATCTGGATCCTGCTATCCATTTATTATTGCTCGATGAAGATGGGAATCGGCATTCCCTGGCAATTGGATTCGATTCGCCCTCCAATGAGGATAGTCGTAATAAGTTGGTGCTGAGTCGAAGGTAATAAATAAAAGTATTCTGTTTCTCATGTATAGGACCGTCGATAGCCTTATTTTACGAGGAAGAAAGAACATGACTACTTCCAGTGTCGTGCACTCCCAGGCGTTCGGATTCCTGAGTTATCTACAAAGCGGCGTCGACCCTCGTACCGGGCAATACACCATTTCCATCGACCTGCCCGAAGTCCAGAGCAACTGGCTCAGCGGCCCGGCTTTCCCGCTGAACCTGAGCTTCAGTCCGATCAATATCCTGGACTCCGGCTTCGGGGTCGGCTGGAACCTGAACCTGAGCCAGTTCACGCCCAGCGACAGCATCCTGGCCCTGAGTACCGGGGAGACCTTCAA
>NZ_JAODAB010000048.1 GCF_025336485.1 Pseudomonas citri | reverse complement strand
CATCGACTCTCTTTCCGCCCCCAGGGATTGTTTTCAGGTGAATCTGGAGAGGCGACAACTATCCTGACACCGGGGGATTGTTGAGATGAGGTGAGGACAAGTCGCTTGCCTTGGCAACATAAAAAAGGGTCTAGCTTAGTAGACCCTTTTTTGCGGCTGTGTCGGAAAGACGTGCTGACTGGGTGTCAAAGCAGGAAAGCTTTGCATCACCGACTCCGACCGTCAGACGTGCGCTGCGCGCTCAAATACCTCATCAGCCCATTGGTTCAAGCTTTTTCCGGCGGTTTGGGCGGCAATGGTAGCGGCGGCATGCACTTCAGGACGAATGCGCAGCATCACCTTCCCAGAGGCTGGCTTCTCAGGGCTGACGCCTTGCTCGGCACAGTCCGCCAGATAATCCTCAACAGCACTGGCAAACTCGGCGCGCAGTTGCGTCACTGAGTCGGCGTGAAAGCTGATGATGTCACGCACGCCCAGAACTCGACCGACGAAGATGTCGTCACGTTCGTCAAACTCAACTCGGGCGGTATAGCCCTTATAGGTCATGCTGTTCATAGCTCAACTCCTGCTCGCTGGAGAAATTCGCGAGCCTCTTCTACCTGATATTTCTTGGCTTCTTTGCCTGGGTGCGGCCGATGGCAGCGCCACTGAGCCCCTCGTAGCACGAGCTTGACCCGTGAGCCTTCGCGTTCCAACACTTGGCCGCCCAGATGAATGACCAATGCCTCGATGTCAGCAAACACTATCGCCGCGCTGGTTGGCGTGCGGTAGATCGCGTCAAGGGTTTTCCGGTGCCTGTTTTTCATGCGGCTGATGCTATCAAAATAAGATAGCACTATCTAGCCAGTTCGGAGGGCAAAGCAGGGACGGTTCATCTCTCCATGGCCATCGCGAACGGTAGTGCATCAAGGGCCCATGAAATCCGAGTACTGATACCTAAACAACCCGGCTAACGCTATCACCACCGATAAGGCCCAGCGCAGCCAGTTTCACCAGTCGTTCTGCAATCGCCATTCGTTCAACTTTCGGCGTGACCGGATCGACCATTTGATACTGACGATCGCACCACATCCTTAACTGCCGAAGCCAAAAAGCCTGGGCCGTTGGTTCTGCGTCCAGCCTGTCCAACAGGTACGCCGCTTGCTGCCATAAAGGGCGCAATTGGAACAGCGCGTTTCGGCGCATCACTGAAAGGTCATGCCAATTCCGATCCAGTTGGGTATCCAACCCAAGCTTCACCAAAGCCCATGGCAGCTTGTTGAGTTGGGCGATGGCTGCGGAAAAAACCGAGTCCAATGGGTCATCGAGCGCTTTGAACAGTTCGGGCAGTTGGTCATAGGACACCGTGCTAATCGCGGTGCGTCTGACAGTGGGATAACGAGAGCGCAATGCTTCTTTCTGCCACTGCGGATCCAGCTCAACGTCGAGCTCTTTCGCAAGGCCAAGCACGCCGAGCCAATCGCGCTTCTTGCTGGGTATATCTTGCTTCAGTCGGTCGAAAAGGACCGCATGTGCATCAATCCCACTGCTGGGTGCGGCCCAGCGTGCCAGGCTACGGATCGAGGCGGATGCATCAAGCAATGCCTCACGCAGGACAGGGCGAGGTTCGTCAAGCAGAGGAAGCAGCGCACGCAACACCCAGACGCGAAGTTTTGCACCGGATTGAGACAGGGCCTCGAGCAACAACTGCCGAGCTTGGGTAGCGGGTAGTTTCTGGCAGGCGGACACCGCCAGCAATCGCACGGTCACCTCACGGTGGGCAAGGGCACTGCGTAGCAGCGCCCCAGGATTCGAGTCGCTTTCCAGCAAAAGCTCGAACAAATAGCGGGCAGCCTTACCGTGCCGCGTCAGAGAATTCGCCTGGACCTCATCTCGGATAACCGGCGACTGCAAAACAGCACGAGCGGCCTTGAGGGTTTTTCGATGGTCGGCCCGTTGACGTGCAGTTAACGCGATAAGCGGCTCTACCGCGTACAACAAGGCATGGACATGGACAGGCGAAAGATAATGCTCCAGGCCGACCGCAGCTAAATCACGAATTTGAGGCACCCAGTCGTTCGACCGATCTATCAATGCGACCAATGCGACCAATGCTTCAGGGGACGGCTGAGCGCACAGCTCTCTAACCGCGATCTCCCGAACGAAACCGTTGTGGTGATGACTGAGTTCAATCCAACTACTGTGCGTCCCTGCGCCCGCGAGCGCCTCCAGTGCTTCGTTCCGACGATGATCAGCCCAAGTGGACGCGAGTGTCTGCTTGTTCCTCAACCGGTCCAGCCAGAATTGCAATGTGCTCACGTTTCAGTCCCTTGTAGGCCTTGGTGCATGGCTGTCCTTATACCTCAGCTACGAGGTTTCGTATTACCTCCGAGGTTTATTCTGAATGGCTACTGGTGAGCCTCAGAGAGAACCTGACCTGTATGGAAATTCAAGTTGTTGGATCAAACGCCGATAGGATGCACAAGAATTTATCCCGAGGGACCGGAGCATGTTTTACCCGCGTGAAGCTGAAAAAGATCATCTCTACAACCGCATAGTCCTGCTGACCATTGCTTGCATCTTGCTGCTGTTTCTAGCCTCACTGGCAAAACACTCAGGGACCATTTATGGCGCCATTCGCTGGACCCCTGTCGAGGTGAAAGGCACGGTGACGCAGCTGGAAGGCATCCCGATGAATCCCAACGGCGTCATCATTCATTACCGATATGTCGACGGGGACCAACAGGTTCATGAAGACGAATACTTTGACCAGCGCTACAGCGAACATCATCAGTACACGGTAGGTGGAGACGTTCCACTGCTTTATTCACGCTGGTTTCCCCAGGTCAGCAGCATCGCCAGCGAGCTGCATACCAATCGCGCCAGCTTTATCGTCATGGCGGGCGGGGTATTGCTGACGCTGTTGTTCCTGTGGATCTCCTTCAGGACGTTCGGGCGCATTTATGGCATGAAGCAGGAAGACCGCTTCTACTAGAACGGTTGTCGGTCATGGCTACCTTTTTATCCTGAGAGAAACCGGAGCGGTCAGAGAGACGTTTTGGAACTCAAAGGTCTCCTCGTTCAGGCGACACGCCATTCATGCCATCGGTATTCCTATCAATGAAAAAATTCTTTCTCGCGTTGCTCTCGGTCAGCCTGCTTTCCGGGTGTGTCACCAAATCTTTGAGTGTTGAAGACCGCCATCAGATCAAGACCATCAAGATCCTTCCTGTGTACTTTGCGGTGGAAAACTTCAAGTACACGAGCATGACTCAGGCTTGGGGGGCAGGCCTGGGTGCCGGGGCAGGCGCAGCGACTAGCATGGCGGCTGGCGCATCGAGCACTGGCACGAGCGCATTGACGGGTGCCGGTTCGGTCATGGGCACCAAGACGGCCGACGGCGCGACGGCAGATATCTCTCAAGCGATTTTGAACAACATGCAGGCCCACGGTATCGATCTGGGAAAACTGGTACGTGAAAGCTTCGAGAAGCGCATTAAGCAAGAGGGTATGTTCACCCTCGTGGCGGAAGGCGAGAAAGCGGATGCCGACGTTGAGATCATGGTTTCGCAGTGGGGACTGAGCCTGAAAAACTACAGCTCCGTGCTTTACCCCGTCATCGGCGTCAACGGCTCCATGCAACGCAGCGGCACATCGGTTTGGCGTAACTTCAATACCATCTCGCCCTTCAACGAAAGTAACACCCTCGCCTACACCCCTGAGCAGTACGCCACCGATCCCGAAGCACTGCGTGCAGCGTTTTCCCGCGTATCTGATCTGGCAGTCGGCAAGCTGATAGAAGACCTGAAGCAGTAACTGCACAGACGAACCGGAGTGCTGCACGCCTCCTCATGGATTAGGAGCTATTAATGACCACTGTCTCGACACTTAAGCAGTACTCGGTAAAAAGCTGGGCCGCTCTTGTCGCCGTTGTTGGCTTGATGGCGGGGTTCCCCGCCATCTCAACCTGGTTGGCCGACATGAGGGCTGACTACTACAAAAGCCATTTCATTGGACGTTGGACCGAGGAGTTCAGCTATCTCGATGGCGGTGTTCAGTTCGAGTTCAAGGGCATGACCGAGTACTTCGCCAACAACCATTACAATCTGAACGGCGTGATCGCGCTGGTTGGGACAGAGCCTTCGAAACCCTATCGGTTCGAGTACAGCGTTAACGGCGCGGGTAGCTGGAATGCGGATAGCGAGTACCTTTCGTTCACATTGGAGCAAATGAAGACGTTGCCCAAGTCGTATACGGTGGACGGCAAAGAGATCTCGCCTTTGACGGTGGCGCAATTTATCGGCCCCAGCATGCCCAACCTCAGTGACATCTACCCGGCAGGGGCATCGGGGCAAGCGCGCATCAAGGAGGTGGAGAAGAACAGGATTGTTCTGGAACAAAGAGCCCTGGACGGCAGGTCATTCATCGTGACCACCCACCGTCAGGTCTCGCCCTAGAGCTCACATCGCCTTGCGCCTTTGCCTACAACTACGCCAGAATCCGCCGGCTTGTGCGCCTGGGGTGTCGTCGGTAGTTTTGGGCCTGTCACTGATTGTCAGTGATCGGGTTTAGCAGCTCGCCGAGTTAAGTCGCACAACGCGTCATCAGACAGGAATCCCTATCCCTGCGCTTGATGGTGGCTGTGCGCAGGGCGCCTTCGGGCGCGCCGATTTCTTAACTCGTCGGTCTGCTAACCTGCGTACAGCTGCCTCCCACTTCGTTTAGCAGCGAGCGGGTCGTGGCCTCAACCAGAGAGTTAAGACCATGGTCAAAATTACACCGAACCCTCCAGTTACAGACGAACCCACATCTCGTGCCCAGTCTGCCCGCAACAAAAAGCTCGACGACGCGGCCACGCGAGCGTTGGATTACTACCTGAAACCCAAGCCTAAGGGCGAAATGTCCGACAAGTCCGACTCTATTTTTCGGATTGATCCGGGGGTTGATTCTGAGTGTTTGCTTGCGAATCTCAGTGAGAATCTGGCTTCGGCGAATGCCATGATCAGTGACTTGGCGTTTGATTTGGATGGGTCAAGGCGACGTGTGGCGTTGGGGATTTTGCAGGTGATTGAGGTGAGTGAGCTGTTGGCGAATCGGGCGTTGGATATTGTTGAGGTGAGGTAAGGGCAAATCATTTGCTCGGGCAATAAAAAAGGGTCTTGCATAACGAGACCCTTTTTATTGGGTATATATAAATCCACTTCTTTGCTTCGATTATTGGTTTGTTCGATAGGATTCCAGGGAGTTAATTAGTCCGCGAAGGTCTTGTGGTATTTCATCGTTATCAAATTCATCAATGATTCGGATTTCGGTGAGAGTTACAGAATATAATTCATTGACTTTGGTTCGAAGGATTTTCAAGACATCCTTTCCGCATACCATTTCCATTCGGCTATCTAAAGCTTTCCATTTTTCGTCGAATGAGCGGAGGCTTTCAGCGTTTAAGGTCGAAACGTCTCTTCCGCTTTTACGATGAAAGTCAGTATATTTGCCCGCGTACTGACCTTGTAACTCAAATTTTTGATTATCTGTAATTAATTCAAGAAGGGGTAAGATCGTAACTTTTTCAGACGTTTCCCCTGTACGTTTGCTTCGCTCGATAATTAATCTATTGAGGCATCGATCTAAGACTGAAGGTACCAGAAGATAATTTTCCATTTCTTTTCTACGAAGAATGTGAGCAAATGCAAGCTCTGATTTAAGTTTTAGCTCGACATTTTCTATCTCTTCATCACACCAAAAATCTCTATCATAGATAGCCGCAATTTCAATATTAGCTCCTAGTGTAGATCTTAATCCCCACGCTAGTGCTTGTACTTTAGGCCAAGAACTATAACCTTCTGAGGCTAGCTGAGTTAAATCATTCCCTGACGCAAGTTCGGAGAAACCCATCCTGCTGGCAAATCTTCGTAGAACCTTATAATCGAAGGCTCCTTCACAGAATAGTACTTTTTTATTGCGGGCCAGTTGAGTGAGCGTTATGTTCTGCAATGATCCTAATGCATTCATTGCTTCCTGTACGCCCTCAACGTCTTTAACTCGCCGGGCTGATTTTTTTGTTTTGTCTACGATTAATATTTCTGACGGGTCTGCCTCCCCCATGATTTCCGTCGAGTGAGTCGCGAGCATGAAATCATTTGTATGAACTCTCAAAAGAGATAGGAGTTGACGCTGTAAATCTGGATGTAAATAGACTTCCGGCTCATCAATTACAGTAAGGTTGTATTCTTTTGATCGGGATATATGGGTTAATAGTTGGCACCAGATTTGGAAACCAAAGCCCGCCCAAAATATTTCTCGATCCATGCGTGATTCTTTACAGTACATAGCATATTGATGTGATGAAGAATCAAACTCTGGTTTTCCAATGGACATGCCCGGCCATGTTTTCTCAAGCATATCTTTGAACTGCTCAAATCCTTCGGGGTTTTGATACCAGAAATTTCTGAAGTGTCGACATGCTCTCGGAGTTCCAAGCGAGCGGCGCACGGTTTCCTCTGTCACATGTGGCTCTTCATGCTCAAATGGACCAAGAACCGGTACGACTTGCACCTTAAATGGGAATGCGTTTCTAAATGCTTGTGCAGTTCTAATGGTCGGACCATTAGTTTCCCAAGACATGATGCAACCGCCATCTGATGGAAAATGCAAAAATATTTGATTGGAGTTAGAGAATCTGAAAGTTATGTAGGTGTTAGTGTGGATGTAGTCAGTATGGACATTTTCCAATGATACTGGAAGACCATTGACGGGGATTCTGTGCCCCAATTTTCTCATTTCGTCGACTATTACAAAATCAGGCTTTTTGCTTCCTGCAGTTCTTAGGGCAGCCTCTAAAATTCGGAAAGAACTAATTATCGTGGACTTTCCGGCATTGTTTGGTCCTACCAAAATATTGCAAGAGTCCAGTTTTACTGAAAATGAGTGAAGAGCCTTAAATTGACTAAATTTAATTGACGTTATTGCAACCAATTTAACACCTTCCTTTGTTCTTGGATCTATGGTCGTTAGTTGCTATAAGGCTTTTGTCGCTAGGTATGACTTTGTAACTCATGGCTTATAGAGTTCTAGCCTTAGGTGTCTTTTCCTGACTTTAGGGCGTTACCGATTTTCTCCCATGTCTCTTTTCTTTGCTTTATAGCTTCGCTGGCAATACGTTCCGCAGATTTGAGGAAAATTTTCGCCTGTTCAACGGCTATCTCACTTCTCTTCAATTTGCCCGCGACCTTTATAGGTTTGCATTGCTTAATCTGATTTAATTCCTTTATTGTTTTTAACTCATGTACCAGATAATCCCAGAATATTTGGGTTGTATACTGTGATTCCACTTCTGTGATGATTTCTTGATATTTATAAAAGGCAGGGATATCTACAGAATCTCTCAAGTCAACCCATTCGACGAGTTTCGCATTGTTTCCTTTATGCGCTTCTTTTAGAACGTCCAGCGCGCGCATAATTGGTAGGTCATCTGATATGGCGAGTTCACACACCGGAAGTAGATCCAAGATTAGATGAATGGCAGTGTCTTCCAGTTCGCCGTCCACCAAACCGCCATGTGCCACTAAGTTTCTCAAGACTGGAAACTTGAAGGAGTAATATTCAAAGGGGAAAAAACTTCGCATGCGTTCATCTATATGCTGAAGCTTGTCGTTTAATGATGAAATGTCCAGTTGACTTTCTGAAATGCCGATGCTCCTACATATGTCGGCAAAAATTCCTTCAATTTGCAGCGGCGCCATACTAACAAATGAAATATAATCTTTCATCTCGAAGTGTCTAAGCATAGTCGATATAACTTGCTTGCGGTTGAATAGGATATGGGAGCTGTTAACTAGCGATTCAATTTTGTCGCGAACGCTGGGTATTTCATTAGGAATACCTCGGATATAGGCAGTCGCATTTTTTTTGAATGCTTCAGGAGATTTTTTGCATTCATGTATTAAATTTCGGTATGTTGTTATTGGTAAGTCCATAAACTTATTAGAGTACTGGTCCAAGGCACGAACGTCATATGGATCAGCGGGTGCCCAATGGAGTCGCCGACCAAATGGATATGGACTATCTCCAAAAATAGTCGTCTTCAAAAAAGGAATGATTGGGCGCTGGATGGAAGCTTTCGTTATGGCATGTGCTTTTATTTCGTATGCCATGAACTCGACGATTTGATCCTTTGCAACAAGATTCTTTTTCTCGAAATATTCAAGTTGATTTTTGTAGTACCTCTCATCCGCAGTCAATCGGCCAATATTTTTCTTCTTCTCTTCAAGAGCTTTTGATTCGTTTTGAATGTAAGCAAGATTTTTCGCTAGGGCGGCTAAATCTTCATGTACATGGAGCGCTAATTCAAAAAATTTGGTTTTTGGCTCTGTCTCTAAATATAAATACTCCCTCTCCACAAATGTCCAAAAGTCTTCAGTGTTTTTTGGGATTTTTTCAAGAGGTGAGCACGCGTTATAAGCTAGCTGGAGTTCTTCGTCGCTAGCTTCGGTGTTAAGCTCTAACAGCTCACGTATAAAGATTTTTGCGAGACTTCGTTTTCCTAGTTCGAAAACATCATGATTGTTCATGACTTTGTTACTGATATCAAAAATTTCGCCAATGGTGGTGGAAGTGCTATATGCCATTTAGACTCCTTGTTAAAAAATAGCTTGTTTCAGCGCCTCTGTTAGGTGGCTTGGATCCATTTCTATCCATTTGGCTTACGTCATTACTGACCCGCACCATATCGCTTTTCGGTGGCGATCCGAACAAAGTGGAACTAGGTCTTATCAATACTTATTGATCTTTAGAGGGCATCAAGGCTAAAATTTGCATCCTGAGTGCTGTCGATAAAATTGCAAATTGCTCTTTTGGTGAAAGATCAAGAAGGGTTTTTTTATGCCCTATAGATACTTTTTCTATAGTGTTTTTAAATGTTAGATGTATTAGGTTTTTCTGTTCTGAAGAAAAGGTTTTGTAAAAATTTTTCATGCTGGACTTGTCGATTTTTGTATCCAGTCGATGGGCAAATTTATTTCGCATTTCTCCAAGATGCATAAGGGCAGAGGCGTATTCTTTAGGGAAGCCGACCGCCACAGCCAAATTAACTCTTTGTGAAAAGTCGAGTTGCATTTTTTTGATGTATGAAAAATCATGAATGAATTCATCAATAAATGAATCAAGTGCAGATTCAATATAAATGTGTGATCGAATCACTATTCCCAGTTCGTCTTCCGCTAATATTGCAGAAATAAATGACTCTTCACTTGAGGCGGAGGAGGAAGTCATCAATGAACTCCATTCTGTATGTGGGTGTATGCGTCAGTCGTTGTTGTTTTAGATTATTCCTAGTTTGTGAAAAAATATTTGGTTTCGCATGGTTGCGTCCTTTAGTATTTTGTCCCAGCTTAATACTTCGATGTACAGGTTTAAGTTTTCATGCCATTTAAAGTAACCCAGTCTGTCGGGCATAGGCTTGAAATCTTTTTCTTCTTCGAGCCAGGATTTTATTTTTGGGGTTAGGTCGCATATAACATACCCGTAGAAGGGTGTGTTCTCAGATATTAATATTTCTCTTCCTGCTGGGGTTTTAAAGTCACCTGATTTTAGCTTTCTAACATAACGTATAATTTGTTGTATAGGATCTTCTTCAGAAGAAGGATTAACAAAGTCCTCTCGCTGAGGTTTTTTGAATTCAAATATTGTAACAGGATTGCTCGTTGTGTTCTCTCCACGGAATACGACTCTCCTGTCGTAGGCAATTAGGTCTGGCCTGTCTGAGTTTCCTTTGAGTGGTAGGTCTGACGATAGGTACTCTGTGAAATTCAGTCTTTCATCAATCATCCATAAGTTGTGCTCGTTAAAGAAATTTTCTGTGGTGTCCTTTCTTCTTGGGAAAATGATATCGTGTACAACTCCCTCTGAAGAATATTTTCCCTCAGTGTTGGTCTCAAGATTTTTTTTAAATAAATTTATGATGTTGCGACGTAGTGCAACATAGTGGACTAAGTCATTTTTACTGGTTTCTGATATTTTTCTGATAATGCTCGCGGTGTTTTCTTCTAGTTCGGTTGGTTCCGAGGTTGCAAGTAGCCTCTTCATTTCTCCGTTGATAAGCACCTCTTGCTTATATTTAAGCTGTTGTAAGGTATCCTCGATCTGCTCATCTTCAGCGTTGTATGGAAGGTCTCTAAGATCAGCATACTTAAGAATTTCTGTATGCCAGGGTGCGTTATATTTAACGTAGTCCTCTACGCGTTGTTGTTTTTTGAGGATACGAGCGTCCACTTCAGTGTTGACCGCTTTTCTAGCGAATTCGGAGGCAACTGATTCGATATCATATTGAGAGATGCCTAACAAGGCGTCATCTTCTTTTGAGAACTCAAAGCCTCCTCGCTCAAGTGATACATAGTTGTCTAGGTAATCACTGAAGACATAGATTTTTATAATGAAATTTCTTCCTTTTGAGTCCTGCTCTATGCCATTTTTTTCATAAAATTCTTCTATGAACTCAGGGATGTATTTGTGTAGCGACGTGCTAGTTACTTCTCGTCGATGGGCTACCAGGCTTATCTTGCTGGTTGCAGAGCGAGGAGAGTAAAACTTAAAAACTTGTGCTCTAAAATTTTCCTCTTGCAGGTTGCTTTTTATCTCAAAAAAACCACTTGCCGATGTTATTTCTTCGATTAAGTGAGCTCCCTGTTTCTCAATGTAATCGTTTAGGGCTATTCGCTCTGACTCATTCTCTTCGCGGAGTAATATCAAGGGGAAATGATGATTGTTTTGATAGAAGTAGGGCAGCAACTTTTCTACAAGAACTCTAGCTAAAGTAAGTAGTTTCCTGTCTGGGAACTTCACGTTTTTTATGGAAGATAGTTTTATCTTTGAGCCGGTAACGGTTTCTTTGGTGGAGGAAATTATTTCGTCTATAATTATCTCGTTTTCTTTTCCCATCCTAAAGTGCCGTGTTGCATATGAGTTTTCAGTTTTATACGTGCTTTCAATAAAAACGTCGTCGAAGTATTTTAGGCAAGTGAATCTTCCGAATCCTTTGCCGCCTTCACTTATTTTATGAGCTGAGTAAAGAGTGTCGAACGAATCTCGGTTTTCATCATTGAACCCTATTCCGTTGTCAGTAATTAAAAAACCTATTATTTCTGGGGAGGTTAAATCGTCTAATGAAAGCTGACGTTCTCTTATAGGGATTATTTCGATCAGCCCATGTTCTGTTTTAAGACATTCAATGGCCTGTATGGCATTTACGACTGTTTCAATGATGGGCGTGTAAACGCTGGTCCCGGATCTGATATTTTCTATAGCTCTGCGTATGTTTACATTGCTCATGTGAGGCCTGCTTTAATCTTGATTGTGAGCTTAATACTTGTAAGCTTATGAAGAAGCTTTACGCGCGTTTACAGCAATTTAATCGAGATGTGTCTGTAACTAACGGATTATTTGCAAGGTCTCGGATGACAGTGTTGCTTCCGTCATTAGCGTCATAGAAAAAAGTTGGTATGCTTACATTTGATCTCAGGGGTAGGGGGGCATACGTGGCGTTATATATAAAAATTATTGGTTTGAACACTTCTCTCATCCTTTGAGTGGACCACTTCGTGTAGTAACGGTCGAAACCCTTTCGTTTACATAACTCAGTGCTGAGGCTGGCTCGATGCCATCAAATTACGCTGCTTGATGTGAGGCGTCTAGTGGCGACGCGTTGTGCCTACACTAGTAGTTTGTCTTACAGGAGAGTTGTATCGCCGATCGTTACAGGTATTGCCTATAAATTCTTGTTTTTCAATTGCTTGTGTTGAGTTTATGCATGAAAAGGAGGATCAGTGGAGAAGGAGTCATGGGACTGTCAGATTTTTTGTGTTCGGGCCGGTAGCGGCCTGCCGTCAGGCAGGCCTTGATTTCACCAGGTCGGCCTG
>NZ_JAODAB010000047.1 GCF_025336485.1 Pseudomonas citri | reverse complement strand
ACCAGCGGGTTGGCATCGAAAGCCGCATCGTCCGCCGCTTGCAACGATTCCACGATGTCCAGCAGCAACACCGGCAGTTCCCCGGACGGCAGGGCGAGCGCCGACTGGGTCAACAGCGCCCGCGGTTGGCTGTCCTGCAACATGAACGCCATGCGCTCGGCCGGGTGGGCCGGGTCGATGGGCACATAGGCTGCGCCGGCCTTGAGCACACCCAACAGGCCGACGATCATCTCCAGGCTGCGCTCGGCGCAGATCGCCACGCGCTGATCGGGCTGCACGCCGAGGTCGAGCAGTTGCCGGGCGAGGTGGTTGGCGCGGCGATTGAGCTGGCGGTAGCTCAACTGCCGGTCTTCGCAGACCAGGGCGACGGCGTCGGGGTTGGCCTGTACCTGGGCTTCGAACAGGTGGTGGATCGGCTGCGCGGGGCCGAAATCGGTGGCGGTGTGGTTGAAGTCATCGAGCAGCAACTGGCGCTCGCTGGCGGGCAGTACGTCAAGGCTGCTGGCGAGGCGCTCAGGAGACTGCTCCAGGGCGTCCACCAAGGCGGCTACGGCGTGCGCCAAGTAGGCGGCGATGCGTTGCGGGTCGATGCCGGTGATGGACTGGGCGGTGAGGGAGAACCCGCTGCCCACGTTCGCCACGGCAATTTCAATCGGGAAGTTGGTGCGGGTTTCCGAGGCGATGAATTGCATGCCTTCCTGCTCGCCCATGTCTTCGAGGTTTTCGCCGGAGGCGTTCACCAGGTCGCCATGACGGCAGTTGAGGATCACCGTAAACAACGGCAACGACGCATCCACCGCGCTGCACCGCTGGGCCAGGGCCAGCGAGGCCTGTTCGTGGGTCAGCAATTCGCTGAGCTGCTGATAAGCATCACGGACGATGTCGCCCACCGTGTTCTGTTGCAAGCGAATGCGCATCGGCAAGGTGTTGATGAACATCCCCAGGGCATGGTCGGCGCCAGCGGTGCCTTGGGAGCGTCCCGACAACACCGTCCCGAAAATCCCGTCGTCGCGGCCGCTGGTGGCGGCGACCACCAGGCCCCACGCCGCGTGGAACAGCACGGAGGTCGGCACGCCTTGCCGGCGCGCCGTGCGATGCACCTGGGCACTGAGCTCGTCGCCCAGATGCTTGACCGCACGCT
The DNA here is from genome assembly GCF_025336485.1 of Pseudomonas citri. Taxonomy (GTDB): domain Bacteria; phylum Pseudomonadota; class Gammaproteobacteria; order Pseudomonadales; family Pseudomonadaceae; genus Aquipseudomonas; species Aquipseudomonas citri. The sequence continues at coordinate 13,959 of NZ_JAODAB010000047.1, read as the reverse complement.
TGATCCCGGCGCCGTTACCCCGCACATCCAGGACGCCGTAAGGCGCGGTGGTGGCGTCGACATCGGCCAGCAGGCCACGGAAGTAGGCTTCGTGGTCGGCCTGGGACACGCTGGCGGCCTGGGCGATGAAGTTACGGTACGGCTGGGACGGTGGCAGGCTGTCCGCCTGGCCGGCCAGGATGGCCTGGATTTCCAGCATGATCAGGCGCAGGGTCACGTTATCGCTGACCAGGTGGTGGTCGAGCAACGCCAGCAACCATTGCCCCCGAGGTTCGTCGCAGATGATGTACGCCGCGATCAACGGAGCCCGTTGCAGGTCCAGCCGCAGATGGTGGGTGTCGGTGTTGTCCCGCAGGATCTGCAAGGCGTCTTCACCTGGGAAGCACTCCAGGGTCACCACCGGCAGTTGGGCCTGCCGATGGACCACCTGCACCGGTTGCGGCAAGCCCTGCCAGCGCAAGGCCGTGCGCAGGATGTCGTGGCGGTCGATGACCCCTTGCACGGCGGCCAGGAAATCGTCGAGCAACTGGCGGCGATTGAACGTCACCACGGTGCGCATCAGGTAGGCGTCGCCTTCCGATTGCAGCAAGTGGTGGAACAGAATGCCCTCCTGCAATGACGACAGTGGGTAGATGTCCTGCACATTGGCCGCGCCACCGGGCACGTCGGCGACGATCTGCTCGATTTCTGCCTGGCTGAGAGTCACCAGCGGCAGCATCTGCGGTTCGATGGCCGTGCAGTCGGCAGGAATCAGGTTCTGCGGGACGACCCGCCGGGCATTGTCGTTGCCGCCGAGTACCGCCGCCATGGCCTTGAGCGTCGGGGCGGAGAACACCGTGCGTACATCCAGTTGCAGGCCAGCCTGGCGCAGGCGTTCGATCAGGCTGATGACCAGGAACGAGTGGCCGCCCAGTTCGAAGAAGTGGTCCTGGCGACCCACGCGCTCAACGCCAAGCAACTCCTGCCAGGCGTTCGCCAGGGTCCGTTCGATGTCTCCCAATGGCGCTTCGTAATGGGCGTTCACGGCGGCGGACAAATCCGGCGCCGGCAACGCGTTGCGGTCCAGCTTGCCGTTGGTGGTCAGCGGCCAGGCATCGAGTATCACAAAGGCGCTGGGCAGCATGTGCTCGGCCAGCGCGGCGGCCAGTTGACTGCGCAATGCCGACGCTTGCGGGACGCTGCCGTCATGGGCGATCAGGTACGCCACCAGGCGTTTGTCGCCAGGCGCGTCTTCGCGCACGATCACCAACGCTTCACGGACCTCGGCACAGGCCAGCAACTGGGCTTCGATTTCGCCCAGTTCGATGCGGAAACCGCGGATCTTGATCTGCGAATCGTTGCGTCCGACGTAGACGACACCGCCATCGTTGCGATAGCGGGCAATATCGCCGGTGCGATACAAGCGGGCGCCGGGCTCTGCGGCATAAGGGTCGTCGATGAAGCGTTCGGCGTTGAGCGCGTCGCGGTTCAGGTAGTGGCGGGCCACGCCGGCGCCGCCGATGTAGATCTCGCCATTGACCCCCACCGGCACCGGTTGCCCGTAGTCATCGAGGATGCGCAGGCACAGGTCCGGCAATGGCGGGCCGATCAGGCTCGGTGCACCGCTGTCGATCTCGCCCTGGCTGATCGGGTAATAAGTGGCGTGCACGGTGATTTCAGTGATGCCGTACATGTTCACCAGGCGGGTGCGCGACAGTGCCGTGCGGGCTGTCCAAGGGCGCAGGCTGCGGAAGTCCAGGGCCTCGCCACCGAAGATCACTTCGCGCAGGGCGTGCTCCTGGTCGCTGCGCAGACGGGCTTCGATGAATTGCCGGAAGGCGCTCGGCGTCTGGTTCAGGACGGTGACCTGCTGCTGGCAGACCAGTGCATAGAAGTCGTCCGGCGAACGGGCAACGTCGCTGGGTACCACCACCAGCTTGCCGCCATAGGTCAGTGCCCCCCAGATTTCCCAGACCGAGAAGTCGAAGGCAAAGGAGTGGAACAGCGTCCACACGTCCGCGGCACCGAAATCGAACAGTCCGGCGGTGGCGTCGAACAGTCGCGCAACGTTGCCATGTTCCACCAGCACGCCCTTGGGCAGGCCGGTGGACCCGGAGGTGTAGATGACGTACGCCAGGTGCCGCGACGTCAGACCGAGGTCGTTGGCTTGCGGATTGAGCTCCAGGGATTCATCGGCCAGATCCTCGGCCGCGGCGTAGTCGGTGTAGTCATCGAGGCTCACCACCGGCACCGCGTGCGCCGGCAGGGCGTCGAGGCAATCCGGTTGGGCAAGCAACGCCACGGGAGCGCTGTCGCCCAACAGATAGCCCAGGCGATCGGCGGGGTAGGCCGGGTCCAGCGGCACGTAGGCCGCTCCGGCCTTGAGCACGCCAAGCACCGCACAGACCATTTCCACCCCGCGTCGGGCCAGGATCGCCACCCGATCGTCCGGACGTACACCTTGGCTGAGCAAGGCCCGGGCGATACGGTTGGCGCGACGGTTGAGTGCCTGGTAGGTCAATTCGGTGTCACCAAAGACCAGCGCTGTGCTCTGCGGGTGGGCCGTGGCGATCTGTTCGAAGCGTTGGTGAATCAATTGCCCAGGCGTGAACACGGCCTCGGGTGGCAGCGTCGCCGGGGAGGCCTGGCGCTGGGCCGGGCTGAGCAACGGCAGGCCGAGCACCGGTTGTTCGACATCCTCGACCATCGCGGCAAGCAGCGTCTGGAAGTGCTGGGCGAAGCGCTCCACGGTGGTGCGGTCGAACAGGTCGCTGGCGTACTCGATCACTCCGGCCAGGGTGCCGCCGTCGTTGCCCAGGGTCAGCATCAGGTCGAACTGCGCGGTTTCGTGGGCCTGGGCCACGGGTGTCAGGGTCAGGCCGGGCAGGCTCAGGTCGCCACCGCCGGGGGTGTTGTCCAGGGACAGGGCCACCTGGCACAGCGGGTTGTGGCTCAGCGAGCGCGGTGGCTGCAGGGCTTCGATGACTTGTTCGAAGGGAATGTCCTGGTTTTCATGGACGGCCAGGGTGGTCTGTTGCACCTGTTCCAACAGTTGGGCCACGCTTGGGTTGTCTGCCAGGTTCACCCGCAGGGCCAGGGTGTTGACGAAGAAGCCGATCAGGTTTTCGGTTTCGGTACGACCGCGGTTGGCGGTTGGCACGCCGATGACCACATCCCGTTCGTTGCCCAGGCGCGCCATGAGCACCGACCAGGCGCTGAACAACGCCATGAATAACGTCACGTTGTGCTGTTGGCAAAAGCCTTCCAGGCGCTGGCGCAAGGCCGGGGCGATTTCCACCGGCACGTCGCCGCCCCGGTAGCTTTGCATCGCCGGACGCGGGCGGTCGGTGGGCAAGGACAACAACGCCGGCGCACCGCCCAGGTGTTCACGCCAGAAATCGGCCTGGCGCTCCAGGCGTTCACCGTTGAGGGCCTGGTGCTGCCAGGCCGCGTAGTCGGCGTACTGGATCGGCAACGCTGGCAACGGGTCGGCCTGGTCCTGGCTGAACGCGCGGTACAGGGCGGCGAGTTCCTTGACCAGCACACCCACCGACCAACCGTCGGAGATGATGTGGTGCTGGGTGATCAGCAGGAGATGTTCGTCGTCGGCCAGGCGCAGCAGGCGACCGCGAATCAGCGGCCCCTTGTTCAGGTCGAAGGGCGCCAGGGCCTCGCTGTTGCCGATGCGTGCAGCGCTCTGGCTGGCCTGTTCGTAGGGCAGCGAGCGCAAGTCTTGTTCGGCCAGGGCGAAGCCGCTGTCCGCTGGGGCGATGATCTGCACCGGCTGTTCGCCGTGGCGGGCGAACGTGGTGCGCAGGCTTTCGTGCCGCGCGACTAACCGATCCAGCGCCGCCTTGAGCGCGGCCCGGTCGAGTTCGCCGCGCAGCAGCAGGGCCGCGGGCATGTGATAAGCGCTGCCCGCGCCCGAATCGAGCTGGTCGAGGAACCACAGGCGTTGCTGGGCAAAGGACAGCGCCAGCGGTGCGCTGCGGTCGGCGATGCCGATGGCCTGGGCACCGATGCCCGGGAGATCGCCCACCACTCGCGCCAGCTCTGCCACTGTCGGATGGCTGAACAACTCACGCAACATCAGCTCGCCGCCCAACTGTTGGCGCACCCTGGAAACCAGCTGTGCGGCCAGCAGCGAGTGACCGCCCAAGTCAAAGAAACTGTCAGCGCGACCTACGCGTTCCAGGCCCAGCAGCTCCTGGAAAATGCCGGCCAGGGCGATTTCGGTGGGGCCTTCGGGGGCGACATAGCCGCGCTCGGACATGGCGTCCAGGTCCGGAGCCGGCAGGGCCTCCTGGTCCAGTTTGCCGTTGGCCGTCAGCGGGTAGGCGGACAGGCTGACGAAAGCGCCAGGAATCATGTAGTCGGGCAGGGTCGCGCCCAGTTGCTTGCGCAACGCCCCCACCTGCAGTGTGGTTCCGGCGCGGGGGATCAAATAGGCGATCAGGCGTTTGCCCTGGTTCGCGTCGTCCCGGGCCAGCACCCGCGCTTCACGCACGCCGTCGCAGGCCAGCAGCTTGGCTTCGATTTCCCCCAGTTCAATACGGAAACCGCGGATCTTCACCTGGGCGTCCATCCGCCCCAGGTGCACGATCTCGCCGTTGTCCAGCAATTTGCCCAGGTCGCCGGAGCGATACAGCCGCTCGCCGGGGCGGAACGGGTCGGCAATGAAGCGCTCGGCACTCAGCGCCGGACGGTTCAGGTAACCTCGACCGACCCCCAGCCCACCGACACAGATCTCACCGGCCACACCCACCGGCAGCAATTGCTGGCGAGCGTCGAGCACATAGGCCACGGTGGTGGGAATCGGCCGTCCGACATTGGAGACGCCAGCGGCGATGTCCGCCGCACCGATGGCCTTGTAGGTGACGTGCACGCAGGTCTCGGTGATGCCGTACATGTTCACCAGGGTGACGTGGCCGAAAGCCCGATGGAAGGCGTCGAGCTTGCCCAGTTCCAGGCTTTCCCCGCCGAAGATCACGTAGCGCAGCCGCTCCAGGCGTCCGTCGGCCGCCAGGGCCGCCGCGCTGAGTTGATGGAACGCCGACGGTGTCTGGTTGAGCACCGTCACCTGTTCGTTTTCGAGGAAGTCCAGCAGTTGTGCCGGGTCGCGGCGCAAGGCTTCGGGGACCAGGGTCAGGCGGGCGCCGTAGAGCAGGGCGCCGAAGATCTCCCAGACCGAGAAGTCGAAGGCATTGGAGTGGAACAGCGACCAGACATCGTCGGCGCTGAACTGGAAATCCAGCCGATTGTTGTGCAGCAGGCGCACGACGTTGCGGTGCTCGAGCAACGCGCCCTTGGGCTCTCCGGTGGAGCCGGAGGTGTAGATCACATAGCACAGGTGGTCCGGGGCGCTGATGTTGGGCAGGTTGGCGGCATTGACGGCGTCATCCGCGCAAGGCTCCACGACTTCAACGCCAAGGGCCCGCAGCGCCGGGCCCATGTCCTGGCGAGCGATGGCCTTGCGTGCGCCGCTGTCGCGCAGCACGTAGGCGATGCGTTCCGCAGGCGAGCCTGGATCGATCGGCACGTAGGCGCCGCCAGCCTTGAGCACCGCCAGGGTGGCGATGATCATCGGCAGCGAGCGCTCCAGCGCGATTGCCACTAGTTCCTGGGGTTGCATGCCCGAGGCGCGCAAGCGGTGGGCGAGGCGGTTGGCCTGTTCATTGAGTTGGCGATAGCTCAGGCGTTCCTCGCCCAGGTTGACGGCGATGCGTTCGGGATGCTGGCGTGCCTGCTCTTCGAATAGCTGATGCAGGGTCAGGGTCTCGGGCCAGGCCGCTTCGCTGTCGTTGAAGTCGAGGATTTGCCGCTGCCGCTCAGCCGTGTCCAGCAGGGCAACGTCGTCGACACGTTGCTGCGCATCCTCGACGAAGGCTTCCAGCAGGCGCACGTAATGACGCATCAGTTGCTGGATGAATTCGGGGTCGAAGAATTCCGCGTTGTACACCAGGTGGCCGGTCCACTGCCGTTCACCCGCCGACATCAGCAGGTGCAGGTCGTTCTTGCCGTAGCCCAGGTTGGTTTCCAGGGTATTGATCGCCAGCCCCGCGACCAGGGCATTGTCGTCGGCCGCCTGCTGGAAATTGAACAGCACGTCGAACAGCGCGGTGCGGCTCATGTCCTTGGCCGGATTGAGCGCCAGCACCAACTGGTCGAACTGCATGTGCCGGTGGCGCAGACCCTGGCTCAGGTTGGCGGCCGTCTGTTCCCAGAGCTGTTGCAGGGTGGTGTCGCTGGTGCACAGGTCACGCATCACCAGCAGGTTGTCCAACGGCCCGACGACGTCCCGCAGCGCGGGCTCGCGGCAGGCGGCCGTGGTGCCGATCACCAGCTCGTCGTGTCCGGCGTAGCGGCGCAACAGGGCGGCGAAGGCGCTGAGCGCCAGGCTTTCACAGCTCACGCCAACGCCCCGCGCGAGGGTTTCGAGGCGTCGTACCAGGGTCGGTTCAAGGGCGAAGTCGTGGGTCGCTTCGGCAAACACATGCACCGCTGCCCGTGGACGATTCAATGGCAGTTCCAGGGCTTGCAACTTGCCGCGCAATTGGTAGGCCCAATAGGCCCGCAGGTTTTCCAGCACCGCCGCCGGCAGGTTGCGTTGCCAGGCGGCAAAATCGCTGTAGTTCAACGCCAGGGCCGGCAGTTGGGCGTTGCGTTCGGCGCAAGCGGCCTCATAGAGGGCCAGCAGGTCACGCTTGAGCAATTGCATGGAGGTGCGGTCGGCCAACAGGTGATGCACCGCAATGCCCAGGACGGCATGGTGGTCATCGGCCCGTACCAGGCTGGCGCGGACCAGGCTGGCGCCGTTCATGTTCAATGGGCGGCGGGTTTCGGCCAGGGCCCGGGCCTTGAGGTCGTGCAGGTTCGCTTCGATCCTTTCGAGCTCAAGGGTGGCCGGCCCGTCGAATTGCTGCCAGGCATGGCTGCCGTCGCTATGGACGCGGCAGCGCAGGATTTCGTGACGCGCCAACAGCCCGTCGAGGGCGGTTTGCAGCGCCGCTTGATTGAGTTCGCCGGTCAGTTCCAGCAGCAATGCGATGTTGTGATAGACCGGGTTGGCGTCGTACAGGTAGCCCGTCTCGAAGGTGTCGACGAACCACATGCGTTCTTGGTGGTAGGACAGCGGCATCTGCTGCGGCGCCGGGGCCTGGGCGATGACGTCGGGCAGGGCCAGGCTCGGGTCGAGCTGCAGCGCGCCGATGCGCGTGTCCGGGGTTTCGGTAAAGCAGCGCAGCAGGTGCTCGAATCGTGCCGCGAGGCGCTCGATGGTGGTGGCGTCGAACAGCGCGGTGGAATACGACAGGCTGCACGACAGGCGCGGGCCAGCTTCGTCGATGTGCAGGGACAGGTCGTGCTGGGTGTTGTCTTTGCGCGATGGCAGGAACTCCAGGTCCAGCCCCGGCAATTGCAACTGGCCCCCGGCGCCCCCGGCATTGGTGTAGAGCATGGTCTGGAACACCGGGCTGTAGCTGGCGCTGCGCGGTGGCTTGAGGGCTTCGACCACCAGCTCGAACGGAGTGTCCTGGCGGCTGGAGGTGTCCAGCATCAGGTGCTTGACCTGTTGCAGCACCTGGTCGAGGGTCGGGTTGGCTTCCAGGCGGATGCGCAAGGCCAGGGTGTTGACGAAGAAACCGATCAAGCCCTGCACGTCCTGCCGGTCGCGATTGGCGGCGACGGTGCCGATCACCAGGTCCTGCTGGCCGCTGATCCGCGCCAGCAGGACCGCCCAGGCGGCCATCAGGGTCATGAACGGCGTGGCGGCGCGTGACTGGGCGAATTGGACGATGGCGTTGGACAGCGATGCGGGCAGGTCGAACCCGAGGGTTTCCCCGCGATAACTCTGTACCGCCGGACGGGGGCGGTCGGTAGGCAGCGAAAGCAGGGCCGGGGCGCCCGCCAGATGGGCGCGCCAGAATTCCACTTGTTGGTCCAGGCGTTCGCCCGCCAGGTGCTGGCGTTGCCAGGTTGCGTAGTCGGCGTATTGCAGGGCCAGGGGCGGCAGTGGATCGGGCTGCCCCGCGCTGAAGGCCTGGTACAGCGCGGCGAACTCCTTGACCAGCAGGCCAATGGACCAGCCGTCGGAGATGATGTGGTGCTGGGTGATCAGCAGCCTGTGCTCGTCGTTGGCCAGGCGCAGCAGGCTGCCGCGAATCAGCGGCCCGTGCAGCAGGTCGAACGGCCGGGCGGCTTCGTCTTCGCTCAATTGCGCCGCCTGGCGTTCAGCCTGCTCCCGTGGCAGGTGGCGCAGGTCGTGTTCCACCAGGCTCAAGCCACAATCGGCCGGCGCGATGACCTGGACCGGGTGTTCGCCGTCGCGGCGGAAGGTGGTGCGCAGGCTTTCATGCCGCGCCACCAGCCGGTCGAGCGCGGCCTTCAGTGCACCCAGGTCGAGGGTGCCGCGCAGCGACAATGAAGCGGGCATGTGATAAGCGGCACTGGCGGTCGGGTCCAGTTGATCGAGGAACCACAGCCGTTGCTGGGCGAACGACAGCGCCAGCGGGCCTGTGCGATCGACGCCGGGCATGTCGTCAGGAGCGGTTTCGATGACCCGTGTTGCGCCGCGTTGCTTGAGCAGACGCAGGAGTGCGGCACGTTTCAACTGGTCGAGACTATCGTTATGTTCGTTCAATTGTTAAGCATCCTTGGAGACGATAGCGAGCAGTTCGCTTTCAGACAGCGAAGCCATTTCTTGTTGCAGGTCGAGCAATTCATCCGACTCGTACTGCGCCAGTTGCAGGGTGGTGATCAGGTCGGCCAGGGCCAACAGCGACGGGTGTTCGAACAGCCCCCTGAGGGGCACCTCGACGCCGAAGGTTTCCCGCGCCCTGAGCGTGACCTGTACCGCCAGCAGCGAGTGACCGCCGAGTTCGAAGAAGTCGTCGTGCCGACCAACCCGCTCCAGGCCCAGCAGGTCGGCCCAGATCTGCGCCAGCAGTTCTTCGGTTTCGCCGTTGGGGGCTTCGTACTTGCGGTAGGCGAAGTCCTCGCTGCGCGGCGCGGGCAGGGCGCGGCGGTCCAGCTTGCCGTTGGGGCTCAACGGCAGTTGCTCGACCACCACGAACGCCGCCGGGACCATGTAGTCCGGCAACTGCGAGGTCAGGTACGGGCGCAAGGTGCTGCTGGCATTGCGCCCGGCCAGGTGCGGTTCGACGCTCAGGTACGCCACCAGGCGCATGGCCCCGGGTGAGTCTTCGCGAGCGATGACGGCCGCTTCGCGCACACCCGGCAGGGTCAGCATCAAGGCTTCGATTTCACCGGGCTCGATGCGGAAACCGCGGATCTTGACCTGCTGGTCGTTGCGCCCGAGGAACTCCAGCACCCCATCGGCGCGCATGCGCACCAGATCGCCGGTGCGGTACATCCGCGCCTCGTCGTCCAGGCCGAACGGGTCGGCGAGGAAGTGCTCGGCGTTCAATTGCGCACGGTCCAGATAGCCCCGCGCCACACCGGCACCGCCCACGTACAGTTCGCCCGGTACGCCGAGCGGCACCGGTTGGCGCTGTTCGTCGAGCACGTACAGGCGGCTGTTGGGAATCGCCCGACCGATCGGCACCGTGCCCTGGTCCTGAGGTGTGCAGCGATGCACGGTGGCCCAGACCGTGGCTTCGGTGGGGCCGTATTCGTTGAACAGGGTGATCGCCGGCTCCAGGCTCGCGCATTCCTGCACCAGCTGCGCCGGGCAGGCTTCACCGGCGACAATCATTTCCCGCAGGCTGCCATGACCGCGTTCGCTGGCAAGGCTTGCCAGCACCAGACGACCCAGGGACGGTACGCACAGCAATGTCGTGACGGCTTGTTCGCCAATGAAGCGGGCAATGGCCAGCGGATCGCGAGCGATGTCGGCCGTCGGGATGCACAAGGTGCCGCCACTGGTCAGGGTGCCGAAGATTCCGGCCACGGAGCTGTCGAAGGCAACCGACGAGAGCAACAGGAAACGCTTGTCGGTCGATGGTCCATACACCGTGCGCCGGGCCAGCGTCGAGGCGACCAGGTTGCGGTGCTCGATCATTACCCCCTTGGGTTTGCCGGTGGAGCCGGAGGTGTAGATCACGTAGGCCAGGTGCGTCGGGGTCAGGCCGGTGGCGTCCCAGCGTGGATCGCGGGTGCTCGTCTGTGCCACCACTGCCTGTTCGATGGCCAGGTAGCGGGTGCCCTCCTGCAGCGTGCCGACGGCTGCGCGACCGACCGGATCGGCCAGCAGCAGGCGCGGCCGGGCATCCTCGACAATCGACGCCAGGCGCTCGGCCGGATAGGTCGGGTCCAGTGGCACGTAGGCGCCGCCGGCCTTGAGAATGCCCAGCAGGCCGCTGATCATCGCCGCGCCGCGTTCAACGCAGATCGCCACCAGATCGCCGGGCTGGACTCCGCTGGCGATCAAGTGATGGGCCAGGCGATTGGCTTGGGCATTGAGCTCGGCGTAAGTGAAGGCCTGCCGGGCGTCGACCAGGGCGCAGGCGTCCGGCGTGCGCAGGACTTGCTCTTCGAACAGGTGCTGGATGCACAGGTGCGTCGGGTAGTCCTCGCGGGTCTGATTGAAGGTGTCCAGCAACAGGGTGCGTTCCTGGGCAGGCAGGACGTCCAGTTGCGTGAGCGCGATCCGTGGCGTGTACATCAAGGCCTGGGTCAGTTGCTCCAGGGCGCGTTGCATCAGCGCGCAGATGCGTTGCGGGTCCACTGCCCGGACGCTCTGCACGGTCAGGCCCAGGGCATCGCCGTAATCGTTGACCGATAGGGTAAGCGGGTAGTTGGTCCGCTCGGCGCTGTTCAGGATGCGCATGCCCGGCCATTGCAACTGGCTGTCATCGCGCTGGTGGCGGTAGTTGAGCAGGGTGGTGAACAGCGGCAAGGCGCTGGGCACGTCGCTGCAACGTTGGGCCAGGGCCAGGGAGGCCTGTTCGTGGGCCAGCAGTTCGATCAGGTCGCGGTGGGTCGCCAGGACCTGGTCATTGGCGCCAGCATCGGCCAGTCGGACCCGCACCGGCAAGGTGTTGATGAACACCCCCAGGGCCCGTTCGGCGCCCGCCGAGCCTTGTAGGCGCCCGGCGACCACTGTGCCGAATACCACGTCGTCACGGCCGGTGCAGCGGGCCAGCACTTGCGCCCAGGCCACGTGGAACAGCGCCGCCGGGGTGATGCCGCGTTCCCTGGCCTGGGCCCGCAGGCGCAGATTGAGTTCAACGCTCAGTTGCACGCTGGCTTCTTCGATGTGATTGCCATCGCCTTGCACTTCGAGCAGATCGAAGGGCGCGGTGGGTGCGTCGACGTCGGCCAGTCGACGGCTGAAATAGGCCTCGTGGACCTTGTCCGGGGTGGCCTGGGTCTGGGCGATGAAGTCGCGATAGGGCTGCGGTGTGCCCAGGCTGTCGCCTTGGTCGTGGAGGATCGCATGGATTTCTTCCAGGACGATTTCCAGGGTCACATGGTCGCTCGCCATGTGGTGGTTGAGCAGCGCCAGCAACCAGCGTTCGGAATGCGGATCCCGGGCGATGCAGGCACGCATCAGAGGTGCCTGGCGCAGGTCAAGGCGCAGTCGCCGTGGGTCGCTCAGGGCCTGGAGCTGGCTGAGTGGGTCCTGGTGGCTGTCCAGCGTGATGCTGTGCACCGGCAGGCGTGCCTGGCGTTGCACCACTTGCACTGCCTGGGGCAAACCGTCCCACTGCACGCAGGTGCGCAGGATGTCATGGCGGTCGATCACTTTCTGAAGTGCATCGAGGAAAGCATCGAGACGCGGACGGTCATCGAATTCGAGCATCGAGCGCACCAGATAAGCGTCGCCTTCGTGTCCCAGCAGGTGATGGAAGAGGATGCCTTGTTGCAGCGGGGCAAGGGGGTAGATGTCCTGCACGTTGGCGGCGCCGCCAGGCACGGCCGCAACGAGGCGTTCGAGCTGATCCACCGTCAGTTCCACCAAGGGCAACATGTCCGGCGTCAGGGCGGTGCAGTCGGCCGGGATGCGGTTGGCTGGGGCCTGGAAAGCCGTGTTGGTGGCATCCGTCAGCGCCGAGGCGAGGTCTCGCAGGGTCGGTGCGCCGAAGATGCTGCGCACGTCGGCGTTCAGGCCGTGTTCGCGCAGGCGTTCGATCAGGCTGACCGCCATCAGCGAATGGCCGCCGAGTTCGAAGAACCCGTCGTGACGGCCAACCTGTTCGAGGCCCAGCAGTTGTTGCCAGATACCGGCGATGGTCTGTTCCACCGTCCCTTGCGGTGCCTCGTACGCCTGGCTGGCGTAGGCGTCCTGGTCCGGCTCGGGCAGGGCGCGGCGGTCGAGCTTGCCGTTGGGCGTGAGCGGCAGGGTGTCCAGGACCACGAAGGCGCTGGGCACCATGTGCTCGGGCAGGCGACCGAGGAGTTCGGCGCGCAATGCTGAGGCGGCTGCCGGTTCGCCGCACAGGTAGGCCACCAGGCGTTTGCCGGACGAGTGCTCACGGGCAACAACAGCGGCTTCGCGGACACCGGCAAGCGTGGCGAGGGCGGCTTCGATTTCCCCCAGCTCGACGCGCAGGCCACGGATCTTCACCTGATCGTCGTTACGTCCCAGGTATTGCAGGGTGCCGTCGGGCAGCCAGCGGCCGATGTCGCCGGTCTTGTACAGGCGGGCATCAGAGCGCTCGCTGAACGGGTCGGCGACGAAGCGTTCGGCACTGAGCTGCGGCAGGTTGAGATAACCGCGTGCCACACCGACGCCACCGATGTGGATCTCACCGGGGACGCCCACCGGCACCAATTGGCCGTAACTGTCCAGCACATGCAGTTGCATGTTGCGGATCGGTCGGCCGATGGGGATCGAGCGGTGGCGGTAGGTGTCCAGATCGGTGTCGGCGGTGTACCAGGCGACCACGTCGCTGCACTCGGTGGGCCCGTAGCTGTTGATGATCGCCGGCCGTGGCAGCGGCAGTTTTTCCAGCATGGCTATCTGGATCGGCTCGCCACCCAGGACCACCCGTTTCAGGCAGCTCAGGGCCTCGTGCCGGTCGGCGTCCACCAGTGCGTGGAAGGCGCTGGGGGACATGTTCAGGTGGGTGATGCCCGCCTCGGCGATCTGGACGACGATGGCGCTTGGGTTGAACGGTTCTTCGGCCAGGTGCAACGAGGCACCGACCATCAGCGGGGCAAGGATGTTCTTCTGAGTCAGGTCGAAGTTATAGGACGAGGCCAGCAACACCGCATCGCCAGCGTGGAACGCCAGGTCGTCGAGGTACCAGTCCAGCAGGTTGCGCAGGCCGCGATGTTCGACCATCACGCCTTTGGGCAAGCCGGTGGAACCGGAGGTGTAGATCACGTAGGCCAAGTGATCGAATGTCAGCGTCGTGACCGACGGATTGTGAGTCGGGGCTTGCAGCAGCGCCGCGCTGCCCAGGTCGAGCGTCGCCAGGTCTTGGGGCACCGGCAGCGCCAGGTCCTGTTGGCGAACCAGTGCCCGAGGCTTGCTGTCGGCCAGCATGTGGGCCAGGCGTTGCGCCGGGTATTGCGGATCGAGCGGAACGTAGGCCGCACCGGCCTTCAGGATGCCCAGCAAGCCGATCACCATTTCCGGACTGCGCTGTGCACACAGGCCAACGGTGTCGTCGGGTTGTACGCCCAGTGCGATCAGTGCATGGGCGACGCGGTTGGCCTGGGCATTGAGCTCGGCGTAAGTAAGAGTGTGTCCGCTGCCGACCAGGGCTGTGGCGTGCGGGGTACGACTGGCCTGGGCCTCGAAGACCGCCTGGGGGAAACGGCTCGGGCTTTCGTCCAGGGCCGCACCGGTCGGGTTGAACGTCTCCAGCAGTTCCCGGCGTTGCGCTTCATCCAGCAGGGGCAGGGTCGCCAGCGGCTGGCTGGCATCGTCGAGCAGCGCGTCGAGCAGCTGCAGCAAGTGCCGGCCCCAACGGGCGATGGTGCTTTCATCGAACAAGTCGGTGGCGTACTCGAACTGGCCGCTGATGGTTTCGCCGTCATCGTTGAGGGACAGGCTCACGTCGAACTGGGTGG
>NZ_JAODAB010000046.1 GCF_025336485.1 Pseudomonas citri | reverse complement strand
GCGGGAATAGCTCAGTTGGTAGAGCACGACCTTGCCAAGGTCGGGGTCGCGAGTTCGAGTCTCGTTTCCCGCTCCAAATTCAAAAAAACGCCGCTCATTTGAGCGGCGTTTTTTTATGCGCGTAGAAAACTCATTTTAGTCATTCGATGGAGCTGACAAGGATCTGCCTTAATATTTAAGGGAGATCTCGGATACTTCCTGAAAAACTTAAGACAGAACGCTCAGGAAGATTAATAACTCATTCCTAAAGAAATGCACTTCTCCTAACCTCTCCAGTACCCACCCTGGAGATGCATTTATGCTGATTTTCATTAAATCGATGGTCATTGGGTTGTGCATTGCAGCCCCTGTAGGACCGATTGGGCTGCTGTGCATACAGAGAAGCCTCATGCTTGGATGGAGAGCGGGTTTCGCGACTGGATTGGGCGCGGCCACAGCCGACTCGATCTATGGATTCATCGGTGCCCTGGGCATCACGGCCATCATTGCGACGCTCATCAGCTTCAAACCCTGGTTGTGTATTTTTGGCGGACTGTTCCTCGCCTACATCGGTTATCAAACCATACGATCGAAGGGCGGCACGACGGCCATGGCGGGCGAGCGTGCCAACATCTTCAAAGCCTACTCGACCACGTTGTTCCTGACGCTGTCCAACCCCATGACGATCTTGTCGTTTATCGCGATATTTGCCGCATTGAGTGACGGCATGGCCAGCGATCAAGGCAACCGGTACTCCGTGCTGGCGATGGTGACCGGGATATTCCTCGGCTCGGCGGCCTGGTGGTTGGGGTTGAGCGGGTTCTCCTCCATCTTCAAGGCGCGGATCGCCCAATCAAAGTTGAGATTGATCAACTATCTGTCGGGGGCAACCATCACGGTTCTGGGGGCCTATCAGGTGGCTACTGGCGTTATGTTGGCCACGGGCGCCTGATAAGGCTCACTTCTCGCGAAGCGATGCGTGAGCCTGTCCCCTTGCACGACGTGCTATTGCAGCCTGAACTCGACGTAGCGTCTGAAGCTGTCTATCGCTTGGGTGATTTGCGAGGTTGTGGCATTGCTGAATGACAGCCTGACCTGGCCAGCGGCTTCATTCGTCAGCGAAAACAAGGTGGTGGGAAACACAATCACCTTGAACTGCTCGGCGCATTCGCGCATTTCGCAATAGCCAAAGACGAACGGCAACTGCACGTTGATAAAGAAACCGCCTGCCGGTTGATTCCAGTTGACGGCCCTTCGGGCGTCGGCCCCGAGTGGAAACGCCCGCTCAAGGCATTCCAGCATGTGGTTTCTTTTCTTTGCGTAGGACAACGCCCGGGGCTGGTTCAGACCTTTCAGCGAGTAGTGGTTTTCCAGCAACAAGCCGGCAACGACCGCCTGGCACAGTGCGGGAGTATTAACCGTGATCAGGCTTTTGGCCTTGCACAACCGGGGGCCGAAGGGCATGACTCCCGTGCCCTCCGGAGCAACCACATAACCCATGCGCAAGCCCGGAAAAATCGACTTGGCGAAAGACCCCAGCAAGAACACCCGGCTGCTGTCGATGGCCTTCATGGACGCAATGTCCTCACCTTCGTATCGGAAGTAGCGGTAGGCCGTGTCCTCGAGGATGAAGAAGTTTTTTTCATGGGCCAGGGACAACATCGTCTTCCGGTCGTGATAGGAAAGGCTGTCGGCCGTCGGGTTGCTGAAGTCTGGAATCGCATAGACGGCTCTGGTTTTTTCGCCTTTGGATTCCAGTGCTTCGATGATCTTGCGCAAGGCGACCGGGTCGAGAAAGTCCGCCATGGGGACCGGGACTGTCTTGATGCCCAGCAGTTTCGCAATCCCGGTTATTCCGCAAAACACCGGGTCAGGCACCAATAAAACGCCGCTGCCTTCAAAAATCGACAGCAGCGCCAAGGTACACGCTTCTTGAAACCCCATGCACACCACGACACTTTCCGGGTTGCAAACGTGTACTTCTTCGTCCATCTGCAAATGGGTGGCGATTATTTCATTGATGATCCCCGAGGTTTTTCCGTATTGGCAAAGCAGCGTCTCCAGCGAATGTCCTGTGTTGGCGATGTGCTGCCTGTAGCGGGCCAGGCCCAGGTCGATGAGCGCGGGATCACAGTGTTCATCGTCGGGTCGACCGGACGCGAGTGAAAGAGCCTGCGGATTTTCTTGAGCGATGGAGTTCAGAAGGTGGATGACGTTCAGGGTAGGGTCTTCGAATATGGTGTTTTCAACTGCGCTGGACACTTTCGTTTCTCCATAAAAAAGCAACGAGCCCGAGAAGGCCCGTTACTTGTGATCAACACCACACAGGCCACTAGGCTGGGTCGAGTGAGCGTTCTTGATCGGCCACGCTCTCCATGGCTTCGAAGGCCTGCAGCAAGTCCTGCTTGAGGTCTTCCAGGTCCTCCAGGCCAAAGCACAATCGAACCAGGCCTTTTTCGATGCCCATGTCGGATTTTTCCTGGTCGGTCATCGAGGCATGGCTGCCGCTGAAGGGCTGGGCAACCATCGATGTCACACAGGCCATCCCGGTGCCTGTGCCAAACCACTTGAGTGCGCGGGTGAACGTTTTGTAGAAGGGAACCAGCTCGGGCCGGATATCGACAAACACGATGCCGCCGTATCCGGTCAATTGCTTGCCATCGATTCGGGGGTAATAGACATGCTCGATAAAAGGCAGCTCGTGCAGATAGTCGAGCATGCTCGATGTTGTCTGGCTGTGTTTTTCCATGCGCAGGTTGAAGGTTTGCATGCTTCTGCGAAGCAGCCATGCGCTATTGGGCGTCAATATCGTGCCTGAATAAAAACGGCCTTCGAGGAGACGCTTATAAATCCCTTCATCATTGACAAGTACCAGGCCGCCCATCACATCGCTGTGCCCGGAGAAGTACTTGGTGGCGCTGTACAGGGAAATGTCGGCGCCAAAATTCAACGGTTTCTGGAATATCGGCGTGGCCCAGGTGTTGTCGACCACCACCAGGGCCTGCGGGTTGTTTTGCTTGACCGCCCGGCTGACCGCGTGAATATCGATGTCTTTGAGGAAAGGGTTGGTCGGTGTTTCGAAAATGACCATGTCGACGTGCGCCGGCAAGGTCTTCAACCCCTCTTGTGTCGTGAGATCCAGGATCGTCAGGTGTGCGCCGATACGGGCCGCATACCGCTGGAACAATTTATAGGAGCAGCCGTAGATGTACTTGTTGATAACCAGCGAAGCACCCGGTTTCAATAGTTCCAGCACCATGTAGATGGCGCTCATCCCGGTACTGTAGGCGAGGGCATACTCGCTGCCCTCCAGCGCCGCGACAACCTGTTCCAGTTCCGTCACATTGGGGTTGGCCTTCCTTGAGTAGAAGAACGCCGAGTCAGCGCTGAAAGCGCTGCACTGATAAATAGGCGTTACCGAAGGGTGAGCATCCCGGTCATCCACCTTGATATGAAGTATTTCAGTGGACACGTTCATGCTTGGTTGACCATTTTGATGATCTGTTCGTACATGTTCTGCTTACCCTCGTAACCAATGGTTGGGGTGATGTCATTTTGCGAAATGCCAATCTCTTCAATCGACTCCGTCGGGAAGTGAGCCCTGTCGAACACTTCGTGAAGATTGGAGTTCACCCCTTTGGGGAGCCAGACCTCAGGACCTGTTTCATCGATGCGTGCCTTGGCAATAATGAATCGATAGCTTTCGTGTGGGCGCAATGTCAGTGACTTCCAGTCGCTGTTGTGCCCGTCCGTGTAGTTGCGGCGCAGATAAACGGTCTGTTCGAAGTCTTCGGTATTGAGCACCTGGGCGTGCAGCGAAACGATATCCCCGTGCCACTCGAAACTGCGTTTTTCGTAAGCGCTCACGGCATCTTCTTGCGGCTCGACGAGGGTCTTCGCTGCGTGTTCGCCCAGTAATTTGAAATGCGCATCCTGCCCGCATTGAGAGCAGCACCCCTTGCTGTCCAGTCCGATGATTTCAGCGTTCAAGCCATAACGGGTGACGAGCAGGGCGTTGCAGTTATTGCAGCTGGTATTGGTTCCCTCGACGTCGTTCACATTGCCCAGGTAGACATGCTCGACCCCCATGCTGTGGGCGATGTCCCGAGCCTTGAGAAGCCTGTCCACAGGCGTGCGGACGCTGTTGCTCATTTTGTAGTCGGGGTGGAACCTGACGAAGTGCAGTGGCACATTCGGCCCCAGTTCATCCAGTACCCATTGGCTGATTTTCCTGGCTGTTTCTTCGTCGTCGCTGATGTCGGTCACCATCAAGGTGCTGACCTCGACATATTTGCCGGCGTCATACACTTTCTTGATACCGGCCAGTACCGGCTCGACCCAGCCTGTCGTGACCTTGCGGTAGTACTCCGGGGAAATGGACTTGAGCGAAATCGAGAAAATATCGATGACCGGCAATAATTCATCAATGGCTTCTTCACTGATGAAGAACGCCGATTTATAAAGATTGATCAACCCCGCTTCCTTGGCCAGTTTTGCCGTGTCGAGGATGAATTCATGCCAGACAACGGGATCGTTATATGTCCAGGAAAGAACCCGGATCCCGTGCTTTAGTGCAGTTTCCACCACTTGCTCTGGGGTGTAGTAGTACACATCCTTGTCGGTCACGTACTTGGCTTGTGATGTCTTCCAATTGTGGCAGTAACCGCAATTGAGCATGCAACCGATATTGCCCAGGGAGAGGATTCGCTCGCCAGGGGCGAAGTGGAAAACAGCTTCGGTTTCGATGGTTTCTTCAGTGCTGTGGACACCTTTGCCATAGTTCAATGTAACGAGTCGCCCACCGCGGTTTCCGCGAACTTTGCAAAAGCCTACCTTGCCCTCTTGTATGACACAGTTACGTGGAGAAAGATGACACTTGACGGCGCCCCCGGGAAGTATTTCTTCCAGTTTTGCCGGGCTGCTTTCCAAGGTCCAGTTCTTATTGTTTGTAGTGCCCATCTTTCACTCCTCATCACGGAAGTTATAGGTGAATTACATTGGTTGGAAAAATCGAGGCGAAACAATCCCGCTGCCTGGAGTGGCAGATATATTGTTTTTTATTAGTAGGCGGATGAGACGCGAGTCAATCCATAATTCTTGAGTGAAAAGCGCCTGGCATTCATATCCATGAACGGTTGAATAAGCGGGCCGATTACCAGCAGGAAGGCCAGCGTACCCACGCCGAACGGGCC
The DNA here is from genome assembly GCF_025336485.1 of Pseudomonas citri. Classification (GTDB taxonomy): domain Bacteria; phylum Pseudomonadota; class Gammaproteobacteria; order Pseudomonadales; family Pseudomonadaceae; genus Aquipseudomonas; species Aquipseudomonas citri. The sequence continues at coordinate 12,874 of NZ_JAODAB010000046.1, read as the reverse complement.
TCCGAGGAGCCAACCGCTCGAAAAGATGCCGATTTCAATGAGCATTTTGGCTCTGGTGAATGACCAGTTCCATTTGGAAACCATGGTCAGGACCACCAGATCCATGATCCGGATTCCAATACCGCTCATGATGATCAAGGCGGACGAGTAGGCACACAGCATCAGGCCCGTCGCCAATAACGTGTACCCATTCATTCTGGCGATCAAATACTCGCCGAGCCCCAGCCATGACCAGAGATCAATCAACAAACCTGTCAGTGTTGTTGTAACGAAAGGGCTGATGGGTGGGTATTTTTTGTTCCAGAGCATCCACCATGTCAGGAAGAACAGTGACACGATAGCCGAACAAACGCCCATGCCGAGCATAAGTATGTTATTGATCGAGATGATCAAGACATCTAATGGGTCAGTGCCTAGTTGACTGATGATGAAACACTTGGCTCCGAGCGAAAACAAACCGACGCCCGTCAGGTACATCAGGATCTGGTCTCTCTTGAAGCGACGAAGATCTAGTACTTGCGTGCCAATATACTGGAGGAGCGGGTGCGACCATTTTTCATGCTTTATCTTTTCATCTTCCATGCGAACACCATCCCTGGAGAGAATTGTTTTTATTATGCGGTGCGTCACGCTGAAGAGCAGGGCTATTGCTTGCCCGGATTTTGTTCCGGCTGTTCAGGCGGGGAATAGACTAGCGCGCTGCTTTATTTTGGTGCATGCTTTTTTTAATGAAAACCGCGAGCTTTTCATTAAAATTTAAATGTTTAACCGGGGAAAACGCACATGGATCGTATAGACGTCAAAATCCTGGGTAAGGTACAGGACTGTGGCCGCATTTCTATTACGGAGCTTTCCAGGCACGCGGGGCTTTCTATTCCTGCCACCAATGACAGGTTACGTAAACTTGAAGATTCCGGCGTCATCAAGGGGTATAGCGCGCAATTGGACCCTACCAAGCTGGGGTACGGCATTTCGGCTGTCGTCGGCATCACCACCCTCAAACCGGCAAAAGCCAAATTGATCGCGACACTCACCGACATCCCTGAAGTCGTGGAGTGCCTGCACATCACCGGAAACGACTCCTACCTGATCCGGATCTATGCCCGATCCATGGCTGATATCGAGGACGTCATTGCCAAGATCAACGCCTATGGCGAGACGCGTACCAGCGTTGTCTTGTCCGTCCCCATCGAGAGAAGAAATCTCGCCCCGTGAGCCAGGGCTTCGCGCAGTGATTCCCGTGCTTTGCCGAACAAGCACCGCTCAGCCTTCAAGGCTGTGCACCAGGTTCTCAAGCGCTTCCAGGGTCGTATCGTCCTGGGGCGCTTGCGTGGGGCTTGCACTGCGCATCTGGTACGCCAGGCGGTATTCGCTGGGGGTGCAGTTGGCGTACTGCTTGAAGGCACGGGCGAAGTAGGACGGGTCCTTGAAACCGGCTTCGTAGCCGATGCTGGTAATGGGCATCTGGCTGTTGTCGAGTAGATCCTTGGCAAAACTCATGCGTTTGTTCAGCACGTAGTCGGTGAAACCCAGCCCGTTGGCTTCCTTGAACACCCGGCTGAAACGAAACGTCGTCATGCCACAGCGCTTGGCCAGGTCGCGCTGGTCGATGCTTTCGCGAAAATGCTGGTCGATGTACAGCATGATGTGGGCGAGGGCCTGGTGCTTCTGGTGTCCGGCGGTCAGACGGATGCTGTCCGGCAGGGTCGGGGAGTGGTCGATCTGCGAGCCCTTGCCCCGGCCCTGGGTATTGCGGCGCAATTCGCACAATTGCACGACGGCCGCGAGGTAGCGCTTGCGTTCGGTGGCGGACAGGGGCAGCACCATGTATTCCCAGACGCTGGAGCGCATGGCCCATACCGCCAGTTCTTCGGAGTGTTGCACCGTGAACATGGTGATGGGAATGGTCGGGACGGCACGCTTGATCTCCAGCAGACGCCGCAGGCCCAGGGTGTCCGGACGATCGAAATGGATACAGATCATGTCGACCCGTTCCGGGTTGGGCAGCAGGGTGCCTTTTGCCTGCGTGCAATCGCAGGCTTGCTCGAATTGGGTGATGAGTTCCTGGGTGGAGCGATCCTGGGTCAGATCGAACCACAACAACCTTGGCCTGTTGGTCAGAGTCGACGTCATGTGCCTACTACTCAGCGGTTCTTCCTGCCCTTTGCATTGCAGTATTGCCAATGTGCTATCAGTTCGCTGAATAAATTTTTATAAGAAAACGCTCCGTTAGCGCCAAGTCCTTCAAACGCGCAAGTGCGAATTATTGCCATCTGCCCCAGCTGCCCAGGTTCGCAGCTCCTGCAAAAAAATCCTAGCGATGTGCAAAATCCTCCTAACGACCATCACCGCCTCCTGACTAGGGTTGCATCAGGCAGTTCGCAATGTAACTGCTTCCTGAAAAAACAACCCCGATGAGGTGTGCGAAATGACTCTTCAAACAATCAAGACTTCGCTGCTGAAGTTCGCCAAAGATGAAGACGGCCTGACCATTGTGGAATACGCCGTGGCCGGTGGGTTGATCACAGTGGCGGTTGCCGCGATGTTCGTGCTGTTGGGCGGCGCCGTGAACACCCGGATCACGGCACTTTGCGCCGCGGTCAAAGGGGCTGCCTGCTAACCGCCGTTCGTGCAGGGGAATGTAATGAAGCCCATCGAGGCGTCAGTTTTAACAACAAGACTGCGAACTTCTTAATGGGCGTCATGTTGTTCTTTCCCCACTCGGTTTTCTCCCGTCGATGCGAGGTAAATATCATGACACTTCAAACAATCAGAACTTCGATCAGTAAGTTCGTTAAAGATGAAGATGGCCTGACCATTGTGGAGTACGCAGTGGCCGGCGGGCTGATTACGGTGGCGGTTGCCGCGATGTTCACCCTGTTGGGTGGCGCCGTGAACGACAGGATCACAGCGCTGTGTGCCGCGGTTAAAGGTGCTGCCTGCTAACAATAATCACAATAAGAATAAGGGAGACGCATCATGTCCATGGAATTGCTAGTGTCGACGATCATACTGCTGGGACTGCTGGGTGTAGCGGTGGTGAGCGACCTGCTTCGCCACCGCATCCCCAACCTGCTGGTCCTGCTGGGCCTGACCCTGGGTTTGATCAGTCAGGCTTATATCGGCGGAATCAGCGGATTGGGCGACAGCCTGCTGGGTATGTTGATCTGTTTCGCGCTGTTCCTGCCCATGTACGCAGTGGGTGGCATGGCGGCCGGCGACGTCAAGCTGATGACCATGGTCGGCAGTTTCCTGCCCTTTCACTACGCCCTGTGGGCGGCGCTGTTCAGCCTGATTGCCGGCGGCGTGTGCGGTTTCCTGATCGTCCTGGCCCGCGGCCAGTTGCTCCAGACCCTCGAACGCTACTGGCTGATCGTGCGGGCCCAGGCTTACCTGGCGCCTTCTGCCGATGAAGTGGCCGGCAAGCCTTTTCCTTATTCGATCGCAATCCTGATCGGTACCCTGAACAGCGTCTACTGGCAGTTGGTTGCCGGTGGATGGGGAGTCTAGTCATGCACGTCATCAACGATAGTGATGCCTACCCCAGCGAGCGGGAAGCGGTGCAACGCCTGGCGCCCCAGCCGTGCACCATCCGGGACACCGGGCTGACCGACAGCTTTCTCGGCGAACTGGTGTGCAAGCATCTGCACGATGCCGGTGTGCTGGACATGCCGCGGCTGGTGGAGCGCCTGGCCCTGACCGGCGCCGTGCTGGAAGAAGTCCTGGCCTTCCTGCGCAAGGACGGTCGCGTCGAAGTGTTGGGCCAGATCAGTCAAGCGGGCGCGCAGGCCCTGCGTTATGGCCTGACCGAGCGCGGCCGCAGTTTCGCCCGCGACGCCCTGGCCCGTAGCGGCTACATCGGCGCGGCGCCGTTTCCGGTGAGTACCTATCGCTCCCTGATCAAGATCCAGACCATTCACCACGGTCGCATCACCGCTGTCGACATGCAGCGCGCACTGGCCGGCATGGTGCTGAGCCAAGGGATGCTCGATCAACTGGGCGTAGCGTTGAATTCCGGGCGGGCGATCATGATCTACGGCCCGGCGGGCACCGGCAAGACGTACGTCAGCAGTCGGCTGATCCGTCTGTTCGCCGAGGCCATCTGGGTGCCCTATGCCATTGTCATCAACGAGTCGGTGATCGAGATCTACGACCCGCAGGTGCATCAGCGCCTGGATGACAGCAGCCAGGTGAACAACCTGATGCTCAACGAAGGCATCGACCGTCGGCTGCTGTGCTGCAAGCGCCCCATTGTCATCACCGGTGGCGAGTTGAGCATGGAACAGTTGGACGTCCGCTACGACCCGTTCACCCGTCAATACCAGGCCGCCCTGCAACTCAAGGCCAGCAATGGCCTGTTCATCATCGACGACATGGGCCGCCAGCGCATGGCGCCGGCCGAGTTGCTCAATCGCTGGATCGTGCCCATGGAAGAGAAGCGCGACTTCATCAACCTGGGCGGTGGCCGGCATTGTGAGCTGCCGTTCGACCTGGTCCTGGTGTTCTCCACCAACCTCAACCCCCTGGAATTGGCCGACGAGGCCTTCCTGCGGCGCATTGGCTACAAGGTGCAGTTCGGCTACCTCAAGCCCGAGGAGTACGAGCGCATCTGGCGCCAGGAATGCGAGCGCCTGGGGATCCCTTACGACCCGCTGTTGGTGCGCTATGTACTGCAGCGCTTGTATGCGGGCGAAGGCATGCCACTGGTGCCTTGCCATCCGCGTGACCTGTTGAACATGGCGCTCGACCGCCAACGTTACCTGGGCGGTTCCGGGCCCCTGGCGACGCAAGAGGTTGAATGGGCCTGGCACAACTACTTCGTTCAGCTCGACTTCCTTTGATCTGGAGATACCGACATGAGCTCTCGTACGCTTCCGCTGATAGGCGTTTCCCTGGTAATGGGCCTTGGTGCTGCATGGATGGCCGATTCCTGGTTGAGCGCGCGACTCAATGCCACGCCCGATGACCACTTGCGCAGTGTGGTGGTGGCCACGGTGGAGATCCCCTTCGGGCAGATGGTCGAGGCCCAGCAGGTCACGACCGTGCGCATGCCCATGGACTCCATTCCCGACGATGCCTTCAATTCGAGCGAACAGGCGGTGGGCAAGATCGCCACATTCGACATCCTGCGCGGCGACATCGTGCGGGGCGCGCGCCTGAGCGAACACTTGGGCGGCAGCACCCTGGCTTCGTTGATTGCACCCGACAAGCGCGCCATCGCCGTAAGGGTGGACGATGTGGTCGGTGTGGGCGGCTTCCTGTTGCCGGGCAACCGGGTCGATGTCCTGGCGACCAAGACCACCAGTGCCGGCAGTAACAGCGCCGTTTCCCGGACCATTCTCGAAAACCTGCGGGTGCTGGCGGTGGACCAGACGGCGGGCACCGACAAGACCCAACCGGTGGTGGTGCGCGCCGTGACCCTGGAAATGTCGGCCGCTGAAGCCGAGACCCTGGTGACCGCGCAGACCGAAGGCAAGCTGCAACTGGCCTTGCGCAACCCGCTGAACGTGGAGAAAAAAGCCGTGGCCGTCGCGCCGCCGGCTCCAGCTCCGGTCATGGCGGTGGCGGCGGCTCCGATGCCAAAGCCTGTGGTGATGCGCAGCGCCAAGCCCCAGGGCGGGACCATCACGCTGATCCGCGGGGTGGAAAGCAGCGTCATCAATGTCCGCTGAATAGCACACCGATGCCAGGCCCTACCGGCCGTGGCGATGCCGATCCTCAAACGTAGTAGATGAGGGCTCGATGATGAATTCCAGTATCCGGCAGACCTTCGCGCTGCCTCGACGCCAAGGAGGGGCGGTGAGTGTACTGATGGTGATCGCGCTGGTGGCGATTTCCATGATGGCCGCGCTGGCACTGGACGGCGGCCACCTGTTGCTGAACAAGACCCGCCTGCAGAACGCGGTGGACGCCGCAGCCCTGAGCGGTGCCAAGACCCTGAGCCAGGTGAGTGGCGGCATCAACATGGCCAGCACCACCCGTGCGGCGGCCCTGGATACGCTGAACAAAAATGCCCAGGCCTTGGGCAACACCGAACTGTCGACCGCAGTGGCTGGCAATCCGGGGGCGTTTGCCGCGGTGGAGCTGTCCAGCAGCGTCTACGGCCCGTTCTCCTATCCAGGCCCCGCGGACGCCAAGTACGTGCGGGTGTCGGTGTCCAGTTATCAACTCAACGGTTTCTTCTGGAGTTTCGTCCAGTCGATAGGCAGCGGCCTGGGCGCCAAGGCCGTGGCGGCGATGGCCACCGCGGGCCCCAGCCCCACTATGCCCTGTGACTTGGCGCCGTTGATGGTCTGTGGCGATCCCGCCCAATACGATCCGGCGGCCGGTAACTTCTGGAGCTACCACTTTGGCGACCTGGTGGTCTTGAAGACGGCGGCGGGCAATGCCTCGCCGATCGGCCCGGGCAACTTCCAACTGCTCGATTTCGGCTCCGGCGGCAGCTCGGTCCGTCAAGACCTGGCCGGTGGCGGTTCGGTCTGCCGCAGCGTCGGGGATAACGTCCAGACCTCGCCGGGTAATACCGTCGGCCCGGCCTCCCAAGGCTTGAATACGCGCTTTGGCATCTATAACGGTCCGGTCAGTGCGTCCGACTACCCTCCGGACCTGGTCACCACCTCAAGTACGCCAGCCATGACCTACAACAATACGCTCGGGCAAGCGCAGTACAAGGGCAACCCCATTACGTCGAGCAGCGGCAATCTGTCGGCGGGCGGCGAGGCGTTACCGGACTACAACGATTGGCGCACCCAGGTCGCGGCCTGTGTGGCGGGAAGCGGCAGTGGTTGCCAGAGCAATGGGGTGTTCGAGCGCCGGATGATGAAAATCGTGGTGGGCAACTGCACGGGCAAGCAGGGCGGCACGAGCTCAATTCCTGTCCTGGGATTTGGCTGCTACTTCATCGTGCAGCCAATGAACAGCGGTGGTACCCAATCGCAGATTTTTGGCCAGTTCGTCCGGGAGTGCGAGGGCGATGGCGTCCCGGGCCCTACACCGTCCAGCGATGCAGGCCCGCAGATCATCCAGCTCTATAAGACCTATATCAACGGCAGCGGCAACCCAAGCACCGATTCCTAGGAGGCGTCATGAGACTGGCACCGTTCCAATCACCCAAGTCCCAGCGAGGCGTGGCCCTGGTGGAGTTCACCCTGGTGGCACCGGTGCTGCTGTTGTTGCTGCTGGCCTTCGGTGAGTTCGGCCGCATGCTCTACCAGTACAACGTGCTCTTGCAGGCCAGCCGCGATGCCGACCGCTTCGTCGCCAGCCAGGCGTGGAACGCGACCCTGGGCACTGTCACTTTGAGCAGCGCGTTGCAGACCCAGACGAAAAACGTCGCGGTGTACGGCGTGCCCAGCGCCACCGGCAGCGCCGTGATATCCGGGTTGACCACGGCCAATGTGCAGGTCGCCGCGGTGGGCTCCGATCATGTGAGCGTCACCATCAGCTACACCTTCTGCCCGGTGATTGGTGCGAGCAGTTGCAGCGGGTCGATCCCCGGCTTTTTCGGCAGCGCCATTCCGTTGGGTGTCCAGTTGGTGGCGACCACTGTCATGAGGGTTCTGTGATGAACAGCAAGCACATGCGCGGTACCTACATCGTGGAGTTTTCCTTCGTCGGGCTGCTGGTGTTCATCCTGCTGTTCGGCGTGCTGGAAATGGGCCGGCTGTACTTCACCGCCAACGCGCTGGATGAAGCGGCGCGGCGCGGGGCGCGGCTGGCGGCGGTGTGCAACATCAGCGATCCGGTGGTGTTGCGCCGGGCCATCTTCAACGCCGCCACGGATGCAGGCACCAGCCAGCTGATCAGCAACCTGGCCACCTCGAACCTGGTATTGACCTACCTGGATGTCAACGGCGCGGTGGTGGCGAACCCCGCCGACACGTCCGGCCCTACAGGGTTTCGCGCCATCCGTTATGTCCAGTTGAGCGTACAGAGCTTCGTTTTCAACCTGTTCATTCCCGGGTTTGGCGTGCCCATCACGTTGCCGGCCTTCAAGGCAACCCTGCCACGCGAAAGCCTTGGACGTCATTCTGATTCAGGGGAGATCACACCATGCTGAATACTCGGGAAACTCCGCTTTCGACCGTCGCCGGCAAGACCGGGTTGCGGTTGCTGATCAGCAGCCGCGATGCTGCCTCCCTGCGCGACCTGCAATGCGTCTGCCAGCGCATGCCTTGCCTGGAAGTGAGTACGCGCCTGGTCAGTAATGGTCACGTCGACCCGCTCTACGGCCTGGAGCGCATGCCGGACCTGCTGCTGTTGCGGGTCAGCCACTTGTGGCGCGAAGAACTGGCTGCGCTGTTGCAACGTCCCGCCCATGAGCGTCCACCGCTGTTGGTGTGCGGCCTTGTCGGTGAGCAGGAAGGCATGCGCCTGGCGATGCAGGCCGGTGCCCGTGACGTGCTGCCCGACCCCGTTGCCGAGAAAGAACTGGTTGGCGCCCTCAATCGCCTGGTCGCGGATGTCCGTCTTGGCAGCGGCGCCGAAGGCAAGCTGATCGCGGTGATCGGCGCCAAGGGCGGCTCCGGCGGCACCCTGGTGGCCTGCAACCTGGCCCAGCAGCTCAGTGCCCGGGCAGGCAATACCCTGCTGCTGGACATGGACCTGCAGTTTGGCAGCGTGACCCATTACCTGGATGTCCCGCAGTCCCATAGCCACCTGGAAGTGATGCAGCAGATCGAAGACCTGGACAGCATCGCGCTGCGCGGCTTCTGCAGTCACTTCAGCCCGACCCTGCACGTGCTCGGCGGTCGGGCCGGCGAGCTGTGCCTGCCCCAGGATGCCCAGCCCGAACAACTCGATGCCTTGTTGCAACTGGCCCGTGCCAGCTATGACTGGGTGGTGGTCGACCTGCCACGGCAAATCGACCACCTCACCGGTTCCGTGCTGGAGCAGGTGGACCGGGTGTACGTGGTGGTGCAACAGAGCGTCAGCCATCTGCGCGACGCCAGCGCCCTGGTGCGCATCCTGCGTGAAGACCTGGGTGTGCGCGGCGACCAGTTGCAGATTGTGGTCAATCGCTACGACAAATCTGCCGCGATCAGCCTCAAGGACATCGGTGAGGCCTTGCGTTGCACGAACCTCTTGAAATTACCCAATGACTTCAACCTGGTCAGCCAGAGTCAGAACACTGGCGTGCCGTTGGGGCTGCATGCGCCGAAGGCAGCGATCACCGCCGCCTTGCGCGATCTGACCGAGGACCTGGTCGGTCACCAGATGGGCTCGAACAAGGGCCTGTTCAAACGCGCCTTCAACCGTTTCTTCGGGGGATGACCCATGATCAGCGACTTTCGTAACCGCTTGCGCAAACAGTCCGGCAAACCTGGCGCCCCAGTGACTTCCCTGCACGGCGACAGCCTGTCGGAGTCGACGGACGAACTGATGGCCTGGGAACACACGGCCCCGGACGTGCTCTACGAAACCCGCAGCCAGGTCACCCCGGTGGAGGCCGAGTGGCGGGAAAAAATCTACCAGCAACTGCTCAAGGTCATGGACCTGTCATTGCTCGATGCCCTTGAACAGGTCGAGGCCTCGCGGCAGATCCGCGATATCTGCCAGCGCCTGCTCGATGAGCATTCGGCGCCGGTGAGCTCCGCCAGCCGCCAGTTGATCATCAAGCAGATCACCGACGAGGTGCTGGGCCTGGGCCCGCTGGAACCGTTGCTGGCCGATCACAGTGTGTCCGATATCCTGGTCAACGGCTTTGCCTCGGTCTACGTCGAGCGCTTCGGCAAGCTGCAACGCACCGACGTACGCTTTCGCGATGACCAGCACCTGCTGAACATCATCGACCGCATCGTTTCCAGCCTGGGGCGACGCATCGATGAGTCCTCGCCCCTGGTGGACGCCCGGCTCAAGGACGGTTCGCGGGTCAACGCGATCATCCCGCCGCTGGCCATCGACGGCCCGAGCGTGTCGATCCGTCGCTTCGCGGTGGACCTGCTCAACACCGAGAGCCTGATCCAGGTCGGCACCATGACCCCGGCCATCGCCTTGCTGCTCAAGGCCATCGTGCGCGGGCGCCTGAACGTGTTGATTTCCGGCGGGACCGGCAGCGGCAAGACCACCATGCTCAACGTGCTGTCGAGCTTCATTCCCCATAACGAACGCATCGTCACCATCGAAGACTCGGCGGAGCTGCAACTGCAACAGCCCCACGTGGTCCGCCTGGAAACCCGGCCGTCGAACATCGAAGGGCGCGGCGAGGTGAGCCAGCGCGAGTTGGTGCGCAACAGCCTGCGGATGCGCCCGGATCGCATCGTCATCGGCGAGGTGCGCGGCGCCGAAGCGCTGGACATGCTCACGGCCATGAACACCGGTCACGACGGTTCGCTGACCACGATTCACGCCAACACCGCCCGCGACGCTTTAGGAAGAGTCGAGAACATGGTGTCGATGACCGGCGCGACATTTCCGATCAAGGCCATGCGTCAACAAATTGCCTCGGCCATCGACGTGGTCATTCAGTTGGAGCGTCAAGAAGACGGCAAGCGGCGGGTGGTGAGCATTCAGGAGATCAACGGGATGGAAGGAGAAGTGATCACCATGACCGAAATTTTCGCCTTCGTCCGCCAGGGCATCGGCGAACACGGCGAGGTACTTGGCGAGTATCGGCCCAGCGGCATGATCCCGGCCTTCCGTGATGTGATGGCCAAGCGCGGGATCGAGTTGCCGCTGACGATGTTCCGCCCTGAATGGATGGAGGGTCGGCAGTCATGAGCCATATCCCTGGTGAGTTCATCCTGATTTTCCTCGGCATGGTGTTCATCGCCGTGTTCCTCTTGTCCCAGGGCGTGGTGGTGCCGGTGTTCGGCGAGGCCGGCAAGATGCGCAAACGCATCCGCGGGCGGTTGCATGTGCTGGAGAAAGCCAACCATTTGCCCAATATGCAGACCGTGTTGCGGCAGAAATACCTGACGCGCCTCTCGCCACTTGAAGCCAGGCTTGAGCAACTGCCGTTCATGGCCAGCCTTACCCAATTGATCGAGCAGTCTGGCCATGAATACCGGGCCTATCGGGTGGTGGTGCTCGGTTTGGTGATGGGGGTAGCAGCCGGCACGATGGTGATGACGATCTCGGCGCTGTGGTGGGTGGCGCTGTTGGTGGCGTTTGCGGTGGCCTGGGTGCCGGTGCTCAAGATCGTACGCGATCGCAGCAAGCGCTTCGCCGCCTTCGAGGCAGGTCTGCCCGATGCCTTGGACGCCATGTGCCGGGCCCTGCGGGCGGGGCACCCGTTCAACGAAACCCTGCGCCTGGTCGCCGATGAGCACAAGGGACCGGTCGCCCAGGAATTCGGCCTGACCTTCGCCGACATCAACTACGGCAACGACGTGCGCCGGGCCATGCTCGGCCTGTTGGAACGCATGCCGAGCATGACGGTGATGATGCTGGTGACCTCGATCCTGATCCACCGCGAGACCGGCGGCAACCTGACCGAAGTGCTGGAGCGCCTGAGCCGACTGATTCGCGGGCGCTTCCGCTTCCAGCGCAAGATCAAGACATTGTCGGCGGAAGGACGCATGTCGGCTTGGGTGCTGGTGGCCATTCCCTTCGTGCTGGCGATCGCCATTGTGGTCACCAGCCCCAGCTACCTGCCGGTACTGCTCAACGACCCCATCGGCCACAAACTGATCATCGGCGCCTTCTGCGCGATGCTGGTCGGAATTTTCTGGATCCGCAAAATCATTCGGATCCAGGTCTAAACGCTGTTCTGCCGCGAGGTATCGGTCATGGATTATTTGCTCGGGTTGTTCAGTCGGTTCACCGGAAACGAGGAGGCGGCTCGCCTGATGTTCACTGCGGTGGTCGGTCTCAGCGCGATGCTGGCGGTTGTCGCCGTGCTGATGCTGGTGCTGGGCCTCCAGGACCCGGTGCAGCGACGCCTGGCGTTGATCAAGCGGGGGCATTCGGGCCACGGGGCGGCGGCGCAGGAAATGCCCGGCAACCTGCAACTGTTGCTGGAGCGGGTCGGTCAGCGCTTTGCCTCCAGCGACCTGGCCCGGACCTCCGCCACCCAGACGTTGCTGACCCATGCCGGCTACCGCTCCGTTTCTGCGGTGCAGGTCTACTGGGCGGTGCGCCTGATGGTGCCGTTGATGCTATTGGCTATCGCGGTGTTGCTGTTGCCGTTGATCAAGGTCGACCCCATCATCAGTGGGCTGGGTGTGGTCGTGGCGGTCGGTATCGGATGGCTGTTGCCGGCGCTTTATGTCGGCAAACGCAAGCAAATGCGCCAAGGTCGGCTGCGTGCCGCGTTTCCCGATGCGCTGGACTTGATGGTGGTGTGCGTCGAATCGGGCCTGGCCTTGCCCACGACCATCGAGCGGGTGGCTGAGGAAATGGCGGTGAGCCAGGTCGAGCTGGCCGAAGAACTGGCCTTGGTCAACGCGCAGATCCGGGCGGGCATTACCAGCACCGAGGCCCTGCGCCAACTCGCCATGCGCACCGGCTTGGAAGACATCCAGGGGCTGGTCAGCCTGCTGGCCCAGAGCATTCGCTTCGGCACCAGCGTGGCCGATACCCTGCGGATCTACGCCGACGAATTCCGCGACCGGCGCACCCAGGCTGCCGAGGAAATGGGCGCGAAAATCGGCACCAAGCTGATCTTCCCGCTGATCTTCTGCCTGTGGCCGAGCTTCTTCCTGGTCGCCATCGGCCCGGCGATGATTGGTGTGTTCAGGGCCTTCGGGAATATGTAGGAAGGCCTACAGCCCACGTACCCCGCAAACCTGTGGGAGCAAAGTTTGCTCGCGATAGCGGTCCGACAGTCAATGAAGATATTGATTGGGCGCCCGCCATCGCGAGCAAGCTTTGCTCCCACAGGTTTTTGTGGGGGAGCATAGACATTGTGAGCAGCACATATCCTCTGTGGGGG
>NZ_JAODAB010000045.1 GCF_025336485.1 Pseudomonas citri | reverse complement strand
CGGATAGATTTAAGCAAGCCAACCACACCACCCGTTAATCAGTATTGCAAAAATGGGGGTGACCATAGATTTTCATGCCCGATGAATCAGAACGAAGCGTTCTGCAGGCCATCCAGGTAACGCTCGGTGTCCAGGGCCGCCATGCAACCGGCACCGGCCGAGGTGATGGCCTGGCGGTAGACGTGGTCGGCCACGTCGCCAGCAGCGAAAATACCTTCGATGCTGGTGGCGGTGGCATTGCCGTCGCGGCCGCCCTTGACCACCAGGTAACCGTCCTTGAGTTCCAGTTGGCCTTCGAACAGCGAGGTGTTCGGGGTGTGGCCGATGGCGATGAAAACGCCGTCCACCTTGATCTCGTCAAAGCTGCCGTCGTTGTTCTTCAGGCGGGCACCGGTCACGCCCATGTTGTCGCCCAGCACTTCGTCCAGGGTCGCGTTGAGCTTGAGGATGATCTTGCCTTCGGCGACGCGGGCGTTGAGCTTGTCGATCAGGATCTTCTCGGCGCGGAAGGTTTCGCGACGGTGGATCAGGGTGACCGTGCTGGCGATGTTGGCCAGGTACAGGGCTTCCTCGACAGCGGTGTTACCACCACCGACGACCGCCACAGGCTTGTTGCGGTAGAAGAAACCGTCGCAAGTAGCGCAAGCCGAAACGCCTTTGCCCATGAAGGCTTCTTCCGATGGCAGGCCCAGGTAACGAGCGCTGGCGCCGGTGGCGATGATCAGGGCATCGCAGGTGTAGGTCGCGCTGTCACCGGTCAGGGTGTACGGCTTGGCGGCGAAATCCACGGCATTGATGTGATCGAATACGATCTCGGTCTCGAAGCGCTCGGCGTGCTCTTTCATGCGCTCCATCAGCGCCGGGCCGGTCAGGCCGTGGACATCGCCCGGCCAGTTGTCGACTTCGGTGGTGGTGGTCAATTGGCCACCGGCCTGCATGCCGGTGATCAGCAGCGGCTTGAGGTTGGCACGAGCGGCATAAACGGCGGCACTGTAACCGGCAGGGCCGGAACCGAGGATGATCACTCGCGAATGACGGACTTCAGACATGACGTGCTCCTGTTGACCGGACCTTGCGGGCCGGAACGCCGGGTGAGCGGCGCGAATAAAAAGAACCGTTGATGCACTTGGGGAAGGCTTGGGTTCGACGGTCCTGAAAAAAGAATGGGTGCAGCGTATCGAGGGAGGGAAGATTAAGGAAATACGGTTTAACAATCCAGCTCATAGGTGAGCTCTATTCCCAGCGGTCTTGCCGATAGGGGCAGCCGCCTATTAAACCCGCCCCTTCAAATCCATTCCTTAAAACGTTGTTACAACCCATGTAGACGCTTTCCCGCACCGGGCAAAGCCGGTAAGGTCGGCGCGTTCACCTTCGCTCGGAGCCTGCTATGCCCGCCCCCGTCCTGTCCGGCCCGCAATACCTGCAAGAAGGCCTCAAGCTGGTCCTGAGCCCGGGCCTGCGCTTGTTCGTACTCTTGCCGTTGGCGATCAACCTGCTGTTGTTCGTCGGCTTGATCTACCTGGCCGGCCATCAGTTCAGCCTGTGGGTCGATACGCTGATGCCATCGCTGCCAGACTGGCTCGGCTTCCTCAGCTATATCCTCTGGCCGCTGTTCGTGGTGCTCGTGGTGTTGATGGTGTTCTTCACCTTCACGATGCTCGCCAACATCATCGCCGCGCCGTTCAACGGCTTTCTTGCAGAGAAAGTCGAAGTCGTCATCCGCGGCACCGACGACTTCCCAGCCTTCAGTTGGGGCGAGTTGATCGCCATGATCCCCCGCACCCTGGCCCGGGAGGCGCGCAAGCTCGGCTATTTCCTGCCCCGCGCCCTGGGGCTGTTCGTGCTGTCGTTCATCCCGGTAGTCAATCTCGTCGCCGCACCGTTGTGGCTGCTGTTTGGCGTGTGGATGATGGCGATCCAATACATCGACTACCCGGCGGACAACCACAAGCTGGGCTGGAACGAGATGCTCGCGTGGCTGCGGGAGAAACGCTGGCAGAGCCTGGGCTTTGGCGGCAGCGTGTACTTGGCGCTGCTGATCCCCGTGGTCAACATCCTGATGATGCCCGCTGCCGTGGCCGGTGCGACCTTGTTCTGGGTCCGCGAACAGGGCGCCGAGAATGCTTTGGCCCGGCCAGTCACAAATCCATCATCGTGACGTCACACTGACGAAATGGCCTCGCTCGACACTGAGGCCATGACCACACCCCTGCACATCACCCTTGTCACCGAAACCTTCCTCCCGGAAATCAACGGCGTGGCCAATACCCTGGGTCGCCTGTACGACGGTTTGCGGGCCCGCGGCCATCAGGTCGAGCTGATACGCCCGCGCCAGAACAACGATCAACGCCAGGCCAGCAACGAGCAGTTGTTGCTGTGCCGGGGTTGGCCGCTGCCGGGGTATCCCGGCCTGCAATGGGGGCAGGCGTCGATGCACAAATTGCTCAGGCGCTGGAAACGTCATCGCCCGGACGTGCTCTACATTGCCACTGAAGGCCCTCTGGGCTTGTCGGCGCTACGGGCGGCGCGACGCCTGGGCATCTCGGTGGTCAGTGGCTTCCATACCAATTTCCAGCAATACACCCGGCAGTACGGCCTGGGGTTGTTGAGCCGCCTACTCACCCACTACCTGCGCTGGTTCCACAATCGCTCCAACCTGACCCTGGTCCCCAGCGCGAGCCAACGCCTGGAGTTGGAGCGCCGGCATTTCCAACGCGTGGCGTTGCTGTCGCGGGGGGTGGACAGCCAGTTGTTTCATCCGGTCAAGCGCTCGGCAACCCTACGCGAAGCCTGGGGCCTGGCGGAGGATGACCTGGCCGTGATCCATGTCGGGCGCCTGGCTGCGGAGAAAAACCTCGGTTTGCTCAAGCGCAGTTTCGACACGCTGTGCAACGCTTTCCCAGAGCGCAGGTTGAAGCTGGTGGTGATCGGCGACGGTCCACAGCGGCCCGTGCTGGAGCAGGAACTGCCGGACGCGATCTTTTGTGGTTCGCAACGGGGCGAGGCACTGGCCAGTCATTATGCGTCCGGGGATGTATTTATCTTTCCAAGCCTGACCGAGACCTTTGGCAATGTCGTGCTGGAAGCCCTGGCGTCCGGGCTTGGAGTGGTGGCCTATGACCAGGCCGCGGCGGCACAACACATCCGCCACGGCTACAACGGCGTGCTGGCGATGCCGGGGGATGAAGAAGCGTTCTGTGATGCGGCCCGTTGGCTGCTGGAGGAACGCGAGACCTTGCGTTGCGTACGGCTCAATGCGCGCCAGCACGCCAGTCGCCAGGGCTGGGCAGCGGTGATCGAACAGTTCGAGGCGCAGTTGCGCGGGGTCTGTCAGGTCGAATCATCAATGCCCCAGACCGTGTCGCAGGGCTGAAAAGCATCGCGGGCAAGCCTTGCTCCCACATTGGATCTTCAGCGAACACAGGATTTGTGGACGACTGTTAATTCTGTGGGAGCAAGGCTTGCCCGCGATGAGGCCCTACAAGACGCCGCTTAAACCAGCGTCATCAACGCCTCGCGACTGAACGATAAGATCTCCTGCTCACGACCGTCGCGCACTTTCTGCGCCCAGTCCGGATCCACCAGCAACGCACGCCCCACCGCCACCAGGTCGAACTCATCGTTGTTCAAACGCTCCAGCAGCTTTTCCAGGCTGGCCGGTTGGGCGACTTTATCGGTGTTGACCATGAACTGCAGGAATTCACCATCCAGGCCGACGCTGCCGACGGTGATGGTGGGTTTGCCGGTGAGCTGGCGAGTCCAACCGGCCAGGTTCAAATCCGAGCCGTCGAACTCCGGCTCCCAGAAGCGACGTGTCGAGCAGTGGAAGATGTCCACGCCGGCGTCGGCCAGCGGCTTGAGGAACTCGCCCAGGGCCTCGGGGGTTTGCACCAGGCGCGCGGTGTAATCCTGCTGCTTCCATTGGGAGAACCGGAAGATGATCGGGAAGCCCTCGCCCACCGCCACTCGCACGGCCCGGATCAATTCGATGGCGAAACGCGAGCGGTTGGCCAGGCTGCCACCGTAACCGTCGGTGCGCTGGTTGCTGCCTTCCCAGAAGAACTGGTCCACCAGGTAACCGTGGGCGCCATGGATTTCGACGCCGTCCATGCCGATGCGCTGGGCATCCTTTGCGGCTTGGGCAAACGCCGCGATGACCTCATCGATGTCCGCCTGGGTCATGCCATGGACGACCACCTGGCCATCCTTGCGCTTCTCGGTCGGGCCGTAGCCCGGCACGCTGGCATCCGGCTCCGTGCCGATGCGTCGCACACTGCCGACATGCCACAGTTGCGGAACGATCTTGCCGCCTTCGGCGTGTACCGCCTCGACCACCTGCTGCCAACCCGCCAGCGCGGCCTCGCCGTAGAAGTGCGGCACGTTGGGATAGCCATTGGAAGCCTTGTGCCCGACCGTCGTGCCCTCGGTGATGATCAAGCCCACCCCGGCCGCCGCCCGACGACGGTAGTACTCGACGACCTTGGCATTCGGCACACCGCCGGGGGAAAAGGAACGGGTCATCGGTGCCATCACGACCCGGGTCGGCAGTTCGAGCGCACCGAGATGGAAGGGTTTGAACAAGGCTTTTACAGGCATGGAGCACTCCACGGACGAAGTCACAGGTCGGATATGACGACGATAATATGGAGCATGGGGAGTGCTGGGTAGCACTATTGATTGGAGTGATTAAGGATCAGAAGAGAGGCAGGACACAAACCCTGTGGAGAGGGAGCTCCCTCTCCACAGGGTTGCCTTTTTCAGCCCAGCGCTTTTTCGATGGCCTGGATCACGGCCGGATCATCCGGGGCCGTACGCGGAGAAAAACGCGCCAACACGCGACCGTCCTTACCCAGCAGGAACTTCTCGAAGTTCCAGGTGATGTCACCAGGAAATTCCGCGCCCTCGCCCGCTAGCAGGCGGTACAGCTGATGACGGTCATGACCGTTGACGTCCAGTTTGCTGGACAGCGGGAACGTCACGCCGTAATTGAGGCTGCAAAACGCCTGGATTTCCTGCTCGGTCCCCGGCTCCTGGCCGGCGAACTGGTTGCAAGGCAGGCCCAGTACACTGAAGCCCCGGCCCTTGTATTGCTGGTACAGGTTTTCCAACGCTGCGTACTGAGGTGTCAGGCCACATTTGGAGGCGACGTTGACCACCAGCACGACTTGCCCCTTGAAAGGCGCCAAAGCAAGCTCCTGGCCATCCAGGGCTTTGAGTTTAAGGTCGTGGAAAGCACTCATGACGAACTCCAGGGTTGGCGGGGGTTTTCAAAAAAACCACGGGAATTGCTAATGACAAGCGACTAAAAAGGCGCCGCATGGCGCCTTTCCAGTTCACTTGAGCGTAGCGCAGAAATCAGTGGTGATGGCCACCTTCGCCATGGACGTGGCCATGGGCGATTTCTTCCTGGCTGGCATCGCGGATATCGACGACCTTGACCTTGAAGTTCAGGCGTTGGCCGGCCAGCGGGTGGTTGCCGTCGACGGTGACGTCGTCGCCATCCAGGTCGCGGATGGTGACGATCTGCATCTGGCCATCGGGCGCCGAAGCGTGGAACTGCATGCCCACTTCCAGCACATCCACGCCTTCGAACAGGCTGCGGTTCAGGGTGCTGACCAGTTCGGCGGAGTACTCGCCATAGGCGTCTTCCGGTTCAACGGTAACGTTCAGCTCGTCACCGGCGGTTTTACCTTCCAGGGCTTTTTCCAGGCCCTGGATGATGTTGCCTGCGCCATGCAGGTAGACCAGCGGAGCGCCGCCGGCAGAGCTGTCGATGACCTCACCAGCGTCGTTGGTCAGGGTATAGTCGATGGAGACAGCCTTATTGGCGGCGATCAGCATGGGGCGAGACCTTTTGCATAAGAATGATGAACGGATAAGTCTAAACAAGGATTTGCCCGAAAGCGAACGGAACCCGGACAAACGGGTCCGTCCGGCCAGACCGACGGTCATCGGTTTCCACCAGGACGAGGACGGGCACTGGGTGGCCGAGCTGTCCTGCGGCCATACCCAGCACCTGCGCCACCAGCCCCCCTGGCAATCCCGGGCGTGGGTGCTGGATCCGACGCAACGTATTGAAAAAATAGGCCAGCCCTTTGATTGCGGTTGGTGCGCACAGGCCTCGGTTAGCGATAACCTTGACGCTTGAGTCGATGATAGAAGGCCCCTGATCGGCCTCGTCCTTGCCATGCACTTTTAGAGAATCCGCATGCAAACTTTTTTTATCGCACCCACCGATTTTGGCGTGGGCCTGACCTCCATCAGCCTCGGGCTGGTGCGTACCCTTGAACGGGCCGGACTGAAAGTCGGCTTCTTCAAACCCATTGCCCAGCCCCACCCCGGCGACACCGGGCCGGAACGTTCCACCGAACTGGTGGCCCGCACCCATGGCCTCAAGCCACCGCAGCCCCTGGGCCTGGCGCACGTCGAGCGCATGCTCGGCGACGGCCAGCTCGATGAGCTGCTGGAAGAAATCATCACCCTCTACCAGCAAGCGGCCATCGGCAAGGACGTGCTGGTCGTCGAAGGCATGGTCCCGACCCGCAGCGCCAGCTACGCCGCCCGGGTCAACCAGCACCTGGCCAAGAGCCTGGACGCCGAGGTCATCCTGGTCTCGGCGCCGGAAAACGAAGTGCTGGGCGAGCTGTCCGGACGCGTGGAATTGCAGGCGCAATTGTTCGGCGGGCCGAAGGACCCGAAAGTCCTCGGCGTGATCCTGAACAAGGTCCGTACCGACGAAAGCATGGAGGCGTTTGCCGCACGCCTCAACGAACATTCGCCCCTGCTGCGCAGCGGCGATTTCCGCTTGCTCGGCTGCATCCCGTTCCGTCCCGAACTCAACGCCCCGCGCACCCGCGACGTGGCCGACCTGATGGGCGCGCAAGTGCTCAACGCCGGCGACTATGAAACCCGGCGCATGAGCAACATCATCATTTGCGCCCGCACCATGCGCAACACCGTGGAACTGCTCAAACCCGGCGTGCTGGTGGTGACCCCCGGCGATCGCGACGACATCATCCTCGCCGTGAGCCTGGCGGCGATCAACGGCGTGCCGCTGGCCGGCCTGCTGCTGACCAGCGACACCCTGCCCGACCCACGAATCATGGAACTGTGCCGGGGCGCCTTGCAGGCCGGCTTGCCGGTGCTGTCGGTGAGCACCGGCTCCTACGACACCGCCAACCTGCTCAACGGCTTGAACAGGGAAATCCCGATCGACGACCGCGAACGCGCCGAGATCATCACCGATTTCGTCGCCAGCCACCTGGACGCCAACTGGCTGCACCAGCGCTGCGGCACGCCTCGGGAGATGCGCCTGTCGCCGGCGGTGTTCCGCTATCAATTGATCCAGCGCGCCCAGGGTGCCAACAAGCGCATCGTGCTGCCCGAAGGCAGCGAACCGTTGACGGTGCAAGCCGCCGCCATTTGCCAGGCACGGGGCATCGCCCGTTGTGTGCTGCTGGCCAAGCCGGCCGACGTCGAGGCGGTGGCCCGCGCCCAAGGCATCGAACTGCCGCCAGGATTGGAGATTCTAGACCCGGATTCGATTCGCGAGCGTTACGTCGAACCCATGGTGCGGTTGCGCAAGAGCAAGAGCCTGAATGCGCCAATGGCCGAGCAACAACTGGAAGACCCAGTGGTCATCGGCACCATGATGCTGGCGCTGGATGAAGTGGACGGCTTGGTTTCCGGGGTCATCCACTCCACCGCCAACACCATCCGCCCGGCCTTGCAGTTGATCAAGACCGCGCCGGGTTGCTCCCTGGTGTCCTCGGTGTTCTTCATGCTGTTCCCCGAAGAAGTGCTGGTCTATGGCGACTGCGTGATGAACCCCCACCCCAGCGCTGCGGAGCTGGCGGAGATCGCCCTGCAAAGCGCCGATTCGGCCGCCGCGTTCGGCATCACGCCACGGGTGGCGATGCTCAGTTATTCCAGCGGTGAGTCGGCCAGTGGCGAAGAAGTCGAGAAGGTCCGCGAAGCGACACTGCTCGCCCATGAACAGCAACATTCGCTACTGATCGACGGCCCATTGCAATACGACGCTGCCGCCAACGAGACCGTGGCGCGGCAACTGGCGCCCAACAGCCAGGTGGCCGGCCGGGCAACGGTGTTCATCTTTCCGGATCTCAATACCGGCAACACCACCCACAAGGCCGTGCAACGCAGCGCCGATTGCGTCAGCCTCGGGCCGATGCTGCAAGGCTTGCGCAAACCGGTGAACGACTTGCCACGCGGTGCCCAGGTCGACGACATCGTGTACACCATCGCCCTGACCGCGATCCAAGCCGCCAACCGCCCCCAGGACATCTGAATGCTGGCTTTTCTACCGGCCGCCCTGCGCGGTTTCATTGCTTCACTGCTGTTGGCGCTGAACACGATCCTGCTCTGCTCGTTCCTGTTCTGCGTCGCGTTCATCAAGGTATTGCCGTTCGCACCCACCCAACGCCTCGCCGGTTGGTTGATGCGTCACACCCATGAAGCGTGGATCAGCCTCAACAAAGGCTGGATGAACCTGGTCCGGCGCACTCGCTGGCACATCAGCGGTTTGCAAGGCCTCGATTATCGGCATTCGTACCTGGTCACCAGCAACCACCAGAGCTGGGTGGACATCCTGGTGTTGCAGTACGTGCTCAATCGACGCATCCAACCGCTGAAATTTTTCCTCAAGCAGGAATTGATCTGGGTCCCGGTGATCGGCCTGGCCTGGTGGGCACTGGGCTTCCCCTTCATGAAGCGCTACTCCAAGGCCTACCTGGAAAAGCACCCGGAGAAGAAAGGCAAGGACCTGGAAACCACCCGCAAGACCTGTGCGAAGTTTCGCGACAATCCTGTGGGCATTTTCAACTTCGTCGAAGGCACGCGCTTCACCGAAGCCAAGCACGCCCAACAGCAGTCGCCGTTCAGATACCTGCTCAAGCCCAAGGCCGGCGGCATTGCGTTTGTGTTGGATGCCATGGGCGAACAACTGGAGTCGATCGTCAACGTGACCCTGCACTACCCCAGCGGGCGGCCGGGTTTCTGGGACTTGTTGTGCGGGAATGTGCAGGATGTCGTGGTGCACTTCGAAGAACTGAAGATCCCACCGCAGTTCATCGGCAAGAACTACGACCAGGACGGCGAGTACCGCCTGCAGTTCCAGGGCTGGATCAACCAGTTGTGGCAAGGCAAGGATGCGTTGCTTGCGCGGATGCACCGCGATTTTCCAAACCAGCACTAGGTTTTGTACGAAAAGTGCCTGCGCGACGATCATGCTGCGTTGAAAACAGGCTCGTGCGCGAGTCCGATCGGAATGCTCATTGACAATCAGTCAACTCCGCTTCCTCGCCTGTTTTCGCCTTGCCTGATCGCCGCTCGGCGACCTTTCGTACAAACCCTAATCCCTATGGGAGCGGACTGCTCCAAAGAGAAATGAAAAAGCCCGCGGACGATCTCTCGTCTGCGGGCTTTTTCAATTACAGCGGCGTGGCTTAGATTGCCCCACGCTTGCGCAGCAGATCCAGCACCTGCTTGACGCTGTCCTCCAACGTCAGCGATTGGGTGTCGATCACCAGGTCGGCATCCAACGGCACGTCGTAAGGGAAGGACTCGCCCGGGATGTTGTCGCCGGCGGCGGCATACAGCCCTTGCGGATCACGTTGGGCGCAGACCGTCGGCGAGGCCTGGACGTAGACCGTCAGCAAGCGCTCCTTGCCGATCAGGTCCTTGGCCTGTTCGCGCCCTTCGGCGCTCGGCGCGACGAAAGCCGCCAGGGTCAGCAGGCCGGCTTCGTTGAACTGGCGGGCGACGTGGGCCGCACGACGCCAATTCTCGGTACGCCCGGCGCGGTCCTGGGGCAGGCCTTTGTTCAGGTCATGGCGCAGGTTCTGGCCATCGAGCACGAACACCGCACGCCCCATGTCGAACAACTTGCGCTCCACCGCATAGGCCAGGGTGCTCTTGCCGGCGCCCGACAAGCCGCTGAACAACACGGTAGCCGGTTGCTGGCCGAAGCGCTGGGTACGTTCTTCCACCGACACATGGGCCAGCTTGCCGTGGTGCGTGCTGCTGCCATGGGCCAGCGGCTGGGCGACGATCATGCCGGCACCGACGGTGCCGTTGGTCAGGCGATCGATGACGATGAACGCGCCGGTGGTGCGGTTGCTGTCGTAACCGTCCAGGGCGATCGGAGCGTCCAGGGCGATCTTCACCTTGCCGATTTCATTGAGCTGCAACGCGCTGGCCGGGCCTTCTTCGAGGGTGTTCACGTCGACCCGGTTGACGATGCTGGCAATCGAGCCCGGCACGTAGCTGGTGGCGCGCTTGATGTCGTATTTCTTGCCCGGCAGCATCGGCTCTTCGGCCATCCATACCAGCATCGCTTCGAAGCTGTCGGTGACCGGCGGTACGTTGTCGGCATGCACCAGCAGGTCGCCCCGGGAGATGTCGATCTCGTCTTCCATGGTCAGGGTCACGGCCTGGCCGGGACCGGCGTGTTCCAGCTCGCCTTCGAAGGTGACGATGGACTTCACACGGCTGCTCTTGCCCGAAGGCAACACCACCACTTCGTCGCCCTTGTGCACGATGCCGCTGGCGAGGGTGCCGGCGAAGCCGCGGAAGTTCAGGTTCGGACGGTTGACGTACTGCACCGGGAAACGCAGGTCGGTGAAGTTGCGATCACCGGCCACTTCCACGGTCTCGAGGATTTCCATCAGCGACTGGCCGGTGTACCACGGCGAGCGCTCGGACTTGTTCACCACGTTGTCGCCCTTGAGGGCCGACATCGGCACGAAGTGCATGCTGGTGGGCTTCATCTTCAAGCCTTCGGCGAACTTCAGGTAGTCGGCCTTGATCGACTCGAACACACCCTGGTCGAAGTCCTTGAGGTCCATCTTGTTGATGGCCACGACGATGTGCTTGATGCCCAGCAGCGAGGCGATGAAGCTGTGGCGACGAGTCTGGGTCTGCACGCCGTAGCGGGCGTCCACCAGGATGATCGCCAGGTCACAGGTGGAGGCACCCGTGGCCATGTTGCGGGTGTACTGCTCATGGCCGGGGGTGTCGGCGATGATGAACTTGCGCTTGGCGGTGGAGAAATAGCGGTAGGCGACATCGATGGTGATGCCCTGCTCGCGCTCGGCCTGCAGGCCGTCGACCAGCAACGCCAGGTCGATGTCGTCACCGGTGGTGCCGACTTTCTTCGAATCGCGGGTAATGGCTTCCAGGTGATCTTCGTAGATCATCTTGGAGTCGTGCAGCAGGCGCCCGATCAGGGTGCTCTTGCCGTCGTCGACGTTGCCGCAGGTCAGGAAGCGCAGCAGTTCCTTGCGCTCGTGCTGGCCCAGGTAGGCGAGGATGTCCTCGCTGATCAAATCAGATTGGTGCGACATGACAACCCCTTAGAAATAACCCTGACGTTTCTTATCTTCCATCGAGCCTGCGCCATCGTGGTCGATGACCCGGCCCTGGCGCTCGGAAGTTCGCGTCAGGAGCATTTCCTGAATGATGTCCGTCAGGCTCTCGGCCTCGGACTCCACCGCGCCCGTCAACGGGTAGCAGCCAAGGGTACGGAAACGCACTTTCTTCTTGACGATACGGGCTTTTTCTTCG
Organism: Pseudomonas citri; assembly: GCF_025336485.1. Lineage (GTDB taxonomy): Bacteria > Pseudomonadota > Gammaproteobacteria > Pseudomonadales > Pseudomonadaceae > Aquipseudomonas > Aquipseudomonas citri. Next base: position 14,136 of record NZ_JAODAB010000045.1, on the reverse strand, counting down.
TCGGACAGGTGCTCGAGGATGCGCTCGTCGTCGATCATGATCAGCGTACCGTTCTTCTCGATTACTTCACGCTCGGCGGCGAAGTACAGCGGCACGATCGGGATACCTTCGAGGTAGATGTACTGCCAGATGTCCAGCTCGGTCCAGTTCGACAACGGGAATACGCGGATCGATTCGCCCTTGTTGACCTTGCCGTTGTAGACGTTCCACAACTCCGGACGCTGGTTCTTCGGGTCCCAGCGGTGCTTGCTGTCGCGGAACGAGTACACGCGCTCCTTGGCGCGGGATTTCTCTTCATCGCGACGGGCACCACCGAACGCGGCGTCGAAGCCATGCTTGTCCAGGGCCTGTTTCAGGCCTTCGGTCTTCATGATGTCGGTGTGCTTGGCACTGCCGTGGGTGAACGGGTTGATACCCTGGGCCACGCCTTCCGGGTTCACGTGAGTGATCAGGTCCAGGCCCAGCTCCTCGACCATGCGATCGCGGAACTTGTACATCTCCTGGAATTTCCACTGGGTGTCGACGTGCATCACCGGGAACGGCAATTTGCCGGGGAAGAAGGCCTTGCGGGCCAGATGCAGCATCACGGCGGAATCTTTACCGATGGAGTACAGCATCACCGGGTTATCGAACTCGGCGGCCACCTCGCGGATGATGTGGATGCTTTCCGCCTCCAGCTGTTTCAAATGCGTCAGTTTGTCGACCATGGCTACTCACGAAAACTTTCTTATGAACGGCCAGCGGGCCGTGTTCGAGCGAGGAATCCTAGCACAGCGACCTCTTCTAATCAGGGCGCCAACTAGATCGAAACAGCATATGGATATGCCCGGTGGTTCGGGCATTGAGGTGCCTCTGTGGAAGTACCTCTTTGCTCCCACAGAGTGAACCCACAGGGGACCAGGGTTGTATCAAATCGGATTCGGGCAGTCGATGAAGATGTGCTCCAGGGCAAAGCGCCGTGCCAGGTAATCGCCCAGCGCCTGCACGCCGTAGCGCTCGGTCGCATGGTGTCCGGCGGCGATGAAGCTGATGCCGTTCTCCCGGGCGCTGTGGAACGTTTGCTCCGACGCTTCGCCGCTGAGGTACAGGTCCACCCCGGCCAATGCCGCCTGGTCGATATAACCCTGGCCGCCGCCGGTGCACCAACCGACCCGGCGGATCATCTGCTCGCCTTCGATCAACAAGGGCTCGCGGCCCATGGTCTCCTGGACCTTGCGGGCGAAATCGCGCGGGGTCATCGGCTCGGACAAGGAACCGACCAGGCCGACGACCTTGGGGTTATCCGGGTCCAGCGGGCCTTCGATGGTGATGTCCAACTGACGGGCCAACTGCACGTTGTTACCCACCTCGGGGTGCATGTCCAGCGGCAAGTGATAGGCCAGCAGGCTGATGTCGTGCTTGAGCAAGGTTTTCAGGCGACGCTGTTTCATCCCGGTGATGCAGGGGTTCTCGCCTTTCCAGAAATAGCCGTGATGCACCAACACCAGATCGGCCCCCGCCTCCACCGCGGCATCGAGCAACGCCTGGCTGGCGGTGACACCACTGACAATGCGGCTCACCTGGGGCGCGCCTTCGACTTGCAGGCCATTGGGGCAATAATCGGCAATCCGACTGCTCGCCAGGTAACGGTCCGCTTCTTCAACCAGGGTGTTCAGGGCTACGGCCATGAAAAGACTCCTAAATATCCCGTTCAGAGGCGCGCGCGGCCTCGTATAATGCGCGACATTATGGGCGGTCTCATACCGCCTGCAACCTCTGTAGGACGTGCTTAATGCTCAAGGCGCTGCGTTTTTCCGGCTGGCCGCTGTTGGCCGGCGTGCTTGTCGCTCTACTGATTATCCAGCGCTACCCGGAATGGGTCGGCCTGCCGAGCCTTGACGTCAATCTCCAACAAGCGCCACAAACCAAGAGCCTGTTGCAGGGGCCGGTGTCCTACGCCGACGCCGTGACCATCGCCGCGCCGGCGGTGGTCAACCTGTACACCACCAAGGTCGTCAACAAACCCAGCCACCCGTTGTTCGAAGACCCGCAATTCCGCCGCTTCTTCGGCGACAATTCGCCCAAGCAGAAACGCATGGAATCGAGCCTGGGTTCCGGCGTCATCATGAGCCCGGAAGGCTATATCCTGACCAATAACCATGTCACCAGCGGCGCCGACCAGATCGTGGTCGCCCTCAAGGATGGTCGCGAAACCCTGGCCCGCGTGATCGGCAGCGACCCGGAAACCGACCTCGCGGTCCTGAAGATCGACCTGAAGAACCTGCCGGCCATCACCATCGGCCGCTCCGACAGCCTACGCATCGGCGACGTCGCCCTGGCCATCGGCAACCCGTTCGGCGTCGGCCAGACCGTGACCATGGGCATCATCAGCGCCACCGGGCGCAACCAGTTGGGCCTGAACAACTACGAGGACTTCATCCAGACCGACGCGGCCATCAACCCCGGCAACTCCGGCGGCGCGCTGGTGGATGCCAACGGCAACCTCACCGGTATCAACACGGCGATCTTCTCCAAATCCGGTGGCAGCCAGGGCATCGGCTTCGCGATCCCGGTGAAACTGGCGATGGAAGTGATGAAGTCCATCATCGAACACGGCCAGGTGATTCGTGGCTGGCTGGGCATCGAAGTCCAGCCGCTGACCCAGGAACTGGCGGAGTCCTTCGGCCTGTCCGGACGTCCCGGCATCGTAGTGGCGGGGATCTTCCGCGACGGTCCGGCGCAGAAGGCCGGCTTGCAGCTCGGCGACGTGATCCTGAGCATCGACGGCGAACCGGCTGGCGATGGCCGCCGCTCGATGAACCAGGTGGCGCGGATCAAGCCTACCGACAAAGTGACCATCCAGGTCATGCGCAACGGCAAGGAACTCAAGCTCACCGCCGAAATCGGCCTGCGTCCGCCACCTGCGCCAGTGACGACCAAAGAAGAACAGTGAGCACGACCCATTGCCCCCCCGTGGCGAGGGAGCTTGCTTCCTCGCCACTGCCAGTGTTCGACGCCCTACTTTCTGAAAATTAGAAATAGCACAAATTCTCATTAGCGGTGTTATATTGTTTCAAATCTCAAGCATGGAACAACGTAGCATGTCATCTCCCAAACGGATTTCCCTCGCCAGCCAAGCCCAGACATTTGCCCTTCTCGGCCTGCTCCTGGCCACACAAGCCTCGGCCCATGGCCTGTGGACCGAGCAACGCCGCGGCAACATCGAAGTGATCTATGGCCATGGCGCCGAGGACAACGCGTTCAAGGCACAGAAAGTCAGCGGCGCCTGGGCCTACGGTCTGGACGGCAAGATGATTCCGGTCACCGTAGAACGCCTGGCTGACCACGCCCGCCTGCAACCACTCAAGCCGCCGGCCGTGATGGCGGTGGCGCTGGACAACGGCATGTGGTCCCAGACGGCGGACAAGAAATGGATCAACGAAGGCCGCAGCAAAGTACCCGGGGCAATCGAATCGACCCATACCTTCAAGTACAGCCTGGCGATTTATGAACCAGGGGCGAAACTGCCGGAACTTGCGCCGATCAAGTTCCTGATCCTACCGGAAGTCGACCCGCTGACCGTAGGACCGGGCCAGTCATTGCCGGTACGGGTGCTGCTCGACGGTAAGCCGGCGGCCGGTGTGAAATTGGTGGGCGACTACCGCAGCGCACCGAATACCGTGTCGAGCGAGACCGACGCCGAAGGCCGGGCCAAGGTGCTGGTACGCAATGAAGGGTTGAATGTGATTGCCGCGCAGATGGAGATACCGCTCAAGGACAACAAGGACGTAGCGTCGCGTGGGGTGTTCACCTCGCTGACGTTCCTGGGTGAACCGCATCACGATTAAATCTGAGCGGCGCTCTAGGCTTTGTACGAAAAGTCGCCGAGCGGCGATCAGGCAAGGCGAAAACAGGCGAGGAACGGTCGGAGTCGCGCACGACTTTACGGGTTGTAAATGAGCATTCCGATCGGACTCGCGCACGAGCCTGTTTTCAACGCAGCATGATCGTCGCGCAGGCACTTTTCGCACAAAGCCTAAACAAGGGTCAGTTCCTCAGCCTTGAGCGGCTGACCCCGCCGACACCTCAATCCACCAAGGTGCAGGCCATGACCACCGCATCCTCGCGCCCCCCCACTGCCGGGTAGTAATCACGCCGCCGGCCCACTTCGTTGAAGCCGTAGCGCTCATACAGCCGGAACGCCGCGCGGTTACTGTCGCGCACTTCCAGGAAGCACTCCCGGGCCTCGGCCTGGTAGGCGATGGACATGAGGTGCTCCAGCAGGCGCAAACCCAGGCCACGACCCTGGTTTTCCGGCTTGATGGTGATGTTGAGCAGGTGCGCTTCGTCCAGGATGACCTGCACCACACCGTGCCCCACTTGCTGCTGGCCTTCGAACATCAGCCAGATCTGGTACTTGCCCAGCCCATCGAGAAAAATCCCGCGGGTCCACGGATGGCTGTAGGCCGCGTATTCGATCTTCAGTACAGCGTCGAGGTCCGCCTCGGTCATCGGGCGGAACGATACAGCGTCACTCATTCGATTCTTTCCAACGCGCCATCAGCCGGCGCATGGCTTGCCAGACATCAGCCTTGCGCTGTGGCGTTTCCATTAACGATTCCAGCCCGGGCAACGCCCAGGCCGAGCCCAGGCCCTCGACCTGCAATTCACGATTGAAAGCCTCAGCGTCCGCCTCGCCGGCGAACTTCACCGCAGGCAAGCCGATCAGCCAGAGACAGGCACAAGGGGCATCTTCGAGCCGCGCCGAAACAAAGCCCTGAACGAAATCCCGCGCCGCGTCCGGCCCCTGGTCCATCGTCCCGCGCGTCAACAGCGGCCAGCGCACCGGTTCGCCAATGATCTGCGGGCTGTCCGGCAGACCGGCGGCGCGCAGCATGTCCTTGAGCAGCAGGTAGGCCGGGTCACGGCTCTGGAACGGCTCGCCCGTGGGCAATTCCACCAATAGCAGGCAGCGCCCGGCCCGCAACAACTGCAGGGCGAAGCGCGGCGGCGCGACATAAGGTGCCTTGGGCGGCGCCTCGACCACCTCTTCCACCGGCTTGGCGTTGGTACGGGTCGAGGCCACGCTCGGGCGCGGGACTTCGATTTTCGGTCGCTCGGCCACGGGCGCCACCGGCTCGACAGCCGTCTTGGCCACAGGCGCTGTCACGACCGGCGCGATGGATTCGGGCTCCGGCGGTTCCAGCAGCTCGGGCCGCGACGGCGCGGCGAACGGCAATTCGGTACGCGGCAGCCAGTTGACCACCTGCATGGCGGTCAGATAGGCGCGGCGACGGGACTCGATAAGCAAGGGTCGGCCACTTGTGGATAACTGAAAGTGGGGGGATTCTACCGCCCTTCGAGGCGGATCGCTTCCCTGTTGATCCAATAGTTGCCCGATAGAAAACGACTGTCCGTCTCAGGAGTGAATCGCAATCGGCCCGATGCAGTACAATCGCGGCTTTTAATTGCCAACCCGACGGCCATTGCGATGATCGAACCCAAGCGCGTCTTGCGCGCCCTCGCCGAACATTGGGCATTGCTGGAACCTTTGTGCGAGCACTTCGACCAAGGCACCCTGAGCCTCAACGAATTGCGTGCACAGCTGGCCAACCAGCAACTGGACAGCACGCCCCAGGACATCACCAACCTGCTGGACGTGTGGATCCGCCTGGACATCCTCGTACCGGTGGCGAAAAGCCCGAACCGTTTCGAACTCAACGCCCAGATCCACGATTTCCTCGCCTACCTGCGCCACGAGCACCGCCTGGGCTTGTGCCTGGAAATCGAAGCCTACCTGCGCCACCTTGAGCGCCTGGCCGGTTACATCCAGGACGCCTTCGACGTGCGCGACGGCAACGACCTGGCCCGCCAGTTGCGTTTGCTGGACATGCGCGTGCGTGACGTGCTCAAGAAACTCGCCAACGACGAACAGGCCCTGGTGGCCGTGGCCGAACGGGCCAAGACCAGCGACCGGCAGATCCCGTTGCGCCAGCGCTACGCCGAAGTGCTGGCGACCTGGGACGAATACGTCGAGCCGATGATCCAACTGGTGAACGCCGACGGCGCCTTCGAACAAGGTGTGCGCAAAGTCGAGAACGTGCTGCTGCGTATGCTCACCGAACAGCAACGCCTCGGCCACCTGGTGGACGACGACATGCTGCTGCGCACCCACGCGCGCATCCTCGAAATGCAGACCAGCGCCCAACTGACCCTGCGCCATGCCCGTGAACTGCTGCTGCCGCTGCGCGAAGAAGCCCGTCGCCACAACGCCGTGACCCGTGGCGCGGCGCTGGCCCTGGCAGCCATCCGCCGCAAAGGCATCGATGCCGTGCCTCAGGCCGCCATGCCGCTGTTCACCCGGCCGCAAAGCACCTTCCTCGGCAGCGCCAGCCAGGTCGAGGCTTATGTGTACGCTCTGGCCCGTTTCGAACCGAAGCCGGCGCGTTTCCCCAAGGCGCACAAGACCCACAAGGGCGGCGATGCCCCACGGGCACCGCGCACCGTGCGCGAAATGGTCGAGCGCTGCGAAGACGCCCTGCCGATGCCCGACCTGATGGTCTGGCTGCTGGAGCAGGAGCCGGACGGCGCCACGGACGAATTGCTGTACTGGTTCTCGCGCCTGTCGCGGGAAAAACGTTTCAAGCGCGAGCGTCTGGAACGCCGCGAATACCACACCCATGAGCATCAGGTCAGCCTGCGCTCCTTCGCCCTGCTCTCGGCGGGCGACACCGTCGCCGAGGATTCTGCGAGCACTTTCCAAGCAGGTACGTCTCATGCAACTTGATCTATCCGAACTGTCCCAGCTGGCGCCGATCTTCCGCGAGCTGTTCAAGGGTTACCACGTCAGCCGCCGCGACCCGGAGCTGTACGCGCAACTGTCGAACTTCCAGGACCAATACCGCACGCTGTTCAAGGCCCTGGGCTTCGAACTGGTGTGCGACACCCGTGGTTTCTACTACTTCGTCCCGGACCTGGCCGCCGCCGCGGTGAACAAGACCGCCCAGCGCCTGGCGTTGTTCACCTTCATCCTCGTCGAGCACCTGGCCGACCAGGGCCGCGACCCGATCGCCGTGCTCGACGGCGGCAGCCTGGGTCGCGACGAACTGCCGTCGCTGCTGGAAAAATACCGCGACCTGTTCATCCAGGCCGAAGTGCAGACCCAGGAAGAACTGGAAGAAAAAATCATGCGCCGCATGACTCAACTGGGTTTCGCCAGCGAGGAAAACGGCGTGTACCGCTTCCTGCCGCCGATGCATCGCTTCCTCGACGTCTGCCTGTCGGTCCAGCAAGACCGCGACCTGGCTGCCAGCGTGCACAGCGTGCTGCCACTGCCGGCCCCCGTGCTGATCGACGAAGACAGCGACGAGAAGCTGTTGCAGACCGACGACCCGCTGGACCTGGCCCCCTTTGAAGACGAAAGCGAAGAAGACGCACTGGCCCGCGCCATTGCCGAAGAACAGGAGACCGACGCATGAGCAAGGAACGCTACGGCATCCGCCGCTTTGCCCTTTTGAACACCGCCGGCTACAGCCTCGGCTTGTTCCCGCTGGAAGAACCGCTGTCGGTGTACGGCGCGAACAACCTCGGTAAATCCGCCTCGATCAACGCCTTGCAGTTCCCGATCCTGGCACGCATGTCGGACATGAGCTTCGGCAAGTACAGCCTGGAGCAATCCCGGCGCTTCTACTTTGCCTCGGACACCAGCTACATCCTGGTGGAAGTCGCCCTGCCCCACGGCCCGCACGTGATCGGCGTGGTCGGTCGCGGTCCCGGCGGCGGCTTTGGCCACCAGTTCTTTGCCTACGCGGGCAAGCTGGACCTGGCCCACTACCAGAAAAATGACACCTGCCTGCGTCAGAAAGAGCTGTTCACCAACCTGGAGCGCGAAGGCCTCAAGGCCTATGAGCTCAAGCCGGATGAACTGCGGCGCCTGCTGGTGGGCGGCCACACCTCGATCCCGCTGGACCTGACGTTGATCCCGCTACGCTCCACCAGCGAGCAAAGCCTCAAGACCTTCCGCGCGCTGTTCATCAACCTGCTGCACATGCGCGAAATCACCGCGGCCAAGCTCAAGCAGCTGTTCCTCGACGCGTTCGAGCACAGCCTGCGCTCCGGTAGCGTGGACTACATCGCCGCGTGCGAAGAAGCCTTCCGCGATGTACGACGCATGGAGCAGGACTACAACTCCCTGGTCGCCGCCGGCCCACTGGTGGAAGCCCTGGCCAACGGCGTGAAGCAGCGCGATGTGCTGCGCGGCAAACTACATCGCCTGTCACCGCTGCTCGACTCCCTGCTGGGCACCTGGTCGGATTACGCCAGTGCACGCAAGGAAGAACTGACCATCCAGGCCGAACACTACCGCAACGAACAGGATTCGTTGCAGAACGACCAGCGCGGCGGCACCCAGGAACTGATGCGCCTGGAGCGGGAAATCAGCGGCATCCAACGCTGGCTCGGCGAGTTGTCGGTGCTCAAGCATCGCTTTGCCCTGGTGGATGACGTCAAGGTCCTGGAGCAGCAACTGCTCGCCGCCAAGGACGCCCACGACGAACTGGCCGGCGCCCTGGCTCAGTCCCGGCAGTTCAGCGCCGAAGACCTGGAAGAGCGCCTGCGCGACCTGGAAAAACGTCTGAAGTCGGTCAAGCAGCAACTCGATCACGCCGACAACAACAGCTACGCCCGTCTGCGCGAAGAGTTCTCCCAACAGGACGTCGAGCGCCTGATGCGCCTGTTCAACAGCGCCCTGTTCAGCCTGCCACTGGGCGAGCACGGCATCGCGCTGGACAAGAACGGCGACTGGGTCAAATCCGTCGAATTGATCCTCGACGGCTTCAAGGGCGAACGCTTCGAAGTCCCGGGCCTGTCCATCGACTTGTCCCACATCGAACCACCAGCCCTGCAAGCGCTGGCCGACCGCGCCGCGCTGCGCGACCAGAAAGAGCGCCTGGAAAAAGAACTCAAGCAACTCAAGACCCAGCAGGCCGTGGCCGCCGACCGCGCCGCGAGCAAGACCCAGACTGAAGCGCTGTACCAACAGGTATTGGACGCACAGAAAGCCCTGGAAGACTTCCGCCGCACCCAGACCCTGAGCGCCGAAGAGGGCGAGAAGCTCGAGCAACTGGCACAAATGGAAGCCGCCCAGGACGAACTCAAGCGCTCCAGCGATGCCTTCACCGAACGCGTCCAGCAGCTGTCCGCCAAGCTGCAACTGGTGGGCCGGCAGATCGCCGACATGGAAGCCAAGCAACGCACCCTCGACGATGCCTTGCGCCGTCGCCAATTGCTGCCGGCCGACCTGCCGTTCGGCACGCCGTTCATGGACCCGGTCGACGACTCCATGGACAACCTGCTGCCGCTGCTCAATGACTATCAGGACAGCTGGCAAGGCCTGTTGCGGATCGACGGACAGATCGAAGCACTGTACGCCCAGGTGCGCCTCAAGGGCGTCGCCAAGTTCGACAGCGAAGACGACATGGAGCGCCGCCTGCAACTGCTGATCAACGCCTATGCCCACCGCACCGACGAAGCCCTGACCCTGGGCAAGGCCCGCCGCGCGGCGGTGACCGACATCGCCCGGACGCTGCGCAACATCCGCAGCGACTACGACAGCCTCGAGCACCAACTGGCATTGTTCAACCGCGAGATCAACAAGCGTCAGGTGTCCAACCTGCAGAGCTTCCGTATCGTCCTGGCGCCGAACAAGGAAGCGCTCAAGCACATCGACCAGATCATCCACAGCGCCGGCCAGTACGAAGAAGGCGAGACCCTGTCGGTGTTCGACCTCAGCCAGAGCGCCGAGCAGGACAACAAGAACGAAGAGGCCAAGGAATACCTGGCGCGACTGGTGGCGGCGAACCACAACCAGCTCGGCCTCAAGGACCTGTTCGAACTCGCGTTCGAGATCACCAAGGTCAACGGCCAGCCCGTGATCCACACCGACATTGACGGCGCGGCGTCCAACGGCACCACCATGACCATCAAGGCGCTGACCAACATGTATTTGTTGTTGCACCTGATGGACCGCGAACAAGCCGGCCGCGTACGCCTGCCGTACTACCTCGACGAAGCGGCGGACATCGACGAAAAGAACCAGGCCGCGCTGTTGGAAACCAGCCTGCAACTGGGTTTCGTACCGATCCTCGCCAGTGTGAAACCGCAAGTCTGCGCCAGTGTCGCCATCGACCTGGAAGGTGGCAGCGGCCCGAACGGCATCTACATCGACGAAGCGGACTGGAAGTTCATCCGCCGTCACGATGCAGTGAAGGCGACGGTGAATGTCCAGGCCGATGAACCGGAGCTGGATGCGGTATGAGGCATTAGCCGGAAATGAAAAAGGCCGCGATCCCAAAGATCGCGGCCTTTTCATTTCCAGGCGCTGCAAACCTGCTCGCGATGGCGTCAGAACAGGCTAACGCCAGTCTGTTATTTCCCGAGGTTGATCTTCGGCGCCCAGGTCAGCCATTCATCCTCGAATTTATCGAACAACGGGAATGTCTGCTCCGGTCGCGCCGCGCTGCCCATCCTGTCGCCATCCGGCGTCGCGAAGGCAATTCCCCCCTGGATCAGCGTCTCCAGCGACTCGGTCCGCACCGTCGCCCCTTTGAACAAGCCGAAGTCCAGGCCAAAACCGCTGGTGTTCCAGAAACGCGTACCGCTGCGCACCAATGGCGCATATTTTGGCTCGATCAGGATATGGATCAACACCCGGTCCGCCGTCTGCCCCAACTCATAGCCAGTGACCTTGCCCACGGTAATCTCACGATAAGTCACGGGTACGCCGGTCTTCAACGAACCACGACGAGCCGCGCTCAGCACCAGGCTCAGACCGGCTTCGGGCACGGCACTTTCCGGTGGGTTGGCCAAGGCAACGAAGTTGTTTTGCGGCCCGAGGCCCTTCGTCGCGGGTTGCACTTCAATGTATTGGCCAGTGACCAAGGTCTCGAGGTTCGAAGTCTTCATCAGCCCCAATTCTGGCCTGACGACCCAGAATTGAGAGCCGGTCCGGGCGATGCGCTCCGGCACTTCGGTGATGCGCGCAGTGAGCAGCACCGATTGCAGATCTGCACTGAGGTCAACGTCCTCGACCTTGCCCACATCCAGCCCTTTGAAACGGATCGGCGTACCACTTCGCAAGCCATCGGCACGGTCGACCTTGATCGTCACCACCGTGCCCTTCTGCTGCGCAGCCTCACGGTCTGCAAACAGGCGGAAGCGTGGAATGCGTCTTTTCAGCGGGACGTTGGGTTCCGGGGTCTCGAAGGCAATGCCGCCGGCCATCAGGCTCTGCAGCGATTCGCTCTTGACCTGGATCCCGCCGGTCAGGCCGCCCGTGAGAGTAACGCCACTGGCGTTCCAGAAACGCGTCGAACCGTTGACCAGGCCTTCATACTCTTTCTCGATGTGCACACCGATGATCAATTGCTTTTTCTTGCGGGAGAACTGATAGCTCTGCACCGACCCGACCTTGACCTGCTTGTAGAGGATCGGACTGCCAACCTCCAGCGAGCCGAGGTTCTCGGTCAGCAAGACCAGATGCAGCCCGGGTGAACGCAAGTCCAGCGGCGGGGCCTTGGCCCTGGCCTCGAACTCACGCTGAGGCGCGCCGCCTTTGTCACCCGGTCGCACGGCAATGTAGTTACCCTTGACCAACGCTTCCAGACCGGTGATACCGGCCAGGGAAATCGATGGCTTGACGACCCAGAACTGAGTACCGGTCACCAGGTACTCTTCGGCCAATGGATCGAGGGTCAGCTCTGCGGTAGCACTGGCCAGGTCGGGGTCAACCTTGAGGGTCTTCAGGGTTCCGACCTCGATGCCTTTGTACATCACCGGCGTACGACCGGCCTGCAAGCCTTCGAAATCGTTGAGCTTGACCTTCACACGGATGCCCGCTGCGGCGGCGTCAAAGTCCTCGTAGAGCCGGAACGGCAGGCTCGGATCCGTCGGCGGGCTGTCCTTGCGATTTTCAGGCGTGGCGAAGGCAATCCCCCCGGCCACAATGCTGGATAAGCTCTCGCTGCGGACCTTGACGCCCGACAGGTTGGCATCGATGCTGATGCCGCTGGCATTCCAGAAACGTGTGTGTTTGCGGACCAGACTCGCATAGGTAGGCTCGATGAAAACCTTGATCTCGACCTTGCTCTGGTCTTCGGACAACAGGTAGCTCTTCACCTGACCGACCTGGATCTGTTTGTAGAACACCGGACTGCCACGATTCAAAGAGCCCAACCGGTCGGCCCTGAGGGTCACGTGCAGCCCTGGCTTGGCGTCCGAGAGCGGTGGCTCCTCGGACAGCGCCTTGAATTTGCGGGTCGAGTCTCCTTCACCCGGGCTGATCGCCACGTAGTTACCCGACACCAGTGTTTCCAGGCCGGTGATCCCCGCCAGGCTCACGCTCGGCTTGACCAGCCAGAAACGTGTTCCGCTCCTGAGGTATTGTTCGACGTCCTTGTTCATCTCGATGGTGGCAATCACCCCCTTGGAGCTACCTTCGTCATCGAGCGTGAGGTTCTTCACTTTGCCGACCGTCATCCCCTTGTAGACGACCTCAGTCTTGTTGACCTGAATGCCCTCGCCGCTCTCGAAGCGAACATTAATTTCGATACCGGTCTCGGTGTAAGCCCGCCAGGCCAGCCAGCCGCCAATGATCAGGGCAATCAGCGGCAGGACCCAAATGGCTGACCAGTTCGAAGCCGGTCGGGTTTTAGCGGTAGGCAAATCAGTCATGGTCGGCATCCGACTCCGTGTTATCCCAAATCAGTCGGGGATCGAAAGTTACTGCGGCAATCATCGTCAAGATCACCACGCTGGCAAAAGCGATGGCGCCGAACCCGGCTTCGACACTGGCGAGCCGCCCGAAATTCACCACCGCCACCAGAATGGCAATTACAAAGATATCCAGCATCGACCAGCGGCCGATGAACTCGATGAAACGGTACATGAGGATGCGCTGCCGTGCCGACATCGGCTGGTGCCGCTGCACGGACCACAACAGCAAGGCGATACCCACGAGCTTGAACGTGGGAACCACGATACTGGCGATGAATACCACGGCGGCAATGGGGATCATGCCGTGTTGTACCAACTCGATGACCCCGGCCATGATAGTGCTTGGGGCACCCTGCCCAAGGGAATTGATCGTCATGATCGGCAACACATTGGCCGGAATATAAAGAATCGCGGCAGTGATCAACAGTGCCCAAGTCCGCATCAAGCTGTCTGGACGACGGTCATGAACCAAGGCGCCGCAACGGGTACACGTCTGGCTGTCGGCTTCGGCATCCTGCCGATTAAGCTCATGACATTCGGCACAGATCAAAATGCCTGCATCAATCGCCCGCATGGGCATCCTCTCCTGATAATGCTTGCCAGACCTGATGGGGTGACATTGCCACTTCCAGCCAGACCTGGACCAACAACAAACTGATGAAGCACAGCAGACCAAGACCGACGGTGATGGCCGCCATGTCGGCCAACTTGACGATGGCAACCAGGACACCCATGAGGTAGACCTCGAGCATCCCCCAATCTCGCAAATGATGGTAAATGCGATACAGCAGCAAACCGTAGCTACGACCTATGTCCAAACGTATGCTCAGCAACACAGCCAACTGACAAAGCAGCTTGAGCAGCGGGATCCCCATGCTGCACAAGAACACCACGACCGCTATGCCTTGCATGCCGGTATCGAACAATCCGACGACCCCGCTCCAGACCGTATCCTGAGAGGATTGGCCGAGCAGATTGAGCTGCATGATCGGTAGAAAGTTCGCCGGGACATACAACAGCAAGGCGGCGATCGCCAAGGCAAGACTGCGCTCGACCACATTGTGGCGGTGGGCGTAGAGCTCATAGCCACAGCGCGGACATATGGCCTTCTCGCCGAGGGCCAGCTTGGGCTTGCGCATCAAAAGGTCGCACTCATGGCACGCCACCAGATCGTTCAGGGGTAGATCTGACAACCTATGAGCGTCTGAGGGATCGGACATAAGGAGCTCTGGCTCGGCTAAGGTGGGGCTATTCTAGTGCTCCGGCCTGGAAATAACTGTGCAAATTTATTACAGAGCTTTCCTACATTTTTCCTGCGGGCAAAACAAAACCCCTACCTGCGTCAGCAGATAGGGGTTCCGGAATTTAATCTTGACGATGACCTAC
>NZ_JAODAB010000044.1 GCF_025336485.1 Pseudomonas citri | reverse complement strand
ATCAAGGCTTCGGGCCTGGGCCGTGAAGGCTCCAAGTACGGCATCGAGGATTATCTGGAAATCAAATACCTCTGCCTGGGTATCTGATCTGTTTCAAGCGCAAAGGGCACGAGAGCGCTGTCCTTTGCGCAGCTTCAAATGTGTCATTTTTCTGCGGCCGGGAACGCCGTGGCAGTCGATCATCGCATGCTGCCGCCGTTGACTTCCCGCTGCGTAATCCTTGAACCACGCCGACCGATGAGCGGCGAAGAGGACTGTAATGAGCAAGACTAACGCTGATCTGATGGCCCGCCGTATCGCCGCTGTTCCACGTGGCGTCGGCCAGATCCACCCGATTTTCGCCGATTCGGCGAAGAACGCTACCGTGACTGACGTCGAAGGCCGTGAATTCATCGACTTCGCCGGCGGTATCGCCGTGCTGAACACCGGCCATGTGCATCCGAAGATCATCGCCGCTGTGACCGAACAGCTGAACAAGCTGACCCACACCTGCTTCCAGGTCCTGGCCTACGAGCCGTACGTGGAGCTGTGCGAAAAAATCAACGCCAAGGTTCCGGGTGATTTCGCCAAGAAAACCCTGCTGGTCACCACCGGTTCGGAAGCCGTGGAAAACGCCGTGAAGATCGCTCGCGCTGCGACTGGCCGTGCCGGTGTGATTGCCTTCACCGGCGCTTACCACGGTCGCACCATGATGACCCTGGGCCTGACCGGTAAAGTCGTGCCGTACTCGGCCGGCATGGGCCTGATGCCTGGCGGTATCTTCCGCGCGCTGTACCCGAACGAACTGCACGGCGTGAGCATCGACGACTCCATCGCCAGCATCGAGCGGATCTTCAAGAACGACGCCGAACCGCGTGACATCGCGGCAATCATCATCGAGCCGGTACAGGGCGAGGGTGGTTTCTATGTGGCGCCCAAGGAATTCATGAAGCGCCTGCGTGCCCTGTGCGACCAGCACGGCATTCTCCTGATTGCTGACGAAGTGCAGACCGGTGCCGGCCGCACGGGCACCTTCTTCGCCATGGAGCAGATGGGCGTTGCCGCTGACCTGACCACGTTTGCCAAGTCGATTGCCGGCGGCTTCCCGCTGGCCGGCGTGTGCGGCAAGGCCGAGTACATGGACGCCATCGCTCCGGGTGGCCTGGGCGGCACCTACGCGGGCAGCCCGATTGCTTGTGCGGCGGCGTTGGCGGTGATGGAAGTGTTCGAAGAAGAACACCTGTTGGAGCGCTGCAAGGCCGTGGGCGAGCGCCTGGTGACCGGTCTCAAGGCGATCCAGAAGAAGTATCCGGTGATTGGCGACGTGCGTGCCCTGGGTGCAATGATCGCCGTGGAGCTGTTCGAAAACGGCGACTCCCACAAGCCGAACGCTGCCGCAGTGGCCCAGGTCGTGGCCAAGGCGCGCGACAAGGGCTTGATCCTGCTGTCGTGCGGCACCTACGGCAACGTCCTGCGGGTGCTGGTGCCGCTGACTTCGCCGGACGAGCAACTGGACAAGGGCCTGGCGATCCTCGAAGAGTGCTTCTCCGAGCTCTGATCGGCATGTCCTGCGCTGTGCGTTGATCCACAAAAAACCCGCTTCGGCGGGTTTTTTCATGGCTGGGACGCTGTTGTACTGTTTGCAGCGGCCTTCATTGGCTAAGGTGCAAGTATTGCAAGGGAGCGATGCTGCATGACTGCTGTGGATTTGCCCGCTGTGCCGCGGGTGTTGATTGCCGAAGCCGACTCGGGATCTCGGGAGCTGCTTGAGCTGGCATTGTCGAGCGTACGTTGTGACGCCCAGGTGGACTCATGCAGCGAGGGGCGGCAGGCCTTGGAGCTGCTGGCGCATAATCCCTACGATCTGGTGATCGCCGATTGGGAGTTGCCGGGTGTCGATGGCCTGAGCCTCTTGCGTGGACTTCGCCAGCAGCAGCGTACCCCGCCGTTGCCCTTCATTCTGGTCAGCCAGCGCAACGACAGCGCCAGTGTGCGCGAGGTCTTGCCGCTGGCGCCGACCGCCTACCTGACCAAACCGTTGAACCGGGAAAACCTGATCCAGCGTTTGCAGGGGTTGCTGCTGAGCAGCGACGAAACCTCTTCCCACGACGTGCCGATGCCGGGGCCGGCACAAACCCTGCCCTCCTTCCTGGAGCGTCGTCGTGACCAGTCCGAAGGCGCGCCGTTGATGACCGATGTGCAACAGGCGGTCAAGCGCAGCCTCAATCCCGGTGGCCTGGACCTTAAAGTGTTCGAAGAGGAGATCCGCACCGACCCGCAAATCACTGCTGTGTTGATTGCGGCGGCCAACAGTGCTGCCCAGCACCAGGGTGGCGCCCCGGTGCAGACCGTGGCCCAGGCGCTGCATCAGCTAGGGACCGGGCAGAGCATGAACCTGATCCTCGGCCTGACCCTCAAGCGCTGTGCGCGGCTCAGTGTCCCGTGCCTGGCGGACTATGCCGAACGTTACTGGGAACTGTCCCTGCACACTGCCGAATACGCCCGGACGATGGCGCGGTTGCTGGACCTGGAGCAGGAGCGCTGTTATTGCGCCGGCCTGCTGCATCGCTTGGGTGACCTGGCATTGTTGCGTTGCCTGGAGGAGTGGAAACAGGCCGGTGGCGAACTGGACGAACCGGAAGAGGTGGGGGATTCGCTGGAGCGTTTCAGCGCTGGTTTCGGCTCGGCGTTGCGCACCCGCTGGCGTCTGCCGCTGGAGCTGCGGGAGCTGATTGCGGCGGTCTATGGCCTGGGGGGCGGGGTTTATTCCCGTGAAGCCCTGGTGATGAACATGGCTGCACAGTTGGCACGCCTGCCCGCCCACGAAGGGCTGGAAGAACTGGCCCGTGGCCGCACGGCGCGTTTGCTGAAGATCGGGTTACCGGAGTTGACGCGGTTGCGCCGCAAGTAGCATCACCACCAGACCCTGTGGGGCAAGCTGCCACGGGATCAGCGGTGCGACTGGGCTCAATACTGCACTGCGATTGGCTTCAAGCCGCGATGATGCGGTTCTTGCCCTGGCGCTTGGCTTCGTACATGGCGGCGTCGGCGCGGGCGAACAGACTGTCGAGATTCTGGTCCCCGGCGGTGATGCCGGTCAGGCCCTGGCTGACGGTGATCCCGTAACTCTGCTCGCCATAGCGGAACGTCAGGCGCTGGATCTCGCGTTGCAGCCGTTCGGCCACTTGCATCGCCATGTCCGGCGCACAACCGGGGAACACAGCGGCGAACTCTTCCCCGCCGATTCGCCCGAACAGATCGCCGCGCCTGAGCACGGCGCGTCCGCTCTCGGCGATTTTCTGCAACACGGTATCGCCTTCCTGATGGCCGTAGGTGTCGTTGATCACCTTGAAATCATCGATGTCCAGCAACAGGAACGCCATCGGCATCTCCTGTAGCCGAGCCTGTTCGAATTCGCGGTGGGCGCATTCGAAGAAATGGCGGCGGTTGCTGCTTTGGGTCAGGACGTCGGTGGTCGCCAGTCGCTGCAGTTCGCTTTCCAGCAACTTCTTTTCGGTGATGTCTTCGGCGATACCCACCACGACCACCGGCTGCCCAGGTTCTGCCTGGCGGTTGATGAAGCATTTGTCGCTCAGCCAGCGGATTTGCCCGTCGCCGGCGATGATGCGGTATTCACGGTCTTCGACGGCGCCCTTGACCAAAACCTCGGCCAGGCTGCGTTCGGCATATTCAAGGTCGTCGGGGTAGATTGCGTCGCGCCATTCGTTGTAGTCGGCCAGGACCAGGCCGGCGGGCCGGCCGAAGATCCGCTCGTAGGCGGGGCTGACATACAGCACTTGCCGGGTTTCCCAGTTGAACGCCCAAAGCACGGCGTTGACGCTGACCAGCAATGAACTGAACAGCTGCTCACGTTCGCTCAGGCGAGCGACTTCGCCTTGGGCGTGCATCAGCGCCATCAGGGTCTGGGCCGCTTCGGGCCAATGAGGTTGGGTTGAATCCTGTAGGTTCTTATCGACCATCGGCACAAATCTCAAAGAGCGTGCAGGGCTGTAGGTTCGCACGCGCTTTCTCCAAAGCCCGCCTGGGTGGCGAAGTGCTCTTGAGATAGGGGAATTGGGGCGAAGTTCCTTTTCGGGCGACGAAGGGCGGGGGATTTAGCGGGGTAAGTCGTGGGGTGAACTGGTGGCGAGGGGATAAATCCCCTCGCCGCACAAGCCCTTCCCTTGCCTCAGGCCGTGGCAGGCCGCAGCGAGTAGGTCTTGAGTTGTTCGGCGAAGTCGCGCAGGGACTGGATGCCGCTGGCCTCGGCTTCGTGGACCCACTGCTTGATGGCCGCGAGCATGTCGTGGCCGTTACTGCTGGTCTTGATCCAGATCTGTTGCAAGGCCAGGCGTTTTTCGTAGATCACCTTGAGCGCCTGGCTGTGCTCCAGCATGTTCTGGATCCGCACATGGTGGCGGTCGTCCAGCAGACTGGTTTCCCGCGACAGCAGGCGTTTGGCCCGGTGGAACTGATGACGCACCGAGTGATCGACCTTCGCCAGTTCCTGCTTGACCAGCGGCGCGATGACCAGCCGGCGGTACTGCGCCATGATCTGGAAGCGGTTATTGAGAATCGCCATGGCCGTGTCCATGTCCACGTGGCCCTTGCCTTCGACCCGGTGGGCAATGGGTGCGACGCGCTGGACCTTGGCCAGGCGCAGGAAGCTGAATACCTGGATCCAGGCCCAGCCCAGGTCGAACTCCCATTTGCGGACCGACAGCTTGGCCGAGTTGGGGTAGGTGTGGTGGTTGTTGTGCAGTTCTTCGCCGCCGATCAGGATGCCCCAGGGCACCAGGTTGGTCGCCGCGTCGCGGCATTCGAAGTTGCGATAGCCCACGGCATGGCCCAGGCCGTTGATCACGCCGGCGGCCCAGACGGGGATCCACATCATCTGGATGGCCCAGATGGTGATGCCGATCGTGCCGAACAGCAGCAGGTCGATGACCGCCATGATCGCCACGCCCAGTCGCGGGAAGCGACTGTAGAGGTTGCGCTCGATCCAGTCCTCGGGGCAGTTCTTGCCATAGATGCGCAGGGTTTCCGGGTTCTGCGCCTCGGCGCGGTACAGTTCGGCGCCTGTGCGCAGAACGGTGGACAGGCCCTTGATGACCGGGCTGTGGGGATCGTCGACGGTTTCGCACTTGGCGTGGTGCTTGCGGTGGATGGCGGTCCACTCGCGGGTATTCTGGGCGGTGGTCAGCCATAGCCAGAAACGGAAGAAATGCTTGAGGCCGGCGTTCAGCTCCAGGGAGCGATGTGCCGAATAACGGTGCAGGTAGACCGTGACGCCAATGATCGTGACATGGGTCATCAGCAGGGTGACGGCCACCAGCGACCATGCTGACAAGCCAAGAAAACCTTCGTACCACATAGGCAGCAGGGCCCTCGATAAAGATAGAAACAGCCGTCGCATTATCTCCACCCCTGCGGATAAAACCAGTCGGCCTTTCAGATAAGAGTGGCAGGATGTTTCTTCCTCTATAATCCCAATCTCTTTGTAGGGACATGGACGACCAATGACGGCCCATCAACGCAGCGCCATGCGCACAGCCATGCTTTACCTCGTGTTGTCGGTTGTCTGGCTGCAATTGGTTGGTTATTTATTGAGCAGTTTCTTCGATCAATCCGATGACCAGCATCGCTGGGTGCTGATCAACGGTTATATCTGGGTACTGGTCAGCACCGGGTTGATCTTCCTGGCGCGGTTGCGGCTCTCGCGATTTCTGGAAAGGGACGGCCACCGCGCCGATCGCGAGCGCCTGCGCCAAGCCGCCGCGGTGTTTGATTGCACCCGCGAAGGGGTGCTGGTGACCGATTGCACCGGTCTGATCGTGCACGTGAACCGGGCTTTCATCGCGATCACCGGTTACGAACGCGATGAAGTACTGGGGCAACGCCCCAATCTGTTCAAATCGGGCCGCCATGGCGCGGCTTTCTACCGTGATATGTTTGCTACCCTGGCCAGTCTCGGTGAGTGGAGCGGCGAAATCTGGAACCGGCGCAAAAGCGGCGAAATCTACCCGCAATGGCAAACGATCCGGGCGATCCAGGACGACAACGGCGAGATCAGTCATTACGTCGCGGTGTTTTCGGACATCAGCGCGCTCAAGGATTCCGAACACGAACTGGCGCACCAGGCCCATCATGACCCCCTGACCGGCCTGCCCAACCGCCTGTTGTTTTCCGACCGCACCGAGCAGGCCCTGGCGTCGGCGCAGCTTCACAAGCGCGGCTGCGCATTGCTGCTGGTCGACCTGGATCACTTCAAGAACATCAACGACAGCCTGGGCCACAGCGTCGGCGACGAGTTGCTCAAAAGGGTCGCCGAGCGCTTTCGCGAGCTCTTTGCGCCGGGCGTGACGCTGGCCCGGCTGGGGGGCGACGAGTTTGCCCTGCTGGTGGAAAACTGCTCCTTGCCCGGGCAGGCGGCGGTGTTGGCCCGGCGTATTCTCGATGCGTTGAAGGAGCCGTTGCGACTCGACGAGCAGGCCTTGTTCATCAACGCTAGCATCGGCATCAGCCTGTTTCCTGCCGATGCCCTGAGCGCCGGTCAACTGCTGCGCAATGCTGATTCGGCGTTGTTCAAGGCCAAGAGCGCCGGACGCGATGGTTATGCCTTGTACACCGAGGAGCTTACCGCCCACGCCCAGCAACGGGTCGAGATCGCCTTCGATTTGCGCTGCGCCCTCCAGCGCGAGGAATTGCGGGTTCATTACCAACCGGTGCATGACCTGGCGACCAGCCGCCTGGTTGGCGTCGAGGCGCTGGTGCGTTGGGAGCACCCCAAGCGCGGGCTGGTTTCGCCGGGTGAGTTCATCCCCATCGCCGAGCGCACCGGGCTGATCGCCCAGATCGATGCCTGGGTCATGGACCAGGCCTGCCGGCAGATGTGCCGTTGGCAGGAGGCAGGCGTGGCGTTGTCGTTCGTCGCGGTCAACGTCTCGAGCCGATGGCTTGGTCATCGCGAGCTGTACGACCAGGTAGCCAGGGTGTTGCAGGACACGGGACTGGATCCGGCTTGCCTGGAGCTGGAAGTGACCGAGAGCGCGGTGATGGAAGAGCCGGAGGTGGCGCTGGAACAGATGCATCGCTTGCGCGAGTTGGGTGTACGGCTGGCCATCGACGATTTCGGCACGGGCTATTCGTCGCTGCTGCGTCTCAAGCGCCTGCCGGTGCAGAAGCTCAAGATTGACCAGGGCTTTGTCGCCGGCCTGCCATGGGACGAGGACGACGCCGCGATCGTCCGGGTGATCATCGCCCTGGCTCGCAGCATGGGCATGCAGGTGCACGCCGAAGGCATCGAGCAGCGCGAGCAAGCGGTGTTTTTGCTGGAGCAGGCTTGTGAGTTGGGGCAGGGGTATTGGTTCGGAAGGCCCATGACGGCGGCGCAACTGGACTGGGATTGTGCGCCGGCCATTGCTTGAAGATCAGTGTCATTGCTTTATGCTGTTTTGGTTATATAAAAATTCTTAAATAGTCTTTTTAAGAATATCTCGCCTTATCTAGTATTGCTCCCACGCCGCAAGCAGTGCCGCCCACTGCCAGGCATTCATTCAAAGGAGCAGCAGCATGAGCGCATCCCTACGTAGCGTTGACGGACAGGACGAAACCACCATCTTGCGTGAGATCCAGAGCGCGTTGCGCGATCTGCGCTTCGGGGCCGTGGAGATCACCGTGCACAACGCCCAGGTGGTCCAGATCGAGCGCAAGGAAAAATTCCGCTTGCAGCAGCCCAGCCATAAGCCGTCTTGAAACAGGTTGGTTGTTGTGGGAGCAAAGCTTTGCTCCCACAGATCCTTTCAGGCCTCACGATTTTAAAGTCATAAGAAAACCAAGAACTCCCGGAGCTTTCACCATGTCGTCCATTCGTCGCTATGCCCTGGCCGCGCTGGCCAGTGCCGTTTTCGCAGGTTCCGCCGTCGCCAAGGATTATGAGCTGCTCAATGTGTCCTACGACCCGACCCGTGAGCTGTACCAGGACTACAACGCTGAGTTCGCCAGCTTCTGGAAGAAAGCGCACCCGGACGACACGGTGAAGATCCAACAATCCCACGGTGGCTCGGGCAAGCAAGGCCGGGCGGTGATCGATGGCTTGCGAGCCGATGTGGTGACCTTGGCCCTGGCCGGGGACATCGATGAAATCGCCAAGTTGGGCAAATCCCTGCCGGCGGATTGGCAAACGCGTTTGCCCGACGCCAGCACGCCCTATACCTCCACCATCGTGTTCCTGGTGCGCAAGGGTAACCCCAAGGGCATCAAGGATTGGGGCGACCTGATCAAGAACGACGTGTCGGTCATCACGCCGAACCCGAAGACTTCCGGCGGTGCGCGTTGGAACTTCCTTGCGGCCTGGGCCTATGGCCTGAAGGAGAACGGGGGTGACGAGGCCAAGGCCAAGGACTACGTACAGGCGCTGTTCAAGCACGTGCCTGTGCTCGATACCGGCGCCCGTGGCTCGACCATTACCTTCGTCAACAACGGCCAGGGCGATGTGTTGCTGGCCTGGGAAAACGAAGCTTTCCTGGCGCTGAAGGAAGACGGTGGCGCCGACAAGTTCGACATTGTCGTGCCGTCGCTGTCGATCCTCGCCGAACCGCCGGTGGCAGTGGTGGACAAGAACGCCGAGAAGAAGGGTAATGCCGAGGTCGCCGAAGCCTATCTCAAGCACCTGTACAGCCCGGCCGGCCAGGAAATCGCCGCGAAGAACTTCTACCGCCCGCGTGACAAGGACGTGGCCGCCAAGTATTCCCGGCAGTTCCCGAAACTGGAGCTGGTGACCATCGACAAGGACTTCGGCGGCTGGAAAACCGCCCAACCGAAATTCTTCAATGATGGCGGTGTGTTCGACCAGATCTATCAGGCGCAGTAAGCTGAAACACGCCTGAATGAGCTGATTACAGTTGCCAAGCTAAAGCCGGACACCGAATTTGTGGTGAGGGGATTTTGTGGGAGCAAGGCTTGCCCGCGATGGATGCGATGCGGTCCTTCAGAAACCGAGTCGCCTCTATCGCGGGCAAGCCTTGCTCCCACCCAGTCTTGCTTCCATGTTTAGTGTTTTTAACCAAGGACTTCTATGTCGCGTCGCATCTCACCCGTCATACCCGGCTTCGGGCTGACGCTGGGCTACACCCTGGTGTACCTCAGTCTGATTGTGCTCATACCGCTGGCGGCCATGTTCGTCCATGCCGCCCAACTCACCTGGGAACAGTTCTGGACGATCGTTTCGGCGCCACGGGTGCTGGCCGCCCTGAAGCTCAGTTTCGGCACCGCACTGTACGCCGCCGTCATCAACGGTGTGATCGGTACGCTGTTGGCCTGGGTGCTGGTGCGCTACACCTTCCCCGGCCGCAAAGTCATCGACGCGATGATCGACCTGCCGTTCGCCCTGCCCACCGCCGTGGCGGGCATCGCACTCACGGCGCTGTATGCACCGACCGGCCTGGTGGGCCAGTTCGCCACCGACCTGGGTTTCAAGATCGCCTACACCCCGCTGGGCATTACCCTGGCGCTGACGTTCGTGACGCTGCCGTTCGTGGTGCGCACGGTGCAACCGGTGCTGGCGGACATTCCCCGTGAAGTCGAAGAAGCCGCTGCCTGCCTGGGCGCCAAGCCGTGGCAGGTGTTCCGCCACATCCTGATGCCGGCGTTGCTGCCAGCCTGGCTGACCGGTTTCGCCCTGGCCTTCGCCCGGGGCGTGGGCGAGTACGGCTCGGTGATTTTCATTGCCGGCAACATGCCGATGAAAACCGAAATCCTGCCGCTGCTGATCATGGTCAAGCTCGATCAATACGACTACACCGGCGCCACCTCCATCGGTGTGCTGATGCTGGTGGTTTCCTTCGTCCTGTTGCTGCTGATCAACCTGCTGCAGCGGCGCATCGAAACCCCATAAGGAGGCGCGAAAAATGTCCCAATCGTCTATTACCGCAGCCTCCACCAACGCCGCCCGTCGTGGCAGCGCGACGTCGCGGCGGGTGCTGATCGGCCTCGGCTGGCTGATCTTTGCGCTGTTTCTACTGTTGCCGCTGTTCATCGTGGTGTCCCAGGGCCTGAAGTCGGGCCTGGGGGCGTTCTTTGTCGCGATCCTTGAACCGGACGCGTTGTCGGCGCTCAAGCTCACCGTGATCGCCGTGCTGATCTCGGTGCCGTTGAACCTGGTGTTCGGCGTCAGTGCGGCGTGGTGCGTGAGCAAGTATTCGTTCCGTGGCAAGAGCATGTTGGTGACCCTGATCGACTTGCCATTCTCGGTGTCGCCAGTGATCGCCGGCCTGGTCTACGTGCTGATGTTCGGCGCCCAGGGCCTGTTCGGGCCATGGTTGTCGGATCACGATATCCAGATCGTGTTCGCGCTGCCGGGCATTGTGCTGGCGACGATTTTCGTCACCGTGCCGTTCGTGGCCCGGGAACTGATCCCGTTGATGCAGGAACAGGGCACCCAGGAAGAAGAGGCCGCGCGCCTGCT
Source organism: Pseudomonas citri (assembly GCF_025336485.1). Lineage (GTDB taxonomy): Bacteria > Pseudomonadota > Gammaproteobacteria > Pseudomonadales > Pseudomonadaceae > Aquipseudomonas > Aquipseudomonas citri. The sequence goes on along the minus strand of NZ_JAODAB010000044.1, from coordinate 20,585 downwards.
GGGCGCCAATGGCTGGCAGATGTTCTGGCATGTCACCGTGCCGAACATCAAGTGGGGGCTGATCTATGGCGTGGTGCTGTGTACCGCCCGGGCCATGGGTGAGTTCGGCGCGGTGTCGGTGGTGTCCGGGCACATTCGCGGGGTGACCAACACCCTGCCGCTGCACGTCGAGATCCTCTACAACGAATACAACCACGTGGCCGCGTTCGCTGTGGCGAGCCTGTTGCTGATCCTGGCGCTCTTGATCCTGCTGCTCAAGCAGTGGAGCGAAAACCGCATCAACCGCCTGCGCGCCAGCGCCGCGGAGGAATAAGTCATGTCGATCGAAGTCCGTAACGTCAGCAAGAATTTCCACGCCTTCAAGGCCCTGGACAACATCAGCCTGGACATCCAGAGCGGCGAGCTGGTGGCGCTGCTCGGTCCGTCGGGTTGCGGCAAGACCACCTTGCTGCGGATCATTGCCGGTCTCGAGACCCCGGACCAGGGCAACATCGTGTTCCACGGCGAGGATGTCTCCGGCCACGATGTGCGCGATCGCAACGTCGGGTTCGTGTTCCAGCACTACGCCTTGTTCCGCCACATGACGGTGTTCGACAACGTTGCCTTCGGCCTGCGCATGAAGCCCAAGAACCAGCGCCCGAACGAAAGCCAGATCGCGACCAAGGTCCACGAGCTGCTGAACATGGTGCAATTGGACTGGCTGGCCGACCGCTACCCGGAGCAGCTGTCCGGTGGCCAGCGCCAGCGTATCGCCCTGGCCCGCGCCCTGGCGGTGGAGCCCAAGGTGTTGCTGCTGGATGAACCGTTCGGGGCCCTCGACGCCAAGGTCCGCAAGGAGTTGCGTCGTTGGTTGGCGCGGCTGCACGAGGACATCAACCTGACCTCGGTGTTCGTGACCCACGACCAGGAAGAGGCCATGGAAGTCGCCGACCGGATCGTGGTGATGAACAAGGGTGTGATCGAGCAGATCGGTTCGCCGGGCGACGTCTACGAGAACCCGGCGAGCGATTTCGTGTACCACTTCCTCGGTGACTCGAACCGCCTGCACCTGGGCGAGGACCGGCATGTGCTGTTCCGTCCCCATGAGGTGTCGCTGTCGCGTACTGAGCTTGAAGACCATCACGCCGCGCAAGTGCGCGACATCCGCCCATTGGGTGCCACCACCCGGGTGACGCTGAAGGTGGAAGGCCAGAACGAGCTGATCGAAGCCGAAGTGGTGAAGGATCACGACAGCCTGGTGGGCCTGGCGAAGGGCGAGACGCTGTTCTTCAAACCGAAGGTCTGGCAGAAAGTCTCGAACCTTTAACAGCATCGTCGCAAGCCGCCTGAAGCAAGCCTGCTGCGGGCGGCGTTCCGACGAGGGTGTCCTCAGCGATCCGAATCCGAATAACACCGCCCTAACTTGCTTCGATTGGTTCTACTCCAACGCCTTTTCCCGGCCCAAACCCTACCTAGACTCTGACATGCCAGGAGGCAAGCAAGAGTCCATGAAGGACCGGTGTCATCTCTCCTGGTGCCCTGATGCCAAGGAGAGAGAACATGAAAGTGGAAGTCCGTCGGCATGGCCCGCTTGGCTGTGCGTTGTTAGGCGTCTTGCTGGGCCCGGCCGCCAGCGCCGCCCCCTCGTTGTCGCCGCAGATTCCCTTCGATGTCACGGTGACCCAACCGGTTTCCCTGCCCAACCTGCAAGCCAATTTCGATGACCTGTCGTGGCAGACCTTCATTGCCCTGAGCTGGCCGGCGCTGGACAACGGTAACCCGAATACCGGCACCACCATCGGCCAGCAGGACGGTGCGACGGTGTGGGAGAGCTGGAAAGAGAGCTATCAGATCTTCCGGGCCAAGGGCCAGGCGCCGCTGCCGTGGGATGCGCCGGCGACGCTTCCCGAAGTGTGCAAGCAACTCAAGCCGGGTCGGCTGTTGCAGCAGATGGGCAAGGTGCCGGATGTGCTGGATGAGTTCATCCAGCCTTTCGAGAGCGGCCCGCTGGTGGACCAGAACGGCACTTACACGCGCAACGAAATCGTGGTCAATCGATCGATGTTCGACGGGATCGTCGACAACGGTTTGTACAGCATCGAAGGCCAGCAGAAATTCTTCGCTGCCAAACCGACTAACACCGTGGCGTTTGCCTGCGGCTCGGCCAACACGAAACAGGTCGGTGCGTTGATGGTAAAGGCGTCGTGGAAGGTGCTGGGGCCCAATGACCGTCGAGAGGATTTCCACACCGTCGATGCGCTGGTCTACACCCCGGGCAACAGCGACCCGAGCCATGGGCCGATTGTCGAGGAGTCGTGCGTGTCCGAACCGGTCGGGCTGGTGGGGTTGCACATCGTGCACAAGACCGCCAGTGCGGCGCAGTGGGTCTGGTCGACCTTCGAGCATGTCAAGAACGTGCCGGAAGCCTCCACACCACCCGCCCAGCGCGTCGGTCCGTATCTGTTCTATAACGCCGCCAGCCAAAGCGCGATCAACCAGCCGCCACCCCGTCCGTGGAATCCGGCGGTCAAGGCAACGCCTTCGCAGATCGTGCGCGAAATACCACTGACCGACGCGACAAAAAGCCTGAACAGCACCTATCAGGCGCTGTTGCGCACGGTCAATCCGAAGAGCGTCTGGGCGAACTATCAATTGATCAGCACCCAATGGCCGACAGACGCGCCTTTGCCGAATTGCCAGATATCGGCCACCAGCCCGTTGGGCAACCCTGCGCCGTTGTTCCTGGCCAACGCCACGCTGGAAACCTACATCCAGGGCACCGTGCCCCAGGCGTCTTCCAGTTGCATGGCGTGTCACGGCAATGCGGCCACCCATGTCACCGAATCCCCGCGTACCAGTTTCGCGGACTTCACCTACTTGCTTGAGCGTGCGCAGTCCACTGGCGGACAAGGAGTCAACCATGAGCAGTGATCTGGACAATTTCGTGGGCCTGTCATCGGCCCTGACCGGCATCCCCACCGATCGGCTGGCACCGCCGATCGACCAGGTGGGTTTGCCGCCGCTCTTCCTTGAGTTCGTCACGCCGCGTATCACGCCTGAGGTGCTCAATGGCTTGCTGACCCAATACGCCACGCTGGCGGCGGACCATGTCCCCCCGGACCAGATCGCCCAGACGATACTGATGGACGGATCGCGACCGGCCGTCACGCAAGCGGCCCTGGCTGCGCGTTCGATCATGAAGTTGTGGTTGCTGGGCGTGTGGTATCAGCCCTACGCCGCCGGCAGCTACCAGTCGACCGATTCGATGGTGGTGTCCGACCAGGCCTACATCCAGAGCTGGGCCTGGAAAATCGCCCAGGCCCATCCCATGGGCTATAGCGAAATGTTCTTTGGCTATTGGAACACCACGCCGCCCAGCCTCGAGGACTACACCGGGGTTGCAGCCAATGAGCAGCCAGGAGCCTCGTCATGAGTACCGAACAAGCAGAAGTGGTCATCGTCGGGGCTGGCCTGGCGGGCAGCATCATTGCTTATCAGTTGGGCATGGCCGGCGTGGAGGTGCTGGTGCTCGAATCGGGTCCGGAGGTGCCGGCCAACCGTGCGCAATACCTGGAGCGTTTCTACACGGCCACGCTGAAGACCCCGGAATCCCCTTACCCACCAGTGTCGACCTTGGATACGCCGCGTGACCCGACCAAGGAAAATGCTCCGCGGGCGACCATCGCCGACCTGATCGTTGGCTGGAACAAGCCGGCGGTCAGCTATCTGGTGCAAAAAGGCCCGCTGCCGTTCACCAGTACCTATGAGCGGGTGGGTGGCGGGACGACCTGGCACTGGGTCGGGACGTGCCTGCGCATGGTGCCGAACGATTTTCGCCTCAAGAGCAAATACGGCGTTGGCGTGGACTGGCCGATCGGCTACGACGACCTGCAAAGCGCTTATTGCCGGGCGGAGGCGGAAATCGGCGTGTCGGCCAATGTCGCCGACCAGGCCTACCTGGGCATGACCTTCCCCGAGGGTTATTCCTTCCCGATGCACAGTATCCCGTTGTCGTTGGTCGATGGCAGTTTTGTCAGCGCCGTGACCGGCCAGACCTTCGACGGCTTGCCACTGGTGGTCAGCCCGACGCCGGCCGGGCGCAACGCCCAGCCTTACGCCGGGCGCCGGGTGTGCGCGGGCAATACCAACTGCACGCCGATCTGCCCGATTCAGGCCAAGTACGACGCCACCGTGACCCTGAACAAGGCCCTGGCCACCGGCAAGGTCAGGGTGCTGTACCGGACCGTCGCCAGCAAAGTGACGGTGGGCCCGGATAAAAACATCAATGGCGTCGAGTTCATTCAGTATCAATTGGGCGAGGGGCCGCAGACGGGTACCGGCGTGGCCATCGGGCAGCGTTACGTGATCGCCGCCCATGCCATCGAAACCCCTAAATTGCTGCTCAACTCCAAGAGCCCGGCCTGGCCCAACGGTGTGGCCAACAGCAGCGGCCAGGTGGGGCGCAGTCTGGCCGACCATCCGATCTACCTGGCGTGGGGGCTGATGCCGGAAGGCAAGACAGTGTTTCCGTATCGGGGCCCGGTGTCCACGGCGGGCATCGAGAGCTTGCGTGACGGCGATTTCCGCAACCAGCGAGCGGCATGGCGCATCGAAATCGGCAATGAGGGTTGGAACTGGCCGGTGGGCGACCCGTACGTCACCGTGGCCGATTTCATCGACGGGAAGAACACCAGCCGTACCAACCCGTTGCCCTCCAAAGAGACACCGCCACCGCCCAGTGAGGCACTGTATGGCACGGCACTGATCAACCGACTCAACGGCCTGTTCATTCGCCAGTTCCGGATCGCCTTCCTGGTGGAACAGGTGGAGGAACATCCCGACCAGTCCAGCAGCTACATCGTGCCTTCGACGGATAACTACAAGGACGGGCTCGGCATTCTCCGGCCGGAGATTCACTACGACCTGTCCGACTACACCAAGGAAGGTTTCCGGCAGGCGAAGATTCTGGCGACCCACATCATCGAGGACCTGCTCGGTGCCGTGGAACTGACGGACATCATTGGCCCAGGGACGTTCGAATACAAAGGTGAGCCCTATAGCTTCCAGGGCGCCGGGCACCTGATGGGGACTTACCGCATGGGCGGTGATCCGGCCAAGTCGGTGGTAGACAAGTACCAGCGCAGTTGGGATCACCAGAACCTGTTCCTGGTGGGGGATGGGGTATTCCCCACCACGGGCACCTCGAACCCGAGCCTGACCATCGCGGCGTTGGCGTTCCAGGCCGGCGACACCGTGGCCAACGACTTGAAGGCGGTGACGATGCAGGTCCAGGCCAACCAGCCCTGGCAGGGCACGGGTGTGCAGATCAACGCCGTGGTGCCGCGCCTGGTGCGCTACGTCAGTGGGCGGTGGTACGCCAGCCCGCAAGGCGGCTGGGTGGATGGCAATGGCGGTTCGAGGCACATCGACTATGACAGCTATACCTTGCCCGGTGCGGCGGAGGGAGCCTTGATCGGCCGGGTTGGCGACGGTGGGACGCCGTTCCTGGTTGGCGATCTGGGGCAGATTCCAAGCGGCCAACAAGGGGAATTGCAGTTGTGCATCAATGATGACCTGACAGGGCGCTATGGGGCCGGGCTGAGCGATAACCAGGGCGCACTGACGATCCGGGTCGAGTTCGGGACGCTGTAAAGCGGTTGTGGGGAGCTTGCTCGCGATAGCGGTGAACCTGCTTGCATCGAGGTTGGAATACCGCCGTCATCGCGAGCAAGCTCGGCTCCCACAGGATTCTCGGGGGCTCACACATCCGGTGTTCACCACAGAGGTCGTTTCACCCTGGCAACAGCTCAGGCCGCCGAGCGCGGGTTGTGCAAGGCAACGGGGCCGGCGCGTTCTTCGATGGCGCGTTTGAGTTCGCCCCGAAGCCCCAGCAGGAAACCCGCTTCGACCACCACGAACAGCGGGCCGACGATCAACCCACTCAGGTCGTCGACGAACGCCGGCTTGCGTCCCTCGTAATAGTGGCCGACAAACTGGATGATCCAGCCCAGCACAAACATCCCCAGCCCGGCGCCCAGCCACACCGAGGTGCTGTGTGCGGCCAGCGTCTGGCCCAGCCAGACGGCCAGGCCCAATAGCACGGTCATCAGCACACCCAGACGCAATTCCAGGCGCAGGTAGAAGCAGGCGCTCGCCGCCGCCACCAGCAGCGCCGGCGACAGCAGGACTGCACCCACCGGCCAGCCCGGACGCGAGAGCAGCACCGCAACGGCGACGAAAATCAGCGGAATGCCGACAAAATGAGTGGCGATGTTGCGTGGGTCGCGGTGGTAAGCCGCGTATTGACTGAGATGATCGACGAGGCTTTTCATTGTTGTTCCTCCTGAGGGGATGCCTGCATGATGCCCCGGTTCCACGAGGCGTTCTGTCAGTTAGCCGACACTTGTCCCGGAGTTTTCATGAATGCGCACCCCTGGCACTCGCACCTGATGGCCGGTCACTGGTACAGCCATTTGCCTGCTGAGTTACACGATAGCCTGCTGGAGATGTCGCGGGTTCGGCATTTGTCGCCGGGGCAGCGGTTGTTCAAGCGCGGCGATCCGCCCTGCGGGATGTACGCGGTGCTCGAAGGTGCGGTGCGGGTCGGCGCGGTGAACGAACAAGGCAAGGAGGCCCTGCTGAGCGTGGTGGAGGCGCCTCACTGGTTCGGTGAGATCTGCCTGTTCGACGGCCAGCCGCGGACCCATGATGCGGTGGCGGTGGGTCAATGTACCTTGCTGCATGTGCCTCAGGCGCCGTTGCTGGCATTTCTGCAAGGGCAACCGCTCTACTGGCGGCACCTCGCGTTATTGATGAGCCACAAACTGCGCCTGACCTTTATCAACCTCGAACACCTGAGCCTGATGCCCGCCCCCGCTCGCGTGGCCCACCGCCTGCTCTTGATCGCCGAAGGCTACGGTGAAATCGAACCGGCGCGCCGGGTCTTGCCACTGCCCCAGGAACAGCTGGCGCTGATGCTCTCGTTGTCGCGCCAGACCACCAACCAGGTCCTCAAGGATCTGCAAGGCCAGGGGATCGTCCGGCTGGGATATGGCGAGATCGAGATCATCGATATCGAGCGATTGCGAGCCCTGGTTACTAGCACAACCCGTCACGAAACTGCCCCGGCGTCATCCCGGTCCAGCGCTTGAACGCGCGGCTGAAGCTGCTGGCATCGGCGAACCCCAGTAGATAACCGACTTCGCTCAACGAGCATTGCGGGTCGCGCAGGTGCAGCAGCGCCAGGTTTTCCCGGCACTCATTGAGCAGCGTATCGAAGCGGCAGCCCTCATCGGCCAGGTGTCGTTGCAGGCTGCGCAGGCTCAGGTGCATGGCCTGGGCGACACGTTCGGCGCTCGGTTCGCCTTCGGGCAGTTGGGCTTCGATGGCCGTGCACACCTTGCGCTCCCAGGTCAGTGGCTTGAGCGGGATGTGGCTGCGCTTGAGCGTGGTTTCGTTGGGCTCGGCCGACGCCGGGTCGGTGTCGTCCAGGTGGCTGTCGAAATCGACGAGGTTGAATTCCAGGCGATCCTGCCCGGCAGCGAAATGCACCGGCGCGCGGAACATCTTGTGCCAGGGCGTGGGGTCTGCCGGTTCCGGACGCCGCAGGTACACCGCCAGCGGCGCGTAGTCGCGGCCTAGCCGGCTGCGACAGGTGCGCAGGTAAATCGCCGTGAAGGCATCGATGGCTTCAAAGGCCGGCGTCGGATGGCCGGAAGGCACCGTGAGGCTGAGGAGATACCGATCTTCGGTGCGACTCAATTGCAGCGTCAGCGCGTCGTTGACCACTGGCTGGTAGCGCACGATTCGCTCGAACACTTCCCGCAGGCTGCCACTGGCAATCAGGGCATAGCCCATGGCGTGAAACGTCGTTGGGTTGACGAAGCGCGACACCCGCAGGCCGATCGCCGGGTCGCCACTGGCTTGCACGGCCAACGCCCACAGGCGGGTGGTGGCCGAGAGCGGGTAGCGGGCGTTCGGATCGTCCATCAACTGTGGGTCCAGGCCGGCCCCAAGGCACAGGGCCTGGCTGTCCAGGCCCAGTGCATCGAGCTGTTTGCGCAGCGCGCGAATCCAGCTGGCGAGGGTAGTCGGTTCAGTCATGGCGACAGGGCTTGCAATCGACAGGTTGGCGTTTACGGCTAACACCCTGCGGGGCAACTCCCCGCAGGATGAATCCATCCCTGATAAAGGATGTAAGCCATGCACGGCACTTGTGCAAGTTCCTCGGTAGCTAAACCCTAGAGCTGGTAGCTCATCGTCGCCGCGACCGGACGCCTCTCGTCGCCCCGTTTCATAAAGACCTAATATTTTCCACGCCCTTGCCGACAGAGAAGTATGCGTGCACCAAAGTGGAGCGGACCACAAGTCCTGCTCGCGCGGCCAAATGAGTTGTTGCAACCGGAATGCACCCCCACTCCCTGCATAAGAAGTCTCATCAATGAATCTCAAGTTCAGCCATAAAATCCTGCTTGCCGCCTCTGGCGTCGTGGTCCTGGCTTTCGCTCTGTTCACCCTCTACAACGATTATCTACAGCGAAACACCATCGGTCGCAGCCTGGAATCGTCCATCGAGCAATCCGGCGACCTGACGGCCAGTAGCGTCCAGAACTGGATGAGCGGTCGGGTGCTGGTGCTGGAGAACCTGGCGCAGAACATCGCGCACCAGGGCGCCAATGCCGATCTGGCGGGACTTGTCGATCAGCCGGCATTGACCTCGAACTTCCAGTTCACCTACGTGGGCCAGGCCAGTGGTGTCTTTACCCAACGCCCTGACGCAAAAATGCCGGACGGTTACGACCCGCGCCAGCGTCCCTGGTACAAACAGGCCGTCACCGCCGATAAAACCATGCTGACCCCGCCGTACCCGGCGGCCGTCGGTGGCCTGGTGGTGACCATTGCCCTGCCGGTCAAGCACAACGGCGAGCTGCTCGGCGTGGTGGGGGGCGACCTGAGCCTGGACACGCTGGTCAAGATCATCAACTCGGTGGATTTCGGCGGGATCGGCCACGCGTTCCTGGTCAGCGGCGACGGTCAGGTGATCGTCAGCCCGGACAAGGACCAGGTGATGAAGAACCTCAAGGATATCTACCCGGGCAGCCCTGTGCGCATCGGCAAAGGCATCCAGGAAGTCGAGCTGAACGGGCAGGACCGCATCTTGTCGTTCACCCCGGTTACCGGCCTGCCGAATGCCGAGTGGTACATCGGCCTGTCGATCGATAAGAGCAAGGCCTATGCGCCGCTGAGCCAGTTCCGTACGTCGGCGTTGATTGCGATGTTCGTCGCGGTGGCGGCCATTGCGTTGCTGCTGAGCCTGTTGATCCAGGTGTTGATGCGTCCGCTGACCACCATGGGCCGCGCCATGCAGGACATCGCCCAGGGCGAAGGTGACCTGACGCGCCGCCTGGTGGTGCAGGGCCGGGACGAATTCGCGGTGTTGGGTGGTTCGTTCAACCAATTCGTGGAGCGGATCCACGCATCGATCTCGGAAGTGTCGTCCGCGACCCGGCAGGTGCATGACCTGTCGCAACGAGTGATGACCTCGTCCAACGCTTCGCTCGTCGGCTCGGACGAACAGAGCGCTCGCACCAACAGCGTGGCCGCGGCCATCAACCAGTTGGGCGCCGCGACCCAGGAAATCGCCCGCAACGCCGCCGATGCTTCGCAGCATGCCAGTGGCGCCAGCGAGCAGGCCGACGACGGTCGCCAGGTGGTGGAGAAGACCATCCAGGCCATGACCGAGCTGTCGCAGAAGATCAGCCTCTCGTGCACGCAGATCGAAACCCTGAACGCCAGCACCGACAACATCGGGCACATCCTCGATGTGATCAAGGGCATCTCCCAGCAAACCAACCTGCTGGCGCTGAACGCGGCCATCGAAGCGGCCCGTGCCGGTGAAGCCGGGCGTGGGTTTGCGGTGGTGGCCGATGAGGTGCGCAACCTGGCGCACCGCACCCAGGAGTCGGCGGAGGAAATCCACAAGATGATCACCTCGCTGCAAGTCGGCTCCCGTGAAGCGGTGACCACGATGAACGCCAGCCAGACCTCCAGCGAAGAAAGCGTGGAAGTGGCCAACCAGGCCGGTTTGCGACTGGTCAGCGTGACGCAGCGCATCGGCGAGATCGATGGGATGAACCAATCGGTGGCCGCCGCGACCGAGGAACAGACCGCCGTGGTCGAAACCCTCAACATGGACGTCAGCCACATCAACCTGCTGAACCAGCAAAGCGTGGCCAACCTCAATGAAACCCTGAAGGACTGCGATGCCTTGTCCCAACAGGCCAATCGACTGAAGCAACTGGTGGACAGCTTCAAGATCTGATCCTGAGGACTGTCACTGGAAGGGAAACCTGTGGGAGCAAGGCTTGCCCGCGATGACATCGGCACAGTCAACATCGCAGCAAGCTGACCCACCGCTTTCGCGAGCAATTTTTGCTCCCACAGGGGATTGGGGGGTGGGGGCTTAGTCGAACATCCGCTGCACATTCCCCATGGCTTCATCGGCGAACCCTTGCAGGAAATCCCTGAAGCCCGACGGGGTATGGGCGTCGGTGTGGTCGGCGATGATGGTCCAGGTGGCGCGGCAGCGGTGGTTGGCCAGCGGTTCGACGCGCATGGCTGCCCAGAGGTTGTCGATACCCAGGGTGTTGTAGATCAGCGTCCAGGTCATGTGCATGGCCTGGTCGTCGCGGCTGTTGAGCTGTTCCACCACCAGGTTCTGCCCGTCGGCGAAAAACTTCTTGCGCAGGGACCTCGCACCCTCTCCGGTCATTTCGATGCGCGCCAGTGCCGGGATGAAACGGTTGAACCCGCCAAAATCACCCACCACGTCCCAGACGCGTGCCGCGTCGGCTTCGACCTGCACCGAGGTTTCGACCTGGCAGGCGTGGGGGTTCTTGATCAGGGTGTCGGGTTGAAGTGCTTTCATGGTCTTGCTCCTTGCTTTGAGTTGGGGCTTTGGGTTGGGAGACTTCAGATGAAATCGATGGCCTTGAGGTAGTCGGCGCCGCGACGCAGCAAGTCCGGGGATTTTTCCGGGTAACGGGCACCCATCTGCCGCACGCCGGTGCGGGCGTTGTCGTGGCGGATCAGCGAGATATCGCCGATGTCCTCCTCGAAGCCGTTGAGGTAGAACCCCAGCACGCCAAACAGCGCATTGTCGGCATCGACCCGCCCCAGTTGCCGTTGCCAGTCGGCGACGCTCACCAGGGAAAACTTCCGACCGCTGTCGCGGAACGACGCCACATAAGCGTCCCAGCTCAACGGCTCGGGGTTATGCAGGTTGAACACCGCCTGTGCCGGCTGGTAACGGCTGGCGTGGAAGGCGATGAAGCGCGCCAGGAAGTCCACCGGCATCAGGTCGAAATTGAGCGACAGGTCGGGCACCTGGCCGAGCTGGATCGAGCCCTTGAGCATCAGCATCAGCCGGTTCTTGTGGGGCTGGCAGACCCCGGTCTGGCTGTTGAAACTGATGTTGCCGGGGCGCAGCAGATTGACCCACACCCCGCGCTCGCGGGCCCGTTGCAGGATCCGTTCGCCGACCCATTTGGACAGGTTGTAGCCGTTCTTGATGTAGATCGGCGGCGTCGGCGCGGCGGGTTGCTCCAGGACCTGGCCATCGGTGTCCAGGGCACTGGAGGCCGAGAGTGTGGAGACGAAGTTGAAGATCTTCTTGCTGCGCCCTTCACACAGGCGCAGGCACTCGAAAATCGGTTCCACGTTGTCCCGCGCCAGGGACTCGTAGTCGAGCACATGATTGACGTGGGCCGCGTTGTGCACCAGGGCGCCGAAGGTGCGGTCGATACGGGCATAGACGTCATCCGGCAAACCCAATTGCGCTTGGGTGATGTCGGCGGCGTAGACGCTGACGCGGCTCAGGTCCAGATGGGTTAAGTGGTTGTCCCGCAGGGCCTGGGAGAAGCGCTCGGCCGCGCTCTGCCCGGCGCTCGCACGCACCAGGCAGGCCACTTCGGTAGCGCCCCAGGCCAACAGCGCCTCGACGATGTGCACGCCCAGAAAGCTGTTGGCACCGGTCACCACCACCTTGTGTACATCACCGCACTGGCTGATGGGCAACGGCTGGAGGTCGAGCTCGGCTTCGGCATCGATCAGGGCCTGGGGGCTGAGGGTCGACACGTTGTTTTGCCCGGGGCTGTCGAGCAACTTCGCCAGGGTGAGCAGCGTGGGGGCTTCAATGAAGCGGTTGATCGACAGGCTGCGACCGAACGTCTGGCGGATGCTCAGCAGCATGCGTGACAACAGGATCGAGTGCCCACCGAGGTTGAAGAAGCTCTCATCGGTGGCGATGTCTTCAAGGGGCAACTCCAGCAGTTCGGCCCACAGATGCTGCAACTGCGTTTCCAAGGCGTTCTGCGGCTGACGGCGCTGGTTGCCGACCTGGATTTGCACGGCGGTTGCGAGCAACGTCCGACGATCGACCTTGCCGTTGCTGGTGTAAGGCAGGCTGGGCAGTTCGATATAGGCGGCCGGGTGCATGTAGCTGGGCAGTGAGTCCCGTACATGCTCGCGCAGCGCCTGTGAGGCGCGCTCGTCCAGGGGCCCCGCCAGGAACGCCAGGATCCGCCGTCGCTCATCGACCCCGACCGCCACCTGGCGAAACAACTGGCTCTCGCGCAGGCAATGTTCGATTTCCTCGGGCTCGACCCGGAAGCCACGGATCTTCACTTGGTTATCGCGACGTCCACACAGCTCGATGCCGTCGTCGGTCCATTGCCCGATATCCCCCGTGCGATAAGCCCGCAGCGTTTGCCCGGCAGGCAGCGTCAGGTCGAGGTAGCGAGTGGCGGTCAGCGCAGGGTCGTTCAGGTAACCCAGGCCGACACCTGGCCCCGCGATGAACAATTCGCCGGGCGTGCCGTGGGGCACCGGTTGCAGTTGTTCATCCAGGATCAATACCCGGCCGTTGGCGATGGGGGCGCCGAGGTTGCGGTTGTTGTCGCCCACGGCAAATCGCCGCGTGGTCGCCAGCACCGTGGTCTCGGTCGGACCGTAGATGTTGTGGAACTGGCATTGTGGCGCGAGTCGTTCGATCACGAACGGCTCGCAGACATCCCCGCCGGTGATCAGGTGCGCCAGGCCCAGCGGCGTATCGAGGGGCATGACGCTCAGCAGCGCGGGGGGTAGAAAGGCGTGGCTGATGCGCTGTTGATGGATCAATGTCACCAATTGCTGCGGATCGCGGCGCTGGTCCTCGTTGGGCGCCACCAGCAACGCACCGTGGATGAAGGTCGGCAGGATATCCAGCAGCGACGCGTCAAAGTTGATGGTGGAAAACTGCAGCGCCCGGCTGTCGCGCTGCAACCCGACGTAGTCGCCGTACCAGGCACAGAAATGACTGAGGTTGCGATGGCTGAGCAACACACCCTTGGGCTGGCCAGTGGTGCCAGAGGTGTAGATCGCCACGGCCGGTTCGTCGCCGGCGACTTCGCGACGGATCAGTGAGGTCGGGAGACCCTGTTCGACCGGTGGCAGTCGCCGCACGTCCAGGGTCGGCATCGTGAGCTCGCCCAGGTCGCAGTTGCCGTCGTGCAGCAGCAGGTCGGCCTTGGCGTTCTCCAGGATAAAGCGTCGCCGCTGCGCCGGGTGTTGCGGGTCCAGCGGCAAGTACACCGCCCCGCAACCGAGCACCGCCAGGATCGCCGCATACAGCTGCGCGGATTTGGGCAGGCACAGCGCAATCACCTTTTGCGGGCTAGTCTGGTGAGGGCAAGGCTTGCCCGTGATGAACGATGACTCGTTCTGGTTGGGTACTGGAGTGTCTGTGTTATCGCGGGTAAGTCTTGCACCCACAGGCCCAGCTTCCACAGGCTCAGCTTCCACGGGAAGGGAGTCGAGTATTGCCTGCTGCACCCTCAGCGCCTGGCTGCGCAAGGCCTTGTAGTCGATGAGCTGTCCATCGACCCACAGGGCCGGGCGTTTTGCGTCATCGAACATCCGTTGTTCAATGCTGTGCATCACTGGCACGTCGGCGGCGGCCAGCAACCAAGGCACGGGCGGTCGATTGAGGCGGTGTTCGAAGGCCAGGGGTTCCAGCGCATCGAGCCCGAGCAGGGGCTGCTCGACAGCGTCGGCCTGCACCGCCGGCCCGTGCTCGAAGCAGGTTTCATCCCGTGACAGTTGGCTGACCAGTCGCGCACCAGTCTCCACTACCATCGCCACTGTGTGCAGGCGCAAGGATTGGCCGTTGCCATCGTTTTGCGGCGCGATTACTTCCTGGGCCAATAGCCGCTGCGCACTGTCGCGAAAGACCAGGACCGGTTGTGGCAATGGGGTGTCGGGCACCGCGCGCAGCGCCACGCGTATGTGCAGGCAGGCGCGGGCTTGAAGGGTGCAAGGTGTCGTGCCGTCGTCGATCAACACGTCGACCGCGCCGGGGCCGACCGACGATGGCCGATGCGCGACAGCGTGGCCGTGCAGCTCCAGCTCCCGGGCCAGTTCGGCCATGGCCTGACTGGTGCCAGGCACTGCAATTTCGAGGCGTTTCATCGAAAGGTCCTCATGGGTTCAGGTAGTCGGCCAGGGCGTCGCTCACGCAAGGAGACGCGAGCATGGAACTGCCGCGGAAAAAGCGCGTGATGTTGCCCACCAACGGGTGAAAGCGATTGATGGGATAGGCCAACGCGGCGGCGTCTTCACGCAGCGACTGGCGCACCGCCTCGTCGACGGGCAACTGCGCGATCAGCTCGAAATCGAACGCCTGCTGCAGGTCGCTCGCCAGGTACTGGACGATGAAACCGGGCATCAGGCGGGCAATCGCCTCGCGGTCCTGTTCGGGGGCCGAGCGCCAGTAGATCTGCACCAGTCGCGTCCAGAAGCCGGAGTGCCGTCCCTCGTCCAGCAAGTGGTCGGCCATCAGTCCCTTGATCGAAGCCTTGACCGAGTCGTCCCGGGCGAAGGCCGCCACGTCGTTGGTCACGGTGTTCTCGGCGATGGCGATGCAGATCAGCTCCACGGCGCTGAGCAAATGCTCCGGCGCCTGGGCCAGGGTCGCGGGTATCGCGCGGCTGAGTTCGATTTGCGCAGGCAACAGGATCGGTTCGATGCCGGTCATGTCGATGGTCTGCTGCATGAAGTCCATCGCCACCAGCGCGTGATAGTCCTCGTCCACCACCACCGTCATCGCGTCGTAGCGACAGGCGAATGGGAACTCGATGCCGAAGCTGTTCTTGGCGATGCGCCGGGCGGTGCGGTCCACCAGTTCCGTCTCGAAGATCACCACGTCGTTGATGAACTTGTAGAGGCTCTGCACCAGCACAAAATCGCGCAACTGCGGGCAGTGGCTGAGAAAGGTCTGGCTGTGCACCAGCGGTTGGCGGCTCATGGGGAAGAACAGTTTGTCGTCGTCTTCGACCCGGCGCCGTGGGCGGGTACGGATCGTGGCGCGGCTTTCCCAGGCGTCGGCGAAGGATTGGTACACGACGGCGTTCATGGCATCACCTGCGCAACCGGTTGGGCCATGCTCTGGCGCAGTCCGTCCCAAAGCGCGGCTCGGCTATGGACGGCGGCGAGGGCGGCGCTCAACACCTCGGCCTCGCGTTGCGGATCGCCGTCGATCAAGCGGGCCAGGAGTTTTTCCGCGGCCGGGCCATGGTCTTCGGAGTCCACCTCAATGTGCCGTTGCAAGTAGTAGCGAAAGGTCGGTGCCTGATCCAGGCCAATGCCCCAGGCGTCCAGCATGCGTTGGAACATCCGCGGGATGACACTCTCGCGACCGTGCACGAACGCGGCGGCCACGCTGTGGGCCGGGGCGTGCAGGGCGGTGTGCAGTGTTTGCCGGACGAAACGGGCCGCCGCGGGTTCCACCTCGACACTCTCCAGGGCCGTCTCGGGACTGACGCCTTCCTGTTGCAGGGTGATGAACCGCTCGATCGCGCGGGTATCGGCGCCCACCTCGCGCATGGCGTCCAGGTACAGTTCGAAATGGCTGCAATAACCGGCGCCAGGGCGGTCGTCCGATTCCTCGCCCAACACAATTTCGTTGATCAGCCGCGCAGCGTGCGGGTCGGCGGGCGGTAGCCAGGGCAAGTGGACGCAGGTCAGCTCGCGTTGCAGGCGTTTGGTCAGGGACATGAAATCCCACACGGCAAATACGTGACTTTCCATAAAGCGGCGTAGCAGATCGATTGATGTTATTTCGGAAAAAACCGGGTGTTGGCCGAGTTGGTGTTTTTTCAGAGATAGTTGTTCTTTAGTGGGCTGCATTGGAACGTCCTCATCAATGATGTTGCTCCGGAGAAAACACGCGCTGTTTTATTAGGGCGAGCGAGTGCCTGAACCGGAATCCATGAATTATCCAAGTAACTGAAAGGTGCTATCGGTATAGGTGTTTCTGGCTGTGAGCCTTTATTTATGGTGTTTCGTGGTGGCCGAAACAATCGATGACAACTCGGCGAAGAAAAAATTAATACACGAAACAAGAACTCGGCAAGTTATTTTTTAATTATTTAAAGTTTGATATTTATTAGGTGCGAGCATGCATGTTAAAACTTTTTATATAAGTTTTATTGGGGCGAAGTTGCTCCTTCCGATTTGCACTTATCAGAATTGAATAGTTCGGGTGAATGCCTCACCCGGAGCACTTCAGGGGGCGTGGGAATCAAGAAATTGGGGATGTGTGGGAGGGGGATCGGTCAGACACCCGATCATCCCGCCGGTTGGGCGTCGCTCCTTGCGTGGTGGCTTCGATTCGCTCGGCTTTGTCGCCAGGCGCTGACTTCTTCAGGTCTGTTTTTTGAATCGACAAATGCAAGAGTGAGCCCAAATCGATGGCAGTGCCATTGAACTGATGTGACGACGGCTTATGAGCACGGCCAAGCCACGCCTGGCAGGCAGTCAGGCGAGTAGGACGGATGTGTAAGAAAGTGATGCGCCGGCCGGGTGGCCGGCGAAATCAACGACCTGGTTGTTGCTCCAGGTACCGTCGGATGGTGACGCAGGCTTTTTCCAGATGGAACTTGAGCACGGCCACCGCTTTATCGATGTCTTGCTCACGCGCGGCTTCGAGCAGCGCGCGGTGGTCGTCCTGGGTCAGTTTGCCCAGGCCCATGGACGACAGGTGAAAGCGCAGGAAGCGCTCCTCCTCGTTGAGTTCGCGCTCGATCAGGTCCAGCAGCCTGCTGTTGGGGGCCTTGTGGTAGAGCGACATGTGGAACAACCGGTTGAGCTTGCCGATCTCGGCGTGGTCGGTCTGCGCTTCCAATTGCTCGATGTACTGGGCTGCCAGCGCCAGGTCGTTGGCATCGAGCAACGGAATCGACAAGCGCAGGGCAAACGACTCCAGGACCGCCCGCAGGGCGTAGGTCTCGATGGCGTCGTTGGTGATCAGCGGCGCAACCACGGCGCCTTTGTGCTGGACCACGGTGAGCAGCGACTGCGCTTCCAACTGGCGCAGCGCCTCGCGCACTGGCATGCGGCTCACGCCGAACAGATCGGCCAGTTCCTGTTGGCGAAGGGCAGTGCCGCAGGGCAGCCTGCCGTCGAGAATGGCCTCGCGCAGGGAGCCTTCGATGATCGAACGGGCCTGGGCAGCGGGGATGGGCCCGTTGACCTGGATAGTACTGAGCGGTTTGGGCTTCTGTGTCACGACAACGCACCCTGACTGGTAATGACGAATTGGATCCAAAAACATTAGTTACAGATTGCCAGGCGGTCAAAGCCTCGCGTGCCGGTTCCTGAACTAAAGTTTAGCGTGCTTGCGGTGATTGCACCTTGCCACCTCTTTTGCCGTTGTCTTTTGCTGGGGCAGGCTTCACCATCCAACGAATTTCCAACAGCCCTTTCGGACGTATTCCCTTGGCTGCACCTTTCCCTGTCTTCAGGTCCTTGCGCTGGCTGTGTTCGGCATTGCTGCTGGCCGGCCTCATGCTGGGTGGCTTGCAGGCCGACTGGGACTTTGCCCAGATCAGCCGCCGGGCGCAAGCGCTGTACGGGCCGCTGGGCGAAGGGCAGCAACGCATCGATGCCTGGCAACAGCTGTTGGCAACCCAGAAGCAGATTCCGGAGCTGGAACAGCTCAAGGTGGTGAACCTGTTTTTCAACAAGCAGGTGCGCTACGTGGAAGACATCGACCTGTGGCACGAGGTCGACTACTGGGAAACGCCGATCCAGGCCCTGTGGAAGGGCGCCGGCGATTGCGAGGACTACGCCATCGCCAAGTATTTCAGCCTGCGTCATCTCGGTGTTTCCAGTGACAAGCTGCGCATCACCTACGTCAAGGCCCTGCGGCAGAACCGCGCGCACATGGTGCTCACGTACTACGCCACGCCCGAGGCCATGCCGCTGGTGCTCGACAGCCTGATCGATGGCATCCTGCCCGCCAGCCAGCGTACCGACCTGTTGCCGGTCTACTCTTTCAATGCCGAAGGGCTGTGGTTGTCGGGCACCAAGGGCAACAAGAAAGTGAGCGACACCAAGCGCCTGTCCCGCTGGCAGGATGTGTTGAAAAAAATGCAGGCCGAAGGTTTTCCGGTCGAGACGACTAACTAGGAGCGCGCGCTCAGATGTCTTTGTTCAAACAGCTGTTGATCGCTATCTGTCTGTTCCTGGTGGTTGCCTTCAGCGGCAGCTTCATGGTCAGCCTGGAGAGCTCGCGGGCCCAGTACGTCAACCAGTTGCGCTCCCACGCCCAGGACGCCGCCACGGCGCTGGCGCTGTCCCTGACGCCGAACATCGACGACCCGGCGATGGTGGAGCTGATGGTCAGCTCAATCTTCGACAGCGGCTACTACGCCAGCATCCGCGTGGTCGACGTGGCCACCGACAAGACCCTCGTCGAGCGCACCGGCACCCCGGATGCCAGCAGCGTGCCGCAATGGTTCGTCAAGCTCATCGGCCTGGAGCCGGCCGGTGGCGATGCAATCGTCAGCCGCGGCTGGGAGCAGGCGGCGCGGGTCGAAGTGGTCAGCCACCCGATGTTCGCCCTCGCCAAGCTGTGGCAGAGCGCGCTGGGCAGCCTGGGCTGGTTGTTGCTGTGCGGCGCCGTGAGCGCGGTGCTGGGGGCCTTGCTGTTGCGCCGTCAACTCAAGCCGCTCGATTACATGGTGCTCCAGTCCCAGGCCATCGCCCGCCGCGAGTTCCTGAGCCTGCCGGAACTGCCGCGCACCCCGGAACTGCGCCGCGTGGTGCAGGCGATGAACCAGATGGTCGAAAAGCTCAAGGCGCTGTTCCAGGAGCAAGCCGAGCGCAGTGAAAAACTGCGGATCGAGTCCTACCAGGACAACCTCACGGGCCTGGCCAACCGGCGTTATTTCGAAATGCAACTCAACGCCCGGGTGAGTAATCCCGAGCAGGCCAGTTCCGGTTACCTCTTGCTGTTGCGGGTCAAGGACCTGGCCGGTTTGAACCAACGACTGGGCGGGCAGCGCACCGACCAGTTGCTCCAGGCTGTGGGCGAGCAGTTGCTGCGCGAAAGCGCCCGCTACCCGGAAACCCAGAACCTGGTGACGCGTATCCGTGGCGGCGAATTCGCCGTGCTGGCGCCGGGCCTGGTGCGCCAGGAGGCCGTGCAACTGGCGCAGAACCTGGAAAGCGCATTGATGAGCCTGTACGCAACCGGTGCGACCGACGTGACCCCGGTGGCCCATATCGGCTTGGCGCCGTTCGTCCACGGTGACTCGACGCAGGCGGTGCTGCAGCTCGGCGACCAGGCCCTGGCCCAAGCCGAAAGCCAGGGCGAACCGGCCTGGGCCTGCCTGGACCACAGCCTGGTCGCCAGCGTTGGCGACGATCACCACGCCTGGCACACGCTGCTCGACCAGGCCTTGGATCATCAGTTATTCGAGCTGTATTTCCAGCCGGTGGTGGCCGCCCAGGACACCCAAGTGGTGCTGCATTACAAGGTGCTGTCGCGGCTGTCGGACGAGCAGGGCCAGACCATTCCCGCCGGACGCTTCCTGCCCTGGTTGGAGCGCTTCGGTTGGGCCGCGCGCCTGGACCGCTTGATGCTCGAGCAGGTGCTCAAGCACATGGCCGGGCATGAGCATTCACTGGCGCTGAACCTGTCCTCGGCGACCTTGGCCGATCCGCAAGCACTGAACAAAATCTTTGAAATCCTGCGGGCCCATTCCGACCTCGGGCCGCGCCTGACCTTGGAGATTGGTGAAGAACAATTGCCGGAGCAGGCCGTGCTGGAGCAATTGACCCGACGCCTGCGTGAGCTCGGTTTCTCCCTGAGTCTGCAGCGTTTTGGTGGGCGGTTCAGCATGATCGGTAACTTGTCGCGACTGGGGTTGGCTTACCTGAAAATCGATGGCAGCTATATTCGCGCCATTGACCAGGAAAGTGATAAGCGGCTGTTTATCGAGGCGATTCAGCGGGCGGCCCACAGTATCGACTTGCCGTTGATTGCTGAGCGGGTGGAGACGGAGGGGGAGTTGGCGGTGATTCGGGAGATGGGGTTGTTTGGGGTGCAGGGGCGGTTGGTTGGGGAGCCTGGGCGGTGGGGTTGATGGGCGGTTCGTGGTTTATGGATTGAGTGCATATCCGTTGCTGCGGTAACGGCGGCTTATGGTTCCGCGGGACTGTCAGATTTTTTGTGTTCGGGCCGGTAGCGGCCTGCCGTCAGGCAGGCCTTGATTTCACCAGGTCGG
>NZ_JAODAB010000043.1 GCF_025336485.1 Pseudomonas citri | reverse complement strand
AGGCCGACCTGGTGAAATCAAGGCCTGCCTGACGGCAGGCCGCTACCGGCCCGAACACAAAAAATCTGACAGTCCCTATGTAGTCATCGATGGAGCTAAGGATGGCTCTTAATGGGAAGTGCCCAGTTGGATCCTGGTTGGTCAACGGGTTCCCCAAACCATACCCATACGCATTCACCCCTCCCTCCCCAAACGGACTCAAACTGTCCGGACTGTTAAACCGCATCAACACCGGATTGAACGCCCGATACCCATTCCCCAACAAATAATGCCCGGTCACCGAATCCGGCCGTTCGCCGTTAAATCCAAGCAAACTGAGCAAGCCGTTTTCAGCCGGGCGATGACCGTAAGCTGTGTAGGCGAGAGGGTGGGGGCCAGATGCATCAAGGGCGTTCAATACCGAGCGCTGTTGGTCGGTCGCCAGCAGCGTGGTGTCGACCTTTGCGGACTCGCGCCGTAGTTGCGCCAACAGTTGGTCTTCGTGCTGGAAGACGCTGTGTTGGACCGCTCCCTGTATCTCGGTCGCCAATCGGCTTTTGCAATAAAAACGCTGGATGTGGGCTTCAGTGGCGGGCGCACAGTCGGTCAGGCGATCAAGTGGATCGTAGTGGTAGCGACACAGTACGGTTTCGCGAGGGCAGGTGGGCATACGCCGGGCTCCGTGCAAGGTCCGAAAATCCGGACCTTCAGCATCGGAGTTTTCCCCGCCGCTGCCTACTATCAGAACTGTTAGGAACCCTGTCCTTCGTTACGCAAGGCCGCAATGCGCCGGTCCTTCTCGGTCCAGAGCCGGTTGACCCAATCCTGCACATACTGGCGAAACACCGGGTCGTTTTCGTAATCGCCGCGCCACAGCGCCGGGTCCAGTTCGCGGGTCTGGATGTCGATGATGACCCGCGGCACCGCGCCGCTGAGCAGGTCCCAGAAGCCGGGAATCCGTTGTTGCGGATACACCACTGTCACGTCCAGCACGGCGTCCAGTTGTTCACCCATCGCCGCCAGCACGAACGCCACTCCGCCGGCCTTGGGCTTGAGCAGGTGGCTGAAGGGCGATGCTTGCTGTTGGTTTTTGGCGGCGCTGAAGCGCGTGCCTTCCAGGTAGTTCACCACGGTGACTGGTTGGCGCTTGAACAGCTCGCAGGCGGCCTTGGTGATTTCCAGGTCCTTGCCCGCCAGTTCCGGATTTTTCGCCAGGAACGCCTTGGTGTAGCGCTTCATGAACGGGTAGTCCAGTGCCCACCAGGCCAGTCCCAGGAACGGCACCCAGATCAGTTCTTTCTTGAGGAAGAACTTGAAAAACGGCGTGCGACGGTTGAGGGCCTGGATCAGGGCCGGGATGTCCACCCAGGACTGGTGGTTGCTGATCACCAGATAAGAAGTATCGCCACGTAAGCCTTCGCCACCGCGGATGTCCCAGCGAGTGGGAATGCACAGGGCGAAGATCAACTTGTCGATTTCGGCCCAGGTCTCGGCGATCCACATCACCGCCCAAGAGGCATAGTCGCGAAAACGCCCGGGCAGGACCAGCTTGAGCAGCGCGAACACCAGCAACGGCCCGAACAGCACCAGGGTGTTGAGCAACAACAGCAGCGTGACGAAACAGCCGGTGAGCAGGCGGCGCATAAACGACTCTTGCGAACGGGTGGGCGGGCCATGATAAGCAGCTTCGGGTGACAGGCCAAATCGGCTTGGACGAAAGTTTCACTTTGGCCCCGGTAGATTGGGAGCGTTTTTGTGGCGAGGGGATTTATCCCCGCTGGGCTGCGCAGCAGCCCTAAAGCAGTGAACTCAATCTCCCTGGCAGACCGTGTTGTCTGACTTGGGACTGCTTGCGCAGCCTAGCGGGGATAAATCCCCTCGCCACAGGTGCGCGATCGACCGAACGAATTCATGGGTCACGGTCTAAAAAACACCCAAACAGAGGAAGCCCTACCGCATGAAATCATTTCTCGCCCTGCTCTCCCTGGTGGCCTTGCCAGTGCTGGCCGCCGACCCGACCCTGTACGGGCGCTACGAATACATCGCGCTGCCGGAAATCGGCGGCGAGGTGCTCAAGGCCAAGATGGACACCGGCGCCCTGACCGCCTCGCTGTCTGCCAAGGACATCGAAATGTTCACCCGCGACGGCGATGACTGGGTACGCTTTCGCCTCGCCACCAAGGGCGCGAGCAACAAGGTCTACGAACACAAGATCGCCCGCATCAGCAAGATCAAGACGCGCTCCGAGGAAGACGAGGAAGACGACGAAAAAATCGCCCCCAGCAAGCGCCCGGTGGTGGAGCTGGAAATGTGCCTGGGCAACGTCAAGCGCACCGTGGAGGTCAACCTGACCGACCGCAGCAGTTTCAATTATCCGTTGTTGATCGGGGCCAAGGCGTTGCGCGAGTTCGGCGCGGCGGTGAACCCGGCGCGGCGGTTTACGGCGGATAAGCCGGAGTGCTGATTTTCCCTGATTGACGCGCTTCGAGCCTTGGGGCACCGTTCCGGCAACTTTACTGTCGGGCTCGCAAGCCATGCCTCATATTCTGATTGTCGAAGACGAAGCCGCTATCGCCGATACGCTGGTGTTTGCCCTGCAAGGGGAGGGCTTTGACACCACTTGGCTGAGCCTGGGCGCGGCCGCCCTCGATCACCAGAAAAGCACCCCGGCGGACCTGATCATCCTCGATGTGGGCCTGCCGGATATCAGCGGATTCGAGACTTGTAAAAATCTCAGACGTTTCAGCGACGTTCCGGTCATTTTTCTTACAGCCCGGGATGGCGAGATCGATCGGGTGGTGGGCCTGGAGATCGGCGCCGACGATTATGTGGTCAAGCCCTTCAGCCCGCGGGAAGTGGCGGCGCGGGTCCGGGCGATTCTCAAGCGGGTGGCGCCACGCCCGGTCGCGGAGCTGGGCTCGGCGTTGTTTCTGGTGGACCCCGACCGGGTTCAGATCAGCTACCGTGGCAAACCGCTGAACCTGACCCGCCACGAGTTTCGCTTGCTCAATTGCCTGCTGGAGCAACCTGAACGGGTGTTCAGTCGCGAACAATTGCTCGATGCCCTGGGCGTGGCCAGCGATGCGGGCTACGAGCGCAGCATCGACAGCCACATCAAGAGCGTGCGCGCCAAGTTGCGCCTGGTCCGCGCCGAGGCCGAGCCGATCCAGACCCATCGCGGCCTGGGCTACAGCTACAGCCCGGGGCACAGCTGATGTCGTTGGGGATCCGGATTTTCCTGGTGTATGTGCTGTTCATCGCCTTGACCGGTTATTTCGTGCTCAACACGGTGATGGAGGAGATCCGCCCCGGGGTGCGCCAGTCCACCGAGGAAACCCTGGTGGACACGGCCAACCTGATGGCCGAGATCCTGCGGGACGATTTCAAGGCCGGCACCCTCAACCAGAATCGCTGGCCACAACTGCTCAAGGCCTACGGCGAGCGCCAGCCGGCGGCGAAGATCTGGGGCCTGCCGAAGAACCAGGTCAACCATCGCATCTACGTCACGGATGCCAAGGGCATCGTGGTGCTCGACTCCAGCGGTACGGCGGTGGGCCAGGATTATTCCCGTTGGAACGACGTCTATCTGACCCTGCGCGGCCATTACGGGGCCCGCTCGACCCGCAGCAACCCGGATGACGCGACGTCTTCGGTGATGCACGTCGGCGCACCGATCCGCGACAACGGCCAGATCATCGGCGTGGTCACCGTCGCCAAGCCCAACAGCTCGTTGCAGCCTTATGTCGACCGCACCGAACGGCGCCTGCTGGCCTACGGGGCCGGGTTGATCGGCCTGGGCCTGTTGCTGGGCGCCTTGCTGTCGTGGTGGCTCAGCGCGGCGTTGCGCCGCCTGACCGCGTATGCCGAAGCCGTCAGCCAGGGGCGTCGGGTGGAGGTGCCGCATTATCGCGGCGGTGAGTTCGAGCAACTGGCCGGTGCGGTGGAGCACATGCGCACCCAGTTGGAAGGCAAGGCCTACGTCGAGCGCTACGTGCACACCCTGACTCATGAACTCAAAAGTCCACTGGCGGCGATTCGCGGGGCGGCCGAGTTACTGCAGGGCGACATGCCCAGCGCCCAGCGCCAGCGCTTTGTCGGCAACATCGACAGCGAAAGCGTGCGCATGCAGCAGTTGATCGAGCGTCTGCTCAACCTGGCCCAGGTCGAACAACGCCAGGGGCTGGAGGAGAACGTCGCTGTGCCGTTGGCCGGGTTGTTCGATGAGCTGCTGCAAGGTTGCGGCGGCCGGATCGAGCATCGGCAGTTGACGATCGAACAGCGCATCGCCCAGGACCTGGTGCTGACGGGCGAGCCGTTCCTGTTGCGCCAGGCCCTGGGTAATCTGCTGGAGAACGCCCTGGACTTCACACCGCCCGGTGGCAGCTTGCGTATCAGCGCCGAGCGCATCGGCAGCCGCATCGAAATCCGCCTGTTCAATCAGGCCGAGCCGATCCCTGACTACGCCCTGCCGCGCCTGAGCGAGCGTTTCTACTCCCTGCCGCGTCCGGACAGCGGCCGCAAGAGCACCGGCCTGGGGCTCAATTTCGTGGCGGAAGTGGTGCAGTTGCATGGGGGGGCGTTCACGATTGGCAATGTCGAGGGTGGGGTGGAAGTGGTGTTGCGGTTGCCCTGAAAAATATCGCTGTGCAATCTCCACACAATCTCCACATTCGCTCCATAACCCCGGCACACAGCCCTCCCAGACTCTCCTTCATTCGAACAGGGAGAGCCCCACATGAACCGCAGCCTCGCCATAAAACTGGGCATGATTGCCCTCTTGATTCTCTTGCTGATGATCCCGCTGTTGATGATCAACGGCGTCATCGACGAGCGCCAGGAACTGCGCGACGGTGTGTTGCAAGACATCGCCCGCAGTTCCAGCAACAGCCAGCAACTGGTCGGGCCGCTGCTGGTGGTGCCGTATCGTCGGGATGTGCGGGTATGGAACACCAATGAGAAGACCGGTGTGCGTTTCCAGGAAACGGTCGAGCAGCGCGGCGAGTTGTATTTCCTGCCGGAGCAATTCGAACTCGACGGCCAGGTCCGCACCGAAACCCGTGCCCGGGGGATCTACGAGGCACGGTTGTTCCATGCCGACAACCGCATCGACGGGCGCTTCAAGGTGCCCGAGAACTATGGCGTCGCATCCAAGGACCTCAGCAGTTACCACTTCGACGAGCCGTACCTGAGCGTGGGCATCAGTGACATTCGCGGCATCGAGAATGCGCTGGCCCTGACGCTGAACCAGAAGACCATCGATATCCTGCCCGGCTCGCGCGTCGGCTGGTTGGGACAAGGCGTGCATGTGCCGCTGCCGATGGTCACCGGCCAGGGCAGTGCGGACCTGACTTTCGGTTTCGACCTGCGCCTGCAAGGGACCGGCGAGTTGCAGATCCTGCCGGTGGGCAAGAGCAGTAAAGTGCATCTGGCCGCAGACTGGCCGCACCCGAGCTTCATCGGCAGCTACTTGCCAGTCAGTCGCGACATCAATGAGCAAGGCTTCAACGCCGATTGGCAGACGTCGTTCTTTTCCACCAACCTTGAGGAAGCGCTGCAAAACTGCCTGCCCAGCGACAACTGTGAAGAATTCCGCAGCCGCGCCTTCGGTGTGAGTTTCATCGACCCGGTGGACCAGTACCTCAAGAGCGACCGGGCGATCAAATATGCGCTGCTGTTCATTGCCCTGACCTTCGCCGGCTTCTTCCTCTTCGAGGTGCTCAAGAGCCTGGCGGTGCACCCGATCCAGTACGCGTTGGTGGGTGTGGCGCTGGCGTTCTTCTACCTGTTGCTGCTGTCGCTGTCGGAACACATCGGTTTTGCCCTGGCGTACCTGGCGTCGGCCAGCGCCTGTGTCGTGTTGATCGGCTTCTATGTCTGCCACGTGCTGCGCAGCGTCAGCCATGGCCTGGGCTTCTCGGCCGGGTTGGCGGCGTTGTACGCCTTGCTCTACGGGCTGTTGAGCGCCGAAGACTACGCGCTGTTGATGGGCTCGTTGCTGCTGTTCGGCCTGCTGGGCGCGTTCATGGTATTGACCCGCAAGCTGGACTGGTACGGTGTCGGGGCGAAGCCTGCCGCCGCAATGACCTTCGATCTGGGAGAAGTCAAATGAGCCGGTCGTTGGGGTTGCGGGAGGACCGGCAATTGCGTGAGGTGTTGGTGATGCAGATTGCCGGGTTGTTTCCTCGGGATCCGCTGCGCAGCTATCGCGGGCAAGCCATGCTCCCACAGCCCCTGCTCCCACAGGAGATGCTTTTACAATCCCTGCTCCCAAGGATTGCACCTGACCTGGGGGAGCAAAACCTGTGGGAGCAAGGCTTGCCCGCGATGAGGCCTGACCGGTCAGTGCAGTACTAAACCCTGGGCACCGTCTCGACCATCGACGGCCGCAAGCTCACCTCGGCAAACCACGCCGCCAATTGCGGGTTGGCCTTGCGCCAATTCAGGTCGGGATGGCGCAGGTCCAGGTAGCCCAGGGCGCAGGCCACGCTGATGGAGGCCACGTCGAAATGGCAGGCCAGTTCGGCAATCGCCTCGGCTTCGAGCACGCCCAGGGCGCGGCGGATCTTGTCCCGTTGTGCATCGAGCCATTCGTCCCAATGTTTCTCGGCGGGGCGCAGGGCGGTTTCGTAGCGGATCATCACCGCGGCATCCATGATCCCGTCGGCCAGGGAGGCCAGGGTCAGGCGCCGCCAGCGGGCTGCACCGTCGCGAGGGATCAGCGGGTTGCCGACATGCTGGTGGTCGAGGTAATCGAGGATGACGCGGCTGTCATGGATCACCGTCCCGTTGGCCAGGCGCAGGGCCGGGATCTTGCTCAACGGGTTGTCCTCGATGAGCGCCCGGTCCGGCTTGACCGGCGTGAGTTGGCTGAGCTGTAGCGCCACGCGGTCTTGCTGACCGGTTTCGTGCAGCAGCACCAGGACCTTGCGAACGAAGGGCGAGGCAGGGTTGTGGAACAACGTCATGCTGGGGGTGGACATGGCAACGTCTCGATCAGTGGGACTTGTTGCGCAGCATAGCGCGTTCATCGCTGTTCAAGGCAGGCGCGACCGAGCCTGCGCAAGCAGGCCCCACATGCCCAGCGCGCAGGGAATGCCCAGCCCGAGCCAACTCACGGCGTCCCACGGGCCATCGCCGAGCAAGGCGCTGAACAGCCCAGCGGCGCACAGGACGCCGATGGCCATGGGCATGCCGAACACTTTCCAGAAACTTGATTGCCGGGGCTTCACGAGACGGTCTCCATGCCGGTCGTTGCGCGTCTGGCGGCTTTACGCCGCACCTGCCACAGGTACACACCGCTGCCGAGGACGATAATGGTCAATACGTCGAGGACCGCCCAGAAAATCTGCATCGGCCGGCCGCCGTAGTCGCCGAAATGCAGCGGCAGCGACAGGCTCATGGCGTCCATGTACCACGGCCGTTCGGCCACGGCGGTGACGTCCAGGGTGCTGGCGTCGATCAGCACCGGCGTCAGCAAATGGGCAGTCAGGTGCGTGTTGCCCTTCATGAACACGCCATAGTGGTGCTCGCTGGAGAACAGCGTGCCGGGAAAAGCGATGAAGCTTGGCGCCATGCCCGACGCGGCGTCCCTGGCGATATCCAGCAAGCGGGTAGCGGGTGCCAGTTGCGTCAGCGGCGGGGTGTCGCGGTAAGGGGCGACCATGGCGCTGAGGCTGTCGTTGCGCCAGGCGCCGATGATCAGTTCGGCGCACGCGGCGATGACTCCGGTGACCCCTACGGTCAGTGCCCAGACCAGTGTGACCACGCCGATCAGGTTGTGCAGGTCGAGCCAGCGCAGGCGGGTGGATTTGTCCTGGCGCACGGTGGCGAATTTCAAGCGGCGCATGAACGGCAGGTACAAGACCACGCCGGAGATGATGGCGATCACGAACAACAACCCCATGAAGGCCAGCAACCATTTGCCTGGCAACCCGGCGAACAGGTCCACATGCAGGCGCAACATGACCATCATGAAACCACCGTTGGCCGAGGGCATTTCCAGGGCTTCGCCAGTGCGTGCGTCGAGCATGAAGGTGTGGGAGGCATTGGGTTCGGTGCCCGGCGTCGGCGCCATGATGGTGGTCACGCCGTTGGGCTCGTCATCATCCCAGCCAAAATACTGGACCACTTCGCCCGGGCGATGGGCCTTGGCTTTTTCCACCAGTTGTTGCAGGTCCAGCGGCGGGGTATCGACCGGCATTTCCCGCAGCTCCGGCGCATCGCCCAGCAGGTGCTCGATTTCATGATGGAAGATCAACGGCAGCCCGGTGATCGCCAGCATCAGCAGGAACACCGTGCAGATCAGGCTGGTCCAGGTGTGGACGAAGGACCAGCGGCGGATGGTTTTGCTTTTCATATCGATCCGAATGCGAAAGGGTGTGGCGAGGGGATAAATCCCCTCGCCACGAATGCCTCTTCAAAAGTGTGCGCAAGCTAACCGATCACCACTTGTAATTCACACTCGCGACGACGTTGCGTTGGTCGCCGTAGTAGCAATAGAAACCGTCGCAGGTGGACAGATAGTCCTTGTTGAAAATGTTTTTCGCATCCACCGCCACCGACACACCCTTGAGGGTCTTGCTCAAGCGCCCCAGGTCGTAATGGACCGAGGCGTCATACACGGTGTAGGAGCCGACGTGGCCCCAGTCGGTGTTGGTGGTGTTGCCATAGGTGTCGCCGACGTACCGCACGCCCGCGCCCACGCCAAAGCCGTCCAACGGGCCGTTGTGCCAGGTGTAGTCGGCCCAGGCGGTGGTCTGGTGGCGTGGCACCTGGGCCATGCGCTTGCCGGTCTCGGCGGCGGCACCCTTGGTGATTTCGCTGTCGTTGTAGGTGTAGGAGCCCATCAGCTTCAGGTTGTCGCTGATGTCGCCGGAGGCCTCCAGTTCCAGGCCGCGCACCTGCACTTCGCCGACTTGGCGGGTGATGCTGTTTTCGGTGACCGAGGTGTTTTTCTGGGTCAGGTCGAACACCGCCGCCGTCAGCAGGGCCTTGGTGCCGGGTGGCTGGTACTTGATACCGGCTTCGTACTGTTCGCCTTCGGTCGGCTTGAACGCGTCGGTGCTGTTGACGGTTGAACCGTTCGCGGCCTGGAACGATTGGGCGAAGGAAACGTACGGTGTCACGCCGTTATCGAAGACGTAGCTCAGCGCCGCGTTGCCGCTGAACTTCTTGTCGCGCTGGGTGTTCGTCGCTTCGTTCTGGTTGTGGAAAACGGTGCCGGTGTGAATCCAGTCTTCCCGCCCGCCGAGGGTCAGGCGCCAGTTGTCCAGGGCGATCTGGTCCTGCATGTAGAGACCGGTCTGGTGGGTCTTCTGGTTGTAGTCGTACATGTCGAACCACTGGACATTGGAGAAGTCCTGCCCATAAGTCGGGTTGTGGATGTTGCTGGTCGGCACACCGGTCGAACCCCACTTCCAGCGGGCATTGCTGTTGGAGCGCTGATGGTCCAGGCCCAGCAATAACGTGTGACTCAAGGCGCCGGTCTGGAAGTCGGCCTGGAAGTTGTTGTCCACGGCGAATTGGCTGATGTCTTCGTCAACGATGCTGGCGCTGCGCTTCACGGTGCCGTCGGCGCTCACGGCGGTGTCCGGACCGTCCGGCCAGAACGACCCGCCAGCGGAAATGCCCTGGAACGACAAGTCGCTCTTGGTGTAGCGCAAGTTCTGGCGGAACTGCCAGGTGTCGTCGAAACGGTGTTCAAAGGCATAGCCGAGCGCGTAGTAGGTGCGGTCGTAGAACTCCCAGTCCGGGTCGCCCAGGTTCTTGTGGTGCGAAATCTTGCCCGCTGGCGAGGAGAGCCTGGTGCCTTGCAGCGGCAGGAATTGCCCGGTGATGCCGGTGTCGTCGCGGGTGTACTGGGACAGGAAGGTCAGCCGGGTGTCGTCGTTGATGTTCCAGGTCAGGCTCGGCGCGAGGTTGTAGCGCTTGTCCGGGATGTGATCGACCTGGGAATTACTGTCGCGCACGGTGCCGCTGAGTCGGTAGAGAAACTGGCCGTCGTCATCGACCTTGCCGGTGCTGTCGATGTTGATCTGCTTGTGTTCGTAGCTGCCGGCTTGCAACTCGACCTCGTGGCTGCTTTCGGCCTGCGGACGACGGCTGACCATGTCCAGCAGGCCGCCGGGGGGAGTCTGGCCATACACCGACGAGGCCGGACCGCGCAGCACGGCGATGCGCTCAAGATTCCACGGTTCGATTTTCGGCGTGACGTAGTTGCCCTTGGGCAGGGGCAAGCCATCGAGGAACTGGGTCGGCACGAAGCCGCGCACCAGTAACCAGTCGTTGCGCGAGTCCGAGCCGTAGCCGCTGCTTTGCACGCCGGCGGTGTAGCGCAGGGCGTCGTTGAGGTTGAGGACGGAGCGGTCTTCCATCTGCTGGCGGGTGACCACCGAGACCGAACGCGGCAGTTCGACGATCGGCGTGTCGGTCTTGGTACCGGCGGCGGTGCGGGTGGCGACGTAGCCCTCGGTCGGGCCCCAGGCGGTTTCGCTGGTGCCGCTGCCAATCACGTTGGTTTGCGGCAGTTCCATGACCCCTTCAGGGATGGCCATCAGGCTGTAGGTGCCGGCGCTGCCCTGTTGCAGTTGCAGGCCGGTACCGCGCAGGGCTTCGCGCAATGCGCCGGTGGCGTCGAACTGGCCTTGCACCGGTGCCGAAGTCTTGCCCGAAGCCAGGGCCGGATTCAGGCTCAAGGCGAGACCGGCCTGGCTGGCGATCTGGTTCAGGGTGCTGGCCAGGGGCGCGGCGGGCAGGTTGTAGGTGCGCACGCTGGAAGCTTGTTCGGCCGCCCACAACGAGCCGCTGGTCAACGGGGCGGCGAAGGCGATGGCAACGGCCAACAGGCTGGGGCGCAACAGGGTGTCTAGCGGGCGGGACATTCGGTGGCTCCTGGATGGAAATGTTTCTCAATTGCCTGGAGGCCGGATGAAAATTGGAAAGTGATAGGGCTGGATGAAAATAATTCTCAGGTTCAGGGTTTGGTTGCGGTCCGGGGCTTCACCACCACCCACCAGCGGGTGTGATGCTCGACCTGCACCGGCAAGGTCGGCAGCAACGCCGCCAGGGCCAGGTCGGTGTCGTGCAGCGGGAAACTGCCGGTGATGCGCAGGTCCGCCACGTGTGGCTCGACGCCCAGGTAGCCGCGCCGATAGCGGCCCACTTCATGGACCAGGTCTTCGAGACGGACGTTGTCCACCACCAGCATGCCGCGGGTCCAGGCATCGGCGCCGGGGCTCAGGGCCAGCGTCGGGCCGAGGCCGTCGCGGCGCATGAGCACCTGCTGGCCCTCGCGCAGGATCTGTTCGTGCTCCGTGGCCTGTGGGTGTGCCGCCACGGCTGACTGCAATACGCTCAGGCGCGTGCCTTGATCCTCGCGCTTGACCAGGAACCGCGTGCCAAGGGCACGCAGGCTGCCTTCGCGGGTCTCGACGATGAACGGGCGTGGATCGTTATGGCCGGTTTCCACCAGGATCTCGCCTTCCTGCAAGACGATACGTCGCTGCTTTTTATCGAAACGCACGTCCAGCGCGCTGTGGGTGTTGAGGTTGATCAGCGTGCCGTCGGCCAGGCGCAGGGTGCGTTGCTCGCCGGTGGCGGTGCGCTGGTCGGCCAGCCAGTAATCCAGCGGCAGGTAGCGATTGCCGGCGAACAGCGCCAGGCCGATCACCGCAACGACACTGGCCAGGCCGGTACCCAGCTTGCGCCCCCGGCGTCGGATGCTCACCCGCGTCTGCAACAGCGCGGTCCGTGCCGGCCCGCTGGCGACACTGAAACGCTGATCGAGCATCCCCAGTTGCCGCCAGGCCCGGGCGTGTTCTTCATCGGCGGCATGCCACTGGGCGAACGCTTCGCGCTCCTGTGGGCTATCGCCACCGCCATCCAGCGACAACTGCCAGGCGATGGCGGCCTCCAGCACCCTGGCCGAAACCGGTTTGGACAGCGCCGCGTTCATGTCGGCTCACCATAGAGTGCGACGTAGCACTGGCGCAGGCCCTGGGCCAGGTATTGCCGCACGCGCGGCACAGAAACTCCCAGGCGCTCGGCGATCTGGGCATGGCCCAGGCCGTCGAGGCGGTTGTAGAGAAACGCCTTGCGGGCCTTGCTGGAGAGTTTGCCGAGCAGCCGATCGATGTGCTTGAGGTCTTCGAGGATCATTTGCTGTTCTTCCACCGAGGGTTGCTCGGCCTCGGGGATCAGCATCAGTTCGGTGAGGTACGCCTGCTCCAGAGCCGCGCGACGAAAGTAATCGAACAGCAGCCCTTTGGCGATCGCCACCAGGAATGCCCGCGGCTCGCGTGGCGCCGCCAGTTCCTGGCGACCCAGCAGGCGCACGAAGGTGTCCTGGCTCAAGTCCTCGGCGCGCTGCGCACAGGCCACGTTGCGCCGCAGCCACGCCAATAGCCAGGCGCGATGGTCGCGGTACAACGCGCCGACTAAATCACTGTGGGAACTGGGGGCTGACGACACGGCGCATCACCGATGTGTTAGGTAACGAGAATTGTTCGCGATTGTGTCAGAGGCGAGGGAAGGAAAGCAATTGGCATTGGTCGGAGCCCGATCCATGTGGGAGCAAGGTTTGCCCGCGATGCAGGCGACTCGGTCAGTCTGTCAATCCCAGGCGATGCTATCGCGGGCAAGCCTTGCTCCCACAGGTGACCCCTTGATTTAGAACGAATGCGCCTGCTGGCGCCGCTTCCACTGCCCCAGGCGCTGTTGCAGGGCCAGCGGGCTGTCGATCTGTTGCTGGCGGGCGCGGCTGAACAGGATCAAGGCCAACTCGGCCGTGGCCAGGGCATCGGCGCTGGCGTTGTGGCGGTCGAAAACCTGTAGTTTGAACCAGTCGATCCACTCATCCAGGCCGGCCTTGCGCAGCGGGGCTTGGGGGCAAAGCATGGGGGCGAGGTCGGCCACGTCCAGGAAGGCATGCTGCAAGCGATAACCCAACTCATCCTTGAGCGCCCGCCCGAGCATGTGGGCGTCGAATGGTGCGTGGAAGGCCAGCAATGGACTGTCGCCCACGAATTCCATGAACGCCAGGAGTGCTTCGGCCGGGTCGCTGCCGGCGGCAATCGCACTCGGCGCCAGGCCATGGATCAGCACGCTCGGCCCGAGCTTTTGCTGATCGCATTGCAAGGTGCGCTCGAACTGCTGGCTGAAATCGATCGCGCCGTCTTCGATCACCACCGCGCCAATGGACAGCACCTGGTCCTTGTTCAGATGCAAGCCGGTGGTTTCCAGGTCCACCACCACCCAGCGTTGCGCCCGCAGGCTGGTTTCGCTCAAGGGCGAAGGTGCGGGCAGACGTTCCAGACGCTGCTGCAACGCCAGGGGCAACATCAGAGGGGCCGGGCGCAGCCAGGAAAACAGGTTCACAACTGATACCTCAGCGTCAGGCTGCTTTGCAGGCGTTGGGCCTGGCGCAGGGACTCGCGCAGGATACGCCGGTCCAGATGATTGAGGCTGTCGGGGTCGACGCGGTTGGAGTACGGCAGGTTCTCGCGGGTTTGCCGTTGGTGTTGTTGCATGCGGGTCTGCTGGATGAAGTGATAGGCCTCTTCATAAGCGGCGCCGTCGAGCGGTTCGATCACTTCCTTCACCACCAGTTGCCGCAGGCGCTCCAAAGTATTGATGGCGCTGATACCACTGGCCAGTGCCAGCAGGCGGGCACCGTCGACGAAGGGCGTCAGGCCTTGCACCTTCAGGTCGAGGGTGGCTTTTTCGCCATTCTTGCGGCTCAGCACGAAATCCCTGAAGCGTCCCACGGGCGGGCGATGGCGCAGGGCGTTGTCGGCCATCATGCGCTGGAACAGGCGATTGTCGGCCACCTGGTCGAGGATCTGCCGGCGCAACTGCTCGCAGCCGCGTTCATCGCCCCAGACCACCCGCAGGTCGAAATAGATGCTCGAGCCGAGCAGGTTTTCCGGGGTCGCCTCGCGGATGAACGCCGCGAAGCGTCGGGACCATTCGGCCCGGGACAGGCACAGCTCGGGGTTGCCGGCCATGATGTTGCCCTTGCACAACGTGAAGCCGCACAGCGCCAGGCTCTGGTTGATCTGCTGGGCGATGGGCAACAGCAGGCCGCGGATCTGTGCGGCCTCGGCGGCATCGCGGGCCTCGAACAGAATGCCGTTGTCCTGGTCGGTGTGCAGGGTCTGCTCGCGCCGGCCTGCGCTGCCAAAACACAGCCAACTGAACGGCACGCCAGGGTCGCCCTTGTCGGCCAGGGTCAGTTCGATGACCCGGCACACGGTATGGTCATTGAGCAAGGTGATGATGTGGGTGATCTGGGTCGACGACGCCCCGTGGGCCAGCATGCGTTCCACCAGTTGGCCGATCTCGCCGCGCAGGCTCACCAGGTTCTCGACCCGTGGGGCGCTGCGAATGGTTCGGGCCAGGTGCACCAGGTCGACGCGTTGCAGGGAAAACAGGTCGCGCTCCGACACCACGCCACACAAGCGCTGCTCCTTGACCAGGCAGACGTGGGCAATGTGGCGTTCGGTCATGGCGATGGCCGCATCGAAGGCGCTGTGGTCCGGCGTGAGATAGAACGGTGCCTGGGTCATGTGGGCCGCGATGGGTTGGGAAAAGTCCCCGGTGCCTTCGGCCACGACGTGCCGCAGGTCGCGCAGGGTAAAGATCCCCATCGGAGTTTTCTGTTCGTTCACCACCACGATGCTGCCGACCTGCTGCTCGTGCATCAGTTTTACGGCTTCGCGCAAGGGCGTCTCGGGGCTGCAACTGACCGGATGACGCATCGCCAGTTCACCCAGGCGCGTATTGAGCGAGTACTGGGTGCCGAGGGTTTGCGCGGATTTTTGCTGGACTTGCTGGTTGACCTGGTCGAGCAGGCTGCTGACCCCGCGCAGGGCAAAGTCGCGGAACGGCCCGGACAAGGCGAACAGCTTGATGAAAGCCTGCTTGTTCAGTTGCAGGCAGAAGGTGTCCTCGCCGGCGCGGTGCTCGGTACGCGTGGCCCGCTCGCCCAGCAGCGCGGCCAGGGGAAAACACTCGCCGGTGGTGATTTCAAACGTGGTCTCGGTACCGCCCTTGGCCGAGTGCGGACGCTCGCCCACCACCCGGCCTTGCTTGACGATGTAAAAGTGTTCCACCGGGCCATCGGCCGGTTTGATGATGGTTTCGCCTGGTGCATAGAAGCGCAGCAGGCATTGCTCCACCAGATAGGCCAGGTGGGCGTTTTCCATCTGGTTGAACGGCGGAAAGCGCTGGAGAAACTGCAGCGTACCCTGGATGTTCTGCAACACCGCAGTTTTCCCTGCCTGGATGAAGGCGTCCGCTTTTTTCATAACCATGGTGCAATCTTTTTCGAATTGTTGTGGTCGGATCTGTTCCCATGGTCGGCTTCAGCGCGCGGAGTGCCCATTGGACGTAAGTCTAGGTCGCGGGAAAGCGCTTGCGGTTGCGGCAAAATCCTACATCCGTTGGTGGAAAAGTCTTCACTGAACGGACTTGGAAAAAAATCCGACGAAGTGCACATTGAAGCGCACCCGAACGATGTCTGACCACTGTGCCAGGGGATCGATTTAAAGAACCGTAGAGAGCACCATGTCCGATCACGATATTTTGAGTGACGCCGAGCGCGAGGCGTTGAGTGCCGTCATGCTGGAGCCTGACCTGCCGCAGCAGCGCGTCTTGATCGTCGACGACGACAAAGACGCTCGCGAGCTGCTGTCGGAGATTTTGGCGCTGGACGGGATTCGTTGCATGACCGCGGCCAGTGGCGAAACGGCACTCAAGATGCTGGAAACCAAACCATCGATCGGCCTGCTGATCACCGACCTGCGCATGGGCCATGTCGATGGCCTGGAACTGGTTCGCCTGGTTCGCGAGTCGGAGCGGGCGGCCCTGCCGATCATCATCGTGTCCGGCGACGCCGACGTGAAGGACGCCATTGAGGCCATGCACCTGAGCGTGGTGGACTTTTTGCTCAAGCCGATCGATACGGAAAAGCTGCTGGGGCTGGTCAAGCGGGAGTTGGGGATGGATCTCTAAAGCGGTGAGCTGTTATGCAAACACAAAGGCCCTGATCGTAAGATCAGGGCCTCCTTATTTATCGCTACCGCTCAATCACAATCCATTGGCCGCCTTGAACTCGCGGCGCCGACGGTGCAGCACCGGCTCGGTGTAGCCGTTCGGCTGTTTGGTGCCTTCGATCACCAGCTCGACCGCTGCCTGGAAGGCGATGTTGCGGTCGAAGTCCGGCGCCAGCGGACGGTACAGCGGATCGTTGGCGTTCTGGCGGTCCACCACTGGCGCCATGCGCTTGAGGCTTTCCATCACCTGGTCCTGGGTGACGATGCCGTGGCGCAGCCAGTTGGCGATGTGCTGGCTGGAAATACGCAGCGTCGCACGGTCTTCCATCAGGCCGACGTCGTTGATGTCCGGCACCTTGGAGCAGCCCACGCCCTGATCGATCCAGCGCACCACGTAGCCGAGGATGCCCTGGGCGTTGTTGTCCAGTTCGTGCTTGATCTGTTCCGGTGTCCAGCTCGGGTTGACGGCCAGCGGGATGGTCAGGATGTCATCCACCGAAGCCCGCGCGCGCTTGGTCAGTTCGGCCTGGCGGGCGAACACGTCGACCTTGTGATAGTGCAACGTGTGCAGCGCGGCGGCGGTCGGCGAGGGAACCCACGCGGTGTTGGCGCCGGCCATCGGGTGGGCGATTTTCTGTTCGAGCATCGCCGCCATCAGGTCGGGCATGGCCCACATGCCCTTGCCGATCTGCGCACGACCCTGCAGGCCGGTGCTCAGGCCGATGTCCACGTTCCAGTTCTCGTACGCGGCGATCCATTTCTCGGCCTTCATGTCGGCCTTGCGCACCATCGGCCCGGCTTCCATGGAGGTGTGGATTTCGTCGCCGGTGCGGTCCAGGAAACCGGTGTTGATGAACACCACGCGCTCGCTGGCAGCCTTGATGCAGGCCTTGAGGTTGACCGTGGTTCGGCGTTCCTCGTCCATGATCCCGACCTTGAGGGTATTGCGCGGCAGGTTCAGCACGTCTTCGACGCGACCGAACAGCTCGTTGGTGAACGCCGCTTCTTCCGGGCCGTGCATCTTCGGCTTGACGATGTACACCGAGCCGGTACGGCTGTTGCGGCGCGACGTGTTGCCGTTGAGGCTGTGGATCGCCGCCAGGCTGGTGACCAGGCCATCGAGGATGCCTTCCGGCACTTCGTTACCGTGTTTATCGAGGATCGCATCGATGGTCATCAGGTGACCGACGTTGCGCACGAACAGCAGTGAGCGACCGTGCAGCGTCAGGCTCGAACCGTCGACAGCGGTATAGGCGCGGTCGGCGTTCATGGTACGGGTGAATGTCTGGCCGCCCTTGGCGACTTGTTCCGACAGGTCGCCCTTCATCAGGCCGAGCCAGTTGCGATAGATCACCACCTTGTCGTCGGCATCGACGGCGGCGACCGAGTCTTCGCAGTCCATGATGGTGGTCAGCGCGGCTTCCATCAGGATGTCTTTGACGCCGGCAGCGTCGGTCTGGCCGACCGGGCTGCTGGCGTCGACCTGGATCTCGAAATGCAGGCCGTTGTGCTTGAGCAGCACGGCCGCCGGCGCCGAGGTGTCGCCTTGGAAACCGATCAACTGGCCATCGTCACGCAAGCCGCTGTTGCTGCCGCCCTTGAGGGTGACCACCAGCTTGCCGTCGACGATTTTATAAGCGCTGGAGTCGACATGGGAGCCGGCCGCCAGCGGGGCCGCTTCGTCGAGGAAGGCGCGGGCGAAGGCAATGACCTTGTCACCGCGGACCTTGTTGTAGCCTTTGCCTTTTTCCGCGCCATCGGCTTCGCTGATGGCGTCGGTACCGTACAGCGCGTCATACAGCGAGCCCCAGCGGGCGTTGGAGGCGTTGAGGGCGAAGCGGGCATTCATCACCGGCACCACCAACTGCGGGCCGGCCATGCGGGCGATCTCGTCGTCGACGTTTTGCGTCGTAGCCTGGAAATCCGCCGCTTCTGGCAGCAGATAACCGATGTATTGCAGGAAGGCTTTGTAAGCCACGGCGTCATGGGCCTGGCCGGCGCGTGCCTGGTGCCAGGCGTCGATGCGCGCCTGGAAATCGTCGCGTTTGGCGAGTAGGGCTTTGTTCTTCGGCGCCAGGTCGTGAATGACCTTGTCGGCACCGGCCCAGAACGCGTCGGCGGTGAGGCCGGTTCCGGGAATGGCTTCGTTATTCACGAAGTCGAACAGGACTTTGGCGACCTGAAGGCCACCGACTTGAACGTGTTCAGTCATTGCTTGCCTCACTCTGCTCAGCTATTTCGCTTTTCAGCTCTTCGATTTTGACAATGAAGCTTCGGGCCTTTTTTAAACCACAAACCCATTACCAGTACATGCCATCGCTGGCGGCTGGGTGCTCAAGCCTTGCTGACGAGGCTTCAGGGGTGCGACAGGGCCTTGGGCAGACATCGGTACAACGGTGCATTGCAATTATGTAGTGCGCGCTGCGGCATACTACATGAACAGTTGCGGTTGTGAAAATTAGACTAATTACGTCGTTCCGCGACCGACTAAAGTGTTACGGTCACGTCGCGGTGTCGAATGTTCTCAAAAAACAGATGGATTGTTCCAGATAAATATTAATGGTTGTACACGATGTGGGTGATGTCAGCCTGTGGGAGCAAAGCCCTTTGCCACCGGACATGTGTGGCGTGCCTATACTCTTTCTTCCCCCCACAAGAGGACTGCGCCATGGACCACCTTGTCATCACCGTTTTCGCCCCGGACAAACCCGGGCAGGTCGAGCGCATTGCCGATTGCATCGCCGAGCACGGCGGCAACTGGTTGGAGAGTCGCATGTCGCGCCTGGCCGGCCAGTTTGCCGGGATCCTGCGCCTTAGCGCCCCGGCCGAGTCCCATGAAGAATTGATCGAAGCGCTGCATGGTCTCTCTACCCACGGTATCCGTGTGTTGATCGCCGAGACTGCGATCGAAGAGGCCTGCGCCTGGAAACCCATCGCCATGGAGCTGGTGGGCAATGACCGCCCCGGCATCGTGCGGGACATCACCCGGTTGCTGAGCGAGCAGGGTGTGAACGTCGAGCGGCTGGTCACCGATGTCCGGCCGGCGCCGATGAGCAGCGAGCTGCTGTTTCACGCCGAGGCGATCCTCGGTGTGCCCTTGACCCTGTCGCTGGACACTTTGCAGGCGCGTTTGGAAACCTTGGCCGATGAGTTGATGGTGGAGCTCAAGCTCAGCGACGAGGCGTGAGGAAGGTTATCCAGGAAAAAACTGCGCCTGCCTGTGGATAACCTGTAGAGACCTCGCTGCTGCCCAGGCCCGCCGGGGCTCAGCGAGGAATGCTCAAAAAATCACCAGTTTTCAAGGGCTTGTGCACAAACGGCGGGGATCACGCTGTGGATAACCTTGGGAAGGATGAGCGTAGGCCACGTTCGACGTGGCCTGCAGAAGGTTGTGCGTTTTTTGATCAGCTGCGCCGACGCAGGCTGATCACGGCGTCGATGCTGTACACCGCCAGGCCGGCCCAGATAAACAGGAACGCCACCAACGTGC
Source organism: Pseudomonas citri (assembly GCF_025336485.1). Taxonomy (GTDB): domain Bacteria; phylum Pseudomonadota; class Gammaproteobacteria; order Pseudomonadales; family Pseudomonadaceae; genus Aquipseudomonas; species Aquipseudomonas citri. Next base: position 12,825 of record NZ_JAODAB010000043.1, on the reverse strand, counting down.
TGGACGACAGGTGTTCACCGAACAGCAGCACGGCGAGCAATAGCACCAGCGTCGGCGCGATGTATTGCAGGAATCCCACGGTGGTGTAGGGCAAATGCCGCGTCGCGGCGTTGAAGCACACCAGCGGGACCAGCGTCACTGGGCCGGCCGCCACCAGCCACCAGGCTTCGGAGGTGGTCCAGAATGAGGCCTGGGCGCTGTTGGCCGCCGGGTTCAACAGCAACCAGGCGATGGCGATCGGCACCAGCATCCAGGTTTCCACCACCAGCCCGGGCAAGGCCTTGACCGGTGCCTGTTTGCGGATCAACCCGTAGACACCGAAGGACAGCGCCAGCGCCAGTGACACCCACGGCAGGCTCCCCACCTGCCAGACCTGCTGCGCCACGCCGACCGCCGCCAACCCCACTGCCAGCCACTGCATGCGTCGCAGCCGCTCGCCGAGAATCAACATACCCAACAATACGTTCACCAGCGGGTTGATGTAGTAGCCCAGGCTGGCTTCGAGCATGCGCCCATTGTTCACCGCCCAGACGTAGGTCAGCCAGTTGGCCGCGATCAGCGTGCCACTCAGGGCCAGGATCGCCAGGCGGCGCGGATTGTCCCGCAGTTCCTGCCACCAGCCCGGGTGTTTCCACACCCCCAGCAGCACTACGCCAAACAACGCCGACCACAGCACACGATGGATGATGATCTCCACGGCCGGCACGCTGGCGATGGCTTTGAAGTAGATTGGGAACAGACCCCAGATGATGTAGGCGCTCAGGCCCAGGATGTACCCGCGGCGCGGGTTGGCGGCTTGCATGCGAAGTCCTTGCTTAGGCAGCTAACAAAAAAGCGATTGTAAGAAGATTTGCCTGATTGTGCTGCGAACTTTGTGAACAATCGCAGCCTGTTTCTGTGGAGCGAGCAGAGATTGCAGCGGCCATCAGAACAGCTTCAAAGGCTCTTCGTCGAGCGCTGCCAATTGCTCTCGCAGCGCAAGGATATGGTCGCCCCAGTAGCGCTCGCTGCCGAACCACGGGAAGCTGCGGGGAAACGCCGGGTCGTCCCAGCGCCGCGCCAGCCAGGCGCTGTAGTGCATCAGGCGCAGGGCCCGGAGTGGTTCGATCAGCGTCAGTTCGCGCGGGTCGAAGTCGTGGAATTCGTTGTAGCCGTCCATCAATTCCGACAACTGCCCCAGGCAGTCCTGGCGATCGCCGGCGAGCATCATCCACACGTCCTGCACCGCCGGGCCCATGCGGCAGTCGTCGAGGTCGACGATATGGAAGACCTCGTCGCGGCACATCATGTTGCCGGGATGGCAATCGCCATGGATGCGGATGTTCTGGTGAGGCGTCGCGGCGTAAATCTCTTCCACACGCTTGAGCAGGTCCCGGGCGACCGATTCGTAGGCCGGCAGCAGGCTGCGGGGCACGAAATCGCTTTGCAGCACGGTGGCCAGCGAATCGTGGCCGAAGTTTGTCACGCCAAGGGTTTCCCGGTGCTCGAACGGGCGACTGGCGCCCACCCCATGGAGGCGACCGAGCAATTGCCCGAGGCGATAGAGCTGGTCGAGGTTACCCGGCTCCGGCGCGCGCCCGCCACGGCGGGGGAACAGGGTGAAACGAAACCCGGCGTGCTCGTGCAGGCTGATGCCGTCGTGGACCAGCGGCGCAACCACCGGTACTTCGCAATCGGCCAGTTCGAAGGTGAAGCGGTGTTCTTCCAGGATCGCTTCGTTGCTCCAGCGCTGAGGGCGATAGAACTTGGCGATCAACGGCTCGGCGTCTTCGATGCCCACCTGGTAGACGCGGTTCTCATAGCTGTTGAGGGCCAGCACACGGGCGTCACTGCGCAAGCCGATGCTCTCGACGGCATCGAGCACCAGGTCGGGGGTGAGGGTTTCAAACGGATGGGACATGCTGACTCCTGCGCAGCGGCAGGCTGCCGCGTCCGGGTCCAGCATGGTAGCGCAAAGCACTCCGGATTTGATCGGTGAGACTTGTGGCGAGGGGATAAATCCCCTCGCCACAAAAGCGGATGTCAGGCGCCGATGATCCCGCCGTCTTCCCGGGTAATCACCATCACCGACGAGCGCGGCTTGCCGTTGGGCAGGTGCTCGGGGAAGGTCGAGCCGCCGTTTTCCCCCGGATGCTGGATGCCGACGAACAGGGCTTTGTGGTCCGGCGCGAAACTGATCCCGGTGACTTCGCAGCCCACCGGCCCGACCATGAAGCGGCGGATTTCGCCGCTGTTGGGGTCGGCGCAGAGCATCTGGTTGTTGCCCATGCCGGCGAAGTCCCCGGTGTTGCTGGTGTCGCCATCGGTGAGGATCCACAACCGGCCAGCTTGGTCGAAGCCCAGGCCATCGGGACTGTTGAACATGTTCTGCGCATTGACGTTGGACGAACCGGCCTTCGGCGTTCCAGCGTGTACCGTCGGGTTGCCGGCGACCACGAACAGGTCCCAGTCGAAGGTGTTGGCGGCGTGGTCGTCGCGGTCGGTGCGCCAGCGCAGAATCTGCCCGTAGACGTTCTTGGCCCGCGGGTTGGGGCCGTCCACTGGCTGGCCGTCTTCACCGCGCTTAGCGTTGTTGGTCAGGGTGCAATAGACCTGGCCGTCCTTCGGGCTGACCACGATCCACTCCGGACGGTCCATGCGCGTGGCGCCCACGACACTGCCGGCCAGGCGCGCATGGATCAGCACTTGCGCCTGGTCGGCGAAGCCGCCGCTGGCGTCTAGGCCATTCTTGCCGTGGGCCAGCTCGATCCACTGGCCCTTGCCTTTGGGGTGGTCCGGGTTGCCGTCGCCGGCATCGAAGCGGGCCACGTACAAGGTGCCATGGTCCAGCAGGTTCTGGTTGGCCTTGGCGTTCTTGTGATTGATGCGCTCGCGGCTGATGAATTTGTAGATGAATTCGCCACGCTCGTCGTCGCCCATATACACCACGGCGCGGCCGTCGTTGGTCTGGGCCAGGGCGGCGTTTTCATGTTTGAAGCGGCCCAGGGCGGTGCGTTTGGCCGGGGTGGATTGCGGGTCGAACGGGTCGATCTCCACGACCCAGCCATGGCGGTTGAGTTCGTTGGGGTTCTTCGCCAGATCGAAGCGCGGGTCAAACAGGTGCCAGTTGATTTCACGGCTGGTGACGGTGGCGCCGTAGCGTTTCTGCGCCGCGTCGAACTGCAAGTCGGCCTGGCTGCTGCCAAAGCAGTCGGTGAAGTTTTCTTCGCAGGTCAGGTAGGTGCCCCACGGCGTCATGCCGTTGGCGCAGTTCTGGAACGTGCCCAACACCTGCTTGCCGCTCTTGTCGGCCTGGGTCTTCAGCAGGTCGTGACCGGCGGCCGGACCACTCAGGCGAATCGGCGTATTGCCGTGGATCCTGCGGTTGTAGCGCGATTCCTGGACGAACTGCCACTGACCGTCGCGGTGCTGGACTTCGATGACCGATACGCCTTCGCTGGCCTGGGCCTTGTGCACGTCTTCGGCCGACTGCGGCTGGCCGCCGTGGGCAAAGAGGTAGCGGTAGTTGGTGTATTCGTTGTTGATCGCCATCAGCGCCCGGTTGTTGTCGCCGGGGAAGGGGAACAGGCTCATGCCGTCGTTGTTGTCGCCGAATTGCACTTCCTGCGCGCGAGCGGTGCCGTTGCCGCTGGGGTCGAAGGCCGGGGCATTTTTCTGCAATGGCTGGCCCCAACTGATCAGCACCGAGGACGTGTAGCCCGGCGGTAGCGTGAGGGTATCGGTGGTGGCGGCGGCGATGCTGTCAAAGCCCAGCAACTTGCTGTTGCCCTCGCTCACGGCGGCGGCCAGGACGCTGCGGCTCAGCAGGTTGCCACCCAGGAACATCGCTGCACCGCACAGGGCACCGGCGCTGATAAAGCCACGACGGCTCAGGCCGACGATCTTTTCCAGGTCGGTGGATTGGTTTTCTTCTAATAGGCTCATTTCAGGCTCCCTGCTGGTTTGGCAGTCACCTTAAAGTGGGTCGATGACACTAATGTTTCAGTACGCTACAGCGGTGTACCGAGCAGCACGTTCGTCGGCGAAAACGCCACTTGCACCGCTGAGCCGGTCTCCAGCGCTCGTTCGCGCAATTGCAGCGGATCGGCCAGCGCGCACAGTGTCTGGCCATTGGGCAGGCCGATGCGCACTTCGCTGGGACCGCCTTCGGCAGCAGCCACCTCCTCGATCACTCCTCGCAAGACATTGGTGTCCGACAGTACCGGTTGCTCGATGGCGTACAGTTGCAGCCAGCCGGCCTTGATCAACGCCACCACTTCGGTGCCGGTGTCCAGCTCCAGGCGCAGCGTGCTGTCATGGGTGATCTGCGCCTCGATGACCAGGCCTCGGGCCAGCTCCAGGCGCACCCGGTCGTTGTGACCCTGGGCCTCGATGCCGACGACTTTGCCGTGCAGTTGATTGCGGGCGCTGGTGCGCAGCATCAGGCGGCTGAGCAGGCCCAGGTCCGCAGCGTCTTCGCTGGCTTCGAGCAGCTGTGCCTGCAAGGTTTGCAGACGCTGGTACAGGCGCAGCACGCGCTGGCCTTCCTCCGACAGCCTGGCGCCGCCACCGCCCTTGCCACCGACGCTACGCTCGACCAGCGGTCGCTCCGCCAGGTTATTCAACTCATCGATGGCATCCCACGCCGCCTTGTAGCTCAGGCCCGCACTCTTGGCGGCACGGGTGATCGAGCCTTGTTCGGCGATGTGCTGCAACAGGGCGATGCGTTGTGGTCGCCGGACGATGTGCTGGGTCAGAAGCGTGGGCAATGACATGACAAAAAACTGCGTGCAATGAAGGATGGACCGACGTTGGCGCGTTGGCCCCGGCGCGTCAAGCGGACTCACCGGGTTTCGGCGTGCGGGCCAGGCAATACACATCGACGCGCGCGGCGCCGGCGTCGAGTAGCAATCGGGCCAGGGTCTGGGCGGTGGCGCCGGTGGTGAGTACGTCGTCGACCAGCGCCAGGTGCTGCCGGCGTACGCTCGCGTCGGGCGCCAGGGCAAAGACGTGGCGCAGGTTTCGGCGTCGGGCCTTGGCGTCGAGGGCTTGCTGGGCGGGGGTGTCCTGGGTGCGCCGCAGCAGGTGTTCATCACAGGGGATCTGCAACGGTTTGCTGAGCCAGCGGGCAAGCATCGCCGCCTGATTGAACCCGCGCTGGCGCAAGCGGCGTGCCGCCAGTGGCACCGGTACCAATAGGTCGGGTCGCTCCAGGCCTTCATCGAAGTGATGTTGCAGCGAGTCGACCAACAACTCGCCCAGCAGTCGACCAAAAGGCCATTTGCCCTGGTGTTTGAACCGGGTGATCAGACTGTCCACCGGAAAGTCGTACGCCCACGGCGCCAGGACTCGCTCGAAGGCCGGTGGCCGCGTGGCGCATTGACCGCAGCGCAAGCCGGCCATGGGCAGTGGCAGCGCGCAGACACTGCACTGATCGCCGAGCCAGGGCAGCTCGCTTTCACAGGGCGTGCAAATGGGCTGCGGCGTGTCGGTGGCTTCGCCGCACAGCAAACATGATTGTTCGTTTTTTAACCAGATGTAAACCGGGCTTTTGTAGTGTGGTTGACAGCGCATGACTCTTCCTTAAATATGCCGAACATCCGTGTCGCGCCTGTGGGTATTGCATGTCCCCAGGTGCCAGCCAAGCATAATCAAGGAAACGCCCATGAGCGCCAGCACCACTGCCACCCTGCGTCATGACTGGTCTTTGGCCGAAGTCAAAGCACTCTTCGTCCAGCCGTTCAATGACCTGCTCTTCCAGGCGCAGACCGTGCACCGCGCGCATTTCGACGCCAACCGCGTCCAGGTCTCCACGCTACTGTCGATCAAGACCGGCGCCTGCCCGGAAGATTGCAAATATTGTCCGCAGTCCGGCCACTACAACACCGGGCTGGATAAAGAGAAGCTCCTGGAAGTGCAGAAGGTTCTGGAAGAGGCCGCGCGCGCCAAGGCCATCGGTTCGACCCGTTTCTGCATGGGCGCGGCGTGGAAACATCCGTCGGCCAAGGACATGCCTTACGTGCTGGAGATGGTCAAGGGCGTGAAGGCCATGGGCCTGGAAACCTGTATGACCCTCGGTCGCCTCGACCAGGAGCAGACCCAGGCGTTGGCCCAGGCCGGCCTGGACTATTACAACCACAACCTCGACACCTCGCCGGAGTTCTACGGCAGCATCATCACCACCCGCACCTACAGCGAGCGCCTGCAAACCCTGGCCTATGTACGTGATTCGGGCATGAAGATCTGCTCCGGCGGCATCCTCGGCATGGGCGAGTCCCTGGACGACCGCGCCAACCTGCTGATCCAACTGGCGAACCTGCCGGAGCACCCGGAATCGGTGCCGATCAACATGCTGGTGAAAGTCGCCGGTACGCCGCTGGAGAACGCCGAGGACGTCGATCCGTTCGACTTCATCCGCATGCTTGCCGTTGCGCGGATCCTGATGCCCAAGTCCCACGTGCGCCTGTCCGCTGGTCGCGAAGCGATGAACGAGCAGATGCAGGCCCTGGCGTTCCTGGCCGGTGCCAACTCGATTTTCTACGGCGAGAAACTGCTGACCACCGCCAACCCGCAAGCCGACAAGGACATGCAATTGTTCGCGCGCCTGGGCATCCAGCCCGAAGCTCGCGAGGAGCATGCCGACGAAGTGCACCAGGCGGCGATCGAGCAGGCGTTGGTGGAACAGAAGAGCAGCGAGCAGTTCTATAACGCCGCTGTCTGACTACTCACCGATTCCCGGATTGGAATGCAAGACCCTGTGGGAGCGAGCCCGTGGGAGCAAGCTTTGCTCCCACGGGCTCGCTCCCACAAGGGGCTTTAGCCAGTCTTTAAACAGTTGAGGCCTGCATGCCCTTCGATCTCGCCGCACGCCTGGCTGCCCGTCGTGCCGAAAACCTCTATCGCCAACGCCCGCTGCTCGAAAGTCCCCAGGGACCGGAAGTGGTCGTGGACGGTCAACCGCTGCTGGCGTTCTGCAGCAACGACTACCTGGGCCTGGCCAATCACCCGCAAGTGATCGAAGCCTGGCGCGCCGGCGCGAGCCGTTGGGGCGTCGGGGGTGGTGCTTCCCATCTGGTGATCGGCCACAGCGGTCCTCATCATGCCCTGGAAGAAGCCTTGGCCGATCTGACTGGCCGTCCTCGCGCTCTGTTGTTCACCACCGGCTACATGGCCAACCTTGGCGCGGTCACCGCGTTGGTGGGGCAGGGCGATACGGTGTTGGAAGATCGCCTCAACCACGCTTCGTTGCTCGACGCCGGGCTGTTGTCGGGCGCACGTTTCAGCCGTTACCTGCACAACGATGCCAGCAGCCTGGCCAGTCGCCTGGAGAAAGCCACCGGCAATACCCTGGTGGTCACCGACGGTGTGTTCAGCATGGACGGCGATATCGCCGACTTGCCGGCATTGGCTCGTGAAACCAAGGCCAAGGGCGCCTGGCTGATGGTCGACGATGCCCACGGCTTCGGCCCGTTGGGGGCCCATGGCGGCGGGATCGTCGAGCATTTCGGCTTGAGCCAGGAAGACGTCCCGGTACTGGTCGGCACCCTGGGCAAAGCCTTCGGCACTGCCGGGGCCTTTGTGGCCGGCAGCGAGGAACTGATCGAGAGCCTGATCCAGTTTGCCCGTCCCTACATCTACACCACCAGCCAACCGCCGGCGCTGGCCTGCGCCACGCTCAAGAGCCTTGAACTGCTGCGCAGCGAGCATTGGCGGCGCGAGCACCTGCAAGTGCTGATCCGCCAGTTCCGCCAAGGGGCGGCGCAGATTGGTCTGCAATTGATGGACAGCTTTACGCCGATCCAGCCGATCCTGATCGGCGATGCCGGGCGTGCGATGCGCTTGTCGCAGATGTTGCGCGAGCGAGGGCTGATGGTCACCGCGATCCGCCCACCTACCGTGCCGGCCGGCAGCGCCCGTTTGCGCGTCACCCTGACCGCCGCTCACAGTGAAGCCCAGGTGCGACGTTTGCTCAGTGCACTGGCCGATTGTTTTGCCCAACTGGGAGCGGAGCCAAGCCATGCGTGATCGACTGATATTGCTCCCCGGTTGGGGGTTGGGCGTTTCACCGATGGAGCCCCTGGCGGCGGCGTTGCGAGGGCTCGATGAACACCTGCGGGTGGAAATCGAGCCGCTGCCGGCGCTGACCTCGAACGATCCCGATGAATGGCTTGAGGAACTGGACGCGAACCTGCCCCAGGATGCCTGGCTCGGTGGCTGGTCCCTGGGCGGCATGTTGGCCGCGGAGTTGGCGGCGCGTCGGGGCGAGCGCTGTTGCGGCCTGTTGACCCTGGCGAGCAATGCCTCGTTCGTGGCCCATGAACAATGGCCGAGCGCGATGGCCGCTGAAACGTTCGAAGGCTTTCTTGCTGGCTGCGCGGCGGATCCACGCCAGACCCTCAAGCGTTTCAGCCTGTTGTGCGCCCAAGGCTGCGCTGACCCGCGCGGGTTGTCGCGGTTGCTGCTGGCCGGGGCGCCGAGTACTTCGCCCGATGTGCTGATGGCAGGCCTTCAACTGCTGGCGCAGCTCGACACCCGCGCCGCGTTGCAACGTTTTCGGGGGCCGCAATTGCATCTGTTTGCCGGCCTCGATGCGTTGGTGCCGGCCGAAGCGGCGGGTGAATTGCTGGCGTTGTTGCCGGATGTCGAGATCGGCCTGGTCGAACAGGCCGGCCATGGATTCCTCCTGGAAGACCCGCACGGTGTCGCGGGGGCGATCCAGGCTTTCTTGCATGAGTCCGGCGATGACTGATCTGTCCCTTGCCAAAGTCCCTGGCGCCTTGCCCGACAAGCGCCAGGTGGCGGCCTCGTTTTCCCGGGCGGCGACCAGCTATGACAGTGTCGCCGAGCTGCAACGTGACGTTGGCCAGCAGTTGCTCGGGTGTTTGGCGCCTTCGTTCATGCCAGGCCGTTGGCTGGATCTGGGCTGCGGCACCGGTTATTTCACCCGGGCCCTGGGCACTCGTTTTGGCGAGTCATCCGGCCTGGCGCTGGATATCGCCGAAGGCATGCTCAACCACGCTCGTCCCCAAGGCGGCGCGGCGCATTTTGTGGCGGGTGACGCGGAGCGGCTGCCGTTGCAAGCGGCGAGCTGCGACCTGGTGTTCTCCAGTCTGGCGGTGCAGTGGTGTGCTGATTTCGCCTCAGTGTTAAGCGAGGCTCATCGCGTATTGAAACCGGGTGGGGTGTTTGCCTTTACCAGCCTTTGCGTTGGCACCTTGCATGAATTGCGCGACAGTTGGCGTCAGGTCGATGGCCTGGTGCATGTCAACCGTTTCCGCGAGTTCGAGACGTATCGGCAGCTGTGTGCGGCCAGCGGACTGGACGTGGTCAGTCTTGAAAATCGCCCTCATGTGTTGCATTACCCTGATGTGCGTAGCCTGACCCATGAATTGAAGGCCCTGGGCGCTCATAATCTCAATCCGGGGCGGCCAGGTGGCTTGACCGGGCGGGCGCGGATCGTGGCCTTGATCGAGGCCTACGAACAGTTTCGACAGGACCAGGGGCTTCCCGCCACTTATCAGGTGGTCTACGCCGTGTTGGAGAAACCGCTATGAGCCAGGCTTATTTCATCGCCGGCACCGACACTGATGTCGGCAAGACCACGGTGGCCACCGGCCTGCTTCACGCGGCGCGCCAGGCAGGCCTGAGCACCGTCGCCGGCAAGCCGGTGGCGTCCGGTTGCGAGGTCACGCCCAAGGGGCTGCGCAACGCCGATGCCTTGGCCTTGTTGGCCGAGTGTTCGGTGCCACTCGAGTATGCGCAGGTCAACCCGCTGGCGTTCGAACCGGCGATTGCGCCTCATCTGGCCGCCCGGGAAGCTGGCGTGGCGTTGACGGTGCAGTCGTTGCTGGGGCCGATGCGCGAGCTCCTGGCGTTGAACGCCGATTTCACCTTGATCGAAGGCGCGGGTGGCTGGCGTGTACCGTTGGCCGATCAGGACAACCTCTCGGACCTGGCCATGGCGTTGGGCTTGCCGGTCATCCTGGTGGTGGGTGTGCGCCTGGGTTGCATCAGTCACGCCCTGTTGACCGCCGAGGCCATCGCCCGGGACGGCCTGCAACTGGCCGGGTGGGTAGCGAACATCATCGAGCCCAAGACTTCGCGCCTGGAAGAAAACCTCGCCACCCTGGCCGAGCGCCTGCCGGCGCCATGCCTGGGACGCGTTCCGAAAATCAAAGGGGTGACCGCCGAAAACGTCGCCGCGCATTTGCATCTGGACCTGTTGGACTGAAAGGCCGAGCTAAGGTTTTGGCTATGACAAGGCACTGTGCCATTAGTGTTTTTGTCGGGCCTTTTCTCAGGGCTTCTGGTTCAATGTGGGCTGTCGAATCTTCAAAAAACGAGCCCTGTCATGCAAATCTCAGGAAGTACCGCGTTTTATGCCGGTCTGAGCACTGTTCAGACAGGACAGAACCGGGTCGATCAGGCCGCCGGCGAGATCGCCAACAACACCATCGAGCGTTCGGCCACCAGCCAGTCGTCCGAAATACAAGCCGATCGTCTGCGCGCGGTAGACCGTAGCCAACAGTCCGACGTGGCCGCCAGTATGGTGGAAATGGCCCAGGGCAAAATCCAGCTGCAACTGGGCGTGAAAGTGGCCAAGGCGTCCGACGAAATGCTCGGTACCCTGATCGATACTTTCGCCTGACGAGCCCCTTGATCGGTAATAGCGCCGCGCTTGTTCGCGGCGTTTTCGTCTCTGGCGTTCGCTTTGCTCAACTAATCTTTTGTGACGTGTAGCGTGGTTTTTTCACCGCGATGGGCTTGCTCGTGCCTGATGCTTTCCTGACCCGATGACGAATGGCAAAAGATCGGTGCTTGACAAGATTTGGGCGTAAACGTATGTTTCAAACAGCTGTTTGACCGCCACAACAAATCCTCGCGGTCGTTCATTCCCGGGTACATCAAGAGGTTTATCGCTATGCCTGACTACAAGGCCCCCTTGCGTGATATTCGCTTCGTTCGTGACGAACTGCTCGGCTACGAAGCGCACTATCAGAGCCTTCCGGCTTGCCAGGATGCAACTCCGGACATGGTTGACGCCATTCTCGAAGAAGGCGCCAAGTTTTGTGAGCAGGTGTTGGCACCGCTGAACCGCGTGGGCGACATCGAAGGTTGCACCTGGAGCGAATCCGGTGTGAAAACCCCGACCGGCTTCAAGCAAGCCTATAAGCAATTCGTCGAAGGTGGTTGGCCAAGCCTGGCCCACGACGTCGAGCATGGTGGCCAAGGCCTGCCGGAATCCCTGGGCCTGGCGGTCAGCGAAATGGTCGGTGAAGCCAACTGGTCGTGGGGCATGTACCCGGGCCTGTCCCACGGGGCGATGAACACCATTTCCGAGCATGGCACGCCCGAGCAGCAAGCGGCCTACCTGACCAAGCTGGTCTCCGGCGAATGGACTGGCACCATGTGCCTGACCGAACCGCACTGCGGCACCGACCTGGGCATGCTGCGCACCAAGGCCGAACCACAGGCTGATGGTTCCTACAAAGTCACCGGCACCAAGATCTTCATCTCGGCCGGTGAACACGACATGGCCGACAACATCGTCCACATCGTCCTGGCGCGCCTGCCGGATGCACCGGCCGGTACCAAGGGCATTTCGCTGTTCATCGTGCCTAAGTTCCTGCCTAACGCCGACGGCTCCATCGGCCAGCGCAACGCGGTGAACTGTGGTTCGATCGAACACAAGATGGGCATCCACGGCAACGCCACCTGCGTGATGAACTTCGACGCGGCCACCGGTTTCCTGATCGGCCCGGCGAACAAGGGCCTGAACTGCATGTTCACCTTCATGAACACCGCACGTCTGGGCACCGCGCTGCAAGGCTTGGCCCACGCCGAGATCGGCTTCCAGGGCGGCTTGAAGTACGCCCGCGACCGCCTGCAAATGCGTTCCCTGACCGGCCCGAAAGCGCCAGACAAGGCCGCTGACCCGATCATCGTGCACCCTGACGTGCGTCGCATGCTGCTGACCATGAAGGCCTTCGCCGAGGGTAACCGGGCGATGGTCTACTTCACGGCCAAGCAGGTCGATATCGTCAAGTACGGTGTGGACGAAGAAGAGAAGAAGAAAGCCGACGCATTGCTGGCGTTCATGACCCCGATTGCCAAGGCGTTCATGACCGAAGTCGGCTTCGAGTCGGCCAACCATGGCGTACAGATCTATGGCGGCCACGGTTTCATCGCCGAGTGGGGCATGGAGCAGAACGTTCGCGACAGCCGTATCTCGATGCTGTACGAAGGCACCACCGGTATCCAGGCCCTCGACCTGTTGGGTCGTAAAGTGCTGATGACCCAAGGCGAAGCACTCAAGGGCTTTACCAAGATCGTTCACAAGTTCTGCCAGGGCAACGAAGGCAACGAAGCGGTCAAGGAGTTCATCGGGCCATTGGCGGCGCTGAACAAGGAATGGGGCGAACTGACCATGAAGGTCGGTATGGCGGCCATGAAGGATCGCGAAGAAGTCGGCGCGGCCTCGGTGGACTACCTGATGTACTCCGGTTATGCCTGCCTGGCCTATTTCTGGGCCGACATGGCGCGCCTGGCGGCGGAAAAACTGGCGGCTGGCACCACCGAAGAAGCCTTCTACACCGCGAAGCTGCAAACCGCGCGCTTCTATTTCCAGCGCATCCTGCCACGTACCCGCACCCACGTGGCGGCCATGCTGTCGGGCGCCAATAACCTGATGGACATGAAAGAGGAAGATTTCGCGCTGGGCTACTAAGCCTTACGCGGTTCTCCACAAGCCGCTGCTTCTTCGGGAGCAGCGGTTTAATGAGATGGTCACCCCCACACCCTGCGAGGGCTACGCTTTCGCAGGGTGTTTTGTTTTCGGAGGCCATC
>NZ_JAODAB010000042.1 GCF_025336485.1 Pseudomonas citri | reverse complement strand
TGATGGCCTCCGAAAACAAAACACCCTGCGAAAGCGTAGCCCTCGCAGGGTGTGGGGGTGACCATCTCATTAAACCGCCACTGCCGAACAATGCGCCGAACGTCCCACCCACCGTGCCCATGGGAACCGCCCACAATGCCGACAACTGGCTCGGGCGGGCCTTTATCCACAGGCTGTAGATCGCATAGGCGCTGATGAACAGCCCCATCAACAACAGCAAGAGGTCGGACTTGAGGTTGAGCAGAAAAATCACCCCCAGCGTGCAGCCCACCGCCATGCATGGCAGCAAACGCAGCAACTCGGGCCGGGAGACATCCCGCCGCGATGGCAACAAGTTGCCGAAGGCTGCGACAAAATCCAGCAAGACCAGCAACGGGACGATTTTCGACAGGGGCATGAACAGCAGCAATATCGGCGCCGCCACCAACGCCGTGCCGAACCCGGCGATGCCGAACACAATGTAGGCCAGGGCGACGGCCAAGCCGATTACCAGCCAATCCATCGGCGCAAATGCCCATTGGCCCAACCACGACAGGAGATTCATCCGGCACTTCCTTGATGAGGAGAGCGGGGACTTTAGCCAGATATGCGCAGGGACATCCAGTATTTATGGTGACGGCTCCGGGCGGCAATCCGACGATCGCAGACGACGCGCTCCGAATTATCTCCATACATGGAGATTCAGCCATAAATGCCCTTATCATGCCGCCCATGATTAAAGATCCCTTTGCCCGACTGGGCCTGGACCGCGAGGTCCTGACTGTCAGCCAGCTCAACGGCCGTGCGCGGGTGTTGCTCGAAGACGTGTTCAGCAACATCTGGGTCGAGGGCGAGATTTCCAACCTCGCCCGCCCCGCCTCCGGCCACGTCTATTTCACCCTCAAGGACAGCGGCGCCCAGGTGCGTTGCGCATTGTTCCGGCAGAACGCCGCGCGGGTGCGCCAGGCCTTGAAGGATGGGCTGGCCGTGAAGGTGCGCGGCAAGGTCTCGCTGTTCGAAGGCCGTGGCGACTATCAACTGATCCTCGACACCGTGGAGCCGGCCGGCGATGGCGCGCTGCGCCTGGCTTTCGATGCCCTGAAGGAAAAACTCAGCGCCGAAGGCCTGTTCAGCGCCGAGCGCAAGGTGCCGCTGCCGGCTCATCCACAACGCATCGGCATCATCAGTTCGCCGACCGGGGCGGTGATCCGCGACATCATCAGCGTGTTCCGTCGCCGTGCGCCGCAGATTTCCCTGACCCTGATCCCCACGGCCGTGCAAGGCCGCGAAGCCACCGGGCAAATCGTCCGCGCCCTGAAACTGGCCGACTCGCGAGGCTTCGACGCGCTGATCCTGGCCCGGGGCGGCGGTTCGCTGGAAGACTTGTGGTGTTTCAACGAAGAAGCCGTGGCCCGGGCGGTGGATGCCTGCGTCACTCCGATCGTCAGCGCGGTGGGCCATGAAACCGACGTGTCCATCAGCGATTTCGTCGCCGACGTACGTGCCCCGACCCCCTCCGCCGCCGCCGAGTTGCTGGCACCGGACGCTGGCGACCTAGTGCGCCGGATCGAAAGCCTGCACCGCCGGCTAGTGATGCGCATGCGCGACCGCCTGATGCGCGATCAACTGCGCCTCGAAGGCCTCACCCGGCGCCTGCGCCATCCCGGCGAACGCTTGCGCCAACAAGCCCAGCGCCTCGACGACCTGGACATGCGCCTGCGCCGAGCCTTTGAGCGCAGCCTCAATACCCGTCGCGAGCGCCTGATCCGTTTGGAAACCCGCCTGGCCGGGCAACACCCGGGCCGGCAACTGGCCTTGCTGCGCCAACGCCTGGGCAGCCTGGCCGAACGCCTGCCCCGGGCCATGCGCGAAGGCCTGAAAACCCGCCGCGTGCAATTGCACAACCAGATGCAAACGCTGCACATCGTCAGCCCCCTGGCGACCCTCGGCCGGGGCTACAGCATTTTGCTGGACGAACGTGGCCATGCGATCCGCGATGCCGGGCAAACCCAGACCGGCCAGCGCCTCACCGCCAAACTCGGCGAAGGTGAGCTGCTGGTGCGGGTCGAAGACAATCACCTGACGCCGGTCACCCTTTCTTTACTGGACTGATTCATGCCGCGATTTTTCGCTTCATTGCTCTTGCTGTGCCTGACCCTCAACGCCCACGCCGACAGCTACATCACCCGCCTGTTGAACAAACCGGTGCCCGGTGGCGTGGCAGTGGTGGATCTGGGCAGCGCGGCCCAGGCACCAAAAGCCAGCTATCAGGGTAAACCGGTGTTGGTGGTCAAGGAGCAACAGAACTGGCTGGCAATTGTCGGCATCCCGCTGACGGTCCAACCCGGCACCCAGCAGATCAGCAGTGGCGGCACCACACACCCGTTCGTGGTCGGCTACAAGAAATACCCCGAGCAACACATCACCCTGAAGAATAAGCGCCAGGTCAACCCGGCCCCGGCAGACCTTGCGCGCATCGACGCCGAGCTGGCCGTGCAACTGAAGGCCTACCGCAGTTTCAGCCCGAACCTGCCGAGCAACTTGTTGCTGGACAAACCGGTCAACGGCCCGCTGTCGAGCAAGTTCGGCGTGCGTCGCTTCTTCAACGGCGAAGAGCGCAACCCCCACGCCGGCCTCGATTTCGCCGTCCCGGCCGGCACGCCCATCAAGACCCCGGCCGCCGGAAAGGTGATCCTCACCGGCAACTACTTCTTCAATGGCAACACCGTGTTCGTCGACCATGGCCAAGGTTTCATCAGCATGTTCTGCCACATGTCGAAGATCGACGTGAAAGTCGGCCAGCAACTGGCCCGAGGCACCGTGGTGGGCAAGGTCGGCGCCACCGGCCGCGCCACCGGGCCGCACATGCACTGGAACATCAGCCTGAACGATGCGCGGGTGGATCCGGCGATTTTCATCGGTGCTTTCCAACCCTGAGTCATGTGATGAGGCGGCCGGCTCGCGATGACGACGGCCGCATCAGCACCGTCCGTGAATTGCCAAGCACAAAACATCGACGCAATCCCCAAGATCGATAGAGCGAATATGCGCGATTAAATCTCGCCATTTCACCTTAAAGCAGAACTTCTCTCAATTTTTCCCGACTGCTTGCGATCCTCCCCTCACACGGTTAGGGTTGGAAGCATGAAAACCTCTCATACCCTCATTCAGCTTCGCCAGCACCGCAGCCTGTGCCTCGTCAGCGCACGACTGCCGGGCTGAATCGCGGCACCTCGTCCCGGCTGCAAAGCCACCTCGTTCGAACCACCGGCAGGCCGCCTTTTTTCGGCCACGACAACAAAGGATTCCGCCCATGAGCATGCTCAAAGACCCGTCCTCCAAATACCGCGCGTTCCCGACCATCAACCTGCCGGACCGTACCTGGCCGTCGAAGACCATCACCGCCGCGCCGATCTGGTGCAGCTCCGACCTGCGCGACGGCAACCAATCGCTGATCGAGCCGATGGACGCCGTCAAGAAACTGCGCTTCTGGAAAACCCTGGTGGCCGTGGGCGTCAAGGAGATCGAAGCATCGTTCCCTGCCGCTTCGCAGACTGACTTCGATTTCGTCCGCACCCTCATCGAGGAAGGCCACATCCCGGACGACACCACCATCCAGGTGCTGACCCAGGCCCGTGAAGACTTGATCGCGCGCACCTTCGAGTCGCTGCGCGGCGCGAAGAAAGCCATCGTCCACCTCTATAACGCCACTTGCCCATCGTTCCGCCGTATCGTGTTCAACCAGGACAAGGAAGGCGTGAAGGAAATCGCCGTGAACGCGGCCAAGCTGTTCGTCAAATACGCGGCGCAGCAGCCAGAAACCCAGTGGCAGTTCGAATATTCGCCAGAAACCTTCAGCGCCACCGAGCTGGAATTCGCCAAGGAAGTCTGCGACGCCGTGATCGACGTGTGGAACCCGACGCCTGAGCGCAAGGTGATCCTCAACCTGCCGGCCACCGTGGAAGTCGCCACGCCGAACGTCTACGCAGACCAGATCGAGTGGTTCCACCGCAACATCAGCCGCCGCGACAGCGTGCTCATCAGCCTGCACACCCACAACGACCGTGGCACCGGCGTAGCCGCCACTGAACTGGGCCTGATGGCCGGCGCCGACCGCGTCGAAGGCTGCCTGTTCGGCAACGGCGAGCGTACCGGCAACGTCGACCTGGTGACCGTCGCATTGAACCTCTACACCCAGGGCATCAACCCTGAGCTGGACTTCTCCGACATCGACGGCGTGCGCAAAGTGGTCGAGGAGTGCAACCAGATCCCGGTACACCCACGTCATCCGTACGTCGGCGACCTGGTCCACACCGCATTCTCCGGTTCGCACCAGGACGCCATCCGCAAGGGCTTCGCCCAGCAGAAATCGGACGGTCTGTGGGAAGTGCCATACCTGCCGATCGACCCAGCCGATATCGGTCGTAGCTACGAGGCGGTGATCCGGGTGAACAGCCAGTCGGGCAAGGGCGGCATCGCCTACCTGCTAGAACAGGAATACGGCATCAGCCTGCCACGTCGCATGCAGATCGAGTTCAGCCAGGTGGTGCAGCGCGAAACCGATCGCCTGGGCCTGGAAATGACCGCCCAGCAGATCCACGCGCTGCTCCACACCGAATACCTGCAAGCCAACACCCCGTACGCGCTGGTCAGCCATCGCCTGCAAGAAGAGAACGGCCACAGCGCCGTGGAAGTGGAAGTGGCGAGCAAGGGCCAGGGCGAGACCAACCTGCACTGGCGCGGCAAGGGCAACGGTGCGCTGGAAGCATTGGTGGCCGGCCTGCCGGTTCCGGTGGAAATCATGGACTACAACGAACACGCCATCGGCGCGGGCACCAATGCCAAGGCCGCGGCGTACATCGAACTGCGAGTCAACGGCGAGCGCGCGGTGCACGGCGTGGGCATCGATGAAAACATCACCACCGCCAGCTTCAAGGCGCTGTTCAGCGCACTGAACCGCTCCCTGAGCCAGCCTGAGGCCAAAGCGGCTTGATCCACTGCTGAAACTGCAAAAGGCCCCAAGGTTTGAACCTTGGGGCCTTTTTGTTGTGCTGGGGTTTGTGTTGCCGGTCAAGACCTGCTCGCGATAGTGCCCGATCAAGCAACAAAACTGTCAGGCGTGGACATCAACCCCCACCGTCATGGCCTGTAACAACGAAGAGCGCAAGGTTTGCAAGGCGGCCTGGGTACCCATGATCTGCGTCTGAATAGCCATTGCCTGCTGAGCCTTCTGCTCTTCACTGGCCTGGCTCTGCTGCACCCGGGCCAATTGCGCTTGCTGCTGGGCCAACAGCTTTTCGGTCTGCTCGATCTGCTTCTTGATCTGTTCGATGACATTCACACCCGTACTGCTGGGCGCACCGGCGACGTTTGCGCCACTGGTATCGACTTTCAGTGACTTTTCCTTCTCGTTGCCGGCTTCCGTGGATGCGGCCTCTGTATCTTCGGTCGCGCCTTTGATCGAGACTTTGGGGCTCGACATCGGGTACGGGTTTACAGATATTGCGCTGATAGTGGTCATAGCATTCTCCTTGGCTGACCATTTATCGGCACACAACAGTGCTTCTTAAGGGCTGAATCGGTTCAATCAGATGAATTCGAAATCATCGGCATCCAGGTTCGCCGGGAAACGCATGCGATACGCCGCCAGGTCCGCCGCACTAAGGGACACCTTGAATACCCCATCGGCCTCACCGGCACCGAGCAAGGTCTCGCCCTGGAAGTCCAGCACCTGGCTGTCGCCGGTATAGGCATAGCCCTTGCCGTCAGTGCCGACACGGTTCACCGCCGCCACGTAGCACAGGTTCTCGATGGCTCGAGCCGGCAGCAGTCGGTTCCAATGCTGACGCCGCGCACCCGGCCAGTTGGCGGTGTACAGCAGCAGATCGGTGTCTTCGGCGTCGCGGCTCCAGACCGGAAAGCGCAGGTCGTAGCAAATCAGCGGTCGGATCCGCCAGCCCTTGAGCTCGAACAACACTTGCCGCTCGCCCGGCGTAAAGTGGTTATGCTCCCCGGCCATGCGAAACAGATGACGCTTGTCGTAATGCAGCACTTCCCCATCCGGCCGGGCCCACAGCAGGCGATTGCGATGGCTGCCATCCGCGGCTTCGACGATCAAGCTACCCGTGATCACCGCATCCAGCCTCGACGCCTGCTCACGCAGCCAATAGCTGGTGGGACCGTGCTCCGGCTCGGCCAGGGTCTTCGATTCCATGGAAAACCCGGTGGTGAACATCTCCGGCAGGATAATCAGGTCCGCCCCACGGGCCTGTTCCAGCAAACCCTGGAAGTGCTCCAGATTGGCCTGGCGGTCGTGCCAGGCCAGGGTCGTCTGGATCAGGGCAATCTCCAGATCAGGCAACACACTCAAATCACGCATAGTTTCTCCGCCGCTTCGCGCAGCGTCTCCTCACGCTTGGCAAAGCACAGGCGTACCAGGCGCTGGCCTTGTGGTGGTTTTTGGTAGAACACCGAGACCGGAATCGTCGCCACGCCATGCTCGCGGGTCATCCATACCGCCATGTCAACGTCGTTCAGGTCCGGGCGAATTTGCGAATAATCCACCAGTTGGAAGTAGGTCCCGGTCACACGCTTGAAGCTGAAGCGCGACGGCGCCAGCAGATCGCAGAACAGGTCGCGCTTGGCCTGGTAGAAATCCGGCAACTGCTCGACATGCTCCGGGTGATCGGTCATGTAGTCGGCCAAGGCGTACTGCAACGGCGTCACGCCGCAGAAACTGACGTACTGATGCACCTTGCGCAGTTCCGCCGTCAGGGCCGACGGCGCCACGACGTAACCGGTTTTCCAACCGGTGACGTGGTAAGTCTTGCCGAACGAACTGACCACGAAGGCCCGGCGGTACAGCTCTTCATGAGCCAGCACGCTGACGTGGGGCACGCCGTCGAACACCAGGTGTTCGTAGACCTCGTCGCTGACCAGGTAAAGGTCGCGATCACGAATCAGGGCGGCCAATTGGTCGAGTTCGGCGCGACTGATCAGGGCGCCGCTGGGGTTATGCGGCGAATTGAGAATGATCATCCGCGTACGCGGGCTCAGGGCTTCGCCGAGCTTCTCGAAGTCGATGGCAAAGTCATCCAGGCCCAATGGCACATGCACGCAACGCCCGCCGGCCAGCTCGACCGCCGGTTCGTAGCTGTCATAGCAGGGGTCGAAGACAATCACTTCGTCACCGCTGTGGACCACTGCCGCGATGGCGCAGAAAATCGCCTGGGTCGCCCCGGGAGTCACGGTGACTTCCTGGTCGGCATCGACACTGACGCCGTAGCTGCGGGCGATCTTCGCCGCAATCTGCTGGCGCAGCGCTGGCAGGCCGGTCATGGGCGAATACTGGTTATGACCTTGGGCAATATGCCGGCCGACCGCATCGCGCAAGGCTTGCGGGCCATCGAAATCGGGAAATCCCTGGGACAGGTTCAGCGCGCCGGTCTGCGCAGCGAGCTGGGACATCTGGGTGAAAATGGTGATGCCGACATTCGGCAACTTGCTGGCGATCATCAAGAATTCCTTGCTGTGCACCCAGCTCTGGGGCGGCGTGGGAGAGCCCGAGGATAGCCCAATCGCCGGGCATGAAAAAGGGTGCCACGAGGGGCACCCTTTTTCATGCTGAACACTCATACCTGTGGGAGCAAGGCTTGCCCGCGATAGCCACACCGCGGTGTAACAGCTGAACCGCGTTATCGTTCATCGCGGGCAAGCCTTGCTCCCACAGATCAATATCCCAATGTCCGGATCCAGACGGGACTAGCGTTTGTCCCGGCGCTTCTTCTCGGCTTTCTTGTGGTGCGACATCAAGCGGCGCTTCTTGTTGACCTGGCGGTCGGTGAGCGTGTTCTTGTTGCCTTCATACGGGTTCTCGCCGCCCTTGAACTCGATGCGGATCGGCGTACCGACCAGCTTCAGGACGCGGCGATAGGTGTTTTCCAGATAGCGGACATACGACTTGGGCACCTTCTCGATCTGGTTACCGTGGATCACGATGATCGGCGGGTTGGCGCCGCCCAGGTGAGCGTAACGCAGCTTGATCCGGCGGCCATTGACCATCGGTGGCTGGTGTTCGCTGACGGCGTCTTCGAGAATCTGGGTCAGGCGGCTGGTCGGCCAGCGGGTGACCGCCGACTTGAACGAGTTCTGCACCGATGCGTACAGGTTACCCACGCCCGTCCCGTGCAAGGCCGAGATAAAGTGGATGTCGGCGAAATCGACGAAGAACAGCCGACGCTGCAATTCGACCTTCACGAAATCCCGCTCGCTTGGCGTCATGCCGTCCCACTTGTTGATGGCGATGACCAATGCCCGACCGGCCTCCAGGGCGAAGCCCAACAGGTTCAGGTCGTGGTCCACCACACCTTCGCGAGCGTCCATCACGAAGATCACCACGTTGGCGTCCTTGATCGCCTGCAAGGTCTTGACCACGGAGAACTTCTCGACTTCCTCGTGGATCTTGCCGCGCTTGCGCACACCGGCGGTGTCGATCAGCGTGTACTTCTCTTCGTTACGCTCGAACGGGATGTAGATGCTGTCGCGGGTAGTGCCAGGCTGGTCGTAGACGATGACCCGGTCTTCGCCAAGCATGCGGTTGACCAGGGTCGACTTGCCCACGTTCGGACGACCGATGATGGCGATCTTGATCCCGTCTTTTTCGCTCGGACCCGGAATGCGCTTGGCTTCCTCGCCCTCGGCAACGATCTCTTCCTCGCCCTCTTCCGGCTCGTCTTCGTCGTCCTTGGGGAAATCCGCCAGGGCGACTTCCAGCAACTGAGTGATGCCGCGGCCATGGGCACCGGCGATCGGGATCGCCTGGCCCATGCCCAACGGCGCGAATTCGGCGCGAGCCATGTCCGGGTCGATGTTGTCGACCTTGTTGGCGACCACATGGGAGCGCTTGTTACGTTTGCGCAAATGCTCAGCGATCATCTGGTCGGCGGCGGTAAAACCAGCCTTGGCGTCTACCAGGAACAGCACAACATCGGCTTCTTCGATGGCAAGCAGCGACTGCTCGGCCATCTTTTCGTCCATGCCATGTTCATCACCGGAGATACCGCCGGTGTCGATCAGGATATAGGTACGCCCTTGCCACTTGGCCTCACCGTATTGGCGATCACGGGTCAGACCGGACAAGTCGCCGACAATGGCGTCGCGAGTCCTGGTCAGGCGATTGAACAAGGTGGACTTGCCGACGTTCGGTCGACCCACCAGGGCGATTACGGGAACCATGCGGCTCTCCACTGCGTTATTTCAGAAAATACAAAAGCCGCTGCGAGGCAGCGGCTGGTGCTCGGGGCCAATCCTGTGGGAGCGAGCGGGCTCGCCCCTACAAAAGTGCAGCCGCTTGGGGGATCAGCCCCAAGCATAGTCTTACTTGATGGTCAGGGCTTCCAGTTTGCCGCTGTTGCCATACACATAGATCATGTTGCCCGCCACCAGCGGACGGGCACGCAGGCCGTCGCTGTCGATGCGCTCACGACCGACGAAACGACCGTCCACCTGGCTGAGCAGGTGCAGATAACCTTCCAGGTCACCCACTGCAACGTAGCTGGAGAACACTTCCGGGGCCGACAGTTGACGACGGGCCAGGGAGTCGTTGCTCCACAACGCGGTGGTGGAACGCTCGTCAACGCCTTCGACCGTACCCGAAGCCAGGCTCACGTAGACGCTGCCAAAACCCTGGGCGACACCGGCGTAGCTGGACGCATCGCGTTGCCACAGCGGACGGCCGCTTTCCAGGTCCAGTGTCGCAACGCGACCCTGGTAGCTGGCAACGTACAGCGTACCGCCGGACAACAGCAGGCCACCGTCGATGTCGACCACACGCTCCAGTTCCGAACGACCTTGCGGAATGGCAACGCGTTGCTCCCAGACCGGCACGCCGTTGGAAATGTCCAGGGCCACCACTTTACCGGTGGACAACCCGGCCACCGCCAGGCGGTTGGTCACCACCGGAGCGCTGGTACCACGCAGGGTCAGCACCGCCGGGGTGCTGTCGTACAACCAGCGCTGGTTGCCAGTGGCGGCGTCGAGGCCGATCAGACGGTCATCCTGAGTCTGGACCACGACCACGTCACCATTGGTAGCCGGCGGTGCAAGCACTTCGCTGGTCACCCGGGCGCGCCATTTCTCTTCGCCGTTGCTCGCGTCCAGGGCGACGATCTCACCCCTGAGCGTGCCAATCATGACCAACCCGTAACCCACGCCAACGGCACCGGAAACAGGCAGTTCGAGATCCTTCTTCCATTTGACGTCGCCGTTGAGGCGATCCAGGGCCTCGACCACGCCAGTGACATCGCCAGCATAGATGGTGTCGCCGTCGATGGCCGGCACCAGCATGTTGTAGGTTTCACCCTGGCCGTCACCGATGGAACGGCTCCACTGCTTCTGCAGTACGACTTCTTCCTTGAAATCGGTCAGTTCGGCCGGCGGCAGTTCTTTCTTGCTGTTGCTGCTGCAACCCGCGGCCATAATGGCCAGGGCCAGCAATGCTGCATGTTTCCAACGGATCACGTCATGCATCCCCTTTGGCCAGGTCGTCCAGCTTGATTTGCAGGCCACCCACTGCGGCTTCATCCGACAGTGCAGCCTTGGCTTTCTGGTAAGCCGCGTAAGCATCATCGGCGCGACCCAGTTGTACCAGCAAGTCGCCCTTGAGCTCTTCACGAGTGGCCAGGAAGGCTTTATCGGCATCGCCGTCGAGCAGCTTCAACGCTTCTTCGACCTTGTTCTGCGCCGCCAGTACCTGGGCCAGACGCTGACGCGCGACTTCGCCCAGGGTCGGATTGGCCGGCTTGTCGACGATGGCCTTCAACTCGCTCGCGGCATCATCGAGCTTGCCGCTGTCCACCGCGACCTTGGCCACGAACAGATGACCGTATTGCGCGTAGGCCGTACCGCCGAATTCCTTGTCGAGCTTGCCGGCCAGGTCCGCCACACGGGCAGCGTCAGGCTTGCCATCCGGGGTCAAGGTGGTTTCCAGCAATTGCTGATAGAGCACCGAGGCGCCTTGCGCCTGGTTGCTCTGATATTTCTGGAACGCCTGCCAGCCGAACACGATGACCAGCGCCAACAGGCCGCCAGTGACCAGCGGCTTGCCGTTGCGCGTCCACCAGTCCTTCAAATCCGCCAGCTGTTCATCTTCGGTACTCGACACCCCAATACTCCTTAATCGCTAATTCGGCTGTTTGACAGCTTCAACCCTGCACGACGCAGGTGGCCAGGTGTGCTGCAAGCGCATCCCAGGCAATGCTTTGTTGTTCGCCCTGGCCACGCAGGGGTTTGAAACCTACCACTTGTTGGGCCAGTTCGTCGTCACCCAGGATCAGTGCGTACAGCGCACCGCTCTTGTCGGCCTTCTTGAACTGGCTCTTGAAGCTGCCGGCGCCGGCGTTGATCTGCAGGCGCAGGTTGGGCAACTGGTCGCGGACCCGCTCGCTCAACGCCAGGGCCGCCAGCTCCGCTGCTTCGCCAAACGCGCACAGGTAAACATCAACCTGGCGGGAAAGCTCTTCTGGAACCTTGTCCAACGCTTCGAGCATCAACACCAAGCGCTCGATGCCCATGGCGAAGCCAACACCAGGGGTCGGCTTGCCACCCATCTGCTCGACGAGGCCATCGTAGCGCCCCCCGGCGCACACGGTGCCCTGGGCGCCGAGCTTGTCGGTAACCCATTCGAAAACGGTCTTGCTGTAGTAGTCCAGCCCGCGAACCAGCTTCGGGTTGAGCACATAAGGAATACCAGCGGCATCCAGGCGCGCCTTGAGCCCCTCGAAGTGCTGGCGGGACTCGTCGTCGAGGTAGTCGGCCATCTTCGGCGCATCGACCAGGATCGCCTGGGTGTCGGCGTTCTTGGTGTCCAGCACCCGCAGCGGGTTGGTCTTCAGGCGGCGCTGGCTGTCTTCGTCCAGCTTGTCCACGTGAGCGGACAGGAACTGCACCAAGGCATCGCGGTAGCGCGCCCGCGACTCGCTGGTGCCCAGGCTGTTGAGTTCGAGCTTGACCGCATCGCGCAGGCCCAGCTCACCCCACAGGCGCCAAGTCATGACGATCAGCTCGGCATCGATGTCCGGACCTTCGAGGTTGAAGACTTCCAGGCCGATCTGGTGGAACTGGCGATAACGACCTTTTTGCGGACGCTCGTGACGGAACATCGGGCCGATGTACCAGAGTTTCTGTACCTGGCCGCCGCCGCTGATGCCGTGCTCAAGCACCGCACGCACGCACGACGCCGTGCCTTCGGGGCGCAAGGTCAGCGAATCGCCGTTGCGGTCGTCGAAGGTGTACATCTCTTTTTCGACGATGTCGGTCACTTCACCGATGGAGCGCTTGAACAGCTCGGTGAACTCGACGATCGGCATGCGGATCTGCCGATAACCGTAGTTATCCAGCAAACGTGCCACGGTGCCCTCGAAATAGCGCCACAGGGGCGTCTGCTCGGGCAGGATGTCGTTCATGCCACGGATGGCTTGCAGGGACTTGCTCACAGATAATCCTTAAAAATTCGTTCGATCAGCCGCGGGCGATGAGTGCTGCGTCGGCTTCGACCTTCTCGGCCGCTTTCTCGCGGATCAGCTTTTCCAGCTCGTCCACCAGATTGTCATTCGTCAACTTCTGCGACGGCTTGCCGTCGATGTAAATCAGGTTCGGCGTACCGCCCGTCAGGCCTATATGGGCCTCCTTGGCTTCGCCCGGGCCGTTGACCACACAACCGATCACCGCGACATCCAGCGGCACCAGCAGGTCTTCGAGGCGCCCTTCCAGCTCGTTCATGGTCTTGACCACATCGAAGTTCTGCCGCGAGCAACTCGGGCAGGCGATGAAGTTGATACCACGGGAACGCAAGTGCAGGGATTTGAGAATGTCGTAACCGACTTTCACTTCCTCGACCGGATCGGCCGCCAACGAGATGCGAATGGTATCGCCAATCCCTTCGGCGAGCAGCATACCGAGGCCGACGGCAGATTTCACCGTACCCGAGCGCAACCCACCGGCTTCGGTGATACCCAAGTGCAACGGCTGGACGATTTCCTTGGCCAGCAGGCGGTAGGCTTCGACGGCCATGAACACGTCGGAGGCTTTCACGCTGACTTTGAAATCCTGGAAATTCAGGCGCTCGAGGTGCTCGACATGACGCAGGGCCGATTCCACCAGCGCCGCGGGGGTCGGCTCGCCGTATTTCTTTTGCAGGTCTTTTTCCAGGGAGCCGGCGTTGACGCCGATGCGGATCGGGATGCCCCGGTCGCGGGCGGCGTCCACCACCGCGCGCACGCGGTCCTCACGACCGATGTTGCCCGGGTTGATGCGCAGGCAATCCACGCCCAACTCGGCCACGCGCAGAGCGATCCGGTAGTCGAAATGGATGTCGGCGACCAAGGGAACCTTGACCAACTGCTTGATCTTGCCGAACGCCTCGGCGGCGTCCATGTCCGGCACGGAAACCCGCACGATGTCGACACCGGCGGCTTCCAGGCGGTTGATCTGGGCGACCGTGGCGGCCACGTCATTGGTGTCGCTGTTGGTCATGCTCTGGACAGCGATAGGCGCATCGCCGCCCACAGGCACGTTGCCGACCCAGATCTTTCGGGATTCGCGACGCTTGATTGGAGATTCGCCGTGCATGACTTATTGACCCAACTTCAGGCGAGCAGTCTCGCCACTGGTGAACGGAGCCACGTCGACCGGTTGGCCGTTGTAGCTGACCTGCGCGCCACGGGCGTAGCCCAGGCGCACGGCAAACGGTGGCTTGCCGTTGACGGACGTGCTGTCGCCCTTGCGCTTGAGACCACTGAACAGCACCTTGCCGTTGCCGTCGGTGATCTGCGTCCAGCAATCGGCCGTGAATTGAATCTGTACCTGGCCTTCGCCGGCCATTGGCGGCGTTGCGGGAGCAACCGCCGCTGCCGGGGCAACGGGAGCGGCTGGAGCCGCTGGTGCAACCGGCGCTGGCGTAGCGTGCACGGCTGGTGTAGCGGCAACCGGTGCGCTGGTGGTCGGCGCCGGGGACGCCGGGGCGACAGGAGTAGCCGGGGCGACAGGCGCAGTGGCCGGGCCAGCGGGGGCAGTCGGTTCGGCACCGGCAGCGCTGTCGGCGCTGTCCTGATCCTGGGGCAACGCCAGGGTGGTTTCGCCCGCGGCCTGGCCATCCACGACGGCCTGGTCTTCCGGCTCGTCCAGCGGATGGATGCGGGTGGTGCCATCGGCCCCTTCGACTTCGACGTGCTCAGGCGCCAGCGCGACCGGTTCCTTGTTGCGCAAGGAGGTCTGATCCTGCCACCAGACGAAACCGCCACCGATCACGGCGATCAGCAACAACAGGCTGACGATTCGCAGAATGGTGTGGGAAACGCGAACCGGCTCTTCAATGCGACCCAGGCTGTGCACGCTGCTGCCCTGGGCGTCGGAACCGGTGTATTGGTCGAATTGCTGGACCAGCACGGTCTGGTCCATATCGAGCAACTTGGCATAGGCGCGGATGTAGCCCCGGGCGAAGGTATGCCCAGGCAACTTGTCGAACGCGCCCGCTTCCAGATTGCTCAGGGAAGCCACGGTGAGATTGAGCTTGAGGGCCACTTGGGCCAGCGACCAACCATTGCTTTCGCGGGCTTGACGCAGGGTCTCACCGGGATTTACGCGAGTCGCTGCTACAACTTCAGGATGCGCCGCTTTCATCATTGCTCCGACAGGTATTGCTGATATTCCGGCGTACCGGGATAGAGTCTTTTGAGTTGCAGGCCGTAACTGGCAGCCTTGTCGCGATCTTCAAATACATGGGCGAGCCGAACGCCGAGCAACAGACTACGTGCATTTTGCTCGCTCAGCAGGCTAAAACGTTCGTAGTAGTCCCGCGCGGGCACATAATGCCTGTCTTCGTAGGACAACTCAGCCATTTCCAGCAACGCCTGCGGTTGCTGGCGGTTGAGCCGCAGCGCTTTTTCCAGTTGCTGGCGGGCCAGGTCACGCTGGCCGAGTTTCGCGGCCGTCAGGCCGAGGTTCTCGAAAACCCGCGAACGCTCGGGATAAAGGGTGTCGGCGGCAGCCTGCTCGAAACGCTCGTAGGCGTCCTTGTAGCGGGCCTGCTCGAACAGGAAGCTGCCGTAGTTGTTCAGGATCCGCGCGTCTTGCGGCCGGGCGGACAGCGCCTTGCGAAAATGCTGGTCGGCCAACTCGGGCTCCAGCTCCGCCTGGAACACCAGGGCCAGGGCCGCGTTGGCGTCGGCATCGGCGTCATCCAGCTCCAGGGCTTTCTTGAGCGGGACCTTGGCGCGCTCGGTCATGCCCTGCTGCAGGTAGCCGATGCCCAGTTGCACATAGGCCACGCGAGCCTCGTCGCGCCCTTTGCTGGTCTTCATCGGGTTGTAGTCACCCGACAGGACACAACCGGAGCACAGCCCGGCCAACAGCAAGATGAGCGCGAAGCGCAGGGACATAGAGTTCCTCTCTTAGTGACTGTTCGCAGCGTTTTGCGCCGCATCGTCCGCGGCGTTCAACTCGCGCACGGCAATGTAGCGTTCACTGCGACGGGTGCGGTCCAGCACCTGTCCGACCAATTGGCCACACGCGGCATCGATGTCCTCGCCCCGGGTGGTGCGCACAGTGACATTGAAGCCCGCGTGATGAAGCTGATCCTGGAAGCGACGAATCGCATTGTTGCTCGGACGCTCGTAACCGGAATGCGGGAACGGGTTGAACGGGATCAGGTTGATCTTGCACGGAATGTCCTTGAGCAGCTCGATCATCTCGACCGCATGTTCGAGCTTGTCGTTCACATCCTTGAGCAAGGTGTACTCGATGGTCAGCACGCGCTTCTCGCCCAGGGCCGACATGTAGCGCTGGCAGGAATCGAGCAACATCTTAAGCGGATACTTCTTGTTGATCGGCACCAATTGGTTACGCAATGCGTCATTGGGTGCGTGCAGCGACAACGCCAGGGAGACGTCGATGTGCTTGGCCAGCTCATCGATCATCGGCACCACGCCGGAGGTGGACAGGGTCACCCGGCGCTTGGAGATGCCATAGCCCAGGTCATCCATCATCAAATGCATGGCGGCGATGACGTTGTCGAAGTTCAGCAGCGGCTCACCCATGCCCATCATCACCACGTTGGTGATGGCACGGTCGATGGTCGCCGGGACGCTGCCAAAGGATTTGTTGGCAATCCACACCTGGCCGATCACTTCGGCGGCGGTGAGGTTGCTATTGAAACCTTGCTTGCCGGTGGAGCAGAAACTGCAATCCAGGGCACAGCCTGCCTGGGACGAAACGCACAAGGTGCCGCGTTTGCCCTGGGGAATGTAGACGGTCTCGACGCAGCTGCCGGACGCCACGCGCACCACCCACTTGCGGGTGCCGTCGCTGGAAATGTCCTGGCTGACCACTTCGGGCCCGCGAATCTCGGCAACAGCCTTGAGCTTTTCGCGCAAGGCCTTGCCGACATTCGTCATGGCGTCGAAGTCGTCGACGCCAAAGTGGTGAATCCATTTCATCACCTGACCGGCACGGAAACGCTTCTCCCCGATCGAGTCGAAGAATTTCTCCATTTCCGGCTGGGTCAGGCCCAACAGGTTGGTTTTGCCGTTCGATGTAGTCATGGGTTCACCTTCACTCAAAAGCCTGGGCTTAGCGAGTGGTTACTTCAGTAGCGGAGAAAAAGTAAGCGATTTCGCGAGCAGCAGCGGCTTCGGAGTCCGAACCGTGAACGGCGTTGGCGTCGATGGACTGGGCGAAGTCAGCACGGATGGTGCCGGCAGCAGCTTCTTTAGGGTTGGTGGCGCCCATCAGCTCACGGTTGCGAGCGATAGCGTTTTCGCCTTCCAGCACCTGAACGACAACCGGGCCGGAAGTCATGAAGGCAACCAGTTCACCGAAGAAACCGCGTTCGCTGTGCTCAGCGTAGAAGCCTTCGGCTTCGGCCTTGGACAGTTGCTTCATTTTCGAAGCTACAACGCGCAGGCCAGCGTCTTCGAAACGGGTAACGATCTTGCCGATCACGTTTTTAGCAACGGCGTCAGGCTTGATGATGGAGAAAGTACGTTGAACAGCCATGGTGTAACTCCAGAAACGGTAATTTGCGAAAAATTAAACCCGCGAATTATACGCGGGTTCGTGGGTATTGCCTAACTGCGTACGATGCGGACTCAGTCTGCCTCGTCGATCCAGGCGGCTTGAATGGCTTCAAGCACTTTCTCGCCACCTCGGCTCGGATCATCGCTGAACCCCGGCAATGCCAACACCCATTGGTGCAGATCGACGAAGTTCACGTAACGGGGGTCTACCTCTGGCTTGGATTCAGCCAATTGGATAGCGATTTCCAGCACATCAACCCATTTCAGACTCATTGTCGCTTTCCTGAATCAGTGCGGCGCTTCGGCAGCGTGGTTGAGCGAGTATTTCGGAATTTCGACGGTCAGGTCTTCCTCACCGACAATCGCCTGGCAAGCCAGGCGCGATTGCGCTTCCAGACCCCAGGCCTTGTCGAGGAAATCTTCCTCCAGTTCGTCAGCCTCTTCCAGCGAATCGAAACCCTCACGGATGATGCAATGGCACGTCGTGCAGGCACAGACGCCGCCACAGGCACTTTCCATCTCGATATGGTGCTCATGGGCCAATTCGAGGATGGAGATCCCAGGTTCAGCCTCCACAACCATACCCTCAGGGCAGAACTTCTCGTGGGGCAAAAAAATCACCTGCGGCATCAACTACTCCTCGATTTCATTCAGGTTGCGTCCCGCCAGGGCGGCCTTGACGGTGGAGTCCAGGCGACGGGCGGCAAAAGCATCGGTGACTTGCGACAGACGCTTGGTCTGCTGCTCGATGGCATAGCCATCGGTACCTTTGATCAATTCGGCCAATTCCTGCATCTGCAGCTCGATGACCATGCGCTCATCGGCGTCCAGCAAACGCTCGCCGTCGGCCTCCAGGGCGCCTTGCACGGCTTCGATCAGGCGCTGGGCATCGACCTGTTGCTCACGCAGCACGCGGGCTACCTTGTCATCGCCGGCGTACTGGAACGAATCCTTGAGCATCCGAGCGATTTCGCCGTCGGTCAGGCCATAGGACGGCTTGACCTGGATGCTGGCCTCGACGCCCGAACCCAGTTCGCGAGCGGAGACATTGAGCAAGCCGTCGGCGTCGACCT
The DNA here is from genome assembly GCF_025336485.1 of Pseudomonas citri. Classification (GTDB taxonomy): domain Bacteria; phylum Pseudomonadota; class Gammaproteobacteria; order Pseudomonadales; family Pseudomonadaceae; genus Aquipseudomonas; species Aquipseudomonas citri. The sequence goes on along the minus strand of NZ_JAODAB010000042.1, from coordinate 14,538 downwards.
GGAAGGTCACGCGAATCTTCGCCGCACCCGCCACCATGGCCGGGATGCCGCGCAATTCGAAACGGGCCAGGGAACGGCAGTCGCTGATGAGCTCGCGTTCGCCTTGCAACACGTGGATCATCATGGCCGACTGGCCGTCTTTATAAGTGGTGAAGTCCTGGGCGCGGGCCACGGGGATGGTGGTGTTGCGTGGAATCACCTTCTCCATCAGACCGCCCATGGTTTCAAGCCCCAGGGACAACGGAATCACGTCGAGCAGCAGCAGTTCGCCGCCATCGCGCTTGTTACCGGCCAGGGTGTCGGCCTGGATCGCAGCGCCAATGGCGACCACCTGGTCCGGGTCGATTTCGGTCAATGGCTGGCGACCAAAGGCTTCGGCGACGGCTTCACGCACCCGAGGTACGCGGGTCGAACCACCGACCATGACCACGGCCTTCACGTCGTCGAGCTCAACACCGGAATCACGCACGGCGCGACGACAGGCCTTGAGGCTGCGGGCAACCATGGGCTCGATCAGCGCATTGAAGGTTTCGCGGCTCAACGAGGCGTTCCAATCGCCATACACCACTTCGACACTGCTCGCGTCGGTCAAGGCTTCCTTGGCGGCGCAGGCGGTTTGCAACAAGTGGCGTTGCGCCCCCGGATCGAGGTCCGCGGACAGGCCCGCGTTTTCGATGATCCAACCGGCGATGGCATGGTCGAAATCATCGCCGCCCAGGGCGCTGTCGCCACCGGTGGCCAGGACTTCGAAGACGCCGCCGGTCAGGCGCAAGATAGAGATATCGAACGTGCCGCCGCCCAGGTCGTAGATGGCGACCAGGCCTTCGGCATGCTGGTCCAGGCCATACGCCACGGCAGCGGCGGTCGGCTCATTGAGCAGGCGCAGCACGTTCAGGCCGGCCAACTTGGCCGCGTCCTTGGTGGCTTGGCGCTGAGCCTCGTCGAAATAGGCCGGGACGGTGATGACAGCCCCCACCAGCTCGCCACCCAGCGCTGCTTCGGCACGCTGGCGCAGCACCTTGAGGATATCGGCCGAAACCTGGACCGGGCTTTTCGCCCCCTGCACGGTTTCGATAAAAGGCATGTGGGATTCGCCGCCGACGAAGCGATAGGGCAGTTGCTCCCCCAATTGCTTGACGTCGGACAGGCCACGCCCCATCAGGCGCTTGACCGATACGATGGTGTTCAGCGGATCGGTCGACGCGGCCAGCTTGGCCGACTCGCCCACTTCGACACGATCGGCGTGATAGCGCACGGCAGACGGCAGGATCACCCGCCCCTGCTCATCGGCCAGCGGCTCGGAAAGACCGCTGCGCAAGGCAGCGACCAGGGAATTGGTGGTACCCAAGTCGATTCCCACGGCCAGGCGACGCTGGTGCGGTTGTGGACTTTGGCCGGGTTCGGCGATCTGCAGTAGGGCCATCGTAATCTGGACTTATCTGTAATCAGGCGTGCGACCGGAGCGGCACTGGGTTAATCGTCGAGGCGCTCTTCCAATTGGCGCACTTCGTAGGTGAGCTTGTCGAGGAACTGCATGCGCCGCATCAGGCGTTCGGCCTGTTCGCGTTGCGCAGCGTCGTTCCAACAAGCCGCGAAGCTTTCGTTCAACGTTTGCTGGGCTTCTTTCAAACGGCGCTTGAACGCCGCGACACCCGCCAGGTTGGCACTGTCCTGCAAGTCCTCGAGCTCTTCGCGCCATTGCATCTGTTGCAGAAGAAATTCGGGGTCGTGGACCGTGACTTCCAGGGGCAGCTCATGGCCGCTGATGGCAAGCAGGTAACGCGCGCGCTTGGCCGAATGCTTGAGCGTCTGGTACGCCTCGTTGAGGTTGGCCGACAGTTCGAGCGCCCGCCGCTGCTCAGCCTCGGGGGCATCGGCATAGCGATCCGGATGGACCTCACGGGCCAATTCCAGATAACGCGCGGACAACTGCTCAAGATCCAGCTGGAAAGCGGGCTGCAATTGGAACAAAGCAAAATGACAAGGAGTTCCCACGAGCCGCCTCAGATGTTGAAGCTTTCGCCGCAGCCACACTCACCGCGCACGTTGGGGTTGTTGAACTTGAAGCCTTCGTTCAACCCTTCCTTGACGAAATCGAGCTCGGTGCCGTCCAGGTACGTCAGGCTTTTCGGGTCGATGATCACTTTCTGACCATGACTCTCGAATACCTGGTCGTCTTCGCCCACTTCGTCGACGAATTCCAGCACGTAGGCAAGGCCAGAGCAGCCCGTGGTGCGAACACCCAGGCGGATACCCTCGCCCTTGCCGCGCCCCGCGAGGGAGCGCTGCACATGTTTAGCGGCGGCTTCTGTCATCTGGATAGCCATGCAAACTCCTTACCTGTACACAGGTCAGATCAAGCCTTTCTTCTGCTTGTAATCGCGAACGGCCGCCTTGATGGCGTCTTCGGCGAGTACCGAGCAGTGGATTTTCACTGGCGGCAGGGCCAGTTCTTCGGCGAGCTGGGTGTTCTTGATGGTTTCGGCTTCATCGAGGGTCTTGCCCTTCATCCATTCGGTCGCCAGGGAGCTGGAGGCGATGGCCGAGCCGCAACCATAGGTCTTGAACTTGGCATCTTCGATGATGCCTTGCTCGTTGACCTTGATCTGCAAGCGCATGACGTCGCCGCAAGCCGGGGCGCCGACCATGCCGGTGCCGACATCAGGGTCCTGCGCGTCCATCTTGCCGACGTTGCGCGGGTTCTCGTAGTGGTCGATGACCTTTTCGCTATATGCCATTTGCTTCAATCCTCATCAGTGAGCCGCTCTGGTGGCGACTTCTTCAGTGCGCCGCCCACTCGATCTTCGAGATGTCGACGCCGTCTTTGTACATGTCCCAGAGCGGCGACAGAGCGCGCAGCTTGGTTACGGCCTCGCAGACTTTCTGCGCGGCATAATCGATTTCTTCTTCGGTGGTGAAGCGGCCGAAGGTGAAGCGGATCGAACTGTGGGCCAGTTCGTCGTTGCGGCCCAGGGCACGCAGTACGTACGAAGGCTCGAGGGACGCCGAGGTGCACGCCGAACCGGACGACACGGCCAGATCCTTGAGCGCCATGATCAGCGACTCACCTTCAACGTAGTTGAAGCTCAGGTTCAGGTTATGCGGGACGCGGGCGATCATGCTGCCGTTGACGTAGAGCTCTTCAAGGTGCTCGACCTGCTTGTAGAAGCGATCGCTCAAGGCCTTGATGCGCACGTTTTCGGCAGCCATGTCTTCCTTGGCAACACGGAAGGCTTCGCCCATGCCGACGATCTGGTGGGTCGCCAGGGTGCCGGAACGCATGCCGCGCTCGTGACCGCCGCCGTGCATGGTCGCTTCGAGGCGAACACGCGGCTTGCGGCTCACATACAGTGCGCCAATGCCTTTAGGGCCGTAGGTCTTGTGTGCGGAAAACGACATCAGGTCGACTTTCAGCTTGGACAGGTCGATGTCGACCTTACCGGTGGACTGGGCCGCGTCGACGTGGAACAGGATGCCCTTGGAGCGAGTCAGTTCGCCGATGGCCGCGATGTCGTTGACGGTGCCGATCTCGTTGTTCACATGCATGATCGAAACCAGGATGGTGTCGTCGCGCAGTGCAGCTTCAACCATGGCCGGGGTGATGATGCCGTCTTCACCGGGCTCGAGGTAGGTCACTTCGAAACCTTCACGCTCCAGTTGGCGCATGGTGTCCAGGACAGCCTTGTGCTCGATCTTGGAGGTGATCAGGTGTTTGCCCTTGGTGTGATAGAAATGCGCGACACCCTTGATTGCCAGGTTGTCGGACTCGGTCGCACCGGAGGTCCAGACGATTTCACGCGGGTCGGCGTTGACCAGGTCGGCGACCTGGCGACGGGCGTTCTCGACCGACTCCTCGGCTTTCCAGCCGAATACGTGGGAGCGCGACGCCGGGTTACCGAAGTTTCCGTCGACCAGCAGGCATTCACTCATCTTTTGCGCGACACGCGGATCAACCGGGGTGGTCGCAGAGTAATCAAGGTAAATCGGCAATTTCATGGACTCTCTCCTAAATCAGGCTGGCTGGCGTTCCGCGTGCTCTGCGGCGGTCATTCGACGGCGGACGCTTCAATCTTGTCCAGGTGCGGCGCCTTGCCATTGCAACGGCGCTGGTCCTGACGCTGGGCTACTTCTTGCACCTCACGACGGGTTACAAGGTCAGCCAAGCTGATACCGCTCAGAAACTCGTGGATCTGCAGGCTCAGGTCGCACCACAGATGATGGGTCAGGCAAGTATCGCCGCCATGGCAATCGCCCAACCCCTGGCATTTGGTCGCATCGACCGATTCGTTCACCGCATCGATCACCTGGGCGACCTGGATGCCTTGCATGTCGCGCGACAATTGGTAGCCGCCACCAGGGCCGCGAACGCTGGAGACCAGGTTGCTGCGGCGCAGTTTGGCGAACAGTTGTTCAAGATAGGACAGGGAAATACCCTGGCGCTCGGAGATATCGGCCAGGGACACCGGCCCGTGCTGCGCATGCAATGCCAGGTCCAGCATTGCGGTCACGGCGTATCGGCCTTTTGTAGTCAGTCGCATGGACAATTACCACGGAGTTCGGAATGGGTGCGAGTATGCAATTCCCGAGTATTTAAGTCAACTATAAGACCGAGTGGACTACTCAGGTTTACCCGCGAAAGAGCGCGCGCATGATAACAAAGGCTGGCCGGGGGTGACAGCGATACCGCGTTATCGTTCATCGCGAGCAAGCTTTGCTCCCACAAGGGGTCTTGGGTGGCCGCAATTCGCGCACGACACCAACCCGATGGGGAGCAAGGCTTGCCCGCGATGCAGGTACCTCGATCTAGCTGGCCTGACTCTGATCCTTGTCCTTCACACACGCGAAGTCTTCCTCGCGCAGCTCAGGCAAGTCCTTGGCACAGTAATTACTGCCCAACTCCTTCAAGGCCCCGCACATCCCCTCCAGCCGACCATCAACGGCCTGCAGGTGATCGAGCAACTGATTGATGGCGCGAGCCACCGGGTCGGGCATGTCCTCGCCGACACCGTAGGCATCGAAGCCGATTTTCTCGGCCATGGCTTTGCGCCGCGCATCCTGTTCGTCATCGGACTTGACGATAACCCGCCCTGGAATGCCCACCACGGTCGCCCCAGGTGGCACGGCCTTGGTCACCACGGCATTGGAGCCGACTTTCGCCCCCGCCCCAACCGTAAACGGCCCAAGCACCTTCGCACCGGCACCCACCACCACGCCATCTTCCAACGTCGGGTGGCGCTTGCCCTTGTTCCAACTGGTGCCACCCAAGGTCACGCCCTGGTATAGCGTGACATCGTCGCCGATCTCGGCGGTTTCACCAATGACGATGCCCATGCCGTGGTCGATGAAGAACCGGCGACCGACCTTGGCGCCCGGATGGATCTCGATCCCGGTCAACCACCGACCGAAGTTCGACACCACACGCGCCAGCCATTTCCAACCCATCCCCCACAAGGCACCGGAAAGCCGGTGAAGCCAGATCGCGTGCATCCCCGGATAGCAAGTCAGCACTTCAAAGGCATTGCGCGCCGCCGGGTCACGATGGAAAACGCTTTGGATATCTTCACGCAAACGATCGAACATTTTATTCCTTCCGCTTAATCAGCTCGCCACGGGCCGCTTTTTGGGTTTCCGTGAGGATGCCGCGCAATATATTCATCTCCGCCCGGTTGACCGAGCTTCGTCCGTACAACCGACGCAGGCGCGCCATCAAGTGCCGCGGTTTCTCCGGATCGAGGAATTCGATGTCCACCAGGGTCTGCTCCAGGTGGCCGTAGAATCGCTCCAGTTCGTCCATGGTCGCCAGTGTCTCACTGCGTGGCGACGTCACCTCGGTTTTTTCCACCTTGCTCGGCTTGCCTTCGGCTGCCAGCCAGGCCATGCGCACTTCATAGCTCAACACCTGCACCGCCGCCCCCAGGTTCAACGAACTGAACTCAGGGTCGGAAGGGATATGCACATGGAAGTGACATCGCTGCAGCTCTTCATTGGTCAAGCCGGAATCTTCACGACCGAACACCAGCGCGATCTCGAAGCCTTGCGCGGCCTCCTCGACCACTTTGGCCCCGCATTCACGGGGGTCGAGCAACGGCCAGGGAATGCGGCGGTCGCGGGCGCTGGTGCCGAGCACCAGATTGCAGCCCACCAGCGCGTCTTCCAGGGTCGCGACCACCTGGGTATTGGCCAGGATGTCATTGGCACCCGAGGCCCGGGCATCGGCTTCGTGATGGGGAAACACGCGCGGCTCGACCAGCACCAGCCGCGACAGGCCCATGTTCTTCATGGCCCGCGCAGCGCCGCCGATGTTACCCGGATGGCTGGTATTGACCAGGACGACACGAATGTTGTGCAACAAGGGAAGCGCTCTCGAACACGATAAAGGGAGCAAATATTACCTAAGCACCTACCGTTAAGCTATGAAAGCAAACACCCACCTTCTCCTGAGGAAACTTTCTGATAGAATGCCCGGCTTTCTTTAACAACCTTAGGTGACACATCCATGCAGCCCATGCTGAATATCGCGCTGCGCGCCGCCCGCAGCGCCAGTGAACTGATCTTCCGCTCCATCGAGCGCCTGGATACCATCAAGGTCGACGAAAAAGACGCCAAGGACTACGTGTCCGAGGTCGATCGCGCCGCCGAACAGAAAATCGTCGACGCCCTGCGCAAGGCTTATCCGAACCACTCGATTCTGGGCGAAGAGACCGGCATGCACGCCGGTACCGGCATCGAAGGCGAAGAATACCTGTGGATCATCGATCCACTGGACGGCACTACCAACTTCCTGCGCGGCATCCCTCACTTCGCTGTCAGCATCGCCTGCAAATACCGCGGTCGCCTGGAGCACGCCGTCGTGCTGGACCCGGTTCGCCAGGAAGAATTCACCGCCAGCCGTGGCCGTGGCGCCCAGTTGAACGGTCGTCGCCTGCGTGTCAGCGGCCGTACCAGCCTGGACGGCGCCTTGCTGGGCACCGGTTTCCCTTTCCGCGACGAGCAGATGGACAACCTGGATAACTACCTGGGCATGTTCCGCGCCCTGGTCGGCCAGACCGCCGGCATCCGCCGCGCCGGCGCCGCAAGCCTGGACCTGGCTTACGTGGCCGCTGGTCGTTTCGATGCGTTCTGGGAGTCGGGCCTGTCCGAATGGGACATGGCGGCAGGTGCCCTGCTGATCCAGGAAGCCGGCGGCTTGGTGAGCGACTTCACCGGCGGCCACGACTTCCTTGAAAAAGGCCACATCGTTGCCGGCAACACCAAATGCTTCAAGGCTGTACTGACCGCCATCCAGCCGCACCTGCCGGCTTCACTGAAGCGCTAAGCAATCCGGCTACAAAAAAGCACCCTTCGGGGTGCTTTTTTGTGCCTGAATAAAACTCCTTTCAGGCATGAATAACCCCCTCGCCACAATGAATTACGCTCCGAACATGGATGCCACCTTCGCAAGCAGGTTCATTCCCAAGCGGGTCTGGGACAGGGCATGAAATGCAGGCGAAAAAAAAAGCACCCCCGAAGGGTGCTTTTCAAAGCCTCAAATCACTGGGCCGGTTGGTTCTGCCCCAGGATCAGCTGACCGTCCTTGCTCACCGGGATCTGGTTGCCCGGGTCGCGATCCATGCGGACTTTACCTTCTTTGCCGTCGAGCATGTAGCGCACGTCGTAACCTACCACCTTGTCGCTGATGTCATTCACCGTATTACAACGAGTCTGAGTCGTGGTGTAGGTGTCGCGCTCCTGCATACCCTCTTGAACCTTGTTACCGGCGTAACCACCGCCGACCGCGCCTGCAACCGTGGCGATTTTCTTGCCGTTGCCGCCGCCGATCTGGTTACCCAGTAGACCACCTGCCAGTGCACCGACCACCGTACCGGCGATCTGGTGTTGATCTTTTACCGGCGCTTGCCGGGTCACAGTCACGTCCTTGCACACTTCACGTGGAGTCTTGATCTGGGTCTTGACCGGCTCCACGGCCAATACTTGCGCATACTCAGGGCCACTCTTCACCAAGCTGTAGGTAGCGACCGCACCACCGGCAGTCACACCGACAGCACCCAATACCGCACCAACCAGCATCGATTTGTTCACTTGAACCTCCTGGCCATCACAAGCGGATTAATCCGCGCTTCTCCCAGCCTTGGAGCATAAAAAAAGGCGCGAGTTCAACTCGCGCCTTTGGGATCTTGCCGGATGGAGGTACGGGCCTTACGGGCGGTCGTCCACTTCCGTTTCGGTGGCAGCCGGAGGAATCAGGTCCTCGGTACTCAGGTTCAGCCAGATCAGCACCACGTTGGCGATGTAGATCGACGAGTAAGTACCCGCCAATACACCGACAAACAGTGCGATGGAGAAACCGAACAGGTTGTCGCCACCAAAGAACAACAGCGCCGCGATCGCCAGCAAAGTGGAGATCGAGGTCGCCATGGTCCGCAGCAGGGTCTGGGTCGTCGAGATGTTGATGTTCTCGACCAGCGACGCCTTGCGCAGCACACGGAAGTTCTCACGCACCCGGTCGAACACCACGATGGTGTCGTTGAGCGAGTAACCGATGATCGCCAGCACCGCCGCCAGCACCGTCAGGTCGAAGGTGATCTGGAAGAACGACAGGATACCCACGGTCACGATCACGTCGTGGACCAGCGAGACAATCGCGCCCACCGCGAACTTCCACTGAAAGCGGAAAGCCAGGTAGATCAGGATGCCGCCCAGCGCCATCAGCATGCCGAGGCCGCCCTGGTCGCGCAGTTCTTCACCCACTTGCGGGCCGACGAACTCGACGCGCTTGACCTGGGCCGGGTTGTCGCCACCGGCCTTCTGCAAGGCTTCGGCGACCTGATGGCCCAACTGCGGGTCTTCACCCGGCATGCGCACCAGCAAGTCAGTGGTCGCGCCAAAGCTCTGCACCACGGCTTCGCCGTAGCCCGACGTCGCCAGTTGCTCGCGCACCTTGGTGACATCGGCCGGACGCTCGTAGGTCAGCTCGATGAGCGTACCGCCGGTGAAGTCCAGGCCATAGTTCAAGCCCTTGTGGAACCAGCTGAACAGCGCCAGCGCAGTGAGGAACAAGGTGAGGGCGAACGCAACGTTGCGAACGCCCATGAAGTTGATAGTACGTAACATGGCAGCCCCTTAAATCCACAACTTCTTGAAGTCACGACCGCCAAAGATCAGGTTGACCATTGCGCGGGTCACCATGATGGCTGTGAACATCGAGGTAAAGATCCCGAGGGACATGGTCACTGCGAAGCCCTTCACCGGGCCGGTGCCCATGGCGAAGAGAATCCCGCCGACCAGCAAGGTGGTCAGGTTGGCGTCGAGAATCGCAGTGAATGCCCGGCCGAAGCCTTCGTTGATTGCCCGCTGGATCGACATGCCCGCGGCGATCTCTTCACGTATCCGCGAGAAGATCAGCACGTTGGCGTCCACCGCCATGCCCATGGTCAACACGATACCGGCGATACCCGGCAGGGTCAGCGTGGCGCCCAGCAGCGACATCAGGGCCAGCAGCATCACCATGTTCACCGCCAGCGCGACAGTGGCGATGATGCCGAAGAAGCGGTAGATGGCGATGATGAACAGCGACACGAACAGCATGCCCCACATCGACGCATCGATACCCTTGGTGATGTTGTCGGCACCCAGGCTCGGGCCGATGGTGCGCTCTTCAGCGAAGTACATCGGCGCGGCCAGGCCACCGGCACGCAGCAGCAGGGCCAGTTCCGAGGATTCGCCCTGGCCGTTCAGGCCGGTGATGCGGAACTGGCTGCCCAGCGGCGACTGGATGGTCGCCAGGCTGATGATCTTTTTCTCTTCCTTGAACGCCTGCACCGCGACGTCTTTCTCGACGCCGTCGACCACTTGCCTGGTGTAGGTGGTGATCGGCTTCTGCTCGATGAAGATCACCGCCATGCTGCGACCGACGTTGCTACGCGTGGCGCGGCTCATCAGCTCGCCACCGTGGCCGTCGAGGCGAATGTTCACCTGTGGGCGGCCCTGCTCGTCGAAGCCGGCCTTGGCGTCGGTCACCTGGTCGCCGGTGATGATCAGGCTACGCTCGATCTGCGCGGCGGGACGGTTGCCCTCGCGGAACTCGAAGCTCTCGGAAGTGGCCTTGGACGCACCCGGCTCGGCGGCCAGGCGGAACTCCAGGTTGGCGGTCTTGCCGAGGATACGCTTGGCTTCGGCAGTGTCCTGCACACCCGGCAGCTCAACCACGATACGGTTGGCGCCCTGGCGCTGCACGATCGGCTCGGCCACACCCAGCTCGTTGACGCGGTTACGCACCGTAGTCAGGTTCTGCTTGATGGAGTATTCGCGGATTTCCGCCAGCTTGGCCGGGGTCATCGCCAGACGCAGCACCGGTTGACCGTTGAGGTCGGCGGGCACAACGTCGAAATCATTGAAGTTCTTGCGAATCAGCACACGAGCCTGCTCGCGCGTGTCGGAATCACTGAAGCCCAGCTGAATGGCACCGTCGACCTGCGGCAGGCTGCGATAACGCAGGCGCTCTTTGCGCAACAGGCTCTTGACGTCGCCTTCATAGACTTTCATGCGCGCGTCGAGGGCTTTTTCCATGTCCACTTCCAGCAGGAAGTGCACACCACCGGACAAGTCCAGGCCCAGCTTCATTGGGTGCGCGCCGAGCTTGCGCAGCCATTGTGGGGTGGTCTGGGCCAGGTTCAGGGCCACGACATAATCGTCGCCCAACGCCTTGCGCACCACGTCCTTGGCCGGCAGCTGGTCTTCAGCCTTGATCAGGCGCAACAGGCCGCCCTTGCCGTTTTCGGCGATGGACGCCGCCTTGACGTCGATATTCGCCGCCTTGAGCGCCGCACTCGCACGGTCCAGATCCGCCTGGGTGACCTGCAAGGCTGTGCTTGCGCCACTGACCTGAATGGCCGGGTCATCCGGGTAGAGATTGGGAGCGGAATAAATCAGACCGACCGCCAGCACCGCCAGGATCAGTACATATTTCCACAGAGGGTATTTGTTCAGCATCACGCCGCCCGCTTATGACGCGGGGCGCCTTGCGCGCCCCGTCGATTGAATAGAAGTTGTTACTTAGATCGCTTTCAGCGTGCCTTTTGGCAGCGTGGCCGCGATAGCGCCCTTCTGGAACTTCATTTCAACAGTGTCGGACACTTCCAGGACCACGAAGTCTTCGGCCACTTTGGTGATCTTGCCAGCGATGCCACCGGTGGTGACCACTTCATCGCCCTTCTGCAAGTTGCTGAGCAGGTTCTTCTGCTCTTTGGCGCGCTTGGCCTGTGGACGCCAGATCATCAGGTAGAAGATGACCAGGAAGCCGACCAGGAAAATCCACTCGAAACCGCCACCCATTGGCGCAGCAGCAGGCGCTGCGGCATCGGCCATGGCGTTAGAGATAAAAAAGCTCATTTAGCACTCCAGTTGCAAGTATTGAATCTTAGGATCGGAAAACTCAGTCCAAGGGCGGTACAGGCAACCCACGCTTGGCATAGAAGGCCTCGACGAAGGCGGCCAATGTACCCTGTTGAATAGCCTCACGCAAACCAGCCATCAGCACCTGGTAATGGCGCAAATTGTGGATGGTATTGAGCATGCTCCCCAGCATTTCGCCGCACTTGTCCAAATGATGCAGGTAAGCGCGGGAGAAGTTCTGGCACGTGTAGCAATCGCAGGTCGGATCCAGCGGCGAATCATCATGGCGATGGAACGCGTTACGGATCTTCAACACACCCGTGTCGATGAACAGATGCCCATTGCGGGCATTACGGGTTGGCATCACGCAATCGAACATGTCCACCCCGCGGCGCACACCCTCAACCAGATCCTCCGGTTTGCCAACGCCCATAAGGTAACGAGGTTTGTCAGCAGGCATTTGCGCCGGCAGGTAATCCAACACCTTGATCATCTCGTGCTTCGGCTCACCCACCGACAAACCGCCGATGGCCAGGCCGTCGAAGCCGATCTTGTCCAGGCCTTCGAGCGAGCGCATGCGCAGGTCCTGGTGCATGCCGCCCTGCACGATCCCGAACAGCGCCGCCGTGTTGTCGGCATGGGCGTTCTTGGAACGCTGGGCCCAGCGCAACGACAGCTCCATGGACACCCGCGCGACATCTTCGTCGGCCGGGTACGGCGTGCATTCGTCGAAGATCATCACGATGTCCGACCCCAGGTCGCGCTGGACCTGCATCGACTCTTCCGGGCCCATGAACACCTTGGCGCCATCTACCGGCGAGGCGAAGGTCACGCCCTCCTCCTTGATCTTGCGCATGGCACCGAGACTGAACACCTGGAAACCACCGGAGTCGGTCAGGATCGGGCCTTTCCACTGCATGAAATCGTGCAGGTCGCCGTGGGCCTTGATCACCTCCATGCCCGGGCGCAGCCACAGGTGGAAGGTGTTACCGAGGATGATTTGCGCGCCAATGGCCTCGATGTCGCGCGGCAACATGCCCTTGACCGTGCCGTAGGTGCCCACCGGCATGAACGCCGGGGTTTCCACCGTACCGCGCGGGAAGGTCAAGCGACCGCGACGCGCCTTGCCATCGGTGGCGAGCAACTCGAAGGACATGCGACAGGTGCGACTCATACTGTTTCCTCGGGCCCGCGTGGCGCGGGGTTACGGGTGATGAACATCGCATCACCGTAGCTGAAAAAGCGGTATCCATGCTCGACGGCGGCCTTGTAGGCGGCCATGGCTTCGGGATAACCGGCGAACGCCGAAACCAGCATCAACAGCGTGGATTCGGGCAAATGGAAATTGGTGACCAGGGCATCGACCACATGGAACGGCCGCCCCGGGTAGATGAAGATGTCGGTGTCGCCACTGAACGGCTTGAGCACGCCATCGCGCGCGGCGCTTTCCAGGGAACGCACGCTGGTGGTCCCCACCGCCACCACCCGCCCACCGCGAGCACGACAAGCCGCCACGGCATCGACCACCTCCTGGCTCACTTCCAGCCATTCGTTGTGCATGTGGTGGTCTTCGATACGCTCCACCCGCACCGGCTGGAACGTCCCCGCGCCAACGTGCAGCGTCACGAACGCCGTCTCCACGCCCTTGGCGGCAATCGCCTCCAGCAATGGCTGATCGAAATGCAGCCCCGCCGTCGGCGCCGCCACCGCCCCCAGGCGCTCGGCGTACACGGTCTGGTAACGCTCGCGGTCCGAACCTTCGTCCGGGCGGTCTATATAAGGAGGCAACGGCATGTGCCCGACACGGTCGAGCAGCGGCAACACCTCTTTGGCAAACGCAAGCTCGAACAACGCATCATGCCGCGCCACCATCACCGCCTCCCCGCCGCCGTCGATCAAGATCGACGAACCGGGCTTGGGCGACTTGCTGGAGCGCACATGGGCCAGCACGCGGTGACTGTCCAGCACCCGCTCCACCAGAATTTCCAGCTTGCCGCCGGAGGCCTTCTGGCCAAACAACCGCGCCGGAATCACCCGGGTATTGTTGAACACCATCAAATCGCCCGGGCGCAAATGCTCAAGCAAATCAGTGAATTGACGGTGAGCCATGGCCCCGCTGACCCCGTCCAGGGTCAACAGGCGACTGGCACGACGCTCGGCCAGAGGGTGGCGAGCGATCAGCGAATCAGGGAGGTCGAAGGTAAAGTCAGCAACACGCATGATGGGGTTCGTCTAGCAGGGCCGGGAAGTCTAGCGGAAATATCAAAAATTCACCACGAAACGTGATTGACCAACGGTAGGCACCTCTCTATACTTCGCCGCCATTGAGCCCTGATGGCGGAATTGGTAGACGCGGCGGATTCAAAATCCGTTTTCGAAAGGAGTGGGAGTTCGAGTCTCCCTCGGGGCACCATCTTAAAGAAAGACCTTGAAATTCAAGGTCTTTTTTTTCGCCTGCAGGAAAGTGGACTTGCCGTGATCCAACGCATCACCCAGTCCATTGTGGCGAGGGGATTCATCCCCGCTGGGCCGCAAAGCGGCCCCAATGACCAAACCTGTGGCAACGAAGAGTCTGTGGCTAATAGGAACCTGTAGCGAGGGAGCTTGCTCCCGCTTGAGCGCAAAGCGCTTACAAAAAATGTCACAACCCACACCGATGCTCCGCCTTGCGACACCCAGTTGACCCACCGCCCCTCCTCACCCGCTGACAAAGGATTTCACCCCATGGAATTGCTGCTGGAAACGGTCGCTCTTTACTCGCTGAAGCTGGCTTACGAGACGGAGGGGCATAGTCCGATTTTGCGGGATGATCCGTTGATGGGCGGGTGTGATCGGGAGGTGTTTGGGTTGTTGGTGCGGCGGGGGGATGTGGCTCGGATTCAGGGGGAGATTGGTCGGTGTTTGGATTTGGCGTTGGGGGCGGTTGGTGGAGGGAATACGGTGTTGGGGCGGGAGCTGGGGCGCTTGGCTTCGGGTTTCAGCGCGACGCAGACGATGGAAGAGCTTCATGATCCGGCTATCCTGCTCAAGGGGTATTTGCGCGCTGTTGTGTGAGCGGGATACCAATGACTCCGAGGGTGTCAGAAATTTTGTGTTCGGGCATAACATGAGTAAGAGGTGCATGTATGCCAACCAAAAAGAAACCGC
>NZ_JAODAB010000041.1 GCF_025336485.1 Pseudomonas citri | reverse complement strand
GCCGGATAGATTTAAGCAAGCCAACCACACCACCCGTTAATCAGTATTGCAAAAATGGGGGTGACCATAGATTTTTTCGCCCTCCATACCACAGCTGATAATTGGGGGCAGATGCTTCTTCCCCAAAAACTCCCAACTTCTCTATCCTACGCCTCCCCCAAAAACGGAATTTGCCAAGATGCAGCTGCGTTCAAGCGTGTTGTGCCTGTGCCTTTTCAGCAGCCTGAGCCAGGCCGCTGTCAACTGTTCTGCCTTGGCGGAGAAGATCTCGGGAACGGTCCCTGAGTTTCATCCGTCCGTGCAAGGCAAAGTCATCGGCACCGGGCGCGTGCATTTCCACGAAGCGCCGGATGAGGCCTGTGCCAATAAGAAGATTTTCGTCATCCCCGGCGACGCCCTCACCATTTACTCCATTCTTGAAGACGAGTCGTGGCTGGAAGTGAACTACATCGCCGAGGATGGCGAGGACTATACCGGGTGGGTAAAGGCAGATCGGGTCGAGATTGGCAGGCCTTACGGGGCGCCACCGGAGGGTGAGAACGACACCCCGGCGGATGACGCCCAGTGATTCGGACTGCCGGGTCAATGTAAAGGAGAACACGGATGTTCGTTATTGATGCCGCTGTGGAAAGCAGACTACGGCCAGGTCGTTGTCGCTGATGCCCAAGCGTTCCGGGTATTCAATGAGCCGGGAAACGTGAAACTGGTCATCAGTTTCACCTGCCAATTGCTGCGACCGGGCGTGACCCGAGTCACCACGCAGACACGGGTGTAGGGGTCTAGCAAAACCGTTCATCCATACTTCTTGCCTGACCCAATTGCAACGCAAGCCCAGTGAGACTAGACTCCTCCCAAAACGGGAGGAAACAAGTGCGAATTATCGCCAGAGGTACCTTGCGGGAGTTTTGGGAAAGCAACCCGGCTTACGCCGATTCCCAGACGCCATTGGTTGAATGGTATCGACACATGGAGAAAGCGACCTATCGAACGCCTCAGGAGATTAAGGCTGAACTCAGAACAGCCAGCATTCTCAAAAGCGCCAGGGTTGTATTCAACATCGGCGGTAATAAATACCGGGTAATTCTAGCAATCGATTACCAACGTCAGCTCGGTTTTGTACGATTCGTCGGCACCCACGCCCAGTACGACCAAATCAACGCGGAGACCGTATGATGAACATCAAACCCATTCGCAACCAGGACGATTTGGATGCAGCGTTTGTGCGCATCGAACAGCTCTGGGGGGCGGAAGTCGGTTCAGCGGAAGGCGATGAGCTGGAAATCCTTGCCCTGCTAATCGAGAAGTACGAGGAGGAGCATTATCCAATGCCACCTTCCGATCCCATTGAGGCCATTAAATTTCGAATGGAGCAGCAAGGCTTGACTGCGCGCGACTTGGAACCGTTCCTAGGTTCGAGCGGGCGGGTGTCTGAAGTGCTGAACCGCAAACGCAAGCTGAGTCTGGCGATGATTAAACGCCTGCACGACGGATTGCGAATCCCTTACGAGAGCCTGCTGGCGGATGTTGCTTAATACAGAGCAACTCCACTGCACATCCGCAACAACTCAAATAGATGAACCGGTCCAGGTGATCGGTTTTTTACGCCCGCAATTCCTGGCTGCTTCGCCCGAACGCAGACCGGCCCAGCGGGAGCAAGCTCCCTCGCCGCACGTTTGTTGCTCGACAGGTATCCATGCCTAGCGAACATCTCCTCGCTTTAACCGTTTCCGCGCTCATCACATTCCGAAATACATCCACCCCGCCCCGCTGCCGCCCTTGCGCAGCACGACTTCTAGACTTCGTTGCGATGATCGCACCTGCCTGCCGACGCGACCCTCGGTAGTTATAGTGTTGATCATTCAATCTCCATAGGTATAGTAACCACCAAGCACACCACACGGAGGTGTTGTGAATAGCCGATTTTTGATAAGCCAGATTATTGCGGACGGTTGGTACCTGGTACGGGTTCGGGGCAGTCACCATCACTTCAAGCACCCGACCAAGCCGGGGCTGGTCACGGTGCCTCATCCCAAGAAGGACCTGCTAAAGAAAACGGCCATCAGTATTTTGCAACAGGCACTGCTTCAGACGGCCCGTTGCCCGATGTCTGCGGAGGACGATTGAGATGCTTTACCCGATTGCGATTTCCATGGGCGATGACAAGCATGCCTGGGGTGTTGAGGTGCCGGATATTCCCGGCTGTTTTTCCGCTGGCGACGATCTGGACGAGGCCATGGCGATGGCACGTGAGGCCATTGAGGGGCACTTCGAGATCCTGGCTGAAGACGGCTCGGCGATTCCGTCGGCCAGTACCGTCACCCTGCATGCGGCCAATCCAAAATATGCCGGCTGCACCTGGGCGGTGGTGGACATCGACGTGACCAAGTACCTGGGCAAGGCGCAAAAGCTCAACATCACCTTGCCAGGCTACCTGCTCACCCGGATCGATGAATATGTGTTGCACCATCCGGAAGAGAAAAGCCGTTCCGGGTTTCTCGCTTCGGCGGCGCTGAAGGTGTTGCAGCAAGGCCGCTAAGAAACAACCACAACCTGTGGGAGCAAAGCTTGCTCGCGATGGCGCCAGTCGGCAACGACGCTATCGCGAGCAAGCTTTGCTCCCACGAGGGCATCGCCTACACGACGGTTATTTTTTCTCCGAACCAGACTCCTGCATCTGCACCGAAGACTTGGTGCCATCGGTGTTGTCCTTGGTCTCGTTGTCCGACTTGTCGAAGCAGCCCTACAGGGCGAAAAGGCAGCAGGTCAGGCAGAAGGTGCGTGTGAGGTTCATGGTGTGCTCCGGTCGAAGGGCTTTAAGCAGTGACCGGAATACCCTGCAAATGGTTGCGACAATCTTCAGGCTCCGCGATGAAACGCTCGCCGAGCGCATGGTCTACAGATCAGCAGAATTTTCACCGCTGCGTTGCTGTCACACCAGTCAGGTGCATCCGATAAGGAACACAGCAATGACCTTCGCAAAAATCGCTCAAAAACTGGCCCTCTGGGCGGGGAGTCCACGCACATTCCTGAGTGCCCTCGTGTTGTTGGCGCTCTGGGCCGCCAGTGGGCCGTTTTTCCAGTTCAATGACACCTGGCAGCTGATCATCAACACCTCGACCACCATCGTTACCTTCCTGATGGTGTTCCTGATCCAGAACACGCAAAACCGTGACACCGACATCCTGCACCTGAAGGTCGACGAGTTATTGCGGGCGACGAAAGACGCCCACAACGCGATGCTCGGGCTCGAATCGCTGGACCTCAAGCAGTTGGAAGCCATGAGGAAGCACTACCAGGCCATAGGCCAGGACGAGGTCAAGAACCTGCGGGGCGAGCAAGGCTTGGAGCCGAAGAACACGATCGATCTGAACCAGTGCTGAGCACTGGCATGCGAGCGGAAGGGATACCCACTCGCATGCCAGATCTGGACCTCAAGGCAACGGGTTGCCTCCCGTCACGCCAAACACTTCCCCGGTGATGTAGCTCGACTCCTGGGAGGCCAGCAGCACGTAGAGCGGCGCGCATTCGGCCGGTTGACCCGGACGCTTCATCGGCACCGTAGAATAGAAAATATGCGGCGCATCAGCGGCTGGCCTGCAGTGCTCGGGCCATCTCGAGATGAGTCTGCAACTTGGGCAGGGTTTCATCGGCGAAGGCCTTGATCTCGGGCACTTCGGTGCTCTGGGCCTGCTGCTGGATCTGCTCGATCGCCTCCTCGGTGGCCTTGACCTGGCTGGCCGCGTAAGCCGCCTCGAACGACTCGCCCTCGGCCACTTGTGGCATGAGCGTCTTGGCCTTATCGGAAATTTCCTCACGTGGAGCGACAGGCAGGTCGAGCTTCTTCGCGATCTTCGCCAAGTGTTGGTTGGCGGTGGTGCGGTCGTTGATCACCATGATGGTGTAATCCTTGACCTCCCTGGACTCAGCCTTGCCATGGGCCATGCGACTGGCTTCGATGTCGGCCATGCCCTTGGCGGAAGCTTCGTTGATGAATTCGGCCGGCGATTGGGCCCAGGCACTATTGGCACCCAGGCCCATCGACACGACGAGGCTGGTGGTGCGAAAAAAGGTGGTCATCCGGCTCATGGTTGCGCCCTCCTCTGATAAAGGTTCAGGGATAAAGGTTCCGGCAGGTTTTCCCGCCTCTGAATCAGAACCACCGAAGACTCAACGAAGGGTACGACCCGGTGCCTGGCCAACTTCGCCTTTGGCCGGGTGCTTGCCGACGGTCATGATGGTGGTTCTCCCACTTCTGCGACCTGCTTCGGACACCTTGGTTCGATCATGGGCGATGTACCCAGGCTGATTGCTTCGGGAGCCAGGCATGGTCCGGTCCTCCAGTTTCATGGATGTTGGCGAGCACGGCCCGCCTAACATTCGAAGGGAACCCAGACACAAAGGTTTGAAGAAACACGCGGCGCCACGACGAACGGTGGCGCCTGATCAGGTATCGAACGCCCGGTGATTCTGGCGCTTGGCGGCGTACATCGCCTCGTCGGCGTGGCGAAACAACGCCGCGTCTTCGGTGCCATCGTCGGGGAAACAGGCCACGCCGATGCTTGGCTCGATGCTCAGGCAGTGACCGTCCAGGCGCAGTGGCTGGGCCAGCGCCCGGCGGATTTTCTCCTGCACGCGTTGGGCATCGTCCAAGGCCTGGATGCTATGGAGCAGGACGACAAACTCATCGCCGCCAATGCGCGCCACGGTGTCAGTGTCGCGGATACACCCCTTGAGGCGACTAGCGACCGCTTGCAAGAGCATGTCGCCCACACTGTGACCGTAGGTGTCGTTGACCTGCTTGAAGCGATCCAGGTCGATGTACAACAGGGCCATTCGCCCTGACGTCGCGCGGGCAGCCGCCAGCGCGGCCTTGAATCGCTCACGCAGCAATTCGCGGTTAGGCACCTGGGTCAACTGATCGTACTGTGCCATGTGCTGTAGCCGGGCGTGCATTTGCTGTCGCTCGATGGCGAGGGTCACTTGCGAGCAAACATATTGCAGCAGTTCCTTGTCCTGCTCGGTGTAGCGCTCGCGGTCGGCTGCGCTCTTGACGATCAGCGCGCCAATCGTGCCATTCTGCGAGTTCAACGGCACGCCCAGCCAACACGGCGCATCCGGTTGGGCCACGAGATCGCCAAGGCCGGGCAACAACTCGCCGCCGTCGGGCGTGAGCAGGATCGGCTGACCGCTGCGGATGACCTCGGTGCACAAGCGCCGGGTGACGGTGCCGGGCAACTCCGGCTGCCGCTCCCGGTCATCGACGTGATAGGCAAAATTCAACTGCGCACACTGCTCATCGTACAGGGCAATCGAGAAATTCAGTGCCGGCAGCCACTCGCCGATGATCAAATGGATGCGCTTGAACAACGCCAGCAGGTCCGCCGCCGCATGGGCCGCTTCGGAAATCGCGTACAAGGCCGCCTGACGGGATTCGGCCAGCTTGCGCTCAGTGATGTCCCGGGCCACGGCGATCCGCAACTGATCCACTTCCGACCAGCGCGCCGACCACAGGATGTGCACCACTCGCCCATCTTTGCGCAGATAGCGGTTCTCGAAATTGAGCTTGGGCTCGCCCTCCATGATCTCCCGCGCCGCTTCGAGCGTGCGCTGGCGGTCGGCAGGGTGCACCAGGTCAATCATCGGCAGGCCGATCAGTTCTTGCGGGGTATATCCGAGAATCCGCTCGCAGGCGGCGCTGACGAACACGAAACGGCCTTGGCTGTCGACGGCACATACGGCGTCCAGCAAGAGGTCGATGTAGCTGGCCAGCGGCGCGGAACTTCGAGTGTCCATGGGCCTGGAGGTCATCCGGATAATGCAGCGGTGAGCGAAGTGGGTGATCGTCGGTTGGTGAGGCCGATGCAACTTACCAAACCGAAACGTCCCACAATACGATGAGAATAGCGTAGGAGATCGGGACATTAGGGAAATTGAATACGACAGGACAAGGACGCATCGCCCAGCGTCCTAGGCAACGTCCTACGCTGAAATCTCCAGTGACACTCAAGCACACCGGAAACGGCCGATTCAAAGCCCTGCCTGACGTTCTGTAAAGTCTGGAAACACAGCCTTATCGCAACACCCCACGGACAGCACCATCAACCAAGGAATGTAATCGGACCATGGACCAGACTGCGCAATCCCCCCATCACTTCACCAACTACCGCAAGGTCATTTCCCTCGCCGACCCGGACTGGCAGAGCACCGAGGCCGGAAAAGTCTCAGGGCTGAACGTCGAGGTCAAGACGCCTAACGTACTGATCGAT
The DNA here is from genome assembly GCF_025336485.1 of Pseudomonas citri. GTDB lineage: Bacteria > Pseudomonadota > Gammaproteobacteria > Pseudomonadales > Pseudomonadaceae > Aquipseudomonas > Aquipseudomonas citri. The sequence goes on along the minus strand of NZ_JAODAB010000041.1, from coordinate 28,372 downwards.
CAATACGGTCGTACCTTTCATCATTTCTGTACCACGTCCTACCTGGGCCTGGATTATCACCCTGCCCTGCTGGACGGCGCCATGACCGCCCTGTGGGAGACCGGGACCCTGCGGGTCGCCAACTCCAAGAACCGTTGCAAGCTGGCCATCCTGGAGCAGTACGAAACCCAATTGTCGGAACTATTCGGCGCCAGTTGCCTCAGTGCTTTGTCATGCAGCGCGGCCAGCGCCGGTATCCTGCCGCTGCTGGCCAGCGGCGTACTGACCCGTGATCGTCCGCCCGTCATGGTGTTCGACAAGTTTGCCCATTACTCGATGAATCACAGCAAGGCCGCCTGCGCCGATGAAACCCAGGTCATCACCTGCCCGCACAACGACATGGACTTCCTCGAAGACGTGTGCAAACGCCAGCGCAGCGTGGCGTATGTCGCCGACAGCGCCTACAGCATGGGTGGATTGGCCGACCTGGACAGCCTGCTGTACCTCAAGCAGCGCTACGGTTTGTTCCTCTATCTGGACGACTCCCATGCCTTGTCGGCGGTCGGCCAATCCGGCGCTGGCCTGGTTCGTCCACGCATCCCCGCGATGGACGAACGCACGCTGATCGTGGCTTCACTGGCCAAGTCATTCGGCGCCAGTGGCGGGCTGGTCATGTTTGGCAGTGAACGACACAAGATCCTGGTGCAACGCTATGGTGGGCCGAGCAATTGGTCCCAGAGCCTGAACGCAGCGGCCATCGGCGCCGGCATGGCTTCGATCCGGCTGCATCACAGCCGGGAATTCAGTGCCTTGCAGGAGCGTTTGCAGGCTAATATCCGCCTCTTCGACAGCCTCGTGCGTACCGAGCAGCGCGACAATTGCCTGGCAATCCGCATGGTGCCCTGCGGTGAAGCGGCCTTGGCCAACAGCCTGGCGGTGGAACTGGCGGAACTGGGCTATTTCACTTCGGCGGTGTTTTTCCCCGTGGTGCCGCAAGGCAAGGCGGCCATTCGCGTGACCTTGCGCGCCGACATGGAGCCGAACGTGATTCGCTCGTTTTGCGCAAAGCTCACCGAGCTGCTGCTGACCCACGGGCGTGATATTCGCCCTTGAAACGAGCCTTTGATGAAAAACCGCACAACCCTGGTCGTCACCTGCACCACCGTCTTCCTGGCACAACTGGGCATGAGCATCAATTTGCCAGCCCTGCCCGAGATCGCCAGGGACCTGGGCGTCGACGCGTCCCGGGTGTCCTGGGGCTTGTCGGTGTACCTGATCGGCATGGCACTGCCCATGTTGCTTTGGGGCAGCCTGAGCCAGCATCTGGGACGCAAGCCGGTCTTGCTGGCGGCACTGGCGTTGTATGGCTTGGGCAACCTGGCCCTGCCGATGGGCAGCACCGTGGAGGCATTCCTGGCGCTGAGGTTGCTCCAGGGCATCGGCGCCAGCGGTATCTCCGTCATGGCGCGGGTGTTGATCCGGGACAGTTTCAGCGGCGACCTGCTGGCCAAGGCCCTGTCCTGGCTATCGATCGCCTTTGTGATCGCCCTCGGCATCGGCCAGTACCTGGGCTCGCTGATCCAGGCCGCTTTCGGTTGGGAGGCGATTTTCCATGGCCTGGGCGCCGTCAGCCTGGCCATGGCGACGATCGTGTCCCGGGCCCGGTTCCCGGTGCTGGCGCAAGGCGGCAATGGGCAGTCGGCGTGGCGGATCTACGGGCAGATCATGCGACAACGGGCGTTCCTGCTGCCGGCGCTGGCCGGCGGGCTGGGCTACGGCGTGATCATCGCCTTCAATACTGTCGCGCCGCTGATTTTGCAGGGAAGCTTCCACTGGTCGTCCATTGAATACGGCCTGCTGGGCTGGCCGATCAGTGCGGCGTACCTGCTCGGCGCCCTGGCGGTGAACGCTTTTGTATTGCGTACCGGGCAACGGCAAATGATGGCTTGGGGGATCGCGCTGGTGCTGGGGGGTTGCATGACCATGCTGGTCGGTAGCCTTGCCCTGGGCAGCATTGCGCTGATTTTCTGGCTGCCGTATTGCTTCGCGGTGTTTGGCCAGTCGCTGATCTACCCTGTCAGCTTGTCCCTGGCCAACGAAGGCTCACCGGTACCCGGCGCTTATGCCATGGCGTTGAGCGGGTTCCTGCACCAACTGATGGCATCGCTGATCGGCGCCATGGCCAGCCTGTTGTCGAGCCAACAGGCCTGGCCGCTGACGGCGTTGTGTGCCTTGCTGGGGGCGGCAGCGATGCTTTGCATGAGGTTCATGCCGCCCCGTGCCGCCTAGAACGCGCTGCGGAAAATCTCCTCGATCTGCCGCTGATCCGCCGCACGCGGGTTGGTCAGGCCGCAAGCGTCTTTCAATGCGTTGGCCGCCAGGACCGGCACATCGTTGAGGCGTACGCCCAACTCGCGCAGACCGGCCGGGATATCCACGTCGAGGGCCAGGCTACGGATCGCCACAATAGCGGCCTGGGCCCCCTCTTCCGGACTGAACCCGCGCGTATCGGAGCCCATGGCATGGGCCACGTCGGTCAAGCGGGCAGCAGACACCGAGGCGTTGAAACTCTGCACATGGGGCAACAACACCGCATTGCACACGCCATGAGGCAGGTCATAGAAGCCACCCAACTGATGAGCCATGGCATGCACGAAACCCAACGAGGCATTGTTGAACGCCATGCCGGCCAGAAACTGCGCGTAGGCCATGTTCTCCCGCGCCGCCAGATCACTGCCGTCACGTACGGCCAGGCGCAGGTTACTGCTGATCAAGGTGATGGCCTTCAGGGCGCAGGCATCGGTAATCGGAGTCGCGGCGGTGGAAACGTAGGCCTCGATCGCGTGGGTCAACGCGTCCATGCCGGTGGCCGCCGTCAGCCCCTTGGGCATCGCCACCATCAACGCTGGATCGTTGACCGACATCAGCGGCGTCACGTTACGGTCGACGATGGCCATTTTTACGTGGCGGGTTTCGTCGGTGATGATGCAAAAGCGGGTCATCTCGCTGGCCGTACCGGCCGTGGTGTTGATGGCGATCAGCGGCAGTTGCGGCTTGCTGGAGCGGTCGACACCCTCATAGTCACGGATCTGCCCGCCGTTGGTGGCGCACAGGGCGATGCCCTTGGCGCAGTCGTGAGGCGAACCGCCGCCCAGCGACACCACGAAATCGCACTGGCTTTCCTTCAACAACCCGAGCCCGAGCTCAACGTTGGCGATGCTCGGGTTCGGCTTGGCCCCGTCGAAAATCACCGAGTCGATGTCCTGCAGCGCCAACAGCTCGGCCACTTTGCCAGCAACGCCGGCCTTGGCCAGCCCCGCGTCGGTGACGATCAGCGCCTTGCGAAACCCGTAGTTACGAATGGCGCTCATGGCTTCGTCGAGGCAACCCAGCCCCATCATGTTCACCGCGGGAATGAAGAAAGTGCTACTCATGGGACATGCTCCTGGAAGAGGCCGGGATCGGCGGGGCTACAGGATTGACCGAGTAGTCACAAAGTATCTTGATCTGGCTCAAGTCTGGCTCGTGATAAAGTCGCGGCCTGCCTTTGCCTGTTTTGAGATGACTTCGCGATGACCGATTTCCAGGAATACGACGCCCGGCTCGAAGACTGGGAGCCCCTGCGCGCCGACGTGCCCTTTAGCGGCCTGTTGGTGGGCAACGGCGCCAGCCGCGCCGTGTGGGACGATTTCGGCTATGACTCACTGTTCGAAAACGCCCGCACGGTCGAGGAAAAGCCCTTGGGACCGTCGGAACTGAGCGTATTCGACGCCCTGCAGACCCGCAGTTTCGAGCAGGTGCTCGGTGCATTGAAAACCACCAGCCGGGTCAACAAGGCCCTGGCCGTCAGCTCTGCCGCCCCGCGCAACCGCTATTACGCGATCAAGGAAGCGCTGATCAATACCGTGCACGCCATGCACATCCCTTGGCGGTTGGTGCAGCCGTCGACCCTGGCAGCGCTCAATCAGGAGCTGGCCCGCTACCGTACGGTGTTCACCACCAATTACGACCTGCTCCACCACTGGGCCATCGAGCAGGGGAACGACACCATCACCGATCTGTTCGTCGGCCAGGACCCCAGCTTTGACCTGAGCCAGGTGACCACCGACAAAACCCGCCTGTTGTACCTGCACGGCGGCTTGCACCTGGTGCGCAACCAGGACGGTACGGCGCGCAGGCTTACGTCCACCGAGGGCACCTTGCTGGGCAACTTCGCCATCAACAACACCCTGAAGACCCTCGACGACGTGCCGCTGTTCGTCAACGAAGGCACCCGCCAGGACAAGCTCAAGACCATCCGCAGCAGCGATTACCTGTCGTTCTGCTATGGGCAGTTGCTGGAGCACGGCGACAACCTGTGCTTGTTCGGCCACGCGCTGGGCGAGCAGGACGGTCACATTGTCGATGCGCTGCGCCTTGCCGCTCCGAAAGTCGTGGCGATCTCGATCTACCCCCGCAGCCCGGCGTTCATCCAGCACCAGAAGCGGCATTACGCCAAGCTGTTCCAGGGATTGGAGATGCAATTGCGGTTCTTCGATGCCAAGAGTCATCCGCTGGGCGATCCGAAACTCTCGGTGCCGGTGGAGGTTTAATAGCGAGGGCAAGGCCTGTGGGAGCAAGGCTTGCCCTCGATGAAAGCGATGCGGTCTTTCATGAATTGGGTTGCCTGTTTCGCGGGCAAGCCTTGCTCCCACAAGCTGTGCTCCCTAACGAGTCGTTCCCACAAAAGCCTGCTTTCACAGGCCCCCTGGACATGCTGTCAAAACGCCGCCAAGGTCTTGTCCTTGATGATCGTCGTCGGGCCGTTGGCCTTGACGCTGGCGATGCCCTTTTCCCGGGCGGCGTCCGATGAATAGGCTTCGCTGCTGCCAATCACCTCATGGTTGGCCGCCTTGAGGTTGAAGTACGGGTGGCCGTCCTTGGTGTTCTTGAGTTCGTAGCGCTCGGCCAGCGGGCTGTTTTTCTGCACCGCGGCAATGCCGCTGTCGACGCCGCTACGGCTGGTGTACAGCTCGCTGGTCAAGATGGTCTCGGCGTTGGCCGCCTTGAGTACGAACCGAAACTGGCCACTGCTGCTCTTGCTGATTTCGTACCATCCGGACATCGTCGTTCTCCTCAGGCGACAGGTTGAATGCCCAGACAGTAAAGACCCGCCGCAGCCGTTCCGCCAACGCCCTACAGGGTGATGGTGGTGCCCAGCAACCCCAGGAACCCGGCCAGCCAATGGGGATGCGCCGGCCAGGCCGGGGCGGTCGCCAGATTGCCCTGCACGTGGCCCTCGGTCACCGCGATGTCGATGAAGGTACCGCCCGCCAGCCGCACCTCCGGGGCGCAGGCCGGGTAGGCACTGCATTCGCGCCCCTCGAGGACGCCCGCCGCCGCCAGCAATTGCGCGCCGTGGCACACCGCGGCAATCGGCTTACCCGCCACGTCGAAATCGCGTACCAGTTGCAAGACTTTTTCGTTCAGGCGCAGGTATTCCGGCGCCCGTCCGCCCGGGATCAGCAGCGCGTCATAGGCGGCGGCTTCGACACCGGTGAAATCATGATTGAGGGCGAACAGATGCCCCGGTTTTTCGCTGTAGGTCTGGTCGCCCTCGAAGTCATGGATCGCCGTGCGCACGGTTTGCCCGGCGGCTTTGTCCGGGCAGACGGCATGCACGGTGTGGCCCACCATCTGCAAGGCCTGGAACGGCACCATCACTTCATAATCTTCGACGTAGTCGCCGACCAGCATCAGGATTTTCTTTGCAGCCATGGGTTGAGCTCCTTTGGGAATGCGTGAGGGGTAAACGCATTAAAGGTAGCTCGCAGTGCCGGCAGACGAGCGATAACCGATCATGAGCTGACGGGCTGCATCCAGCGGGTTGTTGAAAGCGCCTTGCGCGAGCCGCAGGTTTCAGGCGAGGTAACCATCAGCCCGAAGCAAGGTTTCCAGGCAGTGCTCGGTGATGTGGTAGAACGCCTTGAGTTCCTGGATCCTGGCCAACAGCTCGGTGGCGTCCACGGGTTGGGCGCGCTTGACCGCCAGGATCATCTTGTTCTTGTTGGTGTGTTCCAGGGAAATGAACTCGAACACCTTGGTCTCGTAGCCACAGGCTTCCAGGAACAGCGCCCGCAAGCTGTCGGTGACCATTTCCGCTTGCTGGCCCAGGTGCAGGCCGTATTGCAGCATCGGCTTGAGCAGCGCCGGGCTCTGGATTTGCAAACGGATCTGCTTGTGGCAGCACGGCGAGCACATGATGATCGAAGCGCCCGAGCGAATCCCCATGTGGATCGCGTAGTCGGTGGCGATGTCGCAGGCGTGCAAGGCGATCATCACGTCCACTGCGCTCGGCGCCACGCTGCGCACGTCGCCGTGCTGGAAGCTCAAGCCCGGGTGTTCCAACCGCGCGGCCGCTTCGTTGCACAGCTTGACCATGTCTTCGCGCAACTCCACGCCCGTGACCAGGCCTTCGGCCTGCAACGTGTTGCGCAGGTAATCGTGGATGGCGAAGGTCAGGTAGCCCTTGCCCGAACCGAAATCCGAGACCCGCACCGGCTTGTCCAGGGCCAGCGGCGAGGACGTCAGCGCATGGCTGAAGACTTCGATGAACTTGTTGATCTGCTTCCACTTGCGCGACATCGCCGGGATCAGCTCGTGCTTGTGGTTGGTCACGCCCAGGTCGGCAAGAAATGGCCGGCTCAGGTCGAGGAAGCGGTTTTTCTCGCGGTTATGCTCGGCCGATGGCACTTCGCGCAACTGCTGGGGCTTGCTCTTGAACAGTGAAGACTTGCCCTTCTTGCTGTATTCCAACTGTGCCTCGTCGGTGACCGCCAGCAAATGGGCGTTCTTGAACGATGCCGGCAACAGCGCGGCAATGGTTTGCACGCCTTCGGCCAGCGGGAAATTGCGGGTGATGTCGCGCGTCTTGTAGCGATAGACGAAGGACAGGCACGGCTGCTCCTTGACCGTCAGTTGCTTGATGATCAGCCGCTGGAGGTCCGCCTCGTCCCCTACATACTTGGCCAGCACCAGTTTGATGAACGCGTTCTGTTCGAGGCTGGTTTGCAGCAGTTCGATGAACTGGGCGTGGTGATCCGGTGCGGGACGGACAGGCGTTGCGGTGACAGACATGGAAAAACGGCCTCGGGGCGGGCAAAAGCGGGAGTGGTGGGTATTTTAAGTGGGATAACCGGCAAGGGCACGGAAAAGTTCGTGTGGCGAAAAGTAGGCTCTGTGGGAGCAAGGCTTGCCCGCGATGCATTCACCGCGACTCGGCAGGCAAACCGAGTCACCGTTCATCGCGAGCAAGCTTTGCTCCCACAAGCGTGTTCCAGCAGAAATCCTTCAGCCCAGAACCACCAACCGATTCGGCAGTTCATTGCGCTCATGAGTCACCGGCACGTGCACCTTGAGCAGTTCACCGCACGCCTCGATGCAGGTCACGAAGCCCTGCAAGGTCTGTCCCTGGCGAACCTGCTGGGTGAACGCCGCGACAATGGTGTCCCAGTTTTTATCGTCGAGTCGTTTGGAGATGCCCTCGTCCACGAGAATTTCCACGTACCGTTCCGCCTCGCAGACAAAGATCAACATGCCGGTGCTGCCTACCGTGTGGTGCAGGTTCTGTTCAAGAAACTGCCGGCGTGCCAGGTTGGAGGCCCGCCAGTGGCGCACGGAACGGGGGATCAGGTGCGTGGTGACACGGGGAATCCGGAACACCAGGCACAGCACGATGAAGCTGGCCCATTGCACCAGCAACAGGCTGTGCATGGCCAGCCAGCCGGTGAGGTAATGCAGCACGCCGGGCACCACCAGGGCCAACAGGCTGGCCCACAGCAATGGAATGTAAGCGTAGTCGTCGGCGCGGGCCGCGAGCACCGTAACCAGTTCGGCGTCGGTATCGCGCTCGACCCGGGCGATGGCCTCGGCGACCTTGCGTTGTTCGTGTTCAGTCAGTAATGCCATGGTTAAAGTTGCCTGCTCATTATTATTGTCACCAGCCGCCCGACGAACCGCCGCCTCCGAAACTGCCCCCGCCACCGCCGAAGCCTCCGCCTCCACCGCCGAAACCGCCACCACCACCAGGACCACCACCGGAACTGCCACCGGAACCGCCACCGGCCGGCAGGATACCGAGCATCTGGCAAACGAATATCGTCACGATGAACAGCAGCACCAGGAAGATGAACAACCCTGGATGACGTTCGACGAAATCAGGTTGCTCCTGGCCTCCCTCGCTGTAGACCGACGTCGGCTCGTCCAGGGGACTGCCGCCCAGCACCACCAGCATCGCGGCCACGCCGTCGCTGATGCCCTTGGTGAAGTTGCCGTTCTTGAACGCCGGAGTGATCACCTGGTTGATGATCACCGAACTCTGGGCGTCGGTCAGGCGATCTTCCAGGCCGTAGCCCACTTCGATCCGCAGTTTACGGTCATCCCGGGCCACGATCAGCAGCGCGCCGTTGTTCTTGTCCTTCTGCCCGATGCCCCAATGCCGCCCCAGCTGATAGCCGAAGTCTTCGATGCTGGTGCCTTGCAGGTTCGGAAGCGTCACGACCACCACCTGCTCGCCGGTGGCCTGCTCATGGGCCTTGAGCTGCGCCTCCAGTTGCGCAGCAGCCGAAGGCTGAAGCATCTGCGCGTCATCCACCACCCGCCCGGTCAACACCGGGAACTTCAACTCCGCCTGGGCCGTGGCTGCAAACATCCAGAACAGTACCGCCAGGGCGCAGCTACGAGCGGCAAGCTTCAAGCTGTAAGCAAAAGCAACGCGCACCGCTTGAGCTTGACGCTTGTAGCTGGCAGCTTGCAGCTGCTTCATCAGAATTTCACCTCAGGCGCTTTTTCGGCATTGGGGCTGCTCGCCTCGAAGGTTTCGCGGATCGGCAGGTCGCTGTACATCACGCTGTGCCACAAACGCCCCGGGAACGTGCGGATCTCGGTGTTGTACTTCTGCACGGCCAGGATGAAGTCGCGGCGCGCCACGGCAATGCGATTCTCAGTGCCTTCGAGCTGCGATTGCAACGCCAGGAAGTTCTGGTTGGCCTTGAGGTCCGGATAACGCTCGGACACCACCATCAAGCGGCTCAACGCACCGGTCAACTGGTCCTGGGCCTGTTGGAACTGCTTGAGTTTTTCCGGGTTGTCCAGGGTGCTGGCATCCACCTGGATCGACGTGGCCTTGGCCCGTGCCTCGATCACCGCGGTCAGGGTTTCCTGCTCGTGCTGGGCGTAGCCCTTGACGGTTTCCACCAGGTTGGGAATCAGGTCGGCACGGCGCTGGTACTGGTTCTGCACCTGGCCCCAGGCGGCCTTGGCCTGTTCGTCCAGGGTCGGGATGTTATTGATGCCGCAACCGGCCAGCAACGTGGTGAACAGCAGCAGCGCCAGCATTGGCAGGCTGCGAAGGTGGTTCAGTCGTGGATTCATGGGGTGAAGCTCTCCCTTGCATGACATTGGAAAACACGGCCACCTATCTCACCGGCGTCTGGGGCATAATCTGCCGCCCCACTGGATCGAATCGGGTCGATGGGCTAAAAGATGCGCACCGCGAAACTTAGTTCAGCCCCCAGGGTTCGAAAGTGTGCTGCATCTGACCGAACAACAATAGCCGCTCCTTATATTTTGGCTGATCGGCGAGTCCTGACCACCGCCCTTAGGCTTGCGAGAAAATTATTCATGAAGAAGCTGTGTTTGCTGGGCCTGTTTGTCGCCCTGGCCAGTCAATCCGTAGTAGCCGACAACCTGCCAGCCCCCATAGAGAACAAGGACGCCTTCATCAGCAACCTGATGAAGCAGATGACCCTCGAAGAAAAGATCGGCCAGTTGCGCCTGATCAGCATCGGCCCGGAAATGCCCCGGGAGCTGATTCGCAAGGAAATCGCCGCCGGCAACATCGGCGGCACGTTCAACTCCATCACTCGCGCTGAAAACCGTCCGATGCAGGATGCGGCCATGCGCAGTCGGTTGAAGATCCCGATGTTCTTCGCCTATGACGTGATCCACGGCCACCGCACGATTTTCCCGATCCCCTTGGCCCTGGCCTCGAGCTGGGACATGGACGCCATCTACCACTCCGGCCGCATCGCCGCCCAGGAAGCCGCGGCCGATAGCCTGGACATCACCTTCGCACCAATGGTCGACATTTCCCGCGACCCGCGCTGGGGCCGGACTTCCGAAGGTTTCGGCGAGGACACCTACCTGGTGTCGCGCATCGCCGGAGTGATGGTCAAGGCGTTCCAGGGTTCGGGGGCCAACGCCGCCGACAGCATCATGGCCAGCGTCAAGCACTTCGCCCTGTACGGGGCGGTGGAAGGCGGCCGGGACTACAACACCGTCGACATGAGCCCGGTGAAAATGTACCAGGACTATCTGCCGCCCTACCGCGCCGCCATCGACGCCGGAGCCGGCGGGGTGATGGTCGCGCTGAACTCCATCAACGGCGTACCCGCCACCGCCAACACCTGGCTGATGCATGACCTGCTGCGCAAGGAATGGGGCTTCAAAGGCCTGGCGGTCAGTGACCACGGCGCCATCTTCGAATTGATCAAGCACGGCGTCGCCCGGGACGGTCGCGAAGCGGCAAAGCTGGCGATCAAGGCCGGCATCGACATGAGCATGAACGACTCGCTCTATGGCAAGGAACTACCAGGGCTGCTCAAGTCCGGCGAGATCCAGCAGAGCGACATCGACAATGCCGTGCGAGAAGTACTCGCGGCCAAATACGACATGGGCCTGTTCAAGGATCCGTACCTGCGCATCGGCAAGGCCGAGGAAGACCCGGCCGACACCTATGCCGAAAGCCGCCTGCACCGCGCCGACGCCCGCGACGTGGCCCGTCGCAGCATGGTCCTGCTGGAAAACCATAACCAGACCCTGCCGCTGAAGAAGAGCGCGAAGATCGCCCTGGTCGGCCCGCTGGCCAAGGCCCCGATCGACATGATGGGCAGTTGGGCCGCCGCCGGTCGCCCTGCGCAATCGGTCACGCTGTTCGACGGCATGAGCCGCGCCCTCGGCGGTGACGCCAAGTTCATCTATGCCCGTGGCGCCAACATCACCAGCGACAAGAAGGTGCTCGACTACCTGAACTTCCTCAACTTCGACGCCCCGGAAGTGGTGGACGACCCGCGCCCGGCCCAGGTGCTGATCGACGAAGCGGTGAAAGCCGCCAAGGACGCCGATGTGGTGGTGGCCGCCGTGGGTGAATCCCGTGGCATGTCCCACGAATCCTCGAGCCGCACCGACCTGAACATTCCGGCCAGCCAGCGCGAGCTGATCAAGGCCCTGAAAGCCACCGGCAAGCCGTTGGTGCTGGTGCTGATGAACGGCCGTCCGTTGTCGTTGCTGGAGGAAAAACAGCAGGCCGATGCGATCCTGGAAACCTGGTTCAGCGGCACCGAAGGCGGCAACGCCATCGCCGATGTGCTGTTTGGCGACTACAACCCGTCGGGCAAGCTGCCGATCACGTTCCCACGCTCGGTGGGGCAGATTCCTACCTACTACAACCACCTGAGCATCGGTCGGCCTTTCACCCCAGGCAAGCCGGGCAACTACACCTCGCAATACTTCGACGACACCACCGGCCCGCTCTACCCGTTCGGCTATGGCCTGAGCTATACCGAGTTCAGCCTGTCGGACATGGCCTTGTCCGCCACCACGCTGAACAAGACCGGCACGCTCGATGCCAGCGTGACCGTGGAAAACACCGGCAAGCGTGACGGTGAAACCGTGGTGCAGTTGTACATCCAGGACGTGACCGGCTCGATCATCCGCCCGCTCAAAGAGCTGAAGAACTTCCGCAAGGTGATGCTCAAGGCTGGCGAGAAAAAGGTCATCCACTTCACCATCAGTGAAAACGACCTGAAGTTCTATAACGCCCAGCTCAAGTACGCCGCTGAGCCAGGCAAGTTCAACGTGCAGATCGGCCTGGATTCCCAGGAAGTGAAGCAGCAGAGTTTCGAGTTGCTCTGACCACCAGGCAACGCAAGCCTGCGGTGGGAGCGAGCGTGCTCGCTCCCACCGTTGCATCAGCTACCCCCGCCGATCCAACAGATTCACCACCACCCGATCCACCAGCCCCCACAACCGCTGCTTGAAGCGCTTCCACAACGGTCGGCGCTGCCAGGCGTCGAGGCTCACTTGCTGGCTCTGGGCGAAATCCTGTTCGAAACTCGCCGCCACCGCGCGGCTGAGCCTGGAGTCCAGCGCCTCGAGATTGGCTTCGAGGTTGAAGCGCAGGTTCCAATGGTCGAAATTGCAGGAGCCGATGCTGACCCAATCGTCCACCAGCACCATTTTCAGGTGCAGGAAACACGGCTGGTATTCAAAGATTTTCACCCCGGCCTTGAGCAGCCTTGGGTAGTAACGGTGCCCGGCGTAGCGCACGGACGGGTGATCGGTGCGTGGGCCGGTGAGCAGCAAGCGCACGTCGATCCCCCGGGCAGCGGCCTTGCGCAGCGAGCGGCGCACGTTCCAGGTCGGCAGGAAATAGGGTGTGGCCATCCAGATCCGCTTCTGCCCGCTGTTCAACGCCCGGGACAGCGATTGCAGGATGTCGCGATGTTGGCGGGCGTCGGCATACGCCACCCGGCCCATGCCCTCGCCCATCGGTGGCACACGGGGCAAACGTGGCAAGCCAAAGGTGGAGGCCGGCTTCCAGGCCCGCCGATGACGGTTGGCGAGCCACTGGCGATCGAACAACAACTGCCAGTCGAGCACCAGCGGGCCGACGATTTCCACCATCACCTCATGCCACTCGCTACGGTCTTCGAGGGGGTTCCAGAACTCGTCGGTCACCCCGGTGCCGCCCACCACCGCCAGGCGCTGGTCCACCAGCAGCAACTTGCGGTGGTCGCGGTAAAGATTGCGCACCCAGCGGCGCCAGCTCAGGCGATTGTAGAAGCGCAACTCCACGCCGGCCTCGACCAGGCGATTGCGCAAGCCCAGGGTGAACGCCAGGCTGCCGTAGTCATCGAACAGACACCGCACGCGAACCCCGCGCTCGGCGGCCTGGACGAGGGCCTGGACCATCGCCTCGGCACACACCCCGGCCTCCACCAGATACAACTCCAGTTCAACCTGTTGTTCCGCGCGGGCGATCTCCACCAGCATGCGCGGAAAGAACTGCGGGCCATCGACCAACAACTCGAAGCGATTGCCTTCACGCCAGGGAAATACCGGGCCGCTCATGTCAACGCGCCGTGAAAATCAGCACCGCATTCACCGGCACCGACAGGCTGATGGCCGATAACCCGGCCAGGTTGCGCAGTTTCTCCAGGCCCGGCGCCAGGTCGAAATCCGCTGCGTTGAGCACCACCGGCTCCAGCGTCACGACCTGGAACCGTCGTTCGTCCAGGCGTGTCGCCAAAAGCTCGACGTTGTATTGATGCTGCTTGCCGTGCAGGTCCACGGTCACGGGCAAGCGCATTTCCAGTTGCGCACCGTTGGCCAGGTCCTGGATCGGCAGCAAGTCGATCTGCGCGGTAATGCTCGCCTCGGCGAACTGCTTGATCTCGAACAGCTCGGCCCGCATGCGTTCGTCCCGCAGGGGGATGCCGCTGTTGATCGACTCCAGCTCCACCTCCAGCCGCGCCGTTCCCTTGGGCTGGACCTGGCCATGAAGAACCAGGAAGCGCTGGACCTCGGACACGTTGCCGTTCTTGCTGCTGATGAACGATAGCCGCGACGACTCGCCGTCCAGGTACCAATCGGCCTGGACGGGCAACGCAGCGCAGGCCAGCAGCGCCGCTGCGCCAGCATGAAAAAAAGACCGCTTGAACATACACACTCGGAGGGCAGATAAACCTGTGGCGAACCTTAACCGGGCCGAGGGCGCTTGCAAACTGTCTGTTTAACCAATCACCCAGCCATGCATGGAGCACTGCGGTGAAGGCACTCATCTGTGGGAGCAAGGCTTGCCCGCGATGACATTTTCACAATCGCCATCGCGGGCAAGCCTTGCTCCCACAATAGGTCTTGTCCAAGGAAGCTTCAGGGCTCCAACTGGCAGCCCTGCCGCTCTCCCATCCACCGCGCACTGTGGCTACGCCCCAGCCCGGTGACCGTGATGCGCCTGGCTTCGACACTTTCGAGAAAATCGCTGACCGGCACCGACTGCTTCACGTAGCCACGGCAGTACTCGGCCGGTTGCTGCATGACATAGCGGCACGAGCAATATTCCTTGGCGGTATAGGCGCTGATGATGTCGGGAAAGGCCCCTAATGCCACGCGCTCAAGCCAGACCCAACCCAGCAAAGCGATGAGCAATCCCAACAACAGCGTCAACAACGGTCTGCGCCTCATGGCTGCACCGTCCCGGCAAACACCGCCAGGGCGCGCTTGAGCAGTTCGTTGTGCTGGTAACTGCCGTCGCGGTCATCGCCGTAACGCACGATCACCAGCCTGGCACTGGGGATGACGTACAACGCCTGGCCCCAATGCCCCAGCGCGGCGAAGGTATCCGGCGGCGCATCGGGCCAGGGATGGATCGCCGGATCGGCGGCGCGGTTGAGCCACCAGTGCCCGCCTGGCACGGCTTCGTCCTGACCCGCCTGGAACCCGGCGAAGGGCTCGCGGGTGAACGCCACCCACTCCTGCGGGATCAGTTGCCGATCCCTCCAACGACCGTCACGCTGCATCAGCAATCCCACCCGTGCCAGGTCCCGCGCCGTGAGGTAGGCATAGGACGAGCCAACAAACGTGCCGCTGGCATCGGTTTCCCATGTGGCGTGCCCGATGCCCAAGGGGTCGAACAAGGCGGTCCAGGGATAATCGGCATAGCGCGCCGGGCCGACGATGTTTTTCAACGCCACTGCCAACAGGTTGCTGTCGCCGCTGGAATAACGGAACGCTTGTCCCGCAGGGCTGTAGCTGGGGTGCTGCGCCGTAAACGCCGCCATGTCGCGACGTCCCCGGGTATACAGCATCGCCACCACCGAAGAGTTGAGCGGCGCGTATTCGTAGTCTTCCTGCCAATCCAGGCCAGACGCCCAGTGGAAAAGATCGGCCAGGGTCATGTCCGGGTGCTTGCTCAGCGCCGGGTAGTACCGGGCGACCGGGTCCCGTAAGGCAAACAACCGGTCACCGTAGGCCACGCCAAACAATGTCGCCAACAAGCTCTTGCTGATGGACCAGGTCAGATGGGGAGTCTCGGCGGTGGTCGGCCCGCCATAACGCTCATAGACCAGTCGACCGTCCTGGATCACCACCAGCGCGTCGGTACGGATGCCTTGGCGGGTGCTGTCATCACGAGGAGGGAAAGCGTACCGCTCCAACGCCTCGATGGCCGGCCCACTCGGGGTCAGCGCGCTTGGCCAGTGCTCGCCGGGCCAGTCTTCGGCCCGGGCATGCAGGTTGAGCAACAGCAGTGGGATCAGCAACCAGCCTTTGGACATGCTTGGAACTCGCAGGATTTAACCTGCCGAGTGTAATCAGCCTGGATGACAGTTTGGTTGTTTACAGAGTGTGCCAGGACATGAGGCCTTTCCTGGGCGCTGTCATATAAGCATCACCAAAGCTTCATGGCGATGACACCGGGGCTACATAGCCTGACTTTGCACAACATGGCTGCATAAAAAGTCGATTGGCTGCAACCCAAGACAGCCCGCACGGAGATTCGCTATGACCCAGATCGCCCGCATCAGCGACACCGGCAATGAACGCCGCCTGCAAGCCGAACGCCTGGTCGGCGCCCAGGCCTTGCAAGAAGCCCAGGCCCTGCGTTTCAACGTCTTCAGCGGCGAGTTCAACGCCAAGCTCAAGGGCGCGGAAAGAGGTCTGGACATGGATGATTATGATGCCCACTGCGCCCACATCGGCGTACGCGACCTGAACACCGGCCGTCTCGTGGCGACCACCCGCCTGCTCGACCACCAGGCCGCCAGCAGCCTGGGCCGGTTCTACAGTGAAGAAGAATTCAGCCTCCACGGCCTGATGCACCTCCAGGGACCGATCCTGGAAATCGGCCGTACCTGCGTCGATCCGGCGTATCGCAACGGCGGCACCATCGCGGTGTTGTGGGGCGAGTTGGCCGAGGTCCTCAACGAGGGCGGCTACAGCTACCTGATGGGCTGCGCGAGCATTTCGATGCAGGACGGCGGCACCCAGGCCCAAGCGATCATGCAGCGCCTGCGTGAACGCTACCTGTGCACCGAGCACTTGCAAGCCGTGCCGAAAAAACCTCTTCCGACTCTGGACGTGCCGTCCAACGTCATCGCCGAAATGCCGCCGCTGCTCAAGGCCTACATGCGCCTGGGCGCTAAGATCTGCGGTGAACCGTGCTGGGACGAAGATTTCCAGGTGGCCGATGTGTTCATCCTGCTCAAGCGCGACGAACTCTGCCCGCGCTACGCCCGGCACTTCAAGGCAGCCGTGTGATGAGCCGGTTGCGGGTGTACGCGCGTATCGCGCGAGTGCTGCTGGTGGTGGCGCTGGGCCTGGGCATGGCCTGTGTGTTCGGTTTGTTCGAACGCTTGGGAATCGCCAACTCGACGGTGCGCCGTCAGCGTTGGTCACGATTCTTCATGGCACGACTGAGCAATGCCCTGCCCTTTCGCGTGACTGTCCATGGGCAACTGCCGCAACGGCCGATGCTGTGGGTCAGCAACCACGTGTCCTGGACCGACATTCCGCTGTTGGGCATGCTGGCGCCGCTGTCATTCCTGTCCAAGGTCGAAGTGCGCACCTGGCCGGTAGCCGGTTGGCTGGCAGCCAAGGCCGGCAGCCTGTTCATCCGGCGCGGCTCGGGTGACAGCCAGTTGATCCGCAAGCAGATGAGCCGTCATCTGGAACAGGCTCATCCGTTGTTGATGTTCCCCGAAGGCACCACCACCGATGGCCGTTCGTTGCGCACCTTCCACGGGCGCTTGCTGTCGGCGGCCATCGATGCCGATGTGGCGTTGCAACCAGTGGCGATCCGTTACCTGCGCCAGGGCGAACATGATTCACTGGCACCGTTCATTGGCGATGATGATCTGCTCTCGCACCTGATGCGGCTGTTTAGCCATGACCGGAGCGAGGTGCATATCCACCTGCTGCAACCCATCGCCTGCCATGGTCAGGAACGCGCAGCCCTGGCGTTCCAGGCGCAACAGGCCGTGCACCAGGCGTTGTTCGGCATCAGTGCCGAGCAGCAGCCGATTCCAATGCGACCTGCCATCGCGGCTTGATCCACCGCGTGTGGGAGCGGGGTTGCTCGCTCCCACATTCGATCAGTTCTGCTGGAGTGAAGGGGCCAGGACAAAATCCTGCAATTGCGGATAGAACAGCCGGAAGTCCTCGCTCAACGGCTCATAGAGCCGGATCAATTCCTCCATCGCCCCGGCCAGTTCCTCGGGGCGCGACAGGCGCCGGGAAATGCCGCGCAGCACCTGGGCAAGTACCTCGAACTCCCGGTAAGACCCCAACCAGTCATCCGCCGCCATGTGCGGCGCGATCCGTGCCAGTCGCCCCGGCAGTTGCGGTTCGGTGCTGAGCACTTGGTACACCCTGGCAGTGAAGTCCACCAACGGCCCTTCGCCGTACACCGCCCAGTCCCGGGCCAGACAGTGGTCGAAAAACACGTCGAGCACGATGCCGGCATAGCGCCTGCGCACCGTGGAAAAACGCGACAGGGCGATGTCCACCAACGGATGACTGTCGGTGTACGTGTCGATGCGGCGATGCAGGGCAATCGCCGCTTCGATCTGCGGGTCGTACAGCCCTTGTAGCGGCCCCTTGACGAAGTCGCCATAGAGGCTACCGAGCAGTTGTTCCCGGCCAGGGCCGCCGAGGTGCAGGTGCGCGAGATAGTTCATGAGCCGCAGCTTAGCATTGCTGCACCCATATCGTTATAACCCGATATAGCGATTTGTTCGGGCCTCAGATCAAATCCATATTGGTATATCGCGAAATAACGATTTAAGGTTCGCTCCATCGCGATATAGCGTTTTACTCACCCTGAGCTGCCACCCATGACCCTCGACCTCGACGAAATAATAAAAGCCCTGGCACACCCAGTACGGCGAGACATCCTCAACTGGCTCAAAGACCCCAAGGTCCAGTTCCCGGAACAGTTGCACAACCATGAATTCGGCATTTGCGCCGGGCAGATCGACCAGCGTTGCGGCTTGTCGCAATCCACGGTCTCCGCGCACTTGGCGGTGTTGCAACGGGCGGGGCTGATCAGCAGCCAGAAGGTCGGTCAATGGCACTTCTTCAAACGCAACGAAGAAGTGATCCAGCAGTTCCTCAAGCAAATGAGCCAAGAGCTCTGACCTGACAAGGACCCGCCATGCCCCTCTCACTTCTCATCCTGGCCCTGAGCGCCTTCGCCATCGGCACCACCGAGTTCGTCATCATGGGCCTGTTGCCCGACGTGGCGGCCGACCTGGGTGTCTCGATCCCCGGTGCCGGTTGGCTGGTGACCGGCTACGCCCTGGGCGTGGCCATCGGTGCGCCGTTCATGGCGCTGGCCACCGCACGACTGCCGCGCAAGGCCGCGCTGGTGGTGCTGATGGGGATCTTCATCATCGGCAACCTGCTCTGCGCCATCGCCAGCGACTACAACGTGCTGATGTTCGCCCGGGTCGTCACCGCCCTGTGCCACGGTGCCTTCTTCGGCATCGGCTCGGTGGTGGCCGCCGGCCTGGTGGCGCCCAACAAGCGCGCCTCGGCCGTGGCCCTGATGTTCACCGGCCTGACACTGGCCAACGTGCTCGGCGTACCGCTGGGCACGGCACTGGGCCAGGAAGCCGGCTGGCGTTCGACCTTCTGGGCGGTGACCGTGATTGGCGTGGTGGCGCTGATCGGCCTGATGCGCTTCCTGCCGGCCAAGCGCGATGAAGAGAAGCTAGACATGCGCTCGGAGCTGGTGGCGCTCAAAGGCGCCGGGCTGTGGCTGTCCCTGAGCATGACCGCGCTGTTCTCCGCCTCGGTATTCGCCCTGTTCACCTATGTCGCCCCGCTGCTGGGCGAAGTCACCGGTGTGTCGCCCCGTGGCGTGACCTGGAGCCTGGTGCTGATCGGCCTCGGCCTGACCCTGGGCAACATCATCGGCGGCAAGCTGGCGGACAAGAGCCTGGCGAACACGCTGATAGGCGTCTTCATCACCATGGCCGTGGTGTCCACTGTCCTTAGCTGGACCAGCGTGGCGCTGATCCCCAGCGAAATCACCTTGTTCCTCTGGGCCACCGCCTGCTTCGCCGCCGTGCCGGCCTTGCAAGTCAACGTGGTGACCTTCGGCAAGGACGCACCCAACCTGGTTTCCACCCTGAACATCGGCGCTTTCAACATCGGTAACGCCCTGGGCGCCTGGGTCGGTGGCAGCGTCATCGACCAAGGCCTGGGCCTGACTTCCGTGCCCCTGGCCGCCGGCGCGCTGGCCGTGCTGGCGCTGTTGGTCACCCTGATCACTTTCCGTCAGGGCGGCGATGCCGACCTGGCACCGGCAACACATTGATTTTCCAACCCTTCCATTTTCGAGGCTGTAGTTCATGACGACTATTTTCGACCCCATCAAACTCGGCGACGTCGAGCTGAAGAACCGCATCATCATGGCCCCGCTCACCCGTTGCCGCGCCGACGCCGGCCGCGTGCCCAACGCCTTGATGGCCGAGTATTACGTGCAGCGGGCCTCCGCCGGCCTGATCCTCAGCGAAGCAACGTCCGTCACGCCGATGGGCGTGGGCTATCCGGACACCCCCGGCATCTGGTCCAACGATCAGGTGCGCGGCTGGGCCAACGTCACCAAGGCAATCCACGGCGCCGGCGGCAAGATCTTCCTGCAACTGTGGCACGTGGGCCGGATTTCCCACCCCTCGTACCTGAACGGCGAAACCCCGGTGGCCCCCAGCGCCATCCAGCCCAAGGGCCACGTGAGCCTGGTGCGTCCGTTGGCCGACTACCCGACGCCGCGGGCACTGGAAACCGCTGAAATCGCCGACATCGTCGAGGCCTATCGCGTTGGCGCCGAAAACGCCAAGGCCGCCGGTTTCGACGGCGTGGAAATCCACGGCGCCAACGGCTACCTGCTCGACCAGTTCCTGCAAAGCAGCACCAACCAGCGCACCGACAACTACGGCGGCAGCGTGGAAAACCGCGCGCGCCTGTTGCTGGAAGTGACCGACGCGGTCATTGAGGTCTGGGGCGCCGGCCGGGTTGGCATGCACCTGGCGCCACGTGCCGACTCCCATGACATGGGCGATGAGAACCGCCTGGAGACCTTCAGCTACGTGGCCCGTGAATTGGGCAAGCGCGGTATCGCATTCATCTGCTCCCGAGAGAAAGAAGGCGACGACAGCATTGGCCCACAACTCAAGCAAGCCTTCGGCGGCCCGTACATCGCCAATGAACGCTTCACCAAGGACAGCGCCAATGCCTGGCTCGCCGAGGGCAAGGCTGACGCCGTCGCCTTCGGTGTTCCGTTCATTGCCAACCCGGACCTGCCGGCACGCTTGAAAGCCGATGCACCACTGAACGAGGCACGTCCGGAAACCTTCTATGGCAAAGGACCCGTGGGCTACATCGATTATCCCGCTCTCTAAATAACCAACGAAACAGATCAAAGCCCTGCCTCGAAAGAGCCAGGGCTTTTTTATTCAGATAAATATCCCGTCAAGCATTCAAGCTTTCTAAAACCCATTCAAGACTTCATATTGATTTCGCCAACAAGACCGATTGGTTTTGTCAGCACACCCTTTTACAACTCATCATATTGAGACGGAACTCGACATGAACATTTCTGAAATCTCCTCCCGGGCCAACAATTCCCAGCTCGATGAATTAACTTCCCATTTCAACTACGCCCCTCCGGAAGTCCTGCGCCAATATGTAAGATCGCTCGACCTTGATAATGAAATGGATGTGCTCAGGGCATTGACGAAACAGGCAAAACAGAAAGATGAAGTGGATAACAAGGTTCTGGCCTGGGAACGGGAGAACGTTCGCCCAAGCCATACACGCCTGATTATGAAGATCAACAATCACACGCATCATGGCTTTGCCACCGGTGAAAACAATCTCAGCCTGACGGAAAGCGAGCAGCGTTTCATCGATATTCGTCCGTGGGATTTCGTGACGTTTAAATTCGACTTTCTCTATACCCGAAAACTGGGCAGCCGCAGCAAGGATATCTACAAACACTTTATTTGGTTCGGCGATCAAAACCTGGCGTTTCGTTTTGACTTTGGCTTGCGGGTCAATACCACGTTCGGTTTCATTTCATCGACACTGACACCTATCCGCACAAACAAAGTCACCGCCGTTGGCTCACCACCCATCCACTGTTTGAATCGCATCACTCACACACAACATGAAGAACCCTACGGTTTCACCGTGGAACTCACACTGAGTTGATAATTCAGCCCCACCAGGTCGATCTGGTAGGGTCTCTTCCGGCGATTCGGTGCACCTCGTCGACAGGTTTCGTCATGGACATTGGTCTGCGCGAAACAAATTTCCTACAAAGTTCCTCGCCCATCGCCTATCAACCGCAGCACTGTCGGTTTATAACAGCACGCTTTCCCAGGCCCATCGACACAACCCGATGCAATTACGCATTTTGTTTCATTTGCGCAGGCTAGGGCTCAGGTGCAGCATGTCCAGTCCGATCGCCACCCAGCGCTCAGCCTCACCCGCCAGGGCGAAACTGTCGGGGGCCAGCAACCATTGGTACAAAATGCCGTCGATGTAGGCATGAAGAGCGATCGCCGCCCTTTCGGGGTCCAGGTCTTGCGGCAACTGGCCGCGGTTCACCGCATTGCGCAACGACAGGGCGATACGCACATTGCAGTCGAGGCTGACCTCGCGCCGCTGCTGGCGCAGATCGCACATTTCATCGGTGAACTCGCACTTATGGAACAGGATCTCATTGATGCGCCGGGTCTTCGGGTCCAGGGCCACTTGCTGGAACAGTCGGACCAACAGCTTGCGAATGCAGCCGAGCGGGTCAAGTTCTGCTTCGCTCTCGCTGGCGCGGGCCAGTTCATCGAGCGGCTCATGCAACGTATCGAGCATGGCCTGGAGCAAGTCCGCCTTGTTGCTGAAATGCCAATAGATGGCGCCGCGGGTCACACCGGCCAGCGTCGCGATATCCGCCAGCGTGGTGCGCGCCACGCCTCGCTCGAAAAAGGCCTGCTCGGCCGCTTCGAGTATCTGGTTGCGAGTCTCCAGGGCTTCTTCTTTGGTACGACGGACCATGGCAGTCAAACACCTCAATCAGGATGCATCGGCAGTGCATAAGGATCAGCTGAACAATACGAGGCGCCGTTTCTTGGAACGCGTCCCCGACCTCGACGGGCCTTTTGTCAGGATTTTGTAAATCCGGATAGTACGCAATCTGGCTGTTTACAAACAACCATGTACGTAAGTATATTTCTTAGCAACCTACTAATTAAATAATGCTGCCTTTTTAACCTTCCACCTTTCGAGTGCGCCTGTTGCGCCTGGACCCGAGGATTTCCATGCAATTCAAGCCAGCTGTTACCGCTCTGGTTTCCGCCATCGCCCTGGCATCGCTGCTCAGCGGATGCAAAAAGGAAGAAGCGGCCCCTGCCGCACCACCTCCTCAGGTCGGTGTCGTAACGCTCAAGACCCAACCCTTTACCCTGACCTCGGAACTGCCGGGCCGCACCAGCGCGTTCCGCGAGGCGCAAGTGCGCCCGCAGGTCAATGGCATCATCCTCAAGCGCCTGTTCAAGGAGGGCGCTGACGTCAAGGCCGGCCAACAGCTGTACCAGATCGACCCGGCCGTGTACGAAGCCACGCTCAAGAGCGCCGAGGCCAACCTGCGATCCACCAAGTCGATAGCCGATCGCTACAAGCAGTTGGTGGACGAACAGGCCGTCAGCCGCCAGGAATACGACACCGCCGTGGCCAATCGCCTGGAGTCGGAAGCCAACCTGCAGACGGCGCAGATCAACGTGCGCTACACCAAGGTCTACGCACCGATTTCCGGTCGCATCGGGCGCTCCTCGGTGACCGAGGGCGCGCTGGTGAGCAGCGGCCAGGCCGACGCCCTGGCAACCATCCAGCAACTGGACCCGATCTATGTCGACGTGACGCAAAGCTCGGTCGAGCTGCTGCAATTGCGTCGCGAACTGGAGAGTGGCCGCTTGCAGAAGGCCGGCGACAACGCCGCCAAGGTCAAGCTGACCCTGGAAGACGGCAGCCAGTACGCTCAGGACGGCACGCTGGAGTTCTCCGAAGTATCAGTCGACCAGACCACCGGCTCCGTGACCTTGCGCGCCGTGTTCCCCAACCCTGATCACACCCTGCTGCCGGGCATGTTCGTCCATGCGCAATTGCAGGCCGGGATGAACAGCGCAGCGATCCTGGCACCGCAACAAGGCGTGACCCGCGACCTGCGCGGCATGCCGACCGCCTTGGTGGTGGGCCCGGACAACAAGGCCGAGCTGCGCCAGCTCAAGGCCAGCCGTACCGTCGGCAACCAGTGGTTGATCGAGGATGGGCTCAAGGCCGGCGACCGCCTGATTACCGAGGGCTTGCAGTACGTACGGCCAGGGGTGGAAGTCAAGGCCACCGAAGCCACCAACGTCAATGCCAACAACCCGGCCCCCGCCAAGGCAGCTGACAAAGCAGCCGGCGGCAAAGGGGAGTAAACCATGTCGAAATTCTTTATCGACCGTCCGATCTTCGCCTGGGTAATCGCCCTGGTGATCATGTTGGTCGGGGCTCTATCGATCCTCAAGTTGCCGATCAACCAGTACCCGAGCATCGCTCCGCCGGCCATCGCGATCCAGGTGACCTACCCGGGTGCCTCCGCGCAAACCGTGCAGGACACCGTGGTGCAGGTCATCGAGCAGCAGCTCAACGGCATCGACAACCTGCGTTATGTGTCCTCGGAAAGTAACTCCGACGGCAGCATGACCATCACCGCAACCTTCGAGCAGGGCACCAACTCCGATACCGCGCAGGTGCAGGTCCAGAACAAGCTGAACCTGGCGACCCCGCTGCTGCCGCAAGAAGTGCAACAACAGGGTATTCGCGTGACCAAGTCGGTGCGCAACTTCCTGATGGTGATCGGCGTGGTGTCGCGCGACGGCAGCATGACCCGCGAAGACCTGTCCAACTACATCGTGTCCAACATGCAGGACCCGATTTCGCGCACTGCTGGCGTCGGGGACTTCCAGGTCTTCGGTGCCCAGTACGCGATGCGGATCTGGCTCGACCCGGCCAAGCTGAACAACTACAACCTGACCCCGGTGGACGTCAGGACCGCGGTCGCCGCGCAGAACGTCCAGGTCTCGTCGGGCCAGATCGGCGGCCTGCCCGCCCTGCCCGGCCAGCAACTGAACGCCACTATCATCGGCAAGACCCGCTTGCAGACCGCCGAGCAGTTCAAGGCCATTCTGCTCAAGGTCAATCCGGACGGTTCGCAGGTGCGCGTCGGCGACGTCGCCGATGTCAGCCTGGGCGGCGAGAGCTACAGCATCAATGCCCAGTTCAACGGCTCCCCGGCCTCCGGCATGGCGATCAGGCTGGCCACCGGTGCTAACGCCCTCGACACGGCCAAGGCATTGCGCAAGACCGTCGACGACCTCAAGCCTTTCTTCCCACAGGGTATGGAAGTGGTGTTCCCGTACGACACCACGCCCGTGGTGAGCGAATCGATCAAGGGCGTCGTCGAAACCCTGGTCGAAGCCATTGTCCTGGTGTTCCTGGTGATGTTCCTGTTCCTGCAGAACTTCCGCGCCACCATCATCACCACGATGACGGTGCCGGTGGTGTTGCTTGGCACCTTCGGGATCCTCGCGGCATTCGGTTTCAGCATCAACACCCTGACCATGTTCGGCATGGTACTGGCCATCGGCTTGCTGGTGGACGATGCCATCGTCGTGGTGGAAAACGTCGAACGGGTGATGAGCGAAGAAGGCCTGTCACCCAAGGAAGCCACCAAGAAATCCATGGGGCAGATCCAGGGCGCCCTGGTGGGTATCGCCCTGGTACTGTCGGCGGTGCTGTTGCCGATGGCGTTCTTCGGCGGCTCCACCGGCGTGATCTATAAACAGTTCTCCATCACCATTGTCTCGGCCATGGCCCTGTCGGTGATGGTGGCGCTGATCTTCACCCCGGCCCTGTGCGCCACCATGCTCAAGGCAATTCCCCAGGGTGAACACGGCGTGCCGAAACGCGGCTTCTTCGGTTGGTTCAACCGCAGCTTCGACCGTGGCGTCAGAAGCTACGAGCGCGGCGTGGGCAACATACTCCGGCACAAGGCGCCTTACCTGCTGGCCTACGTGATCATCGTGGTCGGCATGGTCTGGCTGTTCTCCCGCATCCCCACGGCGTTCCTGCCCGAAGAAGACCAGGGCGTGCTGTTTGCCCAGGTGCAGACACCGGCCGGCTCCAGCGCCGAACGCACCCAGGTGGTGGTGGACAAGATGCGTGAATTCCTGCTGCGCCCCGGCAAGGACGGCGGTGAAGGCGATGGCGTGGCCTCGGTGTTCACCGTGACCGGCTTCAACTTCGCCGGTCGCGGCCAGAGCTCCGGCATGGCGTTCATCATGCTCAAGCCGTGGGAGGAACGTAACGCGGATAACAGCGTGTTCAATATCTCCGCCCGCGCCCAACGACATTTCTTCACCTTCCGCGACGCGATGGTGTTCGCCTTCGCCCCGCCGGCGGTGATGGAACTGGGTAACGCCACCGGTTTCGACGTGTATCTGCAAGACCGCGCCGGTATCGGCCATAACAAGCTGATGGAAGCCCGCAACCAGTTCCTGGGCATGGCGGCCCAGAACAAAGTGCTGACCCAGGTGCGGCCGAACGGCTTGAACGACGAGCCGCAATACCAGTTGGAAATCGATGACGAAAAGGCCAGCGCCCTCGGCGTGACCATTTCCGACATCAACAACACCCTGTCGATTGCCCTGGGCAGTAGCTACGTGAACGACTTCATCGACCGTGGCCGGGTGAAAAAGGTCTACATACAAGGCCAGCCGGGCGCGCGCATGAGCCCCGAAGACCTGAAGAAGTGGTACGTGCGCAACAGCGCCGGGACCATGGTGCCGTTCTCCGCGTTTGCCAAGGGCGAGTGGACCTACGGCTCGCCCAAACTGGCCCGTTACAACGGCGTCGAAGCGATGGAAATCCTCGGCTCTCCGGCGCCGGGTTATTCCACCGGTGAAGCCATGGCCGAAGTCGAAGCCATTGCCAAGAAACTGCCGGCCGGCGTCGGTATTTCCTGGACGGGGCTGTCCTACGAGGAGCGCCTGTCGGGCTCCCAGGCGCCGGCGCTGTATGCGCTGTCGCTGCTGATGGTGTTCCTGTGCCTGGCGGCGCTGTATGAAAGCTGGTCGATTCCGATCGCGGTCATGCTCGTGGTACCGCTGGGGATTATCGGCGCCCTGATGGCAACCAGCCTGCGCGGGTTGTCCAACGACGTGTACTTCCAGGTGGGTCTGTTGACCACCATCGGCCTGGCGGCGAAAAACGCCATCCTGATCGTGGAATTCGCCAAGGAACTGCACGAGCAGGGACGCAGCCTGATGGACGCGGCCATCGAAGCTTGTAGGATGCGTCTGAGACCGATCATCATGACGTCCCTGGCGTTCGTGCTCGGCGTCGTGCCGCTGGCCGTTTCCACCGGCGCCGGCTCCGGCAGCCAGCACGCCATCGGTACCGGCGTGATCGGCGGCATGCTGACCGCCACCATCCTGGCAATCTTCTGGGTGCCATTGTTCTTCGTAAGCGTGTCGTCGATAGGCCGTCGTAAACACATCGACCAGGACGACAACCCCGTAACTTCCAAAGAGGCTGGGCAATGAGCAAGTCGCTACTCTCCCTGACCATCGCCGCCGTCGTGCTCAGCGGCTGCTCGCTGATTCCCGACTACCAGCGGCCCGCCGCACCGGTCGCGGCGCAGTATCCGCAAGGCCCGGCCTACGAGCCGGCCAATGCGCCCGGCCAGGCGGCCGCCGAGCAAGGCTGGAAACAATTTTTCCATGACCCGGCGTTGCAACAACTGATCCAGGTGGCCCTGGAAAACAACCGCGACCTGCGCGTCGCGGCATTGAACATCGATGCCTATGCCGCGCAATACCGCATCCAGCGGGCGGACCTGTTCCCGGCGGTCTCGGCCACCGGCGCCGCCAGCCGCCAGCGCGTACCGGCCCGGGCTTCGCAGACCGGTGAAGCAGCCATCAGCAGCTCCTACTCCGCCACCCTGGGCATCAGCGCCTATGAACTGGACCTGTTCGGTCGCGTTCGCAGCCTGAGCGAACAAGCCTTGCAAAGCTACTTCGCCACCGAAGAAGCCCGTCGCAGCACCCAGATCAGCCTGGTGGCCAACGTCGCCAATGCCTACCTGACCTGGCAGGCCGACAAGGAACTGCTCAAGCTGACCCAGGAAACCCTGGCGACCTACGAAGAGAGCCTCAAACTGACCTCGCGCAGCGCCGAAGTCGGCGTGGCCTCGGCCCTGGACCTGAGCCAGGCGCGTACCGCGGTGGAAAACGCCCGGGTACAACAAGCCCGCTACACCCGCCAGGTGGCCCAGGATGAAAACAGCCTGACCCTGCTGCTGGGCACCGGCCTGCCAGCCAACCTGCACACCCAACCGCTGAGCGATGATTTGCTCAGCGAAGTGCCGGCCGGCTTGCCGTCGGACCTGCTGCAACGGCGCCCGGACATTCTCCAGGCCGAACGCAACCTGCTGGCCGCCAACGCCAACATCGGCGCCGCGCGGGCCGCGTTCTTCCCGAGCATCAGCCTGACGGCCAACGCCGGCAGCCTGAGCCCGGACCTGTCCGGACTGTTCAAGGGCGGCTCGGGCACCTGGACCTTCGCACCGCAAATCAACCTGCCGATCTTCAACGCCGGTAGCCTGCGGGCGAGCCTGGATTACGCCAAGATCCAGAAAGACATCAACGTCGCGCAGTACGAGAAGTCGATCCAGACCGCGTTTCAGGAAGTCTCCGACGGCCTGGCCGCGCGCCAGACCTACAACGAACAGTTGCAGGCCCAGACCGACTTCGTCGCCGCCAACCAGGACTACTACCGCCTGGCCGAGCGACGCTACCGCATCGGTGTCGACAGCAACCTGACCTTCCTCGACGCCCAGCGCCAGCTGTTCAGCGCGCAACAATCGCTGATCACTGACCGCCTTGCGCAGTTGACCAGTGAGGTCAATCTGTACAAGGCGTTGGGTGGTGGTTGGAATGCCGAGACGGGCAAGAACGAGCCGGTGGCGGAGAAAGCGCCGGAGATGAAGTTGTTCTGAGCTGCCTGAACGTTGAAACACGAAGCCCACCGAAAGGTGGGCTTTTTGTTTGGGTTTCTACAGGGGTGTGTGGGAGCTTTGATCGCGATGGGGGCTGTCAGTTGATCGAGTACATATCCGAGGGTGTCAGAAATTTTGTGTTCGGGCATAACATGAGTAAGAGGTGCATGTATGCCAACCAAAAAGAAACCGCTT
>NZ_JAODAB010000040.1 GCF_025336485.1 Pseudomonas citri | reverse complement strand
GCCGACCTGGTGAAATCAAGGCCTGCCTGACGGCAGGCCGCTACCGGCCCGAACACAAAAAATCTGACAGTCCCGCGTCCTGCCATTTGCGAAGGACGCCGTGAGCTTCATACCATTGCCTTCAAATACCTGCTCACGTGACAGAGAGACGAACTTTTCCTCCCATGCCCCACCTTGCACTCCGTTTGGCGTAGGCATACAACCTACATCGTCCCAGATAAGCCCCCAAACCTCGCCAGCCGAGAAATCATCAGCGTAACTCCATGATGAACTGCAAAGCATTACTGCTGCGATCCCTTGCTTGAACATAGCCCTTTCCTCGATAAGTTTTAAATGCTATCGCTTGCGGCCTCTTGACCGAAAAGGGCGAATTTACTTACAGAACGTCGTCCGGGGCGCTTGCTGACCTACTCAACCACCCCATTAACCACAACAACCCCACCCCCTTCCTTCTTAACCACCAACCGATTCCCCTCAACCCCCGCCTCAACCAACTCCGAACACCCCTCCACCGCCCGCGTCCCTTCCACCCGCTCAGCCTTGGCATCAAAACTGAACACATAAGTAGACGCCGGGCACGCATTGCCGCCCTCCCCGGTGGATACGACCACCACGTACTTACCCGGCCCAAACGTGTAGGCCTTTTCAATCGCCACGTAGCCGGTGTACTCGGGCTGTTCGACGATGGACTCCATGACATTCACCACCCCGGCGCGCGTTTGATAATTCAGCGCGGTGCCCGTTTCTTGGGTCTGAGTGGTGAAAGGCCCGGCGCGTTCGGAAGTGGCGGGCAAGGTTTCATAGGCTACGCCGGGGGGTGCTGGGGGTGTGGGCTTGGTGATTTGAGGGGTGGCGGTGGGTTTTGCCACGAGGCTTTGCTGGGGTTCGGGGAGGTCGCATTGGCCGTTTTTGCAGATGAAGTCGCCTTGGCAGTCGATGTCTTCCGTGCACTGGTTGGTTTCTTCGAAGGTGCTCTGGTCGGCCTTGGCGTAGCCGGTGACGGCCAGTGCCAGGAGAGTGCAGGCAAACAGACGCTTCATCAGGGAAGTCCTTTTCTTGGGATGGATGGTGGCCTGATGATACCTGCAAATCTTTCGAGAGGATGCCTCAGTTGTCTGTGACAAGCCCATGCTTGTGTGCGTAGGCGTACAGATCCACGCGGTTCGTCAGGCCCAGCTTGCTGTAGATCGATGTGAGATGGTTACGCAACGTGTGCTCGCTGATGTGCAGTTTCTCGGCCACCAACTTGCCAGGGGCCGAGGGGTCGCAGGCCAGTGATGCGATGGTTTGCTGCTCGCGACGCGTTAGCCTGGCGATTTTTTGTTGTTCCGGGTCCATGTCGCGCACGGCTTTCTGGTGCGCCAGTTCGAGGAAGATGCGGCTGGTTGCATTGCGGTCGATCCAGAGTTCGCCGTCATGCACTTTTTCGATGGCTTTGAGCAATATTGACGCGGATGCCGGTTCCCGCTTATCCACCACGCCCCGGGCGCCCGCCAGCACCGCATCATCATGTAGCGTCACGTCGGTCGACCCTGTCACCACCAGAATCTTGGCTTTGGTCTGGCTGTGCAAGTCGGCCAGTGACTCGACGCCGCCCTCGCCGTCCAGGTCCAGCACCACCACATCGGGTGCGCATGGGGGCTGCGAAAGCAGGTATTGCGCCACCGACGACACCGAACCCGCGAGCATCAACCTCGGTCGAGCGCTTTCCACCAGGCGCTCAAGGCCCCAGGCCACGAGCGGTAGAGCTACCAACAAGACTTGAATGGGCATACGAGTCGCGGCCTCTTTAGGCGGGTTGTGCCAGCTGCCGCTAATGATAGCAATCGCTACGGCCTGGCGCTTTTTCAAGAGAGTTTCAGACCACGCCTCCCATGACATTTGTCCCATAACGCCCTGTTTTCCTGACGGATTGACTCCCAGAAAAAAAGGGAGCGCGCGCTCATGTGCAAAACAGTGGTCGTTCTTAAACTGCGGCCATGAAAGACGCCTACCGAACTGAACCCCGTGAACGAGTCACCCTGTCGCTGCAACTGATCGGCGGGGGCAGCGGTGTCACCCGTGACATCAGCGCCTGCGGTTTGTATTTCGAAACCGACAGCGAGCAGCACGTGGACAGTTTGATTGAGTTCGAGATCGAACTCGACACCCCCGGCGGGCCCATGAAGTTCAAAGCGCAAGGACAGATTGTGCGCATTGAACCTCAAGGTGACAGGACCGGGGCGGGTGTGAAGCTGCTGGCCAGCCGATTGGTGCCGGTGGAATGAGGTGTTCGTGGATTGAGTGAGAGCCGACTCGTGGCGGTTAGCGGTCCGCAGCGGTTTTTTGCTCAGGGTGAAGTTCTTCTTGGGAGAAAGACATGGCTAGCACTACAACCACCAGCGGCGGAACCGTTACCTCGTTTTCCAATACGCCGCAGGCGCAGGAGGACGTCTTCACCACCACTGAAAACCTGTCGGGGGTGGTGTATTGGGACGTCATGTCCAATGACCTCGGCGGCAACGCGAAGACACTCTGGTCACTCGACAACGCGGACAGTCTTTCTACGGCCACCAAGGTTTATGCACCGAGCGATCTCCTGACTCAGGACACGGCGCGGGCTGAGGCGACGAGTTCTGACACTAGTTTGAATGGTGCAAAGATCTGGATCACCTCGGACGGTAAAGTCGGCTACGACGCCGCTACTTTCACATCTGCTTTCAAGGCACAACTCCAGTCGCTTGCGGTTGGCGAGTTCCTGACGGACAGCTTCACCTATGCGATTCGTCTGGGTAACGGAACGCTCAGTTGGACCACTGCGACGGTGCGGTTTTCGGGCATGAACGATGGTGTGACCCTCAGCATCGGCGCGCAGGGCGGCATGGTGACCGAAGACGCCGACACCACTGCGAGCACAACCGACTCGCTGATGACCAGCGGCACGATCGTCTTTAACGACATCGACCTGAGTGACACGCATATCGCGACGTTCGCCCCAGCGGAGGGCAACACCACTCATCTCGGAACGTTCGTGCTCTCGCCGGTAAGCGAAGCCGCGAATGCGGCCAACGGCTCGATGCAATGGACGTACAACCTGGACAATGCGGCGGCACAGCACCTGGCCCAGGGCCAGACCGCTACCGAAACTTACCTGGTCACCATCAGCGATGGTCATGGTTCGTCGGTAACGCAGAACGTGGTCATCACCATTACCGGCACCAATGACGTACCAACGGTGACGGCGGCAGAGGTGGAAACCGGCGCGGTGACCGAAGACGGCACCCTGGTGGCCAGCGGCAGCTTCGCCTTTGGCGACGTGGACCTGGCCGATGGCGCCCATGCAACCAGCGTCAGCGCGCCGGCCGGTGCGTTGGGTACGCTGGTGGCCATTGTCAGCAACGAAAGCACCGGCGATGCGGTGGGCAGCGTGGGCTGGACCTATACGCTGAACAACAGCGCGGCGCAGTACCTGGCTGAGGGCGAGACCAAGACTGAAGTGTTCAAGGTGACATTGACGGACGACTTCGGGGCGACGGTGAGCAAGGATGTGACGATCACCCTCACCGGCAGCAACGACGCCCCCGTGCTCAGCTTCGCCACCGGCAATGATGTGGGCGCCGTGCAGGAAGACACCACCCTCAGCGTCAGCGGCCAGTTCAGCTCGACCGACATCGATCACGACGCCACGGCGACCTGGAGCATCAATGGCTCGCCAACGGGAACCTATGGCTCGATCGCCGTGGACAACAACGGCCTGTGGACCTACACCCTGGCCAACGGCACCGATGGTGTCGCCAGTGCCGTGCAATCCCTGAAGGCTGGCGAGAGTCACAACGAAGTGTTCAGCGTGCAGGTCAGCGACGGTTTGGGCGGTGTCGATACCCAACTGGTGACCGTCACCGTCACCGGCAGCAACGACGCCCCCGTGCTCAGCTTCGCCACCGGCAATGATGTGGGCGCCGTGCAGGAAGACACCACCCTCAGCGTCAGCGGCCAGTTCAGCTCGACCGATATCGATCATGACGCCACAGCGACCTGGAGCATCAACGGCTCGCCAACGGGAACCTATGGCTCGATCGCCGTGGACAACAACGGCCAATGGACCTACACCCTAACCAACGGCACCGATGGCGTTGCCAGTGCCGTGCAGTCGCTGAAGGCTGGCGAGAGTCACAACGAAATGTTCAGCGTGCAGGTCAGCGACGGCCTCGGCGGCGTCGATACCCAACTGGTGACCGTCACCGTCACCGGCAGCAACGATGCCCCCGTGCTCAGCTTCGCCACCGGCAATGATGTGGGCGCGGTGCAGGAAGACACCACCCTCAGCGTCAGCGGCCAGTTCAGCTCGACCGATATCGATCATGACGCCACAGCGACCTGGAGCATCAACGGCTCGCCAACGGGAACCTATGGCTCAATCGCCGTGGACAACAACGGCCAATGGACCTACACCCTAACCAACGGCACCGATGGCGTTGCCAGTGCCGTGCAGTCGCTGAAGGCTGGCGAGAGTCACGATGACGTATTCAGCGTGCAGGTCAGCGACGGCCTCGGTGGCGTCGACACCCAACTGGTGACTGTCACCGTCACCGGCAGCAACGACGCACCCGTGCTCAGCTTCGCCACCGGCAATGATGTGGGCGCGGTGCAGGAAGACACCACCCTCAGCGTCAGCGGCCAGTTCAGCTCGACCGATATCGATCATGACGCCACAGCGACCTGGAGCATCAACGGCTCGCCAACGGGAACCTATGGCTCGATCGCCGTGGACAACAACGGCCAATGGACCTACACCCTAACCAACGGCACCGATGGCGTTGCCAGTGCGGTGCAGTCGCTGAAGGCTGGCGAGAGTCACAACGAAATGTTCACCGTACAGGTCAGCGACGGCCTCGGCGGGGTCGACACCCAACTGGTGACTGTCACCGTCACCGGCAGCAACGATGCGCCCGTGCTCAGCTTCGCCACCGGCAATGATGTGGGCGCCGTGCAGGAAGACACCACCCTCAGCGTCAGCGGCCAGTTCAGCTCGACCGATATCGATCATGACGCCACAGCGACCTGGAGCATCAACGGCTCGCCAACGGGAACCTATGGCTCAATCGCCGTGGACAACAACGGCCAATGGACCTACACCCTAACCAACGGCACCGCTGGCGTTGCCAGTGCCGTGCAATCCCTGAAGGCCGGCGAAAGTCACAACGAAATCTTCACCGTGCAGGTCAGCGACGGCCTCGGCGGGGTCGACACCCAACTGGTGACCGTCACCGTCACCGGCACCAACGACGCCGCCGTGCTGTCCTCGGCCAGCGTTACGCTGAGCGAAACCGATGCGCCGCTGACCACTGGCGGCACCCTGACCATCAGCGATATCGACAGCCCGGCAAGCTTCCAGGCGCAGTCCAACACCGCTGGCAGCTACGGCCAGTTCTCCATCGGCACCGGCGGTGCCTGGACCTACGTCGCCAACTCCGCCCATAACGAGTTCGCCGCCGGTACCACCTACACAGACACCTTCGCGGTGAGCAGTGCCGATGGCACCCTCACTTCGGTCACCGTGCATATCGCCGGCAGCAACGACGCACCGACGATCACCTCCAACGGCGGCGGCGCAACAGCTTCGATCAACGTGGCGGAGAACACCACGGCGGTCACGACAGTGACGGCGACCGATGCCGATCTGCCCGCGCAAACGCTGAGCTACTCGCTCCTGAGCACGGCCGGGACGGACTTCAGCAAGTTCTCGATCAGCTCGGGTGGGGTACTGACGTTCAACTCAGCACCCGATTACGAGAATGCCCAGGATGTCGGTGGTACTGACGGCGACAACGCCTACGTCGTGGACGTTCAGGTGGCCGATGGCAATGGCGGCATCGACACCCAGACGCTTACGGTGAACGTGCAGAACGTGGTTGAGACGCCAGTGGATACCGTGGCGCCAACGGTGATCGTGACAGGGACGCCCTTGGGAAGCTCGATAGGTTCAACCTCGAAGGTCACCTTCCAGTTCAGTGAGACCGTGAGCGGTTTCAGCCTGGCGGATGTAGCCATGACGACAACGAGCGGAACGCCACGGGGAGTCTTCAGTAACTTCACCCAGGTTGACGGCGATACCTACACGGCAACGCTGACCAGAACCCTGGGCGGTAGCATAAAAGTCGACGTAGCCGCGAACAGCTACACCGACCTGGCGGGTAATCCGGGTGCGGCCGGGAGCAGTGCAAACCTTCCGGCAGGCGTTGCCGGCGAGCCCATCAATCTGGCTCTCAACGCTCCACAGGCCGATATCAGCGGCCCCGTGACGATGACCATCAGCGGCGTTCCTTCGGGATGGGTGTTCAATGCAGGAACCGACAATGGCAACGGCACCTGGACCGTGCAAACCAGCGATCCCGGCACATTGACGGTGACAACCCCGAGCGAATTCGCCGGTGCGCTGGTGCTCGGCGTCGACATGACCTGGACCAACGCCGACGGCAGCCTGGGTCATGCCTTCGTGTCCGACAACGTAGAAGCCTACGCCCCCGGCTCGCCGATCTTCGCCTTGTCCGCCGACGACAACCTGACCGGCTCGTCCGGTGCCGACACCTTTGTGTTCGCCCAACCGATCGGCAACAACATCATTCACAACTTCGATGCGACGGCGGACAAGATCGACTTGATCGGCTTCACGGGCGTCAACGGTTTTGCGGATGTGAGCATCACCAACGACGCGAACGGCAATGCCGTACTCAGCATCAGCGCCGAGCAGACGGTCACCATCAACGGCGTAGCTGCGGCGGCGTTGAGCGAGGCCAACCTATTGTTCGATGTGAACCCGGTGACGACCAATACGGGCACCCTCACCATCGCCGACGGAGCGATCATGCCGTTCGGTGGCAGCATCGACAACAGCGGCACCATAGAACTCGGCTCCACCGGCAGCGGGACCGATCTTGAGATTCTGTTCCGTGGCGCGACGTTGACCGGTGGCGGGCAAGTGGTTCTGTCCGACAGCGCCCAGAACGTGATCTTTGGTGGCAGCGCGGACACCGTACTCACCAATGCCGACAACACCGTTTCGGGTGCCGGCCAGTTGGGCGCGGGGCAGATGACACTGGTCAACTCGGGCCAGATCCTTGCCAACGGCGCCAACGCGCTGGTGATCGATACCGGTAGCAACGCCATCACCAACACGGGTGTGCTGCAAGCCAGCGGCA
This sequence comes from Pseudomonas citri, assembly GCF_025336485.1. Classification (GTDB taxonomy): domain Bacteria; phylum Pseudomonadota; class Gammaproteobacteria; order Pseudomonadales; family Pseudomonadaceae; genus Aquipseudomonas; species Aquipseudomonas citri. Next base: position 28,291 of record NZ_JAODAB010000040.1, on the reverse strand, counting down.
GCGGCGGATTGGTGATCGAAAGTACGCTCGTCAACAGCGGCAGCCTGTGGGCGAACGACGGCAACATCAGCATCCACGCTGAGACCACTGGCGCGGGAAGCGCAACGATCAGCGGTTCGGCGACGCTGGAGTTCGCGGCGGCCTCCGATCAGAACGTGACCTTTGACAGCGGCGCGGCAGGCACGCTCAAGCTCGATGCGTCGACGGCGTTCAGTGGCAGCGTCAGCGGTTTCACCACCGGCGACAAGCTGGACCTTGGCGACATTGCCTTCGGCGCCAATACGCAGATCACCTATGCGGCGAATGACACTGGCACCGGCGGCCTGCTGACCGTCAGCGACGGTGCGCATTCAACGCAAATCACCCTGAATGGCCAATACGCGGCGACGGGTTTGCAGGCAAACGCCGAAGGCAGCGGCAGCGAGTTGGCCTACGATGCAGCAGCGGCAAACCACAAGATGCTAGGTGGCCAGGCCGACGACGTTCTGGTCGGCGGTGCGGGAGACGATCTGTTCGTCGGCGGGCTGGGCAACGACACGCTCGACGGCGGCCTCGGTAACGATACCTTTGTGTTTGCCGCGACAGGCTTCGGCAACGACTCGGTCCAGGGCTTCGATGTCAATCCGAGCGGAGGGCAGGACTTGCTCGATATCGCCGGGTTGGGAATCACCAGCGAAACGTTCGCCGCTAACGTGGACATTGTGGCTGACGGAGCGGACACCGTGATCAGGATCGGAGCGGACTCCATTCGCCTGGTCGGTGTTCACAGTGTGGATATCGATCAGACGGACTTTATCCTGACGACATGATGCGCTTCATTGCCATGCGGTTGGCCCTACTGGGGTTTGACGACTAGCCTTCCCATCGTCCGCACGAGGGAAGCGAGAAAACCATGCCCCACCGCCAGCAACTCCATCGAGACGGTTACGCCCTGCTCCGTGGAGCGATCCCCGCCGAATGGCTGGATGAGCTACGTGCCGTGTTCGACGCCGGTGTGCGGCCGTCGGAGGGATGGCCTGTGCCCCGCGACGTGGGTTGGCGGTGTTCGATGCTGGACGATGCGGCGAAGATTCAGGCGGTGTGTCGCCTGCCCCAGGTGCTGGCGGTGGCGGGTGAGTTGATTGGGGAGCGGTTTTTCCTCTCGCAGGTGGAGGGCCGCGAGCCCCTTGGTGGTGGCGGTCATCAACAACTGCATCGCGACTTGTCGGCCCAACGACCCGGCGACATCGCCATGGCCCTGGCCTTCTTCGACGATTACGGCCCCGAGAACGGCGCGACGCGTATCGTCCCCGCCAGCCATCGCCCCGCGCCGGGGGAACCGCCCTTCGACTTCAGCGACGAGTCCCGCGCGGTGCAGCTTTCAGGCACCGCGGGGGACATTCTGGTGTTCGATGTGGATCTGGTGCATGCGGGCAGTTTGAATGCGCTGGGTGGGCGTCGTCGGTCGATTCTGTTCAGCTACTGGTCGCAAGCGTTGTATGCATCGCACCTGGAGACGGCAGGCCTGCGCAATGTTCGGATGGATACGCGGGAGCGGTTTGAGCCGTTGGGTTTTGCGTTACGCCCTCTCGCGCCAGGCGCTCCAACGGCCTCGATGAAACGCCAGCGATGATGCCGGCACGATGAACTCTATACTCCATTTGCGACCCCACCGAATATGGCAAGCAAAATGGAAGAAACAGAAGCGCCCCAGCAGCCCAAGGCAATGTCACGCCGCACGGCCATCGCTTACGCGATTGGCCTGCCGCTTGCGCTGCTGGTACTGATCTTTCTGCCGGCCGGCACCCTCGCCTGGCGGCCCGGATGGGAGTTGCTGCTCGTTCTGATCTTGGCTTTTGGCGCGTCAGCCCTTGTCCTGGCGCGGGTCAATCCAGTGATCTATCGCGCTCGCAGCCGGATTCAACCGGGTACGAAAAGCTGGGACAAATCGCTACTGGCGCTCATATTGCCGGCCATGACGGCGGTGCTGCCGGCCGCGGCACTCGATGCCGGGCGGTTCCATTGGTCGCAGGTACCCGTCTGGCTGGTGACAGGCGGCTACATCGCTGTGCTGGCGGGTATCGCGGTCACGGCCTGGGCGCAGGCGGTGAACCCGTTTTTCGAGCCTGGTGTGCGCATCCAGACCGAGCGACATCAGCGCGTGATCGATAGCGGCCCTTACCGTTTCGTCCGTCACCCTGGGTACATCGCTGCGCTGTTCCTGTTTTTCGGCATGGCCCTGGCACTGGGCTCTTTCTGGGCACTGGTGCCCGCAGCGCTGGCTTCGGCGTTACTCGTCTTGCGCACAGCTTGGGAAGATCGGCTGTTGCGATCGGAGCTTGCCGGGTATGACGATTATGCCCGTCGAGTGCGCTGGAGATTGGTCCCCGGCCTTTGGTGAAGACAACGCTGCTGGATACCTATGTCGAGGGAACGTATAGGGCCGTATACGCGCTAGCCCGTGATCACTTGTTACCGGGGCGACAGGTTCCAGAAGGTACAGCGGCCGGAGACTAGCTCCGGTCGCTGTCGTGAAGGGATACGGCTATGCAGGCATCAAGCGCTTTTGTGTTTGTAATATTCGTCGGAGCGAACCCATTTCCCCAGGTCTACCTTTCTCCAGTCGGGTGCGGCTGCACTCGACAGCGCCCCTGGGCCCGTTCGTGATTTATCGACGGTTTCTATGTCGGAAAACGAAACCGTGTCGCGCCGACCTTCATAGACAGTGCTTCTGAGCACAAACGTCCCGTTCTTCTCATCGATGCTTTCCAGAATGCCTTGTTCCGCCAGCGGGTTCCCACCTCCGGTTCTTGTCTTGCGCCAGACGAGCAGATATTGGTTGAGCGACTGCTTGAGCTCGGCCGCCACCTGAGCACGGGTGACATGCTCATTGACATAAGCATCACGGGCCTCCCTGACGGGGCTGGTGATATTTATGATCTGCCGCTCCTTGTCGTAGTAGTCCTGATAAGGGTCCACACCGACCTCTTTGGAGGCATAGATCGACGTTTGGCTTGCGAGGTGGTGGTAGGCGTCAGCGTAAGCCATTTCGGCAGCGGCGGCATCGGCAATCGAGTCGATGCTGTTTTTACCGGGTGCAACTTTGGCTGCATCGTCGGCTACGGATTTGATGGCATCGCCGATGAGGTCGTTGTCAGCACTTTCAGCCTTGTAGTAGGCAATGCGGGCTTTTTCGTAAGCGATATAGGCGGCTCTAAGAGTCTCGTTGTCAGCCTTCGCTTCAGTGGCGGCCTCGAGTGCCTTGCGGGCTTTATCGAAGGCGACTATCGGCGCCCCCTGGTCGAGAGCGACAGTGAACACACCCCATACCAGCGCGTACACCTGGGCATCGCGTAGCGCCCGCACCACATCAGGGTCAGTAGCGTTGTCCTTGTTTTCGGTGATGGTAGAGAGGCGATTCTTTACCGCGTCGTAGGTTTTGCAATCGCGAATACTTGCAAGCAATGCATCCAGCTCTGTAGCCATGAAAACGGACTCCTCGTCCGATCGAATTGGAAGACGCTGACACTTTTCGTGGCCAGCCTGTCCATGTATAGGCCACCTTTTGAGAGGCTGCCACTTCCAATATGCTTTTTCCTACAATGACTTGCAGCTAATTGAGCGACACATGAACCCGCCACCGGCATCGGCCGCTCACTGTCGGTGCCGGACATAAAGTATCGAGCCACCCCCTGAGGTGCTTCTCGTCTGCAGTTCAAATGTCTGCGGGTATCCTTTAATCAACTCGCTCAGTTTTTTGTAGCCATGGGTCCGAGGGTCGAACTCGGGCCTCAACTTGCTGATGTTAGTGCCCAGCGCCCCCAATAGCGCCCAGCCCTCCTCGTCGGCAGTATCATCCAAGATCTTTGCGATGAAACCAACCGGCGCGCGGGGCAGTTTTTCTTCACTTGGAGGACTGGCGACCTTAACGGCCTCGAGGGGTTCAGGGTCAGGCCGCTCATGTCCATTACTCGCGGCACCCACCACTGCGCTGCGCAGTAATTCGGTGTAGATGAACTTATCGCACGCCGACACGAACGGCCTTGGGGTTTTCTCTTCACCAAACCCATACACGGTCAGGCCTTCCTCTCGTAATCGAGAAGCAAGGCGAGTGAAGTCGCTGTCGCTGGAAACCAGGCAAAAACCGTCGAAGCGTCGTGCGTAAAGCAGGTCCATGGCGTCGATGATCAAGGCACTGTCTGTTGCGTTCTTGCCTTTGGTGTACGCGAACTGTTGGACGGGCTGAATTGAATGGTCGAGCAACACCTTCTTCCAACTGCCCAACTGGGGCCCCGTCCAGTCGCCATAAATTCGCTTGACGTTGGCGACGCCGTACTTGGCGATTTCCTCAAACAAGCCTTCAACAATTGCGGCGGGCGCATTGTCGGCATCGATTAATACTGCCAGGTGTTTTTGCGTGGAGGTGGGAGCGTGGGTAGCCATAGGGCGTCCTTGAGTGGCGGACCTCAACATACCGATGGATCATAGATGAACAACGGTCCCATCGCCGCCCATGCCCGAACGAGCTTTCTGTTGCGCCCAGGCTGATTTTATTGCCTCGACGTTGGGCACAAACCTGGACATATGCCGAATCCCCACCACCAGCACTTTACGGTTGCCAATAGTTGCCGTGAATCTATACGTCGCTCGATAGGATGATGAGTCCGCAATTGCGTGTTTTTTGCAGCATTGGGTGCAGACTCCATGAATGAAGACGGAAGCGGGACAGTTATCCAACAGAATGAATCCGCCCTCTGCGCCCCTCACTCCGGGCTTTTGTTCTCAACCAGACAATTACCACCGTCCACCACCAGTATCTCACCCGTAATGTAGCTGGCTTCTGGAGAAGCCAGGAACGCCACTGCCGCAGCCACCTCTTCCGGGCGGCCTGCCCGTCCGATTGGCGTGTAAACGGCGGCCCGTTCTTCCTCCGGTGAACTCGAGCCTGTCGCGATCCAGCCGGGGGCAACTGAGTTCACGGTAATGCCCTGCTTGGCGACTTCCTGGGCCAGGCTCATGCCCATGCCCACCATCCCGGCTTTAGCAGCACTGTAGGCCGCACCGGTCGGATAACTGTCGCGGGTACCCGTAGTGGAACTGATGTTGACGATGCGGCCATAACGCCTTGCCTGCATACCTGGCAGTACGCCGCGAGTCAGCAGAAACGCGGTGGTGAGGTTGCGCGCGATGGAGCCTGACCAAGTCTCCACGCTCATGTTGGCCAACTCGGCGGCAGCTTCGAGTTTACCCTGCACGGTCAGGCCGGCATTGTTCACCAAGATGTCGACACGCCCCCACAGCGAATACGCCCAGGTGATGAACTCGCCCACCTGTTCCTCATCGGTCAGGTCGACCGGGCGACCTTCCACGGTAAAACCGGCGGCACGCAACTCGCCGACCCGATCGTGGATCCGTGCGCTGCTGGCGGTGACGATCAGCTTCGCGCCAGCCGCGCCCAGGCACCGCGCGACGGCCATCCCGATCCCCTGCTCGCTGCCAGCACCGCTGATCAGAGCGACCTGATGATTCCACTTTTCAGCCATTGCCTTACTCCTCTGCCGCAGATTCATGGACCTCTTAATCAAACCCTACGCCCGGAACAATACTCCACAACCAACCGAGTCACCGCCGCCACAATCGTGCGATCCACATCCGCAGCGGTAAACAATCGAAATTGCACATCCGGCAAATCCGGCAATCCGTGTTCGCCGCCAAGAACCGCCAGCCCTTGCCCCAATTGGCTGGCGGCCATGGGCGCTACCGCGAAACCGGCAAGTGCCGCTGCTCGCAACCCGGCGGCGCTGCTGCATAACATTGCCGTGCGTTGGGCGATTCCGGCCTGGGCCAACCTCGTCAGCGCCGCCTCCCGGTAGGGGCACGGTTCGGGGAACAGGGCCAACGGCAGCGGCGTCGGTAACTGGGTGACAGGTTGCGCCGACCAGGCCCACACGAGCGGCTCTTGCCAGAGCAGCAACCCAGCCTCGCTGGTTTCGCACAGCGAACCGACGACCAGCTCCAGATGGCCTTGCTTCATCAGGTTCAGCAACGTCCCCGGAATGCCGACCTGCACGTCGATCTCCATGCCCGGGTACTGCGCCGCGAAATCCTGGAAGGTGCGCAGTAACCGCGCCTCGACAAAATCGTCGGACACCCCGATCCGCAGTCGCCCGTGAAACGGTGTGCGCGTCAGTTCGGCCCAGGCATCACGGTTCAACGTAAGAATCGTGCGCGCATAAGCGACCAGGCGCTCGCCATCGGGTGTCAATTGCTGAGCGCGAGTGGTGCGGGTCAACAGCGGTTTGCCGACCTGTTCCTCCAGTCGCCGTACATGACCACTGACCGCAGATTGCGTGAGGTGCAGCTTTTGGGCGGCACGACTGAAACCTTCTTCCTCGACGACAGTGACAAAGGTCTTGAGCAGCAGGTGATCGAACATAGTTTTATACGTGATAAATAGCGCATGAATTTACAATTTATATTTCAAATATAGCTATGTTGCAATGCGCCCACCTGCCCTATTCCCCCCACTGATCGAGGCGCGCCATGACGACTCTTCTCCATATTGAATGTTCTCCCCGCAAGCAGCGTTCGGCTTCCCTGGAAGTCGCTCGCAGCTTCATTACGCGTTATCGGGAAAACGCACCGGACACCGACATTGTCACGCTCGACTTATGGAGCCTGGCGTTACCGGAATTCGATGACCTGGCCCTGGAGGCCAAATACGCCGGGCTCAATGGCACGCCCTTGACTGCCGCGCAACAGGACGCCTGGAACACGCTAAAGGACTTGGCCGATCACCTGCATCGCGCTGATGTGCTGGTGATGTCCGTACCGCTGTGGAACTTCAGCATCCCCTACAAACTCAAGCACTTCATCGACCTGGTGTCGCAGAAAGACATCCTGTTCAGCTTTGATCCGGAGCACGGCCTGGAAGGTCTGCTGGTCAACAAAACAGCCGTGGTGATGTATGCCCGAGGCTTGGATTTTTCGGCCCAGTCGATCACGCCAGCAACCCGCTTCGATTTTCAGAAACCCTACGTTGAAGCCTGGCTGAAGTTTGTCGGCGTGACGGATGTGCATTCGGTGATTGTGGAAAAAACCATCCTGGGGGAAGACGTTGATCGCAGTGCGCGAGAGGCAGCGAATCAACAGGCCAGGCGATTAGCGGACAGTATTTGAGCCTTCATGAAGCATTGCTTCGCTTCGGGTAAAGGCGCCTTGACCGCCCGGGCTTGCATAAACGGGTAAGGACAGGCGCCCCCCAATTGCGCTGATCAGAGACGTAAGCTATGGTCCGCCTGCTCGCGCCAGAGCTCGCAGTCACTGACCGCAAGCGGCGCCGTCACTGGACGCCATATGTGCGGGTATTTCGGCCGGGTAGCGGTTCAGTTCGATAGACGAAAGGACTCAGCAATGACTCTGCACATCAACACTCCCTTGATTGAATCCCGTCAACTCAGCGCGATCGCACAGCGCGCTATCTGGCTCAAGATTGACGCGTTGCAGCCCTGCGGGTCGTTCAAGTTGCGTGGCGTCGGGCATGCCTGTGAGACCTATCACGCCCGTGGCGCCAAGCGATTTATTTCGTCTTCGGGCGGCAATGCGGGGCTTGCCGTGGCCTATGCCGGACGCCGATTGGGCCTGCCTGTGACCGTTGTCGTGCCGGAAACCACCACCGAGCGAGCCAAGCAATTGCTGGCCCTGGAGGGGGCGACGGTGATTGTCCATGGCAGCTCCTGGCAGGAAGCGAACCAGTTGGCGCTGACCCTGGCATCCCCAGACGATGCGTTCATTCATCCTTTTGATGACCCGCTGTTATGGACGGGCCACGCCACGCTGATCGATGAGGTGGCACAGGCCGGGCACAAGCCGGATGCCGTAGTGCTTTCGGTGGGCGGTGGCGGGCTGCTTTGCGGGGTAGTCGAAGGCCTTCACCGCAATGGCTGGCAAGACGTTCCGGTCATCGCTGTCGAGACCGAAGGGGCTGCGTCCTTTCGCGCCGCCACCGAGGCCGGTCGACCGGTGGAAATCGAGCGCATCAGTTCTGTCGCCACCTCCCTGGGAGCCAAACGGATCTGTGACCAGGCCTTCCAGTACCGCGCAACCCATCGGATCGAAAGCGTGGTCGTGACCGACCGGCAGGCGCTCGATGCCTGCGAACAGTTTTTGCTCGATCATCGCGTTCTGGTCGAGCCGGCCTGCGGGGCCGCGCTCTCCCTGGCTTATGAACCCCATGCACTGGATCGATACGCTAACGTCCTGGTGGTGGTTTGCGGCGGGGCAACGGCCACCCTCGCACAAATCCGGCAGTGGGCCGCCGCGATATAAGCACCGGTTGGAGGCGGCCGGCCCGATCGGTCACCGCTCCTTTCGCTGAAGCACGTCAATCCGACAGGCTCGTGTTTGAGTCTATGCTTACGTTGCCTTTGCGATTCGCCCCCAATCGCTCACCAGGAGCCCACGTGAAACCCTCGACATCTGCGGCAGCGCTGCTCTGTCTATTGCTTGGCACGGTTGTGCAGGCCGAGGAGTATCAGGTCGTAACCGAAGAATGGGCCCCGTACAACTACCAGGAGGACAACCAACTCACCGGCATGACCACGGAGATCGTGCGGGCCATCATGGCGCTGACCGGGGACCAATTCGAGATATCGATGCAACCGAGCATGCGCGCCAGCCAGATCCTGAAGAGCCGCCCCAAGACCATCATGTACTCGATGTTCCGCACACCGGAGCGCGAGCCATTGTTCAAGTGGGTCGGCCCAATCGTGGAAGAATCCATCCACCCCTATCAATTGAGCACCACGCCGCCGGTGAACTCCCTGGAGCAATTGCTGCATGCCCCGCAGATCACCACGCGCCATGCCGGCCTGGTACCGCAGATGCTGCAATCGATGGGCTTCAACAACCTGGACAAAAGCGCCACCGAGAGCCGGCAGCTGTACCGCATGCTCCTGGCCGGACGCACCGAGATCGTCATCGGCGACACCGATGCGGGGTTGGCTTACTACAGCCGCCAATTGAAGATTCCCCCCGGCACGCTGCGCAAGATTCCCATCGAGTTGTATCGCTCATCGCTGTACATCGCCTTCAGCCCCGACAGTGACGACAAGGTGGTCGCCGCCTGGGCTCGCGCCCTGGAGCAGTTGCGCAGCTCCGGCGAGTTGGCGCGCATCCAGCGGCGCTACGAACAGCCCACAGAGCAATGATTCACCCGACATCGACCAAGGGCACGTCAAAAAACCCGCTAGACTCAAACGTGTACAGGCGCCCGCCACTGCCGTATCGATCACCCTCCGATTCAAGGCTGTACGGGCTTGTAGGGATACACGGACCCTCAAGGGGCCAAGGAGTGATAATGAGCAAGTTTCAGCATTGGTTGAATACCCAGGGCCACACTGCGCTGTGGGTGGTGTTCTGGCTCTATGGCGTGGCGCTCAGCAATGTGCTGTTTGGCCTGATCCTGATGGCGTTCAACCGGGTGACCCCGTCCCTGTTCGGCTTGATGCTGCTGGCTTTCGTGGCGTATACCGCCTGCATGCTCAACGCGGTATGGCGCAACGCCGACAATGTCCGCAGTCCCGTCTACGGCCAGATCGCCCGCTTCCTCACGGTGGCCTGGTCGGTCAATGCGGTGCTGGTGAGTGGATTCCTCTTCCTGAGCCATCTGAACGCCACAGCATTGCCGCTGCCGATGCCATTCTGATCCCGCAGGCTTCGGGGCCGTGGATTCCGCCTGCCGTCGATGAATGACGGCAACGGCGCGGTCACGCGCGCCCCTCTCCCTGGTGTACGATCAGCGCCCATCAGGAGGTCGGTACATTTGTACGGCGCGCATGAGCTTCCATGCTCCACCCTCATCCATAAGACCTGAGCCACATGAATCCAATCGACCTGTTGTCGTTTCAACGCATCACCCGCGCCCATGGCGAACTTGAGGGCGGCGTGTATTTCGATGCGCAAGAAAGCCTCACCCATGAGGTGTTTCCCGAGCGTATCGTTTTCCAGACCAATTACCTAGATTACCGCAGCTACGACGTCCATCTCGCCGACGGCCGGGTACGTGTGCTCATGACGAGACTGGACGACTACGAACGCGGCGACAAGGCCCAGGTGATCGAAGATGACATGGATGAAGAGGATTGGGAGGAACTCGGCAGTTTGTGGGAGCGCTTGAGCCGTGACCTGGACACCGAGCAAGGGCCGCCGCTGGCTGTGGCCGATACCCTGGCCGATCTGTTCTATTACTTGTTCGACGAGACGCACGCGGACACGCTCGCGCAAAACATTCCTGCCCCTACCGGGCAGTGGGATTGGGCCTGGACTCAGCTCCAGTCAGCGCTCGCCGAGGCCAATCGGCTGGCTGAATTCGAATGGAAGGAATGGCCGACCCAGGGCGTCGGTGCGGTCAACGCCCTCGCACCGCTGCGGCGGTTGGGCATCGAGATCGCGACGCCGGATGCCAAGGCTGTCGATGCGGTTAACCGTGCCGACCACTGGGAGCGGGCATTGCTCCAGTATTTCAACGCACAGTTGGACGCCCATGATTTGAAGCTGCTGGCCATCGGCACGCATTTCGATGAATACCAGACCTTCGCCTGCCTCTCCATGAACGGCCTGGCCCTGGCCAACGCACTGGAAGTCATGGAGCGCCTGGGGATTGTCTATGAATACTGAATCCTTCCACGAGCCTGGATTGAGCCATGAAAATCTGTGACCAATGCCGGGCCGTGATTTTCCAGGAAAACGCCCCCTGCCCACGCTGCACCGAGGAAAAACGCCTCGCGCTGGAGGCCCTCGTTCCCCAGCCCGCACAACCGAAGTGGCTGAAAATTGCCAAGTGGCTGCTGATCGGCCTGGTGGTTACGGTGCTCGCCGCAGTGGCCGCGATTACCTGGCTGCTGAACTCACTGGGGCCGATGCCTTCTTTCGGATAACTGCTACAACAGAGATCCGTGACAGCACTTAGGCTCTGTACGAAAAGCCTTGATACTCGTTCATGCTGCGTTGAAAACAGCCTCGGAATGCTCATTTACAACCCGTAAAGTCGAGCGCGACCCCGGCCGTTCCTCGGCTGTTTTCGCCTTGCCTGACCTTCGTCTCAAGACTTTTCGTACAGAGCCTAGGGCTGCTTCGCATCCCAGCGGGAGCAAGCTCCCTCGCCACAGAAATCGCTCCACAATTAAAGGGGCGTGGCTCCCAGTGCGGTCACGATCTGTTGCAGGGCCGGCGACGGGCCGTCGATACGTACCTTCAGGCTGTCGATTTCCCGGCGCGGCGGGTAGTGCTTGCGCAACACATCGAAAGCGCGGCGCTGCTCGTCGACCGTGCCCACCAGGCTGCGGCGAAAATTCGCGTCGTCGCCACGCGGGTCGTACACGCTCCGGCACAGCACTGCCAGCGCCCAGGCAGGGTCGGTTTCGGCATCCAGGGTGATGCCGCCCAGCCAGGGCCGGGGCAGCAAGTCGCTGAGACTGACTTGGGCTGGTTGTTCGAGAAACGCGCACAAGGCTTCGTAGATCTGTGCCGTACCACGCTGGCGGCCGTCGAGGCTATAACCGGCAATGTGCGGCGTAGCGATCACGCACAGGTCGGCCAGGTCCACGTCCACGGTCGGCTCCTGCTCCCACACATCAAGCACCGCTTGCAGGTCTTCACGGGCCAATAGCACCTCACGCAATGCCGCGTTGTCGATCACCGGCCCCCGGGCCGCGTTGATCAGCCAGGTGCCGGGCTTGAGCCGGTTCAGGCGATCTTCGTCGAACAGATGCCAGGTCGGTTGCGCGCCGTCGCGGGTCAAGGGGGTGTGCAAGCTGATCACATCGCACTGTTCGATGATCTGCTCCAGGCTCACATAGTCGCCCCCTTCGGCCGCCTGGCGCGGCGGGTCGCAGACCTTCACTGCCCACCCCAGCCCCTTGAGCACCTCGATCAGGCGCCCGCCCACCTGGCCCGCCCCAACCACTCCGAAGGTACGTCGCTTGAGGTCTGCGCCTTCGATTTCCGCCAGGGTCATCAGGCTCCCCAGCACATAGTCCACCACGCCGCGGGCATTGCAGCCCGGCGCACTGGCCCAGCGAATCCCGGCCTCGGCGAAATAGTCCAGGTCCAGATGATCGGTGCCGATGGTGCACGTGCCCACGAAGCGAACCTTGCTGCCTTCGAGCAGCGCCCGATTGACCTGGCTGACCGAGCGCACCAGCAACACATCGGCCTGGGCAACCATCGAGCGATCGATGCCGCGACCCGGCACCCGACGGATTTCGCCGAAACCTTGGAAAAATGCATCAAGCAGGGGAATGTTTTCGTCGGCGACGATCAGCATGGCAGAGCTCCTTTGGCGGGGTGGGCAGTGTAGGCGTTCCCGTGGGCCTGCGCATTACCTGGAGCGATTACAAATCCCCAATAGCATTACAACAGTGGCAGGGTTTGATCGCTGGCTTGAGCTGTGCGGCGTTGATGCTGTCGATCCGCTTGGCGCGCAGTGCACGCAAGCAGATCCGTATCAGCCACTCGAAGGATTAACCGAGCTTCTTGCGGATCCAGTAGAGGTACGTGCCTGCTTCCTCACGCTGGGCCACCAGTTCGTGATCCAGGAACACGCAAAACTTGGGGATGTCGCGGCGCGTCGAGGGGTCGGTAGCGATCACCTTCAGCAACCCGCCGGGGATCAGGTCGCGGATGTGCTGGTGCAGCATCATCACCGGTTCCGGGCAATTGAGGCCGGTGGCATCCAGCGTGCCGTCGACCGGTGTGTCGTTCATTTCGCTCATCGTGTACTCCTGAAACTGGTCAGCATTGTCGCGCAATGTCGGTTGAGAGCAAAGCCTGTGGAATCGCAAACATGTGAAAGCACCTGTGGGAGCAAACTTTGCTCGCGACGCAGGCACCTCGGTCTCCTGACCGCATCATCGTTCATCGCGAGCAAGCTTTGCTCCCACGGGGCTTTTTCGCGTCCAACCGCCGCAAATGACACGTCACTTCCTCGCGGTCGTGGTACAGCTGCTTGCAACCGATCTCCACCTTGATACCCCGGGCCTTGAAGCCATCGGCGATGCGTTCGAGCAGGCGCTTCACTTCGGCATAGCGCTGTTTCATCGGCAGCTTGAGGTTGACCACCGCCTCGCGGCAATGCCCTTCGCCGATCCACTCCTCCAGCATCGCCGCGTTGCGCGCCGGCTTCTCGACGATGTCGCAGACCATCCAATCCACCGGCTGTTTGGGCTTGAAGGTAAAGCCGTCGGCCATGAGGTGTTGCACGAGCCCGGTGTCCATCAGACTCTCGGCCATCGGGCCGTTGTCGATGGCGGTCACCAGCATGCCGCGGTTGACCAGTTGCCAGGTCCAGCCGCCCGGCGCGGCGCCGAGGTCCACGCCGGTCATGTCGCTGTGCAGGCGCTCGTCCCATTGGTCCCGGGGGATGAAATGGTGCCAGGCCTCTTCGAGCTTGAGGGTCGAGCGGCTCGGCGCCTCCCGGGGGAACTTCAATCGGGGAACGCCCATCGGCCACATCGCCGAGTTGTCGACCTCCGCCAGCCCCAAAAATACCTCGCGACCGCTCTTGAAGGTCAGCAACAGGCGCGGCTTGCGCGGGTCTTCCAACAACTTGCCGGCCCCGCTCAATGCCTTGCGTAGCGGGCCTTCGAATTTTTTGCAGAAGTTCGACAGTTCCTTGCCGTCGTTGGTATCGAGCACTTCCAGCCACAGGCTGCCGCAGGTCGGCAATGCCGCCATGTGGGCCAGGATGACGCTGATGCGGTCGGTTTCCGGCAGGTCAATGAAGGTGCCGCGCGCCCATTGACGCGGGAAGATCAACTCGGCGAAACGCAGGCCACGCATCAGCCGTTCGGCACCGTCATCTTCGCTGCAGACAAATTCGGCGCAGGCGCTGGCCGGTTTGGCCCTGGCGTAGCCCGCCACGCCCAGGCGCGCGGCATGGTCGGCGATCTCGGAGCAGACCTCGCCCTCGAAACCCGGCCGGCAGTGCATGAAAAGCGTGTTCATTGAAACTCCGTAGCGCTGTCACGAAACCGGCGCATGATAGCGGAGTTCGGAACCCCGGGCCTTCTTCGAGTGTCCCGTGATTAGTCATTCAGCCAAAACAGGACTAGGTTAAAAGCTCTGTCCGTTCCGTCAGTCCGTCGCCGTGCGGACTCAAAGGAGTGATTTCAATGCCCTCCATCGATAGCCTGAAAACCCTCAAGACGCTGCAAGTCGACGCCAGGACCTACCATTATTTCAGCCTGCCGGAGGCCGCCCGGAGCCTGGGTGAGCTGGACAAGCTGCCCATGTCGCTCAAAGTGCTGTTGGAAAACCTGCTGCGCTGGGAGGACGGGACGACTGTCACCGGCTCCGACCTCAAGGCCTTGGCCGGGTGGCTCAAGGAACGCAGTTCCGACCGGGAGATCCAGTACCGCCCGGCGCGGGTGCTGATGCAAGACTTCACCGGGGTCCCCGCCGTGGTCGACCTGGCCGCCATGCGCGCCGCCGTGGAGAAGGCCGGCGGCGATCCGCAGCGGATCAACCCCTTGTCGCCGGTGGACCTGGTGATCGACCACTCGGTCATGGTCGACCGGTTCGCCAGCCGCCAGGCGTTCGAACAGAACGTCAACATCGAAATGCAGCGCAACGGTGAACGCTACGCCTTCCTGCGCTGGGGCCAGAGCGCTTTCGCCAATTTCAGCGTGGTGCCACCGGGCACCGGCATCTGCCATCAGGTCAACCTCGAATACCTGGGGCGCACCGTATGGACCGCGGAGGAAGACGGTCGCACCTATGCCTTCCCCGACACCCTGGTGGGCACCGACTCCCACACCACCATGATCAACGGCCTCGGCGTACTGGGCTGGGGTGTCGGTGGGATCGAGGCGGAAGCAGCCATGCTCGGCCAACCCGTGTCGATGCTGATTCCCGAGGTCATCGGCTTCAAGCTCACCGGCAAGCTGCGCGAAGGCATCACCGCCACCGACCTGGTGCTGACCGTCACGCAGATGCTGCGCAAGAAAGGCGTAGTGGGCAAATTCGTCGAGTTCCATGGCGACGGCCTCGCCGACTTGCCGCTGGCCGACCGCGCCACCATCGCCAACATGGCTCCGGAATACGGCGCCACCTGCGGTTTTTTCCCGGTAGATGACGTGACCCTGGACTACCTGCGCCTGTCCGGGCGTCCGGCGGATACCGTGAAACTGGTCGAAACCTATTGCAAGGCCCAGGGCCTGTGGCGCTTGCCCGGCCAGGAGCCGCTGTTCACCGATACCCTGGAGCTGGACATGGGCAGTGTCGAAGCCAGCCTCGCCGGACCGAAACGCCCGCAAGACCGGGTCGCGCTGCCGAACGTCGGCCAGGCCTTCAGTGACTTCCTCGGCCTGCAGGTCAAGCCCACCAGCAAAGAAGAAGGTCGCCTGGAAAGCGAAGGTGGCGGTGGCGTCGCCGTGGGCAACGCCGATCAGGTGGGAGGAACCGAATACGAATTCGAAGGCCAGACCCACCACTTGAGAAACGGCGCGGTGGTGATCGCCGCCATTACCTCCTGCACCAACACCTCCAACCCCAGCGTGATGATGGCCGCCGGGCTGCTGGCGAAAAAAGCCGTGGAAAAAGGCCTGACCCGCAAACCCTGGGTCAAGAGTTCCCTGGCACCGGGTTCCAAGGTGGTCACCGACTACTACCAGGCCGCCGGGCTGACCCAATACCTAGACCAGCTCGGTTTCGCCCTGGTGGGTTACGGTTGCACGACGTGCATCGGTAACTCCGGCCCGTTGCCCGAGCCGATTGAAAGAGCCATCCAGAAGGCCGACCTGACCGTGGCTTCGGTGCTGTCGGGCAACCGCAATTTCGAAGGACGGGTGCACCCACTGGTGAAAACCAACTGGCTGGCCTCGCCCCCGCTGGTGGTCGCCTACGCGCTGGCTGGCACGGTGCGCATCGACATCAGCAGCGAGCCGCTGGGCAACGACCGGGACGGCAAGCCGGTGTACCTGCGGGACATCTGGCCCAGCAGCCGGGAAGTGGCCGATGCGGTGGCCCAAGTCGACACGGGCATGTTCCACAAGGAATACGCCGCCGTGTTTGCCGGCGATGAGCAATGGCAAGCCATCGCAGTGCCGCAAGCGGCCACGTACGTCTGGCAACCGGACTCGACCTACATCCAGCACCCACCTTTCTTCGATGATATCGGTGGGCCACCACCCGCCATCAAGGACATCAAGGGCGCGCGGGTCCTGGCCCTGCTGGGCGACTCCGTGACCACCGACCACATCTCCCCGGCCGGCAACATCAAGACGGACAGCCCGGCCGGCCGTTACCTGCGCGAACAAGGCGTCGAACCCCGGGATTTCAACTCCTATGGTTCAAGGCGCGGCAATCACCAGGTGATGATGCGCGGCACTTTCGCCAATATCCGCATTCGCAACGAAATGCTCGGCGGCGAAGAAGGTGGCAATACCCTCTATATCCCCAGTGGCGAAAAAATGTCGATCTACGACGCCGCCATGCTGTATCAGGCCAGCGGCACGCCCCTGGTGGTGATCGCCGGGCAGGAATACGGCACCGGTTCGAGTCGCGACTGGGCCGCCAAGGGCACCAACCTGCTGGGGGTCAAAGCGGTGATCGCCGAGAGCTTCGAGCGCATCCATCGCTCCAACCTGGTGGGCATGGGTGTGCTGCCATTGCAGTTCAAGCTCGACCAGAACCGCAAGAGCCTGAACCTGACCGGCAAGGAGACCCTGGAGGTCCTGGGCCTGAGCGACGTCGAGCTGACACCGCGCATGAACCTGCCGGTGGTCATCACCCGCGAAGACGGGCGCCAGGAGCGCATTGAAGTGCTGTGTCGGATCGACACCTTGAACGAAGTGGAGTATTTCAAGGCGGGCGGGATACTGCACTACGTCCTACGGCAATTGATTGCAGCATAAAAAGAAGCGTCTTACGAAAACACCGCCTCTCATGGGCGGTGTTTTTTTATGGGCTTGCCTATAATCCCGGCCGCAATGGTTCTTCTGTATCAAGGATGTGATATGCCCGCTCTACCCTGGCCCTACCTGGCCCTTCTTTCCCTCGGCTATACCTTGGCCGTCGCTTACGGACAACTGGCCTGGACCGCGACCATCTCCTTCGCACTCCTGCTGTTCGCCGGTTATGCGGTTCGCCAGCAGCAGACACCGGTCGGCCGGTTTCTCGGCCACGCACTGTTCCTGGTCATGGCCCTGGCGCTGGCCCTGCACTTGATGCCCGGTTTCTTCAATGGCCGGGCCATCCCGACACAACGCCTGACCGACGATGCCGCGCCGTTTGCGATGTACCTGAACCAGGACAAACCGCTGATCGGCTTCTGGCTGCTCCTGGCTTGTCCCTGGATCGTTGGTCGGCGCTCGTTGCGCCTGTCGGTCTACGCCACGGCGCTGGGCCTGGCCTTGAGCGCTGTACTGGCCTTGGGCGGTGCGATGCTGCTGGGCATGATCCACTGGGCGCCGAAATGGCCCGAACACGCCTGGCTGTGGATTCTCAACAACCTTTTATTGGTGACGGTGGTGGAGGAAGCGCTGTTTCGTGGCTACATTCAGGGTGGCCTGGGTCGTTACTTCAAACAGCGAAATCATGGCGATGCCCTGGCCTTGCTGCTCGCCTCGCTGGTGTTCGGCCTGGTGCACGCCGGGGCCGGTTGGCAGTGGGTACTGCTGTCAGGCCTGGCAGGGATCGGCTACGGGCTGGCCTACCGCTTTGGCGGGCTGGCCGCGGCAATCGCCACCCATTTTTCGCTCAACCTGCTTCATTTCGCCCTATTTACCTACCCGATGCTGGCGTGATAGCGAAAGATAAAAATAACTTCAATTAACGCCTGACAGCGCCGACAACCTTTCAAAGCCTTGCGGACCTAAAAAAACATGCGTAACAACCAGCCCGTCACACAGCGCGAAAGAACTTTTCCGGCGCAACAACGATTGATTTCCACCACCGATGCCAAGGGCGTGATCACTTACTGCAACGAGGCATTCGTGGACGTCAGTGGGTTTTCGAAAGAAGAACTGATCCGTTCACCGCACAACCTGGTGCGTCACCCGGACGTACCGCCCGCCGTGTTCGCGCACATGTGGGAAACATTGAAACAGGGCTCGCCCTGGATGGGCGTCGTCAAGAATCGCTGCAAGAGCGGTGATCACTATTGGGTCAACGCCTACGTCACGCCCATCTTCGAAGGCAACCAGGTGGTCGGCTATGAATCGGTCAGGGTCAAGCCCACCGCCGAGCAGATCAGCCGCGCCGAAGCGCTCTATCAACGCATCAACCAGGGCAAGCCGGCGGTCCCGCGCAGCGACAAGTGGGTCCCGATGCTTCAGGACTGGTTGCCGTTTATCCTGGTCAGCCAGTTGAGCTTCATCGTCGGCGCCTTCCTGAACTCCCAATGGGGCTTTGCCCTCGCTGCGTTGTTGTCGGTGCCGCTGGGGCTGTTGGGCCTGCAATGGCAACAACGCGGGATCAAGCGCCTGTTGCGGCTCGCCGAACAGACGACCTCCGACCCGTTGATCGCCCGCATGTACACCGACAGCCGTGGCGCGCAGGCACGCCTGGAGATGTCGATTCTCAGCCAGGAAGCCCGCTTGAAAACCTGCCTCACCCGCTTGCAGGACACCGCCGAGCACCTCAACGACCAGGCGCGCCAGTCCAACACCCTGGCCCATGACAGTTCCAGCGGCCTGGAGCGTCAGCGCCTGGAGACCGAACAGGTCGCCACGGCGGTCAACCAGATGGCCGCGACTACCCAGGAAGTCGCCAGCCACGTGCAACGCACCGCCGATGCCACCCAGGAAGCCAATCGACTGACCGGGCGTGGCCGCGACATCGCCGGGGAAACCCGCGAGGCCATCGAGCGCCTGTCGGTCGTGGTCGGCGAGACCGGGCAGACCGTGACCCAACTGGCCAGGGACAGTGACGAGATCGGCGGCGTAGTGGACGTGATCAAGGGCATCGCCGACCAGACCAACCTGCTGGCGCTCAACGCCGCTATCGAAGCGGCCCGTGCCGGTGAAATGGGCCGCGGTTTTGCCGTGGTGGCCGACGAAGTGCGACAACTGGCGCAACGCACGAGCGAGTCCACCGGGCAGATCCACGCCCTGATCGCCAAGCTCCAGCAGACGGCCACCAATGCCGTGCAGACCATGGACGCCGGCCATCGCCAGGCCGAGGAAGGCGTGGCGCGGGTCATGGAGGCGGACCAGGCGCTGGTGGGGATCAGCGAAGCGGTGGCCAACATCACCGACATGACCACCCAGATCGCCGCCGCCACCGAAGAGCAAAGCTCAGTGGCCGAGGAAATCAGCCGCAACATCAGCAACATTTCGGAACTGGCCGACCAGACCTCGGGCCAAGCCCACAGTTCGGCGCTGCTGAGCGAAGAACTGACCCGCACGGCCACCACGCAGTATTCGTTGGTGGAGCGGTTTAACCGCTGAGCTCAATTGACAAACAAAGAACCCGGACAGCGAACGCTTCCGGGTTTTTTGTCGCCTGACAGGCCGCTATCGTGAGCAGGCCATCCCACCCAGCAAAGAACCTACTGGAGAAACGCCGCCACCTGGGTCGCTGTCGCCTCCAGATGTTGCTCATGACTGAATCCCGAAGCTTTCAACGGCTTCAAGTCATGATCCCCCGCCACCAGCCACGACACCTCGATACTCGGTGACAGCGCATAACCCTGCACCGCTTCGCGGTTGCCCAGCGCATCACGCTCGCCCTGGACGATCAAGGTCCGGGTCTTCAATGTCGCCAAATGCTCGACTCGCGGTTTTTCCGGTTTGCCCGCTGCGTAGAAGGGATACCCCAGGCACACCAGCGCATCGGCGCCCAACTCATCGGCCAGCAAACTCGCCATGCGCCCGCCCATGGACTTGCCGCCGATGGCCAGCAGTCCAGCGACATAAGGCCGCACCGAGGCGTACACCTCGCGCCAGCACTCCAACAGCTTCGGGGTCGGGTTGGGTGGACGCTTGCCCCCATCCTGGCGCCGCTGGGCCATGTAGGGGAACTCGAAACGCAACACGTTGACCCCATGCGCAGCAAGGCGCGCGGCCATTTGTTCCATGAATTCGCTGTCCATCGGCGCACCGGCGCCATGGGCGAGGATCAGCGTTGGCGCCCCGTCGAGCGTGCCCGATTGCGCGGCCGTCCAGCGCCAACCATGCTGCTGCACGCACCGCGCCCATTGATCCCCGTCAATACTGGCCTTGTGCTGTTTGTCCATGCTTGCCTCGCTTTTAGTCTGCCTATAACTCCAGGCGAAGAACGCTGCGCTGCCCTGCGCCGCCAAGCTCTTCGGCTGAACCGTGGATGGGGAACCATGAACACTTCTATCAGTACCGCCTACAACTACAAGGTGGTCCGCCAATTCGCCATTATGACGGTGGTGTGGGGCATCGTCGGCATGGGGCTCGGGGTTTTTCTCGCCGCCCAATTGGTCTGGCCGCAGCTCAATTTCGATTTACCCTGGACCAGCTTCGGCCGCCTGCGCCCGCTGCACACCAACGCGGTGATTTTCGCCTTTGGTGGCTGCGCGCTGTTCGCCAGCTCGTTCTATTCGGTGCAACGCACCTGCCAGACGCAGCTGTTTGCACCGAAAATCGCCGCGTTCTGCTTCTGGGGCTGGCAACTGGTGATCCTGCTGGCGGCCATCAGCCTGCCACTGGGCTACACCAGTTCCAAGGAGTACGCCGAGCTGGAATGGCCGATCGACATCCTGATCACCATCGTCTGGGTCGCCTACGCCATCGTGTTCTTCGGCACCGTGGCCACGCGCAAGACCAAGCACATTTATGTGGGTAACTGGTTCTTCGGCGGGTTCATCCTGACGGTGGCGATCCTGCACATCGTCAACAACCTGGAACTGCCGGTGAGCTTCACCAAGTCCTACTCGGTGTATGCCGGGGCCACGGACGCAATGGTGCAATGGTGGTACGGCCACAACGCCGTGGGCTTCTTCCTCACCGCGGGTTTCCTGGGAATGATGTACTACTTCGTGCCGAAACAGGCCGAACGCCCGGTGTACTCCTATCGCCTGTCCATCGTCCACTTCTGGGCGCTGATCACCCTGTACATCTGGGCCGGCCCACACCACCTGCACTACACCGCATTGCCGGACTGGGCCCAGTCGCTGGGCATGGTGATGTCGCTGATCCTGCTGGCCCCCAGCTGGGGCGGCATGATCAACGGCATGATGACCCTCTCCGGTGCCTGGCATAAGTTGCGCAGCGACCCGATCCTGCGCTTTCTGGTGGTGTCCCTGGCGTTCTACGGCATGTCGACCTTCGAGGGTCCGATGATGGCCATCAAGACCGTCAACGCCCTCTCCCACTACACCGACTGGACCATCGGCCACGTACACGCCGGCGCACTCGGCTGGGTGGCGATGATCTCCATTGGCGCGCTCTACCACATGATCCCGAAAGTCTTCGGCCGGCCACAGATGCACAGCATCGGCCTGATCAATGCGCACTTCTGGCTCGCGACCATCGGCACCGTGCTCTACATCGCCTCGATGTGGGTCAACGGCATCGCCCAGGGCCTGATGTGGCGTGCGGTGAACGAGGACGGCACGCTCACCTACTCCTTCGTCGAAACCCTGGTGGCCAGCCACCCCGGCTTCATCGTACGGCTGGTGGGCGGTGCGGTCTTCCTCAGCGGCATGCTGCTGATGGCTTACAACACCTGGCGCACCGTGCGGGCCTACCAGCCTGCCGAAGCTGCCGCTGCCGCGCAGATGGTCTGAGGAGTCCGCCATGAAACACGAAACAATCGAAAAAAACGTCGGCCTGCTGATGCTGCTGATGGTGCTGGCCGTAAGCATCGGCGGCCTGACCCAGATCGTGCCGCTGTTCTTCCAGGACGTAACCAACAAACCGGTGGACGGCATGAAGCCCTACACCGCCCTGCAACTGGAAGGCCGCGACATCTACATCCGCGAAGGCTGCGTCGGCTGCCATTCGCAGATGATCCGACCGTTCCGCGCCGAGACCGAACGCTATGGCCACTACTCGGTCGCCGGTGAAAGCGTCTGGGACCACCCGTTCCTGTGGGGTTCCAAGCGTACCGGGCCGGATCTGGCCCGGGTCGGCGCGCGCTACTCCGACGACTGGCACCGCGCGCACTTGTACAACCCGCGCAACGTGGTGCCCGAGTCGAAAATGCCGGCCTACCCATGGCTGGTGACCCAGGCGGTGGACAGCAGCAACACCGAAGGCAAGCTGCGCGCCATGCGCACCCTCGGCGTGCCGTACACCGATGATGACATCGCAGGCGCAACGGCCACGCTCAAGGGCAAGACCGAGATGGACGCGCTGGTGGCCTACCTGCAAGTGCTCGGCACTGCCATCAAGAGCAAGAGGTGAGCCCCATGTTTCTTGAAATGAGCACTGGAATGATCCGCGGCCTGGGCACAGTCGTGGTCTTCGTCGCCTTCATCGGCCTGATCCTGTGGGTTTTCAGCAGCAAGCGCGGCCCGGAATTCGCCCAGGCGCGCCTGCTGCCGTTCGCCGACGAACTGTCGTCCGACCCCGCCAATCCCCAAGACCCTGCAACAAGGAGTACCCAGCCATGACCACCTTCTGGAGTACGTGGATCTGCGTACTGACCCTCGGCAGCCTGATCGGCCTGACCTGGCTGCTGATTGGCACCCGCAAGGGCGAGACCAAGGGCAGCGTCGACCAGACCATGGGCCACAGCTTCGACGGCATCGAGGAGTACGACAACCCGTTGCCGCAGTGGTGGTTCCTGCTGTTCGCCGGCACCCTGGTGTTTTCCGTCGGCTATCTGGTGCTCTATCCGGGCCTGGGCAATTGGAAAGGCATCTTGCCCGGCTACGAAAATGGCTGGACCGGTGCCCATGAGTGGGAAAAGGAAATGGCCAAGGCCGACGCCAAGTTCGGGCCGATCTTCGCCAAATTCGCGGCGATGCCAGTAGAAGAAGTCGCCAAGGATCCGCAGGCGTTGAAGATGGGCGGTCGTCTGTTCGCCTCCAACTGCTCGGTCTGCCACGGCTCGGACGCCAAGGGTGCCTTCGGCTTCCCGAACCTGGCCGACAGCAACTGGCGCTGGGGCGGTGCGGCCGACACCATCAAGACCACCATCATGGGCGGCCGCATGGCGGCGATGCCGGCCTGGGGCGAAATCCTCGGGGAAGCCGGAGTCAAGAACGTGGCCGCGTACGTTCGCCACGACCTGGCCGGCCTGCCACTGCCAGCGGACAACGGTGCCGACCTGCAAGCGGGCCAGCAAACGTTCAGCACCACCTGTGTTGCTTGCCACGGTGCCAACGGCCAGGGCACCGAAGCCATGGGCGCGCCGAACCTGACGCATCCGGCCGGCTTCATCTATGGCACCAGCCTGGCACAACTGCAACAGACCATTCGCCATGGTCGCCAGGGCCACATGCCGGCGCAGAGCGAACTGCTCGGCAATGACAAGGTGCAACTGCTCGCGGCCTACGTTTACAGCCTTTCCAAAAGTGATGAGCAGTTGAGCGGCAAGCCGCAAGCTGCAAGCCTCAAGTAACAGCAAAAGCAAAAGCTGCAAGCGACGCTTACTCGCTTGCAGCTTGAAGCTCGCAGCTCGCAGCTGCTTCTTTTTGTCGCACCCTTCCTCCGTCTTCCTTTCGAATCCCCGCAATCGCGTCTACGCTTGCCTTTGCGTGCACTGGCGACTGCCGGTCAGCGGTCGACCCGACCCGATGTGTTCGACAATCGTTCGACGAAAAAGCCGCAAAGGCAGGCGAATACCGGCTATCACGATAGCGACCCGGCATTTCCCGAACGCAGCGTGTGAACACACCCCGTTACAACCGACCCGCCCCCCTCGCCTCTTTCCTTCGACTCGACGTTTTGCCGAGGGTCAATTTTGTCCCTACACGGAACATGGAAAGGCCGCAGAATCAGCTTTGGAAAGCATTGACCCAGGTCATGGCGCGTTGCAATGCCCCCCCGCTTTCTCCATACTTGCGACCGATTTTTATCCTAATAAAACACCCAAACCGTGGAACCTTAGAATGAGCACAGCAATCAGTCCGACTGCTTATAACTATAAGGTAGTCCGCCAGTTCGCCATCATGACGGTGGTCTGGGGGATCCTTGGCATGGGGCTCGGTGTCTTCATCGCCTCGCAACTGGTCTGGCCGGAGTTGAACTTCGACCTGCCCTGGACGACGTTTGGACGCCTGCGCCCACTGCACACCAACCTGGTGATCTTCGCCTTCGGTGGTTGTGCATTGTTTGCCACTTCTTACTACGTCGTGCAGCGAACCTGCCAGACCCGACTGATCTCCGACAGCCTCGCCGCCTTCACCTTCTGGGGTTGGCAAGCGGTCATCGTCGGCGCCATCGTGACCTTGCCGCTGGGCTACACCACCACCAAGGAATACGCGGAACTGGAATGGCCCCTGGCTATCCTGCTGGCCATTGTCTGGGTGACCTACGGCCTGGTGTTCTTCGGCACCATCGTCAAGCGCAAGACCAAGCACATCTATGTCGGCAACTGGTTCTACGGCGCCTTCATCGTCGTGACGGCGATGCTGCACATCGTCAACCACATGTCGCTGCCGGTCAGCCTGTTCAAGTCGTACTCGGCCTACTCGGGCGCGACCGACGCGATGATCCAGTGGTGGTACGGCCACAACGCCGTGGGCTTCTTCCTGACCACCGGTTTCCTGGGGATGATGTACTACTTCGTGCCGAAACAGGCCGAACGTCCGATCTATTCCTACCGCCTGTCCATCGTGCACTTCTGGGCGCTGATCACCCTGTACATCTGGGCCGGTCCGCACCACCTGCACTACACCGCACTGCCGGACTGGGCCCAGTCCCTGGGCATGGCGATGTCGATCATCCTGCTGGCTCCGAGCTGGGGCGGCATGATCAACGGCATGATGACCCTGTCGGGCGCCTGGCATAAATTGCGCACCGACCCGATCCTGCGGTTCCTGGTGGTGTCCCTGGCGTTCTACGGCATGTCGACCTTCGAAGGCCCGATGATGGCCATCAAGACCGTCAACTCCCTGAGCCACTACACCGACTGGACCATTGGCCACGTACACGCCGGCGCACTCGGCTGGGTGGCGATGATTTCCATCGGCGCGATCTACCACATGATCCCGAAATTGTTCGGTCGCACGCAGATGCACAGCACCGGCCTGATCAACACGCACTTCTGGCTCGCCACCATCGGTACCGTGCTCTACATCGCCTCGATGTGGGTCAACGGCATCACCCAAGGCCTGATGTGGCGCGCGATCAACGACGACGGCACCCTGACCTACTCGTTCGTCGAAGCCCTGCAAGCCAGCCATCCGGGCTACATCGTACGGGCCCTGGGCGGCGCGTTCTTTGCCACCGGCATGCTGTTCATGGCCTACAACGTGTATCGCACCGTTCGTGCTTCTGACCCGGCTGAAGCTGAAGCCGCCGCCAAGATCGCCGTAGTTGGAGCTCACTGATGAAGCACGAAGCAGTAGAGAAGAATATTGGCCTGCTGGCCTTCTTCATGGTCATCGCCGTGAGCATCGGCGGCCTGACCCAGATCGTTCCGCTGTTCTTCCAGGACGTGACCAACAAGCCGGTCGAAGGCATGAAGCCGCGTTCGGCCCTTGAACTGGAAGGCCGCGACATCTACATCGCCAACGGCTGCGTGGGTTGCCACTCGCAGATGATCCGACCGTTCCGCGCCGAGACCGAACGCTACGGCCACTACTCGGTCGCCGGTGAAAGCGTCTGGGACCACCCGTTCCTGTGGGGTTCCAAGCGTACCGGTCCGGACCTGGCCCGTGTTGGCGGCCGCTACTCCGACGACTGGCACCGCGCGCACTTGTACAACCCGCGCAACGTGGTACCTGAGTCGAAGATGCCGGCTTATCCGTTCCTCGTAGAAAACAAGCTCGACGGCAAAGACACCGCGAAAAAAATGGAAGTCCTGCGCACTCTGGGCGTGCCTTACACCGACGAAGACATCGCCGGTGCCAAGGATGCCGTGAAGGGCAAGACTGAAATGGACGCACTGGTGGCTTATCTGCAAGGCCTGGGCACCATCATCAAAAGCAAACGGTGATTCGTATGGATATCGGGATGATTCGTGGCCTGGGCACCGTCGTCGTGATGGTTGCCTTCGTTGGCCTGGCCCTGTGGGTGTTCAGCCCCAAGCGCAAGTCGGAGTTTGACGACGCGACCTTGCTGCCGTTCGCGGATGATCCCGAAGCCATCAAGCACGTCGAGCAAGCTTCTAGGAGTAACAAAGAATGACTACATTCTGGAGTCTGTACGTCACAGTCCTCAGCCTGGGAACGATCTTCTCGTTGACCTGGCTGTTGCTGTCGACCCGCAAAGGCCAGCGCGCCGAGCAAACGGACGAGACCGTTGGCCACTCGTTCGACGGGATCGAGGAGTACGACAACCCGCTGCCGAAATGGTGGTTCATGCTGTTCGTGGGCACCATCGTGTTCGCCCTCGGCTACCTGGCGCTCTACCCTGGCCTGGGCAACTGGAAAGGCCTGTTGCCGGGTTATAACTACCTGGACACCGAAAAGCAGACTGCCTTCGCCAACGGCCAGAGCGGCTGGACCGGCGTCCACGAGTGGGAAAAGGAAATGGCTCGTTCGGACGCCAAGTTCGGTCCGATCTTCGCCAAGTTCGCCTCCATGCCGATCGAAGAAGTCGCCAAGGACCCGCAAGCCCTGAAGATGGGTGGCCGTCTGTTCGCCTCCAACTGCTCGGTCTGCCACGGTTCCGACGCCAAGGGCGCCTATGGCTTCCCTAACCTGACCGACGCCGACTGGCGCTGGGGCGGCGAGCCGGAAACCATCAAGACCACCATCATGGGCGGTCGTCACGCGGTGATGCCGGGCTGGGCTGCCGTGATCGGAGAGCAAGGTGTTGCCGACGTCGCGTCCTACCTGGTGACCGGCCTGCACGGTCGCAAGTTGCCGGAAGGCGCCAAGGCCGATCCGGCCAACGGCCAGAAACTCTTCGCCGCCAACTGCGTGGCTTGCCACGGCCCGGCGGGCAAAGGCACGCCGGCCATGGGTGCACCTGACCTGACGCATCCGGTCGCGTTCATCTACGGCTCGAGCTTCGCGCAACTGCAGCAGACCATCCGCTACGGTCGCCAAGGCCAGATGCCGGCCCAGGCCGACCTGCAAGGCAACGACAAGGTCCACCTGCTGGCCGCCTACGTCTATAGCCTGTCCCACGGCGAAAAGGCTCCGGCCGCTGACGCCCAGTAAGACGAGCACCTGATACACGAAAGGCCCCGCCAATCCGATTGGCGGGGCCTTTTTGTTCACGGTGTCCCGTCCTGTTTCGCTTGCCGGCCATCGGTGCGAGTAGTAACGTGCCTACATTCAAGTTCAATGAGGGGCACCGCCATGTCCATCACCACTATCTCCAGCCGCGCATTCAACCACGACACAAGTGGTGCCAAAAAAGCCACCCGTGAAGGACCGGTAATCATCACCGACCGTGGCAAGCCGGCCCATGTGCTGCTAAGCATTGAGGAGTACCAGAAACTGACCGGCGTCAACGCCAGCATTGTCGAGTTGCTGGTCATGCCCGATGCGCCGGATATCGATTTCGAGACCGAGCGTGCCGTCATCACTCCCCGCCCGGTGGACCTGTCCTGAATGTTCTTGCTCGATACCAACGTCATTTCGGAACTGCGCAAACCTCAAGCCGATAAAAACGTCCAAGCCTGGGCGCGCAGCGTTTCTGCTCCCAGCCTGTATGTCTCGGCGATTACCGTATTGGAACTGGAAACCGGCATATTGCGCCTCGAACGCAAGGACCCCGCTCAAGGCAGCCGCCTGCGTGAATGGCTGGATAACCATGTGATGCCTGCGTTCGCAGGTAGAATCCTGACGATCGACCGCGCCGTCGCGCTACGCTGCGCCCGGCTCCATGTACCGGACCGCAGCAATGAATGCGACGCGCTGATCGCCGCAACCGCGCTGGTCCACGGGCTGACTGTGGTCACTCGCAATGTGAACGATTTTCAGAGCAGTGGCGTGGCGCTGCTCAATCCGTGGTCAAGCTGAAATAACGTTACAACGGATCCTCAACTCATCGCCAAGGAGACAGGCGTAGTGGTAGGTATAGACCCCTTCAAGCAAATGGCCGTCAAACGTCCGGGGCTCCGGCATGTCTGACGCACTCTGGGCCGCTCGCCTGGGCGACGCGCTGGAACACACCTCGATGATGGCCGACATCCTCGGTGGCGTGCTCGAGGTAGCCGCGAACATCGCCATCACCGCCCTGGCCACCGCTGCCGTGGTGGCCGCCACGGGCATCAC
>NZ_JAODAB010000003.1 GCF_025336485.1 Pseudomonas citri | reverse complement strand
ACGCCGGCAGAGCGGCATCGGGGTCAAGATAAGCAGATCCTAGCCCTGCGCCACGAGCTGTATGAACAAGCACGAAAAGCGAATCCAGGCCGTTGGTCAGGACGAACACGCAACTGGGAGCCTATTGGTACGGTGCTGTTGAACCCTGATCAAGAGCAACAGCACCTCGAACAAGCTGCATAGTTTGATGGCTGACGCGACAACTACCTTGAAAAACGCCGGCCAGGGAAAGGAGCTTTGTGACGAGTTCGATTTGCTTTTCGAGTCCATGGGTGGCTTCCTGCATCGTCGGATCCTCCTTGATATGTAGGGCTTGAGGCGGTTGCTTATCCAGAGCCACCGGTATCGTTGAAAGCATAGCGATGCTTTCGTTGTGTGTGATGCACAAGTATTTCCACCCTTCGTCACCTCCCACCCCGACAATCCTTGCCGGATATCTAGGCTATGTACGAAATTGTTTGAAACGCAGGTTAGGCAAGGCAAAGCCGGCGAGGAAGCGGAGTTGACTGGTTGTCAATGAGCATTCCGAGCCGGTTTTTAACGCCGCATAACCAAGTTTCAAGCGATTTCGTACATAGCCTAATCTTGCTTATACCGGTCTATGCACAGAGGTGTATGCGATGAGCAACGAGCAGGCGGTGCCGGAGACAAGAGGGGTGACGGTGGAGTTATTGGCGACGATTGACCTTGGTCTTGAGATCGAGGGCATGGCTGGGCGCCAACTTCGAATGCGCAAGGTGACTATCGAGCCTGGTGGCGTCTTCGGGCCCATGCATAGCCATAAGGATCGACCCGGTGCGGTCTATATCCTGCAAGGCACGATCACTGATCATCGCAATGGGCTCGCCACGGACTACGGCCCTGGGGTGGGCTGGCCTGAGGATCGGAATACAACTCACTGGCTTGAAAACAAAGGCGCTATCGCAGCGGTGGAGATTTCGGTCGATATTGTCAGGCAGGAGTGATTCCAGGGGGCAACTTACCGCTCAGTCGCTTTGAAAAAGCGTCAAGTCGCCCCGTGCAGCCATCATCGATTTTTCGAAATCACACCACTCATGTACTGATTCAAATCCCGCAGATCGTTAATGCTCCAAGCGTGCGGCGATAGCTTCACACCGTTCTCCCGCAAAGTTCTGGGAATCAGGTCTCCATTAGGGCGAAGTATGATCGACGATACAATAACGCCCGGATAATCGTTCAGTCGCTTTTTGAAGGTCGATGTAGTGAGGTCTGGCGTCGGAGGGGTGCTTTTATGAGCCAGGGGGCCTGTGGCCTTGAGGTCTGCTCCGTGGCACATGGCGCATCTTTGTGAATAGAGATTTTTTCCGTTGGTGGTGTCCGCGTAGGAAAGGGAAGTTTGGATTAGCGACAAAGTACCTAGCAAAGCGATAAATAATACTTTCATGTGAAATATGCCAATCCCTTGAGTGTTTGCAGAGTTATTGCAATGCATACGGTCCTTTTGCGCGGGCGATGCTTTCATGGTTGTTTTTTCACGTCAATGTCGAAAACGTGCCCAAGAAAACAACCCACGTCCCTATGGCTGCAGCGCAGCTACAAATCCTCCGGCTGTTGACATTGCACAGACGCAGGCCGACTCTCAAGCCAAGTCGCTTTCAGAACACGTTGAGTCGTCCATGTGCAACCGCCAACGCCCGGGAGTGGCAAGCTGTGAGGATGCCCCGGACCGAGTGCGCAAGACGCTGGGCCGGCGAGCGAGAATGGCGACCGGATTTGCCACGCTTCCGTGACGTGGCCGGACGCCGGAGCCAAGACTCCGAACGATGAGCACCCTGGGGGGCGCGGCGTTCGGGATGCCGAGGTACATTTATGCCCGATGAGACGCTTCACCTGCCTCTGATTCACAGTGTGCTTGGGCGCGAAAAGGACACCCCCGGTGCCTTGTTGCCCATTCTCCACGCCATCCAGGAAGGTTGCGGGTACATCCCCGATGCCGCCGTCCCTGAGATCGCCCATGCCCTCAATCTCAGCCAGGCTGAAGTTCGCGGTGTGATCAGTTTCTACCACGATTTCCGTACCACACCGCCCGCGCGTCATACGTTGCGCCTGTGCCGGGCCGAGTCCTGCAAGAGCATGGGGGCCGAGGCGTTGGCGGCGCAACTGCGCGAGCAGCTGTCGCTGGACGATCACGGCACCAGCGCCGATGGCAGCATCAGCCTGCGGCCGGTCTATTGCCTGGGCGCGTGCGCGTGTTCGCCGGCCCTGGAGGTGGACGGTGAGCTGCACGCACGGGTGACGCCAGAGCGCCTGCGCCAGTTGGTCAACGGTTGCCTGGAGGAGGGTGCATGCTAAAGCTCTACATTCCCCGTGATTCGGTGGCCCGTGCCGTGGGCGCGGATAGGGTAGCGGTGGCGTTGGCCTGCGAGGCCGAACAGCGGCAATTGCCGCTGGAAGTGTTGCGCACCAGCTCTCGTGGTCTCTACTGGCTCGAACCTTTGGTGGAGATCGAAAGCGCGGGTGTCCGGTTGGGCTTTGGCCCTGTCATGCCGCAAGACGTGTCGAGCCTGCTCGATGCGCTGACGGGCGATCCGAGCAGCCATCCGCTGGCCCTGGGGCCGGTGGAAGAAATCCCTTATCTCAAGAGCCAGCAGCGCCTGTTGTTCGCGCGTGCCGGCATCACCCAGCCGCTGTCCCTGGACGACTATCGCGCCAAGGGCGGTTTCCAGGGCCTGGCCCGCGCCCTGCAAATGAATGGCGCCGACGTGGTGGCCAGCGTGCTCGACTCCGGCCTGCGCGGCCGCGGTGGCGCGGCGTTCCCGGCGGGTATCAAGTGGCGCACCGTGCGCGAAGCGCCGGGCGTACAGAAGTATGTGGTGTGTAACGCCGACGAAGGCGACTCCGGCACGTTCGCCGACCGCATGCTGATGGAAGGCGACCCGTTCCTGCTGATCGAAGGCATGATCATTGCCGGTATCGCCGTGGGCGCCAACAAAGGCTACATCTATGTGCGCTCGGAATACCCGGACGCGGTCAGCACCCTGAACGACGCTCTGCGCATCGCCCGTGAAGCCGGTTACCTGGGCGCCGATGTCAGCGGCAGCGGCCACGCGTTCGACCTGGAAGTCCGGGTCGGCGCCGGTGCGTATATCTGCGGTGAGGAAACCTCGCTGCTCGAATCCCTTGAAGGCAAGCGCGGCACGGTTCGCGCCAAGCCGCC
The DNA here is from genome assembly GCF_025336485.1 of Pseudomonas citri. Classification (GTDB taxonomy): domain Bacteria; phylum Pseudomonadota; class Gammaproteobacteria; order Pseudomonadales; family Pseudomonadaceae; genus Aquipseudomonas; species Aquipseudomonas citri. Next base: position 359,235 of record NZ_JAODAB010000003.1, on the reverse strand, counting down.
GTTGCCGGCCCTGCAAGGCCTGTTCGGCCTACCGACCCTGGTTCACAACGTACTGACCCTGACATCGATCCCGATCATCATGGAGAAGGGCGCGCAGTTCTATCGTGACTTCGGCATGGGCCGTTCCCTGGGCACGATGCCGTTCCAGCTGGCCGGCAACGTTCGCCAGGGTGGCCTGGTCGAGCGTGCGTTCGGCCTGACCCTGCGTGAGCTGGTGGAAGGCTACGGCGGTGGCACCGCCAGCGGTCGCCCCCTGAAGGCCGCGCAAGTGGGTGGACCACTCGGCGCCTGGGTGCCGCCTTCGCAATTCGACACGCCGTTGGATTACGAGGCGTTCGCCGCCATGGGCGCGATGCTCGGCCACGGTGGCGTGGTGGTCGCCGACGACAGCCTGGACATGGCCCAGATGGCGCGCTTCGCCTTGCAGTTCTGCGCCGAGGAATCGTGCGGCAAGTGCACACCGTGCCGGATCGGCTCCACCCGTGGGGTGGAAGCGGTGGATCGCCTGATCGCCAGTACCGACGCCAACGTTCGCCAGGAACAGGCGGCGCTGTTGCATGACCTCTGCGACACCCTGCAGTACGGCTCGCTCTGCGCCCTCGGTGGGATGACTTCCTACCCCGTCGCCAGTGCCCTCAAGCATTTTCCCGCCGACTTCGGTCTGGCGAAGGAGGCCGACCAATGATCAATATCTTCGACCCAGCCAGCGATATCGACCTGGGCACACCGGCACGTGAAAGCGAAGTGCAGGTCAGCCTGACCATCGATGGCCGCGAAATCAGTGTGCCTTCCGGCACCTCGGTGATGCGCGCCGCAGCGCTGCTCGGCACCACCATTCCCAAACTCTGCGCCACCGACAGCCTGGAAGCGTTCGGCTCTTGCCGCATGTGCCTGGTGGAGATCGACGGGATGCGCGGCTATCCGGCCTCGTGCACCACGCCGGTGACCGAAGGCATGGTGGTGCATACCCAGACCTCCAAGCTCGCCACGCTGCGCCGCAACGTGATGGAACTGTACATTTCCGACCACCCACTGGACTGTCTGACCTGCTCGGCCAACGGCAACTGCGAGTTGCAGACCGTCGCCGGCCAAGTGGGCCTGCGCGAGGTGCGCTACGGCTACGACGGTGCTAACCACCTGGACGAGAAAAAGGACGTTTCCAACCCATATTTCGACTACGACCCGAGCAAGTGCATCGTCTGCAACCGTTGCGTGCGTGCTTGCGAGGAAACCCAGGGGACCTTCGCCCTGACCATCAGCGGTCGTGGCTTCGATTCCCGCGTGGCAGCGGCCGGTGGTGAGAATTTCCTCGACTCCGAATGCGTGTCCTGCGGCGCCTGCGTGCAGGCTTGCCCCACCGCCACCCTGATGGAAAAGAGCGTGGTGGAGCTGGGCCAACCCGAGCGTAGCGTGATCACCACTTGCGCCTACTGCGGTGTGGGTTGCTCGTTCCGCGCCGAAATGAAAGGTGACCAGCTGGTGCGCATGGTCCCGGACAAGAACGGCCAGGCCAACCATGGCCACTCTTGCGTCAAGGGCCGTTTCGCCTGGGGCTACGCGACCCACCCGGACCGCATCACCAAGCCGATGATCCGCAAGCACATCAGCGATCCGTGGCAGGAAGTCAGCTGGGAAGAGGCGGTCACCTACGCCGCCAGCGAACTGCGTCGCATCCAGCTCAAGTACGGTCGCGACTCCATCGGCGGCATCACGTCCAGCCGTTGCACCAACGAAGAAAGCTACCTGGTGCAGAAACTGGTGCGCACGGCCTTCGGCAACAACAACGTCGACACCTGCGCCCGTGTCTGCCATTCGCCTACCGGTTATGGCCTCAAGCAGACCCTGGGCGAGTCCGCCGGTACCCAGAGTTTCGACTCGGTGATGCAGGCGGACGTCATCCTGGTGATGGGCGCCAACCCCACCGATGCGCACCCGGTGTTTGGTTCCCAGCTCAAGCGCCGCCTGCGCCAGGGCGCACGGCTGATCGTGATCGACCCGCGTCGCATCGACCTGGTGGATTCGCCTCACGCCCGCGCCGAGTTGCACCTGCAACTGCGTCCAGGCACCAACGTGGCGATGCTCAACGCACTGGCCCACGTGATCGTCACCGAAGGGCTGGTCAACCAGCGTTTCGTCGACGAGCGTTGCGAGGCGGCGGAGTTCGCGCGCTGGCGCGATTTCGTCAGCCAGCCGGAAAACGCCCCGGAAGTCCTCGGTCCGGTCTGCGGCGTACCTGCCGAGCAGATCCGCGCTGCCGCACGGCTCTACGCCACCGGCGGCAACGCGGCCATCTACTACGGCCTCGGTGTCACCGAACACAGCCAGGGCAGTACCTCGGTGATGGGCATCGCCAACCTCGCCATGGTCACGGGCAACATTGGCCGCGAAGGTGTTGGCGTGAACCCGTTGCGTGGGCAGAACAACGTCCAGGGTTCCTGCGACATGGGCTCGTTCCCCCACGAGCTGCCGGGCTATCGGCACATTTCCAACGAGACCGTGCGCGCCGAGTTCGAGCGGGCCTGGAACGTGACCTTGCAACCCGACCCGGGCCTGCGCATTCCGAACATGTTCGAGGCGGCGCTGGACGGCACCTTCAAGGCGCTGTACTGCCAGGGCGAAGACATCGCCCAAAGCGACCCGAACACCCAACACGTGACCGCGGCGCTGAGTGCCATGGAATGCGTGGTGGTGCAGGACATCTTCCTCAACGAAACGGCCAAGTTCGCCCACGTGTTCCTGCCGGGCAGCTCGTTCCTTGAAAAGGACGGCACCTTCACCAACGCCGAGCGCCGCATTTCGCGGGTGCGCAAGGTCATGGAGCCCCTGGCTGGCAAAGGCGACTGGGAGGCCACCGTCGCCCTGGCCGACGCCCTGGGCTACAAGATGCAATACAACCATCCTTCGGAAATCATGGATGAGATCGCACGCCTGACGCCGACGTTCCATCGTGTCAGCTACGCCGAGCTGGACCGTCACGGCAGCCTGCAATGGCCGTGCACCGATGCCGCGCCGGATGGCACCCCGACCATGCACATCGACGAGTTCGTGCGCGGCAAAGGGCGCTTCATGCTCACCGGCTACGTGCCCACCGAGGAGAAGGTCAACAGCCGCTACCCCTTGCTGCTCACCACCGGCCGTATCCTCAGCCAGTACAACGTCGGCGCCCAGACGCGGCGGACCGACAACGTGGCCTGGCACGAGGAAGACCGGCTGGAGATCCACCCGACCGATGCCGAGACCCGTGGCATTGTCGAGGGCGATTGGGTTGGCATCAGCAGCCGCGCCGGGCAGACCGTGCAGCGCGCCAAGATCAGCGAGCGGGTGGCACCGGGGGTGGTCTATACCACCTTCCACTTCCCGGAATCGGGCGCCAACGTGATCACCACCGACAACTCCGACTGGGCCACCAACTGCCCGGAATACAAGGTGACAGCGGTGGAAATCGTGCGGGTCACCCAACCTTCCGAATGGCAGAAGCGTTACCAGGCGTTCAGTGATGAACAAGGTCGCCTGTTGCGCGAGCGTCGCCACGCCGAGAAAGCCGAGGTACGTCGATGAGTTCTGACAGCCTGATCAAGATGGCCAACCAGATCGGCCAATACTTCGCCAGCGAGCCTGACAAGGCGCAGGCGGTACGTGGGGTCTATCAGCACATGAAGAGCTTCTGGACCCCCGCCATGTGCCGCGATTTGCTGGCCTGGGAAACGAAGCACCCCGATGCGGTCCTGCATCCGCTGGTGCTGGAGGCTTTGGCGGAGTTTGCTGAAACGGCCTAGTTGTAGGTGAAAACTTGCTGTAGATGCACAAAGCCCCGGCCGGTGTCCTCGTTTCGACGAGGGCGCCGGCCGGGGTTTCTTGCATTTCAGCTACAGGTTTGGTTTTCAGGCTTCGGATTGGCGCGCCGCCCAGTGCTTCATCTCCTCGGCAATGAAGTGATTCACCAGGTCGCTGTACATTTTCTCGATCGCATCCGGGTTCAGGCCCTGCACTTCGGCCCATTCGCGCCGTTTCGCCAGCATCGCCTTGAAACGCTCCGGCGCCCGCACCGAAGCCGCCGAAGTCTTGAACTTCGAGGCTGCCAGCACGTACTGGAAGCGTTTGCCCAATAGTTCGATGACACGTTGGTCGAGGGCATCGATTTCGCGTCGGATGTCTTCCATGTTGCTGCATTGCGAGGGTTGCAAGGGGGGGCGGGCTTCCATGTGAATCTCTCCATTTGTGAACAGGGTCGGCTCAGTCCGAACCGATGAGGTGTCGGCGCAAGTATGACTATTTGTGGCGAGGGGATTCATCCCCGCTTGGCTGCGAAGCAGTCATCATGGAGGCTTCTGCTGCATCGCGGTGACTGATCCTGGGGTTGCTGTGCAACCCAGCGGGAGCAAGCTCCCTCGCCACAGGGGACGGGCTAGTCTTCGAGGCCGCGGCGTTCGATGACGGCAAACATGTCTGTCACGTCCTGAACCAGGATCCGGGCGACGTTGGTGATGGTGTTGATGTCGCTTGCCGCCGAATCGCGCAGGCTGCTGCAAGCGACCAGGGTCAGGTAGTCGAGCGTGGCGTGCAGGCGTTCGCTGGCGCAGGCGTGGAGCTCGGGGAGTGGGGCTTGGGTGTCGATCAGCAAGACGGGGTGGGTGGTGGCGGTTTGGGTGAGGGGGGTGAAGCGGCTGGATGGTTGATTCGTTGGCATAAGGTTGCACTCATTCGATAGAAAGAATCGCCACCTTTTTGCTGCGAATCAAATGGGTGGCAGTTGCGCGAGGGTTCGCAGACCGAGGAACCAATCCAAAACTCGGCAGACCCGAAAGTCTCCCGCGCGCAACCGCCATAAAATGAACGCGGGCAAGTTTGCCTGAATTTCATTTGACGGTATCCAGATTTGTTCACTCGGGCTGCGAAACCCAATCACCGGCCAAAACCAGCGACGACCCAACTATAGAAGTCGATTCCGGCAGCCACAACCGACCTGTAGGACGCACACCGCTCCCTGTGGCGAGGGGATTTATCCCCGCTCGGCTGCGCAGCAGCCGTAAAACCACGGTCCACGGTGTGCCTGGCGAAACGAGGTGTATGGTTTGGGGCCGCTTCGCAGCCCAGCGGGGATAAATCCCCTCGCCACGGGAAGTAAATTCCTACGAGATTTTCGGAAAGCCGATTGCCGCTGCCACGGGAGTGCGCAGGTGTCTGTGGGAGCAAAGCTTGCTCCGGGCGGCGATCCGACGATGCAGGCACCTCGGCTCCCCGGAAAACGGCGCCGCCTTCATCGCGGGCAAGCCTTGCTCCCACAGGGCGCGAGGCTGATACCGTGCGCCATAAAACATTTGCCAGCCGTACGCCGACAAGCCAAGCTGCAAGCCGTTTCAATGCGCCTTTCAATACGGAGTGATCAAATGACCGGCTATGGCCTTTTTCTACTTCTGGCGACCCTGACGGTGCTCAGCCCCGGGCCCGGTGTGGTGCTGACGCTTTCCAATGCCTTGCGCCATGGCTGGAGCGGTTCGTTGCCGGGCATCCTGGGAATTGCGTCGGGCGCTTTTATCGTGGCGGGCATTTGCGCCAGCAGCCTGGGGTTGATCCTGGCCGCCTCGGCGACAGCTTTCACGATTCTCAAGTACATCGGCGCGGCGTATTTGTTGTACCTGGGGATCAAGATGTGGCGTACCCAGCGCTTCATTCCGGAACTCAAGGACTCGTCGCCGCAGCCATGGCGGCGATTCGTCGAGGCGTTGTCGATCCAGTTGCTCAACCCCAAGGCGGGTTTCTTTTTCCTGGCGGTGTTCCCGCAGTTCATCCACGCCGAGGGGGAGTATTACAGCCAGTTTTTCACGCTGGTCTCGTCCTACAGTCTGATCGTGGTGCTGGTGCATTCCGGGTATGCCCTCATGGCACACAGTGCCAGGGGCTGGCTCACCACGAACAAGGGCGCGAGGATCGTGGGCAGGCTGTCGGGCGCCACCTTCCTGGGCTTTGGCGTGCTGATGGCTTCTGCGAGCAAGTGATGCCGGCTCAACGCCTGCCCACCCGTGTACTCACGTCCACCCACACCGCCAGCACCAGGATGCTGCCCTTGACGATCATCTGCCAGTAGCTGTCCACGTCGAGCATCGACATGCCGTTGTCCAGGCTGGTAATGACCAGGGCGCCGAGGAGGGCGCCATAGACGGTGCCGGAGCCGCCGCGCATGGAGGTGCCGCCGATGAAGCAGGCGGCGATGGCGTCGAGTTCGCCCATGTTGCCCGCCGACGGTGAGCCGGCGGCCAGGCGGGCGGTGTTGACCACGCCGGCCAGGGCGCACATCACGCCCATGATGCCGAAGATCCACAGCTTCACCGCTTGCACGTTGATGCCGGACAGTCGGGTGGCTTCCATGTTGCTGCCCACCGAATAGACCCGGCGACCGAACACGGTCTGGCTGGTGACGTAGCTGAACACCCCCAGCAGGATCAGCAGAAGCAGCACCGGCACCGGAATGCCGTCGTAGCTGTTGAGGGTCTGGACGAAGCCGGCCAGTACCGCGCCGATCAACACCACGCGCAGTACGTCACGCACCAGGGAGTGCGCCGCCAGGCCATGGAGCGCGCGATTGCGCCGCTGTTTCCAGGTCAGGAGAAGCGTCAGGACGAACAGCAGGATGCCGAGGGCGGCCCCGACCGTATGCGGCAAGTAACCCTGGCCGACGTAGACCAGTTCCGCAGACACCGGGGCGATGGTGGTGCCGCCGGTCACCCCCAGCAGGACGCCGCGAAACGCGAGCATGCCGCCCAGTCCGACGATGAACGAGGGTATGCGCAGGTACGCCGTCATGTAGCCGTTGCCCAAGCCGATCACCAAGCCACACAAGGCCACCAGGCTCAGGTTCGCCAGCAGCGGAATGTGATAGACCACGTCGAGAATCGCCGCCAATCCTCCCAGTAACCCAAGCAATGAGCCCACCGAGAGGTCGATCTCGCCGCTGATGATCACCAGCACCATGCCGCAGGCAAGGATCCCGGTGATGGACATCTGCCGCAGCAGGTTGGAGAGGTTGCGCGGGGTCAGGAACCCGCCGTCGGTCTGCCAGCTGAAAAACAGCCAGATCACCGCCACGGCGATCACCAGGGCGAGCATCTTGTAGCGGGAGAAGAGTTGTTTGACCTGATTCATCTACGCGGACTTCCGATCATTATTGTTATGGCTGAGCGCGGCGGCGAGCACCTGTTCCTGGGTGAGTTCGTGGTTGATGAAGTCGCCGCGCAACTGGCCTTCGCCGATCACCAGCACGCGGTCGGAAACCCCCAGCACTTCGGCCAGTTCCGAGGAGACCATGATGATCGACACGCCTTCGGCCGCCAGCGCGCCCATCAGCTTGTAGATCTCGTACTTGGCGCCGACATCCACGCCGCGGGTGGGCTCGTCGAGGATCAGCACGCGGGGTTGGGTCAGCAGCATTTTCGCCAGCACGGCTTTCTGCTGGTTGCCGCCAGAGAGGCTGGTGATCGGCAGGAACGGGCTCGCGGTCTTGAGGTGCATGCGCGAGATTTCCCGGCCGATACTGCCCAGTTCGGCTTCGGCGTCGATGCGGGTCAGCTTCGAGAAGTTCTCCAGCACGGCCAGGGTGATGTTCTGGCCCACGCCGAGGTCCGGAATGATGCCTTGGCGCTTGCGGTCCTCGGGGACCATGCACAGGCCGGCGCGGATGGATTTGAGCGGCGTGCAGGTGTCGATCGGTTGGCCGTCCAGCCAGACCTCACCTTCGTAGCGCCCCGGGTAGGCGCCGAACAGCGCCGAGACCAGTTCCGTGCGGCCGGCGCCCACCAGCCCGGCGATGCCGAGGATTTCCCCGCGTTTGAGCACGAACGAAATGTCATCGACCCGTTTACGCCGGGGGTTGTCGACGTCGTAGCAGGTGACGTGGCGCGCCTCGAAAATCACCTCGCCGACGGCATGGGGTTCGGTGGGGTAGAGGTTGCTCATCTCCCGCCCGACCATCTGGGTGATGATCTTCGGGATGTCCATGTCCGTCATGGCGGTCGTGGCGATGTGTTTGCCATCGCGGATCACCGAAATGGTGTCGCACACGGCGGCCACTTCATCGAGTTTGTGGGAGATGTAGACGCAGGCCACGCCCTTGGCCTTGAGGTCGCGGATGATGTCCAGCAGCACCTCGATTTCCGCGCGGGTCAGGGCCGAGGAGGGCTCGTCGAGAATCAGCAACCGCGCCTGCTTGTTCAGTGCCTTGGCGATTTCCACCAGTTGCTGGTAGCCACCGCCGTACTGGGACACCGGCAGCGAGACGTTCATGTCCGGCACCTTGAGTTCCCGCATGAGGGCTTCGGCGCGGTGGATCATCGCCGGGTAGTTCATGCGCCCGCCGGGCAGGGTCAGTTCGTGGCCCATGAAGATGTTTTCGGCCACCGACAGGTCGGGGACCAGGGTCAGTTCCTGATGGATGATGACAATCCCGGCGGCTTCGGTTTCGCTGATCGATTGCGCCTTGAGCGGTTGCCCGTCCCAAAGGATTTCGCCGTCCCAGGTGCCATGGGGGTAGACCGCCGACAGCACTTTCATCAGCGTGGATTTGCCGGCGCCGTTCTCGCCGCACAAGCCGACGCATTCCCCCGGCCGGACCTGGATGTCGATGCCGTTGAGGGCTTTGACACCGTTGAAGGTTTTGACGATGCCGTTCATTTGCAGCAGGTAGTCGGACATGGCGAGGGCTCGTATGCAAAGGGCTCAGGCATCACTCCGATGCCAGCCAGTCACGTAACCTCCGGGAGCGAGCAGGCCCGCTCCCAGAGGATCTTCGCTTAACCAGAGATTTGTGCTTTGGTCACTGCCCGGCAAGCTGCGCCTTGGTGTAGAACCCGTCCTTTTCCAGCAGGTCGATGTTGTCCTTGGTCAACGGTGTCGGCGTGAGGAGGATGGTGTCGACTTTCTTGCTGCCGTTGTCGTACTGCGAGCTGAAGGTCGGTTTTTCGTTGCGCGCCAGTTGCACCGAGAGTTTGGCCGCTTCGCTGGCGATCAGTTTCAGCGGTTTGTAGACGGTCATGGTCTGGGTGCCGTCGAGCACGCGCTTGACCGCTGCCAGGTCGGCGTCCTGGCCGGAGATTGGCACCTTGCCGGCCATTTGCTGCGCAGCCAGGGCCTGGATGGCGCCGCCGGCAGTGGCGTCGTTGGAGGCGACGATGCCATCGATCTTGTTGCCGTTACGGGTCAGTGCGTTCTCCACGATGCTCAGGGCTTCGGTGGGGTTCCATTCCTTGACCCACTGCTGGCCGACAATCTTGATGTCACCCTTGTCGATGGCCGGTTGCAGCACCTTCATCTGGCCTTCGCGCAGGACCTTGGCGTTGTTGTCGGTGGGCGCGCCGCCGAGCAGGAAGTAGTTGCCCTTCGGTGCCGCCTTCAGCACGCCGCTGGCCTGCATCTCGCCGACCTTTTCGTTATCGAAGGAAATGTAGGCGTCGATGTCGGCGTTGAGGATCAGCCGGTCGTAGGACACCACTTTGATCCCGGCCTTCTTGGCTTCGGCGACGGCGTTGGTCAGCACGGTGGCGTTGAACGGCACGATGACGATCACGTCGACACCACGGGAAATGAGGTTTTCGATCTGCGAGATCTGCTTCTGCTCGTTGGCGTCGGCGGACTGGACGAAGACCTTGGCGTCGAGTTTTTCCGCCGCCGCGACGAAATAATCGCGATCCCGCGACCAGCGCTCCAGGCGCAGGTCATCGATGGAGAAACCGATTTTCGGATGGGCTGCGTCGGCCATGACCGGCAGGGAGAGCAGGGCGAGGGCGCCGGCGAGCAGGGTGCGTTTTACTGTTTTCATGTGGTGCGTCCTTTTATTGTTGTTTGAAAGACACTGCCTGACGATGAGCGTGATACCGGTGGAACTGTAGAGAGTCGCGGGGCGTTGTGGGCACAGATTTGTCGCGAGAATGTAACAGCCCCGCGCGCCCTGCATTGCCCATGGTCAGCGATGGATAAACCGGTTGACCACGTTCTCGAGCATCTCCTGCCGTCCGCTGACAGCCTGGGGATTGAGGTCGTTGGTAAAGGCATGTTCGGCCAGCGATTCAAGGCTGAAATCACCGGCCAGCACCGCTTGGCCAAACGGTTGTTGCCAGCCGGCGTAGCGCTGGTCCTTGAAGGCCTGCAACTGATCGTTCTGCACCATGGCCGCTGCGCGCTCCAGGGACAGGGCGAGCACGTCCATGGCGGCGACGTGACCGTGGAACAGGTCGAGTTCATCCACGCTCTGGCGTCGGACCTTGGCGTCGAAGTTGAAGCCGCCGTGACCGAAGCCCCCGGCCTTGAGGATTTCGTAAGTGGCCAGGGTCATCTCCTCGACGCTGTTGGGGAACTGGTCGGTGTCCCAGCCGTTCTGCGGATCGCCACGGTTGGCGTCGATGCTGCCGAAGATCCCCAGCGAGATGGCCGTGGCGATTTCGTGGTGGAAGCTGTGCCCGGCCAGGGTCGCGTGGTTGGCCTCGATGTTGACCTTGATTTCCTTCTCCAGGCCGAACTGCTGCAAAAAGCCGAACACCGTGGCGCTGTCGTAATCGTACTGGTGCTTGGTGGGTTCCTGGGGTTTGGGTTCGATCAGCAAGTCACCCGTGAAGCCGATCTTGTACTTGTGCTCGACCACCATGCGCATGAAGCGGCCCAGCTGTTCGCGCTCGCGCTTGAGGTCGGTATTGAGCAGGGTTTCATAACCTTCACGGCCGCCCCACAACACGTAGTTGGAGCCTTTGAGGCGTTGGGTGGCGTTCATGGCGCTGAACACTTGCGCGGCGGCGCAGGCGAACACTTGCGGGTCCGGATTGCTGGCGGCGCCGGCGGCAAAGCGTGGGTTGCTGAAACAGTTGGCGGTGCCCCACAGCAGCTTGATTCCGGTTTGTTCCTGATGCCGCTCCAGATGATCGACCATCTGCGCGAAGTGGTTGCGGTACTCCTTGAGCGAATGACCTTCCGGAGCGACGTCGGTGTCGTGGAAGCAGTAGTAGTCGATGCCCAGTTTGGAGAAGAACTCGAACGCCGCTTCGGCCTTGCCAATGGCCATTTCCATCGGGTCTGCGGTGTGCTGCCATGGGCGCCGGAAGGTGCCGGCACCGAACACATCCGACCCCGGCCAGACGAAGGTATGCCAGTAGCAGACCGCCATGCGCAGGTGCTCGCGCATGGGTTTGCCGAGGACCCGCTTGTCGGCGTCGTAGTGGCGAAAAGCGAGGGGCGAGTCGCTGGCGGGGCCTTCGTAGCGGATCTTGTCGACACCGGGGAAGTACGGCATGTGCGGTTTCCTTTTTATTCTTGGCGGTGCCTCGATACTAAACCCGGCCTCCTGGCTGCTGATTATGAAAATCACCAACCGGTCGTTCGATTTTGAGTATTGAGATTCGTCGTTTGCGCGCCTAGTCTGTGGGCACTGGCACAGGGCGAAACCCATGAAGACAGTCCCTCCCGTACACCGCATCGCGCTGTTGTTCAACGGCAGCAAGATCTACGACCGCGGCATCATCAGTGGCATCGGCAACTATTTGAGCAGCACGCGCGCGTCCTGGGACTTGTTCCTCGAGGAGGATTTTCTCTGTCGCCTCAAAGGCATCGAGCGTTGGCAGGGCGACGGGATCATCGCCGATTTCGATGACCCGCTGATTGGCGAGGCACTGGCGGGAATCAAGCTGCCAGTGGTGGCGGTGGGCGGTTCTTACCAGGATGAGCGGGCCTATCCCAAGGGCATTCCCTATGTCGCCACCGACAATGACGCACTGATCAGGCTGGCCTACGAGCATTTGATCGAGGCCGGGTTGACGCGCTTTGCCTGCTTCAGCCTGCCCGAGGCGCAATCCAATCGCTGGGCCCAGGAACGGGAAAAAGCCTTTCGCCGATTGCTGCAACGCGACGGCTTGCCGGTCGAGATCTACCGTGGCATGGGCACCAGTGCGCCGCTTTGGGACAGCGCCGTCGAGCAGCAGATCGCCTGGCTGCAAAGCCTGCCCAAGCCCATCGGCATCATCGCCGTCAGCGACGCCCGCGCCCGGCAGCTGTTGCAAGCCTGCCTGACCGCCGGGATCGCGGTGCCGGAGCAAGTGGCGTTGATCGGCATCGACAACGATCCGCTGACCCGCAGCCTGACGCGAGTGCCGCTCAGTTCGGTGATCCAGGGCACCGAAACCATGGGCCGCACTGCCGCGCGCCTGCTTCATCAGATGCTGCACGGCATGCCCTCCACCGGCACGCAGATCCTGGTGCCGCCCGATGCGATCAACGTACAGGTGTCGAGCCTGCATCAACCGTTGGGCAACCCTTATGTCATGCAGGCCTTGCTCTTCATCCGCCAATACGCCTGCCAGGGCATCAAGACCGCGCAGGTGGCGGCCTATGTGGGGGTATCGCGCTCGTCACTGGAAGCGCATTTTCGCAAGGCGCGGGGCTGCAGCGTCCACGACGAAATCCTGCGTTTCAAACTCGCGGCAGCCGCCAAAAGCCTGGAAAACACCGACTCGCCGATTGCTGATATCGCGCACAATTGCGGCTTCAAATCGGCGCAATACCTGCACACGGTGTTTCGCCGCGAATTTGGCTGCACGCCGCGGGAATATCAGCAGGGGGCAAATACGGCCATTCACTGACCCACTGCCGAACCGCTTTTGTGTTTAACCGATGTACCACCGAGTTGTGCTTGTGGCACGGTTGTTGGCTTCATTGAATTATTTAGGGAAGGATGGAATGACGCTCAGGGTGATGGTGGTCGGCGGTTATGGAAACTTCGGCAGTATCGTTAGCAGGCACCTGATGGTGATGCCTGGCGTACAGCTGGTCATTTCGGGGCGCGACTCCCAGAAATTGCTGCGCAAAGTCGACGAGTTGAACGCTCAGTCGGATGCTGTCTGTGAACATTGGTGCGGTGATGCGATGGGGCCGGATTTCAAATCTGCCCTTGGCTTGATGAACATCCAGTGGGTCGTTCATACCGGCGGCCCTTTCCAAGGGCAATCCTATGCCGTTGCCGAAAGCTGCATCGACGCTGGCGTGAATTACTGCGACTTGTCGGACAGCAGGGGGTTTGTCACCGGCATTGGCGTACTGGATGGGCGGGCAAGGGCGGCCGGCGTGGCGATCCTCAGCGGTTGCAGCTCAGTGCCAACGCTCTCGGCCGCGATCATCGATCAACAGCGGCATCGCTTCAAGCGCATCGACTCGATTGAGCACGGTATTTCCTCTTCGGCCAAGATGCCGGGGCTGTCCACCGTCGAAGGCGTTCTTGCCTATGCGGGTAAGCCGATCAAACAACTCAAGAATGGCCGAGTGCATGAGGTCCTGGGATGGCAGGATCTGACGCTTCGCAGAATGCGGTCCATGGGGACCCGGGTGCTGGCCAATGTCGATGTGCCGGACATGGATATCTTCGCCAGTCGCTATGGTGCCCGGACGCTGAGTTTCAAGGCCGGCTCCGGCCTGAAACTGGGGGGCGTCGCCAACTACCTGCTGGCCCAGGCAATGAGGACCGGAATGGTTCGTGACCACGTCCGTTGGGCCGCCAGGCTTCATCGCTGGGGACTCTGGTTCGAACGATTTGGCGATGGTAAAAGCGCGATGTACATCGACGTCCATGGCATCGGTGTCAATGAACAGCCGCTGTCCATGAGTGTCCAGCTCACCGCCATGAACGACAAGGGCCCGGAAATCCCCAGCTGCGCAGCCGTTGCCCTGGTGGCCAAAGTCGCCCAAGGGTATCGGCCCGAGCCCGGTGCCCGGGCCTGTGTGGGTGAAATCGCCGTCGACGAATACATGGCCGCCATCAATGACCCCGAAAACTTGAGCATGTCCGTGCGCTTCTCTGACGAGCGGGGCTGACCGATGCTCTACCTTTGCCTGAAGTACCTCCACGTCATTGCCGCGATCTTCCTGTTCGGCTTCGGCATGGGCTCCTACCTCTACCTGATCGCGGCGAGCCGCACCGCCAATCCTCAGGTCATTGCCCACGTGGCCCGAACGGTCGTGCGGTTCGATACCTGGATTACCACGCCGGCGGGCTTTATCCAGATAGGGACGGGTTATCTTCTGCTGACGCTTGCCGGACTTCCCCTGACCACGGAATGGATCATGACGTCGCTGATCATCTTCTTTTGCGTCGGCGCGCTCTGGCTTCCGGTGCTGGTGCTCCAGAAGCGGCTCTACGTGATGGCTTCGAGCGCGGCTGGGGATCGGCGCGTACTGGATGAGCGCTATTCGTCCGTGTATCAGAAATGGTTCTGGATGGGCGTGTTGGGCTTTTTGGGGATGTTCGTCATTGTGCTGATCATGGTGACGAAAATGACGCCGCTCCAGTGGGTTGTGCTGCTGATGGGCTAGGGATCGATCGGTTCCACCGCGTTGGCCTCAGACGTTGGCTCCTTCAAGAAACGTTGTTCGTGATCCGGGTTTGGCAAAAGACAAATGTCGTGTTTGCCAAAAAGCCGATAACGATTCAGCGCGATGCGATCGTAGGTCCAATCCCGCAGGATGCGAGGAATATAGCGAAGCAGTTTCACCGGACGCCAGGCAGGGGGCAGCAGGGCCACCACTTCGAAAATTGCATCCGAACGCACCCAGTAGTGCCGATCGCGTACCACAGCCATGGTGTCGAACTGCTGCAAGGGCAAGCCTGCCCAGGCAAGCAAGGCTTGTCCTTCGGGTGATTGCACAGAGGCCAACCGGACGCGTCGGGAGCGGTCGTGGCGGATCAGAAAACGCACCCAGCCATTACACAGTTTACAAACACCATCGAACAAGACCACTGTCTCGCCTGATTTGAGCAACGGCGCGGGTGAGGGGCGAGTTTGGGAGCTGGGCATAAATGTGGGTCTGCATGTCACCAAGTTACCCGGATAATACGCGTGATACAGCGTCAAAGGGCGCCCGAAAGGGGGGCTCGACCCTGATGAGATCACCACTAGGCGTGATCAATGAGCAGGACGCCGCGTGGGTGCAACAATGGGCGGAGCGGGCGCAAGGCGGTGTTGGGGTTCGACCGGAAAGGGCCTGCTGACATATCGGTGGGAGCGCAACTATTGCCAGTAGTAATAGTGACCATCACCAAATGCAAGTTCTGCTTTGCCGACAATCACTGGAGAATCACCGCCATCGAACACGCAGTCCAGTATTTTATTTCCAGGATAGACCCATGCGCCCTTTATTTTCGCTCTCCCTGGCGTTTGCTTCGTTGTTGCTTGCCGGTTGTGCCTCCGCGCCGAACGACCCGACCCTGACCCTGCAGACCAGCAAGACGCCGGCCCAGTACGCCGACTGCGTCGTGCCGAAATTGCAAGGCAGCGCGTTGAGTCCCACCGTCTCGCAGACCTCGCGCAGCTACCGGATCGTGGTGCCGAGCAAGGTCTCGGCGGACAACGTGCTGGAAGCCTACAAGGCTGGCGAGGGCGGCAAGGTGTTCCTCTACGAGCGCCACTTGCTGGCCTCCAACTTCCTGCCTTCGAGTTTTGAACGTGCCGCACAGGACTGCCTCTGACGGCGACACGTAACCGCTTTGCACCGCGCTCCTTTGGTTGGCCGCAACCAACCAATTCCCTTGCCCCGCACCGTATTCGGTCGCGGGGCTTTTTTTAGGCTTTGTACGAAAAGTGCCTGCGCGACGATCATGCTGCGTTGAAAACAAGCTCGGAATGCTCATTTACAGCCAGTAAACTGCGCTTCCTCGCCTGTTTTCGCCTTGCCTGATCGCCGCTCGGCGACTTTTCGTACAAAGCCTAGCGGTTGTCATCGCCTGCCCACCGGATAATGTTCGATACGGCATGCATGCTCGTTACCGTCGCCCTTGCAGATGCCGTTCAGGTAGCGATAGTCGATCCGCAGCGATTGCCCTTTGGCCGGCCATTGCCTGCGCGCAAGGGTGGCTTGGTAATCAGGCGTTTCAGGCGTGAAAGTGATCGTCGTTCCGGCCTCCGGGCATTGCACCGTGGGCGATGCCGGACGGACTTTCAGGAGCTGGGCCTTGAGCTGCGGGTAGGGTTTTTTCACGACTTCAGTGATGCGCAGGTCCATGCGGCAAATCTGCCAGGTCGCCGCTTGCGCAGGCGCGCAGAGTATGGAAAGCGTCAAGACCAATAGGGCATGGCACGTTGTGTGTGGATTCCTGGGGCCCATCTTCATCCTGCCTTCCTGTATTTTTTTACGTTTTCTTTACGGTAGCCGTTTCTAGCCGCAAGGATACTGGCCGCGACTTGCCTGGCAATGGCCGGAGCTTTTCCCCGTGACCCAAGAGACGCGACCCTTGAGCGAGACAGCAACCGGTGCACACGTAGATTCCCCAGCCAGGACGTCAGGAATGGGGTTGCTCATTGCAGCCGTCGGGGTGGTGTATGGAGACATTGGCACCAGCCCGTTGTACACCCTCAAGGAGGTGTTCGCCGGGCACTATGGTGTCCGGGCCGATCAGGACGGTGTGCTGGGCATCCTGTCGTTGATCTTCTGGTCATTGATCTGGGTGGTGTCGATCAAGTACGTGCTGTTCATCCTGCGCGCCAGCAACCAGGGCGAGGGCGGGATCATGGCCCTGACGGCATTGGCCCGGCGGGCGGCGAGCCCTTACCCACGGCTGAGCAGGGTATTGGTCCTGCTTGGCTTGTTCGGGGCTGCGTTGTTCTATGGTGACAGCATGATCACGCCGGCCATTTCCGTGCTGTCTGCCGTTGAGGGGTTGCAGTTGGCTTTCGACGGGGTCGAGCGTTGGGTCGTGCCTTTGTCGCTGATCGTGCTGGTGGCGCTGTTTTTGATCCAGAAGCATGGCACGGCGCGCATCGGCATTTTGTTCGGTCCGATCATGGTGTTGTGGTTCGTTATCCTGGGTGCGCTGGGGGTTCATGGAATCGTGCAGCGCCCGGAGGTGCTGCAAGCGCTCAACCCCTATTGGGGGGCGCATTTCTTTATCGCTCATCCGGGGTTGGGCCTGGCTATCCTCGGCGCCGTGGTCCTGGCCTTGACGGGCGCCGAAGCGCTGTACGCCGACATGGGGCATTTTGGACGCAAGCCTATCGCCCGTGCCTGGTTCCTGCTGGTGTTGCCTGGACTGTTGCTCAACTATTTCGGCCAAGGCGCGCTGATCCTGGGCAACCCGGAAACGGTGCGCAACCCGTTTTATCTGTTGGCGCCTGAATGGGCCCTGCTGCCGATGGTGGCGCTCGCCACACTGGCCACCATCATTGCTTCCCAGGCGGTGATTTCCGGGGCCTTTTCCCTGACTCGCCAGGCCATCCAGCTAGGGTACGTGCCGCGTATGTTCATCCAGCACACCTCCAGCCAGGAACAGGGCCAGATCTACATCGGCACGGTGAACTGGGCGCTGATGGTCGGCGTCGTGCTGCTGGTGATCGGTTTCGAGTCTTCCAGTGCGTTGGCTGCAGCCTATGGCGTCGCCGTGACAGGGACCATGTTGATCACCACGTTGTTGTCGGCGGCTGTCGTGCTGTTGCTCTGGAAAACTCCGCGCTGGCTGGCGATCCCGATGCTGATTGGCTTCCTGCTGGTGGACAGCCTGTACTTCGCCGCCAATGCGCCGAAGATCGTTCAGGGCGGTGCCTTCCCGGTGATCGCCGGTATTGCGCTGTTCGTGTTGATGACGACCTGGAAGCGTGGTCGCAAGATTGTCGTAGAACGCCTGGATGAATCGGCACTGCCGCTGCCACTGTTCATCAGCAGCATCCGTTCGCAGCCTCCGTATCGCGTACAAGGCACGGCGGTGTTCCTCACCGCCAGGTCCAACGCCGTGCCTCACGCGTTGTTGCACAACCTGCTGCATAACCAGGTCTTGCATGAGCAGGTGGTACTGCTCACCGTGGTTTCCGAGGACAGCCCACGGGTTGCGGATGACCGGCGTTTCGAGGTCGAGGCATATGGCGAAGGCTTCTTCCGGGTCAGCCTGCACTTCGGCTTTATCGAAGAGCCCGATGTCCCGTTGGCATTGAGTCTGTGTCACTTGGCCGAGCTGGACTTCAGCCCGATGCGCACGACCTATTTCCTGAGCCGAGAGACGATCATCGCGACCAAACGCATTGGCATGGCCCGCTGGCGCGAACACCTCTTTGCGTTCTTGCTGAAGAACGCCAACAGCAACCTGAAGTACTTCAAGTTGCCGTTGAATCGGGTGATCGAGTTGGGGACGCAGGTGGAGATGTAGGGAAGGGGCGCTGGGGCCTGCTGTGCAGGCCAGCGGGAGCAAGCTCCCTCGCCACGGGGGGGCGGTGGCCCCCTGGAGTCGGAAATCCAGCTTAGGCTCTGTACGAAAAGTCTTGAGGCGAAGGTCAGGCAAGGCGAAAACAGCCGAGGAAGCGCAGTGTACTGGAGTACATGAGCATTCCGAGGCTGTTTTCAACGCAGCATGAACGAGTCTCAAGGCTTTTCGTACAGAGCCTAGCCCGAAGTGTAATAACGCCTATGGCAAATTATTCGATGTTGGCCCGCCTCGCTATTTGACGCTTGCGCGGCCATCGGCTTTTCTTGTGCTGAACGAAGTAACCATTACTTCATATAAGCCAGCCGCTACAGAGCGCTCAGCATGGATGTTTGTGCGTGCCTTCCAACGTTGATCACTCCTATTGTTGAGCCGCTTTTCGATACCAGGAGGCCGTCATGCAATTAAAGGAAGCTACTGTCGGACCGATTGTTGGCTATACCGACTCCAAACACACTCGCCTCTGGTTCAGGGGGACGCTGGAGGCGCCTACCCCGGATACTTATAATCGCTGCTTTGGTGCCCTCCGATTGCGTGAGAAGAATGGGAAGTGGCAAAGCGTCATGCACAATAAAATGTCACCTAACTTCGACATGACGGCGGTTTTCGTCTTGCAAGGATTGAAGGCGCAAACACAGTACGAATATCAGGTGGGCTGGATCATTCTCGACACCGAACTCGAAGGTTTTTCGTCCATTCCGGACACGACCTTCGTTTTTCCTGAAAAAATATTCAGTTTCCGCTCAGGAAAAAATAAAGGTTCAACCAGCCGATCCTATGTCGCAGGCTCTTGTCGCTATTTGCTCAAGCTGTTCGGCTTGAACATTTTCGATGACCGTGGCGACAAGATGTTCCAGAGCATCCTTAAACATGCCGAGACCAATGGGCTCGATGGGGTCGTCATGGTGGGGGACCAGATTTACGCGGACGACCTGAATTTTGTCTCGCCGGACACTCGGATCAACGAATTTTTCGAACGTTACCGCCAGGCCTTCAAGCAGCCATACATTCGAGAGTTGATGTCTCGCTATCCGACCTACATGATCCTGGATGATCACGAAATCGAAGATAACTGGCCCAGCAATGCAGACGTCGTTGATTGGAAAACGCTCTATCCCGCCGCCATACATGCCTACCTGACCTACCAGGCCAGTCATTCGCCCTTGTACGAAGTTTCTTCCGAGTCGCGCATAGAGGGGGTGCCGAACAAGTTGTGGTATAGCTTTTCCGATGGGCTGATCGACTGGTTTTTCATGGACTCGCGAACCGAACGTTCCGCCCCCGGCAGGCCCGTGAAAATGATCAGTGATGTTCAGATGGATGGACTTCTCAACCACCTGAAATCCAACAAAGGCGGTTATAAGTTCGTGGTCACTTCGGTCCCCATGTTCCCGGATTTTACTTCGGAGACGGGCGATAAATGGATGGGCTATCCCGAACAACGGGAAGTGATCCTATCCTTCATAAAAAAAGAAAAAATCAAGAAGGTCTATTTTCTTTCTGGCGACGTGCATTGTTCCTTTTGCGCGGAGCTGACGTCACAAAGCGATCCGGATTTTCGGGTTTATCAAATCGTCTCTTCGTCTTTTTTCTGGCCTTATCCGCACATGAGTGCATCGGGGTGCATCATCGGGCCGGTCAAGTCGATCGTCGAACCGCAGGATTATGTCGCTACGCTGAGGTCGGAGGTTTATTCCGACGACAATTTCTCTGTCATAGACGTCAAGAAGGAGTCAGTCACGGTTTCTTTTTACGATAGAAAAAACAAACCGCTGGGTGGCAGTACGGTACTCAAATCTTAAAGTTTGCCCGGCCATCGCCAGCAGCAAGGCCGGGCATTGCATTCACGCCTGCTTCGATCCCCCTCCAATCTGCCAGACATAGGGCGGTTCGGTGCCGTTGATTTCCCAGTCGCCGATGATGCGCTCCTTGTAGATCAGCGGGTTATGGGAGGCGGCGGTACGGGCATTGCGCCAGTGGCGGTCGAGGGCTTTGCCGGTGCTGGTGGCCGAGGCGCTGAGGGCATTGAACAGGTCGCTGGTGGCGCGGAGCACCAGGTCGGAGATGACGACCTGGGCCTGGGCCGACTCCAATTCGGCCAGGATGTTGGCGGTGTGTTCCTGCTCGGCGTCCTGGCCGAAGCGGCTTTCGTAGGCGCGTTGGGAGGCGCCGGCGGCGCGCAGGGTGGTGGCTTCGGCGGCATAGACCTGGCTCGATGCCTTGCCAATCACTTGCTGCACCTGCACGTCCTGGCTCACCTCGCTGGCGTTGCCGGTGCTGAAGATTCGTGTGCGAGTGCGCACCTGCTCGGTGAAATCACGTACCGCCGCACGACCGGCGCCGGTCTGTACGGCCAGCAGGACCAGTTGATAGAACGCGGTCTGGTACTTGAAGCGGGTCGCAAAGTCGATGAGGTTTTCGGCGTCGACCACGGCATTTTCGAACACTGACGTCCCGCTGCCGGTGGTGCGCTGGCCGAAACCGTCCCAGTCATCGCTTTGCTTGACGCCCGGTTGGTGCGCGCGCACGGCGGCAATCACATCGCTACCGTTGTCGTCACGCTGGGCGTACAGGTCGATCCAGTCGGCGAAAATGCTGCCGGTGCTGTAGTACTTGGCGCCGTTGACCACCCATTGTTCACCTTGGCGGGAAACCCGGGTGCCGACCTCGCCGACTTTCACGCTGCCCACTTCCGTCCAGGCATTGCCCACCAGTTCACCGTCGATGAAGCGCTTGAACCAGGTGTCCTGTGGGCTGCTGGCGTGGGCGTTGAGGCGATCCTCGACAAAGGCGAAGTGTCCGCGCAGGGCCTGTGGCAGGTTGGAGTCGGCCTCGGCCAGCTCGATCAGCAGTTGCAACAACTGCGGTAACGAGGCGCCGGCGCCGCCGTATTCGATGGGGACACGCACCGCGCCAAAACCGGCTTGCGTGAGCCACTTCACGGGTTCGAAGGGTAGGCTGCGCGTTTGCTCGCGCTCCAGGGCGCCGGCCTGGATGCGCGCGAAGATCGGCCGGAAGCGCTGGGCCAAGACATCATAGTCGGTGCCGGTGGAAAGGACAGGTGGCAGGTGTTGTTGCTGTGCGGTCATGGTGACGTTCCTTCTGATGACGAGAGGTCGAGCGGTGTCAGTGGTCATTGCACAGTCCATGCCCGACGGCGTGGGCCTTTAGAACCTGGGGATTCACAGCGCCGCAGAGCGCCGGGCCTGTGGTTCAGCGAACAATGTGTTGGGCGACTGTGCGCCGGGCAACAGCGGGGGCGATCTGGCGGGTGTTGGCAGGGCAACAGCGACTCGACAGCTTGTCTGTCCAGGGACAGCGAATGCTCTGTCTTGTTGATTAACTGATTGATTTAAAAAGAAAAATACAACTGGCACGGTTGCTGCTCAAGACCTTGTGCAGACGCTGAGGTGGCGTCTTCCAGCATGAGGAAGTACCGACATGAGCCAGGACCCGATCAAATTTGCCTACTGGGTGCCCAACGTCAGCGGAGGTCTGGTGGTCAGCAAGATCGCACAGCGCACCGACTGGGGCATCGCCTACAACCGCAAGCTGGCGCAGATCGCCGAAGAGGCGGGTTTCGACTACGCCTTGACCCAGATCCGGTTCACCGCCGGCTATGGTGCCGAGTATCAGCACGAGTCCGTGGCCTTCAGTCACGCCTTGTTGGCGGCCACCACGCGCTTGAAAGTCATCGCCGCTGTGTTGCCAGGCCCCTGGACGCCTTCGGTGCTGGCCAAGCAGATCGCGACCATCGACAACTTAACCAACGGCCGGGTGGCGATCAACGTGGTGTCGGGCTGGTTCAAGGGCGAGTTCACCGCCATTGGCGAGCCGTGGTTGGAGCACGATGAGCGCTATCGCCGTTCCGAAGAGTTCATCTCCGCGCTCAAGGGGATCTGGACCACCGACAACTTCACGTTCCGTGGCGACTTCTATCGCTTCCGCGATTACACCCTCAAGCCCAAACCGTTGCAGCAGCATCCCGAGATCTTCCAAGGCGGCAGTTCCCGGGCGGCGCGGGACATGGCGGCCAGGGTGTCGGACTGGTATTTCACCAACGGCAACACCGTGGAAGGGGTCAAGGCGCAGGTCGATGACATCCAGGCGAAAGCGGCGGCCAACCAGCATAAGGTCAAGGTCGGTGTGAATGCCTTCGTCATTGCCCGCGACACCGAGGAAGAGGCCCGGGCGGTGCTCGCCCAGATCATCGACCAGGCCGATCCCGAAGCCGTCAATGCGTTCGGCGATGCCGCGAAGCAGGCCGGCCAGGCCAGCCCGGAAGGCGAGGGGAACTGGGCCAAGTCGAGCTTCGAAGACCTGGTGCAGTACAACGACGGCTTCAAGACCAATCTGATCGGCACGCCACAGCAGATTGCCGAACGGATCGTCGCGCTCAAGGCGGCGGGGGTGGATCTGGTGCTCGCCGGTTTCCTGCACTTCCAGGAGGAAGTCGAGTACTTCGGTCGTAAAGTCTTACCGCTGGTGCGTGAGCTGGAACAGCGCAAGGCCCCGGTCAGAACGGCGGCAGTCGCTTAGGCGCGGGAGGCAGCATGGGCACGTTCACCGACATACCCCAAGCGCGACCGACCAGCTTGCCCCAGTGGTTGCAGCGACAGGCGCATCAGCACAGCACCGACGTCGCGCTGCGCCACAAGCACCTGGGCGTCTGGCAGGTGCGAACCTGGGAGCAACTGGCCGACGAGGTACAGCGCTTGGCGAGTGCCTTGCAGGCCCGTGGTTTTTCGGCGGGCGCGACTTTGGCGATCATCAGCGGACCCAGGCCGCAGGCGTTGCTCGCTGCCTTGGCTGCGCAGTGGCTGGGTGGGGTGGCCAGCCTGTTCGATCCGCAGCAGGCAGCGGCCGAGCAGGTGCAACTGCTCGGCACCTTGCAGCCGGATTTCGTCCTGGTCGAAGGCTTGGAGGAAGTCCGGCGCCTGCGCGTCGCGCAAGTGGCCCCGCGGGTGCTGGTTTACCTCGAAAAGCGTGGTCTGGCGGATTCGGTTTTGGCTGATCAAGCGTTGGATTACGCCGCGCTGGTAGCCCAGCGACCCAGCGCTGAACTGCTGCCCCATCCCCATGGGCGAGTGCAGCAAGCAGCCTTTGTCTTCTATCGCGGGTCTGGACAGGCGATTGAAGAGCAACGCATCAGCCACGCCGAGCTGTTGCAGGAAGGCCAGCGCTTGGTCATGCGCGAAGGCTTGGGCCGCCAGGAAGAAGCCTTGGCCGCGCGGGCTTTTGCCTCGGGCGGACAGGCCCGCTATCTGCTGGCGCCCTGGCTGATTGGCGGTTTTCGCCTGAATTTTCCAGAGAACCTGGCGACCCGTGATCGCGACCGTCGCGAGCTGGGGCCAACCCTGGTGGCCGGCACCCGTGAAACCTACGAACGTTTGCACCGCTATGCGCTGGAGCGTTTGCCGGAACCAGGCGGTTGGGCGCGCGGGTTAGTGGAGTGGGCGCTGGCGGAGCACCCGGGACTGTTGCAGCGGCACCTGGGCCATTGGCTGGTTCGCCGGCCGCTGCGCGATGTGCTGGGTTTTTCCCGGACCCGCGCGCCATTGTTGGTGGGCGATGCCTTGTCGCCCGAGACCCACGCATTTTTCCAGGCGTTGGGCATCCAGGTTCGCCAGTGGAGCGATTCGGCCCAGTGGGACGTGTCCACGATTCTTGTGGAGCCAATCATCGATGACTGGGCTGGGCGCCAGTCGCAACTGGCTTGAGAGGAGACGTCCCATGACCGAGGTGACCACCCCGCATTTGCTTGAACTGGAGAATATTTCGCTGTCATTCAAGGGTGTCAAAGCGGTCACGGACATTAGTTTTCGTGTCGCTACGGGTGAAATCTGTGCCTTGATCGGCCCCAACGGGGCCGGCAAGAGTTCGCTGCTCAACGTCATCAGTGGCGTATACCGGGCTCAAGAGGGACGCATACGGTTTGATCGCCAGGAGCGGCGCCGGATGCGCCCCCACGACGTGGCGGTACGCGGCATCGCCCGTACCTTCCAGAACATCGCGCTGTTCAAGGGCATGAGCGTGCTCGACAACGTGCTCACCGGGCGCAACCTCAAGCGCCGCAGCAGCTGGATCGAGCAGGCACTGCGCATCGGTCGAGCGCGCGCCGAGGATGACGTCCAGCGCGAAGCGGCGGAACGGGTCATGGCATTCCTGCACTTGCAGCCTTGGCGCGACGTCCTGGTGGGCACGCTGCCCTATGGCTTGCAGAAACGCGTGGAGCTGGCCCGTGCCTTGGCCGCAGAGCCTCGGCTATTGCTGCTGGACGAACCCATGGCCGGGATGAATGCCGAGGAAAAACAGCAGATGAGTCGCTTCATCGTCGACATCAATCGGGAACTGGGCACCACCGTGGTGTTGATCGAGCACGACATCGGCGTGGTCATGGGCATCAGCGACCACGTGGTGGTGCTCGACTACGGTCGCAAGATCGGCGACGGCGCGCCCGAACACGTACGGCAAAACCCTGAGGTCATTGCGGCTTACCTGGGTACTCGCCACTGACATTGGCGATGCGCTGCCTTCTCATCAGGGAGGGCAGACAAGTTGCGCCCGCAGAACAGGAATGAGTATGGAATTTTTCTTTGAAGTATTGATTGGCGGGTTGTTGGCGGGAGTGATGTACGCCCTGGTGGCGATCGGGTTTGTGCTGATCTACAAGGCCTCCGGCGTATTTAACTTCGCCCAGGGCGCGATGGTGCTGTTTTCGGCGCTGACCTTCGTGAGTCTGCTGGAGCGCGGAGTGCCGTTCTGGCTGGCGTTTCTCATCAGCCTGGCGGCGATGCTGGTGGTGGCGGTGCTGGTGGAGCGCGTGGTGCTGCGCCCGCTGGTCAACCGCTCGCCCATCACGCTGTTCATGGCCACCCTCGGGCTGTCCTATGTCATCGAAGGGTTCGCCCAGGCGCTGTGGGGCGCCCAGGTGCATGGGCTGGAACTGGGCATCAGTGACGAGCCGTTGGAATTGGGCGGGATGCTGCTGTCGCAGTTCGACATTTTTGCCGCGCTGACGGCGGCGGTCCTGGTGCTGCTGTTGTCCTGGCTGTTCAACAAGACCCGGCTCGGGCTGTCATTGCGCGCAGTGGCCGATGACCCGCTGGCGGCGTTGGCGGTGGGCATTCGCTTGCAGCGGGTCTGGGTGGTGGTGTGGGCGGTGGCGGGGTTTGTCGGGCTGGTTGCCGGCCTGCTCTGGGGCGCGCGCCTGGGGGTACAGTTTTCCCTCTCGCTGGTGGTGCTCAAGGCCTTGCCGGTGCTGATCATCGGTGGCTTCACCTCCATCAGCGGCGCGATTGTCGGCGGCTTGATCATCGGTGCTTCGGAGAAGTTGGCGGAGGTTTACCTCGGGCCCTTCATCGGCAGCGGCATCGAAAACTGGTTTCCCTATGTGCTGGCGCTGGTGTTTTTGCTGGTGCGTCCGGCTGGGCTGTTTGGCGAGCGCGCCATCGAACGGGTTTAAGGGGACAGCACTATGTTTTATCGAGAAGCGGGCCAGTTCAACACCGGCTACGCCGAGGACCGCCGAGTCTTCGCCTTGCGCCAGGATCGCCGGGGGCTGGCCGCGTTGCTGCTGTTTGCCTTCGTCGTGGTGCCGTGGTTGGGGAATGACTATTGGCTCAGCGCGATCCTGATCCCGTTCCTGGTGTTGTCGCTGGCCGGGTTGGGGCTCAATTTGCTCACCGGCTATGCCGGGCAACTGTCGCTCGGTTCTGCGGCATTCATGGCGGTGGGGGCTTTTGCCACTTACAACCTCGAAGTGCGGGTGACCGGCTTGCCGTTACTGGTCAGTATCGCCCTGGGTGGGTTGGCGGCGGCGCTGGTGGCGGTGTTGTTCGGCCTGCCGAGCCTGCGCATCAAGGGCTTTTACTTGCTGGTGTCGACCCTGGCGGCGCAGTTCTTCGTGACCTGGGCGCTGACCCGGTTCAGTTGGTTTTCCAATGACAGCGCTTCAGGCGTGATCAGCGCGCCGCGCCTGGAGGTGTTCGGGGTGAACCTGGACGCGCCGGCCGGACGCTATCTGCTGACCCTGTCCGTGGTGGTGGCGCTGTTCTGGCTGGGCAAGAACCTGGTGCGCAGCGAGTTGGGGCGCAACTGGATGGCGGTGCGGGACATGGACACCGCTGCCGCAGTGATCGGCATTGCCCCGGCGAAAACCAAGCTCCTGGCCTTCGCTATCAGCGGTTTTTTCCTCGGGGTGGCCGGCGCCCTATGGGCTTTCGCTTACCTGGGGACGGTGGAGCCCCATGGCTTCGATCTCAACCGGTCTTTCCAGATCCTGTTCATCATCATTATCGGCGGCGTCGGCAGCTTGCTGGGCAACTTCCTCGGCGCGGCCTTCATCGTTCTGTTTCCGGTCTTGCTCTCGAACCTGGTGGCGCTGCTGCCCGGCGGGCTGGTTGACGCGGGCCAGGTGGAGAACCTGCAGAAGATGATTTTCGGCGCGCTGATCATCCTGTTCCTGATCAAGGAGCCAGAGGGCTTTGCGCGCCTCTGGCAGAGATTTCGCCAGCGCGCACGGCTCTGGCCGTTGCGCTACTGAGCGAACCGCAAGAAACGCGGGTTTGCCGTTCCACTCCGTTGGCTTACCACTGGCCTCATACCAAGGAAAATCCATGTCCAAACGATCATTCGCCAGCCGCCTGGTGTTGGCGCTGAGCCTTACCGCCGCGGCCTTCACCGTCCAGGCGGACAATGAACAATACTTCCCGCTGCAAAGCTATCGTGTCGGCCCCTATGCGGCCGGCGGGACAGGCTTTTTCGGGGGCTTTATCGACTACCTCAAATACGTCAACGCCAACGGCGGCGTGAACGGCGTCAAGTTGACGTGGAGCGAGTGCGAGACCGAGTACGTGGTGGAAAAAGGCGTGGAGTGCTACGAGCGCCTGAAGAAGGGCTTGAACGGCGCACCGGCGGCGGCGACCAATCCGCTGTCGGTGGGCATCGCCTACGCCACGCTGGAGCGTTCAACGGCCGACAAGCTGCCGCTGATCACCATCAACCACGGCCGCACGGATTCCACCGATGGCAGCGTGTTCCCCTACGTCTTCCCGTTGCAGTTGAACCCGTATTCGGAAGTGTCGGCGATCGTCAATTACATCGGCCAGCGGGCCGGCGGACTGGACAAGCTCAAGGGCCTGAAGATCGTTACCCTGTATCACGGCTCGCCTTACGGCAAGGAAACCAACGAGGTCTTGCAGACCTTGGCCAACCAGTACGGCTTTGGATTGACGCTGCTGGAAGTGCCTCATCCAGGCAACGAGCAGCAGTCGCAATGGCTGAACATCCGCCGGGAAAAACCTGACTGGGTGATCCTGCGCGGCTGGGGTGTGATGAACCCCGTGGCGCTGAAAACCGCGCAGAAAGTCGGTTTTCCGGCCGACCATATCATCGGCAATATCTGGAGCAACTCCGAGGATGATGCCGCGCCGGCTGGCGCGGCGGCCAAGGGCTTCATCGCCATCACCACGCACCCCTCTGGCACCGATTTCCCGGTGTTGCAGGGCATCAAGCAGCAAGTGGTCGACGCCGGCAACGGCGACCTGGCCGATCCCAAGCGTTTCGGCACCGTGTATTACAACCTCGGGGTGGTCAACGGCATTCTCAATGTCGAAGCCTTGCGCATTGCCCAGCAGAAGTTCGGCGACAAGCCCCTGACTGGTGAGCAGGTACGCTGGGGCTTCGAGCACCTCAAGCTCGACGACACGCGGCTGAAGGAGTTGGGGGCGTTGGGCCTGGTGCAGCCGTTGCAGTTGTCGTGTTCTGACCATGAAGGCGGCGGCGCGGTGCGCTTCCAGCAATGGGACGGCACGCAGTGGAAACTGATCAGTGATTGGGTCCAGGCCGACCGCGCCTTGTTGCGTCCGATCATCGAGGCCTCCTCGCATCAGTACGCCCGGGAAAAGGGCATTGCACCACGTGATTGCAGCCAGGAATCCTGAAGCATTGCGGCGACCGGCGCGTGACCCCGGTCGCCTTTTTTTGAAGAGGCGATACAGCATGACGAATGGGCCGATCCTGCAAGTCGACGATATTGAAGTCCTGTATGCACAGGCCGTCCTGGCGGTGCGTAGCGTGTCGCTGAAGGTGGAAAAAGGACAGGTCGTGGTGTTGCTGGGGGCCAACGGCGCGGGGAAGAGCACCACCTTGAAAGCGGTGTCCAACCTGGTTCGCGCCGAACGGGGCGAAGTGGTGCGGGGGCGCATTGTCTATCAGGGCGAGGAGGTGACCCACGGCGCGCCCCATGCCCTGGCGGCGAATGGCCTGGTGCAAGTGCTCGAGGGCCGGCGTTGCTTTGCGCAGTTGAGCGTGGAGCAGAACCTGCTGGCCGGTGCCCTCGCGCGCCAGGTGCCAAGGCGCCAACTCCAGGAGGACCTGGAATCGGTGTACGCGCATTTTCCGCGCTTGAAATTGCGCCGCAAAAGCCTGGCCGGCTACACCTCCGGCGGCGAGCAGCAGATGATCGCGATAGGTCGAGCGTTAATGGCCAGGCCGCGACTGGTGCTGCTGGACGAGCCGTCCATGGGCCTGGCCCCGCAGATCGTCGAGGAGATTTTTGACATCGTCCACCAGCTCAACCAGCACGAGGGCGTCAGCTTTTTGATCGCCGAACAGAACATCCATGTCGCCCTGCGTTACGCCCACTATGGCTACGTGCTGGAGAGCGGCCGCGTGGTCAGCGAAGGCAGCGCTGGGCAACTGACGGCACGCGGCGATCTACAGGATTTCTACCTGGGGGCGCGGACGACGGGCGAGCAAGGTGCCGGGCTTGAAGCACAGCGCTCCCCATGAATGTGTCAGCGAATCGCCTTTTTGTGGCGAGGGTCAGGTTGAGAGATTGAGCACCTGTCCGTCCCGGGTGCCCAGCGCCGGCCGGCGTTTGTTGACCACCAGCTCGCCGATCTTGATCAGCAGTGTGCGGGTGACGTTGCGGCTCAGCCCCAACAGGCTGGCGGTGTGGACCTGATTGCAATGAGCATGTCGGTAGACCGCGCGCAACAGCTGGGCTTCGACTTTTTCATAGAGGTCGCCGTGCTCCTGTTCGAGCAGTTTCTCAAAGGCCTTTTGCAACAAGGCTTCTGCGTTGTGAGAGACGCTGTCTTGCGGGTGATCCTGGCGCTCGATGCGGAAGTTCGACAGGTGCAGGTCTTGCTCGCCGATGACGCTGTTGCGGCAGATCAACAGGGTGTGATGGATGACGTTTTCCAGTTCGCGGATGTTGCCTGGCCAGGAATAGTCGAGCAATTTGCGCTGTGCCTGGGCGTCCAGCCGGACCTCGCCCTGGCCGAGCCTGCGGCTGTACTCGGCGATGAAGTGGCGGATCAGCGGCAGGATGTCGCCGGGGCGTTCGCGCAGGGGCTTGAGGACCAGGCTGACGACGTTGAGGCGGTAGTACAGGTCTTCGCGAAAGTGTCCGGCGTTGATGGCTTTTTCCAACTGCACGTTGGTAGCTGCCAGCACGCGCACGTTGATCTTGATGCTCTTGCGCGAGCCAAGCCGGACCACTTCACGTTCCTGCAACACCCTGAGCAGCTTGACCTGGATCGGCAACGGCAAATCGCCGATTTCATCGAGAAACAGCGTGCCGCCATCGGCCTCTTCGAACCAGCCGGCCTTGGTCGTCAATGCTCCGGTGAAGGCACCTTTTTCATGGCCGAACAACTCGGCTTCCACCAGCGTCTCGGAAAACGCCCCGCAGTTGACCGCAACGAACGGCTTGTCGCGACGGGCGCTGAGGTTGTGCACGTGACGGGCCACCAGCTCCTTGCCGGTACCGGTCTGGCCGATGATCAGCACGCTGGCTTCACTGGGGGCGACTCGCTGCAGATGGGCCAGCAAGGCGCGGGAAGTCGGGTCTTCGAAAACCTGGGCCGTGGCACGGATCGACGTCGCCAGGCCGGGGGAGGGGGGAAGTGTCAGAAGCTGCATGACGGTGGCCCGTTTATGAGAGTTGCCGTGATTGAGGAGGGGTGTGCCCGGCTTTCTTGATGACCACACCCCAGGAAGCTTTTGGATTTAAGGCTTAATCTAATGGATATAAAAAATAGATAAAAAATAACTTTAAGTTATTAGCTTAAGACTTTAACCGCTGGCATTCCCGGGCTCTACGCCCATCCCCCGCCACAGGGGCGGTTTCAGGCTGGGTGTTGTGTTGGAAGTTGGATTGCCATCGCGAGCAAGCTTTGCTCCCACAGAGTTCCAGGGGGAATACCAAATCTGTGAACACCTCCAAACCACTGTGGGAGCAAAGCTTGCTCGCGATGGCGTCAGCCCAGACACCCCTCGCCACCTTGGTACTTCACCCCCCAACATGAATGCGCGGCGTCACCGACATCCCCACCCGCAGCTTCCCGGCCATTGGCTGGTTCGGATCGATGCGGATGCGCACCGGCAGGCGTTGGACGATCTTGGTGAAGTTGCCGGTGGCGTTGTGCGGGGCCACGGCGGAGTAAGCGGCGCCGCTGGCAGGGCCGAGGCTTTGTACGGAACCTTGCAGCACCTGGCCCGGCAAGGCGTCCACGTCGATATCCACGACTTGACCGGTCTGCACGCGGGCCAGTTGCGTCTCGCGGAAGTTCGCCGTGATGTAGACCGCGTCCAGCGGCACGATTGCCAGCAACGGCTTGCCGGTATTGACGAACGCCCCCACGCGCACGGACTTCTGTCCGATCGTGCCGCTGATCGGCGCGGTGATGCGGGTGTAGGAGAGCTTCAGTTCGGCGATCGCTTGCGCGGCTTGGGCATGGGCGAGGGCGGCTTGGGCCTTTTGCAGGTCGGCCTTGAGGATGTCCACCTGTTGCCGGGTGGCCTGTAGACCGGCCTGGCTCTTGTCTCGGCCGGCCAGTTGCACGCTCCATTGCGCGTCGGCCTGTTGCTGCGCCTGCACAGTGCCCGAGCCGTCGGTGGCGAGGTTGCGATAGCGCGCCTGATTGGCCTTGGCCAGTTTGAGCGCCGCCTCATCCGCTGCCAGCGCCGCTTCTGCCTGACGTATGGTGGTGTCCTGTTGGCGCAGGTGCGCTTGCAGGCTGGCGATGCCGGCCTGGGCGCTGGCGACCTGGGCTTTGCTGGCGTTCAGGGCGGCTACGAAATCACGCTCGTCCAGGGTCGCGAGCAGGTCGCCTTTGTTCACCCACTGGTTGTCTTCGACCAAGACCGTCTCGACCGTGCCCGACACCTGTGGCGCCACCGTGGTGAAGTCGGCGTGGACGTAGGCGTCGTCGGTGGATTGGATCGACGCGCTGGATTCGGGGCGATTGAAATAGACAACCGCGCCGATAGCCACGGCGAGCAGCACGGCGCTGAGTAACTGGGCTTTCTTCGGTAAGGCCATGATGGGTCACCCGTGTGAGGAAGAAGAGGACGTCGCGGCCGGAATGCACGGCGCGGGGATGTAGGCCAGGCGCAACACCAAGGGAATCAGCAACAACGCCAGTACGCCGAGAACGCGATAGGCGTCGGCGATCGACAGCACCAGCGCCTGTTGGCTGACCATGCCAGTCAGTTGCGACGGCGCCAGCACCTGGCTTGCCAGCGCGGCCTGGTCCAGCAGCATCTCCCCGTGGAAGCGGCCGCGCACGGTCATCAACTGGCCGACCAGCGCCGCGCCGAGCAGCGAGCCGAAGGCCCGCAACGTATTGATGGTGCCGGACACATAAGGCCCTTCGGCCGGCTGCACCACGCTGGTGATCAGAAACAGCATCGACACCACCGCCATCGGCTGCCCAAAGGCTTGCAGCGTTTGCGCCATGACGAACTGGTCGCGGTTCCAGTCGCTGGTCAATTGCGCGCCGCACAGGCACGCCAGGGCGATCAACAGCAGCCCCAGCGCGAACACCTGGCGCGCATCGATCCACTTGCGGTACAGCAGCAGCGCCACCGCCGGGCCGAGGATCAGTTGCGGCAGCGCGACGATCAGGCCGATCGAGGCCATCTGCAACGGTCGGTAATTCTGCAACGGTCCGAGGTAGGCGGCCGGCAGCAGCGAGCTGGACATCAGCACCACCAACAAGCCGACGAACAGCAGGCAGCCCAGCCCCAGGTTGCGCCGTCCCAGGATCTGCAACTTGATGAAGGGCGAAGGGTGATACCACTCGCTCAGCAGGTAGATCGCCAGCAAGGCCAAGCCAGCCACCAGCGCCGAGGTGATCAGCGGCGACTGGAACCAGTCCAGTCGCACGCCTTGATCCAGGGCGACGGTGATCAGGCCGAACGCGGGCACGCCACAGGCCATGCCGAACCAATTGGCCTGGCCGAAGCGTGACGTCTGGATCGGCTCACGCCCGAGCCCCCAGGCGATCAGCCCGGCCGCGATGACGGCCAGGGGAATGATCTGCCAGTACACCCAGCGCCAGTCCTGCAATCCATCGGTCCAGTGCCCGGCCAGCCAGATGGACAGGTTGGGCGCGAAGGTCGCGGTCATTGCGTACAGCGCCAGCCCATAGAGGCGGATCGACGCCGGCAGGAACTTCAGCGCCGCCATCATCAACAGCGGAATCGTCGTGCCGCTGACCAGACCCTGCACAAAGCGCAAGGCGAGTAACAGGCCCAGGTCGTGAATGAACGGCAGGACCAAGGCAAGCAGGGTGCAGAGCCCGAGCATCCACAGCTCGAAGCGCCGCAGCGAAAGCGTGATGGCAAACCACGCGGAAAAAGGCATGGCGATCAACTCTCCGGCGCTGTACACCGTGGTGAGCCAGGAGCCGTCGTCGAAGCCCAAGCCCATCGCCCCCCTGACGTCCGCCAGCGCCAACGCACCGACCCGGGTGTTCAAGCCGGCCATCATGGCGGCAAGGAAAATGCCAACCAGGCCCACCAGCGGGCGATTCGAAGCGCTGGCCTGGGATGGCGCGCCGGCTACCGCGCTGGCCTGCGCCGGGGCGATGGCGTTCATTGCACAGTCTCCGGATCCCAGCCACCGCCCAGGGATTTGTAGAGATTGACCACGGTGAGGGTCGCGTGGGTGGCGCTGTCGTTGAGGCGGGTTTGGCTGTCGAGCAGGTCGCGTTGTGCGGTCAGCACGCTCAGGTAATCGGCGGCACCTTGTTGATAGCCGCGTTCGGCCGCACGCAGGGCCTGCTTGTTCTGTTCGTAGGCGACCTGCAATTCATCGTGCCGACGCTGTTGCGCGCCCCAGGCGTCCAGGGCATTGTCGACTTCGTGCCAGGCCCGCAGCACCGTTTTGCGGTAGGCGAGCGCGGCGTTTTTCTGCCGAGACTCGTTCAGGGCCAGGCGCTGTTGCAAGCGTCCGCCCTGGAAGATCGGCAGGTAAACCGTCGGGCCAATGGAAAAGAAGCGCGAGTCCCAACTGGCGAGGTCGCCACCGTCGAGGGCTTCCAGGCCGACTTTTCCTTTCAGGCCGATGCGCGGGTAGAAATCGGCCTTGGCCACGCCGATGTCGGCGGTGGCGGCATGCAATCGCGCCTCGGCGCGCAGGATGTCCGGGCGCCGGTGGGCCAGTTGCGAGGAAACGCCGACCGGTACGCGGCTGGGCAGCGAAGGCAAGGGCATGGCATTGCGCAGTTGTGCGTCGAGCGCGCGGGGTTGTTCGCCCAGCAGCAGCGCCAATGCATTCATCTGGGCATTGCGCCGCTGGGCCAGTTCGGGCAGCAGCGCTTTGACGGTCGCCAGTTGTGCGCGTGCGGAGGTGGTTTCGAAACGGGTTGCGACGCCATTGCGTTCGCGGCTTTCGGCCAGGCCGAGGGTATGCTCGGCGACGCTCAGGTTCTGTTGGGCGATGTCCAACTGCGCCTGGGTGCCACGTAACTGCAAGTAGGTGCGAGCCACCTCGGCGGCTAACGTTACCCGCGCGGCCTCGCGGTCATACACGGTGGCTTGCAGGGCTGCCGCCGCGCCTTCGCGCTCGCGGCGGGCCCGACCCCACACATCGATCTCCCAACTGGCATCGAAACCCATTTGCCAGAAATTGCCCGGGTCGCTCGGGGCGCCGAGGGCGGCGAACTTGCCATTTTCACTGATCGCTTCACGACTGTAGCTGGTATTGGCGCCCACGCTGGGCAGCAATTGCGCTGCGGCGATGCCCAGTTGCGCCCGGCTTTGCTCAATGCGCTCGGTGGCCATTTGCAGGTCAAGGTTGCCGGTCAGCGCCCGGCCTTGCAGCGCGGTGAGCACGGTGTCGTTGAACAACTGCCACCATTGCGCGGGCACCGCGGCCTCAGACATCGGGATGACGCTCGCGAGCTCTGGCCGAGGGGCCAGTTGCACCGCATCGAGCCCTGCGTCGGGTTTCGTGAAGTCGGGGCCGACCATACAACCGGCCAGGGAAACGGCGCCGCACGTGAGGAGTGCAACCATGAGTTTCAGGGGGTGTTGGGGTGTTTCGAAGAAAGCCGACATTGCCAGTTCCCCGCAAAAGTTGCAGCGTCGCTCGATGAGCGCGCCATGGGGTCGATGAAGCCTGGGTTCATGGTATTGACGGTCGCTTGCGGGCGCACTTCTACATCGGTTTAGCCAGGCCATACATCAGGGAAGGGCGATACATACGAAGGTATAGGGGGGGCGGGGAAAACTGTGCGGCGGTCTCAACGGCGCGGGTTCAGCGCGGCGTCAATGCAGCCCAGCAAGGTGTTGGCTTCGCAGGGTTTGGGCAGGCAGGCCACCAGCCCCGGCGTGTTGGCGCCCAGGTCCGGATAGGCCGTGATGAAAATGGTGGGGATCTTGAAGCCCATGGCACCCAGGCGCTCATGCAGTTGCACACCGCTCATGCCCGGCATCTGGATGTCGGAAATCAGGCAGTGCGTGTCGGCGGGAGCGTCCACGTCGAGGAATTCGATGGCGCTGCAATAGGTTCGCACCTCATAGCCGCTGGAGCGCAGCAGGCTCTTGAGGGCGGTACGAACGGATTCGTCATCGTCGACAACCGCGATGGTCGGCGTCGTGCGTATCTGGGTATCTGGCATAGGGGTCGCTCGTAACAGCGCCTGTCGTGGTTACACCATACGCGGTCCCGTCGGGCGCAGAAGTATACCTAGGTATAGCGTGCTAAAACTTAAGGGTCGGCGCTGGGGAAAAACCGCTCCAGAGGCCCCATCCCCACGTTGAAACCCCTGTGAAGGGCTTTTGCGAGGCGCTAATCTAGCGCTCAGGAATCCGACGGTGCCTCATCTCGCTTGAGCATCCGCCGCCGCCACGGACACTGCACCATGGCAGTGACATCGGCCATTGCGACGTGACACTGGACAGCAGCCGGCAAACACGTGCTGCAGATAAAACCCACAACATAGTGTTCCTGTGCCGATGGATAACCGCATGCAAATATTATGGGACGACGGTGAGCGGGTTTTCTCGCGGGAATGGCGCCAGGTGGCCGGCGGCAAGCAAGCGGTCCTGGTCGCACGACCCGCCACCGAACAACCTCGTTCCGGCTGCCTGGAGCGCCTGGCCCACGAGTTCGGCCTGAAGGAGCAACTGGACGACAGTTGGGCGGTGCAACCGCTGGAAATGCTTCGGGAAGGCACGCGTGTGCAGTTGGTGCTCGAAGATCCGGGCGGCGTGCCGCTGGTGCAGTTGTTGATCGCGCCCATGGAAACGGCGACATTCCTGCGCCTGGCGTTGAGCATCGCCGTGGCGCTGGGCAAGTTGCATCAACGTGGCCTCGTCCATAAAGACCTCAAGCCCAGCCATGTCCTGGTGAACTGCCCCGACGGGCAGGCGCGGCTTACCGGTTTCGGCCTGGCGTCGCGGCTGCCCCGCGAGCGACAGACCCCCGAGACCCTGGCTGGCACGCTGGCCTACATGGCCCCCGAACAGACCGGGCGGATGAATCGCTCGATCGATTCGCGCAGCGATCTTTATTCCCTCGGCGTCACGCTTTACCAGATGCTGACCGGCCTGTTGCCTTACACCGCGTCCGACCCGATAGAGTGGGTGCACTGCCACATCGCGAAGAAAGCCCAGGCACCCCACGAGCGGGTCGCGACCGTGCCCCTGATGCTCTCGCTGATCGTCATGAAGCTGCTCGCCAAGACCGCCGAGGAGCGCTACCAGACCGCCGCCAGCCTGGAGCATGATCTGCGTCGATGCCTGGCGTACTGGCAGCAGCAACAGCACATCGAGGCTTTTGAGCTGGGCGAGCAGGGCACGTCCGACCGGTTGCTGATTCCGGAAAAACTCTATGGTCGCGAGCGTGAAGTCGAGACCCTGGTCAGCACCTTCGGCCGGGTGGTTGCCAACGGCGTGCCGGAGCTGGTCCTGGTGACCGGTTATTCCGGCATCGGCAAGTCTTCGGTGGTCAACGAGCTACATAAGGTACTGGTGCCGCCGCGCGGGCTGTTTGCCAGCGGCAAGTTCGATCAATACCGTCGCGACATTCCTTACTCGACACTGGTGCAGGCGTTCCAGAGCCTGGTGCGCACGCTGTTGGGCAAGGGCGAGGCAGAGCTGGCGCAGTGGCGGCAGGCATTGCAGCAAGCGCTGGAGCCCAACGCGCGACTGATGACTGACCTGATCCCGGAGCTCAAGCTCATCATCGACGAGCCGCCAGCGGTGCCGGCATTGGATCCGCAGCAGGCGCAACGGCGCTTCCTGCTGGTGTTCCGGCGCTTCATCGGGGTGTTTGCCCGCGAGGAGCATCCGCTCGCCTTGTTTCTCGATGACCTGCAATGGCTCGACGCCGCCACCCTCGATTTGCTCGAGGAGCTGTTGACCAGCCCGGACGTGCGCCACTTGATGTTGGTGGGCGCCTACCGCAGCAACGAGGTGGACGCCACGCACCCTTTGACTGGCAAGCTGCGGGCTATCCGCGAGGCCGGCGGCAAGGTCGATGAAATCACCCTGGCGCCGCTGGCCAAAGGGCATGTCGAGCAGTTGATCGCCGAGGCGCTGCATGACGCACTGGCGCGCATCGAACCCCTGGCGCAGCTGGTGCTGGACAAGACCGCCGGCAACCCGTTCTTCGTCATCCAGTTCCTGCATGCCCTCGCCGACGAGCAACTGCTGACCTATATCCATGATGTGCGGCAATGGTGGTGGGACCCGGACCGTATTCATGCCAAGGGCTACACCGACAACGTGGTGGACCTGATGGTCGGAAAGTTGGGGCGTCTGCCGGTCGAGACGCAGCAGGCGTTGCAGCAGCTCGCTTGCTTAGGGAACGTTGCCAGCATCAAGGTGCTTTCGATCGTGCTGGGTTTTAACAAGACGCAGATCGGCGAAGTGCTGTGGGAGGCGATTCGTCTGGAGCTCGTCGAAGGGCTGGACGGCGCTTATGGTTTCGTTCACGACCGCATTCATGAAGCCGCCTATTCGCTGATCCCTCGGGATTTGCGCGCCGAGGCGCATCTGCGAATCGGGCGGTTGCTGGCTGTGCAGACGCCTGGGCAGGGGCGGGAGGAGGCGATTTTCGAAGTCGTCGGCCAGCTCAACCGTGGCACGGCATTGATCACCGACCAGGTCGAGCGAGAACAACTGGCTGAATTCAACCTGATTGCCGGCCAACGCGCCAAGGCCTCTACGGCCTATGCTTCGGCGCTCAGTTACCTTATCAGCGGGACGCAGTTGTTGGATGAAGACTGCTGGACGCGCCGACATGAACTGATCTTCGCACTCGAGTTGAACCGGGCCGAATGTGAGTTCCTCACTGGCCAGCTCAACGCTGCGGACGAGCACTTGCGGGCATTGGCCGACCGCGCTGCGACCGTGATCGAGCGGGCCAATGTCGCCTGCCTGCTGATGGATGTCTACTTGCTCATGGACCGCAGCGATGGTGCGGTCGCGGTATGCCTCGACTACCTGCGGCACGTGGGCATCGAGTGGTCGGCCCATCCGAGCGACGAGGACGTGCGTCGTGAGTACCTGCGTATCGGCGCATTGCTGGGGGGCCGCGCAATCGAAGACCTCATCGATCTGCCGTTGATGGAGGACGCGACATCCCTGGTGACCGTCAACGCGCTGAGCAAACTCTTCCCTCCGGCCTTGCAGACCGATGCAAACCTGGCCTGCCTGTTGATCTGCAAAGCGGTCACGCTGAGTCTGGAACAGGGCAACTGCGATGCATCTTGTGTGCTCTATGCCAATGTTTTCCGGGTGGCTGGGCGACGGTTTGGCGATTACCAACTGGGGTTTCGATTCGGTCAGCTCGGTTGTGAACTCATTGATCGACGGGGTTTGAGGCGCTTTGAGGCGAGCACCTATCTGTGCTTCTCGAACTTTACCGTGCGCTGGATGAAACCCGTGGGGCAATGTCGGGACTTGTTGCGTCGCTCGTTCGCCGCGGCGAATCGAATCGGCGACTTGCCCTATGGCGCCTATGCGGGCAACAGCATGACCTCGGACTTCCTCTTCGCCGGCGAGCCGCTGTCCGAGGTTCTGGAGGAGGCCGAGCGAGGCTTGGCGTACGCCAGGAAGGTAGGTTTCGGGCTGGTCGTCGATTTTATCGCCACGCAGAGGATGTTGATCCGGATGCTCCAGGGCTTGACCCCGACTTTCGGCTACCTGGAAGACACTCTGACCAACGAGGCCGCCACTGAACACCACCTGTCCAGTAATCCCGACCTCGCGCTGGCCGAGTGTTGGTACTGGATTCGCAAGTTGCAGGCACGCTACATGGTCGATGACCCTGAAGCGGCGCTGCAAGCTGCTGCAAAGGCGCAGCAGTTGCTCTGGACGTCCCACTCGTTTTTCGAGGAAGCCGAATACCACTTCTACACTGCGCTGGCCCAGTCCGCCCGTTGCGACAGCGTTGCGACTGACGCTTGTGGGCAGCTTTTGCTCGAAATGACGGCGGCCCAGTGTTGGCTCCAGGCCTGGGCGCAACAGTGCCCGGAAAACTTCGCCAGCCGGGCCGCGCTGGTGAGTGCTGAAATCGCCCGGGTCGAAGGGCGCCTGATCGATGCCGAGTTGTTGTACGAGCATGCCATCGACGCCGCGCAGCAAAGTGGCTTCGTGCACATCGAGGCACTCGCCAACGAGCTGGCGTCGCGTTTTTACGCAACGCGGGGCTTGGCGAAGATCGCCCGGGTCTATTTGCAGGATGCCCATTACGGCTACCAACGCTGGGGCGCCGAGGGCAAGGCGCGGCAACTCGAGAACAAGCACCCGTCGCTCAAGGCCCGGGAGCCTCTGGCGGACCCGACGACCACGACCATGGCCACGTCGGTGGAAAACCTTGACCTGGCCACCGTGCTCAAGGTCTCCGAAGCCGTTTCGGGAGAGATCGTCCTGGAGAAACTGATCCACCGGATCATGTGCACGGCGATCGAACAGGCGGGGGCCGAGCGCGGTTTGTTGATCCTGGCGGACGGCGGCGAGCCACGGATCGTGGCGCAAGCG
This sequence comes from Pseudomonas citri, assembly GCF_025336485.1. Classification (GTDB taxonomy): domain Bacteria; phylum Pseudomonadota; class Gammaproteobacteria; order Pseudomonadales; family Pseudomonadaceae; genus Aquipseudomonas; species Aquipseudomonas citri. Next base: position 319,742 of record NZ_JAODAB010000003.1, on the reverse strand, counting down.
ACGACTGGCGACAACACCACGCAATTGCACGATCTGCCGGTGAACCCGACGCTGCTGCCAGAGTCGATCCTCAACCATGTCCTGCGGACTCAGGAGAGTGTTTTCCTGGACGATGCCGTGGGCACCCACCCCTTTACCGCAGACCCTTATCTTCGCCAGCGACGCGCGCGGTCGATTCTTTGCGTACCGTTGATGAACCAGGCCAAGCTCGTCGGCGTGCTCTACCTGGAGAACAACCTGGCCGCCCATGTGTTCAGCCAGGCCCAGATCGCGGTGCTGAAACTGGTGGCCTCCCGAGCGGCGATTTCGTTGGAAAACGCCCGCCTGTACCTTGAAGTGGCGGAGCGTGAGGCGAAGATCCGGCGCCTGGTCGATGCCAACATCATCGGCATTCTGTTCTGGAATGCCGACGGTGACATCATCGAGGCCAACGATGCCTTCTTGCGTATGTTGGGGTACGAACGCGAAGACCTTGCCTCTGGCCGCCTGCGTTGGCGGGACCTGACCGTGCCGGAGTTCCGTGAACTGAGCGAGCGCTCCTTGGCCCAGGCGCTGCTGACCGGGCATGCCCGGCCGTACGAGAAAGAGTATTTCAGGAAGGACGGCAGCCGCTTGCCGGTGATCGTCGGCTTGGCCACGTTCGAAGCCGGCAACCGGGAAGGGGTGGCGTTTGTGGTGGACCTGACCGAGCGCCGGCAGGCGGAAGAAAAGATCCGCGAAAGCGAGCGTCGTTATCGCGAAGTGCAGACCGAATTGGCCCATGCGAACCGCGTCGCGACCATGGGCCAGTTGGTGGCGTCGATTGCCCACGAAGTCAACCAGCCGATTGCCGCGGCCATTCTCAATGCCGACGCCGCGTTGCGTTGGTTGAACGCCCAGCCACCGGAGATCGAGGAAGTGCGCCAGGTGTTGGGGCGACTGATCTTCGATGCCAATCGGGCGGCGGATGTGCTGGGTCGGATTCGCGGGCATATCCGCAAGGCGCCACCGCAGAAGGGCCCGGTGGACATCAACGCGGCGATCAACGAAATGGTTGAGTTCAGCCGCGGCCAGATCATCAAGAGTGGCGCGTCGATCCAAACGCAACTCATGGACGGTTTGCCCTCGATCGAGGGCGACCGTGTGGAACTGCAACAGGTGTTGCTCAACCTGATCATGAACGCGCTCGAGGCCATGGGCGGTGTCGGCGAAGGGGAGCGGCATTTGCTGATCCGCGCAGCGCTGGACGACGCCGGTTGCGTGCGGGTGAGCGTGAGCGATTCCGGGCCGGGGTTCGCCTCGCAAAGCCCCGACCTGGTGTTCACCTCCTTCTACACGACCAAGCCCACAGGCCTGGGGCTGGGCTTGTCGATCTGTCGTTCGATCATCGAGGCGCACGGTGGCTGCCTGAGCGCGTGCTCCAACCACCCCCGGGGCGCCACCGTCCAATTCACCCTGCCCATCGCGCAGCGTTGAGTCGCTCACAGGTGCCAACCCCTTCGATGAGGGGCTGGTATCTGCTCCGTTAATACCTAGGTTTAAGGGCCGCATATGAATGGGTCACTGAACCAATCCCACGTACAAATGAAGCGCCGCAGCCCCAGCGATACATTAACGATCAAGGGCTGCGGAGAATTGATCATGACTCGCTTGACCGCCAGGGTTGCCAACGAATTGTCAGCGTTACGATCCATCGCGCTGGTTTGCATGGCACTGATTACCACGAATGCGTTCTATCGTCTGAATGCGCCGCTACCGGGACGGCTGTCGAGTGGCGTATTGGAATGGATCAATATCCGGTCTGTCACCGACAGCCTGGTGCCAGGTGCCCACTTGGTCAGCCCACGCCGGTTTTATCTGCACCATGGGATCTACTTGGGGGATGGCGAGGTGGCCCATTATTCGGGGTTCAGTGGGGCGCTGAGATCCGGGCCCATCGAAGTGACCGATCTTGCACATTTTGCCCATGACAAACCGGTCTGGATGCTTGCGCAACCGGCCGAATATTCCCGCGCCGAAGTGGCCGAGCGGGCGCGTTCGAGAGTGGGGGAAAACCGTTATCGCGTGCTGACCAACAACTGCGAGCATTTTTGCCGGTGGTGCGTCAGCGGCAGGAGCTACAGCGCTCAGGTCGAAGCTTGCTTGCGTCGTCCGCGTTCGCTTCTGGCGTTCATTTCGGCGTTGCAGCCGCGTTTTGTCGCCTAGGAACTGTGTTCCTCACAAATCTCTGTGGGAGCAAAGCTTGCTCGCGATGACGGTCTGAAGTGCGCCCAACACTCAGGCCTCAAATCGATTCCCTGTGGTGAGGGCTGGGCTAACGCGCCCACATCCAGACTTCCCAGGAAAAGGCGCTGTGCTAGACTTTTTTCCCGTCCATCCCCAAGAGGTTCGTGCATGAGCGGCAGTCACTCCTCCAATGCGCCGGACAGCAAGGAACCTATCGTGTTCGTCGTGGATGACGATGCCTCCATGCGCGACGCCCTGAGCAACCTCTTGCGCTCCGTCGGGATCCGGGTCGAGACGTTCGCGTCCACCGCGGAATTTCTTCAGCAACCCAAGACCCAAGGCGCCAGTTGCCTGGTGCTCGATGTCAGGTTGCAAGGCACCAGTGGCCTGGATTTCCAGCGCCAGTTGGCTGCGGCGAATTCGACGATTCCCATCATCTTCATCACCGGTCACGGCGACATCGAAATGTCGGTCAAGGCAATGAAAGCCGGCGCCGTGGACTTTCTGGCCAAGCCGTTCCGCGAACAGGACCTGCTCGATGCCGTGACCGCAGCCTTGCAGACGGATGTCAAACGGCGGGAAGTCGAACAACAGTTTTCCGACCTGCGCACCTGCTACGACACGCTGACCGTGCGCGAAAAAGAGGTGATGGCCCTGGCCGCCAAGGGTTTGATGAACAAGCAGATTGCCGGGCAGATGAACCTGAGCGAAATCACCGTGAAGATTCACCGCGCCCATGCCATGAAGAAAATGCACGCAAAATCGTTCGCCGACCTGGTGCGAATGGCCGAGTCGTTGGGGGTCGGGCAGGGCCTTTGAATGCGGCGGATTTAATTTATCGTCGTTAAAAAGTTTTATTGACTAAAAAATAACATCGGGTAATTATTTCCCTGCATCTGCTTTTACGCAGAGTCATTGCTCAGGGGCAACCCGATGAATCAGAACACCACGCTTTCCTTGGCCAGTCTTTACGTCGAAACGCATGAGTCGTCATTCGACGCGCGCTACACACCTTCGCTCATGCAAGGCTTTCCGGCCGAACCCCAACACCGAGTTACCTGGAACAACTGGATGCGTCCTCCTTTCAACCAATGGGGGTTTCGCAACCTGGCGCGCTTGCGTCCCTCCATTGATGTGCCGGCGGGGAACGGGCCGGTCAGCGTGTTCAAGCAGGCACCCCGGCCGCTCGATCAACTGCATTTCGACAGCGAGTGTGGCTTGAGCATCAGCGTGATCGATCACTTGATGGCCAGCCAGACCGACGCGTTCCTGGTGCTGCAAGGCGATACCGTGCTGTTCGAACGCTACTTCAACGGCCAGCGCCCCGAGGACCGGCACGTCATGTTTTCCGTGACCAAATCCCTCATTGGCACCTTGGGTGAACAGCTGGTCAGCGAGGGCGTGTTGAACCCGGCCTTGCCCGCCGCGCATTACGTACCGGAACTGGCCGGCAGTGCGTTCGCCGACGCCACCGTACGGCAACTGTTCGACATGGCCGTGGGCATCGAATACAGCGAGGTGTATGAGGATCCGGATTCAGAGAGTTCCCAGTACGGCTATGCCAGTGGCTTCCAACCGGCACCCGCGCAATACGCGCAGTTCGAATCGCTGTACCAGTACTTGCCGTCGCTCAAGAAGTGCGGCGACCACGGTGGTTTTTTCCATTACGTGACGGCGACCACCGAGGCATTGGCCTGGGTGATGGAGCGTGCGTCAGGCAAGGCTTGCCATCAATTGCTGCAAGGAATCTGGAGCCAGTTGGGCTGCGAGCGCGATGGCTATTTCCTGGCCGACCCCTGGGGGCGCAGCGTGGCCGGTGCCGGTTTCAGTGCGACCTTGCGCGACATGGCGCGTTTCGGCCGGCTGCTGGTCAACGACGGTCGCCAGGAGGGTCGGCCATTGTTGTCGGCCGAGACCCTTGCCCGCATCGCTGGCGGTGCGGATCCGGCGATCTACGCCGGCTGTGCCGACTTCGCGCAATGGACCCCCGGCGCGTCCTACCGCAGCCAGTGGTACGTCTTCAATGACCACAGCCAGGCGCTCATGGCCGGTGGCATCCACGGCCAATACCTGTTCATCGACAAACCCTCTGGCGTGGTGATCGTCAAGCAGTCCTCGCTGGACGAGGCTGTCAGCCCCTGCGATGCCGACAGCGTGCGCATGCTGCGAGCCATCGCGGCGGACCTTGCCCGCTGACGCCACAGCCCAAAACAAGAATTCGCGTTCCGTTCACCTGGCCCGGCCAGGTGTTGGCGACGCCCTGCGCCGCCATTCACTGCCCTGTAACAAGAATAATCACACAGGAGCTTCATATGGTTTGCACAACGCGTTTGTCCCGAACGTTTCTGGCGCTCGGGTTACCCATGGCGACCCAGGTCGCATTGGCCGGCTACAGCTTCGAGGACGGCAACCTCAAGGGCGAGGCCAATCTCACGGCGGGCGGCGGGGCGATCTTCTCGCGCAACGTCAACTTTGGCGCTGGCCGCGTCGATATGCGCAGTGGCAAGAACGGCGGCAGCCGGATCGATTGGCAGGAGTTCTACGTCAAGCCCGGCGTCAAGCTCGAATATGCCGTGCAGCCGGACTTCAGCCTGCTGGCCGGCGGCTCCCTGGTGGGGGCGACCACCTTGGGGGATGGCGATGCCGGTGGTTTCACCCGCCGCTCCGACGGCAAGGTGTCCACCGAGGAGTTCTACGGCGGTTTCCGCGCCGGGGAATGGACCGTCACCGGCGGTCGCCAGAACTACATGATCGGCACCGGCTTCATCGTGATGGATGGCAATCTCGACCAGCTCGACGACGGTGCCTACTGGCTCGCCCCACGCACGGCGTTCAAGGATTCGGTCGTCGCCGCATGGGACCACGGCGCCCTGAAGGCCCAGGGGTTCAGCCTGGGCACCGACAGCGACTTGGGCGACTTCCGCCTGACGGGCCTGAACCTCGACTACAACGTCGAGGACCACGTGACGCTGGGTGCCACGGCGCTCAAAGTCAAGGCCATGGGCCCCAAGGGCAGTACCTTGCCACGGCGTCGTGACGGCATGCTGGTGTACAACGTGCGGGCGTTGAACGCCAAGGTCCCGGGCCTCCCGGACCTGACCCTGAACGCCGAATATGCCCTGGAGCGTGGCAGTGGCGAAGGCGTGGACTACGATGCCAAGGCCTGGTACGGCCAGGCGGATTACGCATTCGGCGCCTTGCCACTGACACCGATCGTTGGCTACCGCTACACCAGTTTCTCCGGTGACGACAACCTCACCGACAATCGACAGAAGGCCTGGGATTCCTTGAGCAAGGGCTTTGTCGACTGGAGCACCTGGCTGATTGGCGATGTGGTGGGCAATTACCTGCTGTTCAACAGTAACGAAAACGTCCAGCAGTTCTCCCTCAAGACCCACCTCGACGAAGGCTTGACCCTTGGTGCGATCCACTACCAGTTCTGGCTCGACGAAAAAAACTACATGGGCACGGCGGTCAGCGACCGGCGTTTCGCCGATGAGAGTGTCGTCTTTCTCGACTGGGCAGCCTCGAAGTCGCTCACTACGTCGCTGTCCTATAACTGGGTCAAGCCCATGGCAGCGGCCAGGCAGGTGTTTGGCGACGATCAGAAATTCAGTGCGCTGGAACTCTATTTCACCTATCGCTATTAAGGGCCGCGAGCCGTCGCGGCCGCGCTGGAGTTGAATCATGAACAAGCTTTCGCGCAACACCTTGCTGGGCGTAGTCGTTTCAATGCTGGTCAGTGGCGTAAGCCAGGCCGAAGAGCGAACGGTGCGGATCTACAACTGGATCGAATACCTGCCGCCGGAAATCCTCAAAAGCTTCGAGCAGGAAACCGGCATTCGTCCCATCTATGACGTCTTCGACAGCGTCGAGACGCTGGAGTCGAAGTTGCTGACCGGCAACTCCGGGTACGACGTGGTGTACCCGAGCAGCTCCAACGTCAGCCATCTGATTGCCGCGGGCGCGGTCCAGCCGCTGGACCGCAGCCAACTGCCGAACTGGCAGCACCTGGACCCCGATTTCATGCAGTCGCTCGAAGCGGTGGGTGACCCGGGCAATCGCTATGCGGCGCCCTATTTGTGGGGCACCACGCTGATCGGCTACAACGTCGACAAGGTCCGGCAGGCGCTGGGGGCCGACGTGCAATTGAATACCTGGGACATCATCTTCAAACCCGAGAACCTGGCCAAACTGTCCAGCTGCGGTGTGGGTTTTCTCGATGCCGCCAATGAAATCGTACCCATTGCCTTGCACTACCAAGGCCTGGACCCCAACAGCCAGAAGCGCGAGGACTATCCGAAGGCCCAGGAGGCGATGGGCAAGATTCGTCCCTATGTCACTTACTTCAATTCATCACGCTACGGCATGGACCTGGCCAACGGCGAGATCTGTGTCGGCGTGGGCTGGTCCGGTGGCGTGGCCCTGGCCAAGCGCCTGGCCGACGCTGCCGGCAAGGGTGTGAAGGTAGAGATGGCATTACCCAAGGAAGGCGCACCGATGTGGTCGGATGTAATGATGGTGCCGGTCAACGCTCCACATACCCAGGAGGCCTATGCGTTCATCAACTACATCTTGCGTCCGGATGTGATCGCCCGCATCAGCAACAAGATCGGTTACCCCAACCCGAACAAGGACGCCACGGCGCTGGTGGATGCCGAGATCCGCAACAACCCCGCCATGTATGTGCCAGACGAGGCGCGCAAGACGCTGTTCGCCCTGGAACCTGTGCCGCCTGCGGTGGAGCGGATCCGCACCCGCACCTGGACCAGCATCAAGACCCAGCACTGAGCCTCACAACCTTGAGCAGGCACCCGACGCCGCAGCGTCGGGTTTGCCAGCTCAGGCCTTCATTCCGTGAAACAGCAGCTCGGTGATGCGCCGCACCTGAGTGGAATGCGCCTCGACATCCGGCTGTTCCTGGTTGACCAGCCGGAACAGCTGCAAGTGCGAGTAGTCGTTGAGCAGGAACGCGGCAAGTTCGACGTCCAGGTCGGGGCGCAGTTTGCCAGCCTGTTGCAGTTCCCGGATCAAGCCGCTGATTTCAGCCCTCAGGGCATCGTTCATTGCGCGATAGCCCTCGGGCAGGCCGTTGTCGCCACCGAACAGGATCAGTGGCAGCAGTTCGCGCCAGAGACTAGGGTGCATGACTTGCAGGGCGTAACCGGTGAGCAGCCGTTCCAGGTAGCACAGCGCCTCGATCGGGTCCTCGATCTCGGGGATCCGATTGCGGGTGTCCTTGAGGGCACGCTGGTCGGCGTCGTGGAGGATTTCCAGGATGATTTCCTGCTTGTTGCCAAAGTACTTGAACACGGTGGGGGCCGAGACGCCGGCCTGGCTGGCGATCTGTTCGATGGTGGTGTTCTGGAAGCCCTGGCGCTCGAACAGCTCGACGGCTGCCTTGCTGATGGCTTGGCGTCGTTCGGCTTTCTGGCGTTCACGCAGTCCGCTCACGGGAGGTCCTTGTGGTTGGGTGGATGGAAGAGGGTAAAGGCCCGGTTCAGGAACCACAGGATTCTGGCTGACCCGCAGGCCGGAGACACCCGTGCAAAATACTTAACTCGATAAATTTTTTAAAGGACTTGTTTCAGCGCAAAGCGTGCGGAAACAGGCGGCTTGGGTGCCGCGCAGGTGTCTAGCCTGGGCAAAAGGCCATGTCGCAACTGGCGAAATCAGGTAACAGGAGGGCGCATCCAGGTAACTAACTCGGGAGGGAAGGCAGGTAACGTGTCGCAACTTTTCACCGTGTGCAGGTTCGTGAGGGGTGGATCAAAAAACATCCGGGTGTGCTGCTTTCAGGAGGGTGGCGAATTGGAATCCCGACGATCCCCCGGCACGCCTTAATGCCCTTACAAGAGAATAAGAAAATGACCAGCCCCAGTTTCAAGGATTCGAACGGCCATCTGGCACAGGGCTTCAAGCCTCGTCACGTCACCATGCTGTCCATCGCCGGGATCATCGGCGCCGGGCTATTTGTCGGTTCGGGACATGCGATTGCCGCAGCGGGCCCGGCCGTCCTGCTGGCGTATCTGTTCTCCGGCCTGTTGGTGGTGCTCGTCATGCGCATGCTGGGCGAGATGGCGGTAGCCAACCCGGACACCGGCTCATTCTCCACCTATGCCGACCAGGCCATCGGACGCTGGGCGGGCTTTACCATCGGTTGGCTCTACTGGTGGTTCTGGGTACTGGTGATTCCTATCGAAGCCCTGGCCGCCGGTCACGTGTTGAACCAATGGTTTCCTTCCATCGATGCCTGGGTGTTTGCCTCAGGGTCCATCCTTGCGCTGGCGGTGACCAACCTGTTCAGCGTGTCCAAGTACGGCGAATTCGAGTTCTGGTTCGCGATGGCCAAGGTCATGGCGATCATTGGCTTCATTGTCCTGGGTTTCTGCGTGCTGATGGGTTGGATCCCCGAACGTGAAGTCAGTGGCCTCAGTCGCTTGATGGAAGAACATGGCGGGTTCGCCCCCAATGGCCTGTCGGCGGTGGTCGGCGCATTTATCACCATCATGTTCAGTTTCATCGGCATCGAAGCGGTGACCATCGCTGCGGCCGAATCCGACAACCCGGCGAAGAATATCGCCAAGGCGACGCGTTCGGTGCTCTGGCGTATCGGTGTGTTCTACCTGCTGTCGATCTTCGTGGTCATTTCAGTGGTGCCTTGGAACGATCCACTCCTGGCTTCCGTGGGTTCCTACCAACGGGCACTGGAGCTGATGCAGATTCCCCACGCCAAGTTCATGGTGGATGTGGTGGTGCTGATCGCCGTGGCCAGTTGCCTGAACTCCTCGATCTACATCGCCTCGCGCATGCTCTATTCCCTGGGGCGGCGGGGTGATGCGCCCAAGGCGGTACAGGTGACGTCATCGGTTGGTGTGCCAAGGGCCGCGGTGATCGCCAGTACGGTACTGGGGCTGGGTGTCACCTTGTTCAGCTTCTTCATGCCGGCCGGGCTGTTCGAATTCCTGCTTGCCACTTCCGGTGCCATCGCCTTGCTGGTGTACCTGGTGATTGCCATCTCCCAATTGCGCATGCGCCGGATGCTGCGTCGCCAGAACATCGAACTGCCGTTTCGCATGTGGCTGTTCCCATGGCTCACCTGGTTGGTCATCGCGTTCATCTGCTCGGCCCTGGCGGTCATGATCGTGACGCCCGAGCACCGCGGTGAGGTGAGTTCGACCCTGGGCCTGGCACTGGTGATTTCCCTTATCGGCCTGCTGACATCACGTCAGCATCCGCAGGCCAAAGGCGCGGTTTCCCTCGGCTGATTGCCAGGCATTTTCCCCCGTTGGCGCCAGGTTCCTGGCGCCAACAAACCTTCCTCAGAAGCCCGCCCAAGCCTTGAAAACCCTGGTCTTGCTGCGCGGCACCTCCGCTGGTCACCCACATCGAAACCCAGCCCGTCGAACCGGCACTAACCCGTGCTTGCGTGGTCAGTAATCTGCGCCTGTAGCGACGAGGATCGTCTCTGATTGCGGCACGTCAGGCTACGTTAGTGTTTTCCCCGATGCCTGGGGGCACGAAGCTCGCGATGGATTGCGTCTTGGGACCGACTTTCCTTTTGCGGGCAACCTTCTATGGCTCTGCTTCTCGATCCGCGTCACGACATCGATGCCGCTTTATTGAGTTACCGCCGGGTGTTCTGGTCGCTGGCGCTGTTCAGTGGCGTGATCAACCTGCTGGTACTGGTGCCTTCGCTCTACATGATGCAGGTCTACGACCGGGTCCTGACCAGTCGCAACGAAACCACCTTGTTCATGCTGACGGTGATCGCCGTCGGGCTGTTCATGCTCAGTTCCCTGATCGAATGGGTACGCGGCGAGGTGATGATCCGCATGAGCGCCGGGCTCGACGAGGCCCTCGGCGAGCGCATCTTCGACGCGGTGTTCGCCCGCAGCCTGCGCGAACACAACGCCAACCCGGCCCAGGTGCTGACCGATCTGGCGACGCTGCGCCAGTTGATTACCGGCCAGGGCTTGATTGCCTTGCTCGACGCCCCGTGGTTGCCGATCTTCCTGCTGGTGGCGTTCGTCTTTCACCCCTGGTTCGGCGTGTTGACGCTGCTGCTGGCCCTTGTGCTGATCGGCCTGGCGTTGTGGGGCGAGCTGGTGACCCGCGCGCGCCTGGGTGAAGCCAATCGCCTGGGCGTGCAGTCGTCGATCTACGTCAACAGCACGCTGCACAACGCCGAAGTCATCCAGGCTTTGGGCATGCTCGGACCATTGCGTCAGCGTTGGAGCCTGTTGCAACAACGCATCATTGCCGCCCAGGCCCACGCCAGTGACCGCGGCGCGCGTATTACCTCGGCGACGCGTTTCGTACGCATCAGCGGCCAGTCGTTATCCCTGGGCCTGGGGGCGCTGCTGGTGCTCGAAGGGCAATTGTCGGCGGGCATGATGATCGCCATGTCGCTGCTGCTTGGACGGGCCCTGGCGCCGGTGGAAATCGCTATCGGCTCGTGGAAGCAATTCAATGCCGGGCGCCAGAGTTACCAGCGCTTGAGCCAGTTGCTCGCCCAGCACCCCCGTGAACGGCTGCGCATGCCGTTGCCCGCGCCTACCGGCGCGGTGCGCCTGGAATCGTTGTGCGTCGGCCCGCCCGGGGCCACGCAACCGATCTTGCGGAACATTCAGTTCAGCCTTTGCAAGGGCGATGTACTCGCCGTCGTCGGCCCCAGCGCCAGTGGCAAGTCGACACTGGCGCGGGCTCTGGTCGGGGTCTGGCCGGCCATGGGCGGGTCGGTGCGTCTGGACGACGCCGAGATCAGCCAGTGGTCCCCCGACGCCTTGGGGCCGCACCTCGGTTACTTGCCCCAAGACATCGAATTGTTCGACGGCAGCGTGGCCGACAACATTGCCCGCTTCGGCGAACAGGACGCCGAGCAGATCATCGCCGCCGCGCGTCATGCGGGCATCCACGAAATGATCCTGCGCTTTCCCCAGGGCTATGACACGCCGCTGGGCCCCGGCGGGCTTGGCCTTTCCGGGGGGCAGAAGCAGCGACTCGGGCTGGCCCGCGCGCTCTACGGACGGCCGTCGCTGATCGTGCTCGATGAACCCAACTCCAACCTCGATGAAGCGGGCGAGTTGGCACTGGTGCAGGCCATCAGCGCACTCAAGGACGCGGGCAGCACCGTGGTGTTGGTCACCCATCGGCCCAGTGTGCTGGCGGTCGTCGATCACATCCTGGTGCTCAAGGACGGGGTTCAACAAGCGTTCGGCCCACGGGAGCGGGTGCTCAAGGCCTTGATGCCAGGGCCTCGTTCGGCTGTCGTCAAGGAGGCGGGCAAAGATGCATGACTTGACCCCAGGGCCCGCCTACAGCGAGCAGAGCCTGAGCCTGCGCAACGGCCCCGCGCTGCCGGGCGCCAATACTGACGCCCGTGGCGCTGCGCGCTATGGCGTCGGGTTCCTGGTCTTGACGCTGGGCGGCTTTCTGCTTTGGGCGTGCCTGGCGCCGCTGGACCAAGGGGTGGTGGGCAGCGGCACGGTGGTGGTGGCCGGCGAGCGCAAGGCGGTGCAGTCATTGGTTGGCGGGGTGGTGGAAAAACTGCTGGTCAGCGATGGCGACCGCGTCCGCCAGGGGCAGTTGCTGGTGCAGCTCAACACCGTGCAAGCGCAGTCGCAACTGGACGTGACCCTGGGCAAGTTGCTCAACGATCGCAGCGTCGAGGCACGCTTGATCGCCGAGCGCCTGGGCAGTGCTGAAATCTCATGGCCCGCGCAATTGCTGGAGCGCGCCGACGAGCCGCGGGTCAAGGCGGCCATGGCCTTGCAGAGCCAGTTGTTCGTCACCCGACGGGCAGAGCTGGGCAGCCGTTTGCAGATCATCGAACACGAAGCCGCCGCGTTGCAGCAGCAGCTGCTCGGCTACGAAGGCGTCAAGCGCAACTACGATGCGCAGATGCGCTTCCAGCAGCAGGAGCTCGGAGGTCTGCGCGAGTTGGCCCGTGAAGGTTATGTCCCGCGCAACAAGCTCTTCGAGGCCGAGCGCAACGCGGCGCAACTGGCCGGGCAGATCGCTTCCGGGGTGGGGGATGTGGGGCGGACTCGCCAGGCGATCAACGAAAGCCGGCTCAAGGCCTTGCAGGCGCAGCAGGAGTTTCGCCGCGACGCCGAAACCCAGCTCAGCGAGGTGTCCGCCGAAGCGGCCGGGTATGCCGACCAGATCCGCGCCTTGCAGTTCGAAGTCGACAACGGAGCGATCCGTGCGCCCGTGGCCGGGCAGGTCATGGACATGAACATTCACACGGTCGGTGGCGTGACGCAGGCCGGCCAGACGCTGATGCAAGTGGTGCCGCTGGATGCGCCGATGGCGATCACCGCGCGGTTCGAACCGCTGATGGCCAACAAGCTGCACCCGGGCCTGCCGGTGCACGTGCATTTCACCGCGTTGCAGCGGGTGGACACGCCCACGGTCACCGGCACGGTGACGACGGTGTCGGCGGACCAACTGATCGATGAACAAACGCATCGGCCGTACTTCTCGGCCAAGGTCGAGATCGCCGCGGACACTGTCGTGTCGCTCCAGGCGTCCGGGCTGTTGGTGCGTCCCGGCATGCTCGCCGACGTCACGGTGGTGACCGGCGAGCGGACCCTGATGAATTACCTGATGAAACCCCTGCGCGAACGCTTGCTGGCAGCCTTCAAGGAGGAGTGAGCATGACCCACCGTTATCGCTATAGCTTGCCGGTGTTCCTGGGCCTGTGCGTGGGCTGGGTGGTGATCGACCCGGCCTTGGCCGCTGAAGCCGGCTTGAGCCTGACCGCCGCCTACGATGCTTCGCACCTCAACGATCCGACCCTGCAATCGGCCACCCATGCCTTTGAGGCGTCGCGGCATGAAGAAGCGATCGGTCGCGCGGGGCTCTATCCGCAAGTGTCGCTGACCTCGCGCTATGGCTATGGCGGGCGTACCGATGGCGGCGACGACCGCAGCTATGTCAACAGCAACGACTACCAGGCCAACAGTGTCACCCTGGCGGCCCAGCAACCGCTGTACGACAAGGCCCGTTGGGCCGCCTATCAAGAGGGCAAGGCGCGGGGCCAGTTGGGCAATCAGCTGTTCGATGTCGCCGGCCAGACCCTCTATGACCGGGTTGCCAAAGGCTATTTCGAGGTTGCCCGGGCCGAGAATGAAATCAAGCTGATCGCCCAGCAGAAAGTCGTCATCAGTGGTTTGGTGACGCAGAGCAAAAAACTGTATCAGGGCGGGCAGGGGGCGATCACTGACATCGACGAAGCCCAGGCGCGGCTCGATCTGGTGCAGGCCCAGGAGGCGGAAGCCCAGGCCCGTCGTACCGCGGCATTGCGCGCATTGTCCGGTCGCGCCAATGTGCCCATCGACGACATCCAGCCGATGCACGAAGAACTCGCCGCCGCCAGCCCGATTGCGCCGGAACAGGACCTGCCGTACTGGACGGCGATTGCCCGGGAGGCGAGCCCGGAATTGGCCTCTCGGCTGGCGGCGGTGAAAGTCGCCGAGGCGCAGGCCGATAGCCAGCGCGCGGGGCATTATCCGACCTTGTCGCTGACCACCCAACTGACCCGTCGGGAAACCCGCCAGTACGAGGCGCTCGATCCACGTCAGGATACCTATTACGTTGGCGTCCAATTGGATATCCCGCTCTATCGCGGTGGCGGGGTACGTGCCTCGGTGGCGAAGGCCGAGGCGCAGCTGGCCGGTGCCCAGTCCGACTACGACGTGCAGCGTCAACAATTGGCCGAGGACATCGAGGTCGATTACCTGGGGGTCGTCGCCGGGTTTGCCAAGAGCAAGGCGATGCAGCGGGCCGTGGAGTCCAATCAGCGGGCCTTGGTCTCGACGCAAAAGGGCTTCGAGGGCGGCGTACGCTCCACCGTGGACATCCTCGATGCACAACAGCGGCTGTTCCAGGCCCGCCGGGACTTGCTCAATACCAAGCTCGACATGTTGCAAAGCTACGTGAGCCTGCACACCCACACCGGCCAGATGAACCGCGCAGTGCTGGAACAGGTGCAAAGCCTGTTCTGAATACGCCGGTGGGCCCGGTTCACAGCCATCTCGGGGCAGTGAAGAACGAGGCCATTTCCGAGCGGGCCAGCGCCGAGCCGAAGTAGGGACCTTGCACATGATCGCAGGCCACGCTGCGCAGTTGGCTGAACTGCCGGGCATTCTCGATGCCTTCGGCGGTGACCTTCAGGCCGACGCTGCGGCTGAGTCGAATCATCGCCAGCACGCCTTCCTCGTCATGTTCCAGGCCTAACTGCGAGAGGATATTGCGGTCGAAGCGAATGCCATCGAATGGTTGGTTCAGCACCTCGCGAAGGGACGCGATGTTGGTGCCGAACTGGTCGATGTTGATGCGTACGCCCAGCGCCTTGAGGGCATGCAAAGTGTTGGCTACGGTCTGGTGATCGACCAGCAGAATCCCTTCGGCCACTTCCAGGGTCAGGCGATCGGGCGCCAGGCCGCTGGCCTGGAGGGCGGCTTGCACCTGGTCGAGCAAAAAACTGCTGCTGAACCATTTCGGCGAAACCGCGATGGACACGTTGACGGTGCTCGGCCAGGCCGTGGCTTCTTCGCACACGTGGGTCAGCAGCCAGGTGCCGAGTTCCTCCAACTGGCCCGAGGCTTCGGCAACCGGGATGAACTCGCTCCCGCCCAGCTCGCCTCTTTCAGGATGGTGCCAGAAGGCCTGGGCTTCAAACCCGTGCAGTTGTTCGGCATTCACGTCGAACCGCGGCAGGTAGCGCAATTCCAACTGGTCGTGGTGCATGGCGTCGCGCAGTTGCTGCTCGTATCGCCGGCGGTCGCGGGCCAGGTTCCCCATGGCATCCACGTACACGCGCCAGGTGTTACGGCCGGCGGCCTTGGCCGCGTACAGGGCGATATCGGCCTGGCGCAGCAGCTCCTCGGCGCGGTTATCGTCGGGCTGTGACCAGGCCACGCCGATGCTCACGCCCAGGTACAACGTGTTGCCGTCCAGGTGCATGGGACGTTGCATGCAATCGATCAGACGTTTGCACAGTTGATCCATGTCCTGCGCCGTACCCGGGTCGGGCATGACAATCACAAACTCGTCGCCACCCAGGCGGGCCACCAGGTCGGTGCCGCGCACGTTCTGTTGGAGGATATGGGCGACTTCCTTCAACACCTTGTCGCCGACGGCGTGCCCCAGGGAGTCGTTGACCGGCTTGAACCGATCCATGTCCAGGTTCAACACGGCCAGCGGTACGCCGCTGGCCGGGTCCAGGTGTTCGCTGAGGCAGTCGAACAGGCGAGTGCGGTTGGCCAGTCCGGTCAGCGGGTCGTGCAGCGAGAGGTGCTTGATCTGGGCCAGCGCCCGTAGTTCCTCGGTGATGTCCGTGGCGGTGCCGCGAAAGCCCAGGGCGCCAGCCTCGATGGCGCGTACCGAGAGTTTGCAGGTGCGCAGGCGCTGGTTGCGCGCCGTGTATTCGCACAGCAGTGGTGCACACGAGGTGCTGCTGGCGCCGCTGAGCAGCCAGTGGGCGATCGAGATCGAGCCGTCGTGAGGGTTGAGCAGTTGGTGCAGGGGCTTGCCCAGCCATTCGGCCGGACTGAAACCCGTCACCTGCTCGAAGCGTTCCGACAGATAGGTCAGTGTTCCGTGGGCGTCCACTTCCCACAGCCAGTCGGACGACACCTCGGCGATGTCGCGGAAGCGTTCTTCACTGCGCTCCAACGCCTTGCGATGGGCCAGCAGGCTGGTGTACTGGCGTTCCTGGGCGCGCAGCATGGCCAAGGCATGGCGCAACACGGCCACGGCCAGGAATGCCAGGACCAGGAACGCCACCGCCAGCAAGGGCAGCAGGATCTTGCGCAGATCTTGCCCGGGGGTTTCAGGTCGCCACGCCAGGGCTTCCTGGGTCAACGGGTCCAGCAACAGCTGGGCGGTGTCAGCCGGGCCCGGTGAGCGGGCGATGTGGGCGTTGGGCAGCGCATAGTCCCGTGCCAGGCTCTGCAGGGCCGTGGTGTCGAGGACTTTGACAAAAAGCATCAGGCTGGGTGGGCCTGGTACTTCGGCCACGCTGTGGTCCGTGCCGGTGGTGATGGCTGACGTGGCGACGTAGGCGGGCGCGCCGTTGTGATGCAACTGCTCGACAATCACTTCATCGCGGTTTTTTGGGGCGCTGGCTTTCTTTTTCAGTGAACGCAGGTCACCGGCCAGCCAGGTGTCGGCATCGACATCGCTCATCTGGCCGTCGATCACCGAATAGACGGTCTTGCCGTTGGGGGCAATGACGAACACCGCCTGGTAGCCGTAGAGCGAGTACACGCTGCTGCCGACGTTTTCCTGGTCGTAGGCCCATGCCTTGTCCACCTGGAGATGCAAATGCCGGTAGGCGTCGCTCCACTTGGAGTAGTCGCTCAGGTCGCGTCCGATACCGCTGCGCACGCTATCGATCGCCCGCTGGGCAAAAAACTGGCTTTGCTCCCGGGCGCGCGCATCCTGGGCTTCGGTGACGTTGAGCAACACGGCAATGGCCAGGGCGGACATGACAAAGAGCAGGAACATGATGGCCGGGAAGGTGCGGCGGGTAAAACTTCGGGTTGGCCGGCCCGAGGGGAAAACAGCAGTGTCGTTGCCAGCATTTTCAGTCATAAACAAGCCATCAGCTAAACGCGAAATATCCCGCATGCCTCTGTATCGGCTGACCGATCGATTAACTTAATTAACCAGACACCCGGTAGAGTGTCAGTTCGGCGCACAGGCCGCCGCCTTCGCGGTTGCTCAAGGTCAGTGAGCCGCCCAGGGCCATCGCCAGTTGCTGGGCGATGGCCAGGCCCAGGCCGGTGCCGCCGGTTTCCCGGTTACGCGAGCTTTCCACCCGGTAGAACGGCTTGAGCACCTCGGCCAGTTCCTGCTCACTGATGCCGGGGCCGCGGTCGAGTACGCGGATCGCCAGTTGCCCGTTGTCGACCGGTTGCACCTGGATCTGCGCTGCACCGCTGAATTTCAAGGCGTTGTCCACCAGGTTGACCAGCACCCGCCGCAACGCGTGGGGGCGGGTGTCGATCACGGCGGCGTTCTTGCCGGACAACTGCACGTCCTTGCCGGTGTCCTGATAATCGAACACCAGGCTGTCGAGAAATGCATCCAGGCTGATGCGACAACTGGCCTCGGTGGCGCCGTGGAGGCTGCGGGCGTAGGCCACGCCTTCGCGCACCAGGTGTTCCATTTCGCCCAGGTCGTTGCAGAGCTTGTCCTTCTCCACGCTCTCGTCCATGAACTCGGCGCGCAGCTTCATGCGGGTGATCGGGGTCTGCAAGTCATGGGAAATCGCCGCCAACAACTGCATGCGCTCCTTGAGATAGGCCGCGATACGGTCCTGCATGGCATTGAACGCCTTGGCGGCGTGCACCACTTCGACCGGGCCCTTTTCGTCCAGGCGCACGCCATGGGCGTTCGGGTCCAGGGTTTCCACCGCGCCGGCCAGTCGGGTCAGTGGGCGGACGGCGATACGCACCGCCAGCCAGGTGCAGCCGATCAACAGCGCCAGTTGCCCGAGCAGCACTGCGGGCAGCCAGGGTGAGAGGGGCGCCATGGCCGGGCGGACATCGATGGTCAGCGGGCTGCCGTCGCCCAGGCGCAGATGGGCCTGATAATGCTTGCGCGGCCCGGGTATGTCGGTGAAGGTCAGCGGGTAGGCCTGGCCGATCGCTTCCTGGATCGAACTCACCGACACCGGTGCCTCGTCCGCGATCATCGGTTGGCCGGGTTGCCCTTCGTCGAGCCGGTATCCGTAATTGGGCCGGGTGAGTTTCGCCAGCCAGGCCTGGCGTTCACCGGCCGGCAGTCGGTCGAGGATGGCGACGGAGGTGGCGACATCGGTCTCCAGGTTGCCGAGCATGGTGGACTTGGCGCTTTGGTAGCGCTCGTAGTACTGGACGCCGAACGAAAGGCCTTGGGCGAGGATCAGGCCGATCAGGAAAATCAGCGACAGCCGCGAGGCCAGGGTGCGTGGCCAGCGCATCGGCGGCGTCACAGCGACGCCTCGAGGATTTCCACCGGCAGCGAGAACACATAGCCTTCACTGCGCACAGTCTTGATGTAAGCCGGCTCCCGGGCATCGTCCAGCAGGCGTTGGCGCAGGCGACTGACCAGCAGGTCAATGGAGCGATCGAACAGATCGGCGTCCCGGCCCTGGGTCAGGTTCAGCAGCTGATCGCGGTTGAGCACCCGCTGCGGATGGTCGAGAAACACCCGCAACAACCGATACTCCGCACCGCTCAAGGCGACCATGGTGCCGTCGCTGTCCAGCAAATGCCGCGCGGTGGTGTCCAGGCGCCAGCGCCCGAAGGCCAGCAGGCGACCGCTTTCGGTGACCACCAGGTTGGGTGGCAGCATGCGGGTGCGGCGCAGTACGGCATTGATGCGAGCCAGCAGTTCGCGGGCGGCGAAGGGCTTGACCAGGTAGTCGTCGGCGCCCATCTCCAGGCCGATGATGCGGTCGGTTTCATCACTGCGCGCAGTGAGCATCAGTACCGGCGTGGCCTTGTGCTTGCCGGCGCGCAACTCCCGGCACAGCACCAGTCCGTCATCACCAGGCATCATGATGTCGAGCACGATCAGGTCGACCGGCGTGGTTTCCAGGAAGGCGCGCATCTGCCGGCCATCGGCAACGACGGTGGTGCGCAGGCCATTTTTCTTCAGGTAGTTGCCCACCAGTTCCCTGATCTCGCGATCGTCATCCACTATCAACACGTGATCGACATGATCCATGGTGTTCCATCCCTTAGCGTTTCGTTGTGACCAGTCTACAGGCGCCGCGCGACCCGGCCCGCGACGGTTTGTATTGCAGTGTATCTGGCGCGCGGCGGATACACAGCGATGCAAAAAGCCCGCTGGCCGGATACAGAGGGGATACCTGCGCGGCATTCAATGACGAGGGAGCAAGTTCCCTTCCCACAGGCCTACGCAGCCATTCATTGAGGTGTTGCCATGTTTCTGATCGCTTTTCTCGGCGGGGTCCTGACGATCCTCAGCCCTTGCATTCTCCCCGTGGTGCCGTTTCTGTTCGCCCGGGCCGACCGTTCGCGCGGTTCGGTGCTGCTGACTTTGACCGGCATGGTGCTGACGTTCGCCCTGGTGTCGAGCCTGGTGGTGGTCAGCAGTGAGTGGGTCGCGCGCGCCAGCAGCCTGGGGCGGCAAGTGGCCCTGGGGGTGATGGTCGTGTTCGCCTTGTCGCTGATGTTCAGCCAGGTCGGTACCTGGCTGGCGCGGCCGTTGGTCAGCCTGGGCAATCGTATTGATGCCGGGGGCGGTGCGGTCAGTGGGCCGGTCGGGGCGCTTTTGATCGGGGTCGCCACGGGCCTGCTCTGGGCGCCCTGCGCCGGGCCGATCCTCGGGGTGATCCTGACCGGGGCCATGCTGCAAGGCGCCAGCGCCGAGACCAGCCTGTTGCTGCTGGCCTATGGCCTGGGCAGCGCCTTGTCCCTGGGGACATTGATCCTGGCCGGGCGTGGGTTGGTGGGCCGGTTGAAACTCTCGCTGCCGATCACCATCTGGCTGCGCCGCGGTACCGGAGCGCTGGTGCTGCTGGCGGCGGTGGCAATTGGCACGGGCGTCGATAACCGATTGCTCGCCAACACGTCCTCCGAAGGGGCGTCGAGCCTGGAACAGCGGGTGCTGGAGAAGGTGCCTCAGGCCATCGATTACGTGGTCAGCAAGGCGGGTGCGGCCTCGATGCCGAGCCTCGACCCCCAGGGCGCCATGCCCGCGCTGGATGGCGCTGTGCAATGGCTGAACTCGCCGCCACTGAACCGCGAGGCACTGCGGGGCAAGGTGGTGCTGGTGGACTTCTGGACTTACGACTGCATCAACTGCCAGCACACGCTGCCCTATGTGAACGAATGGGCGAAAAAGTATGAAAAGGATGGGCTGGTGGTGATCGGTGTCCACACGCCGGAATACGGCTACGAAAAGATCATCGATAACGTCCGCGAACAAGTGCGCAAGCTGGACATCCGCTACCCGGTGGCCATCGATAACCAGTACGCGATCTGGCGGGCTTTCAACAACCAGTACTGGCCGGCCCATTACTTCATCGATGCCAAGGGGCAGGTGCGCTATAGCCATTTTGGCGAAGGGCGCTACGGTGAGCAGGAGCAGGTGATCCAGCAGTTGTTGCAGGAGGCGAAGGCCGGCTGAGCCTTGTGGCGAGGGGATACCTGTGTGAGCAAGGGACTTGCGTGAAAATGCTGGCCCCTTGCTCATTTTGATGCGGTCAAACTTCTTTCCTTTCAGAAAGTTGGGCGACAAACCTATGCGTATTTCTAAGTGGGTCGTGGCAACGTTGTTCCTGGCGGCCGTCTCGTCCGGGGCCCAGGCCAAGGCGCTGACGCAGAACCAGCAGTCCGTGTGCCGCTGGGGTTCGGACATCGCCGCGGGGGCACAGGCGTCGAAGCTGTCCGGCGTCAGCCTGTACGCTGCTCGCAGGAAGCTGCAAGTGCGCAGGTTTCCCCGCCCGTGGATGCGCATGAGCGCCCTGGGGATCACCGAGCAGACCTATAACAGCACCTCGCGCCTGAAGCCTGCCGCCGTCAAGCAGACTTACTACGAGCAATGCGTGCGCCATGAGCTAGCGCGACGATAGGCTTTCACGCCGGGCTTCGGCCCGGCATCTGGATGCGATTTGGCGATGGCCGGGGGGCCATCGCTTTTTTTGAGTCGTTCAGTCCTTTGTATAGTTTTGCCAGACCCGGCCCTCGTCCAACGCCAGGTGTTGTGCTTCGGGTTTACGGAACGGGCGGTCACAGTCGAGGAAGAACTCATCGAGCTGTGGCGGTTTGACGGCGGTGGCGCTGAGCATGCAATGCACCTGGCCGCGGTGATGGATCTGGTGCTCGAACAGGTGCAGCAACAGCCGGTCGATCCGTTCGCGCACCACACCGTCGACGCGTACCAGGTCGACGCTGCGGTGCAGGTCGTGTTCCCGCAAGGCTTCGCAGAACGCCACCAGTCGTTGATCGGTTTGGGGCTGGGCGGTCTTCAGTTCGGCAAATGTCAGGGTTTCGGAAAAGTCCCTGGCTTGCCCATCGCGGTCGCCTTCCAGGGCGGTGAGGTAATAGCGGTCCACTTCCAGGATGTGGCAAAGCGTGGCTTGCAGGGACGGGAAGAACCCGGTGCGCGGCGCCTCGTATTCGGCCTCGCTCAACTGCCCGCAGGCCCCCAGCAACCGATGGTTGGCCCATTGATTGTTCAGGGCCTGGGCCAGGAAGTAATTCATGGGAGGTCTCCTTGCTCGCGATTGGACTGATCCAGCATAGCCGGTTCAGAAAGACTGCAATCGCGAGCAAGCTCGTTCCCACCCTGTCCAGGGTAGGCGTCACAACCCCACATCAGGCAGTTGCGGCCGGTTGGCCAGGGCCTTGGCCATGATCTGCTCGACGTACAACCGGTCTTGCGCCGGCAAGGCCAGGCGTGGAGGGCGGGTGAGGGCGCTGCCGCGGCCGGCGATGGCTTCGCACAGCTTGATGCATTGCACCAGGTCGGCGCGGGCGTCCAGGTGCAGGATCGGCATCAGCCATTCGTAGATCGGCATGGCTTCGGCGAAGCGTCCGGCGCGGGCCAGGCGGAAGATGGTCTCACCTTCCTTGGGAAAGACGTTGGACATACCCGAGACCCAGCCCTCGGCGCCTACCGCCAGGCTTTCCAGCACAACGTCGTCCAGGCCTGCGAACAGCACGAAACGGTCGCCCACTTCATTGCGCACGTCGATGAAGCGCCGGGTGTCACCGGAGGAGTCCTTGAAGCACACGACGTTGTCGCAATCGGCCAGGGAAATCAGGATGTCCGGAGTCACGTCATTTTTGTAGATCGGCGGGTTGTTGTAGACCATCAGCGGTACGTCGGCATGCCGGGCCACGTAGCGGAAATGCTCGGCGGTCTCGAACGGCTTGGAGCCGTAGACCAGCGCCGGCATCAGCATGACCCCGTCGACGCCGACCTTGCGCACGGCATTGGCGACCTTCGCCGCTTGCACGCTGGTGAACTCGGCCACCCCGCAGATCACCGGTACGCGGCCACGGGAAGCGTCCACCGCGACTTCGGTCACGGCGATTTTTTCCTCGGCGCTCAGGGAGGTGTTTTCCCCCACCGAACCACAGACCACCAGGCCGGAGACGCCGTCGCGGATGACGTTGGAAATGACCTGATGGGTTTTTTCCAGGTTGATGGAAAAATCATCATTGAATTGGGTAGTGACGGCGGGGAATACGCCGCTCCAGTTGATGCGTTTGCTCATGGTTGTCTCCGGTTGTTAATGGTGTGTGGCGAGGGGATTTGTGGGAGCAAAGCTTGCTCGCGATGCGGGCGTCTCGGTTCCCATGGAGGACCGTGTCGTTTTCATCGCGGGCAAGCCTTGCTCCCACAGGGGGCGATGCCAGTTCAAGAAGTCATGCACCCGGCCAGGTATCGGAAAGCCGATAGCCTTGCGGCCAGGGATCCGCCGGGTCGAGCAGCAACTGATGCGTCCCGGTGATCCACGCCCGGCCGGCAATGCAGGGGTAAATTGCCGGGCGTCCGGCCACGTCGGTCAGGGAGTCGATGCGGCAGTGGAATTCGGAACCGATGATCGAGCGCCCGATGAAGCGATCGCCCACCTGCATCAGCCCTTTGGCCTGCAACACCGCCATGCGCGCCGAGCAGCCGGTGCCAGTGGGGGAGCGGTCGATCTTGCCGGGTTGGATCACCACGGCATTGGCGCCGGTGGCGATGCCGTGCTCGTGGACGATGGGCGCGGCGATCTGGCAGAACGAGATGTGCGACCAGTCCGGGTTCAGCGGATGAGCGAAGCCCAATTGTTCATTGGCGGCGCGGGTGATTTTCAGCCCCACCGCCACCAGCTCGGCGGCTTCGTCGGGGCGAATGGCAAAGCCCAGGCGCTGGGCGTCGACGATGACAAAGCTGTCGCCGCCATAGGCCGTGTCCACTTGCAACGAACCCAGGCCCTCGACTTCGATCCAGGCATCGAGGCGGTCGGCGAACGAGGGCACGTTCTTGATTTCCACCCGCTGCACCTTGCCGTAGCGGCAGTCGGCCACGGCTTCGATCAGCCCGCCGGGGGCTTCGAGCACCAGGCGGGTCTGGGGTTCGCGCATCGGCAGGATGCCGCTGTCCAGCAGCACGGTGGCGACGCACAGGGAGTTGGAGCCGGACATCGGTGGGGTATCGGCCGGCTCCATGATGATCCAACCCATTTGCGCCCGTGGGTCCTTGGCCGGCACCAGCAGGTTGACGTGACGGAACACACCACCACGGGGTTCGTTGAGCACGAAGTTGCGCAGGGTGTCGTCCCGGGCGATCCAGCGTGACTGTTCCCACACTGTGGCGCCGGGTGGCGGGGCGACGCCACCGACGATCACATCGCCGACTTCGCCTTCAGCGTGGCAGCTGACGACATGGATGATTTTCGATGAGCGCATGGGGGCGATCCTTGTGTTGTCTTATAGGGCCTCATCGCGGGCAAGCCTTGCTCCCACAAAGGGTTCTGTGGCGTACACAAACCTGTGTGGGAGCGAGCCTGCTCGCGATGAGGTCATCGGCTATTTCACCGACCGGAGAAACGCCGCCGTCTGCGGCTGCATCGGGTTGCCGATCACCTGCTCCGGCGGCCCGATTTCGTGAACCCGGCCATTGCAGAAGAACGCCACGCGGTCGGACACGTCGCGGGCGAAGCGGATCTCGTGGGTCACCAGCACCATGGTCATGCCGTCTTCGGCGAGCATGCGCATGGTGTCCAGCACTTCACCCACCAGTTGCGGGTCCAGGGCCGAGGTGGCTTCGTCGAACAGCATGTAGTCCGGCGACATTGCCAGGGCCCGGGCAATCGCCATGCGCTGCTGCTGGCCGCCGGAGAGCTTGCCGGGAAAGGCCTTGAGCTTGTCCCCCAGGCCCACATGTTCGAGTTGCTTGACCGCCAGGGCCTCGGCCGCCTGCTGGCTTTTGCCCAGCACCTTGCGCGGCGCGAGCATCACGTTTTCCAGCACGGTCAGGTGCGGGAAGGCGTTCCATTGCTGGAAGACGATGCCGATCTTCTGGCGCAGGCGATTGAGATCGGTGCCGCGGTCGTGGACCTCGACGCCGTCCACCCGGATGCTGCCTCGCTGGATCGGCTCCAGGCCGTTGATGCACATCAGCAAGGTGGATTTGCCGGAGCCGGAGCCGCCGATGATCGACACCACTTCGCCTTTGTCCACGGTCAGGCTCACGCCCTTGACCACTTCCAGGTCGCCGAAGGATTTGTGTACGTTTTCGATCTCAATCATGTTCCTGCCACCTTCTTTCCAGACATGCGCCAAGGCGAGCGACCACCAGGCTCATGAGGTAGTAAATGAGGCCCGCGATGCAGAGCACCAACAGGGGTTCCTGGATCCGCGTGACGATGGTTTGTGAAGCCCGTAGCAATTCGACGATGCCGATCCACATCACCAGCGCGGTGTCCTTCATCACCCCCAGCACCAGGTTCAGCCAGCCGGGAAACGCCACCCGCGTGGCAATCGGCAGGACGATAAAGCGCAGGTCCTGCAGGTAGCTCAAGCCCAGGGAACGGCTGGCCCGCCGGGTGCTCAGCGGCACCGCCAGCACACCGCCGCGGACGATTTCGGTGAAGTACGCGGCGGCGTAGATCCCCAGCACGATGCAACCGACGGCGAAGGCACCCAGGTCAAGGCCGGCGATGCTCTTGAGCGAGTTGAACAGCACGAACTGGATCAACAGCGGCACACTGCGAAACACATCCAGCAGCCACGCCAGGGGCAGACTGGCCCTGGGCAACAGGGCCCGCAACAGGCCGAACAGCAATCCGGCCAGGCTGCCCAACAAGATCGACCACACGGTCAGTTGCAGCGTGACCCAGGCGCCCTCGAGCAAGAACAGCAGGTCGTTAACGGTGAGGCTCGTAGAAAACATGACTCACCCTCCTCAGTAACGAAACAGCCGCCAGGACAACAGCCGGGCCAGCCCGACGATCGATTTGGCGATGAGGTAATAGAGCACCGCCGCGAGGGCGAAGTATTCGAAGGTGCGGAAGGTCTTGACGTTGTATTCCTGGGTGACGCCGGTGAGGTCGTTGTTCAACCCGACCACCACGCCCAGGGAGGTCATCAGCACCGCCCAGACCATCTGGTTGGTCAGCGGGTAGAAGACGATGCGCAACAGTTGCGGGACGATGATCATCCGATAGGCCTGGAAGGCACTCATGCCCAGCGAGCGGGCCGCGCGCATCTGCGTGCCGGGCACGGCCTTGAGGCCGCCGCGAAAGTTTTCCGCCAGGTAGCCGGCGTTGTTGAAGGTGATCCCGGCCAGCAGCGCCAGCCAGGAACTGATGTGCAACCCGAGGGAGCCGAGGCCGAAGTAAAGGATGTAGATCTGGAACAGCGAGGGCGTGTTGCGGGCGATGGAGACCCAGCCGTCGCCCACGCCCCGCAGCAGTGGATGACGGGCCCGGCGCATCACCGTCAGCACCAGGGCGATCAGCACGCCGAAGATCATCGACAGCGCCGCCGTCTCGAAGGTGATCCAGGCCCCGGCGAGCATGTCGGGCAGGGCGCGAAAGGCCGGGCGCCATTGGAAACTGTAGTCAAACATGGACGCAGTTCCCTATGTGGACAGGTGTGCTTGGCATGCCGAGCCCCTCAGTAATAGACCTGGGGCACGGTCAGGTTGGCGGGTGGGATCTCGGTGCCGACCCATTTGACGAACAGCTCTTTGTAGCGGCCGTTGCGCACCTGCTGGTTGACGAAGAGGTTGAGGTAGTTGAGCAGGCCGTATTCGGTGCGCTTGGCGCCGAGGGACACATAGTCGATGACGTAGGGCGCGTCCCCGGCAATCTTCAGGTTCTTGTACTTGCCGGACTTGATCGTCGCCGCGGCCACGGTGTTGGTCACCACGGTGGCATCGATGTGCCCCTGGGCGACGGCCAGCAACGTGTCGTTCTGCGATTGATAAGCGCGGAAGCTGCCGCTGCCCCAGCTCTTCTGGTCTTTCTCCAGGGCGATGGCTTCGTAGGTGCCGCTGGTGTTGCCCAAGGCCTTGCCCTTGAGGTCGGTGAAACTGTTGATACCGGTGTTGTCGCGGGTCAGCACTACCATCTGGAAGGCGAAGTAGGGCACGGTCAAGCCGACGGTCTTGGCGCGCTCGAGCGTGTCGGAGGTGGAGGCGACGATCACGTCGGCGCGCCCGGAAATGAGCGCCGGGATCCGGTCCGGGAACGGTGTTTCCACCACTTCGGCCTCCACGCCGAGGACCTTGGCAAGGTCATGGCAGTAGTCCACGTCAAAGCCCGCCGGCTTATTGCTTTCGTCGCGAAAACCCATGGGCGGAAAGTCCAGGGTCACGGCGCAACGCAGCTTGCCCGAGCCGATGATGTCGTCGAGCTTGTCGGCCTGGGCCGGGGTGATGAAGAGGGGCGTGAGGACAACGCCGAGGGCTACGGCCAGTGCTGGGTTTTTCATAAATGCCTCGCTGTCGAATAAATGCGGTGAGATATCGTATTGAGGATTTCGTATACGATATTAGATAAGCAATCAGCATGCCGATTTTGGCGTTATGCCGGAATGGCGGGTAACGAACTGATTTTTAAAAACAATTTGGCAAACTGGGGTTTTGGCGTTTCGGTTTGGGTGAACGGAGGGTGTTACAGATTGGAGCACCGTCGCCCCACGGGGGAACACACCTCAGCGCTGGTTTTCGCGAAACTGGCTGGGCGAAAGGCTGGTCAGGGCGCGGAACTGACGACTGAAGGCACTGTGGTCGGTGTAACCGCAGCGCAGGGCGACTTCGGTGATGGGCAGGTCGTGGTCCAGTAACAGTCGCGAAGCTTCTTCCAGGCGCGCCTTGTGAATCATCTGCCGCGGCGTGAGCTGGAAAATGCGCTTGCAGTGCCGCTCCAGTTGCGCCACCGACAAGCCGGCGATGGCCGTCAGTTCGGCCAGGCTGATGGGCTGGGCGAAGTGGTTTTTGATATGGGCGTCCACGGCCGCCAGTTTCTGGAACGCCGGGTGGCTCGATTGCGGCAACTGGAGGTCGCGGGAAATGCCGGCCAGGCCGACGATCCGCCCGTGGGTGTCACGCAGGGCGAGTTTGTGGGTCAGGCACCACACTGGCTGGTTGCCGTAATACAAATGCAATTCGAGCTGATCGGCCAGCTCCCGGCCGCTGGCCAGCACCTTGCGGTCCTGCTCGGTGTACACCGGGCCAAACCGCTCGGGGAACACTTGCTCGGCGGTGAGACCGAGCAAGTCGCTGCTGTGTTTGAAGCCACAACGCCGGGCCAGCGTTTGGTTGACGAAGGCGTAGCGGGCCTGGGGATCCTTGATGAAGAACACCACGTCCGCCAGGGTATCCAGCAGCGGGGCGATGGGTTGCAGGCTGGCGAGCAGGGTGTCGAGATCGCAAGGGGCGAGGGCGGTGAGCGAGGAGTACATGGCCGGCGTCGTCTTTGGGGATGTGTGCAGTGTCAGTCGAAAGCCGTGCGCCTGTCACGCCGCCATCGCGAGCAGGCATTGTGGGGCATGCTCAGGTCGGCGGGGTTTGTTCCAGGTTCAGCAGGGTCTCGATCCGCGCCGGGCTGAAGGGTGGGCGAGGTGCGGGTGGTGTCCAGCCGAGCAGGTGTTCCAGGGCGGCGCCGCAGACCCGGCCCTGGCAGGCGCCCATGCCGCAACGGCTGGCCAGTTTCGCTTCGCGCCAGTTTTCCTGACCGATCAGTTGGCCGTAGGGCACGTCTTCGCAGCGGCAGACCAGGGTATCGGCGTGGGCGAGGGTCTTGAGGCGCGCGTCGAGGGCGAAGGCGTGGTGCAGTGCCTGGGCGAAGCCCTGCCAGCGGGCGCGACGCGGCCACAGCTTTTGGGCAGCAGCGTTATCGTCGACGGCGGCGTGACCGGCGATGGCCCCTTCGACCAGTGCCAGTTCACTGCCGCCAAAACCGGTGCATTCACCCGCCGCGTAGTGGTCACGGCGGGTGGTGGCTTGCCAGGCATCGACGGCGATGGCCTGGTTGTCCAGGCCGCAGCCCAGGGCTTGACCCAGTTGGGTATTGGGGATGAGGCCGAAGCCACAGGCCAGTCGGTCGCAGGCCAGTTCAAGGATTTGACCGTGTTGCCGCAGGCGCACGCCTTCGAGCCGCCCGTTTCCCAGGGCTTCCAGCACGTGGGTATCGGTGCGGTAGTGGCGGTCGAACAGACGCAGCGATTGCCACAGCTTGCCCGGCCAGCGTGGCAGTTGCATGGCGAAACCGGCGACGGCGCGGCGACTGGCCTGTTCGGCGATACGCACCACCTGTGCCCCGTGCTGTTTGGCGGTGGCGGCGCTGGCGAGCAACAAGGGGCCGCTGCCGGCGACCACCAGCCGTTCGCCGCGCACCGGCAGGCCGCCCTTGACCAGCGCCTGCAAGCCACCGGCACCGGTGACGCCGGGGAGGGTCCAGCCGGGAAACGGCAGCAGCAGTTCCCGGGCACCGGTGCACAGGATCAGGCGTTTGTAGGTGATCTGCCAGCTGTGCTCGGCATCCTCCACCAGCAGGGTTTGCTCTGCGGCGCAGGCGATCACCCGCGTACCGCTGTGGCACCGCACATTGGCGCAAGCCTGCAATTGTTCGCGCAGACGACGTGCCCCGGCGGGCAATTGGACCTGGGGCCCGTCGCGCCAGATCTGCCCGCCCGGCAGTGGGTTGTCGTCCAGCATCACGATGCGCGCGCCACTGCTCGCTGCGGCGAGGGCGGCGGCCATGCCGGCGGGGCCGGCGCCGATGATCAGCAGGTCGGTGGTTTCGTTCATGGTCGGGTCTGCACCTGCATGCCGTCGCGGCACAGCGTCTGGCAGGCCAGGCGGCGCTGGCCGTCGATCAACACCCGGCATTCCTGGCAGACGCCCATGCCGCACAACGGCGCGCGGCGCTGGCCGCTGACCGAGGTGCGGCTGCAGCCGTCCGCGCCCAGCGCCAGGGCCGCTGCGACGCTGGTGCCGTTGGCGACCGAAAGTGGGTGGCCGTCCAGGAATAAGTCAGGCATGGGTTCGATACTCGTCGGTTAAGCGGATCTCATGGGAAGCACTCATTCTGTGGCGAGGGGGAGCGGGGTTTCAGGCATGGGCGGGTTCTCCCAGAAAACGCTGTGGCAGGTAAGCTTGCGTCGCAAGGGGCGAGGTTTCGTTGAACAGTTGCGCGACCAGCAGGTCGGCGGTGGCGGGTGCCGTGGTGACGCCCAGGCCTTCGTGACCCACCGCCAGCCACAGGCCCTTGCGTTGCGGGTGTTGGCCCACCAGCGGCAAACCGTCGGGGCTCGCGGCACGAAAACCGGTCCAGGCCCTGATGCCGTTGAGCTGGGCCAATCCCGGCAGGTAATCGACGGCACGCTTGAGCATCTTCGCCAGCATCCAACCTTCGACTTGCGGGTCGACGGTGCCGAACTGCCGTGAGGCACCGATGAACAATTGCCCGGTCGGCCGTGGCTGGATGTTGCACGCCACCGAGGGGCCGCTGGCGTTATGGGCGCTGGTGACGTAGCCCAGTTCCACCAGCGTATGGGTGACGGTGGCGGGGTAGCGGTCGGTGATCAGCAGGTGACCCTTCTTCGGTTCGATCGGCAGTTCCGGGCACAGCTCGGTGGCTTGGATCCCGTTGGCGAGGATCACCGCTTCGGCGCTCAACCATCGGCCGTCGTCAAGACGTACGCGCGGGCCGTCGACTTCAATGACCTGGGCGCGTTGCCGGCGAATCTTGCCGTGATCGAGCATCCAGCGGGCCGCCGCCGGGGCGTAGAGAATGCCGTCACCCTTGATCAGCAGCCCGCCCTCCAGGCCGTCGCGCAATTGCGGTTCGCGCTGTTGCAGCGCGGCTTGGCCGATCAGCTCGCAGGCTTCGCCATGGGCCAGCAGGTTGAGGTATTTGTCGTAGGCCACGGCCATTTCCTCGGCATTGGCCGCCAGCCACAACGTGCCGTTGTTACGCCAGGCACAGCCGTCGGGCAGGGCGGGGGCCAGCGCGCGCCAACGGCGCAGGGCGTGTTGGCTGAGGGCCAGTTCCGCCGGGTTGTCGTCCAGTACCAGCAGGTGGCCCATGCCGGCCGCCGTGGCGCCATGCCAGCCGGCATCCAGCACCAACACTTGCAGGCCGCGCAAGGCCAGGGCTTGGGCACATGCCGCGCCGATGATGCCGGCGCCGATGATGATCACGTCGGCTACAGAGCCCTCGCTCACGGGCGAATGCCCCAGGCGAATGGGTCGTCCTGTTCGATGAGCAACGTGCTTTCGGCGCTGATGTAGGCGCGACCGCGAATGGTCGGCACGATCCGTTCGCCCGCCGGCTCGTAGGCACCTTCGAACTGGCTGCCAATGACACTGGCCTGGCGCCAGATCTGTCCGGGTTGCAGCTTCCCATCGGCGGCCAGGCACGCCAGTTTGGCGCTGGTGCCGGTGCCGCAAGGGGAGCGGTCATAGGCCTTGCCAGGGCAGAGCACGAAGTTGCGGCTGTCGGCGTGCGGGTCGTCGGCGAACAGTTCGATGTGGTCGATCAGGCCGCCGTCTTCGCCGCGAAAACCCTGCTGCTCCAAGGCCTGTTGCACGGCGTAGGTGTAGGCGGTCAGGGCGTCGAGGTTGTCGCCCGCGACCCGTTGGCCATGGCCGGCCATCAGGAAAAACCAGTTACCGCCCCAGGCCACGTCGCCCACCACCGGACCGATACCCGGCACGTCCAGGGCCAGCGCCTTGCGATAACGGTAGGCCGGCACGTTGCGCACGCTGACCGAGCGGTCTTCGTGCAAGGTTGTCTGCACGGTGCCGACCGGCGTCTCGATGTTGTGCACGCCGGGGCCGATCCGGCCCAAATGGGCCAACGATGTCACCAGGCCGATGGTGCCGTGGCCGCACATGCCCAGGTAGCCGCTGTTGTTGAAGAAGATCACGCCGGCACAGGCGCTGGGGTCCACCGGTTCACACAGCAGCGCTCCCACCAGCACGTCGCTGCCGCGTGGTTCCAGCACACTGGCTGTGCGCCAGGCATCGTGTTCCGTGGCCAGGCGTTGCTTGCGTTCGGCCATGCTCCCCCGGCCCAGGTCGGGAAAACCGTCGATGACCAGACGGGTCGGTTCGCCGCCGGTGTGGGAATCGATCACGCTGATGCGTTTCATGGGCGCCCCTGTGCGTTCGGATGAGTGACCGCAAGGGTGGCCCGCGTGGTGGGGGGATGGCTTGATGGATTTATTCGTCGTCCATGACGAAATCGGCACAGTGACGGGGCGTCAGTGGCTGGAAGGCAGGAACTTGAACAAGGTCTCGCAAACCCCGGCGATGTGCTCGTCCAGCAGCTTCACGGCCCGCTCGACATCGCCGGCGCGGCAGGCCTTGATGATTTCCCGATGTTCGTGATCGGCGCGGTCCTTGCCTGCCGACAGGCTCATCTGCATGCGTAGGTAGCGCTCCAGTTTGTCGTGGACCGAGCGAATCAACCCCACCATGAATGGCCGTTGCGCCGGTTCATAGAGGCAGGCATGCAATTGCCAGTTCAGTTCGGCCCAGCGACCCACGTCGTCCTCGCCGATGAATTCGCGGCAGATGCCTTCGGCGCGGGCGAACGTCTCTTCGGTCATGTTGGGAATCGCCAGGCGCAGCACCTTGTCTTCCAGCAGCATTCGCACTTCGAACATCTGCGCCAATTCCGCCTCGGAAATGCGCGTGACCATCGCCCCGCGATTGCGCTGGAACATCACCAGGCCCTCGGCCTCCAGCCGCTTGAGGGCTTCGCGTACGGGGATCTTGCTGACGTTGAACTGACGGGCGATGTCGTCCTGGCGAATGGGCTCATCTTCGGCAAAATGCCCGGCGACGATGGCTTCGCGCAGATGCCGGGTGATGATCTCCGAGGTGGAAGGGGTATTGCCCAGGTCTGGCAGATTGAACTTGGATAAGGTCACGGCGGCGGGTCGTTCGGCTGAGGTAGGGATATGGTATACGACTTTGCTGGGATGGTCCTTGGGACAGGGGGCGTTCAGCTATGGGACAGGCGGGTCACATAAGTCTCTGTCCGGACAATGAGCCATCCGGTGACCGCCGCGCCCGCCAGCAGGGCCAGGCCGAACACGATCAGCGCCACGTCAGCGCCGAAAGCATCGGCCAGTAGGCCGGTTACCACCACTGGAATGCTGAAACCGATATACGCGAACAGAAAGAACCCGGCGCTGACCCGGGCCTTTTCCGCGCCGGCCATCGCGGTAATGGCCGACAACCCGCCGAGGTAGAGAAAGCCATAACACGCACTGCTGGCCCCCAGCGCGCCCAGCAGCACCGCTAACAGCGAGCCAGTGCTCGCACCCCAGGCCAACAAGGCGTAGCTCAACGGCAGGATCAACAATCCCAGGCGGGAGGCCCTGGCCGGATGCATGCGACGCACCCACGGCTGGAAGAGCAAGCCGCAACTGATCACGGTAAAGGTCGACAGGCCGGACCAGCGCTGCAAGTCATGGAGGGTGAGCACGGAGGGCAGGATCGCGATGACCAGGCCCGACGTCGCCCACGCCAACAGCATGGAAAAACTGTAGGGCAGGCTGCCGGCGGGAAACAACGGCAGGCGTAGCAGTGGTGCGCTGCGCAGTTTCACGGCAGGGTCAGGCAGCCGCCATACCACGACGATCGCCAGGGTGGCCAAGGCCAGTTGCAACCAGAAGCTGCCGGGCGTGACGCTAGGGTGGGCGAACAGGAAAAGACTGGTCAACGCTGCACCCAGGCCAAAACCCAGGGACGTGCTGGCGGTGACTCGGTTGGACGATGCGCGGGCATCGTCGGTGGTCATCAGTTCGGCCATGTAGGCTGTCGAGGTCGCCGAGGCCAACCCCGTGCCTACGCCCATCATCAGGCGCGCTACGCCCAGCGCCGGCAGGCCCGGCCAGAGCAACGTGACCACGGTCGCCAGCATCGACAGGCCCAGCGCCACCAGGATCAACGGCTTGCGTCCGACCCGGTCGGCCAGGCCACCGAGGGCCAGTAGTACGGGCAACACACCCAGCACGTAGCCGGAAAACGCCACGGCCGTGGCGCCAGCGCCATAGCCGGACAGTTGCGCATAGGTGGTGTAGAGCGGTGCCTGCAGGTTGACCGCGAGGGTGATCAGGCACAGGCCGAAGGCCAGTCCCCAGGAGTGTCGGTGCTGAGTGTTCAAAAGCGTTCCTTACGGCGCGGTGCCTGATTGTGAAGTCCGTGGACTATCACGTGCGGGCATGACCTGAACAAGGAATAGACCGGGACCTTTTATGTTTAACTGTTCGCTGAAAATTCGCGAACACTTGAACGAGCGTGCCTGTCGTGGACCTGAAGATCGATCGCAACGCGGCTGACCCCGTGATCCGCCAACTGGTAACCGGGGTCAGGGCCTGGATCACCGCCCATGGCATCCGCCCCGGCGCCCGCATGCCCTCCATTCGGCACCTGGCCCGGGACAATGGCCTGAGCCTGTCGAGCGTGATCAAGGCTTATGATCAATTGGTGGCCAGCGGCGTCCTGGAGTCCAGGCATGGCGCGGGGTTCTTCGTCGCGCAGCAAGTACCGCGGCCCAGCGCCCCCGAAACCGAAGCGGATCAACAGAAATGGCAGTTGTTCGAGCCGGCCTCGGCGCAGCTCAAGCTCGGCTGCGGCTGGCTGCCGGACACGTGGCGCGACGACACCGACCTGGCCCAGGCGATTCGTCAGGTGGTGCGCAGTGACAGCCAGGCATTGTTCAACTACAGCACGCCATTGGGCTCTGCCCAACTGCGCCTGCACATTCAGAAACGCCTGGGCCTGATGGACATCCATGTCGATCCAGGCCAGATCATCACGACCCAGGGCGCCAGCCATGGCCTCGACCTACTGGTGCGCACGCTGCTCAAGCCCGGGGATCTGGTGCTGGTGGAAAGCCCTGGCTACTACAACCTGTTCAACCTGCTGAAGCTGCACGGGGTCAGGACGCTGGCGGTGCCCAGGACCGCCAATGGGCCGGACATTGCCAGCCTGGAGCGGCTCCTGGCCGAGCACCAGCCCTCGTACTTCTTCATCAACAGCATGTACCAGAACCCCACCGGCACCAGCCTGGCGCCCAGCGTCGCCTATCGCTTGCTGCAACTGGCGACGCGGCATGACTTTCGCCTCATCGAAGACGATATCTACGCCGATTTCCAGAATGGTCCGACGTCACGGCTGGCGACACTCGACGCCCTGGATCGGGTGATCTACCTCGCGAGTTTTTCCAAGACCTTGTCCAGTTCGCTGCGGGTCGGTTATGTGGTCGCGCAACCGGCGATCATCAACCGTCTGGCTGAGATCAAGATGGTCACCGGCATCGGCTGTTCGCTGCTGGCCGAAAATGTCGTGGCGACGCTGCTGGCCAATGGGGCCTATCGCAAATTGGTCCAGCGCTTGCGCCAGCGCCTGAACAAGCAGATGGCGAGTACGCTGCGCCAGCTCGATCCGGCGTACTGGGAAGTTTTTGCCGAGCCCACGGGCGGGCTGTTCGTTTGGGCCAGGGCCCGACGGCTGGAAGAGTCACGCGTGCAGCAGATCGCCCGGGAGCTGAACGTGCAATTGTCGTCGGGCGCGACGTTCCTGCCGGACGGGAAGGCGTGCGATTGGCTGCGGCTGAATGTGGCCTATACCCAGGACATTCGTGCGCAGACGTTTTTCCAGCGGATTGAACAGGAGTCGGCTGTGATGCTTCAGTGACGCGCGGGAATGGTGTCGCTTCGGCTGGCCTCATCGCGAGCAAGCTTTGCTCCCACAGGGATTGTGAATGCATATGAGTTCTGTGTTTGCTGAAGATCCCCTGTAGGAGCAAAGCTTGCTCGCGATAGCGGTGTGCTGAAAAAGACAAACAGTGTTAATAGGAATTCATATCAAATAGCAATGAGTTGCTGTATCTTTCGCGACACATTCTTGTCGGTCGCGAAAGTGGCCGGTGTTCTTTCGTTAGGATTGTGCATCGATGCGTCGGATTCTCGTTTCACTGTGTGTGCTCCAGGCTTATTCCGTTCCCTCCTGGGCAGCCCAGCCCATCGCCACTGACCCGGCGCCCCTGGAATTGCAAGCCACGGACATCGTCGGTACCACTGACTACGAAACAGCCCAGGGCCCCGTGAAGGGCTACCACGCCACCCGTTCCGCCAGTGCGACGCGTACCGACACCGCCATCCATGAAACCCCGCAGTCGATCTCCGTGGTATCGCGCGATGTCGTTGAAGACCTCAGCGCCACCCGGTTGCAAGATGCCCTCGATTACGCCGGCGGCGTGGGGCGGGGCAATAATTTTGGTGGCCAGGGCCTGACCACCTTCACGGTGCGCGGTTTCACCACCGGCGAGTTCTACCGCAACGGTTTCCCGATCAACCGTGGCTACCCGAACGCGCCGGACGCCAACACCGTCGAGCGCCTGGAAGTGCTGCGCGGCCCGGCCGCCATGTTGTACGGCCGTGGCGATCCGGGCGGTACCTTCAACGTGGTGTCCAAGCAACCGTTGGCCGAGCGCACGGTGACTCTGGGCAGCCAGGTCAGCGACCAGGGACTGCGTCGCGGCACGTTGGACGCCTCCGGGCCGTTGGACGGCGAAGGACGCCTGGCCTATCGCCTGAACGTGATCGGTGAGGGCGGCGACACCTTCCGCGATCACGTCGAAACCGAGCGCTACGGCGTCGCGCCCGTGGTGACCTGGCAGGTCAATGACACCACGCGCCTGATCTTCGAAGGCGATTTCATGCGCAACAATGCGCCGTTGGACCGTGGCCTGACCCACTACGCCGGCCAGCGCGGCACCGCGTCCCGCGATACCTTTTTTGGCGAAAAAGACGCCGGCAAGCTGCACAACGACAACAACATGCTGCAGGTGCGCTTCGAGCACATGCTCAATGACGACTGGACCCTGGCCGGCGGCACCCAGTGGCTCGACGGCACCTTGCAGGGCAACGCGGTGGAAGGCAACGGCATCGCCGCCGACGGACGCACGCTGGGGCGTAACTTCAATTATCGCAAGCTGGAATGGACCGATCGGGACACCCAGCTCAACCTCACCGGGCATTTCTCCACCGGTGGCTTCGAACACACGTTGCTGACCGGCATCGAGTATGAAGATTACGACTACCAGTCCATCATCCAGCGTTCCTCCGGCGCCGTCGGTGCTTACCCGATCGATATCTTCGATCCGGTGTATGGCCAGCCGCGCCCGGCGCTGACGCGTACCCCTACTGACGATCAGGAAAACCTCAAGACGTTCGGTGTGTTCGTCCAGGATCAGGTGGCACTCACCGAGCGCCTGAAGCTGTTGGCAGGCGCGCGCTTCGAGCGCTTTGAGCATGAATACGAGACCTTCGTGCCCAATGGCAGGAACTGGGACAAGAACGACAGCGCGGTCACCCCGCGGGTGGGGATGATTTACGACCTGACCGACACGGTGGCCGTCTACGCCAACACCGCCCGGTCTTTCAAGCCCAACACTGGTGCCAGCCGTCAGGGCGGCGGATTCAAGCCGGAAGAGGGCAAGTCCTATGAGATGGGCGTGAAATGGGAAGCGCTGGATCGCCAATTGAGCGTCGACGCGGCGGTGTATCAGATCGAAAAGCGTAACGTCCTCACCACTGACCCAGTGGATTCCACGTTCAGTGTCGCCGCGGGGGAAGTGCGCAGCCGTGGATTCGACCTGAACGTGGCGGGCAACCTGACGCCGGAGTGGCGCATGATCGGCGGCTACGCTTATGTCGATGCCGAGGTGACCAAGGATACTCGCATCCCCAGCGGCACCCGTTTGCTCAACGTGCCGAAGAACACCTTCAGCCTGTTGAATGTCTATGAGTTCCAGAACGGGGGCCTCAAGGGACTGGGCCTGGGAGCAGGGGTCAAATACGTGGATGAGCGGGCCGGCCAGACCGCGGCGAATGCGTTCTCGATGGACAGCTACACCGTCGTCGACCTGCTCGGCTACTACAAGGTCAACGAACGGATTCGTCTCAATTTGGACCTGAAGAACCTCTTCGACGCCGATTACGAGGAAGGCGCCTTCGGCAACGTCTATGCCTACCCGGGCGCACCGCGAACGGTGCAGGCGGGCATTTCCTACACCCTCTAAAGCAAGTGCAATCCCTGTGGGAGCGAGCCTCACGATAGCGGTATGTCAGTCAAATACTGAACCGACTGGAATGACGCGATCGCGAGTTCAGACTCGCTCCCACAGGGCGGGGCGATTAGAACTTGAACGCCTGCCGTCCGATCAGCAGCCACTTGCCATTCTTCTGCTTCTGCCAGATCTGGAAGTTTTCGATTTCAGTCGGCACGATGTCGGTGCCCTTGATTGCCTGGGCCGAGAAATGGTTGCGTACCAGGGCGGTGTCGCCTGACAGGGTGATTTTCTGATTCTTCATTTCCAGGGTCTTGAACGCGCTCTTGCCGGTTTCGATGTCGGTGATGAAGGCTTTCTTGTCCTGGATGTTGCCGCTGGAGTGACCGTAGGTGAGGTTCTCTGCGGCCAAGGCCTGAAGTTGGGGGATGTCCTTGTGCAGCATGGCCTGGGTCAGGTGGTCGACGGCCTGGGCCACGTCTTGCTCGGCCGAAGCCGCGGCGGTGGCTGCGTAGCCGCCGAACAGGCACAGGAAGCCGATAGCCAATGTGGTTCTTTTCATGGGGATTTCCTTGTTGTTGTAGGTATCAGGAACGCGAGCGATGTTGCTCTCGTCGGTCATCGTACAACTTGTCAGGCAGGACTGGAATAGGCGGTAGGCAAACCGGCCAGGCGCTGGGCCCAAGGGCTCCTGATAATGTGGCGAGGGGGCTTGCTCCCTCGCCACAAGTTTCATCCCTCCCGAACCGCGCCGCGAATCCCCTCCAACAACATGCTGAACGCCGGATTGTCATTGTCCTCGCGCCACACCAGGTGCAATTCGCTCTGCACCCCTTCGCCCAGGTCGATTTCGCGAAACACCACCTGCTTGAACACCACGCTGGTGGCACAGCGCGGCACCAGCGCCAGGCCCATGCCGGCGTTCACCAGGGCCAGGATCGTCAGGGATGAACCCAGCCATTGCACGAATTGCGGCGCGACCCGGGCCGAGCGGAGCATGCCGGTGAGCAGTTCGTTGAAGGGCGGGTAGGCGGCATGGGAATACATCAGGAACGGCTGCTGGTCCAGGTCCTGGACACAGACTGACTCGGCGCTCGCCAATGGGTGGCCGGCCGGCACCGCCAGCACGAACGGCTCGCGCACCAGGCATTCGGTGGCGTAGCCGGTTTCCAGCAAGGGTGAGCGGACGATTCCGAGGTCGATGCGCCGGGCGCGCAGGGCTTCGTGCTGTTGGTAGGTGTTCATTTCCGCCAGGACGATTTTCACCTGGGGCTGTTTCAGCCGCGCCTCGGCGATGACCTTGGGCAAGAACTCATACACCGCGCTGCCGACGAAGCTGATGGTGACCGAGCCGATATCACCCTGGGCGAAACGCCGGGCCGCGATGGCGGCTTGTTGCGCCTGCTCGAGCAGGTTCTGTGCTTCGATGAAAAACGCCCGGCCGGCGGCGGTGAGCGCCACGCTGCGGGTGCTGCGGGTGAACAGTTCGACACCGAGGTGATGCTCCAGCAACTGGATCTGCCGGCTCAGGGGCGGCTGGGTCATGTTCAGGCGTTCGGCGGCGCGCCGAAAGTTGAGTTCGGTCGCCACGGTGGTGAAACAGCGCAACTGGGCCAGTTCAAACATTGATTCAATCCAGGTATCAATCAAGTGCCAAGTTAGATTAGACGGGAACAATTGTCCGCGTCCATGATCGTCCCGTTCCCCACAAAAACAATGATCGGGAGGCTCCCTTGAACAAGCTATCGGACTCCACCCATGACCGTACCCTGGCGCTCGCGGCGGCCAAGGTCAAACGTCATGTCCTGCCCCTGGTGGTGGTGATGTTCATCGTCAACTACATCGACCGGGTCAACATCGGCTTCGTGCGCAGCCACCTGGAAACCGACCTGGGCATCGGCGCTGCCGCCTATGGGCTCGGTGCGGGGCTGTTTTTCATTGGCTACGCGTTGTTCGAAGTGCCGTCCAACATGCTCCTGCAACGCTACGGCGCCCGGGCCTGGCTGACACGCATCATGTTCACCTGGGGCGCGGCGGCGATGGCCATGGCCTTCGTGCGCGGCGAAACCAGTTTCTACGTGTTGCGCTTCATCCTTGGCGCGGCGGAGGCCGGGTTCTTTCCCGGCGTCATCTACTACTTCACCCAATGGCTGCCGGCCAACGAGCGCGGCAAGGCGATGGCGATCTTCCTCAGCGGCTCGGCCATCGCTTCGGTGATTTCCGGGCCGGTGTCGGGCGCGCTGTTGCATGTCAGCGGGATGGGCCTGCACGGTTGGCAATGGATGTTCCTGATCGAAGGCTTCGCGTCCATTGTGTTGTGCGGTTTTGTCTGGTTCTGGCTGCAATCGCATCCGAGCCAGGCCAAATGGCTGAGCGCCGAAGAAAAAACCGTGCTGATCGCCGCCATTGCCGAAGAACAACGGGCCAGGGAAGCGGCCCAGGTGATCAAGCCGTCGGTGTTCAAGCTGCTGGCCGACCGGCAGATCGCACTGTTCTGCTTCATCTATTTTTCCATCGCCCTGACCATCTACGGCGCGACGTTCTGGCTGCCGAGCATGATCAAGAAAATGGGCGGGCTGGGGGATTTCCAGGTCGGCTTGCTCAACTCCATCCCGTGGATCATTTCCATTGTCGCGATGTACGGTTTCGCCGCGCTGGCCGGGCGCTGGAAATTCCAGCAGGCCTGGGTGGCGGTGACGTTGGTGATCGCCGCGTTCGGCATGTTCATTTCCACCACCGGCGGACCGGTCTTCGCCTTCGTGGCGATCTGTTTTGCGGCGATCGGTTTCAAGGCCGCGTCGGCGCTGTTCTGGCCGATTCCCCAGGGCTATCTGGACGCGCGCATCGCGGCGGCGGTGATCGCCCTGATCAACTCCATCGGCAACCTCGGCGGCTTCGTCGCGCCCACGGCCTTCGGTTTCCTGGAGCAGACCACTGGCTCCATCGAAGGCGGCCTGTATGGGCTGGCCATCACCTCGCTTGTCGCGGCCGTGGTGATCTTTTTTGCCCGCGCTACACCGCGAAGCACACCACGAAACACGCCACGGCGCGATACGCCCAGTTCACTCTCCGGTCGACCTGAAACCGTGAGCGAAGAAGCCGCGCCGCAAACATCCAAAGCCTTGAACCCTGGCCCATCGGGAGCCGCTGTATGAAGATCAAACGCGTCACCGTCACCCCCATTGCCTTTCGCGATCCACCGTTGCTCAACGCCAGCGGCATTCATGAGCCGTTCGCGCTGCGTTCGATCATCGAGATCGAGAGCGATAACGGTTACATAGGCCTGGGCGAAAGCTACGGCGATGCGCCGGCCCTGGCGATCCAGCAGCAATTGCAAAGCCAATTGATCGGCCTGGACCCGTTCAACCTCAACCAGTTGCGGGCCATCGTTGAGGCCACTGTCGCCGCCCGCAAACCGACCGGTGTGGCCAGTGCGGAACTGGCGCCGGGCTCCCATGCGAGCAAGGCGGTGAGCAATGCCTACTCGGCGTTCGAAGTGGCGTGCCTGGACTTGCAGGCGCGCTACCTGAACGTACCGCTGGTGGACCTGCTGGGCGGCGCGATTCGCGATCAGGTGCCGTTCAGTGCCTACCTGTTCTTCAAGTACGCCGAGCACATCGATTCGCCGTATCCGCCGGACCGTTGGGGCGAAGCGCTGAGCGAGGAGCAGATCGTCGCCCAGGCCCGGCGCATGATCCAGGACTACGGTTTCAAGAGCCTCAAGCTCAAGGCCGGGGCGCTGGAGCCGGAACACGAAGTGGCGTGCATCAAGGCGTTGAAACGAGCCTTTCCCGGTTATCCGTTGCGTATCGACCCGAATGCCAACTGGTCCCTGGAAACCTCCATCCGCATGGCGGAACTGCTGGGGGATGATTTGCAGTACTACGAAGACCCGACCCCGGGGTTGGAGGGGATGGCCGAGTTGCACAAACGCACGGGGCTGGCGCTGGCGACCAACATGGTGGTCACTGATTTCGACGAGTTTCGTCGTAGCGTCGCGCTCGACAGCGTGCAGATTGTGTTGGCCGACCACCATTACTGGGGCGGCCTGCGCGACACCCAGGCGCTGGCGAAGATGTGCGACACCTTTGGCCTGGGGGTGTCGATGCATTCGAACTCGCACTTGGGCATCAGCCTCATGGCGATGGCCCATGTGGCCGCCGCGGTGCCGAACCTGGATTACGCCTGCGACACCCATTACCCCTGGCAGGAACCGGATGAAGAGGTGATCAAAGGCGGCAAGCTGCCGATCGTCGACGGCTGCGTGAAGATCACCCGCGCGCCGGGCCTTGGGTTGGAGCTGGACCGCGATCAACTGGGCATGCTCCATGAGCAGTTCCTGCGCTGCGGCATTCGCCAGCGCGATGACGTGCGGCAGATGCAGCGTTATCGGCCGGAATGGAAGACCGTCAAGCCGAGGTATTGAGCGCAGGCGAGGGGGCCTTGCTCCCACAGGTCTTGCTCCCATAGGTCTTGTTCCCAGGGATAAACCCCCTCGCCACAAGTCGGTGATGCTCAGTACCAACCCTATCCCCCAGCCCCCCTTCGGCCCAGCCCCAAAGTCTCGCGCCCATCGGCATCGCAGTCTTACACCCAAACTGCCGCGCCGGGCCGGGGCTGCCAAAGCACCCGCCAATTGCCTCCAAGGCAGCGTATGACGTGGCCTGGAGCCTTTTGATAATCGCCTCCGACATCCCGTCCCCTGTTGCGGAGCGCGCCATGCACAACAATAAAAATACCCGCCAACGTTTTTTGCCGGCGGTCATCGCCGGCCTTTCGACCCTTGGCCTGACGCCGTTGGCCCACGCCGAAATCATGCTGTACGACAAGGACCAGACGACCTTTTCCACCGACGGCTACATCAACGCCTTCTACGTCAACAGCGACGTCGACCGCGCGGGTGAGCAGTTCGACCGTCGGCAGGCGCGGGTGAAAATGGGCTTCTTGCCCAACTACCTGGGTTTCAACATGGGCAAGCAGGTCGATGACCTCAAGCTCGGCGGCCGGGCCTCGTTCTGGGTGACCATCAACGACAGCGAGACCAACGGCACCGATACCGCCATCGATGTGCGGCAGTTCTACGGCACCGTTGCCAATCCGGAGTGGGGCGAGGTGCTGATCGGCAAGGACTTCGGGCTGTTCGCCCGTTCCAATATCCTGCTCGACGAACTGCTGGCCGGTTATGGCCAGGTCAGTGACACCCTCGGGCTGGTGGACGGCGGTGGCGTCTCGTTCGGCAATATCGGCAGCGGCTATCCGTACCCGTTCCCGACTTCGCAGATCACCTATCGCACCCCGGTCATGGACGGGCTGCGGGTGGCGGTGGGGATCATGGATCCGGTGGACACCAACGACAACAGCGCCACCGGCAAGGCCTACCAGGAAAACCCGCGCACCGAGAGCGAGATCACCTATCAGTTCGACCTGGGCGGGGCGAAGATCTACAGCTGGCTCAACGGCAGCTACCAGACCTCGGAAAATACCGATTCCTCCGTCGAGTCGGTGACTTCCAAAGGCCTGGGGTATGGCGTGCAAGCCAAGATGGGCGGTTTCTCTCTCACTGGCTCCGGTTTCCAGGCCAAGGGCATCAATCCGTTCTTCACCAACAACGCCGGCGAGGCCACGCTGCGCAATGTCGACAGCAAGGGCTACCTGCTGCAAGGTTCCTACAAGTTGGGCAAGAACCGCCTGGCGCTGTCCTACGGCAAGACCGACGATGACGGCAACGGCGTGGTCGGCAGCGGTGCCGACTATGAAACCCGCGGCATCGCGCTGTTCCATGACGTCAACGACAACCTCAAGCTGGTGGCCGAGTACAACCAGTTCGAAATCAACGGCCACGACACCAGCGCCCAGAATGAAGACACCGATACCTTTGCGGTGGGGGCAGTCTTGACCTGGTAAGGAAGCATGTGGGAGCAAGCTTTGCTTCCACAGTCCAGTCGAGCGGGAGCAAGCTCCCTCGCCACAAGAGTATTCCAAGCAAAGTGCCGAGTTTTGTGGTGGCCCAGCCGTGCGCATCGCGGCCTGGGCCGCCACTGTTCTCCTCCCATGGAAGCGCCCACCCGCTACCCAAGTAGCATTCGTCGGTCCGGCGCCACTTCGTACACTCAAGGCTCCTATCACGCACCCGCCGGAGGCGAACATGCAGCAGGCCCAGAGCGAAGGTGTGGTGAACGCCATGTCCCAGGCCAGCGACGTCCAGCAAGTGGCCCAGGAGTTGGCGCGACAGTTGTTGCACCCGTACCTGGGCTTCGTGCTGTTTTTCTGTTCCGCTGAATACAACTTGCCGGCCCTCGGCCAGGCGCTGTCTCAGAGCTTCGGCGGGATCCGCCTGGTGGGTTGTACCAGTGCCGGGGAGATCACCCCCGAAGGCTATGGCCGTAACTGCGTGACGGCGGTGGGGTTCGACCACCGGCACTTTTCCATTGCCGCCGAGCTGATTGGCGAAATGGAGCACTTCAGTCTCATCGATGCCCAGCAAATGGTCGAGCGCCTGGCGAGCGGTTGCCGCAGCAATGCCCTGGCGCCGATCAAGGGCCACAGCTTTGCGTTGACCCTGCTTGATGGCTTGTCCAGCCGCGAGGAAATGGTGCTGGCGGCCCTGAGCGCCGCGCTGGGAGACATCCCGCATTTCGGTGGTTCGGCCGGTGACGACAACTACCTGACCCACACCCATGTGTACTTTGAAGGCCAGTTCCACAGCGGCGCTGCGGTGGTGCTGCTGATCAACACCTGGCTCGAGTTCGAAGTGTTCACCACCCATCACATCTTGCCGCGCGAGGAAAAACTGGTGGTGACCGGCGCCGACAGTGCTTCGCGACGGGTCTATGAACTCAACGCCGAACCCGCCGCCGAGGAATACGCCCGGCACATCGGCGTGCCGGTGAGCGCGCTCGACTACCGGGTTTTCGCCGCCCATCCGCTGGCGGTGCGCATCAACGACCAGTACTACGTGCGGGCCATCCAGCAGGTGCACCCGGACCTGAGCCTGAGTTTCTACTGCGCGGTGGAGAACGGCATCGTCCTCACGGCCATGACGCCCGGCCCCTT
The DNA here is from genome assembly GCF_025336485.1 of Pseudomonas citri. Classification (GTDB taxonomy): domain Bacteria; phylum Pseudomonadota; class Gammaproteobacteria; order Pseudomonadales; family Pseudomonadaceae; genus Aquipseudomonas; species Aquipseudomonas citri. The sequence goes on along the minus strand of NZ_JAODAB010000003.1, from coordinate 275,422 downwards.
GCTGCACAACCTGCAAGCGCTGTTCGACGGCTTGCAGGCACGCCTCGGCGACTTGCTGCTGACCATCGGCTGCGACTGCTTCCTGCGGCGCCTGGAGCTGGAAGGCTGCGGGGGCCTGGAGCAGATCGGCCAGTTCCTGCGCGAGCAACGGGTGATGGGGTTCAACACCTATGGAGAACAGTTCAATGGCATGCACATCAACCAGACCTTCACCGGAGTTGCCATTGCCCGACATCGCGTCCCCGACCCTCGCTGAGTGGCAGGCGCAAGTCGCCAGCCTGGAACACGAAAACCGTAAGTTGCGGCGCATCAACGAGGCGCTGATCGAACGGGTGGAATCGGGCGTGACCCGGGGCAACGACCCGTACGCGGCGTTCCAGCACTCGGTGGTGCTGGCCGAACAAGTGCGCGAGCGCACCGATGCCTTGAACCAGGCCATGGCCGAGCTCAAGGCTGGCAATCATTTGTTGGGCGAAGCGCGGCTGCGGGCGGAAACGGCCCACCAGCACCTGATCGATGCCATCGAGAGCATTTCCGATGCCTTCGTGCTGTTCGACGCCCAGCAACGCATCGTGCTGTTCAACAGCCGCTTCAAGGCCTTCTGGGCCCACAGCCGGGTGCGCATCATTGCCGGCATGCGGCTTTCCCAGGTCAAGCACCTGATGACCGCCAACGGCTTGTTCAGCGAGGAAACCCGTGGGCAACCCGATGAACCGGTGCTGTATCGGCTGCAGAATGGCCGCTGGTTGCAAGTCAGCGAGCGACCGACCCAGGACGGCGGGCGGGTGATCCTGTTCACCGACATTACCGACGTCAAGCTCAGTGAAACCGTGCGCCGCGAGCAGGCCATCGCGCAAAAGTCGCACCTGCTGCAGCGGGCGGTGGACAACCTGTCCCAGGGCGTGGCGATGGTCAACGCCCAGGGCGTCCTGGAATTGTGGAACCGGCGGTTCCTGGAACTCAGCGGCCTGGCACCGGTGGCGGCCCATCGACCGTTCAACGAAGTGATCGCCGACAGCGAGCTGCAATTGCTGACCCCGGCCAGTCGTGACCGCAACGGTCGCTTGATCCACGAATGCGAGCAGCGCCTGTCGGATGGCCGGGTGCTGGAGATCCGCACTCATCCGCTGCCCACCGGTGGCTACGTCAACACCTTCACCGACATTACCGAGCGCTACCAGCATGCCGAGGCGTTGAGCGAGAGCGAACGCTGGATTCGCCTGATCACCGACCATGTACCAGCGCTGATCGCCTACCTCAACGCCGACCTGGTCTATGAGTTCACCAACAAGGTCTACGAGCAATGGTACTGCTGGCCCCGCGGCGTGATGCTCGGCCAGAGCCTGCGCGAAGCCCACAGCGAGCAGCATTACCAGCGCCTGGAAGCCTATGTGGCGCGGGCCTTGGCCGGGGAGAGCGTGACATTCGAGTTCGCCGAAACCAACATCAACAACCAGGAGCGCTACATGTTGCGTTCCTATGTGCCGAACCGGCTGGCCAATGGCGAGGTGGTGGGGATCTTTGTGCTGATCCGCGACATCACCGAGCGCCGCCGCACTGCCGAGGCGCTGCACCAGGCTTACCAGAACCTGGAGCAGCGGGTCCAGGAGCGCACCGCCGAATTGACCACTCTCAACGAGCAGTTGCTGCGCGAGATCGACGAGCGCAGCCGGGTGGAACTGCGCCTGCGCGAGGCCAAGCGCGAAGCCGAGCAGGCCAACCTGTCGAAGACCAAGTTCCTGGCGGCGGTCAGTCATGATTTGCTGCAACCGCTCAACGCGGCCCGACTGTTCACCAGTGCCTTGCTCGAGCGTCGCGAACCGGTCGCCAATGCGCAACTGGTGCGCAACGTCAGCAATTCGCTGCAGGACGTCGAGAACCTGCTGGGTACCCTGGTGGATATTTCCAAGCTCGATGCCGGGGTGATCAAGGCCGATGTTGCACCGTTCGCCCTCAGCGAGTTGCTCGGCAACCTGGCGACCGAATACGCCCAAGTGGCCCGCAGTGAAGGGCTGGCGCTGCACTTTGTCGGCTGTTCGGTGCTGGTGCGCAGCGACATGCAGCTGCTGGCGCGGATCCTGCGCAACCTGCTCACCAACGCGATTCGCTACACCCCCAGCGGGCGGGTGGTGCTGGGCTGTCGGCGGCACCGCCAGAGCGTGTCGGTGCAGGTCTGGGACAGCGGCATCGGTATTGCCGAGGATCGTCTCGAGGAAATCTTCCAGGAGTTCAAGCGAGGCGACGTGCAGCGCCCGAACCAGGACCGCGGGTTGGGCCTGGGGCTGGCGATCGTCGAGAAAATCGCCGGGATCCTCGGGCATCGCATCCAGGTGCGCTCCTGGCCGGGCAAGGGCTCGATGTTCGCCATCGAAGTCCCCCTCAGCGCCACCGCGCCAAAGCCGTTGCCGTGCCTGGACATGAGCGAACCGATGCTGGAGCGACTGCGCGGCGCGCGGGTCTGGGTGCTGGATAACGACGCGGCGATTTGTGCCGGCATGCGGACCTTGCTCGAAGGCTGGGGCTGTTGCGTGGTGACCGCGTTGTCAGAGCAGGACCTGGCGCGCCAGGTGGACAACTACCACGCCGAAGCGGACCTGCTGATTGCCGATTACCACCTCGATAACGAGCAGAATGGCGTGGACGCCGTGGCCCGGATCAACGCCCGTCGCGCCTCACCGATCCCGGCGATGATGATCACCGCCAACTACAGCAACGAACTCAAGCAGCAGATCCGCGAACGCGGCCACACCTTGATGCACAAACCGGTGCGGCCGATGAAGCTGAAGATTGCGATGAGTCATCTGCTGGGCCAGCCCTGCCATTGAACTGCACACTGTTGTGGCGAGGAAGTTGTGGGAGCAAAGCTTGCTCGCGATACAGGCAATGGGGTTCCGGAACTTCTGGCCTCATCGCGGGCAAGCCTTGCTCCCACAAAAACGCGCACAGATTGGGACTCAACGCCGCAAATAAGCCCCGAAATCGATATCCCCGGCACTGAGAATCGCCTGCACCCGGTTGTGCACGTTGAGTTTGCGCAGGATCGCCGAGACGTGGGCCTTGACCGTGGTTTCGGCGATGTCCAGCGTGTAGGCGATCTGCTTGTTCGATTCGCCCTTGGTCATGCGCTCGAGTACCAGCAATTGCTTGCGGGTCAGGGCCTGGAGCAGTTCGGGAGGGAAGGCCGGGGTCTCACTCATGCGCCGCCCCACCGGGTTCTTTTGCGTGCGGATGATGTCCGGCGGCAGGTACACGTTGCCATTGAGGATCTGTTCGATGGCCTCGGTCATCTGTGAACGCGGCGAGGATTTGGTGATGAACCCGACCGCACCGTAGGTGATCGCCTGCAATACCACCTGCTTGTCCTGCTCGGCGGAAACGATCACCACGGGGATCGTCGGTGCCTCGTTGCGCAGGTTGATCAGGCCATTGAGGCCATGCATGCCGGGCATGTTCAGGTCCAGCAGGATCAGGTCCAGGTCGTCGTGCTCACTGGTCAATGCCAAGGCACTGTCCAGGTCGGCAGTTTCCATGACCTCGCTGCCGGGAAAGCCGTCGCTGATGACGTTGTGGATGGCTTCGCGAAACAGTGGGTGATCGTCGGCTATCAAAATTTTATACATGGCCATTCACCTCGTTATTGTCGTGTGGAGCGGGGCAGTTGCACGCACTTCTTACCGCATCAGGGAAAGGGTTCGGGGCGGGCCGCTTGCAGGGGCAGGTTGGCTGCTTCCCAGGCGTCGAGGCCATCGCGATACCAATACAAATGCTTATAGCCCATGGCAGCGGCGCGTTTTACCGCGTTCCAGCTCAACCAGCAATCGGAGCGGCAGTAAAAGACCAGCGGTCGCTCCGTTTGCCCGGCGGTGGCCCGGCGCAAGTGGTCAGTGAAGTAGTTCTGCCAGGTCGAGTCCAGCTCACCGTCGCCGGTGTTGGCCAGCCACAGGCTGCCGGGGAGGTTGGCATGGGGTTCGTTGTCGATGAAGCGTCCCTGCAGCCAGGGGCGGCGGTAGACATCGATGAGGATCGGCGAAGGTGTTTGCTCGAGCAGGCGCTGCAAGGCCTCGGTGTCGAGGGTTTGCGCACCGTCCACCGTGGCGGGCGTCGGGCTGCGGTATTGGGTGATGCGATAGCCCTGCGCGGAGAACAGCGCAGTGTCGGCCTGCGCGACATTCAGCGCCAGGCCCAGCAGGACGATCGCCAGTAAACGGGGCATAGGATTTATCCTTTTTGTTATGCCCCCATTACATGTCAGGGTCGAAGCCTTGTGAATGCGACCATAGACAGGAAAACCGGTACTAAAGTAGTAATTTCCAAACTTTCGGATCTGTTCGAAACCCTGTGGGAGCAAGCTTTGCTCCCACAGGTATCCGCGCAATGAAGGGCTTAGCCACCGGCCTTGCGCAACGCCGCATGCTGCGGATTGAACGTCCACACCGCCAACAGCGCGAACACCACGGTCAACCCTGCACAGACCGCCAGCGCCAGCAGGTTGAGCTGTTCGTACAGCGCAAAACGCACCAGTTCCACGCCATGGGTGAACGGGCTCAGCGCGCAGAGCCAGTACAACCAGGGGCTGGCTTCCTGCATCTTCCACAGCGGGTACAGCGCCGAAGACAGGAAGAACAGCGGGAAGATCACGAAATTCATCACCCCGGCGAAGTTCTCCAGTTGCCGGATGGCATTGGACAACAGCAAGCCCAGGGCGCTGAGCATCAGCGCCACCAGCAGCAGCGCCGGCAAAGCCAGCAGCAGGCCCATGGTCGGCGGCTGGATGCCGTATAGCCAGGCGATGGCGAGAAAGGCATAGACCTGCAACAACGAGATCAGCGCGGTCGCCAACAGCTTGCTCGCCAGCAGGAACGGCCGGGGCAGGGGGCTGGTCAGCAACACTCGCATGCTGCCCATTTCGCGGTCGTAGACCATCGACAGTGAACCTTGCATGCCGTTGAACAACAGGATCATGCAGGCCAGCCCGGGGACGATGTACACCTCATAGGGAATGTAGGTGTCGTAGGGCGCGATGATGGCGATGCCCAGGGCGGCGCGAAAGCCGGCGGCGAACACCAGCAGCCACAGCAATGGTCGCACCAGGGCGCTGAGCAGCCGTGTGCGTTGCAGGACGAAGCGCAGCCACTCGCGCAGGACGATGCCCCTGAAACACTGCCAATACGCGTTCATGAAGGGGCTCCCGTAGCGGTCAGGCGGGTGAAGGCCGAGCCGAGGGTGCCGCCGTGTTCCAGGCTCACGGCATCGGCGCGGCCGCTGGCGACCAGGTGGCCCTGGTGGACGATCAACAGGTCGTCGCTGGGCTGCACTTCGTCCAGCAGGTGGGTGGTCCAGAGCACGCTGATGCCCTGTTCGCGGCACAGTTGGCGGATGTGCAGGCCCAGGGCGAGGCGGCTGGCGGGATCGAGGCCGACGCTGGGTTCGTCCAGCAGCAACAGGCGCGGCTCATGGAGCAGGGCCCGGGCGATTTCCACCCGACGTCGATGACCGCCGTTGAGGTCGCGCACCCGCTCGTGGCGGCGTTCGGTCAGATGCTGGCGGGCCAGTTCGGCGTCGATCCGCACGCCACCCTGACGCGGCGACAAGCCATGCAAGGCGAGGTGATACCGCAGGTTCTGTTCGACGCTCAGGTCCAGGTCCAGGGTGCTCTGTTGGAACACCACGCCCAACTGGCGCAAGGCCGGTCGTGGGGATTTGCGCAGGGAGTGCCCGCCGATGCGAATGTCGCCGCGTTGCAGGTCATACAGGCGTGTGAGCAGGGCGATCAGTGTGGACTTGCCGGCGCCGTTGGGCCCCAGCAGCGCGGCGAAACGCCCGGCCGTGACGCTGAAATCGAGCTGTTTGAGAGCGTCGCGAGAGCCATAGGCAAAGCTCAGGTCGCTGACCTCCAGCGCGTTCATGGCGTAACCACCACGCCCCAAGGGTAGCGCCCGACCTTCACCGACTTGAGCACCTTGCGGCTCTGTACGTCGATCACCGAGACGTCGCCGCTCACGCCATTGGTCGCCAGCAGTTGGCGCTGGTCCGGGGTGAACGCCAATTGCCAGACCCGCCGGCCTACCAGCAGATAGTCCAGCACTTCGAAGGTCTTGGCGTCGACCACCGCCACATGATTGGCCGGGCCCAGGGCGACGAACGCCAGCGTGCCGTCGGCACTGAGCTTGATGCCCACCGGTTGCACCTTGTCCGGGTGCACGCCTTTGATCTGGAAGGTCAGGGTCTTGAGCACCTGGCGCGTGGCGACGTCGAGAATGGTCACCGTTCCGCCGATTTCCGCCGAGGCCCAGAGCTGGGTGCCGTCGCGATTGAACTCGACGAAACGCGGTCGCTGGTCCACCAGGGTACTGTCGGCCAGGGTCTGGGTGCTGGTGTCGATCCAGTGCAGCATGTTGGTGGTTTCACTGGTGTTGACCGTCCACTTACCGTCCGGGCTGACCGCCATGCCTTCAGGTTCGACGCCTACGCCGACCTGGCCGAGGACTTCGGAGGTCTGGGTATCGATTACCGTGACCAGGGCATCGTCCTCGTTGGACACGTAGAGCCAGCGATCATTGGGGTGCAGGGCGAACTGCTCCGGGTCCTTGCCGGAGGGCAGTTCCTTGACGATCTTGCGGGTGGCGACGTCCATCACCTGGACCCGGTCCGAATCGCTGGCGCAGATGTACAGCAGGCGATTGTCATGGGACAGCAACAGGCCCCGTGGACGTTGGCCCACCGGCAGGGTGTCGATGACTTCCAGGCGCTGCATGTCGATCAGGCTCAGGCTGTTGTCCTTCTCGTTGGAGACCCAGGCGATGCTGGCGGCGGCCGGGCCGGCGACCAGCAGGCTCGTGCACAGGGCCAGGGCCTGGCCGAGCAGGGTGGGGTAGAGCGGCAAGCGGCGCATGGCGGTGTCCTTATTGTTGTTATCGATCAGGGGTAACGGCAGCTCACTTCGGGCTGGTCGTAGCCCAGGCTGTCCATTTCATTGGTTGGGTGCAGGAAACCGTCTTGTGGCGAGGTGCTCACCAGGGCGCGCGGTTGGACCAGCGGGATGGGTTGGCGCAGTTGGCCGTTCCAGGGGCGGTAGCTGAGCTTGCGGCCCTTGAAACCGTCCACGGGCAACTGGTCGCTCAGGGCCAATTGGCGAATGGCGAACGGATCATCCCGGCGTAATTTCCCGACGGCGCTGGCGATGCTGCGCACGGCGATCCAGGCCGCGAAATCGCGGTCGTTCATCCAGCGGCCGGACAAGGCTTCGAAGCGTTTTTGCAGCTGCGCCGCGCCGTAGGTTTCCACGGTTTTGTGCCAGCCGGTGGGGGTCAACCCCTGGGTGCCGGCCACCGGGCGCGGGTACCAGGTCTGGTAGGGCAGGTATTCGCCGAAGTCGCCGCGCTCGTCGGCCACCAGTACTACGTCGTATTCGGCGGTCTGGGTGAACAGCGGCATGTCGGCCTGGGCGCTGCGGCGCTGGTCGTTGTCGAACGTCCAGGCTTTTTCCGCGACGATTTTCACGCCGAAGCGTTTCATGGCCCGGCGCAAGGCTGCGGCGTAGGCCTGGTCTTCGGGCGTCTGGCCGACGATCAGCAAGGCCCGCTGCCATTTGCGCACGGCGCTGAACTGGATGAGGGCGTCGGCGAGCATCGCCCGGTCGGGCAGGCTGTGCAGCACGTTGCCCAGGCAGTCGGTGGTGCGCAGGCTGTCGTCGGGGCTGCCGGCATTGAACAGCAGGCTGTCGGGCAGGGCGGCACTGAGCTGGCGCAAGCTCTGCGCCGGGGCGTTGATCACGAACAGGCGTACGCCCTGGTCATGCTGGGCACGGGCCGCCTGGAGCAGTGCTTCAGGGTTGTCGACGCTGGCGCTTTGCAGGCGATAGTCATGCTTGAGAAAGCGCCCGGTGCTGTTGCTGTCGATGATCGCCAGCTCCGCACCGCGCAGGCCGGCATCGGTGGGCTCGGCGATGACATTGGACAGCAACGGGCCCGGGTCGGGGCGATAGCCCAGGTAGCCGATGCGCACTTGCAAACCGACCTCGTCGCCCGCCTGCACGGTGCTCGGCAGCCAACCGCAGGCGGCCAGCAGGGGAATCAAGGCGTAACTGACGAGCCGGCGCATATCACCTCCAATGCAGGTAGCTCCAGCATAGAAAGCCCGCGCTCATGGGGAAATATGCAGAAAGTACCACCGGGTCAGTACCAAGGTAGTAGCCCTGCCTGGGTTCCGGGGTTTTAGCATGCAGGCATCGTCGTTGATCAGGAGCGGACAGGCCATGCGGATTCTCAAAGCCCTGCTGTTACCGTTTCTGCTGATCCTGAGCCTGATCGGGGTGGATCGGTTGTCCGCCAGGAAAATCGGTTGCAGCGGCCTGAAGACTTGCGGCCATCCGGCGCTCCCACAAACTGGATGTATCCGGGGTGGCATGTGTGAGATTCCGGTGATGGGCCACTGATCATGTCGGCCCTCTGGCGAATCAACTGCTGGGTTTCGGCTTTTTTTGCCCTGGTCACCCTGGCCTGCGCCGTTCTGTTGTTGCACCAGGCCATGGCCGATGTGAAGCGCGAACTGCAATCGGCCGAATCGGTGGTGCATTACCTGCGCGAAATCGCCGAGCGCGACCCGGCCAGCCTCCAGCCGCGGCTGACCGGCAGCCTGCGGCATGTGCGGGTGCGCTGGCTGGCGGCGGGAGAAAGCCTTCCGGCGTCGGTCGAAGGCGGGTTCAAGGCCTGGCTCGGCCAGCGGCTGCTGGAAGACGGACCGGCTCCACAAAAGGTGGACCTGCCTGACGGTCGACGGGCATGGATTGCGGTCGATCCTCGGGACGAAATCCAGGAGATCCTCGATTCCCTCGTGCAATTGCTGGGTGTCTGCGCCATGGCGCTGTTGCTGAGCCTGCTGGTGATCCGCTGGGCGGTGCGCCGGGGCATGCGCTGGCTGGACCAGTTGCTGAGCGCGCTGTGCCAGGTCTCGGCGGGCAATCTGCAGGTCCGGCTGCCGGTCGAAGGCGTCCCGGAAGCGCAGCACCTGGCGGGGCATTTCAACCGCATGAGCGCAGCCCTGGCCGAGGCCCGGGCCGATAACACCCGGCTTACCCAAGCCTTGTTGGCCGTGCAGGAGCAGGAGCGCACCCGGTTGGCCCAGACCCTGCACGATGATCTGGGCCAATACGTCGCCGGCATTCGTGCCCGGGCGTGCCTGCTGCGACTGGTGATCGAGCAGCCGCCCGCACTGGAGCAGACCGTCAGCCAGCTCGAAGCGCATTGCGAGCATTTGCAGCAAGGCTTCCGGACACTGGTGCATGACTTGTACCCGGTGGTGCTGCAGCACTTGCCGTTGTGTGAAGCCATCGAGGTGTTGGCCGGTCAATGGCAGGCGACCCAGGGCATCGCCTGCCAACTGCTGATCGACGACGCGCTGCCGCCCTTGTCCGGTGCGGACAAGACCCATCTGTATCGCTTGCTACAGGAAGCCCTGACCAACGTGGCCCGGCATGCCGGCGCCAGCCAGGTGCGGATTCGCCTGCAACACCGCGCCGGTCGCCTGCGCTTGCTGGTGCGAGACAACGGCCGCGGCGCGCCGCAACTCTCGCGTGCGGGCGTTGGCCTGCATTCGATGTCCGAACGGGCCCGCAGCCTGGGGGGCGAACTGCGTGTCATCAACCAGCCCGGCGCCGGTTGGGCGTTGGCCTTGAACATTCCCATGGAGGCGTGATGAACATTGTGTTGGTGGACGACCATGCGGTGGTTCGACAGGGCTACGCCAGCCTGTTGCGGGCACTGATGCCGGACCTCTCGGTGCGGGAAGCAGCCACGGGTGAGGAGGCGCTGGGCCTGGTGCTGGAGCAGGTGCCCCACCTGGTGATCATGGACTTCGGCCTGCCCGGTATCAGTGGCCTGGAAACCACCCGCCGCTTGCGCCAACGCCTGCCGCAGTTGCGGGTTTTGTTTTTCAGCATGCACGATGAACTGCCCTTGGTGCGCCAGGCGCTGGAGGCCGGTGCCTCGGGTTACCTGACCAAGAATTCCGCGCCCCAGGTGCTGGTGGAAGCCGTGCGACGGGTGCTGGCGGGCCACGTCTACATCGAGCAGGGCCTGGCGACCCAACTGGCCTGCGCCAGCTCCCGACATGACGCCGACCCGCGCCTGCAATCGATGACCCAGCGCGAGCTGGAAATCTTCGTCATGCTCGCCAAGGGCACCCCGGCGCGGACCATCGCCGAACAGCTGTGCATCAGTGCCAAGACCGTGTCCAACCACCTCACGCTGCTCAAGAGCAAGCTGCAGGTCAGTTCCCATGCCGAACTGGTGCACCTGGGGATCGACATGGGGGTGGTGCGGGTGGCGGGATGAATGTTTGATTTGAAATGCAATCACTTGTGGCGCGGGAGCGCGACAGGCTCATTGATCCCAGGACACCGGACACCCCTTGCAGCCCTCCATATTGGCCCCCTGGAAATTCCCATAGTGCTGGCGTGAACCGTTCAGGTTGGCCTGTTCCAGGTTGCTTTCAGCGAGCTTGGCCTCTTGCAGGTTGGTGTCGCGCAGGTCGGCGCCCTTGAGGTCGGCCTTGTTCAGCCAGGCCATTTCCAGGTCGGCGGCCTGCAAGTTGGCCGCGTGCAAACGGGCGCCGGACAGGCGAGCGAATTCCAGGTAGGCGCCACTCAGGTCCGCCTGCTGGAACTGCGCACCCTGGCCGAACAGGCCCCAACCCTGGATCGCCTTGAGCGTGGCGCCGCTGAAATCCGCCAGGCGCAGGTTGCTCTGTTGCAGGCTCGCGCGGGTCAGGTTGGCGCCTTGTAGCCGGGCTTTCTCCAGGTTGGCCAGGTCCAGCCGCGCGTGCCGTAGATCGGCATCGCGCAGGTCGGCACCGCTGAGGTTCATTTTGCGCAAGTCCTGGTTCGCCAGCTTGGCGCCCCGCAAGTTGGCGCCGGGGCATTGGCTGGATTCGGCGATGAGGCATTCGTTGATCGTCAGGGGTGTTTCGGTGTCATCGGCACCGGCAAAGGTTCCGATGAGCAGAAGCAGCAGAGGCAGAAGTCTCATGGCAGTCAACTCGTTCGATCTGATTGGACAGAGAGGTCATGTGCGTCATTTCATCCCTGTGAAGGCAAAGCTTGCTCGCCGTATCGCAAGCAAGCTCGCTCTAGCAAGCCATTCGGCAATGGTTATTGGCGGGCCACTTTGTTATCCCAACTCGGAATCTTGAACGCCCAGAATGACCCGCCCTGGGCCACGGGCTTGGTCAGCTCGGCCATGTCGCCACCCCACAACGGCACGGCACCGCCGTAGCCGACGGTCACGCCGATGTACTGCTCGCCGTCCTGCTCCCAGGTGATGGGCGGGGAGACGATGCCGCTGCCGGTCTGGAATTTCCACAGCTCCTGGCCGGTCTTCGCGTCGAAGGCCTTGAAGAAACCATCGCCGGTGCCGGTGAACACCAGATTGCCCTTGGTCGCGAGCACGCCGGCCCACAGCGGCAGGGGTTCCTTGTGCTCCCAGACCACCTTGCCGGTGGTGGGGTTCATTGCCCGCAGGCTGCCGACGTGATCGTCGTACATGCGCTTGATGCGAAACCCCATGCCCAGGTAGGCCGAGCCTTTCTTGTAGTTAACTTCTTCGGTCCAGTACTCCTCTTTCCACTGGTTGCCCGGCACGTAGAACAGCCCGGTGTCCTGGCTGTAGGCCATTGGGTTCCAGTTCTTGCCACCGAGGAAGGGCGGCGAGACTTCCACCGGCTTGCCCTTGGTTTCGCCGGGCAACGGCTTGGCCGGGCGCTGGCCGGGATTCTCCACCGGGCGGCCGGTCTTGAGGTCGATGTGGCTGGCCCAGGTGATGTTGTCGACGAAGGGGAAGGCGTTCTGCAGCTTGCCGTTGTTGCGGTCCACCACGTAGAAGAAACCGTTGCGATCGGCGTGGGCCGTGGCCTTGATCAGCTTGCCGTCCTTGTCCTTGTAGTCGAACAGCACCAGCTCGTTGTTGCCGGAGAAGTCCCAGGCGTCGTTGGGTGTGTGCTGGTAGAACCATTTCACCTCGCCGGTGCTCGGGTCGACGCCGACCTGGCCGGATGTATAGAGGCTGTCGTAATCGTGGGGATTGCCATCCTTGGCCGTGCGCGCCCAGGTATTCCAAGGGCCGGGGTTGCCCGCGCCGACGATGATGGTATTGGTCTCGGCGTCGAAACTGGCGCTCTGCCAAGGGGCGCCGCCGCCGTGGCTCCAGGCTTCGACCTTGCCGGTCCCGGTGGTCTTGTCGTCAGGCCAGGAGGGTGCCTTGATGTCGCCGGTCGGGGTGCTGTCCTTGCCATTGAGCCGGCCCATGTGACCTTCGACGAACGGGCGCATCCAGACTTCCTCGCCGGTGTCCGGGTCGCGGGCGAACAGTTGGCCGACCACGCCGAACTCGTCGCCGGAGCTGCCGTGGATCAACAGCACCTTGCCGCTGACCTTGTCCTTGATCAGCACCGGGGCGCCGGTCATGGTGTAGCCGCCGGCGTGATCGCCGAATTTTTTGTTCCACACCACCTTGCCGGTGTTCTTGTCCAGGGCGATCACCCGCGCGTCCAGGGTGCCGAAGTAGATCTTGTCGCCATAAATGGCCGCGCCGCGGTTGACCACGTCGCAGCACGGGCGAATGTTGTCCGGCAGGCGATGGTTGTAGGTCCACAGGCGCTTGCCGGTCTTGGCGTCGAGGGCGAACACCCGCGAGTACGAGCCGGTGACATACACCACGCCGTCGCTGACGATGGCCTGGGACTCCTGGCCGCGTTGCTTCTCGTCGCCGAACGAATAGGACCAGGCCGGCGTCAGCTTGAACACGTTCTTGTCGTTGACCTGGGCCAGCGGGCTCCAGCGCTGGGCGTTGGTGCCCATGCCGTATTGCAGCACATCCTTGGTGGTCAGGTGGTCGTTGGCGATGTCTTCCCAGGTGACGGCCGCGCGGGCCACGGGGCTGAGCGACAAACCGCCGGCCAACGCCAAGGCGATGGCCAGGGAGGAGAGGGCGGGTAGGTTTCTTATTGTCATGGTGGGCATTCCCAGTGAGGTTTTTGGCCTGACTAGGGTCGGTCGCGCCAGGCCATACCGATACGGAAAAAGTCCCGCCCTTGTCGGGAAGACTTCCCGCCGCGCCTGTCTTTGCGACCTGCGTCGCAGGGCCTGCTACCAAGGAACTAGTGCCCGGCCACCAAAGCAGCATTCGGCTCGGGCCGGGGCCTTCCTAAGATGACGGCATGGCCTCTTTCAAAGAGGTCTTGCGTGTAATTTCGAGGGCATAACAATGACAACAAAACGCAACGTCATCATCGCCACTGCATTACTGATGGGGCTGGCTGGCGCAGGCTCCGCATGGGCCCATGGCAACGTGGTGCCCCAGGCAGTGGAAACCAAGGGGCTGACGCCGGTCAAGGATGCCAACCTGCCGTTGGACGCTGACGGATGGGCTTCACAGAACCCCTATCGCAACTCACCCGAGCGTGACAAAGCCTTGGAAATCGGTGCCTCGGCCTACAACCAGAACTGCGCGGCCTGCCATGGCCTGGAGGCCAAGTCCGGCGGGATCGCCCCGGACCTGCGCATGCTCGACGCCGCCGAAGCCGGCGATGAGTGGTTCGTCGAACGCGTGCGCCACGGCGCGGTGCGCGACGGTCGGGTCTACATGCCGAAAATGGCCGACTACCTGAGCCAGGAAGCCTTGTGGGCGGTGCGCACCTACCTCGACAGCGTGCACGTCGAGGAGTGACCGCCATGCGCCTGTTCGCATGGGTAATGTGCAGCGTGCTGCTGTGGGGCCAAACGGTGCAGGCGCAGGTGCGCAGCTACGACCAGATGATCGCCGCCGGCGAACTGAAAGTGGCGGTGTACAAGGACTTTGCTCCGTACAGTTTCGAGGACCACGGCCAACCCCGTGGTGTCGACGTCGAGCTGGCGCAGGCCCTGGCCAAGGCGCTGGGCGTACGCCTGCAACTGATCTGGGCACCGCCCGGCGAGAAGCTCGACGACGACCTGCGCGACTACATCTGGCGCAGCAGCCCGCTGCATGACCGACAGCTGGCCGACCTGATGATGCGCGTGCCCTACGACCATGACTACGTGCAAAGACGCAACGACGTCGGCGAACTGGAAAATGCCCAGGTGGTGATGTTCGGTCCCTACCAGCAGGAGTGCTGGCAGGTCGCCTATGACCGCCGCCGGCTGGATTCGGTGGGCAGCGTCGCGGTGTTCCAGCAACACCCCATTGGCGTGGAAGTCGACAGCGTGCCTTCGTTCTACCTGACGTCGGTGTTCAACGGCATGCTCAGCGCCAAGACCCATCATTACCCCGGTGTCAGCCAGGCCTTCAAGGCCATGCAGGTTGGTGAGGTCGATGCCGTGATGGCCATGCGCGGGGAAATCGACTGGCAGGTCCACGAGGCGGCTGATCCGCAACTGGCGCTGGCGGAAAACGCCTACCCGAACATGGGCAAGCAGCGCTGGGAAATCGGCATGGCGGTGCATGAGAGCAACCGGCAACTGGCCTATGCGGTGGAAGAAGCCCTGGAAGGCTTGATCCGTGACGGCAGCGTCCAGGGCGTCTATGCCCGCTACGGCCTGCGTTATGACGTGCCCGAGATGTATCAATAGGAGCGCAAGGATGAAGTGGCCGCTGTGGTGCCTGTTGTGCAGCTTGCCGATGATCGCGCTCGCGGCGGCCGAACCGGGAAAGGATCCGGCGCCGTCGGTGATGTGGGCCTTTTATCACAAGCAATTGTTGGGTGAGGCGCCGTTCGTGTTCGATGAACGGGTGCGGTTGCTGGCGCCACCCTTTGCCGAAGACGCGCGCCAGGTACCGCTGGAAATCGACGCCCGGGCCTTCGGCGGCGACGTGGTGCGGATACTGGCGTGGGCTGAACTGAACCCGTTGCCCAGGATCGTCGACTTCCAACCCGGGCCCCGGGTGTTGCCCTGGCTGTCGATCCGCATCCGCATCGAGCAAGCCACCCCGTTGCGCGCCGCCGTGCAGACCCGCGACGGCTTGTGGCATGTGGGCTCGACCCTGATCGATGCGGCCGGCGGCGGCTGCACGGCGCCCAGCGTGGTGCGTACCCAGCCCGGGTGGGAGGAACACCTGGGCGAAGTACTCGGGGCCCGCTACCCCCGGGGCGACAGCAGCCGCTTGCGTTTGCAGGTCGCTCACCCGATGGACAACGGCCTGGTGAGCGGCATCCCCGAGTTCTACCTCAACCAAGCCCAACTGCTGGGCGCCGACGGTGAGGTACTGGCGCGGCTGGAGCTGTTTCCGGCCGTCAGCGAAAACCCCAACCTGGGCTTCGACCTCCAGGGCCCGGGCCGTACCCGACTGGTGCTGCGTGACAACAGCGGCAACGCCTTCGAAGCGACAATCCCCTGACCACAAGGAGTGCGCCATGCGCTGGTTGTTGCTGATCCTCATGGGCTTGTACTGGCCGGCCTGGGCCGACACGGACTATGCGCTCAAGCCCCGGCAGATCGCCGACGGCACCTGGCTGCTGGAAGGCAGCACCGAGAATTTTGCCAAGGCCAACGGCGGCAACATCGTCAACACGGCGTTCATCGTTACCGACGCCGGTGTGGTGGTGATCGATACCGGGCCGTCCAGGCGCTACGGCGAGGCCCTGCGCCAGGTCATTGCGGCGACGACCGACAAGCCGGTCATCCAAGTGCTGCTGACCCATCATCATCCCGACCATGTGTTGGGTAACCAGGCCTTCAGCGATGTGCCCATCGGTGCCTTGGCGGGCACCGCGCAGTTGTTGCGCCAACAGGGCGATGCCCTGGCGGAAAACATGTACCGCCTGGTGGGCGACTGGATGCGCGGCACCGAGCTGGTGTTGCCCACCCAGGTGCTGACCGCCGGAACGCTGACGGTAGGCAATCACGTGTTGCGCCTGTTGCAACTGGCCGGGCACACCGGGGCTGACCTGGCGATCCTCGACGAGACCACCGGCGTGTTGTTCGCCGGCGACCTGGTGTTCTACGAACGGGCCCTGACCACCCCCAACAGCCCCGGGCTCGAGGTCTGGCTCAAGGACCTGGACACCTTGCAGGCCTTGCCCTGGAAACAGATCGTACCCGGCCACGGCCCGCTGGCGACCGACGCCGCGCCCTTCGTGCAGATGCGCGACTACCTGGGCTGGCTCGACCAACTGATGCGCGACGGCGCGGCCCGCGGCGACGACATGGCCGAGATGATCCGCAGCCCCATTCCCGAGCGTTTTGCCGGCATCAGCCTGAGCCGGTATGAGTTGATTCGCAGCGTCAGCCACCTTTATCCGCGCTACGAGCGGGCAGGGATGAGGCGGGTGGACAGCAAGCCTCAATAATCCTGTGGTGAGGGAGCTTGCTCCCTCGCCACAGGGGATCTGCTAGCTCCCCCGCCTGTGCTTCACATGTACCAAGGAACTAGAAAACTCAACACAGCGGGCAATTGTTGGCGATGGCGCCGAGCCCAAGAATCTGTGGCAGACCGGGAAAATTTCCCGGGTATAACAATAACCGCAGAGGTAGCCGTCATGACTCATCCCGCACGTCGCCAACCCTTCGCCGTAAGCCTGCTGCTCAGTGCCATGCTGCTGTCTGGTTCGGCCTTGGCCGCCGTGACCGATCAGGAAATTCTCCAGGATCCGAAAAACCCGCAACAGGTCGTGACCAATGGCCTGGGCGTCCAGGGCCAGCGCTACAGCCCGCTCGATACCCTCAACGTCAACAACGTCAAGGATCTGCGCCCGGTCTGGGCCTTCTCCTTCGGCGGTGAAAAACAGCGCGGCCAGCAGGCGCAGCCGATGATCAAGGACGGGGTGATGTACCTCACCGGTTCCTATTCGCGGGTGTTCGCCGTGGATGCGCGCACCGGCAAGAAGCTGTGGCAGTACGATGCGCGCCTGCCCGATGACATCCGTCCTTGCTGTGACGTGATCAACCGTGGCGTGGCGCTGTATGGCGACCTGGTGTTCTTCGGCACCCTCGACGCCAAGCTGGTGGCCCTGAACAAGGACACCGGCAAGGTGGTGTGGAGCAAGAAAGTCGCCGACCACAAGGAAGGCTATTCCATCAGCGCCGCACCGCTGGTGATCAACGGCAAGCTGATCACGGGCGTGGCCGGTGGCGAGTTCGGCGTCGTGGGGCAGATCAGTGCCTTCGACCCGAAGAACGGTGAGCTGCTGTGGACCCGTCCGACCGTGGAAGGGCACATGGGCTACGTCTACAAGGACGGCAAGGCCATCGAGAACGGCATCTCCGGCGGCGAAGCCGGCAAGACCTGGCCGGGCGACCTCTGGAAAACCGGTGGTGCCGCGCCTTGGCTGGGCGGCTACTACGACCCGGAAACCAACCTGTTGCTGTTCGGCACCGGCAACCCGGCGCCGTGGAACTCCCACCTGCGCCCTGGCGACAACCTCTATTCCTCCTCGCGCCTGGCCCTGAACCCGGACGACGGCAGCATCAAGTGGCACTTCCAGAGCACGCCGCACGATGGCTGGGACTATGACGGCGTCAACGAGCTGATCTCGTTCAACTACAAGGAAGGCGGCAAGGACATCAAGGCGGCCGCGACTGCCGACCGTAACGGTTTCTTCTACGTGCTCGATCGCACCAACGGCAAGTTCATCCGTGGCTTCCCGTTCGTCGACAAGATCACCTGGGCCAGCGGCCTGGACAAGGATGGACGACCGATCTACAACGAGGCCAGTCGTCCGGGCGCGCCGGGTAGCGAAGCCAAGGGCAGCTCGGTGTTCGTCGCACCGGCTTTCCTCGGCGCGAAGAACTGGATGCCCATGGCCTACAACCAGGACACCGGGTTGTTCTACGTGCCGTCCAACGAGTGGGGCATGGACATCTGGAACGAAGGCATCGCCTACAAGAAGGGCGCGGCGTTCCTCGGCGCCGGTTTCACCATCAAGCCGCTGAACGAGGACTACATTGGCGTGCTGCGGGCCATCGATCCCAAGACCGGCAAGGAAGTCTGGCGCCACAAGAACTTCGCGCCGCTGTGGGGTGGAGTCCTGACCACCAAGGGCAACCTGGTGTTCACCGGTACGCCTGAAGGCTTCCTGCAAGCATTCAACGCCAAGACCGGGGAAAAGGTCTGGGAATTCCAGACCGGCTCCGGCGTGCTGGGCTCGCCCATCACCTGGGAAATGGACGGCGAGCAATACGTCTCCGTGGTCTCGGGCTGGGGCGGGGCGGTGCCGCTGTGGGGCGGCGAAGTCGCCAAGCGCGTGAAGGACTTCAACCAGGGCGGGATGCTCTGGACCTTCAAGTTGCCGAAGGATCTGGTGGCCAAGCGTTGAGATGAAATAAAGCCGGGCGCTGCCCTTGTGATGAGGGAGAAAATCCCCCTGAGATTGCAGGACCAACCTGTGGGCGCAGCGCCCGTTCTGACTTTCCATGTTCCAAAGCCAAAACTTACGACCAAATAACGAGAGCCCCACTGCCAACGACGCATTCGTCCCGGCGGCGGGGCTCTCTACCATCGGCCTATCGCCTGTCCCGTGACAGGCATCGACCAGGCAGAGGCCCATCATGATCTACGCACAACCCGGAACCCCAGGCGCCGTCGTTACCTTCAAACCGCGCTACGGCAATTTCATCGGCGGCGAGTTCGTCGCGCCGGTCAACGGTGAGTACTTCACCAATACGTCGCCGGTCAACGGCCAGGTGATCGCTGAATTCCCGCGCTCCAGCGCTGCCGACATCGATAAGGCGCTGGACGCCGCCCATGCCGCCGCTGATGCGTGGGGCAAGACTTCCGTGCAGGACCGCTCCCTGGTGCTGCTGAAAATCGCCGACCGCATCGAACAGAACCTGGAAATCCTGGCCGTCAGCGAGACCTGGGACAACGGCAAGGCGGTGCGCGAAACCCTCAATGCCGACGTGCCGCTGTCGGCCGACCATTTCCGTTACTTCGCCGGTTGCATCCGCGCCCAAGAGGGCGGCGCCGCCGAAATCAATGAACTGACCACCGCCTACCATTTCCATGAGCCGCTGGGCGTGGTCGGGCAGATCATCCCGTGGAACTTCCCACTGCTGATGGCCGCCTGGAAACTCGCCCCGGCCCTGGCCGCCGGTAACTGCGTGGTGCTCAAGCCCGCGGAGCAGACGCCGCTGTCGATCATGGTCCTGGCCGAGCTGATCGGCGACCTGCTGCCACCTGGCGTGTTGAACATCGTCCATGGTTTCGGTCGCGAAGCCGGTGAGGCCCTGGCCACCAGCAAGCGCATCGCCAAGATCGCCTTCACCGGTTCCACCCCGGTGGGTTCGCATATCATGAAGTGCGCCGCCGAAAACATCATCCCGTCCACCGTGGAACTGGGTGGCAAGTCGCCAAACATCTTCTTCGAAGACATCATGCAGGCCGAGCCGGCGTTCATCGAGAAAGCCGCCGAAGGCCTGGTGCTGGCGTTCTTCAACCAGGGCGAAGTCTGCACCTGCCCATCCCGGGCGCTGATCCAGGAATCGATCTACGCGCCGTTCATGGCCGAGGTCATGAAGAAGATCGTCAAGATCAAGCGTGGCAACCCGCTGGACACCGAGACCATGGTCGGCGCCCAAGCCTCCGAACAGCAGTACGACAAAATTCTTTCCTACCTCACCATTGCCCAGGAAGAGGGCGCCGAACTGCTCACCGGCGGCGCGGCCGAGCGGCTCGAGGGTGATCTGTCGAGCGGTTACTACATCCAGCCGACCCTGCTCAAGGGCCACAACAAGATGCGCGTGTTCCAGGAGGAGATCTTCGGTCCGGTGGTGGGCGTGACCACCTTCAAGGACGAAGCCGAAGCCCTGGCCATCGCCAACGACACCGAGTTCGGCCTCGGCGCCGGCCTGTGGACCCGCGACATCAACCGCGCCTACCGCATGGGCCGGGCGATCAAGGCCGGTCGCGTGTGGACCAACTGCTACCACCTGTACCCGGCCCACGCCGCGTTCGGTGGCTACAAGAAGTCCGGTGTCGGCCGTGAAACCCACAAGATGATGCTCGATCACTACCAGCAGACCAAGAACCTGCTGGTGAGCTACGACGTCAATCCGTTGGGGTTCTTCTAACCCAGCAACACCGCGAAGCCTGATATACAAGTGGGCCTATGTGGGAGCAAAGCTTGCTCCCACAATTGACCTTCCAGGGGACTGAAATTGCTACCAACGCACCCCACCCACCGCTTCGAAAGTAGCATTCGAACCCCGGGTGCCCCGTGCATTAATGACCTTGCCGGAATCGCCCGGTACAAGAAGAGGAAAGACCCATGTGGACTAAACCCGCGTACACCGACCTGCGTATTGGCTTTGAAGTGACGATGTACTTCGCCAACCGATGAGCGCTGGCCCGGCCTGAAGCGTTCAGGCCGGGCTACCCATTGGTCTGATTGCAATCGCGGCGGGATGCTTTAGGCTCAGGCTATCCCCCTACAATAAAAACAGGCTTACCGATGAGCCATGCCCCTGAAAAGATGAGCCTCAGCCCGCTGCGCAAGTTCGTTTCCCCGGAAATCATGTTTGGCGCCGGTTGCCGGCACAACGTTGGCAATTACGCCAAGACGTTTGGCGCGCGCAAGGTGCTGATCGTCACCGATCCCGGCGTGATCGCCGCTGGATGGGTGGCCGATGTCGAAGCCAGCCTCCAGGCCCTGGGCATCGACTATTGCGTCTATAGCGCCGTCTCGCCCAACCCCCGTGTGGAAGAAGTGATGCTCGGTGCCGAGCTGTACCGGGAAAATCATTGCGACGTGATCGTCGCGGTCGGCGGCGGCAGCCCGATGGACTGCGGCAAGGGCATCGGCATCGTCGTCGCCCATGGACGCAACATCCTCGAATTCGAAGGCGTCGATACCCTGCATGTGCCCAGCCCTCCATTGATCCTGATTCCCACGACGGCAGGCACCTCGGCCGATGTGTCGCAGTTCGTGATCATCTCCAACCAGCAGGAACGCATGAAGTTCTCCATCGTCAGCAAGGCGGCGGTGCCGGACGTTTCGTTGATCGACCCGGAAACGACCCTGAGCATGGACCCGTTCCTGTCGGCCTGTACCGGCATCGACGCATTGGTGCATGCCATCGAGGCGTTCGTCTCCACTGGCCATGGCCCGTTGACCGATCCCCATGCGCTGGAGGCGATGCGCCTGATCAACAGCAACCTGGTGCAAATGATCGCCAACCCGGCGGATGTCGCGCTGCGGGAAAAGATCATGCTCGGCAGCATGCAGGCTGGCTTGGCGTTCTCCAACGCCATCCTCGGCGCGGTGCATGCGATGTCCCACAGCCTGGGCGGGTTCCTGGACCTGCCCCATGGATTGTGCAACGCGGTGCTGGTGGAGCATGTGGTGGCGTTCAACTACAGCTCCGCGCCGGAGCGTTTCAAGGTAATCGCCGAGACGCTGGGCATCGATTGCCGGGGGCTCAATCATCAACAGATCCGAATCCGGCTGGTGGAGCATCTGATTGCCCTCAAGCACACCATCGGTTTCCACGAGACCCTGGGGCTGCACGGCGTGAGCACGTCGGACATTCCGTTCCTGTCGCAGCATGCGATGCACGATCCGTGCATCCTCACCAATCCACGGGAGTCGAGCCAGCGGGATGTCGAGGTCGTCTATGGCGAAGCCCTCTGACGAGCAGCAAAAGGCCCTCGCCGGGCTGCTGGGGCTGGGCAATCATTCGACGCGCAAGAGCCATTATCCCGAACTGGCGGCGCGCCTCGATGAACTGGAGCAGGCCCGCCAGCGCCTGCAACAGCTCAACGACGAGCTGGAGCAGCGGGTGGCCGAGCGCACCGATGCGTTGCTGGTGGCCAACCATAACCTGCAACAGCAGATCGCCCAGCGCGAGTTGGTGGAGCGACAGTTGCGTGATGCCCGTGACGCCGCGCAGGCGGCCAACCGCAGCAAGGACAAATACCTCGCCGCGGCCAGCCATGACCTGCTGCAACCGCTCAACGCCGCACGCCTGCTGATCGCTACATTGCGTGAACGCCAACTGCCCGCTGCCGAACAGGTGCTGGTGGAGCGCACGCACCTGGCCCTGGAGGGTGCGGAAGACCTGCTCACTGACCTGCTGGACATTTCCCGACTCGACCAGGCCGCCGTCAGGCCCGATCCGGCAGCGTATCGCCTGGATGAATTGCTGGCGCCGCTGGTCTCGGAGTTCCAATCGGTGGCCGGTGCCGCAGGCCTGGAGTTGCGGGTGCGGTTTGTCGACGAAGCGATCATCACCGACTTGCGGCTGATCACCCGTATCCTGCGCAACCTGCTCAGCAATGCCTGCCGCTACACCGACCAGGGCGGCATTCTCCTGGCGGCGCGGCGCCGGGGAGGGTGCCTGAGCCTGGAGGTCTGGGACACGGGGCGTGGCATCGCAGCTGATTGCCTGGAGTCGATTTTCCTCGAGTTCAATCAGCTGGACGTCGGTCGCGCCGCCGATCGTAAAGGCGTGGGCCTGGGGTTGGCGATTGTCGAACGCATCGCCCACATCCTCGGCCATCGGGTCCGGGTGCGTTCCCGGCCTGGACGGGGCTCGGTGTTCAGCATCGAAGTGCCGCTGTCCAGCGAAAAACCGCTGCCCGTCTCGCAGGTTCCCGCCCAGGCGGTCGCCGGCAATCCGTTGCCGGGGCGCCGGTTGCTGGTGATCGACAATGAATTGAGCATCTTGCAAAGCATGGCTGCGCTGCTGGGGCAGTGGGGCTGCGAAGTGCTGACCGCCACCGACGAGGCCGCCGCCCTCGATGCGCTGCAAGGTCGCGCGCCGGAGCTGATCCTGGCGGATTTCCACCTGGACCATGGCGTGGTTGGCTGCGACGTGGTCAAGCACTTGCGCGAGCACTTCCACGAGGCGATCCCGGCGGTGCTCATCACCGCCGACCGCAGCGACCAGTGCCGCCGCGCCCTGCGCAAACTGGGCGCGCCATTGCTCAACAAACCGGTCAAGCCGGGCAAGCTGCGGGCGGTGTTGAGCCAGTTGCTCGGGTAACCGCTGCGGGGATTCGCGTTATCCAGGGGAAGTCGTGTGGCTGCTCGCATGGAATATTTTGTGTTATGTTATCCGCTGTCGTTTGGCAGGAATTCTCATTTCCAGCCTTGCACGGACCCACGACCTTTCCATCCGAGTATTGCCAATGAGCCTACCCGCAAGCGCGACGACCCCGGTCGGTGTCATCGCGCCCTCACTTGCCACCAGCACCACCAAAACCCGCGTGCGCCTGCTCGCCATCGATGCGCTACGGGGCTTCGTCATGTTGCTGATGCTGGTCGACCACGTTCGCGAAACGTTCCTGCTGCACCGTCAGGTCAGCGATCCTATCGATGCCTTGAACGTCAGCCCGGATCTGTACTTCACCCGGCTGCTCAGCACGCTGTGTGCCCCGGTCTTCATCTTCCTCACCGGGTTGTCGGCCTGGCTCTACAGCCAGAAACACACCGCCCGCGAGACATCGTTGTTCCTGCTCAAGCGCGGTCTGTTCCTGGTTTTCCTGGAACTCACCTTTGTCTGCTTCGCCTGGAACGCCGAGTTCCCGCCCAAGACCTTGTGGTTGCAGGTGATCTGGTGCATCGGCATCTGCATGATCGTCCTGGCTGCGCTGCTGCACTTCGAGCGGCGTTGGTTGATCGCCCTCGGGGTGCTCATCGTCGCCGGGCACAACCTGTTGGATGGCGTTGTGCTGGGGCCGGATTCTCCATTCTTCGTGCCGTGGTCGATCCTGCACCAGCGCGTGTTTATTGACATCACCGAGTTCACCCGCGCCCGCACCACCTATCCGGTACTGCCATGGATCGGTGTGATCCTGCTGGGTTGGGCGATCGGGCCGTGGTTCGGCAAGGACGTCGAGCCCGCCGTGCGCGTGCGGCGGCTCTTCACGGTGGGTGTCGGCTTGCTGGTGGCGTTCGTGTTCATTCGCTACCTGAACGTCTACGGTGAAAAGCCCTGGGTGCAGACCGGCGATGCGTTGCGCACGGTCATGAGCTTCCTGAGCGCGACGAAGTACCCGCCGTCGCTGATGTTCCTGATGCCGACCCTGGGCCTGGGGCTGATCCTGCTGGGGCTCTTCGAAAAAGCCCAGGACCGCGCGGGTATCGCGATGCTGGCGATCTATGGTGGGGCGCCGATGTTTTTCTACCTGTTGCACCTGTACGTGCTCAAGGCCCTGTACCTGATCGCGGTCGGCCTTTGGGGCACTAACCAGGGGACCTATTTTGGTTTCGACCAGTTGCCCATGGTGTGGTTGTGGAGCGTGTTGCTGGGTGTCGCGCTGTTTTTCCCGACCCGTTGGTTCGCCGGGCTCAAGCAACGTCGGCGGGACATCGCATTGCTCAAGTACTTTTGAACGGAGAACGCTGAGCCGAAGGGCGCTGATCGGCCGAAACCGGCCAGGCAGAGCCATTAAAATGCCGTCATTTGGTCGGCGTTTTCGCCCGGAATGTAAAAAGATGCTTCGGTCTGTTTATTTCCTTATGTAAACTCCTCCACCTGCGACAATCGGGCACGGCCGTGCCGGGCCCGATAACAACCGTTTCGCAGTGTCCCTCACTCAGCTGAAGCCAAGACCTACAAAAAGTCAGCGCCGGAGAGACATAAATCTGAGGCCGACAATTGCTCGGTCCTGTAGGTCCATCCTCCAGTCCTATTCAAACCAGTCGCGCTGGCGTTGCCGGCCATTGGGCGCGGTCTACCCTGGATCGGACAGGTGGACGGAATGGCGTTCTATCCTAGGGATACACACATGTTGAAGAAAACACACACGGCGCTGCTGGGCCTGGCGATGGCGATGGGTCTTGCGACCACGCACGCCGCCGAGCCAAAAAAAGTGGATGTCCTGCTCATTGGTGGGGGCATCATGAGCTCGACACTCGGCGTCTGGCTCAATGAGCTGGAGCCGGGCTGGACCATGGAAATGGTCGAGCGCCTGGACGGTGTTGCCGAAGAGAGTTCCAACGGCTGGAACAACGCTGGTACCGGCCACTCCGCGCTGGCCGAGCTGAACTACACGCCGGAAGACAAGAACGGCAAGGTCGAGATCGCCAAGGCCATCGAAATCAACGAAGCCTTCCAGGTCTCCCGCCAGTTCTGGTCCTGGCAGGTCAAGAACGGTGTGCTGAAGAACCCGCGCTCGTTCATCAACTCCACGCCGCACATGAGTTTCCTGTGGGGCGACGAGAACATCGCGTTCCTGAAGAAGCGCTACGAGGCCCTCCAGGCCAGCCCATTGTTCGCCGGCATGCAGTATTCCGAAGACCCCGCGCAGATCAGCAAGTGGGTGCCGCTGATGATGCAAGGGCGTGACCCGAACCAGAAAGTCGCCGCCACCTGGAGCCCATTGGGTACCGACGTGAACTTCGGCGAAATCACGCGTCAGTTCGCGGCTTACCTGCAAACCAAGCCGAACTTCTCCCTCAAGCTGTCCAGCGAAGTGGAAGAAATCACCCGCAACGAAGACGGCTCATGGCGGGTTTCGTACAAGAACCTGAAAGACGGCACCGAAACCGAGACCGACGCCAAGTTCGTGTTCATCGGCGCGGGCGGTGGTGCCTTGCACCTGCTGCAGAAGGCGGACATTCCGGAAGCCCGTGAATACGCAGGCTTCCCGGTGGGTGGTTCGTTCCTGGTCACCGAGAACCCGACCGTGGCTCAACTGCACTTGGCGAAGGCCTACGGCAAGGCTTCGGTGGGCGCACCGCCGATGTCCGTTCCGCACTTGGACACCCGTGTGCTCGATGGCAAGCGCGTGATTCTGTTTGGCCCATTCGCAACGTTCTCCACCAAGTTCCTGAAGAACGGTTCGTATTTCGACCTGTTGTCCAGCACCACCACCCACAACGTGTGGCCAATGACCAAGGTCGGTATCGAGCAGTACCCACTGATCGAATACCTGGCGGGCCAGGTGATGCTGTCGGATGAAGACCGTTTCAACGCCCTGAAGGAATACTTCCCGGAGGCCAAGCAGGAAGACTGGCGCCTGTGGCAGGCCGGCCAGCGTGTGCAGATCATCAAGCGTGACGAAGAGAAGGGCGGTGTCCTGAAGCTCGGCACTGAGGTGGTTGCGTCCCAGGACGGCAGCATCGCCGGTCTGCTGGGTGCCTCGCCAGGCGCCTCGACCGCTGCACCGATCATGCTGAGCGTGCTCGAGAAGGTCTTCAAGGACAAAGTGGCTACCCCGGCCTGGCAGGAAAAACTGCACCAGATCGTGCCGAGCTATGGCACCAAGCTCAACGACAGTCCTGAGCGCGTTGCCCAGGAGTGGGCCTACACCAGCGAAGTCCTGCAACTGGACCCGCCGCCGGTGATCGGAAAGCCAGCCACCCCAGCGGCACCGGCCAAACCGGCTGCGGCCCCAGCAGCCAATCCAGCGACTGACATGGCGCTGTAAACCGGACGCTGTCAGGTGAGGTAGAAAAACGCCGCTCGGTTGAGCGGCGTTTTTTATTGGGAAACGGCTATTGAGTACCGAACATCGCCGTCCAATAGATCCCCGCATCGCTTTTCGGGTCCACCGCATAACCGGCGCCCAGTTCGCGGAACTGTGGGTTCATCAGGTTGGCGCAGTGCCCCGGGCTTGCCAGCCAGCCGTCCACGACCTTGAGCGCGGTGTCTTGTCCGGCGGCGATGTTCTCGCCGATCAACTGGCCCAGGTAACCGGCCAGCTCGGCACGGTCGCCGGGCATGCGATTGTCGCGGTCCTTGTGATCGAAAAAATTGTTGTTGGCCATCGAGCGGGCGTGGGTCACGGCGGCCAGGGCCAGGGTGGCGTTCCAGGTCAGCGGCGTGGTGGCCGCGAAGGCTTCGGTTCCGCAGCGGCGTGGTTGGGCGCGGGCGCTGTTGATCAGCTTGAGCAGCTTCTGGCCCTCGGCTTGCCAGTCCCCCAGGCGCGCCGACAACAGCGGGCGTGCCAGCACGATGCGCCATTCGCGATCCAGGCGGCTGACGCCGATGTCGACGAACTGTGGGTCCAGCACCACCTGGCAGAAGCTCTCTTGCACCGCCTTCATCGCGGCCTGGGCGTCCCGTGGCCCGGACAGGCTGATGGCCTGCACGTTGACCATCGGGTAGGAAGCCTGTGCCAGTGCCTGTTGCAAGTCGCCGATGCCATTGGCCGACAGGATCAGCCGCGAATCCATCGCCAGTGGCGGCAGCTCCAGCGAGGCTTGGCCGGCGCAACTCTGGGATTGGCTGCGGTAAAGGTTGATGGACTCGACCAACTGCGTCTCTTCGGTGGCTGCAGCCCCGGCGGCGAATGCCAGCCCGAGTGACAGCACGACAAGACGCATGGCGGATGAAATGGCACGCATGTAAATCTCCCTTGAGCGGACGGCGCCTATGATGCGCAATTTTTGCCCCGCTGGGGCAATGGTATTCACGCTCTTTTGAAATCCCCTGGACGACACCGTTGGGTACCGTTTGGGACACTCCTCAAGGAGTGGGATTCATTTTCGGGCGAATAAGTCCGTTGGCATCGTGACAAGAGCATGAAAAATGCAGGTTTTGTGGGCATCCGGCGCCGCCATCGCGAGCAAGCTTTGCTCCCACAGGGAATTGTGGTGTGGGTGAGTTCTGCGCATCGCTCAGGTCCGTGGGAGCAAAGCTTGCTCGCGATGGCGGTGGGGCAGCTTGCAATTATGCTGAATGTGCCTCAGTCATCGCGAGCAAGCTTGCTCCCACAGCATTGGGTTTCCACCGTTTTGTTGTGTTCAGCCCTGACTGCCACGCCGGTGTTTTTTCAAGCGATAGGCGAACTGGGCCCGGCTCAGCCCCAGCGAGCGGGCGGCCGCCGCGAGGTTGCCGCTGCTCAGTTGCAAGGCTTCGTTGATCAAGCGTGATTCCAGGCCGTCAATGGAGAATTCGGCATCCAACTGGCTGAGGGACTGGAGCAACGCCGGTTTTTGCGTAGCCTCGTGGTGGACCAGGTCGATTGGCGAGAGACCGCCATGCAGGTCGACGCCATACGCATCCACCGGCAGTTGCTCATTGCGAAACAGGTGGGGCAGGTCAATCGCCTGGCCTTCTTCGCTGGCGATCAGGCCTCGCTCGATGAGGTTCTGCAATTCCCGCACGTTGCCCGGAAAGTCGTAGCGCAGCAGGACCTTCAAGGCACGCATGGTCAGTCCCATCGGCGTGCGACCGTATTCCTGGCAAAAGCGCTTGAGAAAGGCATTGATCAGCAACGGGATGTCGTCACGCCGCTCGCGCAAGGGCGGCAGGGCGATGGGGTAGACGTTGAGTCGGTAGAACAGGTCTTCGCGGAACTCGCCGTCCGCCACGGCCTGGCGCAGGTCGATGTTGGTGGCGGCCACCACGCGCACGTCGACCTTGATACCGTGTGTGCCGCCGATCCGTTCGATTTCCCGCTCCTGCAGGGCGCGCAGCAATTTGCCCTGGCCGGCGAGGCTCAGGCAGGTGATCTCATCGAGGAACAGCGTGCCACCCTGAGCCCGTTCGAAACGTCCGGGGCGAGAATGCGTGGCGCCGGTATAGGCGCCGCGTTCGACGCCGAACAGTTCGGCTTCGATCAGGTTGTCCGGGATGGCTGCGCAGTTAAGGGCAATGAACGGACCTTCGCGACGACGACTCAATTGGTGCAACTGGCGGGCGAACAGCTCCTTGCCCACGCCGGATTCGCCGCTGACCAGCACCGTGGCGGGGGTCAGGGCCACCCGTTGCAAGGCTTGGGTCGCGGTATTGAAGGCGGCACTGGCACCGATCAGCGGCTGTTCGCTGTCCGGCAGCGGGGTGGTTCCGGCCATACCTGAGCAGCGACTGTCGGAACGGGCAACGGTCGCTGGCTGCGAGGCATTGAGGTAATTCAGGTCCTGCTCGATGTCACCCCATTGCTCGGCGGTCTTGCCGACGACCCGGCAACGCTCATGGCCCATGCCCCGGCATTCCACTTCGTGGAAAATCACCAACTGCCCGAACAGCCCGCTGACGAAACCGATGGCGTAGCCCAGTTCCGTCCAGCACACCGGATCCTGCCCCGTGCCATAGGCCGCGACATGTTCGTCGGCTTCGCAGGAGTGATGCCAGAGAAACTCCCCGTCATAGAACCCCGAGTCGGCGTCGAACTTGAAATGCAGCGGCTCGACCTTGGTCATGCCTTCGAGGGTATGCAGGTGCGTGCCGGCACGAAACACCGCCGCGGCATCGGCCTGGGGCCAGCGTTCGCGGATCAGCCGCGCGTCCCGGGCGCCGGAGGCGTAGCCGGTGCGGGTGAGCATGCCCCGGGCCTGCTCCAGCCCCTGGCGTTCGATGATTTCCCGGCGCAACGCGCCGAAGGATGAGCTGTGCAGCAACAGCATGCGCTGGTCGTTGAGCCAGATGCGGCCATCGTCCGGAGAGAAAAACAGGCAGTCGGTGAGTTCGGCGGGCGTGGGCGAACTGCTGTCGGTCAGCTCGTTGCTGTCGCCGCGCGGATGGAAATGCTCGGTGGCGACACGGTGGTCCGGCAACGGGCAGTGGGGATTGTTCATTGTTATTGCCCCTGGTGGCGACTGATCGAAATGATCATCTGGCGAGATAGTTATTAAGCATAACTTTATCAATTGAACAAGCGGTGACTGGTCAGCGGCCAGGCCGGGCGATGGTGCCGGGGCGAAGTGGCGGCCGAAAAACCTTGATCCAGAGCCTTGCACCCGGTTTATCAAGGCCTGCGGACAAAAACCGGCACAGCGCTTGCTCAGGTCGTTGCACGGCGTTTGCGTCGGCCCCTCACGGGGCGGCAAACGATGACAACAACAAAGAGCCGGGAGTTTTAAATGTCTGCATCCAAAAGCCACCTGCTGTCCCAGGTGATCGAGTCGGAATGTATGTTCAATGGTGACTGGGTGCCTGCCTCGGGCCCGCTGCAAACGATCATCGAGCCGGCCACCGGTGAGCGAATGATGCGCAGCGCCACGGCGGACGCGGCTGACATCGCCAAGGCCAGCCACGACGCCGCCCAGGCACAGCCGGCGTGGGCGGCGCTGGGGCCGCGGCAGCGCGCGGCGATCTTTCGCAAGGCCGCCGATGTCGCCGAGAACGCCTTCGACGAATTGGCGCTGTACGTCGCCAGGGAGACGGGCGCCGCATTCTTCAAGGGACAACATGAGGTGCGCGAAGCCATCGTGCTGCTGCATCAGGCCGCGGGCATGCTGTCCCAGGGCCACGGGCTGGTGCTGCCCAGCGAGGCCGGGCGCCTGTCCTATGCACGGCGCCAGCCCCATGGCGTGGTGGGAGTGATTTCGCCGTTCAACTTTCCCCTGGTGCTGTCCATGCGCTCCGTGGCGCCGGCCCTGGCGGCCGGCAATGCGGTGGTGCTCAAGCCCGATCCGCAGACGCCGGTGAGCGGCGGTTTCCTTATCGCCCGGTTGTTCGAGGCGGCGGGGCTGCCCAAGGGCGTATTGCAAGTGTTGCCCGGTGGGGCGGACGCCGGTGAGGCGCTGTGCCGCGACCCGAACGTGCGCATGATCGCCTTTACCGGCTCGACCGGCGCCGGGCGCAAGGTCGCTGAAGTGGCTGGGCGCAACCTGAAGAAGGTGGCGCTGGAGTTGGGCGGCAAGAACCCGTTGATCGTTCTTGAGGATGCCGATCTCGACCTCGCGGCTCGGAACGCGGCCTGGGGGGCCTGGCTGCACCAGGGGCAGATCTGCATGGCGACCGGGTTGATCCTCGTCCATGAATCCATCGCCAAGGCACTGACCGCCAAACTGGTGGAAAAGGCTCGCGCCTTGACCGTTGGCAACGCCGCCCAGGGCGAAGCGGCGCTGGGGCCGTTGATCAATCAACGGCAGTTGCAGCGGGCACATGACATTGTCACCGACACCCTGCGCGCCGGGGCCCGATTGGAAACCGGCGGCGAATACGAGCGGTTGTTCTATCAACCGACCGTGCTCAGTGGTGTGAAGCCAGGCATGCGTGCTTTCGACGAGGAAGTCTTCGGCCCCGTGGCGACCGTGGTCAGTTTCGCCAGCGATGACGAAGCCATCGAGCTGGCCAACCGCACCGAGTACGGTTTGTCGGCGGCAATCATTTCGCCCTCGGTGGGCCGGGCGATGGCCATGGGCGAACGGCTGCAATGCGGCATGCTGCACATCAACGACCAGACGGTCGCCGATGAATGCGTCAACCCGTTCGGTGGGCGCGGCGCCTCGGGCAACGGCGGCAGCGTCGGCGGCCCGGCAGACTGGGACGAGTACACCCAATGGCAATGGGTCACGGTGAAAAACACCGCACCGATCTATCCGTTCTGAAGCGACTTGCCTACACAACAATAAGAGGGCTGAACATGAACCTGCACAACAAAACCCTGGTCGTCACGGGCGTGGCTTCCGGGATCGGCGCGGAGCTGGCACGCCTGGCGCGTTTCCAGGGGGCCCGGGTGATCGGTGTCGATCGCCATGAACCCCAACTGACGGTAGAGGGTTTTTTCCAGGCTGACCTGGGCGACCCGGACAGCATCGCGACCCTGGTGGCGCGCCTGCCCGAGCGGATCGATGGACTGTGCAACGTGGCCGGCGTGCCGGGGACCGCGCCGGTGCAAGCGGTGGCAAAGGTTAACTATCTGGGCCTGCGCCATCTCACCGAGTCCTTGCTGCCGCGCATGGCGCCGGGCGGCAGCATCGTCAACGTTGCCTCGATCCTTGGGGCTCAATGGCCGGAGCGCCTGGCGCTGCACAAAGCCCTCGCCGCTACCCCGACCTACGAGGCGGGGCAGCGATGGCTTGCCGACCATCCTGTGGAGCAGGCCACCTGTTACCAGTACTTCAAGGAAGCGTTGATCGTCTGGACGTTCCAGAAGTCGCAACAGTGGTTTGCCGAGCATTCCGTGCGGGTCAACTGTGTGGCGCCGGGGCCGGTGTTCACGCCGATCCTCGGAGACTTCGTCAGCATGCTCGGCGAGGAACGGGTCGCCCAGGACAGCCACCGCATGAAGCGCCCGGCCCTGGCCGATGAAGTGGCGGCGGTCATCGCCTTTCTTTGCAGCGATGCCGCGCGCTGGGTCAACGGCATCAACCTGCCGGTGGATGGCGGGTTGGCGGCGACCTACGTGTAACGACGCGTTGATGTAACCCGGCATCGTGCGTGCGATGCCGGGCCTGCGATAACAACAAAAATACAGGACCTACAAGATGCCCAAGCCTATCTTGCGGATGGCTGCTGCCCCGATTCTGGCCGCGCTGTCGCCCCTCGTTCATGCGTACGACCTGCCGGGTGTCAACCTGGGCAGCACCAGTTTCTATGATGGCTCCCCCGCGCCGGCCGGCCCCGGCTGGTACCTGGAGGAATACCTCACGTACTCCAAGGCCAATCGGTTCAACGATGCACACGGCGATAAACTGCCGTTGCCCAAGCAAACCGTGGAGGTGTTTGCACCGACCACCCAGATCATCTACGTAGGCCAACCCTGGGCCAACGGTGCGATGCCAGGTTTCACGCTGATCAACACGTCCCTGGCCTATGTGGATGTGGACGACGGGCTGGACAACGCTGCTTTGAGTTCACGGGCAGGCTTTGGCGACCTGGTGGTGGGCGGCTTCCTGCAACTGCCCACATTGACGCGGGCCGATGGTAGCCCGTTGTTGACCCAACGGGTCGAGGTGGATGTGTCGATGCCGGTGGGTGCCTACGACCGGCATCGCTCAATCAACCCGGGCAGCAATTTCTGGTCATTCAACCCGTATTACGCCGCCACTTACTGGTTTACGCCGAAATGGTCGGCCAGCGGGCGCTTCATGTACCTGTGGAATGGCAAGAACGACGACCCCTCGGCAAGTTTCGGCGATGTCTCCGATACCCAGGCTGGTCAAGCCCTGCACGCTAACCTGACGCTGCAATACGCGCTGACCGACCGGCTGAGCGTGGGCCTCAATGGCTACTGGCTCAAGCAGTTCACTGACACCCAGGTCGACGGCCACGATGTCAGCGGGCGGCGGGAGAAAGTCTGGGCCATCGGGCCGGGTTTCAACTACGTGTTTCGCAAGGAGGACGTGTTGTCTGTCAATGCTTACTTCGAGCAGGACGCCGAGAACCGCACCGAGGGCAACAAGCTGGTGTTGAACTGGTTGCATCAGTTCTGAGTCCGTCCCGGCATGCGGGTGTGATCATTGTGGGAGCAAAGCTTGCTCGCGATAGCCGCATCGCGGTCCAACAGTCGGACCGCGTTATCGTTCATCGCGGGCAAGCCTTGCTCCCACAGGCCTTGCCCACAGACCTTGCCTTCTCAGGCGTTGCTTCCAAAGGTCTTGCTTCCAAAGGTCTTGCTTCCAAAGGTCTTGCTTCCAAAGGTCTTGCTTGCGCCGACACAGACCGGACCATCACGCTGATCGCCGCCACTGCAGCGATCAGCAGCCCGGGCGATGTCGCCAGCAGCACGCCTGTGGTCCCCGCGCCGGCGGCGAGGATCTGTCCCGCGGCCAAGGGCCCAGCCACCGAACCCAAGCGTCCGATCGCTACCGCCGCACCTACGCCCGTGGCACGGACGGCCGTGGGGTAGGAGGGTGGCGCCAGGGCGTAGAGGACCAATTGCGCGGCCATGACGAACAACCCGGCTGCGAACCCGGCGATGCCCATCGGCACGATACCGACCGACAAACCCACGCCGGCCAGCGCGCTCAGCAATCCGGCGTAGACGAACAGCACCACCTTGATCCCGTTGCAGCGGTCCAGTAACAGGCCGCCCAGCAACGAACCGAGGGTGCCGCCGATGTTGAACAGCATCTGCACCAGGCCAGCCTGGGGTTTGCTGAAACCTTGTTCCAGCAGCAGCGACGGCAGCCAGTTGAGCAGCATGTACATCACCGTCAGGGTGAAAAAGTAGCCCAGCCAGAGGGCGAGGGTGGTGCGGCTGCGGCCTTCGCCGAACAATGCCTGGCTGGCGGAATTGCGCCCTTGGCCAGCGGCATCTTGTGCCTGGCGAAAGGCACTGGATTCCGGCAGCCACAGCAGCATCAGCGGCACCACCAGCAACGGGGCCAGCCCGCCAATGAAGAACGTCATCTGCCAGTGCTCGCCGAACAGCATCGCCACCACCGCCGCCAAGGCTCCACCCAGCGGCACACCGGCGTACATCATGCTGATGGCCGTGCCGCGGCGTTCTTCACCTACGGCCTCGGCGCACAAGGCGATCAGGTTGGGCAGGGCGGCGCCCAGGCCCAGGCCGGTCATGAAACGCACCCAGAGCAGGCTGGAAAACTGTTCGACCCACGCGGTACTCAGGGAGAACAGACCAAACAACAACACGGCACCGACGAGGATTTTCTTGCGGCCGATGCGATCAGCGATCCACCCCCCGAAGAATGCGCCCGGTAGCAGGCCGATGATCCCGGCACTGAACACCCAGCCCATCATCTTCGGGTCCAGGGCAAACGTCTGCCGCAGGCCCGCCGCCGCGGTACCGGCAGACTGCAGGTCGAAACCTTCGATCAACGCAACGATGAAGCACAAGGCAATGGTCAGCGTCGCACGACGCGCCGGACGGTTCATGGCAAATCCTCTTATTGTTTTTGTAAGGGCACCGGCTCGGAGGAGAACGGTGGGTGCTTTTTAGATTAACAAAGCTAACTAAAAAATGAATGGAGGTAACTGTGGAGCCGTAGTTGTAAAAATTTCAATAAAAATCATGTGCTTGTCATTGTTCATCAGATCTGTTTGTAAACTGGTTAATGATATTAATGTTCGATTATCGCTCATTCTGGATTGACGGAGCGCCCCTGCCGTTTCCATTCTTTGTCCGCACGGCCCCATTCATCGAGGCGGGGCCGATCAAAACAACAACAATAAATGGACATCGCACATGCCAAACCTTGCCCGGTACACCCTCGCGGTGGGCCCTGGTTCATCGCTCGTTTCTCTACTGGCCTGCCTCGGGTTGAGCCTGGGGGCGCCCGCATCGTGGGCAGAGGGGTTCATCGACGACAGCCATGGCACCTTGACCTTGCGCAATTACTACATGGACCGCGACTACAAGGACGACGGCGCCAAGACGGCTGCCAGGGAATGGGCACAAGGCCTGATCATGAATGTCGAGTCGGGGTTCACCCCGGGCACCGTCGGGTTCGGCCTGGATGCCCGGGGGTTGGTGGGGATCAAGCTCGACTCTTCACCGGATCGCAGTGGCACTGAATTGCTGCCGGTGTCGGCCAGCGACAAACGTGCGGCGGACGAATATTCGCGCCTGGCGCTGACCGGCAAGTTGCGCTTCGGCCAGACCACGGTGAAAACCGGCGACGTGTCGATCTTCCTGCCGTTTGCCTTCGCCAGCCCGTCGCGATTGCTGCCGCAGACCTTTCGGGGGACGACGCTCAGCTCCAAGGACCTTGACGGGCTGACGTTCAATACCGGTTACATCGATCGCATCAACCGGCGCGACTCCACCGATTACCAGCCGATGAGCATCGCGTCGCCCAATCGGCGTTTCAACGGCGCGGCGACCACTTCCCACATGGCCTATGTGGGCGGCGACTACCAGGTCAACAAAGACCTCAGCCTGCGGGCCTACCACGCGGAAGTGGCGGACCTGTACCAGCAGAACACCTTGGCACTGCTGCACAACCTGCCCTTGGGCGATGGTGTGCTGACCACCGACTTGCGCAGTTTTTTCAGTGACGAGGACGGTGCGGCCAAGGCCGGCAAGGTGGACAACCGCAACGTCTCGGCACTGGTGGGATATCGCCTGGGCGGGCATCGGGTGAGCCTGGGCTACATGCATGCCAGTGGCGATACGGCCACGCCTTATGTGTCCGGCACCGAGTTGATGGGTTTGAGCGAAATGACCATGAGTTCGGACTTTCTCAACGCCAAGGAACGTACCTGGCAGGCGATCCATGACTATGACTTCGCTGCGGTCGGCGTGCCCGGCCTGCGAAGCCGATTGCGCTATGTGCGCGGCGACCACATCGAACTGGCGGCCCTCAATGCCGAGGATCGCAAGGAGCGCGAGTTCCAGATGGAGCTGGGTTACGTGATCCAGGAGGGCCCGCTGAAGAACGTCGGCCTGCTGGCGCGCAAGTCGATCTACCGCAACGATTTCCCCGGCACGGCGGCGTTTCGCGACGAAAACCAGACCCGGTTCCTGGTGACGTACAGCGTGCCGATCTGGTAGCGGATGGGGAGAGGACCCGTTCCTGCTTTGGAAGTAAAGGAAGCAAAGCCTGTGGGAGCAAGGCTTGTCCGCGATGAGTGATAACGCGGTTCAATGCCTAGACCGCGGCGTACCTATCGCGAGCAAGCTTTGCTCCCACAGATAAATTCTCTAAGGGACATGCGCAAGGTTGTTATTGATAAACCTTCTTCAACAAGCGCAGTAGTTCCTCGCGCTCGCTCCCCAAGAGGGCGGCGGTAGAGTCGAGGTCGCTTTCGACGGCGATCTGCTTGAGCTCCTTGAGCAAGGTCTCGCCGGGCTTGCTCAGGAATATCCCGTAGGAGCGTTTGTCCGGTTTGCACCGTACTCGCACGGCCAGCGCCCGGCTTTCCAGCTTATTCAGCAGCGGCACCACTTGCGGCGGTTCGATGGCCAGGGCCTTGGCCAGGTCAGCCTGCATCAGGCCGGGGTTCTGGTCGATGATCGCCAGCGCCGAGAACTGCGCCGGGCGCAGGTCATGGACGGCGAGCCGGCCAATCAGGTTCTGGAACAGCTTCAACTGGGCGCGACGCAGGGCGTAGCCGATCAGGTCGTCCAGGGCGGAGTCCAGCGGCAACTGGGCGGCGCCGGTGTCGGCCAGGGGCTCGGCGGGTTCGGCAAGCTTGGAAGACTTGGCCATCGAAGAACACATCCTGAAGTGAGTGATTAACAAGGCTATCCATTTTGCCGAGGTCGCGGGCCGATGGCTATGGTCGAATGGTGTTTCATTGATCTGCCTCATAGGCATACAGCCAGAAAAAGACAGGTAAGCCAATTAATAGTTAATTGACATAACTAAATTTCCGGTTTAGTTTTTGATCATCTTCAGCCAAGAACAAGAGAGCATGCGCCATGAGCAACTATGAAGGTCGTTGGAAAACCGTCAAGGTCGAGATCGAGGAAGGCATCGCCTGGGTCACCCTCAATCGTCCGGAAAAACGCAATGCCATGAGCCCGACGCTCAATCGCGAGATGGTCGATGTGCTGGAGACCCTCGAGCAGGACCCGGCGGCCGGCGTGCTGGTGCTGACCGGCGCCGGTGATTCCTGGACCGCGGGCATGGACCTCAAGGAATACTTCCGTGAAGTCGACGCCGGCCCGGAAATCCTCCAGGAAAAAATCCGTCGCGAAGCCTCGCAATGGCAATGGAAGCTGCTGCGCATGTACGCCAAGCCGACCATCGCGATGGTCAATGGCTGGTGCTTCGGTGGCGGTTTCAGCCCCTTGGTGGCATGCGACCTGGCGATCTGCGCCGACGAAGCCACCTTCGGTCTTTCGGAAATCAACTGGGGCATCCCGCCGGGTAACCTGGTCAGCAAGGCCATGGCCGATACCGTGGGCCATCGCCAGTCGCTGTACTACATCATGACCGGCAAGACCTTCGGCGGGCAGAAAGCCGCCGAGATGGGCCTGGTCAATGAAAGCGTGCCCCTGGCGCAACTGCGCGAAGTGACCGTGGAACTGGCGCGCAATCTGCTGGAGAAAAACCCGGTGGTGCTGCGGGCGGCCAAGCATGGTTTCAAGCGTTGCCGTGAACTGACCTGGGAGCAGAACGAGGATTACCTGTACGCCAAGCTCGACCAGTCGCGCCTGTTGGACACCGAGGGCGGTCGCGAGCAGGGCATGAAGCAGTTCCTGGACGACAAGAGCATCAAGCCGGGGTTGCAGGCTTACAAACGCTGAGGCAACGGCGCGGCGGGCGCCCATGGTGCCGCCGCTACTGTGAACGTGTTCCCTATAAAGACAATAAAGAGGAATCACCATGCTGGACGTGCCCCTGTTGATTGGCGGCCAGTCGTGCCCGGCCCGTGACGGCCGGACCTTCGAGCGCTGCAACCCGGTGACCGGGGAGGTGGTGTCACGCGTGGCCGCCGCCACGCTGGAAGATGCCGATGCCGCCGTGGCCGCCGCCCAAGCAGCGTTTCCCGCCTGGGCCGCGCTGGCGCCCAACGAACGCCGCACGCGCCTGTTGCGTGCCGCCGAGCAGTTGCAGGCCCGCAGCGGCGAATTCATCGCCGCCGCCGGCGAAACCGGCGCCATGGCCAACTGGTACGGTTTCAACGTGCATCTGGCGGCGAACATGCTGCGCGAAGCGGCGTGCATGACCACTCAGATCAATGGCGAAATCATTCCGTCGGACGTGCCCGGCAGTTTTGCCATGGCCCTGCGTCAGCCTTGCGGCGTGGTGCTGGGCATCGCGCCGTGGAACGCCCCGGTGATTCTTGCCACCCGCGCCATCGCCATGCCCCTGGCTTGCGGCAACACGGTGGTGCTCAAGGCCTCGGAAATCAGCCCGGCGGTGCATCGCTTGATCGGCCAGGTGTTGCAGGACGCCGGGCTGGGCGATGGCGTGGTCAATGTGATCTGCAACGCGCCGGCCGATGCGCCGGCCATTGTCGAACGGTTGATCGCCAACCCGGCGGTGCGCCGCGTCAATTTCACCGGTTCGACCCATGTCGGGCGCATTGTCGGCCAGCTCGCGGCGCGCCATCTCAAGCCGGCCGTGTTGGAGTTGGGCGGGAAGGCACCGCTGTTGGTGCTGGACGACGCCGACCTGGATGCTGCCGTACAAGCGGCGGCCTTCGGGGCGTATTTCAACCAGGGCCAGATCTGCATGTCCACCGAGCGCCTGATCGTCGATGCCCGCGTGGCCGATGCCTTTGTCGCGCGGCTGGCGGCGAAGATCGCGACCTTGCGCGCCGGTGATCCGGCTGCCGAAGGCTCGATGCTGGGCTCGCTGGTGGACGCCAGCGCCGGTCAACGCATCAAGGCGCTGATTGACGACGCGGTAGACAAAGGCGCAACGCTGGTGGCGGGTGGGCAACTGGACGGCAGTATCTTGCAGCCGACCTTGCTCGACGGTGTGACCCCGGATATGCGCCTGTACCACGAGGAGTCCTTCGGTCCGGTGGCGGTGGTGCTGCGCGGTGAAGGTGACGAGGCGCTGCTGCGCCTGGCCAACGATTCGGAGTTTGGTCTGTCGGCGGCCATTTTCAGCCGCGATACCAGCCGTGCACTGGCCTTGGCCCAACGGGTCGAGTCGGGCATCTGCCACATCAACGGGCCGACCGTGCACGATGAAGCGCAGATGCCCTTCGGCGGGGTCAAGTCCAGTGGCTACGGCAGTTTCGGCGCCAAGGCGTCCATCGAGCATTTCACCCAGTTGCGTTGGGTGACCTTGCAGAATGGGTCCCGGCATTACCCGATCTGATATCCGTCGCTTGTAGGGTGGACGGCGCTGCCTCGGCTCGTCGTCCGCGCAAGGCCAGACATAACAATTACAAGGCCGCAGGCTCTGCTCGCTCCGTGCGACCCGAGCATGCCTTGGTGGAGGAAATCTACGTGAGTTCCGAGTTCAAATCGTCCTCCCGGCCCGGTCCCGGGCGTTATCGCCAGGTGTCGATCGGCCATCCAGCCGTGGAAGTCAGGGAAGAGCGGGGCATCCTGCACATGCGCTCCCTGGAACCCCTGGCGCCCATGCCGGCGCGCCTGCTGGACCGCTTGGTGCACTGGGCACGGGTACGCCCGCAACAGACTTTTATCGCCGCCCGTGAGTCGGGCGGTGACTGGCGTCGAGTCAGCTACGCCGAAATGCTCGACAGCGTCCGCGCGATTGCGCAAGGTTTGCTGGCCTACGGTTTATCCGCTGAAAAGCCCTTGGCGCTGCTGTCCGGCAACGAC
The DNA here is from genome assembly GCF_025336485.1 of Pseudomonas citri. GTDB lineage: Bacteria > Pseudomonadota > Gammaproteobacteria > Pseudomonadales > Pseudomonadaceae > Aquipseudomonas > Aquipseudomonas citri. Next base: position 235,682 of record NZ_JAODAB010000003.1, on the reverse strand, counting down.
ATCGAGCACCTGCAAATGGCCCTCGGTGCGATGTATGCCGGCATTCCTTATTGCCCGGTGTCGCCGGCCTATTCGTTGCTGTCCCAGGATTTCGCCAAGCTGCGACATGTCTGCGACCTGTTGCAGCCCGGGCTGGTGTTCGTCAGCGACGCCGCACCGTTCGAGCGAGCGATCAACGCCGTGTTGCCGGCAGACGTTCCCCTGATCACGGTGCGCGGCGAAATGGCGGGCCGATCTCGGGCAAGCTTTGCCAGCCTGCTGGCACAACCGGGCGGTGTCGAGGCCGAAGAGGCCTTTGCGGCCACCGGCCCGGACAGCATCGCCAAGTTCCTGTTCACCTCGGGTTCCACCCGGTTGCCCAAGGCCGTGGTCACCACCCAGCGCATGCTCTGCGCCAACCAGCAGATGCTGTTGCAGACCTTTCCGGTGTTCGGCGAGACGCCGCCGGTGCTGGTGGACTGGCTGCCCTGGAACCACACGTTTGGCGGCAGCCACAACGTCGGGATCGTGTTGTACAACGGTGGCACGTTCTACCTCGATGACGGCAAACCCACCGCCCAGGGCTTTGCCGAAACCCTGCGCAACCTCAAGGAAATCTCCCCTACGGCCTACCTGACCGTACCCAAGGGCTGGGAAGAGCTGGTCAGCGCCCTGGAGCAGGACGAGGTGTTGCGCGAGCGTTTCTTCCAGCGTGTCAGCCTGTTTTTCTTCGCGGCGGCGGGCTTGTCCCAAAGCACCTGGGACCGGCTCGACAAGGTGGCCGAGCAGCATTGCGGCGAGCGGATCCGCATGATGGCCGGGCTGGGCATGACCGAGGCGTCGCCGTCCTGCACCTTCACCACCGGACCGCTGTCCATGGCCGGCTACATCGGCCTGCCGGCGCCCGGTTGCGAAGTGCGCCTGGTGCCGGTGGACGGCAAGTTCGAAGGGCGCTTTCGCGGGCCGCACATCATGCCGGGCTATTGGCGCTCGCCGCAGCAGACCGCCGAGGTATTCGACGAGGACGGCTTCTATTGCTCGGGGGACGCGATCAAGCTGGCCGATCCCGCCAATCCGCAGTGGGGCTTGATGTTCGACGGACGGATCGCCGAGGACTTCAAGTTGTCTTCCGGCGTGTTCGTCAGCGTCGGACCGCTGCGCAACCGGGGGGTACTGGCCGGCACGCCGTATGTCATGGACCTGGTGGTGACTGCGCCGGACCGCGAGTGTCTCGGGGCATTGGTGTTTCCACGCCTGGCCGAATGTCGACGGCTGTCAGGCCTGGGCGCGGACGCCAGCGACGCCGCGGTGCTTGCCAGCGTGCCAGTGCGTCAGTGGTTCAGCGACTGGTTGCAGCGCCTCAACCGTGATGCCAGCGGCAACGCCAGTCGCGTGGAGTGGATTGCCTTGCTCGATGAACCAGCCTCCATCGACCGCGGTGAAATCACCGACAAGGGCACGATCAACCAGCGGGCGGTGTTGCAGTGGCGGGCGGAAAAGGTCGAGGCGTTGTATCGGGGTGAGGAGCCGTCGATCTTGCGGGCCGGTGCTATTGGCTAGACTCCCTCTGTGCCCTGTGCCCTGTGCCCTGTGCCCTGTGCCCTGTGCCCTGTGGGAGCAAGGCTTGCTCGCGATAGCCGCGCCGCGGTCCGACAGTTGGACCGCGTTATCGTTCGTCGCGGGCAAGCCTTGCTCCCACAAAGTCTTGCCTGTACAAAGCCTTGCTCCCACAAAGCCTTGCTTCTACAAGGCCTTGTTTCTACAGCTTTTTTTGGGGGCGTGACTTAACGTCGCCCCAGCAACAAGCCCACCACCAACCCCAGGCCGGCGCTGATCGCCACGGTTTGCCACGGATGCCCGCCAATGTAGGTTTCGGTGGCATCGACCATGGGGCGGGTACGCTCCCGTGCGCTGGCGAGCGAGTCCAGGGCCTGTTGCAATCTGTGCGAGATCTGGCCGCGCAGGTGATCGGCGTCTTCGCCCACCAGCGAGGCACTGCTCTTGAGCAGTTTTTCTGACTCCTCGATCAGCGCCCGCAGTTCGCTGAAGGTCTGGTCCTTGATCTGTTCCCCGTTCGCTTGCCCTGTACTTTTGCGCGCCATTGAATGACTCCTTGTTGAAGATGGCCCTGAACTATGGAGTGCTGCGCAGGCTTGGAAGTTGCGGTGTACGGGCGCAGCACGATCCATTCATGAAATCCTGGTCTCACGGTGTAAGATGGCGCCTATTTACGCAACAGGTATTTCCCATGAGCTTCAATCTGGCAGACAAGCCCCTGGCCGAGCGCGCCGCGCTGGAAGACGAAAAATCCCGACTCTTCGAGCTGTGGCAGAACAACCTGGGCAAGGCCAAGGGCGACGCCGCCCGGCTGTTCGGCGAGCGCTCCAAGCGCAAGGGCAAGTGGGCCGAGTGGGTGCGTGCCGAGCTGGACGGCATGTCGCCACCGGAATACGCGAACATGGTGCGCAGCGAAGTCAACCGGCTGATGGCAGCCAACAAGTAACTTTCACGTAAAGACCGCGACGATCGCCTCGCGGACTCTGTCCACTGCCGGATCCCGTTGTGCGTGGGTTCGCCAGCCCAATTCGATGGGGTAACGCGGCAAGTCCAGGGGGCAGGGCAGCAGCGCCAGGCCACCGAGGGCCGCAATAGCCCGGGCCGCGTGGCCCGGGATGGTCGCCACGGCCTGGCTGCCCTTGAGCAGGAACGGCAATGCGGCAAAATGGGTGGTCGAAGCGCAAACCCTGCGGCCAAGCCCGAGCCCGGCCAACCCCTCGTCGGTGATACCGACAAAACCTTGTGAAGACACCAGCAGGTGCTCGCGCTCCACGAACGCTTCCAGGCCCAGCGCAGGCTGACCTGGCGTCAGGCTGGCAGGGTCGACGAGGCAGGCATAGTCGCCTTCGCCCAACACCTGCCGGCTGAGCAAACGCTGGCTGAAACCTCCCGCCGTGATCGCCAGGTCGAGGCTGCGTTCCATCAGGGCGCGGCCGACGATCTGGCTGTGGGTCTGGCGAAAGATCAACCGCAGCCCTGGCGCGCGTCGCGCCACTTCCTCGATCAACGGACGGCCATGGGCAATCTCGAAGTCGTCGGACAGCCCGACGATGACTGATCGTCCTTCATAGTGGCTGGCGAGCGGATCGACCATCGACAGGCTCTGGCGGCATTTATTCAACGCATCGCTGATGACCGGTTTCAGTTGGTTGGCCCGCAAGGTGGGCGCCAGGCCGCGACCGGTGCGCACGAACAATTGATCGTCATAAAGATCGCGAAGCCTGCGCAGGGCGGCGCTGATGGCCGATTGGGTCACACCCAGGCGCAGGGCGGCACGGCTGGCACTGGATTCCTCGTGCAAGGCTTCGAAGGCCTTGAGCAGGTTGAGGTCGACATCTGTGATATTCATTTGGCTCATATCATTTAGCAGTGTTTCGGTCTTTATTCATGATCGGCCGCGGCATGAGAATCAGCAACACCTGATGATCACGGAGTTGAAAACATGCCCAAATCCATTGTCGCTGCCCTGCAGATCGGTTCCTTGCCCGGCGGCAAAGGCGAAACCCTGGCGCAGATTCTTTCCTATGAAGACGCCATCCGTGAGGCTGGCGCACGCCTGGTAGTGATGCCTGAAGCACTGCTGGGTGGCTATCCCAAGGGCGAAGGCTTCGGGACGCAACTGGGCTATCGCCTGCCGGAAGGACGCGAGGCGTTTGCCCGCTATTTTGCCAATGCCATCGATGTGCCCGGGGTTGAAACCGAGGCGCTGGCGGGGCTGTCGGCGCGGACGGGGGCGAGCCTGGTGCTGGGCGTCATCGAGCGTGCCGGCAGCACTCTGTATTGCACCGCCCTGTACTTCGAGCCCGATGCCGGCCTGGTGGCCCGGCATCGCAAGTTGATGCCCACTGGCACCGAGCGGCTGATCTGGGGCAAAGGCGACGGCTCGACGCTGCCGGTGATTGACAGCCAGGTCGGCCGGGTCGGCGCGGCGGTGTGCTGGGAGAACATGATGCCGCTGCTGCGCACCGCGATGTACGCCAAGGGCGTGGACGTCTGGTGCGCGCCCACCGTCGATGAGCGGGACATGTGGCAGGTGACCATGCGCCATATCGCCCACGAAGGCCGTTGTTTCGTGGTCAGTGCCTGCCAGGTCCAGGCTTCGCCGCAGGCCCTGGGCATCGAGGTGGCGAATTGGCCGGCCGAACGTGCGCTGATCGCCGGCGGCAGTGTGATCGTCGGGCCCATGGGCGACGTGCTGGCAGGCCCGCTGAAGGACACCGCCGGGCTGTTGATCGCCGAAATCGACACCGATGAGCTGGTGCGGGCGCGCTATGACTATGACGTGGTCGGGCACTACGCCCGGCCGGACGTCTTCGAGCTGGTGGTGGACGAGCGCGCCAAGCCCGGCGTGCGCTTCATCGGTTGATTCACCACGGCTCGCTGGCGCCCGGCAGGTCGAGGGTACCGCGGTCGACAAAGCGCAGGGTACCGAACGCGCCTCCGGCGAGCTTGCCCTTGAGCACATAGGGCAGGTTCTCCAGGCTTTGGGTCTGGCTCAGGCCCAGGGTCTGGCGCAGCACGGAAAACGCCGAAATGCTCACCGGGACGCTCACGATCGCTTCGGAGAATCGCGGGATGGAGCCGGCCTGGTCACTGACGCCGGTGGCCAGCGTCCGGTCGTTCACCTCCAGGTTGAGCGCCACGCCGTTGTAGTCGATGGCGGTTTCGTTGGGGTTCTGCACCCGCAATTTCACCGCGAAACGCATCTCCAGGCCCTGGTTGGGCAACGGCTCGATGCCGACCACGTTGATGTTCAGCGGGTCGCGGTGCGGGAAGAGGGCGCAGGCGCTCAGGCTGAGCAGCATCAGGACAAGGGAAAGGCCGAGGATTCTGCGCATGGCTAGGCTCTCAAGAAATGAAAAACTCGGAAGAGCACGATAACCCACCGCGCCCCCTCGCCACAGAAGCTCCTGACAATTTCTGACACCAGCCTCTGCTAATCTGCGTCAACTTTTTCCTTGCGGACAATCCATCGTGTCGCGTACCACCCGGCTGCTCACTTTGCTGCAAGTCCTGCGGGGCAAGCGTTGCCCGGTCACCGCCGCGACGTTGGCGGCTGAACTGAAAGTCTCCGAGCGCACCTTGTACCGCGACATCGCCGAACTCACGGCCCTTGGCGCGCCGATCCAGGGTGAGGCCGGCATCGGTTATGTTTTGCGCAGTGGCCTGTTCCTGCCGCCGTTGATGTTCACCGCCGATGAAATCGAGGCCATTGTGCTGGGCTTGCGCTACGTGGATCAGCGTGGCGACGAGGTGCTCGGCAAGGCTGCCGCCGATGCGTTGGCGAAAGTCGCCGCGGTGCTGGCGCCGGATGTGCGCGACGCCTTGCGCAACCCCACGGTACTGCCCGGCCCGCCGGGTTACGGCTATCCGCAGAACACCGTCGAACTGAACGTGTACCGCCAGGCCATTCGCACCCAGGCCAAGTTGCACATTGATTATGCCGACGTGAACAAAACCCCGAGCCAGCGTCTGATCTGGCCGCTGGCTCTGGGCTTTTTCAATGAGGCGCGGGTGGTGGTGGCCTGGTGCGAACTGCGCGGCGCCTATCGAACCTTCCGCACTGACCGGATTGCCGCTGCCAGCGAGCAGGGTGGGCGTTATCCGGGGCGACGCAGCGACTTGCTGCGAGGCTGGTTTGCACTGATGCAGCTGGACGAAACCGGGCGTTTCACTCCTGACAAAAACTGACACGACGCTGTTCTAGCATGGTGCCCGTTCGATAAAACAAGGAGCCATGCCATGACCAATCCCGTCTCTTCCCTGGCCCCGGCCATCGCCGGCTACATTGCGGCGGCCAACGCCCGTGACAGTTCGGCGGTGACGCGTTTCTTCGCCGAGGACGCCAACGTGTTCGATGAGGGCCAGCACCGCGCGGGTACCCAGGCCATCGCCCAATGGATGGAAGACACCGCCCGACGTTTCCAGCCACGGGTGGAAGTACTCAATGTGCAACAACGCACCGGCAAGGTACTGGTGCACAACTTGATCTCGGGGACCTTCCCCGGCAGCCCGCTGGAGCTGCGCTATACCTTCCGGCTGGATGAGCAGGGGAAGATCAGCCGGCTGGATATCTCGATCTGAAGAGCCACACTCCGGAACGCTGTTGTGGTGCTGAGTCAGTGGGGAATGTGTTGAGCACAGGACGTTGAGTTGTGACTCATCGCCCCTGCTGTCATGGCATACTCCCCACCTTCGTTTTCCGGACCCGGGCCGTATGACTTTCGATTCCCCCTTGAGCGCCTGGCAGCACGCCATCGAGTGCAACGGCTTCGTCCAGGACGAAGCCCAGGAGTTAGCCATCATGGCGCTGGAGCAATGCCACAAGGCATTACACGAGGGCCGTAAGTCAATCCAGGGTATTTATCTCTGGGGCCCGGTGGGGCGTGGCAAGACCTGGTTGATGGACCGTTTCTACGAAAGTCTCAAGGTCCCGGCCCGACGCCAGCACTTCCATCATTTCATGGCGTGGGTCCATCAACGCTCATTCCAGCTCACCGGTACGCCGGATCCGTTGCAGGCCCTGGCCCGGGAACTGAGTGCAGAAGTGCGGGTGCTGTGTTTCGACGAACTGTTTGTCAGCGACATTGGCGATGCCATCCTCCTCGGGCGCTTGTTCCAGGTGATGTTCGAGCAGGGCATGGTGATGGTGAGTACCTCCAACCTGCCGCCGCAGGAACTCTACGCCAACGGCCACAATCGCGAGCGCTTCCTGCCGACCATCCGCGCGATCGAGCAGCACATGCAGGTTGTGCCGGTGAATGGCTGGCAGGATCATCGCCAGCATCCCGGCCAGTTGCAGCAACGGTATTGGCTGCGCGAGCCCGGCCAACCCGACCCCTTGGAAAACATCTTCAATCGACTGACAACAGGACAGGCGCAGGGCCGCGAGCCGGTCGAGGTCGGCCATCGCCTGCTCGAACCGCTCCAGGCCAGCGATGCGGTGCTGTGGAGCCGCTATCGGGACCTGTGCGAGCAACCATTCTCGGCCGTGGACTTCATGGCGCTGTGCGACCGCTTCAGCGTCATCCTGCTCAGTGACGTGCCGTGCCTGAGCGCCGAACAGCGCGAAGGACGCATCGCCCGTGGCACCGAGGACGGTGTCGAACGGGTCGAGGCCGGTGACCGCGAGTTGCCACAATTGTCGGTCCACGACGACGGCGTACGACGTTTCATCGCGCTGGTCGACGAATGCTATGACCGCAAGGTGCCGCTGTACCTGTCGGCTCCGGTGCCGATGGAAGAGTTGTACACCGAGGGCTATCTGCAATTCCCGTTTCGCCGTACCCTCAGTCGCCTCCAGGAAATGCAATTGCAACGTTTTGGTCAGCCCGCCTGACCTGTATCCCGCCGAAGGCGTCGAGCCTGCGGTACCGTCGGAGTGAGAGAGTCATCATCATGGAAGAAACCAAGGGTATTCTCGTACTGCAAGCCAGCTATACCAACCCGGTCCACGCCGAAGCCATCTGCCATGTGCTCAATGGCTATGCGCAGGACCCGATGGGGGGCGGTCAGCCGCTGCCGGCCGCGGTGCTGCTGCATCTGCCTGGCGAGCTGGCCAAGCGTCCCCATGCGTTCAGCGTGCTGGCGTTCGTCAATGGCGAGCCGGCGGGACTGGTCAACTGCTTCGAAGGCTTCTCGACGTTTGCCTGTCGGCCCCTGGTCAACGTCCATGACGTAATGGTGATGGAGGCCTTTCGTGGACGAGGGCTGAGCCAGAAGATGCTGCAGAAGGTTGAGGACATTGCCCGTCAGCGCGGTTGCTGCAAAATCACCCTGGAAGTGCTCGAGGGTAACGCGGCGGCCCAGGCCAGCTATGCCAAGTTTGGCTTTGCCGCTGGGATGTTCGATCCGGCTCATGGGCGTATGTTGTTTTGGACGAAGCCACTTTGATGGGAACCCTGTGGCGAGGGCGCTTGCTCCCGCTGGCCTGCGAAGCAGGCCCCTGCATTGTTCCAGGTAAACCGCATTGCCTGGTATGCGGCTGCTGCGCACCCGAGCGGGAGCAAGCTCCCTCGCCACAAGGGGTTGCGGTTTAAGGTTTGAGTGTTGGGGGAGCGCCCCCAGTTACTGCTGCACAACCTTGACCGGCGGAGCCTTGGGCTGCATCAAACTGAAATCAATCAACCCTTTGTGCTGGCTCTCGTAAGGATTGCCAATCAACAGTGGCCGGGCCTTGAAATCATTGCTGACCAGACTCTTGCTGTGATCCAGCTCATCAAAACTCAAGCCAGCCAAATCCGCCCAGGTATGAATCAACTGCGAGCTGCTGTAAGGCCGTGACAGATCACCGGCAAAACTCCAGTCATGGCTGTCGCGCCATTTAGGCGACGCCCAGGCGATGAACGGAATGGTGTACATCGGTGCCGTCGGCTTGCCTTCGTTGCGGCCCAGGGTTTCATGGCCTTGCGAATCGAAGACGTCCTCGCCGTGGTCCGACAGGTACAGCAGGAAGCCATTGGGGTCGGTCTTGGCGTAGTCCTTGATCAGGCTGGATACGACAAAGTCGTTGTACAGCACCGCATTGTCGTAGCTGTTGTAGGTCGGGACCTGATCGTCACGCAAGCCTGCCGGCACGCCCTGGCGGTCGGTGAACTTGTTGAAGGTCGGCGGATAGCGGTACTGATAGCTCATGTGCGTACCGAGCAGGTGCACCACGATCAGCTTGCGCGGCGCGCTATCGGCCAGGGCCTTGTTGAACGGCTCGATCACGTCGCCATCGTATTGCGCGGCGTTCTGGTTGCGGTTGTTGTTCAGATACACCTGCTCGTCGGCCTGTTGGGAGAAGGTCGTGAGCATGGTGTTGCGCTTGGTCATGGTCTGCTGGTTGGTGATCCAGAAGGTTTTGTAGCCGGCCTGTTTCATCATGCTCACCAGCGAGGGTGTGCTCAGGTACAAGTCCGGGTTCTCTTCGTCGGCGAACGTCAGCACTTGTTGCAGCGCTTCGATGGTGTAGGGGCGCGGCGTGATGACATTGTCGAACACCGAAAGCTCACCCTTGAGCTTGTCCAATTCCGGCGTGGTTTCCCTCGGGTAGCCGTAGAGGCTCATGCGCTGGCGGTTGGTGGATTCGCCAATCACCAGCACCAGGGTCGCCGGTTGCTCGGCCATGGCGTCCTTGAGGTTTTGCAGTGGCGCGATCTTGCTGGCGCTGTGCAGCATGCCTTGCATGTTTTCCAATTGTTCGCTGTAGCGACGGTACGCCACCACCATTTGCCATGGCACGGCAGGCTCGATGCGATCTTCGAATTTCTCCAGGCCGCTGGCGAAGCTGCCGGTGCGCTGGGTCTGCTTGATCAGTGGATAGCCGACCACCGCCACCACGATGACAACGGCCGCCACCAAGGCCTGGCTGCGAGGCAGGTACACCGGGCGCAGGCGCGTCCAGAGCCAGTAGCCGACAGCGGTGTGGAGCAGGAAAGCCGCAACCATCCACCAGGCAAAATATTGCGTCAGGTATTCGCCGGCTTCGGCCACGTTCGACTCGAACATGATGAAGATGACGCTCTGGGAAAACTCCTGCTGGTAAATGAAGAAATAGCCCAGGCTGGCCATGGAACAGGCCCACAACACGATGCCGATCAATGCAGCGAGCAAGCGCGTGCGGGCAGGGAAGAGCAGCAGGGGAGCCAGCCACAACGCACTCATCACGAAGGCCTGGCGAAACCCGGAGAAGCCGGAGGTGTCGCTCAGGAGGATAAGCAGTTGGGTAATGCCCGAGAAATACCAGAAGAACAGGAACAGCCAGCCGAGTCCGGCCCAGTCGAAACCTTTCGCAGTCGTTTTGCTGCGTTTGAACAAGCTCATCAAGCGCTCCAGCCCTTGTCGACGATGCTGCCGGTCCCCATGGGTGACCGCAGGCAAATGTCGAGAAACCTTAAAGGCGGGGAGTATCGCGGGCCGGTTGTGAAAACTTTGTGAGTTTTTTGCTTACAAAATGCTGGCACAGGCGCGAATGCAGCAGCCCAAAGGAGCAGCTAGCGACAACAAAGAGGATGCGGTTTTCAAGTGACACCGCGTTGGCGGTGCCACTTTTCAGGTGCTTCCAGGGCGATTATCGAACCATCGCCTGGTTCTGAGAGGACAGTTGGACGTGTTGCAGCTGCATGCGTAACTGCGTCACTTCTTCGAGTAGCAGGTCGCGCTCTTCTTTAAGCAGGCGTAATTCGTCGCGACGAATGGTCACGTAAAGGGTTTGGGGAGGACGTGCTGTAACGACTGGGCCCATTGCTCACCTCGCAAATGGCGTACATCAACTGTAGAGATGCCGCCAGTATTTTGGTCGACACCCTACTATCGGCGCCGATTCTGATTTCTTTTGCTTGTGATTGGAACTTTTTTATTTTTCATGGTCGCTGTGCCTTCACCGGGTTCGGAGCGTTACTGTGTGATCTCTCCAATTACCCGGAAGCTATTACTATTACCCGGAAACTATGTAGCAATGCTCTGGACTAACCTCCTTTGTAGTCGGAGCTAAACCTTTGACTTACCTTTATTTGTAGTAGGGAGCATCAGCACATGCAACTCGGAATCATCGGATTGGGCCGCATGGGCGGCAATATTGCACGGCGCCTGATGCTCAAAGGCCACGCCACCGTGGTCTATGACCGCAATGCCGCTTTTGTCGAAAATCTGTCCCAGGAAGGCGCCACAGGTGCTGGCGATCTGGCAGCATTGGTAGCCGGCCTGGAAAAACCACGGGCGGTCTGGGTCATGTTGCCGGCCGGCGCCCCCACCGAAGACACCATCAACGCCCTCAGTGAGTTGCTCGAGCCGGGCGATGTGATCATTGACGGCGGCAATACGTACTACAAGGACGACATCCGTCGTGCCCAGGCCTTGTCGGAAAAGGGCTTGGACTACATCGATGTCGGCACTTCCGGCGGTGTCTGGGGCCTGGAACGCGGTTACTGCATGATGATCGGCGGCGACGCCGGCGTGGTGAAACGCCTGGACCCGCTGTTCGACGCCCTGGCGCCGGGCATGGGCGACATCCCGCGCACCCGTGACCGCAAATCTGACGATGATCGTGCCGAGCGTGGCTACATCCACGCGGGCCCGGCGGGTTCGGGGCATTTCGTGAAGATGATTCACAACGGTATCGAGTACGGCATGATGCAGGCCTTTGCCGAGGGCTTTGACATCCTCAAGACCAAATCCAGCGAAAGCCTGCCAGCGGAGCAACGTTTCGATTTGAACGTCGCCGATATCGCCGAAGTCTGGCGGCGTGGCAGCGTGGTTTCGTCCTGGCTGCTGGACCTGACTGCCGACGCGTTGGCTGTCGATCCGAAACTGGACGGTTTTTCCGGCGAAGTGGCCGACAGTGGTGAAGGGCGCTGGACCATCGAGGCCGCCATCGAGCAAGCGGTGCCGGTGCCGGTACTGTCCAGTTCGCTGTTCGCCCGTTTCCGCTCGCGCCAGCAAAGCACGTACGGTGACAAGATGCTCTCGGCCATGCGCTTCGGCTTTGGCGGCCACGTGGAGACACCGAAAAAATGACCACGATCGCCAGCCAATCCACGGCCGAACCCGCGCCGCCGACCACGTTGTTTTTGTTCGGCGCCCATGGCGACCTGGTAAAACGCCTGTTGATGCCAGCGCTTTATCACCTCAGCCGCGACGGTCTGCTGGATGATGGGCTGCGCATCGTGGGCGTCGACCACAACGCCATCAGCGATGTGGACTTCGCCAAGAAACTCGCGGACTTCATCCGCCAGGAAGCGGCGGGCAAGGGCGGCGATGCCGACCGTGCGCTCGACCCGCTGCTGTGGGCCAAGCTGGCCAAGGGCATCAGCTACGTCCAGGGTGATTTCCTCGAAGATGACACTTACGCAGCGCTGGCGGCGAAGATCGCCGCCAGCGGCACCGGCAACGCGGTTTTCTACTTGGCGACCGCGCCGCGCTTCTTCAGTGAGGTGGTCAGTCGCCTTGGCACGGCCGGGCTGCTCGAGGAGCATGAGGGCGCGTTCCGCAGGGTGGTGATCGAAAAACCATTCGGCTCCGACCTGCAAACCGCCGAAGCGCTCAACGCTTGCCTGCTCAAGGTCATGAGCGAGAAACAGATCTATCGGATCGACCATTACCTGGGCAAGGAAACGGTGCAGAACATACTCGTCAGCCGTTTCTCCAACAGCCTGTTCGAGGCATTCTGGAACAACCATTACATCGACCATGTGCAAATCACCGCCGCCGAAACCGTCGGCGTGGAAACCCGTGGCAGTTTTTATGAGCACACTGGCGCCCTGCGGGACATGGTCCCCAATCATCTGTTTCAACTGCTGGCCATGGTCGCCATGGAACCGCCGGCCGCCTTCGGTGCAGATGCAGTGCGTGGGGAAAAGGCCAAGGTCATCGGGGCGATCCGGCCCTGGACAGTGGAGCAGGCCCGCGCCAACTCGATTCGCGGCCAGTACACCGCCGCAGAAGTTGCCGGCAAAGCGGTGAATGGCTATCGCCAGGAAGCCAACGTGGCGGCCGACAGCAACACCGAAACCTATGTAGCCCTCAAGGTCATGATCGATAACTGGCGCTGGGTGGGCGTGCCGTTCTACCTGCGCACCGGCAAGCGCATGAGCGTGCGGGACACGGAGATCGTCATCTGCTTCAAGCCCGCGCCCTATGCGCCGTTTCGTGACACGGAGGTCAACGAACTGCAACCTACGTACTTGAAAATCCAGATTCAGCCCAACGAAGGCATGTGGTTCGACCTCTTGGCCAAACGGCCGGGGCCGTCGCTCGACATGGCCAACATCGAACTGGGCTTTGCCTACAAGGATTTCTTTGAAATGCAGCCGTCCACGGGCTACGAAACGCTGATCTACGATTGCCTGACCGGCGACCAGACGCTGTTCCAGCGCGCCGACAACATCGAAAACGGCTGGCGCGCGGTGCAACCGTTCCTCGATGCCTGGCAACAGGATGCTTCGGTGCAACCCTACAAGGCCGGCGAAGATGGCCCGTCGACCGCCAACGACCTGCTGACCCGCGACGGTCGCGTCTGGCATGGCCTCGGATGAGTGACCAGGTGAAGCCCCCCATCCGTTTTTTGCTCAGTGACATGGACGGCACGTTGCTGCTGCCCGATCACACACTCAACCAGCGCACCATCGAAGCGGTTCGCGCATTGCGTGAGTCTGGCGTGTTGTTCAGCCTCGCCACCGGGCGACCGCCGCGGGCGATGTTGCAATTCATCGAAGCGTTTGGCGTCGACCTGCCCACCGCCGCGTTCAACGGCGGCACGCTGGTTCATCCGGACGGCAGTTTCCTGGCCGTGCACTATCTGCCCGTCGAAGCGGCGCTCACGACACTGGCGTTATACGCCGACCAACCTGGCATCGAGGTGTGGGTGTTTGCCGACGACCAATGGCTGGTACGTGACGCCAACGGTCCGATGGTGCCTGTGGAGACCCGCGGCCTGGGCTATCCGCCGGTGGAGGTCGAGAGTTTCGAACCTTATCTGGAGCGCATGGACAAGATCGTCGCCACCAGCGCCAACACCGATCTGCTGGTGGAACTGGAGGCGCGGCTGCATCCATTGCTCAAGGGGCAGGCCCAGGTCTCGCGTTCGCAACCGATCTACCTGGACGTCACGGCAATGAAGGCCAACAAGGGGGAGGCCTTGTCGACCCTGGCCGCCTTCCTCGACGTGCCGTTGCATCAGACAGCGGCGATGGGTGATGGAGGCAACGACCCGGCGATGTTCCACCGTGCGGGATTGTCGATTGCCATGGGGCAGGCGGAGGAGGCGATCAGGCGTCAGGCCGATGTGGTCACTGCTGCCGTGACCGAAGACGGCGCGGCTTTGGCGATCGAGCGGTACATCCTCCCGCGTTAGAAATCCTGGCCTGTATGGCCAGGAGCCTGGCTCGGCTGTGGGAGCAAGCGCCCTCGCCACAGGTTTTCTCTACCTCAGCAATAGCCCTACAACCAATACGTCACCGCATACCACCCCAAGCCACCCATTACCACGGTGTAGGGCAAGGCCATCCAGACCATCCGGCCATAGGACAGGCGAATCAGCGGGGCAATCGCCGAGGTCAGCAGGAACAGGAACGCGGCCTGGCCATTGGGCGTGGCGACGCTGGGCAGGTTGGTGCCGGTATTGATAGCCACCGCCAGGGTTTCGAAATGTTCGCGGCTGATGCTGCCGGAAACGAAGGCCTGCTTCACTTCGGTGATGTAAATGGTGGCGACGAATACGTTGTCGCTGATGGCCGACAACAGGCCGTTGGCGATGAACAGCATGCCCGGCTGGCGATCGACGGGCAGGGCCAGCACCCATTGGATCAGCGGTGTGAACAACTGCTGGTCATGGATGACCGCCACTACCGCAAAGAACACCACCAGCAGCGAAGTGAACGGCATCGCGTCCTTGAAGGCGTTGCCGAGCCGGTGCTCGTCGGTGATGCCGGTGAAGGCAGTAATCAAGACAATGACCGTCAGGCCGATCAGGCCGACTTCGGCGATGTGCAGGGCCAGGGCCACGATCAGGATCAGCGCGGCGATACCCTGGACAATCAGCGCGGCACGTTGGCGTGCGGTGCGCTCGCGGTTGTCTTGCTCGGCGTAGTCGGCCAGCACGGCGCGGACGTTATCCGGCAGCAGCGTGCCATAACCGAACCAGCGCAGCTTCTCCAGCATCACGCAGGTCACCAGGCCTGCCACCAACACCGGCAGCGAGACCGGGGCGACCTTGATGAAGAAGTCGGCGAAGTGCCAGCCCATTTCATGGCCGATCAGCAGGTTCTGCGGCTCACCCACCAGCGTGCACACACCGCCCAATGCGGTGCCGACGGCGCCGTGCATCAGCAGGCTGCGCAAGAACGCGCGGAACTGTTCCAGGTCCTGATGATGCAGCGCCGGCAGTTGATGGTCTTCGTCGACGCTGCTGTCCTGGCGCGGGTCGTTGCCCGAAGCCACGCGGTGATAGACCGCATAAAAGCCCATCGCGGCACTGATGATCACCGCGGTGACGGTCAACGCATCGAGGAATGCCGACAGGAAAGCCGAAAGAAAGCAGAACATCAGCGCCAGTGCCGCCTTGGAGCGCACGCCCAGGAGCAGCCGCGAAAACAGGAACAGCAACAGGTCCTTCATGAAATAGATCCCGGCGACCATGAACATCAGCAGCAGGATCACTGGGAAGTTGTGCAGCAGCTCGTCGTACAGCGCCTGGGGCGTGGTCATGCGCAGGGCCAGGGCTTCGAGCAGCAACAGCCCGCCGGGCATCAGCGGGTAGCATTTGAGCGCCATGGCCAGGGTGAAGATGAACTCGATGACCAGCATCCAGCCGGCGGCGACCGGACCCAGGGTCCACAGCACCACGGCGTTGAGAATCAGGAAGGTGACGATGCACGCCTTGTACCAGCGTGGTGAGTGCCCCAGAAAGTTATGCGCGAAAGCCTGGGTCATTGAACCGGACATCGGCTGCTCCTTTTAATTAGAAGCGCGCAACTTGCCGTAAGAGAATCCGAATATCAAGCCTGGGCCTTGTATGAAAAAGGGCCTTCGCACAACGCTTCTTCAGGCCCAATACCGCGCCACCACCGCTCGATAATTGCCCAGGAGCGAATAACCGCCCACCAGAATCTTGCCATCGGCCTGTGCGGCCAAGGACGTGGCGGTGTCCAGGCTGTAGCCGAGTCGCGTGCGGACCCAGCCCTTGCCTTGTCCAAAGCTGGGATCGAGGCTGGCGTTGGGCAGGTGGCGGGCCAGCACGAAGTCGGCTTCGATGCCGCCAAGGGTGGCGCCGGCGGTTACCAGTTTGCCATCGGGCTGAACCAGGGCGGCGCTCCACTGGCTGGGGTTGCGGCCCATCTCCAGCAGCCGGCACTGCCCCTGATTGCAGTGCGGGTCTGGCTTGCCGTCCGGGCGTACTTTCAGGGACAGGCAATGCGTGGGGTCGCGGCTGCTGCCAAACGCTTGCAAATCACCATTGCCGTGCTGGACGACCTGGTTGACCATCACGCTGCGATCCTGGACGGTGATGGACAGGAAACCGTCCTCGCCGAAGCTGTCATCGAGCTTGCCGTTGGGGTCGTAGCGGGCGATCAGGCCTCGTTGGGGAAAGTCGATGGCGCCACCGACGACAATGTTGCCGTCAGCCTGGAGCAGCAAGCAGCCGAGCCAGGTGTTTTTCAGCAACCGTCGGACCATGACAAAGCCACGACCGTTGAACGAAGCATCCAGCGAACCGTCCGGCAAGAGTCGGATCAGTACACCGACATGGTCGGACAATTGGAAGTGATGATTGGCCAGCAACAGGATCCGGCCATCGGCCTGGACTTGCATATCGCAGGCTTCAAGGCCCGGTATGCCGGGCGGTAGCCAAGGGTCGCGCAAACCTTGCGAGAGGTTGCCACAGAGTCGGATGACCTGTCGGCCGCCGTTGCCGAAGTGTTGGACGGCGCGGCCCTGTGGATCGAACAGCGCCAGGGCAGGAAGAGTGCGGTCGCGGTTTTCATAATGCAGGCCGGACAGGAGGATATTGCCGTCGGGCAATTCGATGGCTTTACCGGCGGTCGCTTCGCAGCCGTCTTCAAACGCGCCGGTGATGCAGCCGTGGGTGCCGAAGCCCGGATCCATTAAACCATCGCGGTTGAGCCGAGCCAGCCCGAACCGGCTGCCCAGGGACGTATCGATCCGGGCGGTCAGCAGGATCCGCCCGGCGTGGTCGACGGTCAGGCCCGTGGTCAGGCTGCAAGTGCTGTCGGGAAAAAGAATCCAGGCTTTGCCGGCACTGGCAAAGCCTGGATCGAGTTGTCCGGCACGGGCTTCTGCCCGGGATACCGCAAACGCGTATTGATCGGGCATGCATGCCTCTCCTTGCGTATCGATCGGCTCATGAGAGCGACGACTGCATGAGGGCAACATTCAATCCCTGAACGCGACAGTGCACAACTGTCATGTTCTACAGACAGGAGGAGAGACGATTCGTGCCGGAACAATGACTTTGTGGGCCATTGCAAAGCCTGTTATCAAATAACAGGCTTTTTCAGGGTTTATTCAGGCATCGACCAGGATTGCAGTTTGTAGCCTTCCTGACTCAGTTCGGCCCGGGCCTGTTTCAAGAGATTGGCCAGTTGGGCTGGATCGGTATAGGCAGTGCTTGGGATCTTGGTGCGGCCAATATGGGTATTGGTACGGTCGATGACGGTCAGGTTAAGTTCACCATTACCGTCTTGTGGAGCCCAGGCCACGCACTGGAAAGGACGAAATGCGCGGTCGGCGATCAAAAGAGCTTCGTTGATACGGAGCGGGGCGTTCATGGCAGTTTCTCTTGAGTGTGCCCAATCAAATGATGTGCCGTCGGTTGGGCGTACCGTGCGGCGGAGTTACTTGTACTGATGTTCCGAACCCGGGGGCGGGTCACACATTCTTTGAATAAATTTCGATTTTCTTTCAGACCTGGCTTCAAGGGTTTTGTTTGAAAGCGTCCTGAAAGTTTTTTCGGTTCGGCAACTAACGAAACGCTCGCTTATAACCATTTTTCGAGACTTCCAATAATCAATTGATACAAGCGGGCGTCAACTTCTTGCTACTGTTACATGCAGGTTTGCCAAACGACTGTTTCTACTCATATTTCCATATTTTGGCGCCAAGGATCAGTCATGATCGAAGCCAGTGCGTCGCGTCGTCTGCTCGTGGTTGATCCCTGCGATGCTTGCCATCGCCTGTTACCTGACCTGCGCAGCATCGGTTGGGAGGTGGAGAGTTGTTCCCTCGAACATGCCACTGATCGAAGCTGTGACGTGGGCTTGCTACGCCTGCAGCCGTTTCATCTGGAGCGTCCCGAAGCCGTCAAGGAACTGATCAGCCGCAGTGGCGCGGAATGGATCGCGGTGCTCAGCCAGGAAGTGCTGCGCTTGAAGAATGTGGGGGATTTCGTCTGCGAGTGGTTTTTCGATTTCCATACCTTGCCGTTCGACGTGTCCCGGGTCCAGGTGACACTGGGGCGGGCGTTTGGCATGGGGCGCCTGCGCGGGCAGGGTTCGATTCACATCAGCCAACCCGAACATGAACTGCTCGGTGATAGCAAACCGATGCGCGAACTGCGCAAGTTGTTAAGCAAACTGGCGCCTGCCGAGTCGCCGGTGCTGATTCGCGGCGAAAGCGGCACAGGCAAGGAGTTGGTGGCCAGCACCCTGCATCGCCAGTCCCACCGGTGGAACAAGCCATTCATTGCGATCAACTGTGGCGCGATCCCCGAGCACTTGATCCAGTCGGAATTGTTCGGTCATGAGAAGGGCGCCTTCACCGGCGCGCATCAGCGCAAGATCGGGCGGATCGAGGCGGCCAACGGTGGCACGCTTTTTCTCGACGAGGTAGGCGATCTGCCCATGGAATTGCAGGCCAACCTGCTGCGTTTCCTGCAGGAAAAACGCATCGAGCGGGTTGGTGGCAGCCAGCCGATTGCGGTCGATGTGCGGGTGTTGGCGGCGACCCATGTGGACCTTGAAGCGGCGATCGAGCACAAGCGCTTTCGTGAAGACCTGTACTACCGCTTGAACGTGCTGCAGGTGGTGATGGCGCCGTTGCGCGAGCGACATGGCGACCTGGCGATGCTGGCCAGTCATTTTTCCCATACCTATAGCCAGGAAACCGGTCGCCGTCCGCGCAGTTTCAGCGAAGATGCGCTGGTGGCGATGGGCATGCATGACTGGCCCGGCAATGTCCGTGAATTGGCCAACCGGGTGCGTCGTGGCCTGGTGCTGGCCGAGGGCCGGCAAATCGAAGCCCGCGACCTTGGCCTGGACGGCCTCCAAGGCGTCGCCGCACCTATCGGAACCCTGGAAGACTACAAGACCCGCGCCGAACGCCAGGCGCTGAGCGACGTCCTTAACCGCCACAGCGATAACCTGAGCGTCGCCGCCCGGGTGCTGGGGGTGTCGCGACCGACTTTCTATCGGTTGCTGCACAAGCATCAGATTCGCTGAATCCGGGGCCGCCCCACTCCAGTACTCACGCCGCAAACAGCCCACCGTGGCGAGGGAGCTTGGTCGCTCCCGCACAGGTTTCGCTTCATCCTTAAAAGTAATACGGGAATTTCAGGCTGAAGCTGAAATCCGGCGCATCGTCGGTCAGGCCAATGGACAGGTTCGGCACAATGGTCAGGTTGTCGCTGGCGGCGACGGTCATGCCGATGTTGAAGTAGCCGGCGTTGGCATCGCTGGAGACCACCGATTCCCAATCTCCGCCGTCCTGCTTGAGCTTGCTCTTTTTCTGGATCAGGTCCGAGACCGAGAACGACATGCTCATTTTCTCGTTCAAGGCAAATGCCACACCGGCGCCAATCTGGAAGCTGTCGCCGATGCGCACCTTGCCTGGGACTTTCTGATTGACGGTGGAGCTGATGTCATCGAACGACTCTTCGAAGTTGTGGGTGTAGGCCAGGGTGCCGAACAACACGGCCGGGTCGAAGGTCTTGACCAGCGAAAGCCCGGGGGTGATCGACCAGACGCCGTTGCCGGTGGGCAGGTCTTCAGGCACGAACAGGTTGGTGTTGGCCTGGGATTGGCGCAACTTGATGCCGAACGGGTCCTTGCCGGTCGGCGCCTTGACCCGCAGCGTGACCACGGCGTCCGGGCTGTCGACCGATTCGTCCATGAACTTGTAGGCGATGCCGAAGTTGACGTCGCCAATGGTGGGATCCCGGGTGACCGTTTCTTCGCTGGTGACGCCGGCAGCGCCATTGTTCGCGCCGCCGGACTGGTAGGTGGATTCGCGGTAGATCACCGGCACGTTGAGATCGAACTGCCAGCGATTGTCGAAGTTGTAGCGACCGGTGAGGTCCAGGGTCCAGGTGTCGGCCTTGATCCGGTCCAGGTTGATGTTGCCCAGGAAAATCGAATCCAGGGCCAGGAAACCGTTGAGGATCAGTTGTCGCGTGTCGTAGCGCGAATAGGTCACGCCCGTCTCGAAACTGAATTTACCGCCACCGAAGAAACCGCTGGCTTCGTCATAGAGATTGGAGACGCTCTGGGCCGGCTGGGAATCATCGGCGAGCGATTGCCCATAGCCGCTGCCGCCGGACGTGGCCGCGCCACCGCCGGCGACGGTCTGGTTGCCTTTCATGTCTGACGGGGATTTAACCAGGCGTTTGGGGGCCGGCGGCGCAGGCTGGTCCTCCACTTGACGAACCCGCTGTTCGAGCACCGCCAGGGCCTTCTGCTGGACCTCGTATCGTTGCTTGAGTTCGAGAAGTTCCTGTTTCAGGGCCTCGATGTCCGCATCGGGTGCCGCTTGCAACACGGCCGCCGGGAACAACGTGCTCAAACACATCACAGCGCGCAACGATACGGATCGATACATGAATATGCCGTCCCTATTTGCCCAATGATCGCGAATCAGCGTAGATCAATATCCAAGATTGCGCAGACCTCGCAGTTGGGTCAGGTTGCAGTCCAATGCCCCGGCGCTGGGGCCGTTGTTGTTCAACACCACGTTGAGTTGCGTCAGGTTGTTCACCAGGTTGCTGTTGCCCAGCAGACGGGTGTTTTGCAGCAAGCCGCCCTGGGCCACCTGTTGCAGCGTACTGCCCTGGTTATGGTTGGCCTGGATCGCCATCTGTACACCGCTGCCGGTGGCGGTGACCGCGACGCTGCCGGCGGCATTGCTGCCGCTGATGGTCTGGCCCCGGGTCAGCAACTGGCCTTGGGAGGGCGCCAGCGCTGTCGCCTGGTTGCTCTCCTTCACATTGATGCTGACGTTGTTGTAGGCGGTGTTGCCGTCGCCTGCGGCGCGGACGCTTTGCGTCACGCCCTGGCTGGAGCCCAGGCCGGCGCCACCGGTAATGTTGCCGTTGCCCTGTTCCGGGGCGTGGCCATTGCCGGTCTGCTTGATGGTGGAAACGTAGAATTGGGGTTTGACCGTGCTGGCCTGGATCTGCATGGAACTGGTGGCGCCAATCACGTCACCGCTGGCGTTGCGCCAGGTGCTGCTCATGACAATGCCGAAGCTGATGACTCGCCCGGGCATGACATAACGACCGCGCAGCTCGGCAAGCTCCTGGTCCTGGACCTCGATGGGTTTGAATCCGGCATGGGCGTAGCCCGAGGCAGTCGCGACCAGGCAGGCCAGCGAGAGCCAGTGTGAAGTGTTCATGTCCTGCTCCCGGAGCGTCCTGCTCCTTTTGTTTTTTTTCGTTGGCAGTGGTCAGCAATTGGAAAGATCGGCGATTAGAAAAAGTCGCTTTGTATGAAGCCAAAATCCATCAGCTCTGCATCCCTGACCGGGTTGAAGCCGTCCAGCTTGTTACGGGCTGTCAGCGGTTGCGGAGGGCTGCGTAGGGCATTGGTTTTGTCATAGCCGGGGCCGACAATCGCGAAGACGATGCCGTTCCAGCCTTTGACGAAATCGTCATGAGCATAGCGCTTGTGCCCCAGCACCGGGTCGCCGATGTAGACCCATTGCTTGTCGGCACGCTGCAACACCACGAAGTGCTTGTAGCCACGGATTTCCATCAGCACGACCACCGGAATCGTCACCGCTTCGAGCTTTTCCGGCGGAATCCGATAGCCTCGGGCACGCATGCCGATGGTTTCCACGTAGCGCTTCATATCGAGCATGGAAAACCCTTGGGTGCGAACCAGGTTCTGGTCGGCATTGACCAACATGCCTTTGATGACATGTTCTTCGTCGACGTCCAGCCAATAGGCCTGGCGCAGCACCGTGGCCAGCGCGGCGGCGCCGCAACTGAAATCGGTTTTCTGCTCGACGATGTCGCTGAACTTGCGTTCGCGCACGCTTTGCACGGGTTTGAAGACCAGCATGCCGCCGGGCAGGGCGGCAACGGGTATCGAGGCCGCTTGCGCCGTACAGGCTATGCAGAGCAGCAGGGAAAGGGCAGTGGCACGCATGATCGATACACCTGATCCAGATCGGGAAAAAAGCCCCCTGTGGGAGCGAGTCCGTGGGAGCTCAGCTTGCTCGCGATAGCGGTTTCAAGCCGACAGAGGTGCCGTATGTGACGCCCTCATCGCGAGCAAGCTGTGCTCCCACAGAGTCATTCCCACAGTGGTACTTTTTTACATGCAAGCCTTGCAGCCAGCCGCAATGGACAGCGAGTTGCTTTGCTGGTTACCCACGCCCGCCGACACGTTGGCACCGCCGTTACCGGAGAAGCCGTTCATGGAGTTGGTCATGGTGGCGTTGTTGATCACCGGGTTTTTCCAACCGTCGCGGGTCAGCACCTGCTGGGTATTGCTGCCGGCCAGTTCGAAGGTTCCCACGGCGGAGAACTTGAACTTGTCGTCATCATGACCGCCGCCATAGCCGCCTTTGTTGTCCCAGCCGCCATGGTCGTCTTCGGCGGTGCCGGTGCCCTTGGCCTTGAACGTGCCGGAAGCGCTGTAGGTGCTGGTGAGGGTGTCGGTCTTGTAGGTCCGTACGCCTTTGTTGTCGACTTCAAGGCCGGTGGAGGTCTGGTCCGCCGAGGCCGAGGCCTGGGCGACGCGACCTCCGGACACTGCGATGGCCAGGTTGTTTTTCTGTTGGTTGAAGTTGCCGGCGGTCACGTTGATGCCGATGTTGCCGGAGCCGTTGTTGCCCGCATTGGTGAGCGAGGCGGTGTTCTGCGTAGAGTTGTTCTTGACGTAGTTGTCGTTATTGACCTGTGTCGCGCTCGAGGCCGAAACAGCCGAACCGAAGATGAAACTTTCGTCTGCCGTGGCGAGGGCGGCGGCGTTGTCCTGCTGGTTGCCGTCGCCGCCAGCGATGTTGGCGCCCATGTTGCCGTTGCTGCCGTTGAGCGAGTCCTTGGCTTCGGCAGTGTTTCGGGTGGCCTGGTTGGTCACGACGTTGCCGTCGCTATTCTGCTCATCCAGCACCGTGGCCGTGGCGCCGGCACTGATGGACAGTTGTTGCTCCCAGTTCGGGCCTTTGGGGCCGTGGTGGCCGTGGTGGTTGTCGTGACCATTGCCATGGCCGTTATCGTGTCCTCCAGCCTGCGCGGCCATTGTCATGACAGCGGCGAGAGCGAAAACCAATGGTTGGAGTGCCATTGTCGGTTTCATGGTGTTTCTCCTTGCATGTCGTTGGTTAAGTGTTGGTACTTTCTTATTTTTACGACCGGGTCAGTCAGCAACCCGGATGCTCAGGGTGTTCGCCATGCGGTTTCCCACCCCGGCACTCTGGTTCACCTGGATAACCCCTCGGCTGCCAGTGAAGGCCTGGTCGCTGGTGACGACCTGGCGACTGCCGGTTGGGGCGCCAGTTGCGCCTGAGTTCGGTAACAACGCCACGTTTTGTTGAGACAGGGCGCTGTCGTCCATGCTCTGCGGATGGCCACTGATGCCCACCCGCAGGACATTGGCCATCTGGTTGTTGGCCCCGGCGGACTGGTTGACGCCCAGCACGCCGTTGCCGTTGGTGAATGAATCGCCGCCGATGCGGGCGGTTGCGTTCATGGAAGGATCGGCGGGTGTGTCCAGGCGCTGGCGCACGCTGGTGGTGGCCTGGGCGTCGGTGCCGATGGCGATGGCCCGGGTGTTGGTCTGCTGGGTTTGATCGCCGGCTGCCTGGTTGAGGTTGAAGTTGCCGCTGTAATGGCTGCCCGAATCCTGGAGGTTGGCGCTGTTGCTCGCCGTTACGTCGGGGGCCGCATGGGCAATGGAAGCACCGAGCAGGGCAAGTACGAGCAATGCAGGCTTCATGTCACTGACCTCCGGCGAGTCGACCCAACGGGGCCAGGCCGGAGCTCAACGAGCGGTTGATGGTGCCGGAGATCGCGCTACCGCTGCCGCCGCCATGCCCGGCGCCCATGCCGGGCATACCGTTGGGATTGGTCACTACGTTCAGGCCCTGGACGCCGGTATTGGTGTTGATGGTGTTGCGGATCGACGAGCCGCTGGCCACGCTGGCGAACTCGCCGTCGCTCAACTCGCTGCTGGCGCTCGCTTGGGCGATGCGCTCGGAGGGGTTGGCATTGACGGTGGTCGGGTAGGGGTCTTTGCCGCCGTTGCGACCGATAGCGATGGGTTGCACGTCACGGTTGAGCACGATGACGCCGTTGCCTTCGGCCTGTACTGGCAGGCTGAGCGCTGCGTTGGCGGCGCAGCCGATTAACAGCAAATAGCTCAAGCGCCTTTCGAACATCCCCATGGCATCGATTCCTTCTACGTTACGCTGGCCCTATACAGCGTTGCGAAGGGACAGAGCAGGTGTCATGCCGGGTTATGAAATGTCTTTAAGATCAATGACTTGTCTTTAGATGCTGAATCCTGGAGGCAAGCGATGTTTCATGGTTGAGACAGTGGCTGCGGTGGGAGCGCCATTCAATGGCTTCTCCAGGGCACTGGATCCAAGGTTTCAAGGGAGGTGTTGCATGAACTTGACAGTTGTGATGACAAATCGATGAAGCGGCTTTGCATCCGGGTTTGACAGGCTTGCACTGTTTCAATCGTGCAACAGGTCGCAGGCAGGAGTCTCAGGCCTCGAGTAGCTGGGTGACGGCGGCGAACACTCGATCCTGACGCTGGGCCCAATCGCCTTCGATCACCTGCAAAGGCTGCTGGTGCCGAACCAGCCAGTGTCTGATCGCTTCGAAAAAGGCCTGGCGCTCGGCCAGTTCGGGCTGGCAACGCAAGCCGTCGCCGGTCCATTCGACCTGCTCGGGGCTCAGCAGCAAGTGCAGGTCGTAATGACGGGCCAGCAGGGCTGGTTCCAGCCAGCTCGGGCAGTCGCCGAACAGGGTCTGGCTCCAGAGGATGTTGCTCAAGAGATGTGTGTCCAGGATCAGCAACGGGGGCTGCTCTGCGCGGGCGGCGTCTTCCCAGGCCAATTGTCCTCCGGCGATGTCAGTGATATCGGCCAGGCAGGTGTCGCGTGGGTTCTGTTCCATGAAATGGCGCACATATTCGTCCACCTGCAAGCCACCGAAGTGCTTTTGCAAACGCGTGGCCAGCCAGCTTTTACCGCTGGATTCGGGGCCGGTCAGCACCACCACTTTCATGCGCGCAAGGCCGGGTCGGCCTGCCACTGCCGCCAGCCTTGCACGGCCAGCAGGGTGAACAGGGCATAGAGCGCGGCGGTCAGGTACAAGTCTTTGTAGACGAACAGACCCACGAAAATGACGTCCACCGCGATCCACAGCGGCCAGCATTGCACGCGTTTCTGCGCCATCCACCACTGGGCCACGAGGCTGAAACCGGTCAGCGCGGCGTCGAGCCAGGGCTGGGCGGCGTCGGTCCAGTGCGCCATGGCAGCGCCCAGTACCAGGCTGCCCACGGCGCCTGCGCCCAGGCCGAGCAACATGGAAGCGCCATCCAGCCGCGTGACCTGGCGCCCGTCGTGATGCTGCCCGGCGCGGGTCCACTGCCACCAGCCGTAGAGTTGCAGTGCGGCATACACCACTTGCAGCAGCATGTCCGAATACAACTTCACTTCGAAGAAGATCCAGCTGTAGAGCGCCACCATCACCAGGCCGATCGGCCAGCACCAGGGGTTTTGCTTGACGGTCAACCAGACAGCGATCACGCCGAGGGCTGCGGCAAACAGTTCAAGCCCGGACATGGGGGTTCCTTGGGGGAATGGAAAGAGGGCGGGGATTGTAAACGCTAGTGGCCTGTTGAATACATGGCCGTTGTGGTTGTGCTCAGGTTTTGCTGTGCGCCGCAACTTCCTGTGGGGGCGAGCCTGCCCCCGCAGGATTGGGAATGATTAGACCCGGAACTGCGTGAGCAAACCATTCAACTGTTCACTCAACGCCTTCAGGCGGTTGCTCGCCAGGCTCGACTGTTCGGCGGCCACGGCGGTGCTATGGGACAAGCCGGCAGCTTGGGTGACGTTCTGGTTGATGTCTTCCACCACGTGGGCCTGTTGCAGCGTGGCGCTGGCGATGGAGGCGTTGAGGCTGTTGAGGTTGCGCAAGGCCTGGCCGATGGCATTGAGGCTGGCGCCCGCGAGGCCGGCCTGCTCGATGGTCAGTTGCGAGGCGCGGCTGCTGTCGCTGATGACTTTCACCGCCGCTTCCGAATGATTTTGCAGACGTTCGATCATGGCCTGGATCTCCGCCGTCGACTTCTGCGTGCGTTGGGCCAGCAGCCGCACTTCATCGGCCACCACCGCAAAGCCACGGCCTTGTTCCCCGGCCCGCGCGGCTTCGATCGCAGCGTTGAGTGCCAACAGGTTGGTCTGCTCGGCGATCGAGCGGATCACCTCCAGCACGCTGCCGATCTGGGTGCTTTCGCTCGCCAGGGTGCGAATCACTTCTACCGCCTGGTCAATGGTCTGGGACAGGTGATCGATCTGTTGCAGGCTGCCGTCGATGTTGATCTGGCCTTGCTGGGCCTGGGACTCGGCGTCGCGCATCTCGCTGGCGGCATGTTCGGCGTTTTTCGCCACGTCTTGCACGCCATAGGTCACTTCGTTGATCGCCGTGGCCACCAGTTCCATCTGTTGCGATTGTTGCTGGCTGCGTTCCTGGGCCTGGGCGGCATCGTTACCCAACTCGCTGGAAGATTGCCCCAGTGCGCTGGCCGAGGCCTGCAACTGGCTGACCACCTGGCGCAATTTGGCGGTAAACGCGTTGAAATGCCGGGCCAATTGGGTCACTTCGTCCTGGCCATGGGTGTCGAGGGTGCGGGTCAGGTCGCTTTCGCCGCTGGCGATGTTGGCCATGGCGTTGACCGTTTCCTGCAGCGGGCTGACGATGCTGCGCACGATCAGCGTCAACAGCACGCCCATGAGCAGCGTGATGACCAGGCCGACCACAGAAGCCTTGATCACCTGGGACTGGAACTCGGCCTGGACGTCATCGACGTACACGCCCGAACCGATAATCCAGCCCCATGGCTCGAACAATTGCACGTAGGAAGTCTTGCCCACCGGAGCTTCGGCGCCCGGTTTCGGCCAGAGGTAGTTGATCATGCCGGCGCCCTTGGCCTTGGCGATCGCGACCATCTCGTTGAACAGCGCATAACCGTTCGGGTCGCGGATGGCCGAGAGATTCTGGCCTTCGAGCTTCGGGTTGGCGGGGTGCATGACCATGACCGGCGTCAGGTCGTTGATCCAGAAATAGTCGCTCTGGTTATAGCGCAGGCCACGCACGGCGCTGAGGGCCTGCTTCTGCGCGGCCTCGCGGGTCAGGGTGCCGGCGGTTTCCAGGCCATGGTAGTAAGCCAGCACGCCACTGGCGGTCTGCACCACATGCTGGGTTTTCTGCACCTTGGCTTGATACAGGTCGGTATGGATCTGGTTGAGCATCAAGGCACCCAGCGTGAACAGCATCACGATGGACACGACGAGGATGAGCCACAAGCGTCGGCTGATCGACACATTGCGCAAGCTATTCATACGCTGTCACTCCGGTTTTTTCTTCTTGTCATAACGACGGCCGGCACTGTAGCGCCCGGCAGCTGTCCGTAATTGACCTGGGTCATAACGCGGCAGCGTTATCAGGGCTTGTCTGCTAGGATTTCGGCCCCGCAGCGCAAAACCTGAGCCCCGGCTCTATATTTCATTGGTTTTTTTCGAACGGCATCCGTTATCTTGCCGGCGCTGCGTGCACCTGGCTGACACTTGATTATTGATGAGACCCGTACATGACAGGGTCCTTTTTGGGGGATGAATGGATTTGTGGAGCGCCTTTTCGGCATTGATTCTTGGCGTGGTAGAGGGGTTGACGGAGTTTTTGCCGATCTCCAGTACGGGGCACCAGATCATTGTCGCGGACTTGCTCGAGTTTGGCGGCGAACGTTCGATGGCGTTCAACATCATCATCCAGCTCGGCGCGATCCTCGCGGTGGTCTGGGCGTTTCGCGGCAAGATCTTCGAGGTGGTGCTGGGCTTGCCGACCCAGCCCAGCGCGCGTCGGTTTACCGCCAACCTGCTGATCGCCTTCCTGCCCGCCGTGGTACTGGGGGTGCTGTTGGCCGACTGGATCCACCACTACCTGTTCAACCCGATCACGGTGGCCGCCGCCTTGGTGGTCGGCGGTTTCGTGATGCTCTGGGCCGAGAAACGCCAGCACCAGGTGCACGCTGAAACGGTGGATGAGATCTCCTGGAAGGATGCGCTGAAGGTCGGCCTGGCCCAGTGCATTGCGATGATCCCGGGCACTTCCCGTTCGGGCGCGACCATCATCGGCGGCTTGCTGTTCGGCCTGTCGCGCAAGACGGCCACCGAGTTTTCGTTCTTCCTGGCGATGCCGACCATGGTCGGCGCGGCGGTGTACTCGGGCTACAAATACCGCGAACTGTTCGTTCCGGCGGACCTCCCGGTATTCGCCATCGGCTTCGTCACCGCGTTCATTTTCGCCATGATTGCCGTCAAGGGCTTGCTGCGCTTCATCGCCAGCCACAGCTACGCCGTGTTCGCCTGGTATCGGATCGCCTTCGGCTTGCTGATCCTGGCTACCTGGCAGTTCGGTTGGGTGGATTGGAGCGCGGCCAAGCCATGAACGAAACGGGCAGCCGCAAACGAGCGGGGCGCAATAGCAGCGGTGGCGTGCAGTACCTGCGGCTCAAGCTGACGGTCTTTGTCCTGGTGTGTGCGCTGCCGTTGTTCGGAGCGTTGTTGTTCGGGCTGCGGTCGGTGTCGTGGGTGCCGTTGCTGGCCTATGGCGCGGTCAGCCTCGTGGCGTTCTTGCTGTATTGGCACGACAAGCGCCAGGCCCGCACCGATGCCTGGCGCACCCCGGAAAACGTGTTGCACGCGCTGGAACTGGCGGGCGGCTGGCCTGGCGCCTTGCTGGCTAAGCAAGTGTTTCGCCACAAGACCCGCAAGGTGTCGTTCCAGGTGGTGTTCTGGTTCATCGTGCTGCTGCACCAGGTGTTCTGGATCGACCAGTTGTTCCTGGGCAGCTATCTGTTCTGAGCAAGCTAGGCTCTGAGCCTACAGCAGTAGCCCAATCTGGGTGCGCTTGGGCAACTTGCTGACCACCAGTTGGTGGGAGCGTTGCAGCAGGCCACGCAGCTCTTCGGCACCCAGCGGGTAGGGCACCTGCATGATGATCCACTGGGCCCGCGCCAGGTAAGGCGCGGGACGAATGCCCGGGCGGTCGCAGTGCCCCAGGAACAAGTCCTTGTCGACCTTGAACGCCAACGAATCGCCCCGCAGGTTCTGCAGGGCGAACATCTTGTTGCCGGCGATGGAAAACACCCGCACGCCGCCCCATTTGTAGTCTTCCCGGGCACCGGGCAAGCTCAGGCAAAACCGCGCGACACTCTCTTCACTCATGCTCATAAGGTTCTGTTTCCACAGCGATTGAAGCCTTCCACCAGATGATCGATCCAGGCGCGCACGGCGGGCAACATGCCGCGTCGATGAGGGTAGACCGCCTGGAGCCAGCCGTCGGGCAGCGACCATTGCGGTAGCAACTCCACCAGGGTGCCGTCGCGCAACGCCTGTTCACAATACATGTTTGGCAGCAAGGTAAAACCCAGGCCGTCGAGCGCGCAGGCGCGCCGGATAATGAAATCGTCGATGCCCAAGCGTGCCTCCAGGGCCAGCTCGACACTTTCGCCGTCGGCGTTGAGCAGGCGCAGATGCACCAGGCGATCAGCCTCCAGCGCACCGAGCACCGGCAGCTGGGTTAGGTCTTGCGGCGTTTCGATCCGGTGGCCTTTGACGAACGCCGGGCTGGCCACCATGATCAGTCGCGCCTGGCGCAGGCGCCGCGTCACCAGCAGCGGGTCCTCGGTCCCCAGGTCGCGTACGCGCAAGGCCACGTCGATGCCCTCGCTCACCAGATCCACCCGACGGTTGATCAGAACCATTTCCAACTGCACCTGCGGGTATTTCGCCAGGAACGAGGCTGTCAAACCTGGCAGGATTTCATGGGCCAAACCCACCGGACTCGACACCCGCAAGCGCCCGCGAGGCTCGTTGGACATGCTTGCGACGGCTTCGTCGGCCATCTCCGCCTCCAACAACATCGCCTGGCAATGGCGCAGATAGCGTTCGCCCACGGCTGTCAGTTTCAGTTGGCGAGTGGTGCGCTGGAGCAGGCGCGCGTCGAGGCGTTCTTCCAGCTCGGCGATACGCCGGGACAGCCGCGATTTGGGTATGCCCAAGGCCCGGCCGGCCGCTGCGAAACCGCCGGCTTCGACGACTTTGGCGAAGTAATAGAGATCGTTGAGGTCTTGCATGGCTGGCTCGATTGTCCTGTCATTGTCCTATCGATGGAACGAACTATCGCACCGATGCCGACTAATCGGCTATTGGTTTCATCGGTAGGATTGTCCTCAACTGATCGCCTGGTCGCGATCCTCACTTGGAGAGCCCTTACATGAAACTGTTGCACATCGATTCGAGCATCCTCGGCGACAACTCGGCGTCGCGCCAACTGAGCCGCGAAGTGGTCCAGGCCTGGAAAGCCGCCGAACCGGAAACCGTGGTGACCTATCGCGACCTGGCCGCCGACGCCATCAGCCATTTTTCCGCCCAGACCCTGGTCGCCGCGGGGACCAGCGCTGAATTGCGTGACGCCGCCCTGCAACACGAGGCGCAACTCAGCGCCGTGACCATGGCCGAATTCCAGGCCGCCGACGCGGTGGTCATTGCCGCACCGATGTACAACTTCAGCATCCCGACTCAGCTCAAGGCCTGGATCGACCGCATCGCCGTGGCCGGCCAGACCTTCCGCTACACCGAAGCCGGTTTCGAAGGCCTGTGTGGTGGCAAGAAGCTGGTGATCGTTTCCACCGCGGGTGGCTTGCATGCCGGCCAGCCAAGCAGCGTGGGGCACGAGGAATACCTGAAGGTGATGTTCGGTTTCCTTGGCATCACCGACATCGAATTCGTCCGTGCCGAAGGTCTGGCAAAGGGTGATGACATGCGTAACAAGGGCATGAATGCTGCCAAGGCGCAGATCGGCGAACAGTTCGCCGCCGCGTAAGGCTTGCGCAAAGACACCAAGCTCTTCGGGGCAACCTTCGCAAAACCCTGTATTCTCGTCGTCATTGGATGGCCGGGATGCAGGGTTTCGCTGCATTTGGCGCCGGGGTTTCTGGCGCAGGTTATGCACGGCCAAATGTGCGAGCGGCGGGGCCTTCCCGTGCGCTGGTGAAGGTGGAAGATTCGATGACACGTTTTGGTGCAGCGTTGCTGCTTTGCTTGTTTGCCAGTTTCGCTCCAGTGCAGGCCGCACCGGGGTTGCATCCGCATTGGAGCGCCGGTTTTCATGAACTCAGCTTCCTCGATCCCTTGGATCGGCAGCCGATGCATGCCATTGCGTTCTATCCCTCGACCGATAAAGAACAGACCAGCCCGTTGGGCGGTTACCAGATCGATGCAGCGCCAGACGCCAAGATCGCCATTGGCCGCTTTCCGCTGCTGATGCTGTCCCACGGCAACACGGGTACGCCGCTGGCCTTGCATGACCTGGCGACTTCCCTGGCGCGCAAGGGCTTTGTCGTGGTGGCGGTGATCCACCCCGGCGACAACGTCCAGGATCACAGCCGGCTCGGTACCCTCAGCAACCTGTACGGACGGCCGATCCAGATCTCCGAAGCCATCACCGCGACGCTCAATGACCCGATGCTTTCCCCGTTCGTCAATGCCGACCAGGTTGGCGTGATCGGTTATTCGGCCGGTGGCGAGACAGCGCTGATCCTGTCGGGGGCCACCCCGGACCTCAATCGCTTGCGTCGTTATTGCCAGGAGCGCCCGGATGACCGCGATGCCTGCAACACCCAGGGCGAGCTGGTGGTTGATCGTGACGATCTGCAACCGGTGGCTGACAGCAGGGTCCGGGCATTGCTGCTGATGGCACCGTTGAGCCTGAAGTTCGGCCGTCACACCCTGGCCGACGTTCATGTGCCGGTGCTGCTCTACAGTGGGGACGGCGACAAATTGGTGGCTTTTGACAAGAATGCCGCCGCGTTGGCCCGCAAGCTGCCCATCGCGCCGGATTTCAAGACCTTGGTGGGGGCTGGGCACTTTGTGTTCCTGGCGCCGTGCACCGATGAGCAGATCGCGGCGATGCCCGCCTTGTGCACCGATGCCGACGGTGTCGACCGCAAGGACATCCATCGCACGATGATCTCCGAGGCCAGTCGTTTTTTCAGCCAGGCCTTGGGCAAACCGAGTCGGGCCGGCATGCGCACGGCCGATCAATAAGCGGTTTCTGTAGCCCGGCGGCGCAGCAGCAGGGTCAAGCCCAGGCCGATGATGGACAGCAGCGCGGCACAGAAGAAAATTGACGAATAGCCCAGGTTCAAGGCCACCGCGCCCATCAATGGGCCAGCAATCGCCAGCGCCAGGTCGAAGAACACCGCGTAGGCGCTCAACCCCGCGCCCCGGCTGGTGTTGGGCACTTGCTTGATGGCTTCCACGCCGAGCGCCGGGTACACCAGCGACAACCCGAAACCCGCCAACCCTGCGCCCACCAGTGCGAAGGCCGTGCTGGGCGCCAGCCACAGCAACACCAGCCCGAGGGTCTCGATGCTCATGCAGGCGATGGCGGAGTTGAAACCGCCGAAACGCGCGATGCTGGAAATGAACAGCAACCGCGACAGGATGAAACAGACGCCAAACACCGTCAGGCACCACGCCGCGCCGGTCCAGCCGCGGCTGATGTAGAACAGGGTGATGAACGTGGTGAGGGTGCCGTAGCCGATCGACGCCAGGCACAGGCTTGTCCCATACGGCGCGATGCGTCCGAAAACCGCCCGGAAGGGTAAGCGTTCACCGCGAACGACCGGTACCGACGGTTTGTGGCGGATCATCAGCAGTGCCGCTGCGGCTAGCAAGGACAGCGCGAGCCCCAGGCTGGCGAAACCGAGCGCGCCAACCATCACCACTCCCAGCGGGGCGCCGATGGCGATGGCGCCGTAGGACGCAATGCCATTCCAGGAAATCGAGCGGGCGGTGTGTTCCACGCCCACCTGGCCCATGCACCAACTGATCGTGCCCACGCCAATCAACCCCTGGGCCGCGCCGAGCAACAGGCGACCGCCAATCAGGATCAGCAGGCTGGTCAGGGGCAGGCTCTGCAACAAGGTCGAGAGCAGCGTCAGCACGCCACTGAGCACGATCCCCGACAATCCATAGACGATCGCCCGTTTGGTGCCGACGCTGTCCGACAGCCGTCCGGCCATGGGGCGGCTGAGCAGGGTGGCCAGGTACTGGGAACCGATGGTCAACCCCGCCACCACCGCGCTGAAGCCCAATTGCTCATGGACATAGCCCGGCAACACGGCAATCGGCAGGCCGATGCAGAGGAAGGCGATGAAGGTATAGAAGACGATGGAGACGATCTGCAGGGTGATCGACAGCGAGCTGGGGGCAGGTTGATGCGTCGA
Source organism: Pseudomonas citri (assembly GCF_025336485.1). GTDB lineage: Bacteria > Pseudomonadota > Gammaproteobacteria > Pseudomonadales > Pseudomonadaceae > Aquipseudomonas > Aquipseudomonas citri. The sequence continues at coordinate 202,404 of NZ_JAODAB010000003.1, read as the reverse complement.
CATGGGCTCGTTCGCGGGCGGCGGCAGGAGAGCCTCATCATGGCGCGCGGCGGGGAGAAAAGAAAGCAGGCTAACTAAATGGACTTTGAAGGTGCTGCAAAAAAGCCCTGTCACAACGGACAGGGCTTTCACTTGCAGCTTGAGGCTTACCGCTCGGGGCTGTCTTTAGAACATCACACCCTGGCTGCGCAGGTAATCGTCGTAGGTACCGCTGAAGTCAACCACACCGTCGGCGCTCAGCTCGATGATGCGGGTGGCCAGGGACGATACGAACTCACGGTCGTGGCTGACGAAGATCAGCGTGCCCGGGTAGTTTTCCAGCGCCAGGTTCAGCGCTTCGATGGATTCCATATCCAGGTGGTTGGTCGGTTCGTCCATGACCAGGACGTTGGGCTTTTGCAGGATCAGCTTGCCGAACAGCATGCGACCTTGTTCACCACCGGAGATGACCTTGACCGACTTGAGGATCTCGTCGTTGGAGAACAGCATGCGGCCCAGGGTGCCCCGGATCATCTGCTCGCCTTGGGTCCACTGGCCCATCCACTCGAACAGGCTGACATCGTCTTCGAAATCGTGGGCATGGTCCTGGGCGTAGTAGCCCAGTTCAGCACTTTCGGTCCATTTCACCGCGCCGGCGTCCGGGGTCAGCTCGCCCATCAGGGTACGCAGCAAGGTGGTCTTGCCAATACCGTTGGGGCCGATGATTGCCACACGCTCGCCGGCTTCGACCGTGAAGCTGAAGTTCTTGAACAGGGTCTTGCCCTCGAAGCCCTTGGACATGCGCTCGACGGTGACCGCCTGGCGATGCAGCTTCTTGGTCTGTTCGAAGCGGATAAACGGGCTCACGCGGCTCGACGGCTTGACCTCGGCCAGCTGGATCTTGTCGATCTGCTTGGCGCGGGAAGTGGCCTGCTTGGCTTTCGAGGCGTTGGCCGAGAAGCGGCTGACGAAGGTCTGCAGCTCGGCGATCTGGGCTTTCTTCTTGGCGTTGTCCGAAAGCAGCTGCTCGCGGGACTGGGTGGCCGCGATCATGTACTCATCGTAGTTGCCTGGGAACAGGCGCAGCTCACCGTAGTCCAGGTCGGCCATGTGGGTGCAGACGCTGTTGAGGAAGTGCCGGTCGTGGGAAATGATGATCATGGTGCTGTTACGCGCCGTGAGGATGTTTTCCAGCCAGCGGATGGTGTTGATGTCCAGGTGGTTGGTCGGTTCGTCGAGCAACAGTACTTCCGGATCGGAGAACAGCGCCTGGGCGAGCAACACCCGCAGTTTCCAGCCTGGCGCGACTTCGGTCATCGGGCCGAAATGCTGTTCCAATGGAATACCCAGGCCCAGCAGCAGTTCACCGGCGCGGGATTCGGCGGTGTAGCCGTCCATTTCGGCGAACTCGGTTTCCAGCTCGGCCACGGCCATGCCGTCTTCTTCGGTCATTTCCGGCAGCGAGTAGATGCGATCACGCTCGGCCTTGACCCTCCACAACTCCTCGTGGCCCATGATCACCGTGTCGATCACGGTGAATTGTTCGTAGGCGAACTGGTCCTGGCGCAGCTTACCCAGGCGCACGTTCGGCTCGAGCATCACCTGGCCGCCGGACGGCTCGAGGTCGCTGCCAAGGATCTTCATGAAGGTCGACTTGCCGCAACCGTTGGCGCCGATCAGGCCGTAGCGGTTACCCGCGCCAAACTTGACCGAAACGTTTTCGAACAGCGGCTTGGCGCCGAACTGCATGGTGATGTTAGCTGTAGAGATCAAAGGTTTATCCTGCGGAACATTCAGAGTAGCTAAGGGTGCGGCAGTACCTGTTCAGTACCTTGTCTGCGTCGATGCGGTCCGCGCGAAGAAGATGACGCGGTCGCAAGCGCAAGGGTCCTTCCGGCATAAGAGGACAGCTGCATACGGAGCGCCAGGCCCGAGTGCGAGCGCGCCGAAGCCAGGTTCGCGGCATCGGCCAAAAGGGGGGCGCATAATTTGGCGGCGATTGTACTGGTCTGGCCGCATTAACGATAGGGTATTGCCGAAGCAAGACAGTTTTTCACAACAGAGGGTTAACTTTCGGTTACGAACTGTGACTAAAATGCCACCTCCATCGATGCCGTCCCCTTTGCCGCTCGGCTGGCCGGGGGAGGCAGCCTGTTCACTCCTGCTGTGTGACGGACTTCTGTGAAACTGTTCATCGTCGCGATCTACCTCCTGTCCATCGGCTACGTGCACCTGCGGGGACGCGTACGGCATAAGCTCGGGCGCCAGTTGAGTGATCACTCATCTTTTCTCGCGCCGATCAATTGCCTGTTGTACCTGTGCTCGAAATGGCCCAACAGAGCGTTCCTGGACCCTGGGCAATTCCCGGACCTGAGTCCGTTGCAGGCCAATTGGGAGCAGATCCGCGCTGAAGGCCAGCAGTTGTTGCAGGCCGGTGAGATCAAGCGTTCCAACCAATACGACGACCTGGGTTTCAATTCTTTCTTCAAAACCGGCTGGAAACGTTTCTATCTGAAGTGGTACGGCGACAGCCATCCTTCGGCGATGAAATTGTGCCCACGCACCACCGAGCTGGTGCAAGGCATCGGTTCGATCAAGGCTGCGATGTTCGCCGAATTGCCGCCAGGGTCCAAGTTGGTCCGCCATCGCGACCCGTATGCCGGTTCGTATCGCTATCACCTGGGGCTGGAAACGCCCAACGACGCCGGCTGCTACATCGACGTCGATGGCGAGCGCTACCATTGGCGGGATGGGGAAGCGGTGATGTTCGACGAAACATTCATCCATTACGCCGAGAACACAACCACCCAGAACCGCATCATTTTGTTCTGCGATGTGGAGCGGCCGATGAAGTTTCGCTGGGCCACGGCGTTCAACCGCTGGTTCAGCCGCACCGTGATGGCCGCGGCCGGCGCCCCCAACGATGCCGGCGACAAGACTGGCGGCTTGAACCGGGCGTTTTCCAGGCTGTACAAGATCCGCCTGCAAGGCAAGGCACTGAAGAAGCGTAACCGCACGCTGTATTACGTGCAGAAGTGGGCGTTTTTCGGTGGGTTGCTGGCGATCTTCGTCTGGATTTGAACCCGGGAGCGCCTGTGTTCTCGGTCACCTTATTGACCCGTTTGTAGCCCACCGGGTCCATGCTGCGTTTATCCAGCCAGTCGAAATCCACGCCCTGGGAAGAGGTCGCCGACACCAGCACCACCGGAATATTTCTTAACAGCGGCGAACCTGCGGCGTAGCGTGCTTTCGATATGCCTGAATCCAAGAGGTGCGCGTATGAACAGGCTGACAATCATCCTCCCGGCGCTGCTACTGAGCGCCGCTGCCCAGGCCGCCACGTCGAGCACTGGCCCAGTACTGCTGGCCCAGAATCTGCCGGGCAACAACAATCCCTATAACAGCCCGATACACCGGGCCAATCCCAATAGCATGCAGGGCACCCAGCCCAATGTGCCGCGGATTCATGACAATCCGACAGTACCTGTGCCGCGTCCGCCTACCCTGGAAAATGGCGGCATCGGCAACGGCTATCCACGCTCCGGCCAGCCGCCGGGCTCGCCGCGACCCACTATCGAGTCACCTGTGCCGTCCAGGAACCCGAACGGCAACCGCTAGGCTCTGTACTTTTTTAAACACCACAGAAGGAAATGTGCATGTTGCGTAAAACCCGCCTGGCGGCATTCTGTGCCAGCGCCGTCCTGACCCTGTCTGCGTCGGTGCTCGCCGCGCAAACCCAGTCGTTGAAGAGCGAGGAGGGCACGCTGGAAGTGACCACGGTGGTCAAGGGGCTGGAGCACCCTTGGTCCGTGGCGTTCTTGCCCGGCCAGCAAGGCATGCTGGTGACGGAGCGTCCCGGCAACCTGCGCGTGGTCAGCCCCGATGGCCAGTTGTCCGACCCCTTGGGCGGGGTGCCCGAGGTCTGGGCCAAGGGTCAGGGCGGTCTGTTGGACGTGGTGTTGTCGCCGGACTTCAAGCAAGACCGCACCGTCTACCTGTCTTATGCCGAAGCCGGGGCAGACGGCAAGGCCGGCACTGCCGTGGGGCGTGGACAGTTGTCTGAAGATCGACGCAGGCTGGAACATTTCGAGGTGATTTTCCGCCAACAGCCCAAGCTGTCCACCGGCAACCACTTCGGTTCGCGACTGGTGTTCGACCGCGACGGTTATCTGTTCATCACCTTGGGGGAAAACAACGAGCGGCCCACCGCCCAGGACCTGGACAAGCTGCAAGGCAAGATCGTGCGTGTTTATCCCGACGGCAAGGTGCCGGACGACAACCCTTTCGTAGGCCAGAAGAACGTGCGGCCCGAGATCTGGGCCTACGGCGTGCGTAATCCCCAGGGTGCGGCCCTCAATCCGTGGAATGGCACGCTATGGGAGAACGAGCACGGACCCAGGGGCGGTGATGAGTTGAACCTCATCGAGCGCGGCAAGAACTATGGCTGGCCGCTGGCGACCCACGGCATCAATTATTCCGGTGCCCCGATTCCCGAGGCGCAGGGCAAGAACGTCGAAGGCGCCGTTGGCCCTCATCACGTCTGGCCGGTCTCGCCCGGGGTGAGCGGCATGGCCTTCTATGACCATGATCGCTTCAAGGCCTGGCAGCACAACGTGTTCATTGGCGCACTGGTTCCCGGGCAGTTGATCCGCCTGCAACTGCAAGGGGACAAGGTCGTCCATGAAGAGCGTCTGCTGGGTGAGCTCAAGTCGCGCGTCCGCGACGTTCGCCAGGGGCCGGACGGCTATTTGTATGTGTTGACGGATGAGGACGACGGGGCGTTGTACAAAGTCGGGCTTAAATGACGCAACGCCGGAAGCTTTTGCCACAAAAGCGAATATCACTGGATATCGCCATTGACTTGCCATCAACGCACCGCTAATTTCCACATCCATGACTTCCACCGTACTGCGCAGCCAGCCAAGCATTATTACCGCCATTCCTTATATGGCGGGCTAGCTGACGGCTGCACCCAACCCGCCCTCGAGGCGGGTTTTTTCTTTCTGTCTCCCGGGCTTCGTTCAAACCAGGAGACCGCCATGACCTTCAGCTCTACCGAATTTGCCCTGCTGGAACACTACGTCAAGAAGATCCTCGCTGCGCCGGTATACCAACTGGCCGTGCGCACGCCGCTGCAAGTCGCCCCCGCGCTGTCCGCAGCCCTGGGCAACCAGGTGCTGCTCAAGCGTGAAGACCTGCAACCGACCTTTTCCTTCAAGATCCGCGGTGCCTACAACAAACTCGTGCAACTGACCCCGGAGCAGCGTGCCCGTGGCGTTATCGCCGCGTCAGCCGGCAATCATGCCCAAGGTGTCGCGCTGGCGGCACGGGAGCTGGGGATCGCGGCCAGCATTGTCATGCCCAGGACCGCCCCGCAATTGAAAGTGCAGGGCGTGCGCAACCTGGGCGCCGAGGCGGTGCTACATGGGGAAAGCTTTCCGTTTGCCCTGGCGCATGCGCTGGAACTGGCACAACAGACGGGACGGGAATTCGTTTCACCGTTCGATGACCCGGACGTGATCGCCGGGCAGGGCACCGTCGCCATGGAGATCTTGCGCCAGCATCCAGGCCGATTGGATGCGATCTTCGTGCCGGTCGGTGGCGGTGGGCTGATCGCCGGGGTCGCCGCCTACGTCAAGTATCTGCGCCCGGATGTGCGCATCATCGGTGTCGAATCGCAGCACTCGGCGTGTCTCCAGGCTGCGCTGGCGGCCGGGGAGCGGGTGCGCCTCGCGCAGGTGGGCACTTTTGCCGACGGTGTAGCCGTGGCCCAGATCGGGGCTCATGGCTTCGATGTCTGCCGTTTCTGTGTGGATGAGGTGATGACCGTGACCAACGACCAACTGTGCGCGGCGATCAAGGACATTTATGACGACACCCGCGCCATCACCGAGCCTTCGGGGGCGCTGGCGGTGGCAGCCATCAAGCAGTACGTCGCCCGCACGGGCGCGCGCGGCCAGACCCTGGTGGCGATCGATTCCGGTGCCAACATCAATTTCGACAGCCTGGGCCATGTCGCGGAGCGTGCGGCGATGGGCGCAATTTGAGTATTTTCAGGCACGTCACACTTTTTTCGAGGCAGCCGACGGACGTCCTCTTGCGTCCTCAAAAGAAGGGCTACTCTAAAGAGCGACCCAATGATAAGGCGATGGCAATTTGCATGGAAAACACACCGTTTCCTTGCATTTTGCACGAGCTCTTGGAAGCAGGACGAAGCTAAGCGCTTGATTGATATCAATCCGGAAGGTCGTCACTACAGGCATATTTTTTGCGGGATGATTCAGGAGTTCGCTTGCCGAACTCGTGGATCGACCACGCGAAAAAGAACGAGCGAAGCGGCATTCGTAGTCCCAGTCCGCAGGGAAGGAAACGGAAGAGATACCGGCTTCGCGAACATAAGTTGGCCGCCTCAACAGGAGAGAGTCGCCATGTTTTTATCTGCCCTCGAAATGCGAAACATCATTGAAAGCAGTTTGTTGCCCAAGCGCTCGCAATGCACCTTGTCACCCGACCTGTCGATGACAGTGAAGATCTACGACGATCACGAAACCGATCGCGTGGCGTTGATCAGGTCTGATATCGATGCCAACAAGCTCACCGGTTGCCGGGCCATCAACGACTTGATTGCCGAACTGCGCTCAGAGCTGGACCATAACAAGGGCGGTGGCAACCATTTCCATCAGCTACATCACCGGATGACCGGGCGCTGACGGCAATGGTTTTACGCTGATCAAAACGCCAGGTTGGCCATTGCCCAGACCTGGCGTCCCTTTTCTGGCGTCCCTTTCCTGATGTGTCCGGCTCAGTCCAGTTGCCGCCGATAGGGCAGGTCCGGTCCGGTCTTGCCGCATGTCAGGGCGGCCGCGCGCATGGCGAACTCAAGCATGGCGCCGATCTGTACCCGGGTCAGGCTTTGCAGGCCTTCGATCGAGTCCAACTGCTGTTCCGTCAACCACGCAATCAGCGCGGCCTGGAAGGTATCGCCTGCGCCCACGGTGTCGACCATTTTCACCGGACACGCCGGCAGCGACCATGAGCCGTGCTGGCGACTGAAGACCGTAGCCCCCTGGCCGCCACGGGTCAGGAACACCAATTGGCAACGTTGCTCCAGCCAGACTTCGATGACTGCCTGGGGGTCGATGCCGGGGTAGAGCAGGCTCAGATCCTCGTCGCTGACCTTGATCAGGTCGGCATATTCCACCAGCATCGCGATCCGCGCGCGCCACACTTCGATGTTTGGTTGCGGGTTGAGTCGCACGTTCGGGTCGAGGCTGATCAGGCGCCGGCCGCTTTCACGTTGCGCCAGGGCCAGGAGCGTGTCGGCGACCGGCGGTACCACCAGGGAATACGAGCCCAAATGCACGCCGCGTACTTCCGGGCCCAGCTGCGGTAGATGCGCCAGTCTCAATTGCCGGTCCGCGCAGCCTTCGCCACGGAAGCTGTAATGAGGGGAACCGTTGGCCCCCACGGCCACCATCGCCAGCGTGGTCGGCGCGTCGACATCCAGCAGGTATTGGGGGCTGACGCCTTCATTGAGCAGCACTTGCTGGAGCCGGCGGCCCAGGAAATCGGTGGACAGCCCGGTAAACAGCGCCGATTCGACACCCAGGCGACGCAGTCCCACTGCCACGTTAAACGGCGAGCCACCGGCAATCGCCCTGTAGTTCACTTGCGAGGCGGGTCCATCGGCCTCGTTATCACTGAAAAAATCAAACAGCGCTTCACCACACACCAGATACATAGATGCCTGCTCTCAAAGGGTTGCGACGTGTTGTCGATAACGTTCATAAGCCTGCTGGGACGCCGCGACTTGCTTGGCGACCGGCCGGGTTTCGCTGGCCGGATCGAGTTTGACGCAGCGCGCGCACAGTTCGGCCAGGCTGTCTTGCACGCCTGAATGGCACCAGGCTGCCTGGATCGCGGCACCGAGGGCGGCCGCTTCGCTTTGTTCGGTGCAGATAACCGTGGTGTCCATGATGTCGGCGACGATCTGCCGCCACACCGGGCTCTTCGAACCGCCGCCGACCAGGCGAATGCTCTGGGCTTGCAGCCCGTTGGCCCGCAGCAGGTCCAAACCATAGCGCAAGCCGAAGGTCGTGCCCTCGACCACGGCCCGGCAGAGGTTGGCGCGGGTCATGTTGGTGCTGGTCAGGCCCAGCAGGCTGCCGGTGGCCTGGGGCAGGGCGGGCACGCGTTCGCCGTTGAGAAAAGGCAGCATGCACACGCCTTCGGCACCGATGGGCGCCTGGGTCACCAGGGCGTTGAAGGTGTCGATGTCCAGTCCCAGCAGCTCGCGGATCGCGCCGGTGGCGTTGGTCAGGTTCATGGTGCAGATCAACGGCAACCAGCCGCCGCTGGACGAGCAAAAGGTCGCGACCGACGCCTGCGGGCTGACCACGGGTTCTGCACCATAGGCGTAGACGGTGCCGGAAGAGCCGAGGCTCATGGTAATCACGCCGGGTTGGATGTTGCCGGTGCCGATGGCGCCCATCATGTTGTCGCCGCCGCCGCTGGCCACCACGGCCTCGGGGTTGATGCCCAGGTGCGCGGCAATGGCCGGCAGGATGCGTCCGACTGGCTGATGGGCCTCGATCAGGTCCGGCAGCGCCGCTTGCAAGCGTCCACTGGGGTCGATGTGTTGCAGCAGCTGCACGTCCCATTGACGGGTGCGTACGTTGAAATAGCCGGTGCCCGAGGCATCGCCGTATTCGGTGCAACGGCGACCGGTGAGCCAATGGTTGAGAAAGTCGTGGGGCAGCAGGATGCTGGCGATGCGGTTGAACACCTGCGGATGCTGTTCGCGGGTCCACAGTAGCTTGGACACGGTGTAGCCGGGGGCGATGACTACGCCCAGGCGCTCCAGGGAGCCGCTTTCGCCGCCGAGGTGGGCCAGCAGCCGTTCATTTTCCGGAGTGGTTTCGGTGTCGCACCACAGCTTGGCTGGGCGCAGGACCTCGCCCTGATCGTCGAGCAGTACCAGGCCGTGCTGCTGGCCGGAGACACCGACGCCGAGAATCGCCTGGCCATCGACTGCGGCAGCGGCCAGTGCCTGGCGGGTCGCCTGGGTGAATGCTTCGAGCCACTGCCCGGTCTCTTGCTCGCGGCAGCCGTTGGGGCCGCTGATCATGGCATGGGCGGAGGCGCCCTGACCGAGGACTTGGCCGGTGACCGCATCCAGGATGAGCGCCTTGGTGCCTTGGGTGCCGCAGTCGATGCCCAGGAACAGTTGTTGGTTTGCCATGGATATCCTCAGGTTGTCAGGTCTCGGTACAGGGTCAGGTCAACACTGCTTTTTGTGGCAAGAGGCCTTGCTCCCTCGCCATCCAAGTCTCAATTCGCGTCAGCCAATACCCGCTCCAGCGTGCGTGTGACGCCATGCTCGCGCAAGCTGTTGCAGCACCATTCGAAAGCGGCCACGAACTCCGCCGAACGGGGGATCGCGGCGCCAAAGATCTCCTCCACCTCCAGCAGCCGTTGGGTCACCAGCGCATCGTCAGCCACCAGGGCCTGGCAGAACGCCGCTCGTGGGTCCGGGATGGCATAGGCCACGCCGTTCTCGTCCACGCCTTTGAGGTACACCGCCCAGGCCGCCACGACCAGCGCCGCACGACGGGTTTCGGCGCCGTCGGCAATCAGGCGGTTGATGGTCGGCACGGTGAACTTGGGAAACTTCGACGAACCGTCCGAGCATACTCGCTCCAACTGATCGGCAATCGCCTGGTTGGAAAAACGCTCCACCAGGGTGGCCTTGTAGTCGGCCAGGTCGATGCCGGGCACCGGCGCCAGTTGCGGGGTCACATCCAGGTCCATGTAGGCCCGGATGTAACGCACGAACAGCGGATCGTTCATGGTTTCGTGGACGAAGCGATAGCCCTTGAGAAACCCCAGGTAGGTCAACGCCAGGTGGCTGCCGTTGAGCAATTTGATCTTCATCTCTTCGTAGGGCGACACATCATCGGTGAACTGCACGCCGACCTTTTCCCAGGCCGGTCGCCCGTTGACGAACTTGTCTTCGAGTACCCACTGCACGAACGGCTCGCAGACCACCGGCCAGGCGTCGTCGATGCCGTGTTCGTCGTGCAGCTGCAGGCGATGGGCGACGCTGGTCATGGGGGTGATGCGGTCGACCATGGCGTTGGGGAAGCTGACGTTGCGCTCGATCCATTGCCCCAATTCGGTGTCGCGCAACGTGGCGAAGGCCAGCAGGGCCTTGCGGGTCACGGCACCGTTGTGGGGCAGGTTATCGCAGGACATCAGGGTGAACGCCGGGATACCGGCGGCGCGTCGCTTGTCCAGGGCGGCGCAGAGGAAACCGAACACGGTTTTCGGCGCGTCCGGGTGGGCCAGGTCGTGCTGGACCTGGGGCAGGTGGGCCATGAATTCGCCGTTGCTGTCGTCGATGCAATAACCGCCCTCGGTGATGGTCAGCGAGACGATGCGGATCTGTGGGTCGGACAATTTGTCGATCAGCGCCTGGGCGCCGTCCTCGGCCAGCAGCATGTCGGTGACGGCGCCAATCACGCGCACTTCAGTGTCATCGGTGTCGCCCAATTCAAACAGGGTGAACAGGTAGTCCTGGCCGGCCAGATCGTCGCGGGCGCGACGGTCTTCGGCGCGCAGGCCCACGCCGCAAATGGCCCAATCCAGGCCTTCGCCGGTGTTCATCAGAGCATCGGTGTAATAGGCCTGGTGCGCCCGGTGGAAACCGCCGACGCCGATGTGGGCGATGCCCTGGCGGATGTCGCTCAACGGGTAGGCGGGCAGGGCGACTTCAGGCTTGAGGTTGTGCAGGTTCTGTCGGTTGAGTTTCATTGCAGGTCTCGGCAATCAGGCGGCGGCGCGTAGCGCGCGGGTCACCGCGACGCCCTCGGCATCGAATAAATGGCAGTGTCCAGGGTCCAGGTGCAGGGCCAACTGCTCGCCGAAACGGCTCGCCAGGTCGCCGCGCACCCGCATGGTCAGGGCTTCGCCGGAAGCCGTGGTGACGTGGCAGAAGGTGTCGCTGCCCAGTCGCTCGCTGACGTCGGCGGTGACTTGCAGGGTGCAATCGCCCGGTTGCGCCAGGTTCAGATGCTCCGGGCGAATCCCCAGGGTCACCAGCGCGCCGACGCCCAGGCTGGCACCGCTCAATGGCAGGCTGATACGGGTGCCGGCGTCCAGCAGGATTTCACACCCCTGGCTGTCCAGGCCTGCTACCTTGCCCTTGAGAAAACCCATTTTCGGCGTGCCCAGGAAACCGGCGACAAACAGGTTGGCCGGTTGGTGATACAGCTCCAGCGGCGAACCAACCTGTTCAATGCGCCCGCCGTTGAGCACCACTACTTTGTCGGCCAGGGTCATGGCTTCCACCTGGTCGTGGGTCACGTAGATCATGGTTGCTTGCAGTTCCTTGTGCAGCCGCGCCAGCTCCAGGCGCATCTGCACCCGCAGGGCGGCATCGAGGTTGGACAAGGGTTCGTCGAACAGGAAGATTTTCGGGTTACGCACGATCGCCCGGCCAATCGCCACGCGCTGGCGCTGGCCGCCGGACAGTTGCTTGGGCTTGCGTTCGAGCATCGGCCCCAGCTCCAGGATCCGCGCCGCTTCGTTGACCTTTTTTTCGACCTCGGCCTTGGGCACGCCGGCCAGGTCCAGGGCGAAGGACATGTTCTTGCGCACGCTCATGTGCGGGTACAGGGCGTAGGTCTGGAACACCATCGCCAGGTCGCGCTTGGCCGGGCTGACTTCGGTGATGTCGCGACCGTCCAGTTCGAGGGTGCCGCCGCTGACGTCTTCAAGGCCGGCGATCAGCCGCAGCAGGGTGGACTTACCGCAGCCCGACGGGCCGACGAAGACCACGAATTCCTTGTCATTCACCTCCAGGTCGATGCCCTTGATGATGGAAAAGCCTTCGAAGCCTTTTTGCAGATTCCTGATTTTCAGGTTGGCCATGGGGAGCCTCCGAGTGTTCTTGTTTGATTGAGCCTTGCGAGCGTCATTGTGGGAGCGGATTCATTTCACGGCACCGAACGACAAACCGCGCACCAGTTGCTTCTGGCTGATCCAGCCAAAGATCAGGATCGGCGCGCAGGCCAGGGTCGAGACGGCCGACAGCTTGGCCCAGAACAACCCTTCGGGACTGGAGTACGAAGCGATCAATGCGGTCAGCGGCGCGGCTTTGGACGAGGTGAGGTTCAGCGACCAGAAGGCCTCGTTCCAGCACAGGATCAGCGACAGCAGCACGGTGGAGGCCAGGCCGCCCTTGGCGATTGGCAGCAGCACGCGAACCATTTCCTGCCACAGGGTGGCGCCGTCCAGGCGCGCGGCTTCGAGGATGTCGCGGGGGATGTCCTTGAAGTAGGTGTAGATCATCCAGACCACGATCGGCAGGTTGATCAGGGTGTAGATCACGATCAACGCGATGCGCGTATCCAGGAGGTCGAACTGCTTGGCCAGCAGGTAGATCGGCATCAGCACGCCCACCGGAGGCAGCATCTTGGTGGAGAGCATCCACAGCAACGTGCCCTTGGTGCGCTGGGTTTCGTAGAACGCCATGGAGTAGGCCGCCGGCACCGCGATCAGCAGGCACAGGAGCGTGGCGCTGAAGGAAATCACCACCGAGTTCCAGGCGAAGCTGAAATAGTCGCTGCGCTCGTTGATGTGCAGGTAGTTCTCCAGCGTTGGCGTGAAGATGAACTGTGGCGGCGTGGCGAAGGCGTCGATCTCGGTCTTGAAGCTGGTCAGCACCATCCAGAAGATCGGGAAGAAGATCAGGATCGCAATGGCCCAGGCCAGCGTACCCAAGAGCAGGCTTTGCAGCTTGCGCGATTGTTGAAGCGTCATGGTGGCGACCTCAGGGCTTGTCGGTGAGGTTTTTGCCAATCATCCGGACCAGGATGATGGCGGCGATGTTGGCAATGACCACGGCGATCAAGCCACCGGCCGACGCCATGCCGACGTCGAACTGCACCAGCGCCTGGTTGTAGATCAGGTAGGCGAGGTTGGTCGAGGCATAGCCGGGGCCACCGTTGGTGGTGGTGAAGATCTCGGCGAACACCGACAACAGGAAAATCGTTTCGATCATCACCACCACGGCAATCGGCCGGGCCAGGTGCGGCAAGGTCAGGTGCCAGAAAATCGCGACGGGGCCGGCACCGTCCAGGCGCGCCGCTTCTTTCTGTTCCTGGTCGAGGGACTGCATGGCCGTCATCAGGATCAGGATCGCGAAGGGCAGCCATTGCCAGCTCACGATGACGATGATCGACAGCAGCGGGTAATGGGCCAGCCAGTCCACCGGTTGCGCACCGAACAGCTTCCACACCGCCGCGAGGATTCCCGAGACCGGGTGGAAAATCAGGTTTTTCCAGATCAGCGCCCCCACCGTCGGCATGATGAAGAACGGCGAGATCAACAGCACCCGGACAAGGCCGCGGCCAAAAAACTCACTGGCCTCCAGCAGTGCGCTGATCAGCACGCCGAACACGATACTGATCAGCAACACACTGCCCACCAGCAGCAGGGTGTTGGTGGCCCCGGGCATGAACCCGGAGTCGGTCAGGAAATAAGTGAAGTTCTCCAACCCCACGAATTCGTTTTCGCCGGGGTAGAGCAGGTTGTAGCGGATCATCGAAAAATAGACGGTCATGCCCAGCGGTACGATCATCCACAGCAGCAACAAGGCTACCGAAGGGCTGACCAGGAACCAGCCGGGGTTGGCCAGGCGAATCTTGCGAACCGGTTGGGTCAGCTCGATAGGTGCCTTGGCGGCGGTCGTTGAACTATTCATGAGTGCTTACTCTTATGCGACGCATTCCCTGTGGCGAGGGGGCTTGCTCCCGCTGGACCGCGTAGCTGTCCTATGCCGATAGACAATCCTTTTGATTGCCAGGGCGGGCTTCTCCCACCAGCGGGAGCAAGCTCCCTCGCCACGAATGGATGTCTGCCAGCCTTTACTTGGGATACCCGGCGCGCTTCATCTCGCGTTCGGTGGTCTGTTGGGCGGCGGTCAGGGCCTGGTCGACGCTGGACTGGCCGATCAGGGCGGCGGAGAACAGCTTGCCAACCTGGGTGCCCACGGCCTGGAATTCAGGAATGGTCACCAGTTGGATACCGATGTAGGGCACCGGCTTGAGGGTCGGCTTGCTCGGGTCGGCGGCCTTGAGCGACTCCAGGGTCACCTTGGCGAACGGTGCGGCCTTCATGTAGGCCTCGCTGTAGGTCGAGGCCCGCGTGCCCGGCGGTACGTTGGCGATGCCATCTTTCTCGGCGACCAGGGCGGCGTATTCCTTGGAGGTGGCCCAGGTGCTGAAGGTCTTCGCCGCTTCCTTGGCCTTGGAACTGGTCGGGATCGCCAGCGCCCACGAATACAACCATGCCGAGCCTTTGTCGGTGACCTGGGTTGGCGCGTAGGTGAAGCCTACGTGGTCGCTGACCTTGCTTTGGCTCTTGTCGGTGACGAACGAGCCGGCAACGCTGGCATCCACCCAGATGGCGCACTTGCCACTGTTGAACAGCGCCAGGTTCTCGTTGAAGCCGTTGCTCGACGCCCCGGGTGGGCCGGATTTCTTCATGGTATCGACGTAGAAACTCAGCGCGTTTTTCCACTCGGGGCCGCTGAACTGCGGTTTCCATTGCTCATCGAACCAGCGCGCGCCGTAGGCGTTGGCCAGGGTGGTAATCAAGGCCATGTTCTCGCCCCAACCGGCCTTGCCTCGCAGGCAGATGCCGTACTGCTCCTGCTCGGGCTTGCTGAGCTTGGCGGCGAATTCGCCGATCTGTTCCCAGGTCGGTCGTTCCGGCATGGTCAGGCCGGCGTCCTTGAACAGGTCGGTGCGGTAATAGGTCATCGAACTTTCGGCATAGAACGGCAGCGCGTAGAGCGAGCCCTTCACGGACAGGCCTTCGCGTACCGACGGAAAGATGTCGTCGAGGGCATAACTGGCCGGCAGGTCCTTCATCGGCTCCAGCCAGCCCTTGGCCCCCCAGAGTGCGGCTTCGTACATGCCGATGGTCAATACGTCGAACTGCCCGCCCTGGGTGGCGATGTCGGTGGTCAAGCGTTGGCGCAGGACGTTTTCTTCGAGCACCACCCAGTTCAGCTTGATGTCCGGATGCTCGCTCTCGAAGGTTTTCGAGAGTTTCTGCATGCGGATCATGTCGCTGTTGTTGACGGTGGCGATCGTGAGGGTCTGTGCGCCGAGACTGACGCCGCTGAAGGTCATGCAAGTAGAGACAAGCAGAGCTTTTACCGAAGGTTGCATCGCGCACTCCTTTTCTGCGCCATTGGCAACAGAAGGACAGTTATTGTTTTTGTGTCTTCCGGATGAGAGGAAGAATGTGCGCTGATTACAGCCTTCAATGGGCGGCGAGACAAATCATCCGTCGCACTTTGGCTGATACTTTTTTGCACTGGATTTGGTTCTTGCGGCTGAGACCCCCTTCTGTGGCAAGGAGGGAGCCTGCAAGGGTTTTCAGCCCAGGTTCTGTTCGGTCAACCGTTGCACCGCCAGCCGCCGGTAATGCGAGGGGGTCATGCCCTTGAGTTGTTGGAAGCGGCGGTTGAAGTTGGAAATGTTGTTGAAACCGGATTCGAAACACACGTCCGTCACGGGCTTGTCGCCATCGGCCAGCAGTTCGCAGGATTTGCTGATGCGCAGGCGATTGACGAATTCGATGAAACAGCGACCGGTGGCTTGCTTGAATACCCGGCTGAAGTAGGTGGGTTTCATCCCTAAGTGTTCAGCGACTTCTTCCAGGGGCAATTCCCGGGCGTAGTGGGCAAAGATATAGTCCACCGCGCGGTTGGTGCGGTCGATGCTGTGTTCGTCGGCCATTTGCGGAGCAGTGGCCCCGGACAGCAGTTGATAGTCATCGGTGGCCGCCAAAAGCTCCATCAGGATGAAGAAGTACCCAAGACGGCTCATGCCCTGGGAGTCGGCGATGCGCTGCATCAGGATCATGGCCTGGCGGATGGTGCGCTTGCAGCGAAACTCGATGCCATGCCGGGCGCGTTCGAGCAAGGGGCCGACTGTCTTGAGCTCGGCAAACACCTGATGGCCGCTCTCGAACAACTCGTCGGTGAAGTTCACCAGCATGTCGCGCTTGGGCACCACTTCATCCTCGCTCACCTGGCTGATCCAGTTATGGGGCAGGTTGGGGCCGGTGAGGAACAATGATTGCGGACAGAAGTTGCCAATGTAATCACCAATGAACACCTTGCCGGAACTGGCGGTGATCAGGTGCAGCTCGTATTCCTTGTGGAAGTGCCAGCGCACCAGGGGGCAGGGGAAACCGTGCTGGCGATAGATGATGGACAGCCCGTTATGGTCGTCCATCAGCTCGTAGGAAGGGTCGGTGACTCTGGCTGTTCGGGTCATGCTGACGCCTTTTTTGTTGTTATCGCCGCTGGATAATGCCCCCTTCGTCAGGCAGGTGTCACCCCGGATCAACCTGGACGTTGCGGTTTTTTTCTTCGATCCACTGGGCCATGTACTGGGTGCTTTTGTGCTGGTGATGACGCAGCATGCTACCGGTGAAATTGTCCCGGCGTCGTTGCGCCAGGTTCGCGCGGCAGGCCTCGATGCGCTCGATCAGCGCCGGGCCATGCAGTTCCCGGCGGTATCGGTGGGCCAGGGCGAGGCCGGCGTCCCGGGCCTGGGTCCAGCACGTCGGGTCGCTGTACAACTGCACCGCCGCGCTAGCCAGGCCTTCGGCGCTCTGTGCAATGGCGCCGGGCCAGGGCATGCCGGCGTCCATGGCTTCGGCACCGATGGGCGTGGTCACGCTCGGCGTGCCGCAGAGCATCGCGTCGATCAGCTTGCCCTTGATCCCGGCGCCGAAGCGCAGCGGGGCCAGGCAGATGCGTGCCGCCGACATGACCTGCAAGGCATCCTCGGCCCAGTTCATGATGTGAAAGCCTTGGGCGCGATTGTGCAGCGCGGCGGCCTTGGGTGGGGTGTAGGCGCCGTACAGGTGCAATTGCGCCTCCGGCAACTGCCGGCGGATCAGCGGCCAAACGGCATTTTTCATCCAGAGCACGGCGTCCCAGTTCGGTGCATGGCGAAAGTTGCCAATGCTCAGGAAATGCACCCGGTCTTCGAAAGGGACGAAAGGTTCGCTCGGCAGATCGAGCATCAGCGGACACCAGAGCAGCAGGTTGCGCGGTACGTTGAAGTGCTCCACCAACAGTTCGATTTCAACCTCGGAGACCATCAGGTTCAGGTCGCAACGGTACAGCGCGGCGACTTCCCGCTTGGCCAGGTCGGTGTCGGCCATCCACTGGAATTCCACGTCCAGCCCAGGGCTGAAGAAGTCGGTGAAATCCTCGGACCCATCGTCGGCCTTCAGGCGTTCCTTCAAGCGCTGGTGCCGGGCGTGGCGCAGGCTTTGCAGGTCAGAGGTTTCCAGTACGCGCAGCGCATCGGGACAGTGCTTTTCGACCCGCCAACCGAATTGCTCTTCCATCATGAACTGGTCGAACAGCACGATATCCGGGGCCAGTTCCTGGATAAATGCATCGAAACTGCTGTTATTGAGTTCGATCGGCACCTCGTGGATGCCCAGGGCGACCAGGTCGGCGCGGGTTTCCCCGGGACGCGCCGGGCTGCTGAAGGTGATGTCCCAGCCTTGTCCGAGAAAAGCTTCCAGCAGCTGCATGACGTGCCCGCCGGCAGCCGATGAGCGTGGCTCGGGCCAGACATAGCCGATGACCAGGACCTTGGTGGCGGTGGGATGACGCATGGGCGGGCACTTCCTTGGGGCGAATCAGGCGCGGTCGACGCGCGGGGCGCCGATAGTGACCAAGAATACGTCCCGGCTCAAGAAAGAATGCTGCGGACCTTGTCGCGCAATTGATCGATGGAAAAGGGTTTGCCAATCACTTCCATGCCATCCGGGACGTCGATGCTTTCGGCATAGCCACTGGCAAACAGGACGGCCAGCGCCGGGCGTGCCAGGCGCGCCTGCCTGGCCAGCTCGCGACCGTCCATCACCGGCAGGCCGACATCCGTCATCATCAAGGCAATGGGTTGTTCTTCGTCGCGCAGGTACGTCAGTGCCTGCTCACAACCATTCGCCTCCAACACTTGGTATTCCAGCTCCTCCAGCACATCGACGATCAACATCCGTACGATGTCGTCATCCTCGACTACCAGAATGGTGGGTGGAGTGGCTGAAGCGGGGGTGGGCATAGTCGGCATACTCGCAGGTGGTTCGGGAAGGGGGAAAAACAGCCTTATACATGAGTAAGTCGCGAGCTCGCACAAGTTCCCGGGCTTGTACAAGAAAGGATCTATAGTACAAGAGCTGACAAGGATAAGTCGCTTCCTCACCGTAGGGCAGAGTTCCGTCGGATTGACGCCGCCGCCTTGTCAGAAATGTGGATCCAACCGACGTTTTTCGGGCACACTCCACGGATTTCAACTGTTCACCAAGGCCCTATCCATGACTCCTTCGTCTTCGGTTGACGAGCACAGTTTCCGCAAACTCCTGAGCCGCAACATTGCCCTGCCGCTGGGTATGGGGGCGCTCAGCGCGGTGTTTTTCATCATCCTGATCACGTATCTGTTGTCGGTGATTCAATGGGTCGGGCATACCGACAGGGTGATCAATAATGCCAACGAAGCGCTCAAGTTGAGCGTAGACCTGGAAACCGGCATGCGCGGCTTCCTTTTGACTGGTGACGAGCATTTCCTCGACCCCTACGAGGTCGCCAAGCCGCGGATCGCCGTTGCGCTGGATACATTGCTGGAATTGACAGCCGACAATCCTGTCCAGACGGATCGCCTGCACAAGATCCAAGCGCTCCAGACGGAGTGGGCCAACTACGCCCAGGGCATGATCGACCTGCAACGCAGCACGGGTGATTACCGGAGCGTAGTGAAAGCAGGGCGTGGCAAGCGCCTGACCGATGAAATCCGCAAGACCTTCGAAGACATCGTCGAGACCGAGCAGCATTTGCACGCGGCCCGCAACGAGGAAGTGCGCAACACGACGATCTGGAGCATTGCGTTGTACCTGCTGTTTGTCGCCGCGATCAGCGGGTTGCTGGCCTATGTCGGTCGCCGGGATTTGTTGCACCTGTCCAAGAGCTACAGCGCCAACCTTAAAATCCAGCAGCAGAGCGCCTTGCACCTGGAGAAGCAGGCGTGGTTGCGCAATGGCCAGACGCTGCTGGCTGAACAAGTCCTGGGACAGTTGTCCTTGAACGTATTGGGACGCAACATCCTGCAGTTTTGCGCGCAATACCTGGACGTCGTTGTCGCGGCGATTTATGTGCGCGAAGAAAACGGAGCGCTCAAGCGTGTCGCCACCTACGGCTTGTCCCGGGAGGACGACGAACAACAGCAGGTGATCGTCGACGGTGAAGGCATCGCTGGCCAGGCGGCGCAGCAAGGCCGGCTGATCCGCCTGGATGACGTCCCCGACGACTACCTGAAAGTCAGCTCCGGGTTGGGCCAGGGCCTGCCCAACAGTGTGGTGGTGGTGCCCATCCGCGACGACGACCGGGTCAACGGTGTCATCGAGTTGGGTTTCCTGCGGCCACTGACCGAGCGCGACATCGAGCTACTGGAGCGAATCGCCGGAAATATCGGCGTCTCCATCGAGGCCGCCCGCTATCGTCAGCGCTTGCAGGAAGTATTGGCGCAAACCCAGCAGTTGAACGAAGAGCTGCAAGTCCAGCAGGAAGAGCTCAAGACCGCCAACGAAGAGCTGGAAGAACAGTCGCGCATCCTCAAGGAGTCCCAGGTTCACCTGGAAACCCAGCAACTGGAACTGGAACAGACCAACGAGCAGTTGGCGCAGCAACGTGACGCCGTCGACCGCAAGAACAGCGAGCTGAACCTGGCCCAGGTCCAGTTGCAGGAGCGCGCCGAAGAGTTGCAGCGTTCGAGCAAGTACAAGTCCGAATTCCTCGCCAACATGTCCCATGAACTGCGCACGCCGCTCAACAGTTCGCTGATCCTGTCCAAGCTGCTGGCGGAAAACCCGCAGAACAACCTCAACGAGGAACAGGTCAAGTTCGCCGAGTCGATCTATAGCGCCGGTAATGATCTGTTGAACCTGATCAATGACATCCTCGACATCTCCAAGGTCGAGGCCGGCAAGTTGGAAGTGCGTCCGGAAAGTACCAGCGTGCCGCGCCTGGTGGATGGACTGCGGGACCTGTTCATGCCACTGGCGGCCGAAAAGGGCCTGGGTTTCGAGACGCAGCTGCTACCCGATGCGCCATCCACGCTCTATACCGATCGCCAGCGGCTGGAGCAGGTGATCAAGAACCTGTTGTCCAACGCCGTGAAGTTCACCGAGCACGGCACTGTCCGGTTGTCGGTGGCCGGCCAGCCGGGCTCGGGCGTCGCCTTCATGATCAGCGATTCGGGGATTGGCATTGCCGCCGATCAGCAGCAAAGCATCTTCGAGGCCTTCCGCCAGGCCGACGGCACCACCAACCGCCGCTACGGAGGCACCGGACTGGGGCTGTCGATTTCACGCGACCTGGCGACGTTGCTCGGCGGTTCGATTTCGGTTTCCAGCGAGCCCGGACAGGGCAGTGTGTTTACGCTGGTGTTGCCGGAGCGCTATGTCGAGCCCGGGGAGCGTCCCGCGGAGCCGATGACGTTCATTCCGACTGAGACCACGCCGGCCCCGGTGACGCCCAAGCCTGCGCCGGCGTCCCTGGCCGCCGAGGTGGATATCCCGGTTGCGCGGTTTGCCGATGACCGGGACGAGGCGCCGTTCAGTAATCGCTGCATCCTGGTGATCGAAGATGAAGCGGAGTTCGCCCGGATTCTTTTCGACCTGGCCCATGAACTGGGTTACCGCTGCCTGGTGGCCCATGGCGCCGACGAAGGTTTTGACCTGGCGATGTTACTGAGCCCCGACGCGATCCTGCTGGACATGCGCCTGCCGGACCATTCCGGACTGACCGTGCTGCAACGGCTCAAGGAACAGCCCGAAACCCGGCATATCCCGGTGCATGTGATTTCCGTCGAGGACCGCGCCGAGGCGGCGTTGCACATGGGGGCCATCGGTTACGCGGTCAAGCCGACCACCCGCGAGGAGCTCAAGGATGTGTTCGCCCGGCTGGAAGCCAAGCTGACCCAGAAGGTCAAGCGGGTGCTGCTGGTGGAAGACGATGACTTGCAACGCGACAGCATTACCCGACTGATCGGCGATGATGATATCGAGATCACCGCCGTTGGCCTGGCCCAGCAGGCGCTGGAATTACTGCAGACGAATGTCTACGACTGCATGATCATCGACCTCAAGCTACCGGACATGCTCGGCAATGACCTGCTCAAGCGCATGTCCAACGAGGAAATCTGTTCGTTCCCGCCGGTGATCATCTACACCGGGCGCAACCTGACCCGCGATGAAGAAGCCGAGCTGCGCAAGTATTCGCGCTCGATCATCATCAAGGGCGCCCGTTCGCCAGAGCGCCTGTTGGACGAAGTCACACTTTTTCTGCACAAAGTCGAGTCGCGGTTGTCCCATGAACGGCAGCGGATGCTCAAGACCGCCCGCAGCCGCGACAAGGTTTTCGAGGGGCGCAAGGTGCTGTTGGTGGACGACGATGTGCGCAACATCTTCGCCCTGACCAGTGCCCTGGAGGCGAAAGGCGCGATCGTGGTCATTGGCCGCAACGGCTATGAAGCCATCGACCGCCTCAATGAAATGGACGACATCGACCTGGTGCTGATGGACGTGATGATGCCGGAAATGGACGGTTTCGAAGCCACGACGCAGATCCGTAAAGACCCGCGCTGGCGCAAGTTGCCCATCATCGCGGTGACGGCCAAGGCCATGAAGGATGACCAGGAGCGCTGCCTGGCGGCGGGCTCCAACGATTACCTGGCCAAGCCGATCGACCTGGATCGTCTGTTTTCGCTGATTCGCGTGTGGTTGCCGAATATGGAAAGAATTTAGTGGAACGTTATACCGACATTGAACTTCGTTTGTTGATCGAAGCGATTTACCTCAAGTACAGCTACGACTTTCGGGATTACTCCGGTGCTTCCATCAAGCGCCGGGTCGAACATGCACTGGCCCAGTTCGAATGCAAGACCATCTCGGCCCTGCAAGAGCGCGTGCTGCACGATCCCGGCGCGTTCATGCAATTGCTGCAGCTGCTGACGATTCCTGTCAGCGAAATGTTCCGCGACCCGTCGCATTTCCTGGCGATTCGCGAGGAAGTGGTGCCGCTGCTCAAGACCTACCCCTCGCTCAAGATCTGGATCGCCGGATGCAGTACCGGGGAAGAGGTCTATTCCATGGCCATTCTGTTACGCGAAGAAGGCCTGCTCGACCGTACGCTCATCTATGCCACTGACATCAACCCGCGTTCGCTGGAGAAAGCCAAGCAGGGCATTTTTTCCCTCGAAAGCGTGCGGGCCTACACTCAAAATTACCAGCAGGCCGGAGGGCGGCGGTCGTTTGCCGATTACTACACCGCCGCCTACGATTACGCGATGTTCGACAAGACCTTGTGTGAAAACGTGACCTTTGCCGATCACAGTCTTGCGACCGACAGCGTCTTTTCAGAAACCCAGTTAATCTCCTGTCGTAACGTGGTGATTTATTTCAATAAAAATCTACAGGACCGAGCATTCGGATTGTTCCACGAGTCCCTTTGCCACCGGGGTTTCCTGGTCCTGGGCAGCAAGGAAACCTTGGATTTCTCGGCCTATGGCAAGCAATTCGAGCCGTTGGTCAAACAGGAACGGATCTACCGCAAGCTATGAACCAGACGACTGACGAACCTGCGTCGCGAATCGAGGCCATTGTCGTGGGCGCCTCTGCCGGTGGCGTTGAAGCCTTGCTCAAGGTTTTCGGACAACTGCCCAGGGGCTTTGGCTTGCCGGTCCTGGTGGTGCTGCATTTGCCTGACGAGCGTAACAGCCAGATGGCCGAGGTCTTCGGGCGCCGTCTCGCCATGCCGGTGGAAGAAGCCCGGGACAAGCAGGACATTTGCCCGGGCACCTTGTACGTTGCGACACCCGGCTATCATTTGTCGGTCGAGGCCGACCGGAGCCTGTCGTTGAGCCTGGAAGAACCGGTGCACCATTCGCGACCCTCCATCGATGTGCTATTCGAGTCGGCCGTCGATGTCTACGGGCCCAACCTGCTGGCGGTGGTGCTGACCGGTGCCAACGGTGACGGCGCCCAAGGCCTGGCCAAGGTCAGGGCGCAGGGCGGTATTACCGTGGTCCAGGACCCCCGCGAAGCCCAGGTGGCGACCATGCCCGAAGCGGCGCTGGCGTTGCACCAGCCCGACCATATCCTCACTCTGCAAGAGATCGGCCAGTTGCTGGCCGGGCTGGAATGAACCCAATGCCAAAGGACAGTCGAGTCAAACTGCTGATCGTCGATGATCTGCCGGAAAATCTGTTGGCCCTGGAGGCGTTGATCATGGGTGACGACCGCGAAGTCTTCTCTGCCTTGTCGGCAGACGACGCGTTGTCGCTGTTGCTGCAACACGATTTTGCCCTGGCCATCATCGACGTGCAGATGCCGGACATGAACGGGTTCGAGCTGGCCGAGCTGATGCGTGGTACGGAAAAGACCCGCAGCGTCCCGATCATTTTTGTCAGCGCGGCAGGTCGCGAGCGCAATTACGCCTTCACCGGTTATGAAAACGGCGCAGTGGATTTCCTGCAGAAGCCGTTGGACAACCATGCGGTCAAGAGCAAGGTCAGCGTCTTCGTCGAACTCTATCGCCAGCGCAAGGCGGTCAAGGAGCAAGTGGTGGCCCTTGAGCGCAGTCGTCGCGAACAGCAGGTCTTGTTGCAGCAGTTGGAGGCCACTCGCAGCGAGCTGGAGCAGGCCGTGCGGATGCGCGATGACTTCATGTCCGTTGTTGCCCACGAGGTCCGTACTCCGCTCAATGGGCTGATCCTGGAGACGCAATTGCGCAAGATGCACTTGGCCCGGGATAACGCCGCCGCCTTCAGCATGGACAAGGTGCGGGCGATGGTCGAGCGCGACGAGCGGCAGATCAAGAGCCTGATCCGGCTGATCGAGGACATGCTGGATGTCTCGCGGATCCGCACCGGCAAGCTGTCCATCCGTCCGAGCCGCTTCAACCTGACGGCCTTGGTGGCCAACCTGTTGCGTAATTTCCAGCCGCAGATCACCGCCGCCGAATGCAGCGTGACCTACACCGCCGATCCTTCGGTTGAAGGGCTCTGGGATGAGTTCCGGATCGAGCAGGTGGTGTCGAACCTGCTGACCAACGCCCTGCGCTATGGCGGCAAGGGCCCCATCGACGTGCGGATCTACAAGACGCCCGAGCATGCCTGCATCGAGGTCCAGGACCGGGGCATCGGTATCAGCGAAGAAAACCAGAAGCGTATCTTCCAGCAGTTCGAGCGGGTATCGTCCAAAGCCGCCACGTCCGGATTGGGCCTGGGTTTGTTCATCTCCGAGCAGATCGTGACCGCCCATGGCGGGACCATCACGGTCGACAGCCGGCTGAACGAAGGGGCACTGTTTTGTGTTTGCCTGCCTTTTCAGAAAACAGCGATTCACAAAACCGTCGAACTGACGCAACCTCTGAGTGACCCCACGGTCGTATCAGCAGCTATTGATCGAACAAAGGCTTCTCATGAGTGAAGATGCGCAAGATGTTGTACTGATCGTCGAGGATGATCCATCGATCCTGATGGTATTGTCGGCCTACTTGTCAGGTGAGGGGTATCGGGTACTGCAGGCGGAGAACGGTGAACAAGCTTTCGAGATCCTGGCGAGCAAGCCTCATCTGGACATGATGATCACCGATTTCCGACTGCCGGGAGGCATTTCCGGGGTGCAGATCGCCGAACCTGCGGTCAGGTTGCGTCCGGACCTCAAGGTCATCTTCATCAGCGGCTATGCCCAGGAAGTGCGCGAGACCGACAGCCCCATCACGCGCAAGGCGCCGATCCTGGACAAACCGTTCGATCTGGATGAACTCCAGGGCATCATGCAGTCGATGCTGTCGTAGGTACTCCTGCAAAGCCTACGTCCTGATCATCTCCCGCACCTTGGCCGTCAACAGTTCGAACGTGAACGGCTTGGTGATCATCTGCATGCCCGGGTCAAGGAAGCCGCCGCGAACCGCGGCGTGCTCGGCATAACCGGTGATGAACAGGACCCGCAGATCGGGGCGCAGCTGCCGGCCGATTTCCGCCAATTGCCGACCGTTCATGCCCGGCAGCCCTACGTCGCTGACCATCAGGTCGATGCGTCGCTTCGACTGGAGGATCGGCAGTGCGCCATCGGCGTCGCCCGCTTCGAGGAAGGCATAGCCCAGCTCGCCCAGTACCGTGCTGACCAGCACCCGCACCGCCGGATCGTCTTCGACAATCAATACCGTCTCGCCCGCTTGCGCATGTGGCATGTGCTGGGTGTCGATCACCGGTTCGCTCACGGGCTCGCCGATGAAACGCGGCAGGTACAGGTTGACGGTGGTGCCGCGGTTGACTTCGCTGTCCATGGTCACATGGCCGTGGGATTGCTTGCTGAAGCCGTAGATCATCGACAGACCCAGGCCGGTGCCCTGGCCAATCGGCTTGGTGGTGAAAAACGGGTCGAACGCGCGGTGGACGATGGCCTCCGGCATGCCGCAACCGGTGTCCTGCACACTCAAGGCCACATAGTCACCGGGCTTCAGGTTGCTGTAGGCGTCGGTAAAGTCGGCATCCAGGTGTTGATTGGAGGTGCGTATCACCAACGTGCCGCCGTCCGGCATTGCGTCCCGGGCATTGAGCACCAGGTTGAGCAGGGCGCTTTCCAGTTGGTTGGGGTCGGCTTCGGCGATCCACAGCTGATCGTCCAGTTGCATGTCCAGGCGGATACTTTCGTTGAGACTGCGCTGCAACAGCTCGCCCATGGACAACACCAGGGTGTTCATCTGCACGGCCTTGGAGTCCAGCGACTGCCGGCGGGAAAAGGCCAGCAAGCGGTGGGTCAGCCCGGCGGCACGGTTCGCCGAGGTCACGCCCAGGTCGATCAGGCTGTCCAGGTCTTCGGTACGGCCCCGGGCCAGGCGCCGGCGTAACAATTCGAGGCTGCCAATGATCCCGGTGAGCATGTTGTTGAAGTCATGGGCAATGCCGCCGGTAAGCTGGCCGACCGCTTCCATTTTCTGCGATTGGCGCAAGGCCTCTTCGTTGTGGCGCAATTGGGCGGTGCGCTCCTGCACCTGTTGCTCGAGTGTCTCGAGGATGGTTTGCAGGCGCTGTTCGCTGTTACTGAGGTCAATCAGGCGATCCCGGGCTTCGTATTGCCGGCGGCGTCCACGCAGGGCGGTGGTCACCAGGCTGACCAGGGTCACCGGGTGAAAGGGACGTTCCAGGAACGTGACGTTGCCCAGTTGCGCCCCCAGGCGAGCCTCCGGGGTCTGCTCGGGGCCGCCGTGGTGAGTCAGCAGGACAATGGGCAGGTCGGACCAGGCCGGCTGTTGTTCGATCAGCTGGAGCAGGACCTCCAGGCCCGGCCCCAACAGGGCTTCGGAAGCAATCACCAGCAGGCCGGCACCTTGTTCCAGCTCGTCGCACAGGTGTCCCAGGTGCTGACAGATCAAGCCGGGGAAGCCGGCTTCTTCCAGTATCATCAGCGCGATCTGGCTATCCCGTCCCAGCGGTGCGAGGATCAGCGCCCGCTCGGAGCGGGACTCGCTCATGGTCACTGCGACGCTTCCTCGAGCAGCGGGTTGCTCTCTCCCAAGTAGGTCGGTACGCCACGCAACACACCCTGGAACGCGTCCAGCGGCTCGCCGATGGTGAGGCCCTGGCCGCTGATGCGGTATTCGCGAATCGTCGATTCATGGCTGCCGGTGCGTTTCTTGATGATCGAGATCGCCCGGCGAACCTTGCCCAGCGCTTCGAAGTAACGCAGCAGCACCACCGTGTCGGCCAGGTAGGTGATATCCACCGGGGCCTTCATGTCGCCGACCAGGCCATGTTGGGCGACGGTCATGAAGGTCGCCGCACCCTTGCGGTTGAGGTAGAGCAGCAGCTCGTGCATGTGCAGCACCAGCGAATTTTCTTCCGGCATGGCGGCCTGGTAACCGTTGATGCTATCAATCACCACGGTCTTGATGTCGCCTTCGTCGACGCAGCGGCGCACGCGATGGGAGAACTCGCCGGGAGACAGCTCGGCAGCGTCCACCTGTTCGATCCACAAGTTGCCGGTCTCTTGCAGCGCTGGCAGGTCTATGCCCATGTTTTTCATGCGCTCGAACAGCAGGCCCAACTCTTCATCGAAAATGAACAATGCGGCCTTCTCGCCACGGGACACCGCGGCCGCGGCGAACAGCATCGCGACCAGCGACTTGCCGGTGCCCGCCGGCCCGAGGATCAGCGTGCTGGAGCCGGTCTCGATGCCGCCGCCCAGCAGGGCGTCCATGCCGGCGAGGCCACTGGATAACTGCTGGCGCAAGTACGCACCGCGGTGCTCGGCGGCCACCAGGCGCGGAAATACATGTACGCCGTCGGCCATGATGGTGAAATCGTGGAAGCCGCCGCGATACTTCTGCCCGCGGTATTTGATCACCCGCACGCGCCGCCGCTCGGCGCCGTAGTCGGGGGTCAGTTCTTCCAGGCGGATCACGCCATGGGCGACGCTGTGCACGGTCTTGTCCAGGGACTCGCTGGTCAAGTCGTCCAGCAGCAGGACGGTGGCGTCATAACGCACGAAGTAATGCTTGATGGCGAGGATCTGGCGGCGATAACGCAGCGAACTCTGGGCGAGCAGGCGGATCTCGGACAGGCTGTCGAGCACCACGCGGGTCGGCCTGACGCGCTCGACCACCTCGAAGATCTGCCGGGTCGCTTCTCCCAATTCCAGGTCCGAGGAATACAAAAGGCTCTGCTGGTGTTCGACATTGAGCAGGCTATCGGGCGGGGTCAGTTCGAAGATGTGCACATAGTCATCGAGCGTCCAGCCGTGGGACGCCGCCCCCTGGCGTAGCTCGCGCTCGGTTTCCGAGAGCGTGATGTACAACGAACGCTCGCCGGCCTGGGCGCCGGCCAGCAGGAACTGCAACGCGACCGTGGTCTTGCCGGTCCCGGGTTCGCCTTCGAGCAGGAACACATGTCCGCGGGACAGGCCACCGCAAAGGATATCGTCCAGCCCTTCGACACCAGTGGCGGCTTTTGCACTGATCAACTCATTAGACGTAGACAAAAATAGCCCTCTTGTGACGGGGGAAGTGGGCAGCAGGCTGCTGTACGCGCCTGAAAAAACAACTGCCTGAACACCTTGACCCCTGGCGGCGGCGACGGTTCCGCCTGCGTTGCCAAAACGCGCGCCGATGCACGTCCTGCGTCGCGCATCCGACATGGGCGGGCGCCTACAGGCCCTGTTGCAGCACCGGGTCGTCGGGGTTGAGTTGTTCGAGCTTGGCCAGCAGGATCTGTACATTCTGCAACTGTCCGGTCTCCTTCCAGTAGTTGATCAGGGTCACCCTTGCCTTGCGGTCGGCCGGGTAGCGCTGGACGATTTCTTCCAGCTGTCTTTGTGCCGCCTCCAGTTCCTGTTCGGCATGCAGGGTGGTCGCCAGGTCATAGCGGTAATGCCGGTTTTGCGGCTCCAGCTCCACGGCCTTGGCCAGACCGAGCACCGCATATTCACCCTGGCCATGCTGCAACAACCACATCCCCAGGGCATGTTGCAGATAAGCCGAGTCTGGCTGGGTTTGCAATTGGCGGGCGAGTAATTGTCGTGCGGCGTCGCCCTGGCCCTGTTTATCCAGTACTTCGATCTGCATCACCAGCGCCGGCAAGTTGCCCGGTTGCAGGCGCAGCGCCTGATCCAATGCCTGCTGGGCTTTTTTCAGCTCGGCGTTGTGCAGGTGCAGGCGGGCGAGCTGGTAGAAGATGTCGGCGCTTGGCGGGCTGTCTTCGAGCACCTGCTCCCAGGTGTCGATCGCCAGTTGCATCGCCCCGAAGTACAAGCCCAGGTCATCGGGGGACAAGCCCAGCAATGCATTCACGGCGGCGAAGCGTACCGTCTGGTCATCGTCATCGAGCAGCGGTCCCAACAGCAGGCTGCGCTGGCCTGTCGGCACCAGCCCGACGATGCTGCCAATGGCGGCTCGACGCACGTCCGGCGATGCGCTGTGCAGGTCGGCATCTGCCAGTTTCAGGGCCTGCGGGCTTGGGTAGTTGGGCAGTTCGGCGTGCAGCCACACACGGCGCTTGGGCGACAGGTCCGGACGCCCCAGTTGTTGGTAAAGCATCCGTGCCGCACCAGGCTGGCCGTTGCGTGCCTGCTCCAGGGCTTCGCTGTAGCCGCGCTTGATCGCCTCGGGAATCTGCGGGGTCGTGCTGCGCAGCCATACCGCGACAAGACCGAGCACCAACAGGACGAACAGGCTGAGCAGCAGATAGCGGCGAGACGAGGGCATGCAGGTAATCCATAACCAGAAGCGTGAGTTGTCGCAAGCTTCGGCCAGGCGGGCGCCTGAGTCAAACCTTGTGAACATTTCACGCCGCTCCTGCGGGAACGATCGTACCTTGACCCCAAAACGCTTAAGCCTAATCCCTCGCCACAGGAGAAAGTAGTGTTCTGACTGCACCGCAGACAAAAAAGCCCCGCGTCCAATGGGGCGCGGGGCAAACAATTGGTTGGTTGCGCCAACCAAAGGAACGCGGTTGGGAAGGGTGGGTCAGTTGCTGGCGACGGTTTCCGGCTGCCAGCCACCGCCGAGGGCCTTGTAGATCGCGACGATGCCACGGTACAGGTCCACTTCGGCCTGGGCCTGGGCGTCTTCGGCGGCCAGGCGTTCACGCTGGGCGTCGAGCAGCACCAGGAAGTCCACGGTGCCTTCGCGGTAGCGAATCTCGGCCAGGTCAGCGGCGGCGCGGCTCGATTCGCTCTGGCGGATCAGCGAGATCAGGCGCTGCTGGCGCTTGCCGTAGTCGCTGAAGGCATTTTCCGATTCTTCCAGGGCCAGCAACACTTGCTGTTCATAGGTCGCCAGGGCACCGTCCGCCTCGGCATTCGCGCCGCGCAGGCGGGCCCGTACGCTGCCCAGGTCGAAGGCGGCCCAGGTGATGCTCGGGCCCAGCGCCCAGGCGTTGGCCGCCGAGGAGCCGATCTGCGAACCCCGTCCGGCGGTGAAACCAAGGAAACCGCTGAGGCTGACGCGCGGGAACAGGTCGGCCTTGGCCACGCCGATGCGTGCCGTGGCGGCGGCCAACTGGCGTTCGGCACTGAGAATGTCCGGGCGACGTTGCAGCAGTTCACCCGGATCGCCGATCGGCAGCGCCTTGGCAATCGCTGGCAACTGCTTGGGACTCAGGTCCACGCTCAGTTTGTCCGGGCGCTCGCCCAGCAAGGTGGCGATGCGGTTGCGCTGGCGCACCTGCTCGGCCTGCAATTGCGGGACGCTGGCTTCCACCGCCGCCAGGCGGGCATCGGCGCGCACCACGTCGAGCTGATCGCCAACACCGGCATCGCGCAGGCTTTCGGTGATCTTGCGCGAGTCCTGCTGGTTCTGAAGGTTCGCCAGGGCGATCTTTTCCCGCAGTTGGGCGCCGCGCAGTTGACCGTAGGCATCCACCAGTTCGGCGATCATCGTCACCTGCAATTGGTAGAGGTCGGCTTCGGCCGCCTGCTGATCGGCGTCGGTGGCTTCCAGGTTGCGCCGGATGCGGCCGAACAGGTCCACCTCCCAGGCCATGTCCAGGCCCAGGTCGTAGCGCTCGGTGTTGACCCGGTCGGTGGTCTGCCCGGGAATCTGGCTTTTGCCCAGGTTGCTGCTGGCGCGACTGGTGATGGTCGGCATGACGTCATTGCTGGCGTCATCGCGAATCGCCCGGGCCGCCCGCAAGCGGGCGAAGGCGACGCGCAATTCACGGTTGCCGTCCAGGGAACGGGTGACCAGTGCGTTGAGGGTCGGGTCGTCGAACTGCTGCCACCAGACGCCTTCGAAGCGGGCCCGGTCGAAGTTCTTCTGGCCGGCGGCGCCGTCGGTGGCGGTGGTGATGTTCGCCGCCTCCGTTTGCGGTGCCTTGTAGTCCGGGCCCACGGCGCAAGCACTCAAGGCCAGCACCAGCAAGCTCGGCACGAACGCTTTCAAACTCATTGTTGCGCCTCCAGTTTCAAGGCCCGGGCCGCTTTGCGGGCCTCGCTGCGCTCGACGAAGTTACGGATCAGTACGTAGAACACCGGGGTCAGCAGCAGGCCGAAGAAGGTCACGCCGAGCATCCCGGAGAACACCGCGACACCCATGGCATGGCGCATTTCCGCACCGGCGCCGCTGGAGAACACCAGGGGCACTACGCCCATGATGAAGGCCACGGAGGTCATCAGGATCGGCCGCAGACGCAGTCGGCACGCTTCCAGCACCGCCGCCAGCGGGCTCAGGCCTTCCAGCTGTTTATCCTTGGCGAACTCGACGATCAGAATCGCGTTCTTGCAGGCAAGCCCCACCAGTACGATCAAGCCGATCTGGGTGAAGATGTTGTTGTCGCTGCCGGAGAGAATCACCCCGGTGATGGCCGACAACAGGGTCATCGGTACGATCAGGATCACCGCCAGTGGCAGGCTCCAGCTTTCGTATTGCGCCGCGAGCACCAGGAACGCCAGCAGTACGCAGAGTGGGAACACGAACAAGGCGGTGTTACCCGAGAGGATCTGCTGGTACGTCAGGTCGGTCCACTCGTAGGTCATGCCGTTGGGCAATTCTTCCTTGAGCAGTTTCTCGATGGCTTTCTCGGCCTGGCCGGAGCTGTAGCCGGGTGCGGCGGCACCGTTGATCTCAGCGGTGATGAAGCCGTTGTAGTGCATCACACGATCAGGCCCGGAGGTGTCGCTGACCTTGATGAAGGTCGCCAGCGGGATCATCTCGCCACGGTTATTGCGCACCTTGAGCTGGCCGATCTGGTCCGCCTCGAGACGGAACTGCTGTTCGGCCTGGACGTTGACCTGGTAAGTACGGCTGAAACGGTTGAAGTCGTTGGCATACAGCGAACCCAGGTAGATCTGCAGGGTGTCGAAGATGTCGCTGACGGCCACGCCGTGGGTCTTGGCTTTCTCGCGGTCGATGGCGGCATCGACCTGGGGCACGTTCACGGTGTAGCTGGTGAACAGGCCGGCTAGTTCCGGCACGCTGCGGCTCTTGGCGATGACGTTCATGGTTTCTTTGTACAACTCGTCGTAGCCCAGGTTGCCGCGGTCTTCGATTTGCAGGCGGAAACCACCGATCGTCCCCAGGCCCTGTACCGGCGGCGGTGGGAAAATCGCCATGTAGGCTTCCTGGATGCCCGCGAACTGGCCGTTCAACGCGCCGGCGATGGCACCGGCCGACTGGCTCGGGTCCTTGCGCTCGTCGAAGGGCTTGAGGGTCACGAACACGATGCCGGCGTTCGGGCTGTTGGTGAAACCGTTGATCGACAGGCCCGGGAACGCCACCGCGCTCTGAACGCCCGGTTGCTTGAGTGCCAGGTCGGACATGCGCTTGATCACGTCTTCGGTGCGGTCCAGGCTCGCGGCATCCGGCAGTTGGGCGAAGGCCACCAGGTACTGTTTGTCCTGGCCGGGTACGAAACCGGTCGGGGTGTTGGAGAAGCCGAAGAACGTCAACACCATCAGGCCGGCATAGACGAACAGGGCGATGCCGCTGCTGCGGATCACGCGGCCTACCGCCCCCACATAGTTGTGGCTGGCACGGTCGAAGAAGCGGTTGAACGGACGGAACAGCCAGCCACCGAGGAGTTTGTCCAGGACCTTGGAGAAACGGTCCTTGGGCGCGTCGTGGCTCTTGAGCAATACCGCGGCCAGGGCCGGCGACAGGGTCAGGGAGTTGAATGCCGAGATCACGGTGGAAATGGCAATGGTCAACGCGAACTGCTTATAGAACTGCCCGGTCAAGCCACTGATGAACGCCGCCGGCACGAAGACCGCGCACAGCACCAGTGCGGTGGCGATGATCGGGCCGGTTACTTCGCTCATGGCGCGCTTGGTGGCTTCCACGGGGGTGAGCCCGAGGCCGATGTTACGCTCGACGTTCTCCACCACCACAATGGCGTCGTCCACCACGATACCGATGGCCAGTACCAGGCCGAACAACGAGAGGGCGTTGAGCGAGAAACCGAACAGGTGCATCACGGCGAACGTACCGATCAGCGAGACAGGTACCGCAACCAGCGGAATGATCGAGGCGCGCCAGGTCTGCAGGAACAGGATCACCACCAGCACCACGAGGATCAGTGCTTCGAACAGGGTGTGGACCACCGCCTCAATGGAGCCGCGTACGAAGATCGTCGGGTCATAGACGATGCTGTAGTCCATCCCGGCCGGGAAGTTTTTCTTCAATTCGTCCATTTTGGCGTGGACATCATTGGAGATCTGGATGGCGTTGGAGCCTGGACGCTGGAAGATCGGGATCGCCACCGCCGGCTGGTTGTCCAGCAGCGAGCGGAGGGCGTATTGGCTGGAGCCCAGCTCGACCCGCGCAATGTCTTTCAGGCGGGTGATCTCGCCGTTCTGGCCGGCGCGAATGATGATGTTCTCGAACTCTTCCTCGTCCACCAGGCGACCCTGGGTGTTGATCGACAGCTGGAAAGCCTGGGCATTGGGGGCCGGCGGCGCGCCCAGGGCACCGGCGGCGACCTGGCGGTTCTGCTCACGGATCGCGGTGACCACGTCGGTGGCGGTCAGGTTGCGCGAAGCGGTCTTGTTCGGGTCCAGCCAGACCCGCAGGGAGTAGTCGCCCATGCCGAACAGTTGCACGTCTCCCACACCGCCCAGACGCGCCAGCTCATCCTTGATGTTGAGCAGGGCGTAGTTGGACAGATAGAGCATGTCGTAGCGTTTGTCCGGCGAGGTCAAGTGCACAACCATGGTCAGGTCGGGCGAAGCCTTGTCCACCGTGATGCCGATCCGGGTCACTTCCTCGGGCAGCTTGGGCTCCGTCCGGGTGACACGGTTCTGCACCTGCACCTGGGCGTTATCCAGGTCGGTGCCCAGGGCGAAGGTGATGGTCAGGGTGATCTTGCCGTCGGCGGTGGATTGCGAGGACATGTACAGCATGTTCTCGACACCGGTGATGGCCTGCTCCAGGGGCGCGGCCACGGTTTCGCCGATGACCTTGGGGTTGGCGCCCGGGAAGTTGGCGCGCACGACCACGGTCGGTGGCACGACTTCCGGGTATTCGCTGATCGGTAGCTGAAACAGCGAGATGGCGCCGGCGATCAGGATCAGCAGCGAAAGCACCGCTGCGAAGATCGGCCGTGAAATGAAGAACTGGGAAAATTTCATCTTGGATTCAGTCCCTTAACCGCGTGGGGTCGCAACGGCCAGTTTGCCGGCCGCACCGGAGATGGCCTTGGAGGGCGCGACTTGAGGCAGGTTGCTGGCTTCGAGTGCTTTGCGTTGTTCTGCCAGGGCGGCGAGGGTCGCGTCGCTGGCCATCGGTATGGTTTCAGGCGTAACCGGTGCGCCTGGACGAGCCCGTTGCAGCCCCTTGACGATGATGGTGTCGTCCTTGCTCAGGCCGTTGCGCACGATACGCAGGCCTTCGATCTTCGGCCCCAGCTCGACGGCGCGATACGCGGGCTTGTTCTCGGCGTCCATCACCAGGACGAATTTCTTGCCCAGGTCGGTGCCCACGGCTTCGTCGTTGATCAGCACCGCGGAGTACGTACCGCTGCCCACCAGTTTCAGGCGGGCGTACAGGCCGGGGGTATAGGCGCCGTCCTTGTTGTCGAACACCGCGCGGCCGCGGATGGTGCCGGTCTGCGGGTTGACCTGGTTGTCGATGAAGTTCATCTGGCCCAGGTGCGGATTGCCGTCCTCGTTGGACAAGCCCATGTAGACCGGCGTGGCCTGGCCGCGCTGGCCCTGGCGGGCGAGTTGGGTGTACTTGAGGAATACGCGTTCGTCGGCGTCGAAGTAGGCGTAGACCTTGTCGGTGGAGACGACGCTGGTCAGCGACGTGACATCGGCGGTCACCAGGTTGCCGGCGGTGATCTGCGCGCGGCTGACACGACCGCTGATGGGCGAGGTGACCCGGGTGAAGCTCAGGTTCAGCCTGGCCAGGTCCAGTTGCGCCTGGATGGCCGCGACAGCGGCACGGGCTTCCTGGGCCGCCGTGGTGCGCGAGTCGGCCAATTCGGCGGAAATCGCATTGCTCAAGCGCAGGCGTTCACCGCGCTGGGCTTCGTTCTCGCTGCGGGTGGCGGTGGCGCGGGCCTGGGCCAGTTGGGCTTCGAGACGACGCACTTCCGCCTGGAATGGGCGAGGGTCGATCTGGAACAACAGGTCGCCTTTCTTGACCAGCGCGCCTTCGGTGAAGGCTACTTCGTCAATCTGCCCCGAAACGCGCGGACGGATCTCGACGGTTTCGGGGGCTTCCAGGCGACCGGTGAATTCATCCCATTCGTTGACTGGCTGCTCCAGTACCTTGGCCACACTGACTTTGGCGGCCGGCATGGAAGCTGCCGAGTCGGGAGTCTTGCCACAGGCGCTCATCACCAGCACCGCGATCAGGGCGAGGGGAAAACGCAGGGTTGAAAGTGAATATTCCATGGATAGCATCCGCCAATGTAATGAGAATGGGCGGATGATGCGTGGCGCGATGCGGAGGAACGAATCGAATGAAGCAAAGGTAACTATCATTCGGAATGATATAAGCCATCGACGAAGCGTCTAGAACGGGGCTTTCGTTAGGCGGCTATCAATTCCATCAGGGTCGCCAGGGTGTCTACTCCGGTAGATAGACATCATGAATCCGCTTGATCGCGCCTTCCCGGCGTAGCGCCTCGACAGCGTTGCGCAAGTCCTCGACCATTTTTCCGGAACATTGCCTGGAGCAGGCCAGGTACAGGTCGGCGTTGCTTCCCACCGGGCTCATCAACAGCTTGCGCTTGGACACTTTCGGCCAGATGTACTGACTCTCCGGGACGCCGTTGAACCACGCATCGATTCGCCCCATCAAGAGCATCTGGGCGGGGTTATCGCCGATGGCCAACGTGTAGATCTGCTCATCACTGAAACCCTCGGTGCGCAGGATTTCCTCTTGCGCGCTACCCAGGCCGACCCCAATCTTGTGGTACGTCTCCTTGGCCTGGGCAAAGCTGTCGACTTTCCGATCCAGACTGAAAAACGCTCGTTCCATGGGCATGATCGAGGCAATCCAGGTAAAACGCTCCTCGCGCCCGGGAATGCGCGACAAGGGTGTTATCAGGTGGTCGTGTTCTTCGCTGACGTGTTTCTGCGCCCTGGCCCAAGGCAGCACACGGATCGTCGCGGTGTACCCGGCCCGGTTCATGGCGGCCATGGCGACATCGCCGACGATTCCATGCCCCCTGGGATCGTTGACGAATGTCAGTGGCGGGGCGTCGAGGATGTGCAGCTCGATCACTGGCGACTCAGCCCGGGCGTTGTGGGCCACCAGCAGCGACAGGCAGAGGCAAAGTTTGCAGAAGAGTGCCTGGGTGGGAACATTAAAAACGCGTGTAATCGGGTTCATGATCGCTACTTTCAGGCATGAAAAAGTTGGCCATTCTACGTGCGCGCGGCGCTGTGCAGCGGTGTTTTTCACCGGCCAACGTCTTTTGCGGTGCGACGCCTGTCCGAGGCAGGCCTGCCAAACGTGGCTTCAGCAACGATTGCGCATGGGTGAAGGTATAGATCATCCGGTCGACAATGGGATGGGCATCTGTTGACCGCAGCCATTGGCGGCTTATCGACCTTCAGAACCGGGGAGGCCTGCCGATATAGCGCGGGTAGTTCCTTGCGCAAGCGATATTGAACCATGTCAGACCACCCCAGGACCGAGCTTGAAGACGCCCTAGCCCTATGCAAAGGCAGTTTTCTGTCCGTTGGCTTTTTCAGTTTCTTCGTCAACCTGCTGATGCTGGTTCCCTCGTTCTACATGCTGCAGGTCTATGACCGTGCGGTAGGCAGCGCCAGCCTGTCGACGTTATTGATGCTCACGCTGATCATGCTGCTGTTGATGACCACGATGGGCGGCCTGGAGTGGGTACGCTCGCGGGTGATGGTGCGCGTCAGTACGCGTCTGGACACCTTGCTGGGGGTGCGCCTGTTCGACGCCAGCTTCAAGCAGGCCCTCAACACCAGCGGCATGAACGCCACGGCGCAGCCCTTGAGTGACCTGGGCGGCTTGCGGCAGTTTCTGACGGGCAACGGCCTCTTTGCGTTCTTCGATGTGCCGTGGATTCCGATCTACCTGGCCGTCATGTTCATGTTCCATCCGTGGTACGGCTGGATGGGTGTCTTGAGTGCGCTGGTGCTGGGGGCCTTGGCGCTGGTCAATGAAAAGCTGACGCGTGCGCCATTGCAGGCTGCCAATCGCGAACAGATGGCGGCCACCGCATTTACCCATAAAAGCCTGCGCAATGCCGAAGTGATCGAGTCGATGGGCATGCTTGGCAGCCTGCGTCGGCACTGGAGTGGGCGAATCCACAAGATCCTGATGCTGCAAAGCCTGGCCAGCGATCGCGCCGGGACCGTCGCAGCCGTGTCGAGGACTTCCCGTCAGGTCGTTCAATCGTTGGTGTTGGGCCTGGGGGCCTACCTGACGATCAATCACGAAATTTCGCCCGGGTTGATGATTGCCGGGTCCATTTTGCTGGGCCGTGCACTGGCCCCCATCGATCAGATGATCGGCGTCTGGAATGGCTTCCTCGGCGCCCGTGCGCAATATGCCCGGCTGCGCGAGTTGTTGATCGAGGTCGCCGCAGAGCCTGAGCGCATGTCGTTGCCGGCACCCGAAGGAGCGATCCGCGTCGAGCATCTTTCGGTGGGATCGCCCAAGGGGCGCAAGCCGATTATTCGTGGGCTGGACTTCCAGGTGTCGGCGGGTGAAATCGTCGGCGTCATCGGCCCCAGCGGCGCCGGCAAATCAACCCTGGCCAGGGCGCTGTTGGGGATCTGGCCCAGCCTGAGCGGTACCGTGCGCCTGGACGGTGCGGACATCAGCCAATGGCGGCGGGACGAGCTGGGCCCGTACATCGGTTACTTGCCGCAGGACATCGAACTGTTCGAGGGCACCATCAGCCAGAACATCGCGCGCTTTGGCGCGGCGAATGCGCCTGCGGTGGTTGCCGCCGCGCGCATGGCCGGTGTCCACGAGTTGGTGTTGCAACTGCCCGAGGGCTACGACACGGTGATCGGCGCCAATGGCGGTGGATTGTCCGGCGGCCAACGCCAGCGCATCGGATTGGCCCGGGCCGTATATGGAGAACCGCGCCTGGTGGTACTCGATGAGCCGAACTCCAACCTGGACGACGCCGGGGAAAAAATGCTCGCCCAGGCCCTGCGCAAGCTCAAGGAAAGCCGGGCCACGGTATTTGTCATTACCCATCGACCCGCCGTGTTGGCGCAGGTGGATAAGCTGCTGGTGCTCAATCAAGGCGAGCTGAGCCTGTTCGGGCCACGGGACAAGGTCCTGGCACGGCTACAGAGTGCGACACCGGCCGCTCAGGCGGCGGCAGTGATTCAACCGTAAGAAGCGGATAACCCATTCAATGCAAAACACTGAGTACACATCCGCCGATACGCCTGTATTGCCCGTCGATGATGCACCGGCAAGGCGTATCGGTTACTTCATGCTGCTGGTGACCTTTGGCCTGTTCGGCGGTTGGGCCAGCCTGGCACCACTCGACAGCGCGGCACTCGCGCCGGGCGTGGTCACGGTCAAAAGCTACCGCAAGACCGTGCAACATCTGGAAGGCGGCATCGTACGTGAGTTGCGCGTGCGCGACGGCGACCTGGTCAAGGCGGGCGACATTCTGATGGTGCTCGACAACACCCAGGCGCGTTCGGAAATGGAAACCATGCGCAGTCAACTGATCGCCGCGCTCCAATTGCAGGCGCGCCTGGAAGCGGAGCGCGATGGGCTGCCGGAGCCACTGGCCGTACCGTCGCTCGATCCGGCGGATCCGCGGGTGCGAGAGGCTCGCGACAGTGAAGCGCGGATTTTCCAGGCGCGGCGCACCACGTTACTGGGTGAAATCGGTCTGCAAGAAAAGACGATTGGACAGTTCGACGAACAGATTCGTGGATTCAAGGCCATCATCGCCAGCAAGCAGGTGTTGGCGGCCTCTTATGAAGAGGAGATCGTCGATCTGCGTGCGTTGCTGGCCGAAGGATTCGTGGACAAGCAACGTCTGCGCGAGCAGGAGCGCAGCCTCTCTCGCCTGCAAACCGAAATCGCCGAAACCCAATCCTCAATTGCCCAGGCGCGGGTCCATGTCGATGAGGCGCAGCTGAAGATCATGCAGTTGAAAAAGACGTTTGCCAGCGAAGTCGCCGGTCTGTTGGGTGATGCGCGGACCAAGGTGTACGAAGTGCGCGAGCGACTGGCCACGTTGCAGGACCGTGACCAGCGTACCGACATCCTCGCACCCGAGTCGGGCAGGGTCATGGGCATGAACGTGCATACCCTGGGCGCCGTGGTCAGCCCTGGCTCGGCGTTGCTGGATATCGTCCCGGCCAATGAGGAACTGGTCGTCGAGG
Organism: Pseudomonas citri; assembly: GCF_025336485.1. GTDB lineage: Bacteria > Pseudomonadota > Gammaproteobacteria > Pseudomonadales > Pseudomonadaceae > Aquipseudomonas > Aquipseudomonas citri. The sequence continues at coordinate 162,978 of NZ_JAODAB010000003.1, read as the reverse complement.
CTCAGGTGTCACCGCTGGACATCGATCGCATCGCGCTGGGCAAGTCGGCGGGGATCCGCTTCAGTGCGTTCAAGAGCAGCACCACACCCGTCATCGAAGGGCAACTGGTGCAAATATCCGCCGATCGCCTGACCAACAAGGACACTGGCAGCGCCTATTACCTGGCGCGCGTGGCCGTGACTGACAAGGGGCGCCAGGCATTAGGTGAACTCACCCTGGTGCCGGGGATGCCGGTCGAGGTGTTGATCAACACCGGGTCGCGGACGCTGTTGCAGTATTTGATGCAGCCGGCCAGCAACGCATTTGCCCGTTCGTTGATCGAGGACTGACATGAAGGTGCTGATCGCGGCCTGCCTGGCTGTCCTGCCCGTGTGCGCCCTGGCCGAGACTGGTGCAGCGGTTCCCTACATGGATTTGTGGCAATTGCATCAAGAGGCGCAGGCCGCCGACCCGCGGGTCCTACGGGCGCAGGCCTTGACCCGCAGTGGCGAAGGCAACGAGCGGGCCGCCTTCGGCCAATTGCTGCCGCAGCTCAACGCCAGTGGCAGTGTCAACCGCAGCCGACGCGACGATGACTTGAGCCGTATCCAGTACAACGGCAAGCGCGTGGCGGTGATGCTCAATCAAGTGATCTATGACCCGCAGGTCTGGCGCAGCTACCAGAAGTACATCGAGCTTGCCCGGCAGAGCCAATACGAATCCGATGACACCCGGGTGCAGGCCGGTATCGATCTGTCCGAGCGCTACTTCGCTGTCCTGGCCGCTGAAGATGAGCTGTCCCTGGTGCGCAGCGAGCGGGATGCGACCGAGCACAACCTCAAGCGGGTCAATGCCCTGTACGCACGCCAGATGGCGATGGTGACCGACGTACTTGACCTGGAGGCGCGAGTGGATGCGCTCAAGGCCGATGAGATCGAGGCCGACAATCAGGTCAAGGTCAGTCGCGAGGCGATTTCCGAGCTGGTGGGCCGCGATGTCCAGGAGCCGTTCAAGCGCATCGGCGACAATCCAACCTTCAGCCTGCCGGCCCAGGCCCAGGATTATTGGGTGCAGACCGCGCTCGACAGCAACCCGGCACTGCATGCCCGCGAACACAGCGTGCGTGCCGCCGATTCGGCGATGGGGGAGGCCAAGGCCGGTCATCTGCCGCGCTTGGGCCTGAACTTGACGGCGCAACGCAGTGATATCGGTTATGAAGGCGCACTGGCGCCTCGTTCGGACAACCTCGTCGCGTCCCTCGACCTGCAAATGCCGCTCTACAGCGGCGGCTCCACGAGCGCACGGGTGTCGAGTGCCGAAAGCGACAAGGACGCCGCCGAGCAGGAGCTGGAGGCCATGCGCCGCCAGGTCATCAAGCAAACCCGCACGGCTTATCTGGGCATGGTGACCGAACTCAGCCGGATCAAGGCTACGCGGCGGGCGCTGGAGTCCGCCGAAAAATCCCGCGTCGCCACGGAGAAAGCCTTCGAGTACGGCGTCAAGAATGCCGTGGATGTGCTGGACAGCATCAAGGAAGAATTTCGCGCCCGACGGGATTTCTACCAGTCCCAGTACAAGTTCGTGACCAGCTTGCTCGTTCTGCATCGCTGGAGCGGAAGATTAGGGGATGGGGATATCCGCCAGGCCAATGAATGGTTGGTAGTGCCATAGGTCGGGACAAGGATTGAAAAATTGACGTCAAAATGATATCACTTGCGCCGTTTCTTACGAAAAATGAATCTCTTGCAGCGGCCGCACCCAGGATAGGCCGCAGATTGCCCATAGGAAGCTTGCATGCCCAGTCCAACAGGTTACTCATCCATTTCATACGCAAAGCTGACCGCCAACGCTCAGGTCAACAGCTTGCTTTATGGGACTTATTGGACGGGAGACGCGCTCACGGGTACGTCTCTGACGTACAGCTTCATCAATGCCAATTCCCAATTCTCCACTTACTACAGCAGTGAAAGAGAATACCTGCGCGACTACGCCCTGACGTCTGCGCAGCAGGACGGCATTACGAGCGCGCTCAGCGCATGGAGTTCGGTCGCCAACCTGAAGTTCACGCAGGTGGAGGAGTCTTCCACCAATGTGGGTGACCTGCGATTTGGCGGCTATCTATGGATGGATGACGACACCGCAGCCTGGGGTTATTACCCCGCCAGGACGGCCAGTGCCGGCGACGTCTGGCTGGGGCCCGTCACCAACGACCCGACACCTGACGAGGGTTCCTACGACTACCTGGTCTTCATGCATGAGATCGGTCACGCGTTGGGTCTCAAGCATCCGTTCTCCGCTGGCCTGACAAACACTACGGTGCTCGCTGCCCAGTTCGATGACGTGCGCTACACGATCATGAGCTACAACAACGCCTATTCCTATCAGCCCACCACGCCCATGCTGCTGGACATCGCAGCCATCCAGAGTCTCTATGGCGCAAACACCCAGTGGCAGACGGGTAACAACACCTATCGCTGGGATATGGGCCAATCGGTTTTCGAGACGATTTGGGACGCAGGCGGCACAGACACTATCGACGCGAGCAATCAGGCGAATGCGGTTCGTATCAACCTCAATGAAGGCCAGTTCAGCAAAATCGGCCAGACCTTCATGAATTACAAGACCGGAACCGCCTTCAATGAAGGTTTGGCGATTGCCTACGGTGCCAAAATCGAAAACGCCGTGGGCTCGGTCAACAACGACACCCTGATTGGTAATGCGCTGGGCAACGTCTTGGATGGGGGCGCTGGCAACGACACGATGATCGGCGGGGCTGGCAACGACACCTACGTGGTCGACCGTCTGACGGACATCATCAGCGAAACCAGTACTCTGGCCAGCGAAATCGACACCGTGCGTGCCTCGTTGAGCTGGACTTTGGGCCCCAATCTGGAAAACCTCACGCTGACCGGTAGCGAAAACCTCAGCGGCACCGGCAACGCCTTGAACAACGTGCTGACTGGCAATGCCGGCAACAACCTGCTCAACGGTGGCCTCGGTCAGGACCGGCTGATCGGCGGTGCCGGCAACGACACCTACCTGATCGACAACCTGGGCGACAGCGTCACCGAACTCGCCGATGAAGGCCGCGACCTGGTGCGCACCACAGTCAGTCATACCTTGTCCGCCAACGTCGAGGACGGGCAACTGCTCGGCGTCGCCGCGATCAACCTGACGGGCAACGCCTCGGACAACAGCCTGATCGGCAACAGCGCCGCGAACGTGCTCAATGGCCTGGGCGGCGCGGACACCCTGGACGGTGGCGCCGGCAATGACACCTATGTGGTCGACAACGTCGGCGACACGGTCATCGAGCGCGGCACTTCGCTCACGGAAATCGACAGTGTCATTTCGTCCATCAGCTACACCCTGGGCAGCAACCTCGAAGTCCTGAGCCTCGGCGGCAATGGCGCCATCAACGGTACCGGCAATGCCCTGAACAACCGCATCACCGGCAATGTCGGCGCCAACGTGCTGGACGGTGGCCTGGGTATCGATACGCTGATCGGCGGGGCGGGTAACGACACTTATGTGGTCGACAACCTCAAGGACGTCATTACCGAGACCAGCACCCTGGTCGGCGAAATCGACACCGTTCGCGCCTCTTTGAGCTGGACCCTGGGCGCCAACCTGGAAAACCTCACGCTGACCGGCGCGGCGCACCTCAACGGCACCGGCAACGCCCTGAACAACGTGCTGACCGGCAACGCCGGCAACAACCTGCTCAACGGCGGCCTCGGCATCGACACGCTGATCGGCGGTGCCGGCAACGACATCTATGTGCTCGACAACCTGGGCGACAGCGTCACCGAACTCGCCGATGAAGGCCGCGACCTGGTGCGCACGACGGTCAGCCACACCTTGTCCGCCAACGTCGAGGACGGGCAACTGCAGGGCATCGCCGCGATCAACCTGACGGGCAACGCCTCGGACAACAGCCTGATCGGCAACAGTGCCGCCAACGTGCTCAACGGCCTGGACGGCGCGGACACCCTGGATGGCGGTCTCGGTGCCGACACGCTGATCGGCGGTACCGGCAATGACACCTACATCGTCGACAACCTCAAGGACGTCGTCACCGAAAGCAGCACCCTGGTCAGCGAAATCGACACCGTGCGGTCTTCGGTGAGCTGGACCCTGGGCGCCAACCTGGAGAACCTCACGCTGACCGGCACGGCGCTTATCAATGGCACCGGTAATGCCCTGGACAACCTGTTGATCGGCAACAGCGCCGCCAACGTGCTCAACGGCCTGGGCGGCGCGGACACCCTGGACGGTGGCGCCGGCAATGACACCTATGTGGTCGACAACGTCGGCGACACGGTCATCGAGCGCGGCACTTCGCTCACGGAAATCGACAGTGTCATTTCGTCCATCAGCTACACCCTGGGCAGCAACCTCGAAGTCCTGAGCCTCGGCGGCAGCGGCAGCATCAACGGCACCGGCAACGCCCTGAATAACCGCATCACCGGCAATGCCGGCGCCAACGTGTTGGACGGTGGCCTGGGTATCGACACGCTGATCGGCGGCACTGGTAACGACACCTACGTGGTCGACAACCTCAAGGATGTCGTCAGCGAAACCAGCACCCTGGCCAGCGAAACCGACACGGTGCGCGCCTCGGTGAGCTGGGCCCTGGGCCTGAACCTGGAAAACCTCACGCTGACCGGTAGCGATCACCTCAGCGGCACCGGCAACGCCTTGAACAACGTGCTGACCGGCAATGCCGGCAACAACCTGCTCAACGGTGGCCTCGGCATCGACACGCTGATCGGCGGTGCCGGCAACGACATCTATGTGCTCGACAACCTGGGCGACAGCGTCACCGAACTCGCCGATGAAGGCCGCGACCTGGTGCGCACGACGGTCAGCCACACCTTGTCCGCCAACGTCGAGGACGGGCAACTGCTGGGCATCGCCGCGATCAACCTGACGGGCAACGCCTCGGACAACAGCCTGATCGGCAACAGCGCCGCCAACGTGCTCACCGGCCTGGATGGCGCGGACACCCTGGACGGCGGTCTCGGTGCCGACACGCTGATCGGCGGCACTGGCAATGACACTTATATCGTCGACAACCTCAAGGACGTCGTCAGCGAGACCAGCACCCTGGTCAGTGAAATCGACACCGTGCGGTCTTCGGTGAGCTGGACCCTGGGCGCCAACCTGGAAAACCTCACGCTGACCGGCACGGCGCTCATCAATGGCAGCGGTAATGCCCTGGACAACGTGTTGATCGGCAACAGCGCCGCCAACGTGCTCAACGGCCTGGGCGGTGCGGACACCCTGGACGGTGGCACCGGCAATGACACCTATGTGGTCAACAACGTCGGCGATACGGTCATCGAGCGTGGCACTTCGCTCACGGAAATCGACAGCGTCATTTCGTCCATCAGCTACACCCTGGGCAGCAACCTCGAAGTCCTGAGCCTCGGCGGCAGCGGCGACATCAACGGCACCGGCAACGCCCTGAATAACCGCATCACCGGCAATGCCGGCGCCAACGTGCTGGACGGCGGCCTGGGTATCGACACGCTGATCGGCGGCACTGGTAACGACACCTACGTGGTCGACAACCTCAAGGATGTCGTCAGCGAAACCAGCACCCTGGCCGGTGAAATCGACACCGTGCGCGCCTCGGTGAGCTGGGCCCTGGGCCTGAACCTGGAAAACCTCACGCTGACCGGGAGCGATCACCTCAGCGGCACCGGCAACGCCTTGAACAACGTGCTGACCGGCAACGCCGGCAATAACCTGCTCAACGGTGGCCTCGGCATCGACACGCTGATCGGCGGTGCCGGCAACGACATCTATGTGCTCGACAACCTGGGCGACAGCGTCACCGAACTCGCCGATGAAGGCCGCGACCTGGTGCGCACGACGGTCAGCCACACCTTGTCCGCCAACGTCGAGGACGGGCAACTGCTGGGCATCGCCGCGATCAACCTGACGGGCAACGCCTCGGACAACAGCCTGATCGGCAACAGCGCTGCCAACGTACTCAACGGCCTGGATGGGGCGGACACCCTGGACGGCGGTCTCGGTGCCGACACGCTGATCGGTGGCACCGGCAACGACACCTACATCGTCGACAACCTCAAGGACGTCGTCAGCGAGACCAGCGTCCTGGCCAGCGAAATCGACACCGTGCGGTCTTCGGTGAGCTGGACCCTGGGCGCCAACCTGGAAAACCTCACGCTGACCGGCACGGCGCTCATCAATGGCAACGGCAACGGCCTGGACAACGTGTTGATCGGCAATGCCGGTAGCAACGTATTGAGCGGTGGCGCTGGCAATGATCAACTCGACGGTGGTGCCGGCAATGACGTGCTGGTCGGGGGTATCGGCACCGATACCTTGACCGGTGGCGCCGGTGCCGACCGCTTCGTCTTCAGTGCCTTGAACGAGCTGGGCACCGGCGGCGCCCGCGACACCATTCTCGATTTCAACCGCCTCCAGGGCGATAAAATCGATCTGACGAAACTGGATGCCGATGTGTTGACGCCGCTGTTCAACAAGTTCAGCTTCGTCGATTCCACTGATTTCACGGGCGCAGGGCAATTGCGTTTCGCCGACCATGTGCTCTACGGCAACGTGAATAGCGACCTGGGTGCGGATTTCGAAATCCAGTTGGTGGGTGTCAATACTTTCAGCGCCAGCGACCTGGTGGCCTGATAACGAGGGGCAGCGCCTGCCAACAGGCGCTGCCTGGCTTATAGCGAAGCCCTGACCACCAGTGGGCAATCCACGGGTTGGGCGCCGGCGACCTCCAGGGTCTCGATCAGGTGCCGGGCGGCCTTGCGACCGATCTCGTAGTAGGGCAGTTGCACCGTGGTCAGCGGTGGGATGAACAGTTCAGCGATGCCGATCATGTTGTCATAGCCGAGCACGGCGACATCTCCGGGAATTTTCAGGCCGCGGGCCAACAGCAACTGGTAGGCGCAAAAGGCAATGCGGTCGTTACCACACACCAGAATGTCGAACTGCGGGCGTCCCTCGATGAGGTGACGGTCGAGGATGGCGGCGGTTTCACCGTAGGCATCGTGATCGGAAAGGTCATATTGCAGCAGTGCTTCGGGCGCCAGTCCAAATGCCTGGCAGGCACGCTGCAGGCCTTTTTGCCGCAAGCTCCAGGCAAGGCTTTCGCGGGGCAGGTTGATGCACAGCGGGCGCCGGTAACCCTGGCTCAAGGCGTGATGGACGGCGCGATACTGCCCTGACTCATCATCGGGCACATAGCTGACCAGATGGCTGTCATCGGCCAGGCAGTTGGCGAGGACCAGCGGTTTGCTCTTCAGGCGCTCCGGAATGCTCACCTGACGTAACCCCATGGCACTGAAGATCAGCCCGTCGGGGCGATGCGAGAGCATCAGGTCGATGTCCTGGTCGGTAGGCGGGTTGCTCAGCAGGTTGAGGATGAAGACGTTCCAGCCCGCTTGTTGTGCGGTCTGTTCGATGGACAGCAGCAGCTCGACGGCGAAAGGGGTGGTCGCGGTGTCCAGGGCAAAGACGCCGATGGTCCGCGACTGGAGATTGTCACCGCGCATCCGTCGCGCCGACAGGCTCGGTACGAATTGCAGTTCGTCAATGGCACGACGCACTCGCTGAAGGGTTTCGGGGCTCAACTTTTCCGGACTGTTGAGCGCTCGGGAAACCGTCATCAGGGACACGCCGGCCAGTTGTGCAACGTCTTTCACTGAAGTCATGCGAGGTGAGGCCAGTCGGGTTGACGCAGGATCATGACACAGGGCCCGGGTTTTTCGCGACCCGAATGACGACGTTCACAGCCACCCCGAGGCCAGGGGCCATGCTTGGGTAATGGACGCGCATCCGCCAGTCCCATTTGCCAGCAGTTTCACCCCCAGGCTGTCGCTCCGTGGATAGAGGCGGCTGCTGAGGCTGAAACACCCGTCCTCTTCGAACACCTCGATGGAGGACCGATCCAGGAACACCCGCAGGCGCAAGTCCTTTTGTGCCGGCTCTATCGACACGCTGCGCTGGCCGGTCACTTGCGCACCCGAACGGCTGCGGTCGAGCACCAGGCGCTGCAACGAGGCATCGTAGTAGAGCAGGGTACGTTCCTGCTCATCAGCGCTGCAACGCAAGGCGATGCCCAGGTGGCCGTCGGTGCAATCGCGCAGATCCAGGTGCACGTGGATTTCGAGCCGGTCGCCATTTATCTGCGGGACCCAGCGGCTGCCCGGTCCACTCCACGCCGGTGCGCTCGGCAGTGGCGCCTGGCGCAGGGCGACCAGCTCCCGTGCCGGAAATATCCTCAGCCGGTCGGCGTGCAATCGCAGTTCACGCGGCAGGCCGAGCATGCCGCACCAGTGATGGGACTGGCTCGGCATCGGGCTTTCCCACATGTCGAGCCAAGCCCATACCAGGCGTCGTCCATCGGCGGCCACCAGCGTTTGCGCGGCATAGAAGTCGTGGCCGTTATCCAGCTCGATGAACGGCCCGCCGCTGAAGTGCCACTGACTGTCGAGCAGGCCAATACGGTAGCCGGTCTGGTACTTATTGAGCCGTTCGTAACCCGCCGGTTGCATGCCCTGGGGCGAGTACAACAGCACGTCGCGCCCATCGAGTTGAAACAGATCCGGACATTCCCACATGTAGCCGTCGCCCTGCTGGCCGCTGGACACGTAGTCGAGAAATTCCCAGGCGCGCAGATCGACGGACCGGTACAGCGGCAGCAGCGGTGTATCACCCAGGCGCGCGCCAGTGATCAGGTACCAGAAACCGTCCTGTTGCCAGACCTTGGGATCACGAAAATGCATGATCCCGTCCTGCGGCGCGGCGTCGATCACGGCACCCTGCTTGACGAAGTGAATGCCGTCGACACTGGTAGCCAGGCATTGGACCTGGCGGATCTGGCGCTCGTCCCCCACGTCCCCCAGCCACGTGTGCCCGGTGTAGATCAGCGCCAGGGTATCGCCACACACCACCGCGCTACCGGAAAAACAGCCGTCGCGGTCGAAGTCATCGCCCGGCGCCAGCGCGATGGGCAGGTGCTGCCAATGGACCAGGTCGGTACTCTTGGCGTGGCCCCAGTGCATCGGGCCCCATTTCGCGTCGAAGGGATGGTATTGATAGAACACGTGGTACTCGCCACGGAAATACACCACCCCGTTAGGGTCGTTCATCCAGCCGACCGGCGGGGCCAGGTGGTAGTGGGGACGATAGTCATCGATTACCCGAGACTGGCCGTCCGCCAGGGCTTGCTGTGCCCGCTCGAGGGGCGACGGTGCTGGAGTGCGGGTGGCCTTCGAAGATGAGGTCATAGGGCGTCCGCTCGTACCGCTTGTTGCTTGATGCCGTCCGGCAAGGTCAGGTTGATCGGTGGCAGTCGCTTCAATGCCACACCGTCGGCGTCGAAGAGGTGCAGGTTGGCAAGGTCCAGCTCCAACTCGACCCGATCACCCACCCGCCAGCCGGCGTTGACATCGCAGCGACAGATCAGTGGCTCGTCCTGACCGGTGTCGAGGTGCACATAGGTTTCGCTGCCCAGGTATTCGACGCCGGTCACGACAATGCCAGCGGTGCCATGCACCGCTTTCAGCGCGATATGTTCCGGGCGGATGCCCAGGCTCAGTTGCGCATTCGCGGACAGGGCCGAACTGTCGAAGGGCAGGGGCGTCTTGCCCAGCACGAGGCTTTCGACCAGGCTGGTTTCGCCTGGCGCGTGCAGGAACGCCGCCAGGAAATTCATCCTGGGCGAGCCCAGGAAACCGGCGACAAAACGACTGGCCGGGCGCTCATAGAGTTCACGCGGCGAGCCGACCTGTTCGATGCGACCACCGTTGAGCACGACAATCTTGTCGGCCAAGGTCATCGCCTCGACCTGGTCGTGGGTGACGTAGATCATGGTCGACGCCAGGCGCGCATGCAGCCGGGCGATTTCGTTACGCATCTGCACCCGCAGGGAGGCGTCGAGATTGGACAGGGGTTCATCAAACAACAGAATGTCCGGTTCCCGTGCCATGGCCCGACCCATCGCCACTCGCTGACGCTGGCCTCCCGAGAGTTCCTTGGGCTTGCGTTGCAGCAGTTTGTCCAGCTGCAGGATCTGTGCGGTTTTCAGCACGCGCTCGCGCAGGCTGGTCTTTTCGGTCTTGGCCAGCTTGAGGCCAAAGCTGATGTTGTCGTAGACGCTCATGTGCGGGTACAGCGCGTAGGATTGAAACACCATGCCGACGCCCCGCTCGCGCGGCTCCAGGTCATTGACCCGTCGCCCGTCGATGAGCAGGTCGCCGCCGCAGATTGAATCCAGCCCGGCGATCAGTCGCAACAGGGTCGATTTGCCGCAGCCCGACGGGCCGACGAACACCACGAATTCACCCGCGACGATCTCCAGGTTGACGTCCCGCAGAATGCGCAGGCCGCCCAATTGTTTGTTCACGTTGTCCAGCTTTAACTTGATCACGATGCTGTTCCTTGTTTTTGTGGGGGCTCAGCCCTTGAGCGCGCCGGTGGTAAGGCCGGAAACGATTCGGCGCTGGAAAATCAGCACCAGGATCACCAAGGGGACGGTGACCAGTACCGATGCCGCCATCAGCAAACCCCAAGGCAGCTCATGGGAACTGCCGCCGGAAATCAGGGCGATGGCGACCGGGACCGTGCGCTGGGTGTCGGTGAGGGTGAAGGTCAGGGCAAACAGGAATTCGTTCCACGCGGCGATGAACGCCAGCAGACCGGTGGTGACCAGGGCCGGCCAGAGCAGCGGCAGCAACACGCGCACCAGGGTGATCCAAGGCGAGGCGCCGTCCATGATGGCCGCTTCTTCCAGCTCGTGAGGCAGTTGCCCCATGAACGTGGTCAGTACCCAGACGGTGAAGGGCAGGGTGAAAATCGTGTAGCTGAGGATCAACGCCCAGGAGGTGTTGTACAGCCCCAGGGAACGGATTACCTCGAACAGGCCCGACAACACCGCGACCTGGGGAAACATCGACACACCCAGTACCAGCATCAGCACCGTGCCGCGCCCGCGGAACTTCACCCGACCCAAGGCATAGGCGGCGGTCAGGCTGAGGAACAGTGCCAGTGCGACCACGCACAACGCGACCGCCAGCGAGTTACCGATCGCCCGCAGGAACGAGGCCTGGTTGAGCACCGCGGCATAGTTGGAGAAGTCGGGAGTGTCGATCCAGTAGCTCACCTGGAACAGGGCGCTGGAAGGTTTGAACGACGTTACGATGGCGTAGTAGAAAGGGAAGACTGCATAGATCAGCAGCACCCCGATCAGGCTCCAGAAACCGAGACGCAGCAGGGCTTTCTTCAGCAGGCGCGAGCTCATGAGCGCACCTCCAGCTGACGGCGTCCGAGGTACAGATACGCCATGGCGATCGCGGCAACCACCAGGAACAACAAGGTCGAGGCGGCGCTGCCGTAGCCGACGTCCTGGAATTCCACCAGGTGCTGGCGGGCATAGACCGACATGCTCATGGTGCTCGACGAATTGGATGTCAGCACATAGATAACGTCGAACACCCGCAACGAATCGAGGATGCGGAAGATCGCCGCCACCAGCAGCGCCGGCATCAACAGTGGCAGCGTGACCCGCCAGAACACCTTCAGGGGGTGAATGCCATCGACCCGGGCGGCTTCGTAGCAGTCGCCGGGCAACATCTGCAGGGCGGCCAGCATCAATAGGGTGACAAACGGGACGGTTTTCCAGACGTCGACAATGATCACCGCCCACATCGACAGGTTCGCATCTGCCGTCCAGGCCAGGGGGGCGTCGATCAGGCCGAGGCTGAGCATCAGATGGTTGAGGATGCCGAACTGGTCGTTGAGCATCCATGACCAGATCTTCGCCGAGACAATGGTCGGAATGGCCCAGGGAATCAGGATCAATGCCCGTACCAGAGCCCGTCCGTTGAACTTGACGTTCAACAGTAACGCCACCAGCAGCCCCAGTACGATCTCCAACCCCACGGACACCGCAGTGAAGTGCAAGGTGTTGCGCACTGCGTTCCACCATTGTGGATCGACCAGGATGCCCGACCAGCCGGTGCCGTTGTAGAACAGGTAGTTGCTCAAGCCTACGAAGCTCGCGTCGCCGGTGTCGGCCAGGCTGGCGTCGGTCAGGCTGAACCAGAAGGTGCGCAGCAGCGGCCAGGCCGCGACCAGCGCCAGGCACAGCAACATCGGCGCGAGGAACAACCAGGCGGCACGCACACGTCGGCGCTGTACCGGCGTATCTCGTGGGACCCACTCATCATCAGGGGCAAGTGCGGTGGAGACAGACATGGTGATTTTCTTCCTTGTGGCTTACCAGTTCCGGCGCTTGATGCGCGTCAGTTCACTTTCCAGTTCGGCCAGGGCCTGGTCGACAGGCAACTCGCCCGCGAGCACGCCATGCACCTGGTCGAAAAACGCATTGGAAACCCGTGGGTAACGCTCGGCGGTGATCGCGGCAGGGCGCATGACGCCGTCATTGAGGATGCTGTGCAGTTGGCTGTAGTACGGCATGGCTTTGAGCAGGTCAGGGTCTTGGTAGAGCGATTCGATCACCGGGTTATAAGCGCCGACCAAGGCCCGGTGCTTCTGCTGTTGGGCGCTGCTCAGGTAGCTCACCAGCTCGGCCGCCAGTTTGGGATGGGCGCTGTAGCGCGAAACGGCCAGGCCCCAGCCACCGAGGGTGGAGGCATGGGTGCCGGACTCGCCGCCACGGGGCAGGGGCGCGACGCCGACCTTGTCTTTTACGGCGCTGTCCGGGCTCTGCACCAGGGCCCAGACATACGGCCAGTTACGCATGAACAGCGCATTACCCGACTGGAAAACCCCACGTCCTTCTTCTTCGGTGTAGTTGAGTACGCCGCGTGGAGAGATGTCGCCCACCCAGCTTTTCGCCAAGGTCAACGCTGCCTTCGAGGCTGCGGTGTTGACCACGATGTCGCCTTGGGCATTGACCAGGCCACCTTGCGGCTGGCTGCTGATCCACTCCAGGGCGTTGCACGTCAGGCCCTCGTAAGCGCGCCCCTGGAACACATAACCCCACGTGTTGGCGTTACCGGCGCCGCGCTCGGCCTGCTGGATATTCCTGGCGGTCGCGGTCATTTCCTCCCAGGTCTGGGGGACTGGCCTGTTGTACTTCTCGAGCAGGTCCTTGCGGTAATAAAGCAGGCCCGAATCGGTGAACCACGGCATCGTCACCAGCCGTCCGTTCACCGTGGCGTTGTCCACCTGGGCCTGGAAGAAGCCTTGAGTGGCGTTGGCGGGCAGCACCTCGCGCAGATCCATCAGGTGCTTGGCGAGCATGCCAGGCCACACCATGTCGATCTGGATGATGTCGATGTCGCTGGACTGCGCGCTGAGGATCTGTTGGTAGAAGGACAACCGTTCGGTCGCCGAGTTAGGCGTGGAGACCACTTCAACGCTGTGGCCGGACTGTTTCGACCACGCGTCAACAGCCTCCTTACACAATTGCAGTTCGGCGCCCACGGCACCGCAGGAGATGGTCAGGTTGGCAGCACTGGAAAGGCTCGGAAGCCCGACGCAAAGGGCGAGCAATGCGCCTGGAAGGAACGATTTGAGCGGTTTCATAAGGCCCTCTTTATTTTTGTTTTTAGAAAAGTTAACGTTAACATCGCCAAATGTAGCAGCGTATTTGCCATGAGGCATCCTTTTTTTCGCAGGTTCTGACAATTCGGAATCTCGGTGCGGAAACAGGGCGCGGGAACGAAAAATAACAACAAAACAGGGAAATCCACATGCAGAAAGCATCAGGCTGGCTTCTGGCGGGCGTGCTCGGCACCTCGGCGGCCACTTCTCAGGCGGCGACGCTGGAAGAACGCATGGCCGCGTTCGAGGCTCGCACCAGTGCCGCGGAAAAACGCGCCGCCGCCGCGGAACAACAGACCCAGGCATTGGCCAGGGAGCTGCAACAACTCAAGCTCGCCGCGTCCACTCAACCCGCACCGACGCCCGTCGCGAGCGTTGCCGCGCCCACGCTGGATTCACGATTGGCAAAGCTCGAAGCCCGTCAGCAAAGCATGGAAAAACAGAACAGCGGCGCGCACCTTACCGACGGTTTCAGTTTCAAGGGGTATGCCCGCTCCGGATTGCTGGTCAACGACGGGCTGGGCGGTGGTCGTGGCGGCCCTTATGCCACGCCGGCCGGCTCGGTTGGTGGCGCCGTCGGGCGACTCGGCAACGAGGACGACACCTACATGCGGATCGACCTGTCCAAGGAGATGTACGCCCAGAACGGCACCCACTCGAAATTTACCGTGTCCATCGCCGATGGCGTGGAAAGCTCCAACGACTGGACGGCCAGCGAAAGTAACCTGAACGTGCGCCAAGTGTTTACCGAACTGGATCACCTGGCCGCATTCAAGGGTAACCCAATGTTCGAAAACGCCACTTTGTGGGCGGGTAAACGCTTTGATCGCGACAACTTCGACATCCACTGGCTGGACTCGGACGTCATCTACCTGGCCGGTACCGGGGGCGGTATCTACGACGTGCAGATGACCAAGGACTGGCGCTCGAATTATTCGTTGATCGGGCGCAACTACGGCGAGTTCAGCGAGGGCGGCGTCAATGCCGATGTGGAAAGCTACGTCCTGACCTCCAACCAGTTTTTCGATAACGGGCAGTGGCAGTGGATGTTCAACGCCATTGGTTCGAAGAAAAACGACATCGGCACGCGAAGCAATGAGGCCGGCCTGAGCCCCGCCGATTCCGGCTTGCACACCATGGTGGCCAACCACCAGAAGAACTTCTTCGGCAGGGAAGGCTTCTTCAAGACGGCGTTGCTCTATGGACAAGGCCTGGGGGCGGAGGTCAAGAACGTCGGCGCCGATGGCGAACTGATCGACGACGCCCGCGCGCTACGCCTGGCACTCTACGGCGAGACGCCCATCGCCCCTGGCTGGCGCATCGGCCCCAGCCTGCTGGCCGAGCAGAGCAAGGACCGCTATGTCCAGGGCGATGACTACCGCTGGATGACGCTGAACGTCCGGCTGGCCAATGAAATCAACAGCAATTTCGAGATGGCCTACGAGATGAGCTGGCAAACCATGGACCTGGACCCCAAAGGCTACCTGCAACGCAACGCGGTCAACGGCAGTTTCTGGAAGTTCACCGTCGCCCCGACTTTCAAGCCCGACCTGGGGGACCTGCTCACACGCCCCGAACTGCGGGTGTTCGCCAGCGTCATGGATTGGTCCTCTGACCTGGACCGGTACAGCACCACGGATGCTTTCGGTAAGTCCGACTTCAATGCTGGCGGGGTGTGGCAGTACGGGATTCAGATGGAGACGTGGTTTTGAATGAGCGGTCATGAAGGTGCGGCGCGATGATGCCTTGCCTCATCATCGCTTCGCGCCCCACATTCGGATGTTCCGCAAAGTCACTCGCCGGGCCCCATCCTATGGGCTGCAGTTGGCCGTTTTATCAATCACATAATCGAGAAAAGTACGCGCTGCCGGCGACAGGGATTTTTGATTCGGAAAAACTGCATAATACCCATCGGTGGGGAGAAAGTATTCCGGAAGAACATGAATCAACTCTCTTCTTTTAAACTGAATCATCACGTTATTTAACAATGCAATACCAAGTCCTTGGGTGGCGGCATTGATCAAGCCGAGCATTGAATTTGACGAGAATCTTCCTCGGATAGGTACGCTGAAAAATTCATCAAACCTCTTGAGCGTCAAGGTGTTGTTGAGTGTTTGCCCCAGGAATTGAATATGTTCATGACCAATAAGATCGTCTATGGACTGGGGGGTGCCATGCTCAATCAGATACTCTTCGCTTGCATACAAGCCCAAGGTGACATCGCATAGTTTTCGCATGACATAACTGCTTTTTTTAGGCTTGCCGACGCGTAACAGCAAGTCGATACCATCCTCCGTGAGGTTCGGCTCTACATCGGCAACGATCAGCTCCAGCTCTATGTCGGGATATTTATTGAAAAAATTTTGCAGGAAGTCATATTCAGAATGCTCGAAAAAACTGCTCGACACCTGGACACGTGCTTTCCCAGAGGGCTGTCCTTCCATATGCCTGAGGGATTCTATCGATGTGAGAAGTGTGTCGACACTCTTGAAACTCTGGTTATACAGCTGCTCGCCCGCGGGAGTGCAGCGAAGCGCGCGGGTCGAGCGAAAAAGAAGGGGAGTTCCCAAGAGTTGCTCTAGATTGGCCAGGCGACGACTCAGGGTATTGGCTGGCACTCCCAGCTTCTTGCTGGCTATTGAGAGATTACCACTGCGGACAATTTGTACAAAGATAGCTATATCATTGAGCATGATTAACCTTGGTATTTGCCAGGTGCTGGCAAAGAGTGGAGTTGTCAGTTTTATTTTTCCAGCGCCAGCGATTGTCGTTGAGTGGTCGCTTACTTGATCAAGTTTCCTTTGGGGCTGCGATTTTACCGAGGATGACCAGGATTAGGAATGTTGAAATATGGATTTCAGATATCCATATTTGGATTTTTAATAAGCGATTCCTTCTTTTGCAAGGCGGTGATATTCTTCGTACTGGCACTTTGGTTCCACATTTTATCCCATTCAATCGACGGTCGTTTGTCGAGCTGGAAGTGTCTTTTTCAAAAATACTTTGCAATGGCCACTTGTCGGTTTTTCCGGCAGTGAAGCATCAGTACGACCGGAATAAAACAGTATGACGAGGTTGTCGCCCATGTCGCGTGGTTTCGCATTAGAGCATTTGACCGTCACCCGAAAACTGGCGCTGGGGTTCGGATTGTTATTGGCCCTGGCTGTATTACTTGCATTGACGGGTTTTTATGGCTTGCGTGGCGACGGTCAGTCCCTGACACGGATCAATCGCCTTGGCAGCCTGTTCGATCAGACGGTCTTCTCCCGGGATGCCAATTTCGTTTATGCCTTGACGGCGGATTCAGAGCAGCTCGCCCGACATGATGCGAACCTGAAAACCATGCAACAGATGCTCTCCAGTATGTTGGATGATATCCGGGCCGGCGGCTGGCCCCAGGAGGATCTGGGGGCGGTAAGGCGCCTGGACGAAAAACTGCGTGCCTATATCGACACACAACATCGCAGACAGTCTGGACCAGAGAATGCGCAAGTGGCCTTGAAACTGAATGAGTCACTGGCGTCCTTGCAAGGTGAAATCAATGAGTTGTATGCCGCCGAAGAAAACCGGGCCAAGAGCAGCGTGGATCTCGTGCTCATCATCCTGGGTGCGGTCACACTCTTTTCATTGGCATTGGGCGGGCTGATTGCCTGGGGTATCGGTCGTCAGATCGTCATTCCCCTACAACAGACGTTGCAGGCTTCAGAACGCATTGCCAATGGCGACCTGACCGTAGAACTGCATAGCGACCGCGCCGACGAACTGGGACAACTGTTGCGTTCAATCAACAACATGAGTCGGCGCCTGCGTGATGTCATCTCGCAAATTGGCGGCAGTTCGCATCGGCTGGCCGCTTCTGCGAGCCAGTTGGCGACCATCACCACCCAGACCCGGGCAGGTATCGACAGCCAGAAGAGCGAAACCGATCTGGTCGCAACAGCAATGAATGAAATGACCTCGACCGTGCTTGAGGTGGCTCGCCACTCTGAAAATGCAGCTGGAGCGGCAAAAACAGCCGACCTTGAGGCCAGCAATGCCTTGGAGGTATCGCAGCAGGCGGTGGTACAGATAGAGACGCTCGCCCGCGAGGTCGGCATGTCCGCCGAGTCCATGACCCGTCTTCATCAGGAAAGCGAGCGTATCGGCGGCGTGCTCGATGTCATCAAGACAGTCGCCGGACAAACCAATCTGCTGGCCCTCAACGCGGCCATCGAGGCGGCACGCGCAGGTGAGGCGGGTCGTGGCTTTGCTGTGGTCGCGGACGAAGTACGCAGCCTGGCGCAACGTACACAACAGTCATCGGAAGAAATCGAAAACCTGATCGAAGGCCTGCAGCGGATCGCTGAAGAAAGTTCACGGATGATGCAAACCAGCGTGCAACAGACGCGTTCGACGGTCACCGGCGTACGTGATACCGGGGAGGCCCTGGCGACGATTACACAGCAGGTTTCCAACATCCAGCAGATGAGCATGTTGATCGCCACGGCAGCGGAGGAGCAGACCGCCGTAGCCGAGGAGATCAACCGCAGCGTCTTGAATGTGCGTGAAACCGCCGACCAGTCTGCTGAAGCCAGCGCTGAAATTGCTGCGTCCAGTGTTGAACTGGCTCAGCTTGGGGGTGAGCTGCAAGGCCTGGTCAGTCGATTCACCGTGTGAAGCCTCGAATGATTCCGATTGACACAGTCAGGGACGACCTATGAGCGAGATTTATGAACAGCAAGGTTGGGCAATGCCTGAGCCCGCGTCGTTACGCGGCCTGGGTGTAATCGACAGGCTATGCTCGCTCTCGTTGTTGAGCAAAGTCTCGCTGAGTTTCATTGCGATCCATCTGCTTGCGACGATCCTCTTTACCGTCAGTGGTTATCGCTTGAAAACCGCTGCCGACGATAAAGTGATCAACACTCGCCTGACCAGTACCGTGCAAGCGTTGCCGATGGTAATCGGTGACGATTATCTGCGCGAACTGCTGAGTGACGGACCGTTCGATGAGCAGCGCTACCGTTCGATGTTGTTGTTGCTGGATGAGTATGCGCAAAAGGCCGGGGTCGATTCGATCTACGTCCTGGTCCGACGCCAGGGCCATACCCGTTTCGTAATGGACTCGGCGAGCGTGACGAAAATTGAAGCCGGTCTCTATGGCAAGCACCTGGCCGTTTATGAAAGTGGTCCGCCTGAACTGGATCGGGTGTTTCAGAGCAGGCACAACGCTTTTGCCGAGTACCGTGACGAGTTTGGCAGCTTCCGTTCCCTGTTTTCACCTTTGGCCGGACCACAGGGTGTCGATCTGGTCCTCGGGGCGGACGTCACCCTCAAGGAGATCGAGGCGGAACGACTGGCCTGCCTGTTGTTGTTCCTGGGCATCGGCCTGGCGACGTTCCTGCTCGGCTTGCTGGTCGGTCTGCCTCTGGCGCGCGCCTTTATTGCCCCCTTGCGCAACCTGAGCCAGGCGGCTCGACAGATTGCCAGTGGCGACTACCGGTTGAACCTGCCTACCGGTCGGGATGAATTGGGCACCTTGTCTTATGCGATAGGGCGCATGAGCGATGTCATTGCCAGTCGGGAGTTACGAATATCCCAACTGGCGTTCGAAGACCCATTGACAGGTTTGCCCAACCGGACGCGATTCGTCATGGATGTCGATCAGTTGCTCGAAGAGGGATATCGAAGGGGGCCCGAACTTTCCGTCGCCATCTTCGATATCCGCGACGTCAAACGCATCAACTCGCTGTACGGCTATGCTGATGGCAACCTGCTGTTGCAAGGGGTGGCGCAGCGTCTGGCAGCCGTGCTTGGTGAAGGGGAGATCCTGGCACGGTTGCCCTCCGACGGATTCGCGCTGTTGCTGCGTTGTGATGAAGAGGCTTGTCTTGCCCGCCTTGTCAGGACGCTCGATGTTCCCTTCAGCCTCGGCGGACATCATCGGGTCAGGGTCGATGCCCGCCTCGGGCTGGCCCGTTTTCCAAGTCATGGCCGACAGGTCCAGGATTTGCTCTGTCATGCCGAGGCCGCCCTGGATTCGGCCCGCAACCTGGCGCGCACTCATGTGTTCTACGATCCAGAGCAGGAGCGTCGGCGTCAGCAGATGATGGCTCTGCTGGATGATTTCGATGGGGCTATTGCTGCCGGTGAGTTGCGAGTCTTCCTGCAACCCAAGGCCGCGCTCGGCAGTGGCAGGGTTGATGCCGCCGAAGCGCTGGTGCGCTGGCAACACCCTTGCTTGGGTTTGCTTGCGCCGGGGGCCTTTCTACCGATCATCGAACATAACGGCAAGATCTGCGCGCTCAGTCTCTGGCTATTGCGCGAATGCATGCAGTTGGCGCGAGCCTATGCCAATTCCCGGGCCGTTCGGATCAGCGTCAACCTGAGCGTGCAGGATCTGGAGTCCCCTGCCTTTCCAAAAAAAGTCGAGGCCTTGCTCCAGCAAACCGGGGCCAGGGCCGAGCATATTTGTCTGGAAATCACCGAATCCAGTGCCATGCATAATCCCGATCAGGCCCTGGCATCGTTGTCGCAACTGCGTCGGCTGGGTTTCGCACTGTCGATCGATGATTTCGGCACCGGTCATTCATCATTGGCCTACCTGTCGAGGTTGCCTGTCGATGAACTGAAAATCGATCGTTCTTTCATCGCCCAACTGCACCGTCCCGAACAGCAGGAGATTGTCAGGGCGATTGTGCAACTCGGCTTGATCATGAATTTACGCCTCGTTGCCGAAGGCGTGGAGCACCCGGATGCCTGCGACGTGCTGGAGCGTTTCGGCTGCCATGAGGTGCAGGGGTACTTGATCGCAAAGCCGATGCCGGTCGCCGATTTTTTCGCCTGGTTGGCTGCCTGTGGTGGGCATTGGCGACCCGGCCATGGACTGACTCACGATCTTGCGTGAGCACAAGTCCGGTACCATGGTCAGGTGCAGCCAACCTGCGGGTTAGTCTGTCACTGCCTATTCAGTTGTGCATTTGCGCGAGCAGGGCACACAGATACGATGCACCTCTCTCGCCAATTGCGTTGCGCAAAGTCCTTTCGGCTGCCGTAACAGCGTTATGGCTGGCCGCCCGGCAAAATCGATAGACCAGATCGACGATTTTTTGCTCGTCCGGCGCCTGCCGTGTGTCCACATCACAGTAGGCAAGCAGCAGGTAGCGTAAGGTCAAGGTTCGGATTGCCAACGTGGCCGCCCACTCAGTCAGGCTCACACCGTAATCGAGGCCGGCAGGGGTATTGGAAATGAACGGGAACCCCGTGCGTGTCATTTCGGCGGCGATGAAACGCTTCAGGACTGGATCGAGCGCGGTGTGAAGCTCCTCACGGTAAAGCTCCCGATAGGCCGGCTTGAGCAGCCATTGAGCCAGCTCCGGCGTTTCTCCCGGCTCGATCGCCGAGGCGCCGAGTATCTGCTGACGCATTGCTTGGGGTACGCCTGACGCATTCAGGACACTCATCAATACAATCAGCAACGGGTCAGCCAGAATCGGCTCGCTGCTCGCTATTGGCGATTCATATTCCGACGTCTGAAGGGGTAGCTTCTCGGCCCAGTCGGCATAGGGAATCGTGGCCAGCCGGGCGGCGATCCAGTTCAGGCGCAGCAGTACCTGGTCGACAGACAATTGCGTCGATAGCGTCATTTGTAACAGCAGGCTGACCACGGATCGCCATTGGGACAAGTTCATACCAGGAACAGCCTGATTACGGGCCCCGTAAAGATGGAAGTCGTCCTGCCGGCTCTCCTCCATGTGGAAGGGGGCGTCGCCAAACAGCCCCAAGCGGGCAACTTCCGGGCAACTCATGGTCGCAGACTTCACCAGGGCGTCGTTTATCCGGCGATACATACGCGGGTAGTTGGCACAAGTATCGGTGAGCACCTGCTCGCCATGCTGAGCATGTATCCGGCAACGCCCACCCTCAAGCGCCCCACACTGACCGCCAGCTCTGTTCATCTGATAACCGGAATCGTCCTTGGCGATCAGGTTCAGGAGTTCTGGATAGCTGCGGCTATACAGGTCCTGGCTACGTTCGCTGACCGCGATTCGCCAGTCGCCTTTACAGCAGTTGTCTTCGCAGCGTTCGGCCAAGCATGAGAATTGCTGCACATATCGGTAAGCCATGGCGGACTGAATACCCATGAACATCTCCAGTGATCAAGATTCGGTCAGGGTGAGTGGTCGTTGCACTGGAGTTGTTCCATGGGGGAGAGCAAATCGTGAAGGCGCTTATGGGGGGAGCGAGGGTGCGCAGCGAACCACAGCAGCAAGCCAAAGCCTGACGCAGCTCGCGCATCATCAGCGGGAGCTGGTAGGTCAGTTCAAGGTTTAGGTCGCGGTAACAGCACCGCGATCAACCGCCGTTACTGATGGACATGATGTGGTTAAGCGCAAGCGTCGCCACCAATGCCACGATCGAGGCAACCACCGTTCCTCCGGTGAACTTTTTCAACGCCTCGGACAGTGAGACACCCAGGTACTCTTTCACCACCCAGAACGCTGAGTCCGTTACGTGAGCCCAGCCGATGGAGCCTGCACCAATGGCGATGACCAGTATTTCCGGTTTCAACGTGGGGTCTGCAGCCAGCATGGGATGGATGATGCCGGCTGCGCTGACCATCGCTACGGTGGCGGAGCCGACTGAGAAGTGCATGACCCACGCGATGAACCAGGCCAGGATGATCAGGTTGATATCCGAGCCGACCAGCAATCCTGAAATAGCCTTGCCCACGCCGCTTTCGATCAGAACCGCATTGAACGCGCCGCCGGCGCCGATGACGAAAATGATGTTCGCCAAGGGCGGGAAGCTGCGTTGAGTGAGCTCCAGCAGTTCGGTCATGCTGCGATTTTGTCGAAGCCCCAGTGACCAGTAACCGAACGCTACGGAGAGCATCAGGGCAATCAGCGGGTTACCCACGAACTGGCCTGCGACTCTGGCCCAGGCGCCCTCGGCGAGCCCTGCCGTTGCGGTTTTGAGCACCATGAGGATCAGCGGAAGGCTGATGGTCAGTAAGGTAATAGCGAAACCTGGCAGTGTTCTGGCCGCTCCTACACTGCCTCCCTGGGCTTTCAGGAACACCTGTTGTTTGTCGCCTGCGTCTTTGGCACAGAAGAGGCTGACCCAGATCGGCCCCGCGATGATCATTGTCGGGATGCCGACGAGAAGACCATAAACAATCACCGCGCCGACGTCCGCACCCATCATCACCGTGATTGCCATGGCGGCGGGGTGTGGCGGCAGAATGCAGTGGATGGTCATCAGCGAGATAGCGAGGGGGATGCCCAGGTACAAGGTGTTGATCTTTGTCTCCCGTGCTACCACGTACACGAGGGGAATGAGCAACACAAAGCCGACTTCGAAAAACACAGGGATTCCGGCGAGCGCACCGACGATTGCCATGACCCAATGGGCTCGTCTGGACCCCAGATTGTCCAGCAGGGTTTTTGCCAGGCGCTCTGCGCCGCCTGATTCTTCAAGTATTTTTCCGAGAACGCCGCCGAGGCCGATGATTGCGATCAAAAAGCCGAGTGTCCCACCGATACCGGACTCAAGGGTTGTAACGATTTTAGCGATGGGCATGCCCGCGCCAGCGCCGACCACGAAGCAAGCAATCATCAGTGCAATGAAGGCGTGAACCCGCACTTTCATGATGAGGACAATGATCAACACAATGGACGAGAAGAGAACGCCAAGCAGCCAGGTACTTTCCTGCATGAATAATTGCCTCACACTTCATGTTTTATAAGTGTCTTGTTATGTTTGTTTGTGACTTGATTGAGTTAGGGCAGGGCCTAAAAGATGTTGCGGGCATTGAGGGAGAGGGTGCGTTCTCTGACGTCGACTTTCAGAGAACGCAGGTTCTTTCAGTGGATGTTGAGGCTCGCCAGTCAGCCGACCGCTTCACTTTTGTAAGAGTCGGGCGAAGCAGGGAAAACGATGGTTTTGCTCTCGTTCAAGAACACGCGACCATGTACATAGGCGTGGATGGCACGCGACAACACCTGGCTTTCCACGTCCCGGCCCAGGGACACATAATCTTCGGCACTCTGGGCATGGGTAATCCGCACGATGTCCTGCTCAATGATCGGCCCCTCATCCAGGTCGGCGGTCACGAAGTGCGAGGTCGCCCCGATGAGCTTCACGCCCCGATCGAAAGCTTGCTTGTACGGGCTGCCACCTTTGAACGAGGGCAGAAAGGAATGGTGGATATTGATGATCCTGCCTGACATCTGCCTGCACATTTCGTCCGAGAGGATCTGCATGTAGCGAGCAAGCACGATCAGCTCCGCACCGGTCTCACGGACGATGCGCATCTGCTCGGCTTCAGCTTGCACCTTGTTTTCCGGGGTGACCTTGATGCAGTGGTAGGGGATATTGTGACTTTCCACGACCTTCTGGAAATCCAGGTGGTTGGAGATCACACCGACGATATCAATGGGCAGGGCGCCGACTCCCCAGCGATACAACAGATCGTTCAGGCAGTGGCCGAATCGCGAGACCATCAGAATGACTTTGCGCTTGGCTCGTTCATCGAAAAACTCGTGCTCCATTCGATACTTCTCAACGAGTGGCTGAAACCCCTCGCGAAGGTCCTCAAGGGTCAAGCCTTCTTCAGAGCGGAAGGTGATGCGCATGAAGTAATGACGAGTGCTCTCATCGTCGAACTGAGCGCTGTCGCGGATATTGCAGCCTCTACCGGAGAGGTAGGCGGTGATGTCAGCGGTTACACCACGAATCGAAGGACAAGCAACACGTAGCACATAATTGGTATTGGTAGTGGTCATGGCGATCACCTTTATCGGGCAGTAGGGGTGTTGAGATTGTGCTGGCGTCGGAATGCGGTAAGGGTGTTGGCCAGAAGACAGGCGATGGTCATGGGGCCCACTCCACCTGGCACGGGTGTGATTGCCGCCGCGTGGCCTGCTTCAGCGAACGCCACATCACCGACGATACCGGGCTGGCCTTCGCGTTGAACGCGATTGATACCGACGTCGATTACCACGGCTCCAGGCTTGATCCAGTCGCCCTTGACCATTTCCGGTCGGCCTACCGCCACGACCAGGATATCGGCGGTGCGACACAGTTCAGGGACGTTGCGAGTCTTGGAGTGCGCAATGGATACGGTGCAGTTTTCTGCCAGCAGCAGTTGTGCCATGGGTTTGCCGACGATATTCGACTTACCCACGACGACGGCATTCAGACCTGACAGATCGCCAAGGCGATCCTTGAGCATCATCAGGCAGCCCAGTGGGGTGCAAGGAACAAGCGCGTCCTGGCCGGTCGCGAGACGGCCCGCGTTCAGGATATGGAAACCATCCACATCCTTGTTCGGATCGATGGCATTGATGACGCTGTGGGTATCCAGATGTGCCGGCAGGGGCAACTGCACGAGGATGCCGTTCACCGCTGGATCGGCGTTCAATTGTCCCAGCAGTGTCATCAACGCTTCCTGCGAGGTCTGGGCAGGTAGCCTGTGGACATAGGACTCCATTCCGACGGCTTGGGTCTGGCGATGTTTGGCCCCCACGTAAACACCGCTTGCAGGGTCTTCCCCAACCAGCACGACCGCCAGCCCTGGAGTAAGGCCTGTTTTGGTTTTGAGCATGCTGACGTCATCCGCCAGACGCTCCACCAGTCGGGTGGCAAAGCCTTTACCGTCGATTCGTTCGGCCTGGAATAAGGTATTCATCAAGCGCTTACCTCACATCTGAACTGTTGCGGAGGAGCCGCATACAGATACGGTTTGACTCAGTTCTTTTTCACGAGAGACGCGCCGCGCTCCATGAACTGCTTGAACTGCTCTTCTGGAACGAATGCACCGCCGGTTGTCCACACAACGTGGGTGGCCCCGGTGAGCTTGTCGCTCAACCCGTTGCGATCCGCGTAAGCCTGACCCTGGGCGCTGTTGACCAGAAACTGCGGCCCGGCAAAGCCAGCGGTCGCCGAGGGTTCCAGGCGAATGGACTGGCTGACCTGCGCCAGCCAGAGCCATCGGAACAGATCGTCATCGGCCACGGTGAAGATGCCGGACAGCAGTGGCTTCATGACGTCGGCGACAAATGCCGACATCCGGGCGACAGCCATGCCATCGGCTTCCGTTCGGTTCGTCAGCCCCACGTCGTAGACTGAAACGAGTTCGCTGGAGCCGCTCATCATGTGGACCAAGGCACAGGGGGACTGCACGGGCTCAACGAAAAACGCGTGGGCAGCGTCACCAAAAATGGCCTTCAGGCCGTAGGCGACACCGCCAGGAGCCCCACCGATGCCGCAGGGCAGGTACACGAACAACGGATGGTCTTTGTCGACAGTAACGCCAGCGTCAGCCAGTTGCCTGGCCAGTTCAGTCGCCGCCGCGCTGTAGCCGAAAAACAGCATCTGCGAGCGTTCATCGTCGACAAAATAGATGCTGGGGTCTGCCTCCGCATCTATCCGGGCATGCTCGACAGCGGTGGTGTAATCGGCTTGATGACGCACGACC
Source organism: Pseudomonas citri (assembly GCF_025336485.1). GTDB lineage: Bacteria > Pseudomonadota > Gammaproteobacteria > Pseudomonadales > Pseudomonadaceae > Aquipseudomonas > Aquipseudomonas citri. The sequence goes on along the minus strand of NZ_JAODAB010000003.1, from coordinate 136,976 downwards.
TCGACGCCGAGGCGAGTCAGGCGATCCACTTTCCATTGCTTGGCGTCCGACGACATGTGCACCACCGCGCGAAAACCTAATGCGCGTGCGGCAATACCCACGCTGAGACCGAGGTTGCCGGTACTGCCGACGGCGATCGTGTGTTGGCAGAACAGTGCACGCGCGGCCTTGCCAGTCAGGAGGTTGACGTCATCGCCTGCCGAGAAGATGCCGTGTTCTTCGGCCATTTTCCTGGCATGCATGAACACTTCATACACACCACCACGGGCCTTGATCGAGCCGGCTACGGGCAGGTTGTTATCGGCTTTGACGAAGAGACGACCAAACTCGGCGCCTTCATAGCCCAACGCTTTTCGCAGGTTGTTCGCCTCGATCAGCTCGGACTCGATTCTTCCCTTCGATGCCACCAGTTCGGGGAAGCAAGTCTTGAGCAAGGGTGCCAAAGCCAGCCAGTTTTCTTCGGCTTCACCCACTTGCACAGGCTTTACCGGCAGATCGGCGACGTGAGCGCCATTGGCGGTGAGCCCGGGGTTCAGCCACAACGCCGGCCGGCCGGCCAGGACATCGTCGCGCGCTGGATCATCAGGAAGAAAAACGCTCATCTTGTTGGTTCCTGGTCAGTAGATGAGGCAGCGTCGGCAGCTCCTTGCGCTACCGACGGCTCATCAGGCGTAAATGGGGAACTTGGCGCACAGATCGGCAACAACCGCTTTGCAGCGGTCGATTACGCGTGTGCGAGTCGCTTCGCCAGCGTTCTGAACGTCGAAGATGTCTGCGATCAGGTTGCCGATCACGTCGAATTCCGCTGCTCCAAAACCACGGGTGGTACCTGCCGAGGAGCCAAGGCGCAGGCCCTTCCACTCGGATGGCTTGGGGCTGTCGAATGGAATCGGGTTCTTGTTCGACGTCACATTGATGGTGGACAGCGCGTCCTGTGCTTGCTGGCCGGTCAGCCCTTTGGAGGACACATCAACCAGGACGACGTGGGTATCGGTGCCGCCGCTGACTATACGAACGCCGCGCTTTTGCAACACTTGTGCGAGCAGTTGGGCGTTGGCCTTCACATTGGCCCCGTAAACCTTGAATTCATCCGTCAGTGCTTCGCCAAGGCACACGGCCTTGCCGGCAATAGTCGCGAGGTGGGCGCTGCCTTGCACACCAGGGAACACCGCCGGCTGGAGCTTCTTGAACAGGTCCTCACGGTTGGTGAGAATCAAGCCACCGCGAGCGCCGCGCAGGGTTTTGGTGGTGGTGCAGGTCACGATATCGGCATGAGGCAGTGGCGTCGGGTGAACACCCGCAGCCACCAGTCCGGCGAAGTGAGCCATGTCCACCAGGTAGGTGGCGCCGACTGCATCGGCGATTTTACGCATCCGGGCAAAGTCGATTTCGCGAGGGTAGGACGATCCACCCGAGATGATCAGTTTCGGCTTGTGCTCCTGGGCCAGCGTCTCGACGTTGTCGTAATCGATCCGACCGGTTTCACGATCCACACCGTAAGACACGATGGTGAACCAGCGGCCCGATTGGTTGGGTTTGGCGCCGTGGCTCAGGTGACCGCCCGCGGCCAGGTCCAGGCTTAGCACGACATCGCCGGGCTGTAGCAGCGAAAAGAACACCGCCTGGTTTGCTTGAGTACCCGAATGGGGCTGAACATTGGCGAATTCACAGCCAAACAGTTCCTTGGCGCGATCAATTGCCGCCTGCTCGACGATGTCGGCGAAATCCGCGCCGCCATGGAAGCGTTTGCCTGGATAACCTTCTACTGTTTTGTTGGTGATTACCGAGCCGATGGCATCCAGGCTCGCGAGGCTGACAGAGTTTTCGGAAGCGATCAGTTCGATCTGTCCCTGTTGGCGTTTCTTCTCGCCCTCAAGGGCGTTGAAGATCAACGGATCGCGTTTTTCCAGGTGATCATTGAAGTAGGCTTTGGTCATGGTGGGGGCTCCCGTCTTTGTTTTTCATAACCTAGCCCTTGTCCAAATTTAGAAAAAGCGAATAATATTTCAATATTACATTAGCTAAAGTAATTATTTGGTTGCTTGCGAATAGTCAGGAGGCCCCATGGACATTGGCAGGTTGCGTGCGCTCAGAGAGCTGTCTATTCGTAAAACCATGGCGGCCGTTGCCGATGCGCTTCACGTATCGCCCTCTGCGGTATCGCAGCAGATAGCGCTCCTGGAGGAAGAGGTCGGAATCGATCTTGTGGAAAGGAGAGGGCGGGGCGTCAATCTGACCATTGCAGGTCGGATGCTGGTCGAGCGGGCGAACCGTATTTTTTCAGAGTTGGAATCCGCCAGGGCCGATATGGCCGAGCTTAAGGAGGTCGTCGCTGGCGAGCTTCGTGTCGCTGCGTTCCCCTCCGTGGCCGCGGCGCTCATCCCGAAAACCATTCGCGCGTTGCGGGAAACGTATCCTCGGCTATCTGTGCAGTTTGACGAAATGGAACCTGAAGAGGGAATCAATGCGCTGCGCAGTTGGCAGACCGATGTCGCCCTCATTGATGACCTGAACGTCCCCCACAGTTTGTTGGACCCAGGAATCGAGATCATTCCCCTGATTGAAGACGTCTTCAATGTGATGATGTCTCCAGATCATCACATTGCTCACCGGGAGGAGGTCAGGTTGGCGGACCTGAGCGAGGAGCGGTGGGTCATCGATACCGCTTCGGGCACCTACACGAACCTGCTCACCTCAGCCTGTCAGAACGCAGGCTACACCCCCAACATCGTCGCGCGATGCAAAGGCTTTGAGGTCGCCATCGCCTTGATCCGTGATGGCTGTGCAATCGCAATCTTCCCCGAGTTGCGAGCCAGCTTCGAGTTGAAAGACGCCCGTGTTTGCCGCTTGGTGCCTGAGATTCGCCGACGGATTTCGGTGGCCTTTCGCAAAGGTGAAAAGAAGAGCCCCGCCTTACAAGCGTTCATTCAACGCATCTATGAGCAGGCTGCCGACTTTCGCTAGGCTTTGTACGAAAAGCCTTGATACTCGTTCATGCTGCGTTGAAAACAGCCTCGGAATGCTCATGTACTCCAGTACAGTCGAGCGCGACCCCGGGCGTTCCTCGGCTGTTTTCGCCTTACCAGACCTTCGTCTCAAGACTTTTCGTACAAAACCTAGTCGACTTGCCTCTGCCCTTCAATTCGTAAGCAAAGCTAATGCTATGTTGAAAAAATAGTCGCTTTTTCTGAATAAGCCCCGGGATTACGTTAAGTCGGGAAAGGAATCGGGAGTCCGGCCCTGTCGTCTCTCATGACAGGGAGTAACCGGAACTCTGAAGTCTTGGGATTTCTGCTCCTTCACAGTGGGGCATTCTGAAAATAAGAAGAGGGCCAACGATGCCACTTTCAACCAGTGCTTACTGCGTTTACCGGGAGCCGTGACGGCGTCCGATCCTGCTTCTTCTGCCCTCCAACTTGTTGTTCAAAAAAACCATCCGTACTCGATGCGTGGGTATCGTGCGGCCTGGATTTAGCCAAATAAGCCGTAAGAGAGAGCATTCAAATGAGACAAGAACACAAGCTGTTTAAGTCCGGCTGCGCCATCTTCGCAATCACACTGGCCTCATTGGTATCACTCAATGCCCATGCGGGTGTGACACTGGAAACGATCAAGAAAAAGGGTTTCGTGCAGTGCGGAGTCAGCGATGGGCTTCCCGGCTTCTCCAACGTTGACGCCAAGGGCACCTTCGTAGGTTTCGACGTTGATGTATGCAGGGCGGTGGCTGCCGCGGTCTTCGGCGATGCCAAGAAGGTCAAATATTCGCAGCTGACAGCCAAGGAGCGTTTCACTGCCTTGCAGTCAGGTGAAGTCGACTTGCTGTCGCGCAGTACCACCTGGACTTCCTCGCGTGACGGCTCCATGGGGATCCTGTTCACGGGCGTTGCCTACTACGACGGCCAGGGCTTTCTGGTAAACAACAAACTGGCTGTAAAAAGTGCCAAGGAGTTGAACGGGGCCACATTCTGTATCCAGGCAGGCACGGTGACCGAACTGAACCTTGCCGATTATTTCCGTGCAAACAAGATGACGTACACCCCCATCACCTTCGATACCTCGGACGAAAGCTTCAAGGCTCTGGAGTCCGGGCGCTGCGATGTCCTGACCAGCGACCAGTCCCAACTTTATGGGCAACGACTGAAGCTTGCGACGCCGAATGATTACTCCGTTCTTCCCGAAGTCATTTCCAAAGAGCCTCTGACACCCGCAGTACGTCGGGGCGATGAAGAATGGTTTGCCGCGGTCCGCTGGACGCTCAACGCCATGCTCAATGCAGAGGAGCTGGGTGTGACCTCCAAGAACGTGGGCGAACTGAAGAAAAGCACGGCAAACCCGGACATCGCTCGGTTACTGGGCAGCGAGGGCAGCTTGGGCAAGGATCTGAATTTGCCCAACGACTGGGTTACGCAAATCGTTGCTCAAGTCGGCAACTACGGTGAGGTATTCGACCGTAACCTGGGTGAAGGCAGCGATCTGAAAATAAAGCGTGGGCTGAACGGGTTGTGGAACCACGGCGGCATTCAGTACGCCGCTCCGGTTCGCTGAATCCGATGCGCCCGACCTTGGGTTGGGCGCTTTCTGGTCGGTCACCAACTCGACAGGAATAGGGGAGTGTCCGGGATCGAGCTTCACACCTAGCTTGGCGAAGCCATAGTTTCGGGCATCAAAGAACGATGCAGAAGCCGTCGACATTGCCGGCGTTAGAGGCTATCAGGATCCCCGAAGAACATCTGAATCCGCGAACGCAGCCAACGCTCCCCCGGATCGTTATCCTGCGACCCGCGCCAGGCCATATGCAATTCAAAGCTACGCACCGGGATGGGCGGGTCTTCGGCGCGGACGCCGCCGGCGGCAGTGAGGGCGTCGGCGGTGTAGTCGGGCACGGTGGCGATGATGTCGGTGCCCGTCAGCAGCGTGCTCAAGCCATTGAACTGCGGCACGGCCAGGACCACATGGCGCTTGCGGTCGAGCTTGGCCAATTCTTCGTCGATAAAACCACTCAAGTCGCCCGCGAAGGACACCAGGGCATGGGGGCGGGCGCAGAATTCGTCCAGGGTCAGTCGTCCCGGCGCGGTGTCGGCCCGCAGCACTTTCGGCGAGCTGCGGCGCAGGACCTTGCGCTTGGCGTTGGCTGGCAGGTCGTCGGTGTAGCTGACGCCGATGGAGATTTCACCCGAGGCCAGCAGGCTTGGCATCAGGATGTAGTTGACCCGGCGCACCACCAGTACGATGCCGGGCGCTTCGGCGCGCAGGCGTTTGAGCAGCATCGGCAGTAGGGCGAACTCGGCGTCGTCCGACAGGCCGATGCGAAACACCGAGGTGCTGGTGGCCGGGTCGAATTCGGCCGCGCGGCTGACCGCCGTGGAAATCGAGTCCAGGGCGGGTGAGAGCAGGGCAAAGATCTCCACTGCCCGGGCCGACGGCTCCATGCTGCGGCCGGTGCGCACGAACAGCGGATCATCGAACAGGCTGCGCAGGCGCGACAATGCCGCGCTGATGGCAGGCTGGCCGAGAAACAGCTTCTCGGCCGCGCGGGTCACACTGCGCTCATGCATCAAGGTTTCGAACACGATCAACAGGTTCAGGTCGACACGTCTCAGGTCATTACGATTCATCTGGGGTCCTGGCAGATTCGGCAAACTTGACGTGAGCGGCCATATGGGAACAATGGCCGGCATGAATCTTACGGGGAAAGGCTGGTACTCTGCACCGGCTAATTGAGTTTTCTTAAGATTGTTCCTACAGGACGGGATCGATTTCTTACTGCGGAATCAATGACAGGCATGTCGACTATTAATAGCCACTGATGGTCTTGGGTACAAAGCCCGGATAGAGTTCGGGGCATTAGAGGTTACTTTGACGAGGTTTGCGATGTCCCGCACGATCCGTTTTCACAAGTTTGGCGGTGCCGAGGTGCTCAAATGCGAAGAGCATGCGACGGCTCTTCCTGCGCCAGGAGAAGTGCAGGTCCGTGTTGAAGCGATCAGCATCAGTTGGTACGATACCCTGTGGCGCCAGAACCTGGCGTCGTCCCAGGCGCGCCTGCCGTCGGGCCTGGGCCATGAAATGGCCGGCGTGGTCACTGCCGTCGGCGACGGTGTCGAGGACCTGGCCGTAGGGGACAAAGTCGCAAGCTTTCCTGCCGAAAGCCCGAACGATTACCCGGTGTATGGCGAAGTCATCGTGCTGCCGCGCACGGCGTTGACCCGCTATCCCGACGTGCTCAACCCGATCGAAGCCGCCGTGCACTACACGCCGCTGCTGATCGCGTATTTCGGTTACGTCGACCTGGCACGGGTCAAGCCGGGACAATTCGCCTTGGTCACCGACGCCAGCCACTGTGCAGGGCCATCCTTCGTGCAATTGGGCAAGGCCTTGGGTGTGCGGGTGATCGCGGCGACCAAGACGGCTGACGAGCGTGACTACCTGTTGTCCCTGGGCGCCGAGAAAGTCATCGTCACCGAAGAGCAGGACCTGCTCATGCAAATCAACAAATTCACCGACAACCGTGGCGTCGACGTGGTCTTCGATGGTCTTGGCGGCCCGCAGATGTCGCTGCTTGGCGATGTGCTGGCTCCGCGTGGCAGCCTGGTGTTGTACGGTCTTCAGGGTGGCAACCAGACACCATTCCCGGCGTGCGCGGCGTTCCAGAAGAACATTCAGTTCTTCGTGCACTGCATCGGTAATTTCACCGGCAAGCCGGAGCTGGGTATCCTCCAGGACACGGTGGCGTTGCAACGCGCATTGCGCGACATCAATCAATTGACCGCCGACCGCGTGCTGCTGCCACTCAAGACCCGGGTCTTCCCGTTCTCCGAGTTCGTCGAGGCACACCGGTACATGGACGAATGTCCATGCCGTGAGCGTGTTGCCCTTCAGGTCGTCGATCCCGCCTGATACCTTCTGTCTTGCGCAAGAGTCATCCTCTTCGGCTCTTGCGCCGCCTCCGGCCTGATTGGCCATCTTCGTTGTCTCCCCGGTTTTTCCTCCCTGATGACACGGTACGTGGCTCACTACCGGTAGCGTTCGCTCAAGATCCGGCGTGTTTGCCTGTTCGCATCTGAACTGGTTTTTTCCTTCAATCTGTATCTTCTAATCAATATTTAAGTCCTGATAATTGAACGCTGATTTCCATCTCAAGGAAGAAATCGTGGCGCGGTATAACTTTTTCGAAGGTCGCTGTCCTTCAGGGCGAATTCAAGATGCATCGAAAGCTACTTGGTATGTGCCTATCTATCGACTGTATGGGAAAAACAGTAGGGCAGGACGACAACTGAAGTTCGGCAGGTTCTTTATCTCTCGTGCTAATTGTCTGTGGGACGCTGTAAGAATTCTCCTAGGACGCTCCATGGAATCAGCGAGGCCCAATGATTGCGCGGCTTTCGGGCCAGAAGGGCGGGAAGGTAGGCCAATGCTCCGGCAGATGTGTCAAATAATTACAGCGAGCAAAGTTTGAAAGTATTGCCAATACTCTCTGCAGTACTAGAACTTCCCCTCTAGACCGATACGTCGCACAGCATTGACGCGGGTGCGACGCCGATATATGAATTTCCAGGTAAATGGCTATGAGTGCAATTCATGAGCAGGCAATGACTCACGTATATCAACAGGTGTTGCAACGGCTGTCCGGTTTTTATTCCAGGGCGGAACGTACCGCGTTGCAGCTTTTGATCCAACGTCTGATTATCGCCGCCGGAGGCATCGAACGGATTGGCGATTATCGTGTGCTGACGGTCCAGAACGGCGGGCGCGATGGCTTCTACGTACTGACCGCCTTGCGGGCCGCGCAGTTGAGCATCGCCGGCCGGCACCCGGTGACGTTCACCTTGCGTGTTGCTACGCCGCGCTTGAGCGAGACGACCCAGGCCACCTTGGAAAACATCCATCGTTGCTACAACGCGTTGTTCGTCTACGACGATCCGCGGGTGGAACTGCTGATGTCGGATAACCGCGAGATTGTGCCGTTCAATCACCGCCAGCCGTTGTCGGCGGCGGGGCTCGAGGCCAATCGCATGGATATGCTGCTCCTGGGTCACCTTCGTCGCGGGGACAGCCTGCTGGAGGTTGGCGATGATGGCTACCTGACGATGGCGGAGTTCTACCGACACATGGCCCGTTGGGGGGCGGGGGTGGATTCGCTGGTCAGCAACGATAAGCCGCGCCAGCAAAAACAATTCATGTCCGGCCTTCAACGGGCGGCCCGCAAGCTCGGCCTGGCCAGCGATGCCCCGAGTGGCTTCGAGACGCTTTTCGCCCATCTTGATAACCTGGGCGCTGACCTCTACCGGCACATGTATGGCTCGCAACTGGGAACGTGGAAGCCCGAGGGTAGTTTCGAAGCCCGCCGTCGGGTGGGGCATATTGGCATCGACGACTTGATGGTCGACCGCTCGGAAGGCACCAACTGGCCACTATTCAACGAGTTTCTGGGGATACAGGCCGAAAACCTGATTCCATCGGCACCGGAGAACGAGTACGTCAACCCGCTGTTGCTGGCCCACCTGCATGGCCTGCAAGCCTGGTACCTGCAAGGGCGCAGTTATGAGGCAGGGTATGGGGACTACGTGCAGCGGGCCATCATGGTCATCCATCGCAAGCAATTGTCGGAACATGCCTGCCAGCAGGCCCGGGCTTTGTATGGCTCACAGTCCTCGATCCCCGAGCACCGCGCCCGGGCGGCCATCGAGGCGCAGAAGACCTTGGGCCTCAACGAAACGCAATTGGTCTGCATGTTGTTCTCTCCCTTCGTCGAGCAAGGCGCGCGCCTGGAGCATTTCCTGCGTTGCTGTCATCCCGGCATGCTGGTGGCGATGCCCGACCTGCACAAGGCCCTGCAAGGCGCCGCCGTCGCCGATCAGGTGGCGCAATGGATGGTCGAGGTCAGTGGCCTAGCCGTCGAGACGCTGAGCAACATGTACCAGGCCAGTGCTGCGCGTCCGGAACAGGAGGTCGCGGCGGGAGCCGATCCGCAGCCCGCCGAGGATGAGTCAGCCGTGGAAACCGGGCAGGGCGCCGATAGCCTGCGTGAACGTTCGGCCAGGCATTGAGGAGCGTGGCTTGACGGATTTGCCTAGCCCATACCTGACCGTTGTGCACCGTGGCCTGGCGCCATGAAAGACGGTCGCGGGACTCCCTTCGCCTATCAGGCGGTCTATCGTTACCTGACAACCCTGATCAACGAGCTGGGGGCCGATGCCCGGGTGCGCCTGCCATCGTTGCGGCAACTGGCCGAACGGTTGAGTGTGTCGATTTCCACCATCCAGTACGCCTACTCGTTGCTGGAAAAGGAAGGGCGGGTGTACTCGGTTGCCAAGTCCGGCTACTACGCGCTGCCGGTGCCCAGCGTTGCGCCCCTGGATGGCGGCGACGATTTGCTCGAAACCTTGTATGTCAGTGCGCGGCGCCCTGGCATGCGGGTGCTCAGTGCCGATGAGCCGGCGTCGATCCAGCCCTTGGACAGCCCGCTGTTGCTGCTGGAGCGTGAGCTGCTGCGCCAGTATCCGCGCCCTGCGCAGACGCCCTTGCAACCCTGGGGGGAGCTGGAACTGCGCGCGGCCCTGGCGGCGCGTTACACCTGTTCGCCGGCCCGCTGCTGGAACGCCGATGACGTCTATGTCGGGGCCGACCTGCGCGGCGTGCTGGAGATCCTGATCGCCGTGCTGGGGCTCAAGGACGCGGTGGTACTGATCGAATCGCCCTGCGACTGGTCGGTCTTGCGCCTGTTGCAGGTGGCCGATGTCCGGGTCATCGAGTTGCCACTGCTGGCGGATGGCGGGATCGACACCGGGCAACTGGAACGACTGCTGCAGAGCGAAGCGGTCCGCCTGGTACTGCTGTCCTCGGTGCTGAACATGCCAAGGGGGACTGTCGTCCCCGAAGACAACCGCCGTGCCGTCGCGCAACTGTTGGATCGATACGGCACCCGGGTATTGGAGAACGACAGCTACACGGACTTGGCCTTCGCGACAGGGGTTACGCCGTTCAGGGACCTGCTCGATCCGGATCGGTTGATCGTCTATTCCTCGCTGGACAAGACCATCGGCCCTGAAGCGCCGTACGGTTACGTCCTGTCGCGCCAGTTGACCTTGCATCTGCAGCGACATTTCCTGCTGCGTGCGTTCCGTCTCTCGCCAATTCGCCAGAAAGCCATTGCTCGCCTTTACGGCAACGGGCGGATCGACCAGCACTTGCTGGTGTTGCGGCGTTTGCTGCGGGAAAGCGCGGTGTCGACCACCCAATTGCTGCAGGAGCGGCTGGGAGACAGCCTCCGATGGGTCGAGCCCCAGGGCGGCGCGACGATCTGGATGCGCTCATCGCGCCGGGTCGACCTGCGCCGGGTCTTCCATCGCCTGCTGGCCCAGCGCATTGCCGTCGCGCCGGGGGAATTGTTCAGCCTCCAGGGGTTGTACATGCAGCACTTGCGTCTAACCCATGCCTCGGCGAGCGCCGACGACCTGGAGGCGGCACTCTGCACGCTGGGTGATGCCTTGCGGCTCGAACCGTCGTGATGGGGCTCATGGATCGAACCCATCGCGTCACGGTCGAACTGTCAGTAAACTGCATCCCATTTCCCGAGCCACTCCATCCAGAGGTTTTGCATGACAGTCAGTCCATTTGCGGGCAAGCCGGCACCGGCAGCGTTGTTGATCGATATCCCGCGACTGGTGACGGCCTATTACACCGGCCGGCCCGATGCTTCGGTGGCGACTCAACGTGTCGCATTCGGCACCTCGGGCCACCGGGGCAGTTCCTTCGACCTGGGGTTCAACGAGTGGCACGTGCTGGCCATCAGTCAGGCGATCTGCCTGTACCGCGAAGCCCAGGGCATTACCGGACCGCTGTTCGTGGGGATTGATACCCATGCATTGTCGACGCCGGCCGGTGCCAGCGCGCTGGAGGTCTTCGCCGCCAATGGCGTGACCGTGATGATCGCCGAAGGCGATGAATACACGCCGACGCCAGCGGTTTCCCATGCCATCCTCTGCTACAACCGGGGTCGTACCAGCGGCCTGGCGGACGGCATCGTCATCACCCCGTCCCACAACCCGCCGCAAAGCGGTGGCTACAAATACAACCCCACCAACGGTGGCCCGGCCGACACCCATATCACCAAGTGGATCGAAGCCAAGGCCAACGAGCTGCTGGCCAACCAGTTGGCGGGCGTCAAGCGCATCAGCTACGAACAGGCATTGAAGGCGGACACCACCCACCGCCATGACTACGTCAACACCTACGTGGCGGACCTGATCAACGTCATCGACTTCGACGCTATCCGCAATGCCGGCCTGCGCCTGGGCGTCGACCCGTTGGGCGGTGCGGGCGTGCGCTACTGGCCCGCCATTGCCGAGCATTACCGCCTGGACCTGGACGTGGTCAACACCGAGGTGGATTCGACCTTTCGCTTCATGACCGTCGACTGGGACGGGCAGATCCGCATGGACCCGTCGTCCAGCCACGCCATGCAAGGGCTGATCGGCTTGAAGGAGCGTTTCGACGTGGCCTTCGCCTGCGACCCGGACCATGATCGTCATGGCATCGTGACGCCGTCCGGCGGCTTGCTGGCGCCGAACAACTATCTGGCGGTGTCCATCGATTACCTGTTCCAGAACCGTCCGCAATGGCGCGCCGATGCTGCCGTGGGCAAGACCGTGGTCAGTAGCGGCCTGATCGATCGAGTGACCCGTCGCCTCGGCCGTCGCCTCTACGAGGTACCGGTGGGCTTCAAGTGGTTTGCCGACGGCCTGTTCGACGGCTCCCTGGGCTTTGGCGGCGAAGAGAGTGCGGGTGCTTCGTTCCTGCGCAAGGACGGCAGCGTCTGGAGCACCGACAAGGATGGCCTGATCCCGGCATTGCTGGCGGCTGAAATGACCGCTCGCAGCGGTCGCGATCCAAGCCAGGCTTACCGCGCCCTGACCGACGAACTGGGCGAGCCGTTCTCGGTACGCGTCGATGCCAAGGCCAGCCCGCAGCAGAAGGCGCTGTTGAGCAAATTGTCGCCGGATCAGGTTGCGTCCACCGAACTGGCTGGGGAAAAGATCCAGGGCATCCTCAGCCATGCGCCTGGAAACGACCAGGCCATTGGCGGCTTGAAGGTCATGACCGAGAACGGCTGGTTCGCGGCGCGTCCATCGGGCACCGAGGACATCTACAAGATCTACGCCGAGAGCTTCATCGGCGATGACCACCTCAAGCAACTGGTGGGTGAGGCCCAGGCACTGGTGGACGCGGCCATCAGCGGCAAATGACTGTCGCCATGGCGAGGGACCGGTCCCTCGCCATGGCTGGCGGCCAGGTTGCATTTCTGCGACAACACATTCACTTCATCGCCTAAATCCATGACTTAAAAGCTTTTGGGTGGAACCCGAAGGCAAATTTAGACACCATAGCCGGGATGATTCAAAGCCCCGGAGTCCCAGCGTGTCGTCACCCACTCCCGATCTACCCCCCGAGCTTTTACCCCTGGCCCATATGTCGCTGCTCAAGCGCCTGGCTGCCCGATTCTTCGGCCATGGCCTGACGCGCCTGCGCGCCCAGCACCGGGCGTCCTGGCTGCACGGTCAGGCCGATGGTTTTCGCAGCGGGCATACCGCAGGCTTCGACTACGGCTATAAGGAAGGCAAGGCCGAAGGGCTGGAAGAGGGGCGTCAGGTCCTGTTGATTCGTGACTCGCGCAGTACCGAACATCCGGCCCCCCAAGTCGACGACTTGTTGTTCGATGACTGGCGCCTGCCGTTGACGGCGGAGTTGAAGAAGCGTGTGAAGACTGATGTCGCGCGCCTGCTGCCGCCGTCTGCACAGCCCAGTGCTGCGCAATGGAAGATGATCCTCAGCGACACGCCTTCTACCTCGGTGGTCGCCGGTGCGGGAGCGGGCAAATCCACCACGCTGGTGCTGCGTATCGTGTTGCTGGTTCATTACCTGGGGTTCGAGCTGGACTCGATGACCGTGGTGACATTTACCCGGGAGTCACGCAAAGACTTCATCCTCAAGCTGATCGAGGTGTTTGCTCTGTGGGGGCACACCCTCAGCCTCCAGCAAGCGCGTGACCTGGTGCGAACCTTTCATTCGCGCCTCTTGCCGATGGTGCGCAGCCTGCCCGGCCTGGAGCGGCTCCAGGCATTTGAAACCCTGAGCCATCGCACAGGGCCTGGCGATGCGGAGCTCGACAGCAGCCCTTTCGATTTGCGGATCAACGATGCCCAGCGCCAGCAACTCAATGCCTGCTATCGCGTGCTTTACCAGCGCGATGAGCGGTTTTGTGAGCTGATCCAGCTATTATCCCGCCACGCACTGCAACTCAAGGAACTGGAGCGCGATCATCCGGATGTGCAAAAGCGCGTGGCTGTGACCGAACTGGCTGCCCAGCGCGACGAGGAGTTGTGCGACAGCATCGAAGGCCTCTGGCGTCGCGCTGGCGCCTGGCCAATCAAAGGCATCGAGCCAAGGCGCCAGCGGTTCGAAATCAACGGTTCGACGTTCCATTGCCATGGTTATATTGCGGCGTTGGACGCCTGGGTCATGCTGGGCTTCGATCCCGAGGAAGATGGCCGGCTCAGTCGCTCCGGCGCCAAACTGAGCATCCGTGCGGAATGGGCGGTAAAGCGCACGTTGTTTCAAGCTTTCTGCCGTAAGCCATTGATATGGCTGGATAGTTATGAGTCGTCGAAGCGCGTCTTGGCCTCCCTGGCCGGAGACGCCAGTGCCGGGCCCGGGTTCGACTACAAGGTTCAAGGTGAACTGGCGTCGGCGCCTTTGCTCGACTGCTTTGTGCTGGCCGCCGGCTTTATCGAGAACCTTGGCCTGGATGTGCCGCAGGCCGTCGGGCAGATGTCCTTCGCCCAAAGTGACCCCGATCGGTATTTCTTCGAAGCCCTTAGCCGTTATTGGCGGGCATTCGAAGACCATCTGCTCGATCAGTCGCCACCGATCATGACCTACAACCGCATGTTCGCGCTGTTCAGCGAGCATTCGCCGGAAAACTTCAAATTGCTGGGCGATGCGCTCCTCAGACCCATGTCGCACTTGATGATCGACGAATTCCAGGACGTTTCGCCGCAGATCGTTTCCTGGTTGCGCGCGAGCCTGCAGGAAGTGCGTCGGCGCGGGCCGGCGTTGCATGTGGGGCGTGGCGCGCAGCGCTCGTCCTTGCTCTGCGTGGGAGACGATTGGCAATCGATCTATGGCTGGCGTGGCAGTTCGCCTAGCTTTTTCATGGGGTTCAACCAACAATTCCCATCGCCATCGACGACTCGGGTGATGCTCACGGACAACTACCGCAGCCACCAGTACATCATCGACGCGGCTGAACACGTGGTCCGTACGGCTGCGGCTATTCCAGGGAAAAAAGCCAAGGCCGCGGGCGCGCCTCGCCAACCCAGCCCGGTCCACGTGCTGGATCGGGACGACGAAGGGTTAGCGCGACGGTTGGAGGAGCATTATCGCCAGGGCGATTCAGTCTTGATGTTGTATCGAAGAAGCTCTGATAAATTATTGATAGAAAAGCTTATTCAGTCAAAAGTTAATGTAGATTCTAGCTTGCCGTACGAGGCGCGGCGCCTGCGACAGATGACCTATCACAGTGCCAAGGGACTCCAGGCCGATGCGGTGTTCTTGCTGGGCGATTGTCAGCACCTGACCCGGTCACCCTACAAGAACCAGGTCTATCGAATGGCCGGGTTGGGGCAGGAACGTGACATGGATCCCTACGATACGGCCCAAAAGGACGAGATCCTGCGCCTGGCCTACGTGGGCATCACCCGCGCCGTGCAACATTGCTATTGGTATGTCGACGGCCAGGACGCCCAATCTGCCAATGGGCCCAAGGCCTCGGACCGTATCGGCACGGGCCAGGTGTTCTTTGCCGACCACCGCCAGTCCCGCCATGGCAAGACTGTGGGCGGGTAAAAGCCAGCGCGCACAAAAAAGCCCACGGATGTGGGCTTTTTCATCAGGAAGCAAATCGTCGCAAACCCACCGGCGGTACAAAAGCTTCCAGCTCGGCTTCCACTGCTTCGATGATTCGCTCAACGTCAGGGGCGTTCATCACGGTCGCGCAGGGGATGCCGGCGATCGCGATCATGGTTTCACCGCTGGCACGGTCGAACAGTCGGGCGACCATGCTGCCCGGCGCGTCCATGCTCGCCTCAAACCCCATGGGATGAAAATGCCAGCGCATCAACTGGCAGGCGTTGGGAAACGTAACCTTGCTGAAAGATCCTCTATTCATCTGTTGCCCGCCTTCATCATCAAGCGCTTCCATTTGCTCATATCAGGAAGGAAGAGCCTTCATGGCTCTACCAGTGAGAACTAAAAATAGCACCTGAAAATGAAAGTCATATGGCTTTTTTCAGGCCGTTTGGCGATTGGTTCACTTTTTTTGATCTGCATCACGACTTAGGCACTGCTGGTTAAGGGCCATCATCTTTCGAGGGCAGTGTCCTGCGGGTCGACCCGTGACGCCGGTTCACGGCATGTGAAGGCCACCAACAGGGCGAGAAACAGCAGCGCCAGGGCCACGATGAAGGTCACTTGCAGGCCATTGGCAACGGCCTCGGGCGTGGCACGGGAGATGTCTTTCGTCGCCACGGCGGCAGCGAACACCGCACCCAGCAGGGCGGCGCCGGTAAAGAGGCCAAGATTGCGCGACAGATTGAGCAGCCCGGCAATGACGCCTCGCTGATGGGGCACGACGTTGATCATGACCGCGGTGTTATTGGCCGTCTGGAAGAGCACGTAGCCCAGAGTGGTGGTCACGATCGCCGTGATGTAACCGCCCAAGCCCAGTGCCGGCGACAGCAGCGACAGCATCAGGCTGCCAGCAACCATGATCGCCAGCCCGACGACGCGCATCCGCTCCTGGCCGAACCGATCCGCCAGGCGTCCGGCGGGCATTGCGGCCAGCGCCGCGACGCCTGGGCCCGTCGCCAGCGTCAGGCCGACGAGTGCTGCGGGCAGTCCGAGGGTAATGGACAAATAGAATGGACCGACCAGTAACGTCGCCATCATCACTGTTGCCACCATCGCGCTGGTGATCAGGCCCGACACCAGCGACCGATTATTGAACACCGCCAGCGCAATCAACGGCGACGCCACCCGACCCTGAGCGAGGACGAACAACCCGGCTCCCAGGATCGCGCCCAGCAGCAAGGCGATTTGCGGCCAGCCGAATGCTCCGTGTCCCAGGGTCATGGCCAGGGCATAAGCGGCCAGCGTGCCGGCCAGCAGCAACGTGCCGGTGATGTCGAAGCGCGAGCCTTGGACCACCGTCGGCGCGGGGCCCTTGGGCAGCGCGCGCCAGGCCAGCAGTAAAGTCAGCAGCCCGAGCGGAATGTTGATCAAGAACAACGCAGGCCAACCGAACCCGGTGACCAACGCGCCCCCCAGGGACGGGCCCAAGGCAGTGCCGACCGCCGATAATGTGCCCAGCAGGCCCATGGCGTTACCGGTTTTTTCTTTCGCGACCGTCTCGCCCACCAGCGCCAGGGTCAGCGTCATCATCACGGCCGCCCCGACGCCTTGCACGGCGCGGCCCGCCGCCAGCCATCCCAGCGTGGGTGCCCCTGCGCATAAGGCCGAGGCGAGCGTGAATAGGGCGATGCCGGCCAGCAACAGCTTGCGACGTCCCCACAGGTCGCCCAGCCGACCGACACTGACGATCAGTGTGGTGATGGCCAGCAGATAAGCGAGCACCACCCATTGCACCTGCTGGAACGAAGCATCGAACGCCTGGGCCAGCGCGGGCAGGCCCACCGAGGTGATGCTGGCGCCCAGCGAAGCCAGCAGGGTCGAGAGTGCCAGGCTGGCCAATGCCCCGCAGGGGGCGTTCAGGGTTGTCGGTGCGTTTTGTGGTGTAGGAGTGGGTTTCATGGCGTCCTCGCGCTCTGGCAGCGCTGAAAAATGCAACTGTCAGAACGTTACGCCTGGGGCTAACATGGCGGAAGACGCAGCATTTGCAGGTTATAGCTGCACGTAACGCCATCTATAAGGCCCATGCTCATGTCCTCACCCGATCTCAACCTACTCATCACCCTTGATGTACTGCTGGCTGAAGGCAGCGTGGCCGGTGCCGCGCGACGGCTGCGACTCAGCCCCTCGGCCATGAGCCGTGCCTTGGCGCGCTTACGCGAAACCACCGGCGATCCGCTGCTGGTGCGGGCAGGGCGTGGATTGGTACCGACGCCGCGGGCGATGGCGTTGCGCGAGCAGGTCAGCCAACTGGTGCAGGATGTCCAGGCCGTGCTGCGCCCTGTGCAGGCGCCGGACCTGGGGCGACTGAAGCGAACCTTCACCTTGCGCACCCGCGAGGGGTTCGTGGAAAACTTCGCCATTGATCTGATTGCCCGGATCAACGAGCAGGCGCCCGGCGTGCGGCTGCGTTTCGTGGAGAAAACCAACAAGGACAGCACGGCACTGCGGGAGGGCACCGTGGATCTGGAAACAGCCGTAGTGGACCAGGACACCAGCCCCGAGCTGCGGACCCAGGCGTTGTTCGTCGACCGCTTCGTCGGCGTGGTGCGCGCAGGGCACTTGCTGTGCGAGGGCGAGATGAGCGCGGTCCGGTACGCGGCGGGCCGGCATATCGGCATTTCCATGCGCGGTCTCGATCAGGGGCCGTTTGACTTGGCCATGGAGTCGATGAACCTGTCCCGGGAGGTCATCACCACCGTGCCGGGCTTTTCCTCCGCACTCGGGCTTGCCCGGTCCAGCGACCTGATCGCCACCGTTCCCGCACGCTACACCGCCAGCTTGCGAGCGGGCATGTACAGCTTCGCACTGCCGTTTCCGGTGCCTGAATTCACGATCGCCATGCTGTGGCACCCACGGATGGACGCCGACCCGGCGCATCGCTGGTTTCGCGGTTGCCTGAGGGAAGTGTGTGGGCGTAAGGAGCTACCTTAGCTCAGAGTGTCTGGGCCGACGCAATCGCGAGCAAGCTTTGCTCCCACAGGATCCAAGGTGAATACCAGATCTGTGAGCTCCCAAACCGCTGTGGGAGCAAAGCTTGCTCGCGATGAATCTTGCCGCCACCCCACATCCAAGCCTTGAACAGACCCCTGGGGTGAGGGAACTTGGCTCCCAGAGCGGCTTACGTTGCTTGCTTCAGTCTTCCTTGCGAATGGTCGCCACATCGTCGGCACGAACGCGGACTTTCTTGCCGGAAATGTCTTCGAATTCGTAGAAGCCATCGGAGGTGCGGGTGTTGGGGATGTCCTTGGTCAAATACTGGGTGCCGTTCTGCAAGGTCACTACGGTCGGCGAGGCGCACCCGGCCAGGGCCAGGAATGTCGCAGCGACCAGGGGCAGGCTGAGAAACCTGATGTTCATAACCATAACCTCTCAATCAAAAGGGCACCGGCCAACTGATTCGACCGCGCCATCACTTAGTTAATCGCCATTGGTCTCGCTTGCCGTAGGAAAGTTCAGCGCCGCCCGCAGGATTTCACTTTAAATATAGGGGACCGTTCATCTTTTGCTGTTGCCTGACCCCGTCCTAGCTGTTATCTGTACGCATAACCAGTATTTCGACATCCTTGGCGCTTCTTCTGTGACAGCCAATCCTCTCGACGATCCTCTCTACTATCTCAACAATTTCCAGCAGGTGCTCGCCTGGTTGACCCAGCGTTATGCCGACGTGCTGAGCGTCGAAGAGCAGCGCTTCGTCGAGCATTTCGCCGCGCTGCCTCTGCCATCCCAGGGCTTGCTGGTGCGGATGGTCATGCGCAAGGGCTTGCGGTTTCGCCATAGCAAGCTGCGCTATGGCGAAATCGGCGAGATTGCCCGTGCCGTCGAACCGTTGCTGGCCCTGGGGTGGGTCGAAGAGCACGCGCCTTTGGGGGTGGAGGAACTGTTCCAGGTCCTGCTCAAGGAGGAAATCCTCCTGTGCCTGGGCCACTTGATCGAACAGCCTCGGGCGAAGAAGAGCCAATGGCTCGAGGCCCTGGCGAAAAGCTTCAGCCAACCACAGCCGTTCAAGGTGTGGTGCCCGCAGCTAGAGGATCGCCTGTACAGCCTGACGATCATGGATTTGTGCGACCGCTTGCGGTTGATGTTTTTCGGCAACCTCTACCAGGACTGGTCTGAGTTCGTCCTCGCAGACCTGGGCATCTTTACCTATGAATCCGTTGAGTTCAGCGACCAGTCCCGCGGCCTGCGCAGCCGCGAGGACGTCGATGCCTACCTGTTCCTGCATGCCTGCCAGCAGCGTTTCGAAGCCGGGGAACCGGCGGCGCAGGTCGTGGCCGACGTCAACGGGCAGGTCCTGGACAACCCCTGGCTGGAGCGGCGCCGGGGCAAACTGCTGTTCCAGATCGGCCAGCACGGCGAGCGCATCGGTGATTTCGCCCTGGCGCTGGGTATCTATCGCGATTGCACGTACCCGGGGGCACGGCTGCGGATGATTCGTGTGCTGGAGCGCATGGGTGAGTACGCCTTGGCCCTCGAATTGGGTGAAATGGCGGCACAATCGCCACAAAGTGCCGCCGAGACCCAGGCGTTGCTCCGGATCGTGCCCCGGCTGCGGCGCAAGCTGGGTGGACCAGCCGTGCGGCGCGCCATGGCCCGGGACGTGGAACGGTTGGACCTGCACTTGCGCCGCGTCGATCCGAGCCTGTCGGTTGAGTACCACGTCCAGGCTCATCTGCACGACGAACGGGCGCCCGTGCATTACGTCGAGAACAGCCTGGTCAATTCACTGTTCGGCCTGTTGTGCTGGCCGGCGATTTTCGCGCCCTTGCCCGGGGCGTTTTTCCACCCGTTCCAGCGCGGGCCGGTGGACCTGCTCCATGAGGACTTCCATGCCCGGCGCGCTGACCTGTTCGCGGCATGCCTGGCGGAACTGGAAGATGGCGGCTATCGGGCCACCATCACCCGCCGCTACGGGGAAAAGTGGGGCGTGCAGTCGCCGTTCGTGTTTTGGGGCGCGTTGTCCGAGGAACTGCTGGAGCAAGCCCTCGAATGCCTGCCAGCCCGGCACCTGCGGCACTGGTTCGAGCGCCTGCTGCTGGATATCAAGGCCAATCGCGCCGGGATGCCGGACCTGATCCAGTTCTGGCCGCAAGACAAGACCTACCGCATGATCGAGGTGAAGGGGCCAGGTGATCGCCTGCAAGACAATCAACTGCGCTGGCTGGAGTTCTGCCAGGAACACCAGATGCCGGTTGCCGTCTGCTACGTGCAGTGGGCCGAGACGAGCGCGGAGCAGGGCGCATGACCGAGGCTGCCGGCTACAGCATTGCGGTGCGGGCGCTGTGTGAGTTCACCGCCAAGACGGGCGATCTCGACCTGCGCTTCACGCCGTCTCCCTCGGCCCTGGAAGGCATCGTCGGCCATCGCACCGTGGCGTCGAGGCGCAGTGAGGGGTATCAGGCCGAAGTGAGCCTGGAGGGCCGCTACCAGCAGTTGAAGGTCAAAGGCCGGGCCGATGGCTACGATCCGGTCCGCAACTGCCTGGAAGAGGTGAAGACCTACCGGGGCGACCTTTCCAAGCAACCGGCCAACCACCGCCAGTTGCATTGGGCCCAGGCAAAAATCTACGGCTGGCTGATGTGCCAGCAGTTGCAGTTGCCCCGCATCGACGTGACGCTGGTGTATTTCGACATTGTCAGCGAAAAGGAAACCTGCCTGACGCAAGGCTTCGAAGCGGCGCAATTGCGGCTGTTCTTCGAAGAACAGTGTGCGTTGTTCCTGGCCTGGGCCGAACAGGAAATGTCCCACCGCCAGGCGCGTAACCTCGGCGCCCGGGCGCTGGCATTTCCCCATGCCGGATTCCGCCCGGGACAGCGGCACCTGGCCGAGTCAGTGTTCAAGGCCATCAGCACCGGACGCTGCCTGATGGCCCAGGCGCCGACGGGCATCGGCAAGACCGTCGGTACGCTGTTTCCGATGCTCAAGGCCCTGGCACCCCAACAGTTGGACAAGGTGTTCTTCCTCACGGCGAAAACCCCGGGGCGCCAGTTGGCGCTGGATGCCGCCCGGGTGATCAGCGACAGCGCGCCGACGATGCCGTTGCGGGTGCTGGAGATGGTGGCCCGGGACAAGGCCTGTGAGCATCCGGACAAAGCCTGCCATGGCGACGCCTGTCCGTTGGCCCGTGGTTTCTATGATCGTCTGCCCCAGGCCCGCGCGGCGGCGAGCCAAGTGACGCTGCTCGATCAAGCGGCGTTGCGCGCCATTGCCCTGGCCCATGGGGTCTGCTCGTATTACCTCAGCCAGGAAATGGCCCGGTGGGCCGATGTGGTCGTGGCGGACTACAACTATTACTTTGATTTCAGTGCCTTGCTCTTTGGCCTGGCCCAGTTCAACGGTTGGCGGGTCGCGACCCTGGTGGACGAAGCCCACAATCTGGTGGAGCGCGGCCGGCAGATGTACAGCGCGACGCTCGATCAGGCGTCCCTGGCGATGCTGCAAAAAAGCGCTCCCGAGCCGCTGAAGAAGTCTTTGCGGCGGGTCAATCGTCAATGGAAGGCCCTGCATGAATCCCAGGTCGCGGCCTATCAGGCCTATGAAAAACCGCCGGAAAAACTGCTTCAGGCATTGGCCCTGTGCACCACGGCCATCGGCGATTACCTCAACGATCATCCCCAAGGCCTGGATGGCGAGTTGCAGGCGTTCTACTTCGACGCCTTGCAGTTTGGCCGGGTGGCGGAGTCGTTCGATGAGCACTACCTGTTCGACATCCACAAACGTGAATACGGTCGCCAGCGCCGCGCGTCCACGTTGTGCCTGCGCAACGTGGTACCGGCCGCTTTCCTGCGACCCAGGTTCACCGCTTCCCGCGCCAGCGTGCTGTTTTCCGCCACGTTGAGTCCACGGCATTACTACGCCGACCTGTTGGGCACGCCGGCGGACACTGTGTGGATCGATGTCGAGTCGCCGTTCCAGGCCGAACAGCTGGATGTGCGCATCGTCAGCCGGATCTCCACCCGGTTTGTCCATCGCCAGGCTTCCCTGGAACCCATCGTGGCGTTGATGGCCCGCCAGTTCAGCGAGTGCCCGGGCAACTACCTGGCGTTTTTCAGCAGCTTCGATTACTTGCAGCAAGTGGCCGCGCTGTTTAGCGAGCGACATCCGCAGATCGATATCTGGACGCAATCACGCGGCATGGGCGAAGCCCCTCGGCAGGCGTTTCTCGAGCGATTCACGGAACACAGCCAGGGCATTGGTTTTGCGGTGCTGGGCGGTGCGTTCGGCGAAGGGATCGACTTGCCGGGCGCACGGTTGATCGGCGCGTTCATCGCCACGCTGGGGCTGGCGCAGTTCAACCCGGTCAACGAGCAGATGAAACAGCGCATGGCCGCGATTTTCGGCGATGGCTACGATTACACCTACCTGTACCCGGGGTTGCAAAAAGTCGTGCAGGCCGCAGGCAGAGTCATCCGCACCCAGCAGGATCGCGGCGTGGTGATGCTGATCGACGACCGCTTCGGCGAGACGAAAGTGCAGCGATTGCTGCCGCGGTGGTGGTCGATCCGACAGGAAACACTCGAATCAGCCTGAAAATAGGCAGGCTGCTTGGCAGCCCATCGCGAGCAAGCTTTGCTCCCACAGTGGTTTTGCGGGTGTTCAGAGAACTCGCATTCGCCTTGGATCCCTGTGGGAGCAAAGCTTGCTCGCGATGGCGGCGATACTTTCAACCTATCCGTGACAGCCTCCACTGGGCGGCCCGCGTTCTCCTGTTGGAGGACTTGTTCCATACTGCAAAAAAAATCACACGGATGCGTCGGCCACCATGCTTGAGAATCAACGCAAGACCACCCGTTTCAACGAAGAACAGCGCTTTCGCCTGCTCATCGACGCCGTGGTTGACTACGCCATCTACATGACCGACCCCTCGGGCATCATCACCAGTTGGAACTCCGGTGCACGGCGCTTGAAGGGCTATGAAGAGTCCGAGATCCTCGGTCAGCATTTTTCCCGCTTCTACACCGAACAGGACCGCGCCGCCGGCTTGCCGCAACAGGCGCTGGACACCGCCGTGCGCGAGGGCCGATTCGAAGGCGAGGGCTGGCGGGTGCGCAAGGACGGCACGCGGTTCATGGCCCATGTGGTCATCGATGCCATTCGCAGCGACACCGGCACCTTGTTGGGTTTCGCCAAGATCACCCGCGACATCACCGATGCTACCCAGGCCAAACTGGCCCTTGAACAAGCCCGCGAAGCGCTGTTCCAGTCCCAGAAGCTGCAAGCCATCGGCCAGCTCACCGGCGGCATCGCCCACGACTTCAATAACCTGCTGACGGTGATCCTCGGCAACCTGGAAATCGTGCGCAAGCGCCTGCCGGCGGACCCCAAGCTCGCCCAGTTGCTCGACAACGCGACCCAGGGTGCCCAGCGCGGCGTTTACCTGACCCAGCGGATGCTGGCCTTTGCCCGCCGGCAGAAACTGGCCGCCGAATCGGTCGAGTTGTCGAGGCTGGTCCAGGGCATCAGCGGCTTGCTGCAAAGCTCCATGGGGCCTTCGATCGATATCCAGGCGCACTTCACCGAACCGCTGTCGCCGGTACTGGCCGACGTCAATCAACTGGAACTGGCAATCCTCAACCTGGCGACCAATGCCCGCGATGCCATGCCCCAGGGTGGACGGATCGAGATCGCGGCCCGGGAGCGCCAGGGCGACGAATTGGGGCCGGACGCGTCGATGCTGCCGGGGCGCTATGTCTGCCTGTCGATCACCGACGAAGGCGAGGGCATGGATGAAGCGACGCTGGCCTCGGCCGTGGATCCGTTTTTCACCACCAAGGGCGTCGGCAAGGGCACGGGGCTGGGGCTGTCCATGGTGCATGGCCTGGCCGAGCAGTTGGGCGGGCGCCTGGTGCTCAAGAGCCGCAAAGGGGTCGGCACCCGTGCCGAGTTGTGGCTGCCGGTGGCAATGAGTTCGACGCCGGGCAAAGTGCCCTCAGCGCAAGCGACGGCACCGTCGGTCAACGAGCTGCTGGTATTGGTCGTCGATGACGACAGCCTGGTGCTGACCTCCACCCGGCTGTTGCTCGAGGATTTGGGACACCGCGTCCTGTGTGCCTCGTCAGGTGTGCAGGCCCTGGAAACCTATGAACACAACCCGGGCATTGATATGGTGATCACCGACATGGCCATGCCGCAAATGGATGGCGCGCATCTGGCAAAACTGCTGCGTGACCGCCAACCGAGCCTGCCGATCGTCCTCGCTACCGGTTACGCCGAACGCCTGGAAGGTTTCGCCACGCAATTGCCCCGGTTGACCAAACCCTTCAAGCAGATCGACCTGGTACAAATCATCGGCCAGACGATGAAGTAAACACCGGCCCTTCGGTTGCGCGCGCCCCGTTTATCCGCGCACTTTTCAATCCAAGGGAATTTTTCGCCGCTGCAAGCGCTCTGCAAAAGGAGAGACGTACTGACTCAGCGCCCGCTGCCACAGCCATACGGTCGGGTTGCGGGATCCCGGGCGCACTCGTCGGAGTTTGGCTGGACCTACAAGGAATTGGCCCCCGATGTGTTTGGCGAAGAGCTGCTCACCCCGGGCTACCAGGACGTGGAAAGGATCGCCGTTGTCGCGTTGGTCGTGACGCGTATCGGCGCGGGTATCGGAGGGAACATCGATGAACAGGCGTCTGAAATTCGGTATTGAAGAGGAATATTTCATCACCGACCTGCAAACCCGCTGCATGCCCGCGCACCCGTCCGAGGCGGTGGTGGCGGCCTGCCGGGCCGAGTTGGGCAAGCACTATGCCCATGAAATGTTCCAATGCCAGGTCGAGATGGCGTCGCCCATCTTCAGCAACATGGCTGAGGCCACCGATTACTTGGCCCAGGTACGAAGTGGCCTGGTACGACGCCTGGCGCCCCATGGACTGGGCCTGTTGAGCGCCGGCTCGCACCCGATGGCCACCCCGGACCTGCAACCCACGGACGAACTGCATTTCCAGCAGTTGTTCGATGATTACCAACGGGTGGCGCGGCGTAGCGTCCTGTCGGGCCTACACGTGCACGTGGAGGTGCCAGTGGACCGCGATCGGGTGCGGGTCATGAATGAACTCCTGCCCTGGTTGCCGATGTTGTTGGCGCTCAGTACCTCATCGCCGTTCTGGAACGGCGCCTACAGTGGGTTCAGCAGCTACCGCCAGACGGCCTGCGATGAGTGGCCACGCATGGGCGTGCCCGAGTACTTCCCGGACGAAGCGGCATTTTCCAGTTACGTCGACCTGCTCATGCGCACCGGCTCCATTCGCCAGGCCAGCGATTGCTGGTGGATCCTGCGGCCTTCGTCGCACTATCCTACGTTGGAGCTGCGGATCTGCGACGCCTGCCCGCGGGTGGAAGACGCTTTGTGCCTGGTCTCGCTGTTTCGCGTAATGGTGGCCTACGCCATTGCCCACCCCCAGCCCGGTGCCCACTACAGTCCGATGTCCTACTGGATCCTCAAGGAAAACCGCTGGCGGGCCAAGCGCCACGGGATCCTGGCCGAGTTTATCGCCGAGGGGCAGGTACAGCCGATGTTGATCGGCGAATGGCTCACCCTGGCGGAACAGACGTTCGGCGAAACCGCCGCCGAGCTGGGCGCCCAGGACGTGTTCAAGCAGGCCCGACGGATTGTGCAGGAGGGCACCAGCGCCGATCGGCAAATCGTCCTCTACGAGCAAGGCCTGTTGGGTGATTCAACCCAACAGGCCTTGAGCCGTGTGGTGGATCAATTGCTGTCGGAAACCGCCGGCATGCCGGTGGCTGATCCGACGCTGCAACAAGCCGCAGGTGTCTGATGGTTAGCAAGACCCTCGATGATTACAACCGCATGCGGGATTTTTCCGCCACCGCGGAGCCGCCGGCAAAGCGCCGGGGCCGCTCGACGAAGACGGCCCACGCCTTGCAGTTCTGCATCCAGAAGCACGACGCCTCGCGGCTGCATTACGACTTTCGCCTGGAACTCGATGGCGCGCTCAAGAGTTGGGCGGTGCCCAAGGGACCGTGCCTGGATCCCAAGGCCAAGCGCCTGGCGGTGCATGTGGAGGACCATCCGCTGGATTACGCGACGTTCGAGGGCACTATTCCCGAAGGGCATTACGGCGCCGGAGATGTGATTGTGTGGGATCGCGGTGTGTGGATTCCCCAGGGCGATCCCCACGAGGCTTATGAAAAAGGCCGGCTCAAGTTCGAGCTGCAAGGCGAGAAACTCAGTGGCCTGTGGAATCTGGTGCGCACCCACATGCCCGGCAGGCAGGAACAGTGGTTCTTGATCAAGCACCAGGACGAAGCGGCCCGCCCGGAAAGCGAATATGACGTGGTGCAGGCTGAGCCGGACAGCGTGCTCAGCGACCGCACCCTGGTGCCTAAGCGGCGCGGCAAGGTCCGCATCACCCACCCGGACCGGGTCATCGACGCCAGCAGCGGCACCACCAAGCGGCAACTGGCCGATTACTATGCCAGCGTTGCCGAATTCATCCTGCCGGAGCTGGCGGAGCGTCCGGTGGCGCTGGTGCGGGCTCCGGATGGCATCGCCGGTGAGCTGTTCTTCCAGAAAAACGCCGAGCGCCTGGCGATTCCCGGCATCACCCGCCTGGACAAGTCCGTCACCGGGCATCCGGTGATGATCATCAACAACCCCGAGGCGCTGATCGGTGCGGTGCAGATGAGCGCCGTGGAGCTGCACACTTGGAACGCCACGACGGTCGACCTGGACAAGCCTGACCGCTTCGTCCTCGACCTCGACCCGGACCCGGCATTGCCTTGGAAAAGCATGGTCGAAGCGACCCAACTCACGCTATCGGTGCTCGATGAACTGGGGCTCAAGGCCTTTCTCAAGACCAGCGGCGGCAAAGGTATCCACGTGGTGGTGCCGTTGACACGCAAATTGGGCTGGGACGAGGTCAAGGGCTTCAGCCATGCGATTGTCAGCCACATGGCCAAGCTGGTGCCGGACCGCTTCTCGGCGGTGTCCGGGCCGAAAAACCGGGTAGGGCGGATATTCATCGACTACCTGCGCAATGGCCTGGGCGCCACCACCATCTGCGCCTACGCCGCCCGCACCCGCGAAGGGTTGCCGGTGTCGGTGCCGATCTTTCGCGAAGAAGTGGCCGAGCTTAAGGGCGCGAACCTGTGGAACGTGCACAACGTCCATGAGCGCCTGGCGGAAGTTGGCCACGGGCCCTGGGCGGATTTGAAGAAAACCCGCCAGGGCATCACCGCCGAGATGCGCCGGCGTATTGGTATGAAGAAGGTGGGTAAGTAGCTTGATGCCAGTCAGTTAAGCTACAAACCTGTGGGAGCAAAGCTTGCTCGCGATGAGGCCTGCCCAGACAACGCCAAACGTGTGAAGAGGGGCCCGGTCAGATGGATCAGCCCCTGGCCTTCAGGCTGCGCTCCATGCGGGCGATACCTTCTTCCAGCAACGCCCGTGGGCAGCCGAAGTTCAGGCGCACGAACTGCCCAGCCTCATCGCCAAAATCCAGGCCGGCGCTCAGCCCGACCTTGGCGTGCTCCAGGAAGAAACCGTGGGGATCGTCCAACCCTAGGCCCGAGCAATCCAGCCAGGCCAGGTAAGTACCCTGGGGCACGGTCATGGTGATGCCCGGCAGACGAGTGTTCACCGCATCGACCAGGTAGTCGCGGTTGGCTTGCAGGTAAGCCTTTAACGCCTCCAGCCACGGGCCCGCTTCGCTGTAGGCGGCCCGGGTCGCTTCGAGGCCGAGGGCATTGACGCTATCGACCATGCCGGCCCGGGCATTGTTGACCCGCTCGCGGACCTTGGCGTTCTGGATGATGGCGAACGACGTCTTCAGCCCGGCGATGTTGTAGGCCTTGCTGGCGGACATCAGGGTGATGGTGCGTTCGGCGATCTGCGGGCTGAGGGAGGCGGTCGGGATGTGCACCCGGCCGTCGAAACACAGTTCGGCGTGGATCTCGTCGGAAATGATCCAGGCATCCTGCTCCAGGCAAATGTCCGCCACCGCCTGCAATTCTTCGCGGCCGAACACCTTGCCCAACGGGTTGTGGGGATTGCTCAACAGCAGCGCGCCGCCCCCTTGCAGCGCCTCGCGCAGGGCAGCCAGGGGTGTCTGGAATTCACCGCCGGCCGGGGTGAACGGCAGTTCGACCTTGTTCAATTGCCAGTGGCCCGGCGCATTGCGCAGCGGCGGGTAGTTGGGCACTTGAACCACGACGTTCTGCCGGGGTTCCACCAGGGCATGCAGGGCCATGTTGAATCCCGGTTCCACGCCGGGCAGGAACACGATCTGCTGCGGCTCGACGCGCCAGGCGTATTTGCTCCACAGATCGGCCACTACCGCAGCCCGCAGGTTGTCCTGGGCCACGCTGTAGCCAAGCATCGGATGTTCGAGGCGCTTGTGCAGCGCGTCGATGATCACCGGCGGTGCGGGAAAATCCATATCGGCCACCCACATCGGCAACACATCGGCCGGGTAGCGGCTCCATTTGGTGCTACCGGTACCGTGGCGCTCGAACACCGGGTCGAAATCGAAAGTCATGGGGGTTCCATCAATCAGGGAAGGGAGACGCTGGACATCATAGAGCAAAGGCCGGCCAGGAAAAAAATGATGGCCTGGTGCAATCCCTTCTGCAGCGACGAATGTCCACAAATGTATCTCCATGTATCCCGGCCGTCAGCAGATACGCGTTGTTTCGTTTACGGCCATCGCTGACACATCCGCGATACCTGGCCGGCGTCAAATGCGAACCGTCGAGACAGCAACCGCCGTCTCGCGGGCTTACCGCGTGTGCGGGCAGCGATCAGTAGCGGCAACGATCGCCAGGCCTGCCAGCCATTTGACTCAAGGAGATTCAGCATGGACATGACTTTTTCGAAACGCACCGCCACGCCACGCCCTCGGCGCCTGTTCGCACCGTCGATGCTGGTGTTCGCCATGGTGCAATTGGGGGCGCTGGGGCTCGCCTCGACGCCGGTACGCGCCGCCGAGGTGCCGGCCAGCACCGTCGGCGCCATTACGCCGGGCAGCCAGACGTCGTTCGGCCCGTTGAAGCACGTCAAGGCAGGCCTGCTGGACGTAGCCTACGCCGAGGTCGGTCCCGCCGATGGGCCGGTGGTGATTCTGCTGCACGGTTGGCCCTATGACATTCACAGTTACGCCGACGTCGCGCCGGCGCTGGCCGAGAAGGGCTATCGGGTACTGATCCCGTATGCCCGAGGTTATGGCGACACGCGTTTCCTGTCGGCCAAGACCCTGCGCAACGGCCAGCCTTCTGCGCTGGCCAGCGACCTGATCGATTTCATGGATGCGCTGAACATCAAGCAGGCCGTGCTCGGCGGTTATGACTGGGGCGCACGCACCGCCGATATCGTCGCAGCCCTCTGGCCAGAGCGGGTCAAGGCGCTGGTGGCCGTCAGTGGCTACCTGATCGGCAGCCAGGAGGCCGGCAAGACGCCATTGCCGCCAGCCGCCGAATTGCAGTGGTGGTATCAGTTCTACTTCGCCACGGAGCGCGGTCGCCTGGGCTACGAGAAAAACACCCACGACTTTGCCAAGTTGATCTGGAAACTGGCCTCGCCGAAGTGGAACTTCGACGACGCCACCTACGATCGCAGCGCCGCCGCGTTGCAGAATCCGGATCACGTCGCTGTGTCCATCTTCAACTATCGCTGGCGCCTGGGCCTGGTCAAGGGCGAAGCCAAGTACGACAAGCTGGAGAAGAAGCTGGCGACCTTTCCATCGATCCACGTGCCGACCATCACCCTGGAAGGCGATGCCAACGGCGCGCCGCATCCACCGGCCGAGGCCTATGCCAAGCGTTTCACCGGCAAGTACGAATATCGCCTGATCAGCGGTGGCATCGGCCACAACTTGCCCCAGGAGGCCCCGCAAGCCTTCGCCCAGGCTGTGATCGACGCCGATCATTTGTGAAGGGAGTGCGATGATGAAGCTCAACTACCTGAGCCTATTGCCCGCCGTGCTGGCCGCAGTGACCTTGACGGCCACGGACCTCGCCCTGGCTGGCAGTGGCGGCGAGGCCTCACCGATCTACGGCGTGACGCTGCCGGAAGGCTATCGCACATGGCCCCTGGTGGCCCCCGCCCAGGAAGCAGCGCCGCTGGATGAGCTGCGGGCGGTGTTGGGCAACGACCCGGCGATCAAGGCCTATCAGGATGCAACGCTGCCGTTCCCCGACGGCACGGTGCTGGTGAAGCTGGCCTGGAAACACGTCCAGTCCCCAGAGTTCGAACCGGCCTCCATTCCCGGCACGGCGACCACCGTGCAGGTCATGGTCAAGGACTCCAAGCGCTACGCCGCCACTGGCGGCTGGGGTTTCGGTCGTTTCATCAACGGCAAGCCCGCCGACGAGGCGCAACACCAGACCTGCTTCGCCTGCCACCAGGCGCGCGTGCAGAACCACGATTTCGTTTTTACCCGATTCGCACCTTAATTCTCCAAGGAGTCAGCCATGAAAAAATTAATGACCGCTTTGGCCTGTACAGCAAGCCTGATGATGGCCGCCCATGCCTCGGCGCAAACCGAAAAACCGACAGTCGTGCTGGTGCACGGCGCCTTTGCCGACGCGTCGAGCTGGAATGGCGTGGCGAAAATCCTCGAAAAAGATGGCTATACGGTGGTGGCCGCCGCCAATCCATTGCGCAGCGTGAGTAGCGACGGCGCAGCAGTTTCCGCCTTGCTGTCGAGCATCCATTCGCCAGTGGTGCTGGTCGGCCATTCCTACGGCGGCAACGTCATCAGCGCCGCGGCCAATGACCACCCCAACGTCAAGGCACTGGTCTACGTCAGTGCGTTCGCCCCCGAGGCCGGGGAAACCGTCGCCGGGCTCGCCGGTAAGTTCCCCGGCAGCACCCTTGGGCCGACCCTGGCCGCACCCGTCGCCCTGGGCGATGGCGGCAAGGACCTGTACATCCAGCAAGACAAGTTCCACGACCAGTTCGCCGCCGACGTTCCCGCCGGACAGGCAGCCTTGATGGCCGCCACTCAGCGGCCGGTCACCGAAGCGGCCCTGAACGAGCAGGCCGGGCCGCCCGCCTGGAAACACATCGCGTCCTGGCACATCTATGGCGACCAGGACAAGAACATCCCGCCGCAAGCCATGGCGTTCATGGCCCAGCGTGCCGATGCCAAGGCGGTGAAAGTGGTCAAGGGAGCTTCTCACGTGGTGATGGTTTCAAACCCCGGGCCGGTCGCCCGGTTGATAGAAACCGCCGCGATGGCGAAATGATCCCCGAGTCCGAGAGTACCTGATCCATCAACAGCGGTTGTCATGTGGCACGCTCGTTTCGATCTCGAGGGTTAACCTGAAATCCCCTTGGATCAGGCAAAAATGCCGGCGGATCCGGCAAGCGGATCGACGCGTCGCTCCCCATACTTTCGCGCCCCAGGCCCCGTCACAGACGTATCGAGTGACGGGGCTTTTTGTGGGTGGTCGAAAATGTGTACGAGTAGCTGATATGGAAAACAACACGATCCGCTTTGCCTGCAACGGTTGTGGAATCTGCTGCAAAGGCCGGCTGATTCCATTGACGCTGGATGAAGCACGGCAGTGGCTGAATCGCGGCCATGAGGTGGCGGTGGTACTGGAGGCATTCGATGAATCGACCTGGCCTACGCAACCGCGCCAATTTACCCATAGCGCCCAGAGAGCCGTGGAAGTCACCAGTGGCGACGCGCGGATCCGCGTCGTTGCGGTACTGGCCGGTAATGCACTGACGCAATGCCGCAACCTTGGTGATGACGGTCGTTGTGGAATCTATGAAGAGCGGCCGTTGGTGTGTCGGATCTACCCGATGGAAATCAATCCGCTCATTGCCTTGAACCCAAAGGAGAAAATCTGTCCTCCCGAAGTCTGGGAGGAGGGTGAGGTCCTTTTCACTGACCGCGTGGTCGACCCGATCCTGGCCGATCAGATCGAACGCTCCCGCCAAGCCGACAGGGACGATGCGCAGGCCAAGATTGCGCTGTGTGAAGCCATGGGCATGACCGTCGCGGCCTGGAAGGGCGACGCGTTGGCGGTGTACCTGCCGGACCGAGCGCGGTGGCTTGAAGCAATTGCCCGCTATGACCAGGCGCCAGTGTCACCGGCAGGCCTGGATTGGACAGTGAGGGTCGAGACGCCGGCGCTGGCCGAACAGCTGCAACGGGTGGGTATCGCGTTGGATGACCGGCACTCCACCGACTACATCTTCCAGAGCCTGTAGGGCCTCTGCGAACCCATCGTTTTGTGCAGTCAACACCCCTGAAATATCTTGTCATGCGCGGGCCGATGTTACTCAAAGCCGTTTCGGCTCGTCGGATCGTGCAAGAACTTTCGCCGATCAGGCAAATGGCCCGAGCATACTGCGCTCAAACTGATCAACGACTGCGGTCATGGCCAACAGTGTTCGCCATGATCCGCGATCCGTCGTGGGCCCGATGTTTTCAAGGAGTGGGATGTGCACACCGATTCAATCAGCGCCCCGGGCACCGGCGACATCAGTCGCCTGGCCGTCTCGGTCAGTCGGCTATTGCCAGGCAATGGCGACCAGGTGACTGCCATTGCCGGCTTGAGCCTGCATCGGCGCGACGCAATCACTGAACCGACACATTGCCTCTACGGCTTGGGCATCGGCATTGCCGTGCAAGGTTGCAAGCAAGCCATGATTGGCGACGAGATACTGGCCTGCGCGCCCGGTCAGTCCATGGTGGCCTGCGTGGACCTGCCCGTCATTTCACGTGTCTCCCAAGCCAGCGTCGACAGGCCTTTCCTGGGCATGATGCTGAAATTCGAGAGCGCGATGGTGATGCAAGTGGCAGAGCGCATGCACTTGTCACAACGCATGAAGGACAACGCGTTTCGACCGATCACCGTGCAGGCACTGGACGACGCGGTGCTCGATGCCCTGGGGCGACTGATCAGCCTGTTGGAGGAACCGCACCTGCTTGAAGTGCTGGCTCCGCTGATCAAGGAAGAGATCGTCGCGCGCCTGTTGAGTGGTGCTCACGCGCCGCAGTTGCTGCATGTCATCGCGGCCGGCTCGCCGAGCCAGCACATCGCCAAGACGGTGGCGTGGCTGAAACTGAATTTTCGCCAGGCGTTGCGCATGGACGATCTGGCGGCACAAGCCCACATGAGTCCTTCCACGTTTCGCCAGCATTTTCGTACCGTGACCGGCATGAGCCCGTTGCAGTACCAGAAACAGTTGCGGCTACAAGCCGCCCGACAGTTGATGTTGAACCAGAAGGTCGACGCGAGCAGTGCCGGAGGGCTGGTGGGTTATGAGAGCGCCTCGCAGTTCAGCCGTGAATACAGTCGCCTGTTTGGAGAACCGCCGCAGCGGGACATCAAGCGAATGCGTTTATGACGTTGCTTCTCAAGGGACTGTGCGGCAGGGCTATCCAGCCGCACAAGCCGCCCGTGTCCGTCACGCCAGCTTGAACGGCAACTCACGCACCGGTCTGCCGGTCAGGCTGGCCACGGCGTTTGCGAAAGCCGGGGCCAGTGCCGGCAGGCCGGGCTCACCCATCCCGGTGGGAGGCTCCGCGCTCGGCACGATGTGCACGGCGATCTCTGGCATGTCGGTGATGCGCGGCACACTGAAATCGGCAAAATTGCTTTGCTGTACCACGCCGTCTTTCAGGGTGATGGCACCGCCGGGCAGGCACATCGACAAGCCCATCAGCGCCGCGCCTTGCACCTGCGCCTCGACGCTGCGCGGGTTGACCGCCAGGTTGCAGTGCACGCCGGCCGTCACGTTGTGCAGCACCGCGCGACCGCCCTGCACTGAAGCTTCGACGACGTAGGCCACCACCGAATCGAACGACTCGTGCACCGCCACGCCCCAGGCGCGGCCCTCGGGCAGTTGACGCTTGCCGTACTCGCTCTTGTCGACCGCCAACTGCAATGCCGCGCGATGGCGGGGGCTTTGCTCGCCGAACAGCTTCATCCGGTAAGCCACGGGGTCCTGCCTGGTCGTGCGGGCGATCTCGTCGATCAAGGTTTCCATCACGAATGCCGTGTGGGTGGAGCCGACGCTGCGCCACCACAGCACCGGGACATTGAGCTTGGGGTGATGCACCGTCAGGCGCATGGGCACAGGGTAGGGATCGCGCAGGCCTTCGGTGGCGGTGGGGTCGATGCCGTTTTTCACCCGAGCGCCAAACAGCGTGCCGCTGAGGATGGATTGGCCGACCAGCGTATGGTCCCAGGCCAGCACCTTGCCGCTGTCATCGAAACCGATGCGCGCGCGGTGCAGGTGCATGGGGCGGTAGTAGCCGCCCTTGATGTCGTCTTCCCGACTCCAGAGGGTGCGGATCGGCGCGTTGACCCCCGCGGTGCGCGCGGCCTTGGCGACTTCGCACGCCAGGACGACGAAATCGTTGGTGGGCACGCCACGCCGGCCAAAGCCGCCGCCGGCGGTCTGCACATTCACCAGGACCTGCTCGGGCTTGAGGCCCAGCACCTTGGCGGCCGCGGCGCCATCGCCGCCGGCGAACTGCGTGCCGACCCACAATTGAGCTCCCTGGTCGGCCAATTGCACCGTGCAGTTGAGAGGCTCCATCGGGGCGTGGGCGAGATAAGGGAACACGAACTCGGCGTCCAGCCGATGCGGTGCGTTGGCCAGCGGCGCCATGTCGGCATCGAAGTGGCGCGGGCCGGGCTGGTCGGCCAGTTCCCGGTATTGTCCCAGTTGTTTTTCGCTGTCCACTTTCTCGACGCCTGCGGTGTTCCACTCCACCTTCAACGCATCGCGTGCCAGCTTCGCCTGCCAGTAACTGTCCGCCACCACCGCAACACCTTCGGCGCCGCCGTCCAACGGCACGCGCAACACCGCCTTGACGCCCTTCGCGGCGCGTGCGGCGCTGTCATCCAGCGTCGCGATCCTGGCGCCGAACACCGGTGGCCGAGCCACGACAGCGGTGAGTTGCCCGGGCAGGTGCATGTCGATGCCGAACGCCTGCTGGCCGCTGCTCTTGGCCTTGGCATCGATGCGCGTGGTGGCCTGGCCGATGATGCGGAAATCCTTGGGGTCCTTGAGCGTGATCTGCTCGGGCACTGGCATCGCCATCGCGGCTTCGGCCAGTTCGCCGTAGCTCGCTTTGCGGCCCGCCGGGCCCAGCA
This sequence comes from Pseudomonas citri, assembly GCF_025336485.1. Taxonomy (GTDB): domain Bacteria; phylum Pseudomonadota; class Gammaproteobacteria; order Pseudomonadales; family Pseudomonadaceae; genus Aquipseudomonas; species Aquipseudomonas citri. The sequence goes on along the minus strand of NZ_JAODAB010000003.1, from coordinate 101,939 downwards.
CGGTGCCAGCCTGGGTGGTCAGACTCGCCACATCGACGTTCCAGCGCGCGGCGGCTGCGCTCAACAACATGGCGCGAGCGCGGGCGCCGAGCTCGCGGTACTGGGTGTAGCTGTTCTTGATCGAATTGGAGCCGCCGGTGAGGTGGATGCCGAAGGCCGGGTCCATGTAGGCGGCGTCATTGTTACCGTTACGGCTGCGCACCAGGCTCCAGTCGGCATCAAGCTCTTCGGCCAGAATCATTGGCAAGCCTGTCTGCACGCCCTGGCCGAACTCCAAGCGGTTGATGGTCACCGTGACTTCGCCGCTGGGCGCGATCTGCACGAAGGCGGAGGGTTGTTGGGTCGGCTTGAGCGGCGCGGCGGTGGTGCCATTGGCCTCCTGCGCCAGGGCCAGGTGGGGAAACGCGCCCAAGGCCAACCCGCCGATGCCGACGATCTTGAGAAAACTGCGGCGGGGCAACGCAGCGGGGCTATCAGCCTCGTCGCGTTCAAGCAGGTGCTGCAAGGCGCGAGGGAGCTCGTTCGGGAAGATTTCGTTCAACATGGTCGGCTCCGATCAGGCGAGGGCTTTGGCGGCATCGGCCACCGCGGCGCGGATACGGGCGTAAGTGCCACAGCGGCAGATGTTGCCGGCCATGGCCGAATCGATTTCCGCTGTCGTGGGCTGCTTGCCCTTGGGCTGGGCCTTGAGGAATGCAGTCGCGCTCATGATCTGGCCGCTCTGGCAGTATCCGCATTGCGCGACGTCGTGCTTGACCCACGCCTCGTGCACGGCACGGCCGACCGGGTCGCTGCCGTCGGTGGCGGCTTCGATGGTGGTGATTTTCTTGCCTTCGGCCGCCGCGATGGGCGTCACGCAGGAGCGGATGGCCTGGCCGTCCAGGTGCACGGTACAAGCCCCGCACAGGGCCGCGCCGCAACCAAACTTGGTGCCGGTCATGCCCAGCGTGTCGCGCAGGGTCCAGAGAATCGGGGTGCCGGGGTCGACATCGACCGTGTACTCACGGCCATTGATATTGAGGGCGCTCATAGACGACAGCTCCAGAGGGATTGACTCTGGTTGACTATAGGAAGGAATGCTCGGCGCTGATTGCACGATCAAGGCGGATGATTGCCCGATCCTGCAAATGTGCAGGACGCTGCTCCTGTGGCGAGGGAGCTTGCTCCCGCTGGCCTGCGAAGCAGGCCCCCTCACATTCAGTCGTTGAATTCAGGCAATGCGTCGGGCAGCACGGGTTGAGGCTTGGGCGCTGCTGCATCGAACCAGATCGGCCACGAGCTGCGGTGGCGGTGCTCGACCTGGATGCAGGGAATCAACCGGTCGGTGAGCACCTGGGTCTGCGCCACGCTGACCGCCAGCCGATACTTGACGCTGTGCACGCACTCCCGATCGCCGAACTCGCAACGGTTGAGGCTGGTGCCGCCGCAAGGGCCGTTGGCCAATCCCTTCGGGCACGTCTCGGGGCAGACGTAGAGCGTGTCTTCCAGCCGGCAACGTCCGCAGGTGTCGCAACCCACCAAGGGGCGCTTGATCCGGCGTTCCAACTGATGCAGCCACTGCGCAGGCGCGGGGTTGCGCCACAGCGGTCGGGTGACGGCCCAGCCGAACACTTTGCTCAGGGTGGTGGTGCGACTGAAGAACTGGTGGTGCATCGCGTCCAGCAGGCGGTAGCGCAGCTTCTCCCGGGTGGAGGCGCTGACCTGACGCTGACCGGCGTGCCAATCGTGCCCGGGCGGGTGAAAGGTGACTGGCGGCAACGGCGCCTGTGTCCAGGCGGCTTGCCACGCGGGTTCCCATTCTTCCAGGGTGTGGATTTGTCTTAGCAAGGGTTCGAGGGCTTGCTCCAGCGCCTGGAACTGCTCCAGTTCGTGGACGCCGGACAGGTTGATCCCGGCATACCCCATCAGCCGCAGGCCGATGATCTGCAAGGCCAGGCGTTCGGTCGCCCGGTCCTTGGCGTATTGCTTGGAAACGGCGGCCTCGGCGGCCAGCACCGCGCGCATCGACGGGCTGACGGTCACACCCGCGACGTGTTCGAGCATCCTGGCGCGGCCCTCGGTCAGGGCCATGACGCAGGCCAGCAGGGGCTTTGGCTGCGCCTGGCGGTCCATCCAATCCACGGCTTCGCGGTACTTCGCCATGTCGAAGCCCAATTGCAGGATGAGGAAGTCGGCACCGGCGGCGAGTTTCTTTTCGGCCTTGAAGTACTGGGCGCCGCCTTCTTCCTCGCGGTACTTGAACGGATTGAGCGCCGCGCCGAGCAACCAGTCAGGACGGGCCTGACGGACGATCTGCAACGCCGCGACGGATTCCAGGTAACGCACCGGACGCTCGCCTGGCGCATGGCCGGGCAGCCGGTCGCCGGTGAGCAGCAACAGTTGTTCCAGGCCGGCGGCGTCCATGTGCGGCAACTGCGCGAGCAAGTCGCCGCGTTCGCGATCCTTGCCGGAAAAGTGCAGCAGCGTCGGCATCGGCTGGGTGAGGCTGTTGCAGGCGTCCAGCGGCGACATGTCCAGGCTGCTGCCGACGCGGTCGGCGATGGACACCGCCAGGGGCCAGTCGCACAGGCGAGTGCGGGCCATCACCGCTTCGAGCGTGGCAAAGCGGCCGCTGGAGGGCTTGGGCACGAATTCCATGACACAGACGAAGGTCTTGTCGCGTAGCGCGGTCTTCAGGACGTTCATCGAGGACGGTTACCTGGTTGGGGCAGGGGGGCATTATCGGGCAATTGGCGGGGTAAAAGCTTGCCTGAAATCACAGGGTATTGGTCTGAAACAGACAGGCTCGCTCAAGCCTGGTTTTGCAGCTTTCCCAACAACCCCTTTTGCCGCCACGCTGGCGCGCTGGTGGGAAACAGCACATCGTGCGGCCGAAAGCGGGCGAGGCCGCAAGCGGCGGCGATGCGTTGGCGTTGCTGGCCCTGGGCAAGGATTTGCTGAAAGCTGTGTTCGCTGTGCGCCAATCCCAACCGATAACACGTTCCCACCTGGCATTGTCCGCCGTTGGCTTGCCACCATTGTTCGATTGATTGCGGATCGGGCCAAGGCAGGTTTTCATCAGGGTCCATGGCGACGTTGGGATCTTGTGGGTCATCGCTCGGGCCGGCATCGAAATCCGGCAGGTCCTGAAGTTCCAGGTCCAGCAGCGCCAGGTCTGTGCCAGTCATGAGGCTGAAGGCTTCGCCGGCGACGCGGGCATAGGGCAGGTCGCTCATCTGCTGGATCAGCCACGGCACGCTGACAGGATCGCCGAGTAGCCCGATGGCCTGGATGCCAATGCGTCGCCCGGTGGGGGCCTGGATCAGTTGGCGGATCCAGGCGACGCTATATTCGCGGGGTTGCCAGGCCAATAAGACACAGAGCGCGCGGTACTGGAACACCCCCGGTCGTTCTGCGAACGGGCGCAGCAGCTCCAGGGCGGGCCCGTCGCCCATCTGCGCGATCGCCCAGTTGGCCCAGAAACGTGTGCTCGGGTCTGCATGTAGGCGATGTGCGGCGATGGCCGACAGCAGGTCATGTCGGCGTACTTCACCGGCCGTGCGGGCCGCCCGTGCCAGCACACTGGGATCGGCATGGGACAGTTCGGTCAGCAGGACGGGGCCTGGGTCCCGGCGATGCATGCCGCAGGCGGCCAGGCCCAGGCGACGGAACAGCGGTTCGGGGGAGGCGAGCATCAGGTCGATCCAGGGCGATACCCGTTCCCAGTCTAGCCAACCCAAGGCCATCAGATAACCACGCTCCGTTTCGATGGCGTTTCGCAGATGTCCGCTGAGTCGCGACAAGACCTTTGCATCTGCCGTTTCGAAAGCCAGTACCGCGCTGGCGAACATCTCGCCGACGGTATGGGGACCAAGCTGCGCGAGCAGGATCTCCAGGCCCACCGGGCCGGCGATACGCAAGCCGTCCAGATGGGCGTCGATGCGTTCGTCCAGTTTGCCGAGGTCATCGAGGTCGTAGTGGGGCCCACGCACGGCGTTATCGTGAAGCAGGATGAGGAAGCAGGCTTCTTCGGCGTGTTGCTCGATTATTGACGAGAGGGGGGGCATGGCGGTCCTGTCTTGTTACGGAGACGGTCTCAATTGATCTGCACCGAACCACCCTTGATGCGGTTCACCCCCGATGAGCGGCTCGACAAGTAGGCCCCTCGGATCAGCACCTTGCCTTCGCGGGTGAGGGTGATGCTCGCCTTGCCGCAGCGCAGGACGATTTCCCGTTCCGCGCTGAACTCCAGCCGTTCGCCATCCAGGTGAGCGACGACGGGGCCCGCGGTTTGTGGCAGACGCTGGATGCGACCGATCACCAGCGGCCGGGCCGGGTCGCCGGCTTCGAACATCAGCGCAACCTGGGCGCCAATGTCCTCGCGGCTCAACGGCGTGGTGGTGCGCGCCGCAAGGCCTGTGTCGCCGGGGCAACCGGGAAAACCCACCACTGGCGCATCCGCCTCGGGCACATCCAGCAGCACACCGATGACAACGCCCTCCAGGCGAGTGGGTGTGGAGGAGGCGGGCGGCGGGGATGAGACGGTCATGACACACACTCCATGGCTAGTTCTGCAGGATCTTCTGGCCTTTGACGACCACGTTCCGATTGGCCTCGATCTTGATCGCGCCGGAGCCGTCGACGGTGATGTTCTTGCCGCTGATCGTGATGGTGCCGTCCTTTTTCATGGTGATGCTGGCCGCACCTGTGGTCAGGGTGATGGAGTCGCCAGCGGTGAGGGAAAAGTGCTTGCCGACGTCCAGGCTGTCGTTCTGCTTGATGTTGCTGGAACGGTTCTGGCCGACGTCGCGGGACTCGCTTTGGCCGATCTGGGTGTTCTGGTTACCGTTGATCTCGATGCCTTCATTGCCCTGGACCGTTTCGTTGCGGTTGCCCGAGATGCCGATGGTCTCGTTGCCGCCGACGTCCTCGTTGCGGTTGCTGGCAATGCTGATGCGTTCGTTGGCGCCGACCTTTTCCGTCCGGTCCGCTCCAATGGTGATGGTCTCGTTGCTGCCCACGCTCTCGGTGCGATTGGCGCCGATGGTGATTTTTTCGTTGCTGCCGACATCCTCGGTGCGGTTTACGCCGACGGAGATGGTTTCGTTGTTGCCGACCTTTTCCTTGCGATCCACACCGATGGTGATGGTTTCGTTGTTATCGACGGTTTCGGTGCGGTCGTGCTTGACGTGTACGGTCTCGTCGTTATCGATGGTTTTGCGACGGTCGTGGCCGACCCAGTGGGTCTCGTCGTTCTCGACCTCGATGTCCTGGTTTTTCTCGGCGTGGATAAATAGCTGTTCGGCGCCTTTCTTGTCCTCCATGCGGATTTCATTGAAGTTGGCCGGGGAGCCCCCCTTGCTTGAGCGGCTTTTCACCCCGCTCTGGGTGGCATTGGCCGGCAGCGCGTAGGGCACGGTCTGTTCGGCGTTGTAGACGCGGCCGGTGATGATCGGCCGGTCCGGATCGCCTTCGAGGAAGCCGACGATCACCTCCTGGCCGATCCGCGGGATCTGCACGGCGCCCCAGTTCTTGCCGGCCCAGGCCTGGGACACGCGTATCCAGCAGGAGCTGTTTTCGTTGGATTGGTCATGGCGATCCCAATGAAAGTGCACCTTGACCCGGCCATGCTGGTCGGTCCAGATTTCCTCGCCACTGGGGCCCACCACCACGGCGGTCTGGGGCCCGCGGACGATGGGCATGGGCGTCAGCGGCAGGGGACGGAACACTTGCCGGGCGTCCATGCAGTCCAGCTCACTGGTGAACTGTTCGACCTGCTCCGATTGCCCGCTTTCCTGCCCTGTTTCGTAGCGATCCTGGCGAATCTGATAACGGGCTGTCACCACCAGGTATTCGCGGTTCTGGTCGCCACGGTCGTAGCCGGTCAGGTTGAACAGGTGGCCGCAGCCCAGCCCACGGGCGCGGCCACGCAACTGTACACGTTCGAACTGGCTGTGGATCGCTTCGATGCGCGTGCGCGCATAGTGCTCGCCATCGCTGCTCTGGACGTATTCACCGGGATAGTCGTAGAGCGGGTGGTCGCTATTGCTGTGCTCGCGCGAGACGCTGGAGCGCACCTCCAGGCTGGCACGCGGGCGCTGGAAATCGTAGTCGTTCAGCGCCAGCGAACCGGGTTGGACTTCCCGCGCCAGTTGCCAGTCGTAGAAATGATCGCGCTCGCGCATTTGCCGATCGGGCGGATAGAAGGGCACCGATTCGTAGTTCGCCGCCGAGGTGTGGGCGCCATAGGCGTCGGCCAGCACCAGCACATGGCGTTCTTTTTCATGGCGAAAGTAGTAATAGATGCCTTCTTGCTCCATCAACCGGCTGACGAAGTCGAAGCTGGTCTCGCGGTACTGCACGCAATATTCCCACTCGCGGTAGCTGCCGCTCAGGTTGTCCTCGAAATCGGAGAAACCCAGGTCGCGAAATACCTGCTGGATGATGTCCGGCACCGTCTTGTTCTGGAAGATCCGACAGTCCGAGGTCCGTGTCAGCAGCCAGAGCCAGGGCCGCAGGCTGACGCGGTAACCGGCGAACTGACCATGACCGGTCAACTGCCGACAACTGCTGGCGATGCCGTGGAAATAGCGTTTGCCGCCGTCGTGCAGCTCCAGGGTCAGCCCCATCGGCTTGCCCAGCAATTGATCGAAGGTGATCGCCCGGTCTTCGGAGGTGAGGTCCAACTCGTAGTGAAACAACCGCCCCAGCTCTTCGCTGCCGTCCATGCCTTGCAGCAACAGGACATCGCCGCCGAGGGGGCTGTCGACCTGTACCAAGCGGTTGCTTTGGGTAATTGCCATCAACGGTGTCCTCTGGCTCGGGTTCGGGCATCAGTGGGCCGTCTTGAATGCATGCCGCTGTCCATCCACCACAGGAGGATCTCCATATCGGTCTATTCGCACGCAGTCCAATCCGTTTCCTGCGGATCAGGGTTGTCCGGCGTTTTAGTGGCTCGTTCAGCAAGCGTAGACGGGAATGGAGGGTGTTGTTGATGTGTTCGGCCATTTCATGTGTTCTGAAAGCTGGTGCGCCCTCGCTAAGGGTAGAATCATTGCCCCTGTCCACCAATCGGAGTCACTTATGTACGAATCCAAAAGTGCTGAGGTTGACCACAAGGACCTCCGTTGTCGGTTCAGACATGGCGTCCTGGAGTTTCCTGTGCATCACATGCGAGGGGGTACTTCCACGGGGGTGGTGATCTGGGAGCCTCTGGTTCCCAGTGACGAGAAGCTTCGCGCAGAGCTGCTCCGACACCTGATGGGCGTGCCCCAGACAGGGCAGGCGCCAGGGAATCGGCAGATATCCGGGCTTGGACGGGGGCCCGCCACGAGCAACAAAGTGTTCCTGGCGGACATCGAGCACACGCCGGGCGGGCGCCGGATCGTCAGCACGCTCGCGCAACTTGCCAGTGGCCACGGCGAGATCGACTGGAGCGTGAACTGCGGGAATATGTCCGCGGCATTGCCGCTCTGGGCGGTCGACAGTGGAATGATCGAACCTCCTGCAAGCGGTGTTTGTGAAATCGAAATCCACAACACCAACACCGGAGTCATCACCATCAGCCGGATGTTTCGCGAGGAAGATGGGCGGTTTTCCCTTGCCGAGATCCCCGGCGTGCTCGGGGCATTTCCCAAGGTCGATCTTTTCTTGCAGTCCCCGGTAGGAAACAAGACTGGCGCGCTGCTCCCGACCGGCGCCGTGGTCGATATCGTTGAAGGGCATGAGGTTTCCTGCGTGAATGTCGCGGTACCCATGGTGATCGTCAAGGCCTCGAGCTTCGGCAAGACGGCTCATGAGCCGATCGCCGATCTTGAAAGCGATACAGCGTTCATGGCTGAACTTCGCAAGGTCTGGGTTGCGGCGGGGCTCAAGATGCAGCTTCGCCGTCGCGATGGCGTGCTGATGACCCGAGCGGAGATCGAGCGGAGCGAAACCATCCCGAAGGCTTGCATCGTCGGCGCGCCGAGCGATGGAGGCAATGTTTCGGTGCGATACTTCACTCCCCAAACAGGACATGCCTCCATGGCGGTTTCGGGCGGTTGCTGTCTTGCGGCGGCGTGTTTGCTGCCAGGCAGCGTTGCGAACCAGGTGGCGAGTGCAGTTGCAGCGCTTTCAACGGAGTATTCCGATATCGAAGTGAGCATCGAGAACCCGGCCGGCAAGCTGGACGCAACCGTCACCGCCAAGCGCGTGGGCGAGCGCATCGAGATTGAAGCAGCGGCTTATCGCCGAAGCACCCAGGTACTCATGCGTGGCCATGTACCGCTGTACGGCGCTTCGGCTGGGCTTATCGAGGCATTGAGGTTAATGGGGGCAATTCGGTGAATCGCCTTACCTCACTGACGCCTCATCGCCAACGACTCGGGCAAAGCGCAAAGCCAGCCGCGTGCTATCGTTCAAAACAACCAGAGGGAATGTGCACCACAAAAAAGGAGGCGCGGGCTCGTAGCGCCACGGCACAGGGTTCTTATGCTGCCAGGCGTTGTGCACGAGTCGCCAGACACGCACATGCAGATCACCAGCAACACCACCCCGTTTCTCGCCGAACGCTTTGTTTCAACAGATAAGAGCGGACAGAAACACTGCGTTGTGGTTGTCAGGGCGACCTTTGATGTTGAAGATCAGGGCCGCTGCGTGCCTGCATTGGAGCAAGCCCCCTTTGTCTATTGCGATCAGCATCACGGCGATCCAGGTACCACATCGGTCCGTTTCGAGACGGACTTTGCCCCAGTGAAGCCACGGGTTGATGTGCTGGTCCACGCCCTGGCCGTTTCTCCAAACGGCGACCCCGTGACCCGGCTACAGGTCGGCTTCGCGGGGGCTGGTATTCACAAGGTTGCAGTGGTGAGCGGTGACCGCGTTTGGACGCTTGGTGTCACCGGCATCATCGCGTCGCCGCCGTCGCCCTTCACCTCGATACCGCTTTCCTGGGATCGTGCCTTTGGTGGCAGCGATCAATCCCATGACGACGAAAAAAAACGTGGCAGCGATCTTCGTAATGTCACCGGCGTTGGCTTCCATCTCAATGACCGAGACGACAGCATCCTCAACACGAGGCTGCCAAACGTGGAGCGCCACGGCGATCTGATGAGTGCTTGGACGGATAAGCCGCAACCCATCGGTTTTGCGCCCGTCGGCCGGGGCTGGCAGCCGCGTGTCGGTTTCGCCGGGACATACGACCGGCACTGGTTCGAGACACGCCGCCCCTTTCTGCCGGAAAACTTCGACACGCGCTATTTCCAGGCAGCGCCGCTCGACCAACAGTTGGATCGTCTGGAGGCTGGTACACGCTTCACCTGCATCAACATGAGTGCGGGTGGAGCGTTCGTCGCACAGACGCCGGCCTTCGACATTCCGGTGACCTTTCGCTTCGAAAATCGCCAGGTACAGGCAGTCATCAATGCCGACACCGTTATTCTCGAGCCCGGTTGTGTCCGGCTTACATTGCTTGGCAGGACATCGGTACCACTGCCTCGCAAACTGGCGCAATTGCGTGAAATACAGATCGGTAAGCGCCGTTATACCGACCTGCACGGAAAACCGCATTTCGCCAACCTGGCTGACCTGGTCACCTCATTCAGGCATCGGGAGGCGAAGACATGATGCAGCCCGTCTATCTTTCGTGCCTGGGATTGGTCTGCGCTGTCGGTCTGTCACCCGCGGCCGCCGCGGCGGCAATGCGTGCAGGGATCAGCGGCTTCGATGAATTGCCGTGGGTCGAAGAGGGCCTGGAACCGATCATCGGCGCGAGAGTGCCCACGGTGGCGGAGGATCTCCACGGGCGTGCAAGGCTCGTCGAGATGCTTGCTCAGGTACTTGATCACAGCCGTGCAACGTTGGCGGGGCGTGTGGATCTAGGCGAGTTTCCGCTCCTTCTCTGTACGTCCGAACCGGAAAGACCCGGTTCGCGCATCGACGGCATCGTGACGCAAGTCGAGACACGATCAGGCTGGCAGCTGCAACGTAAAGGTGCTGCCCATGTGGCCCGTGGGCATGTTGCAAGCATTGAGGCGTTGAGTCTGGCAGGGAGTGCCATGGACCAGGCCGACCGCGACGCCTGCCTGATCGTGGCCGTGGATTCGCTCGCGGATCCCCGTTGCCTGCTCTGGTTGGAGCAGAGCGGCCGGCTCAAGACCTCTCTACGCTCAGACGGAGTGATACCGGGTGAAGGCGCAGCGGTGCTACTCGTCAGTCGACAACCGATAAGCGCGGCTTCCTTGGTCGTTCGTGGCGTGGGCATTGGGAGCGATTCCGCCACCGTGCTCAACGACGATCCACAGCTTGGCCTGGGAATGGCAACGGCTGTCGCAGCGGCCATCGCACAAGCCGGCGTCGCCATGCACGACATCGCTTGGCGCTTGAGCGATGTGTCGGGCGAAGCCTATGGGTTCGAGGACCTGGCTCTGGTCCAGTCCCGCCTGATGCAGCAAACCCGCCCGACCCAGGACTTATGGCTCCCCGCGAGCTACGTCGGTGACTGTGGAGCAGCACTGGGGGCGATACAACTCGCTTGGATCGAGCAAGCGTTTGCGCGTGGCTATGCCCCGGGTCCGATTGCGCTGGTGCACAGCTCATCCGCGAACGGCGCGCGCGCGGCAGTGGTTATCAGTGGCACAGTGAGGGAGCGCTGACATGTCCCACGAGGTTTATGCCAACAGCAATGAGATCGCCGGAAAAGCCGGCATGGGCAAAGTGGTCGCCTCGTTCCCCGATGTCTGCCTTTCGCCGCCAGGGCCACCTGCCGGGCCGATTCCGATTCCTTATCCGGATACCTCCTTCTCGTCGACGCTGAAACAAGGCTCCAAGACCGTCATGCTGCAACGCAAGCCAGCAGCGTTGTCTCAGCAGTCCTATTACCAGCCATCCATGCTCGGCGACGAAGCGGCGACCCGGGCCTGGGGAATGTCGGTGATCACGCATCAGATTACGGGCAAGACCTATTTCCAGGCCTGGTCGATGGACGTTCAGGTCGAGGGCAAGTACGTTTGCCGACACTGCGACATCACCACCAGCAATCACGCCAGCGCGCCTGGCGTAGGGGTGCCCAACCCGAACCTTGAAGCGGTGGGTTGGGGCGAACTGGAGGATGAAAGCCCTAACAAATGCGCCTGTTGTAACGGACCTCGTCACTCAGCCGGCAAGCCGATGACGATGGATGACTGGTACATGAAAGATTCCGCCGGCAACGTGGCCCCCCATGCTGCTACATACACCACGTTGATGAGCGACGTGGCCAATCGCAAGTCGGCGACGCCTCCTTGCACCTGCAGCAGCCGGCTCGTTCCGTCTGCGCCTTGCAACGTCTTCAGGCGACCGGTGACGCCAGCGGAGCGGCAGGCGAACAAAAGTGCCTGGAACAGCCTGCGTGACACTTATCAAGGGGTTTTCAATGTACCGAGCGAAGCCCAGGTCGTTGCGAATCTGACGCCGAAGCTGGGTCGCGCACCGGTGCAGGCCGAGATTCAAGACGAGCGACAAGTCAATCACCTGGTTCCCAAGGCAGCGGCCGGCGGCTGCCCCGTCGGTGAGGGTAATCTTGAGAAAAACGGCGACTTGTGTCCGGTATGTCGAAATCTGGACAAGCGCTTTGGTACGCTGCAGTCATTGGCCTCAAAAGCCTGACCCATCGCAAGCGACGACTGTGAGGAGTGACAATGGACTGGAGTCGTTATGGCAACCCCGAAATGGTCGATTGGGAAGGGCGGGGGTACTTTGCCTACCCTGACGTCGTGACCATCGCTCCCAAAAGGGAAAGCGGACAGTTGCCGCAGCAGGACGATTACTTCCGGTGGCTGGAAGCCTTGAGGTGGGCAAAACTTGGCGATTTCAGCCCAATGCCAGGGCTCGTCGAGTTGGGCCGCGGCGACACCCACCCGGTAAACCGTCGCCTGTGCGCAGAACTGCTTGGCGATGCCGGACCGGCTTCTACTGTCGACACCATCGCGACACGACTTGCCTGCGAAGAAGTGGGGCTTGAGCTGACGCTGGCCTGGGGCGGCGTGCTTACGCGACGTGGAAAACTGGCCGATATTCCCATCGTTCTCGCGGCATTCGAGCGGGTCGCGACCATCAGTGATGCCGAAATCCTTCCCGTGTATCTCTCAGCTTGCCTGGAGACGGGATACGAACTTTGCGACCACCAGGACTACGATTCACTCGACAGCTATCGGCACGCGGTACTGAACAGATGCGCCGAACTGACAGGTAGATTCGGTACAGACCAAGTCTGTGTGGACGGCGGTGAACCGCTGAGTGTGATCGGCTTGGCCCAGCGAATTTTGCGACGCCTGCGAGAACCGTACTTCCCCTTCGAGCTACGACGGCGCTTCGAGTGTGCCACCGGCATCGACTGCTCTTGCTTCTACCATGACCGGGTGTTCAGACCGCTGCACGCATCAGCGCTTCTGGAAGCCTTTCTCGAAGGCGCCCATGCCACTGGGTTCAAGAGCGGTGTCCGTTATTTCTTCGGACATCGTATTCCGGATTAGGGCACCGCTTCGCTTCGTTGTCCGCCGATCTCCGTGCGTAGGGACTACTCCGTCCCTGTATCTTTTTGTACCTGCCACTCTGCCAGGCGCGGTTCTTCACCGGTAATCGCCGTGTATTCTTCGCGAGTCAGGTTCTGCTTGTCGCCATTGGATAAATGCAGGACTGCATAGACGTCATTTTCTTCCTGCGGCAATACCCGCACGCTGACAATGTGGTCGGCATTGAGAAAAAAACCCGGCCTCAGCTCGATAAGAGGCCCGGGCGCAGGCGTCATCGCTCGCGCAGAGGCCCCTGGTCTTCGACGGGGGAGATCTGTGTGTTCGTCAAGCGGGGGCTTCTTCGCCATGTGTTAACTCCTGGTATGGCCCGGGAACGGGCCTGTTTTCAACAATCCGCCATGCAATCGCCGTCGCAGGTGGGCCGTTTCGGCAAGCAGCGTTCCGGCGGACCGGCCTCATACGAGCACATCAGATAGGCTCGGTGCACCACGCCGATGCTTTGCGGGAACAGGAAATCGCCGATCGTCACCGATCGTTCGTCGCCGAGGAACGGGAACGGGTACTCGATCACGCCATGGAAGAGGCAGGGCCAGTCCTCACTGGTCACGCAGGTCAAGAAAAAGCGGTCGCAGCCGGCTTCGCTGTCGTCCTCGCAGGCGCAATCGCCATAGGGCACGAACTCGATCTCATGATTGCGCACGCCGCTACAGCCTTGTGCTTCGAACCACAGTTCGACGCGGCACATGCGCACCGGCCGCTGGCCCGGCAGGTACGGGAACATGCCACGGCACATGCGCAGCGTAAGCGCACGTATGGCGTCGGGTGGCGAAGCTGTCGGCACGACTGCCTTGAACCGCTGCCACGCATCGGCGAAGTCCCGCTTGAAGTCGAACAGACGGAGCCCCGCGCCAGGGAGCAAGCAGGAAGCAGCGGCCCAGCTTGCCTTGCGCAGCAGCGAGCCGCCTTCACGAGCGGTGTAGCTCAACTGGACAATCAGGTCGCTTACCGTATCAATGTCGAACGCGTTGGTCTCGATGGGCAACTCGATGCGCCAGCGGCTGATCGCCCCGGCGTATTCGAACGGCAGGTAACGCTCGTCGCGGAAATTGAGCTCGAACAGGCCCGAGTCGTTCTGCCCGGTGGAGGTCGCGATCGCTTCGGTTGCGCCGTAGCGCTTCACGATGCGGGGATCATCCTTGATGGCTTCGTAGCGCCGACGCTCGCAGCAACCGCAGGTGCATTCACCAGGGCAGCAGTCTTCGATATCGAGTAGCGTGGGTTCGACACGTGTCGTGCTGCTCAGCAGCGTCAACTTGCAATGCACGCCCGCGTATGGACCCACCACCGAGGGGATGGTCAGGCTGACACTCTTGATCCGGCGCAGGTAGTGCCCGGGATATTCGCGGTCCAGGCGCCATTCCGGAATCTCGATTTCGCAGGTGCCGGTGGTCTTCAACTGCAGAAACGCGAGCGGGAAATCAATCAGCAGCGACAGCCGCGTCATCAGCTCCTGCTCGCGTCGGTTCTGATCGAAGTAGGCTTTCTCCATCGCCCGCAGCGATGTCGACAGCCGTTCGCCGGCCAACAGGCCTTCGTGCAGCCCGTCCCAGGTATCCGCTGGCAGGAACGTTTGCGCGGTCAGCTCGCGTTCCAGCTGGAACGCACGCTGTGCCTGGCGTGCCCAGCACCAGGCGATGTCGAACATCTGGTGGTGCAACGCCGCCGTTTCCTGTTGCAGGAACAGGTAGAGCGCGTGATTGGTGAATTTGTCGCGCAGGAAGTCCTGCAGCTCAGCCGCTTGCTGTTTCTGTTGCACCAGGTTGTTCAACTGGCGCAGTGCCACGTCGCGGCGCCGCTCGGCGCCGAGGATCTGCCGCTCGATCTGCTGTATCTCGATGTCGAGTACCGTGACCTGGAAAATCCAGTCCGCCTCACGGCGATCCCATCCGCCCTCGGTCAGCGCCAGGCCGGCCTGTGTACCGGTGATATCGGCCACTGTGTAGAGAATTCTCGCGGCCGCGGCGAACGCGTGGGCCAGTTTGGTACCGATCGGCATCTGGAACACCGACACCGGGGTTGAAGCGATGCCCGCGACGCCCGTCGTAATGTCCGGAATCAGGTTCATGACCTGACCGACACCTTCGACGACGTTGCCGGCGGCACGGGTGGTCATGGAAACGCCTGTCAGGTTCTGGTACGCCTGCTCCTTGGGAATCAGGCCGTTGGCGATGAGGTCGCTGTAGTACTGTCGCCGCGCCAGCGCCCCTTGCTTGGTTTTCTGCAGAGCCTGCACCTGCCAGTCCGCTTCGCGGAATTCCGTGCGCCGGATCTCCTCGGTCAGGTTGAGCATCTGCCGTTCGTGCGTGGCCCGCATGGCTGCGAGGAACTCGGCATCGCCTTTCTCGAAGGCCGCCAGCAGCGCCGCGCCAAACGTGCGCACCTCGCTCGCCGTCTCCACGGCGCGCTGGATGAGGAAGGGGAAGCGGTACGGACTGGGAGGACAGCAACAACCGTCGTCATCAAGGCAGTTTGCGGCCACGCTCTTCCATCCGCGCCGTACCGGATCGTCGCCCCAGTAGGAGGTGTCCGGATTGGTGATGTCGCCCACCAGTCGCGCCTTTGTCAGGCAGTGATGGAGTGCATCCAGTTGATCGGCTACGCGGTCATAGCTCTCCATCAGCCGCGGGTTGAGCGGCGCGAAGCGTGGGATGAAGTGGGCGACCGTTTGCGCCTGGATAGCATCATCCTGGCCGAAGATCGTGCGTGGCCGTTCGCCGAGGAATCTAGAGAGCGTGTCGAGGCGCAGCCGCGCCAAGGCGTAGCCCTCGGGGGAATGTCGGCACATGGCTGCCTGCGCGTGCTGAAGCAGCGTTTCGAGGTACGCCAGGACGACGCTTCGCTGCCGGGTCGCAAGGTCCGTCTTCACCTGCGTGTCACAGCAAGGATCCTGGTCGGTGCGCCTGCCTTCACGCGTCGACACCGCCGTCATGTTGCGGCCGATGGGTGGCGGGGAACTGGCTGGCGTGTTCGCAGCGGCCTTCTTCGAGCCTCTCGGAACGTCGGTGCCGGGAACGGTTCCGCTCGAGGGTGGCTGCGACGTGCGGCAGGTGGCCCAGCGCAGGTCCTTGTCACCCGGAGCGAAGTACATTTCATACCATTTCAGGGCGGCCTCGAAACGGCAGTGGGCGCGCAGCGTTCCGGCCACCGTCATGGCGGTCGAGTAGAGCGAAGGCTCAAGGGGGGCGCCAGGCGTGAAATAGACGAAGAACGGATACGCTGGCAACAAGGGCGCCAGAGGGGCTGGCGCGAGGGGCGTCGCGATTACTTCGGGCGTCACGACGGCGGTATCCGAGACGATGTCGTAGCGAAAACCCCACGGTGACGGGTCTGCATGGCCCGCCGGAAGCGCCGCGGCGTGGGTGATCCGGAACCGAAGGGAATCGACCTCACGGCCGAGCAATTCGAGCTGCGGCTCGCCGCTGGCAGGATTGACATGCGCACCTTCATCACTGATGCGCGGGGTCTGGAACTCTCCATTGTGCACGCGGCACCAGGCGAGCTTCACCATCGGTCGTGGCGGCCAGGCCAGCAGCGGTGGCAGACGGTCACGGCGATGCCAGTCGGAGGTCATGTCCGGCGGTACGACACCCCAGTCCGCATCTTGGTACAGAGACGGTTCGTTGGGATTCAGGACACCCGGATCGTAATACTCGCTGTCCACCAGCCAGAAGTAGTACTCATCCATGACCGGCGGGTGCATGCGGCCGCATTGGGTACAGCACGTCGAGAGCGCTTTTTCCGGCAGCGCGTACGCCGACGTGGCAGGCGGTTCCCCGGCTGCGGCAATGCGCAGGAAGCGCGTACCCAGGCGGACCGCTGCCTGGATCCAGAGCGGCAGCTGCGGTGAGGTCGCAGCGGACGGCGTATCGGTGGAGGCGTTGGCAGGGACCGTCGCAGCGAGTTTTATGGAAGCTTCCCCCGCGACGTTGTGCGTCGTGCCGGGGGGCTGGCGGACGGACAGGTGGAGTTGCGACGGCGCCAACCAACTGGGCCTGGCATGGCGTTCGGGCTTGCCCATCAACCCGAGGTTCTCGGGCTGCGGCACCTGCTTCAGATAGGACGGGTCACGGTGTTGCAGCACATTCAATGACGGGTGTACCGGCCAGTAGGGACCAGGCCAGTACTCCATGCCGCCAGGTTGCGGCGCAGTCAGTGTCCCACGCCGCAGCTCGGATTCGAGGAAACGGAACGCTTCTGTCCGGATGGCGCGTTCGTGCTCGCTCCACTCGACATAGTTCTCTTTGTACAGTGTGCGACGGCGGCAAGCCTGCCAGACATGGAAGGTCGCAAAGCGCTGGTCCCAGACAGAGGCGAACATCGGCTGCACCACGAATGTCGGCTCCTGGGCGAGGCGCGCACGCTCTACAAACGACCGCACCGCCGTGACTGCCTCCTCGGTGCGACTCAGCTTCTGGCAAATGCCCGCTTCGACGTCGATCAGCAGCAAGGTGCTCAGATCTTTTGCTGAGTTGGCGAATGTACCTGGCACAAATGGCAGTGGTACCCGGTTCATTGTGCTGAGATACGCGACCAAGGCCGTGCGGCCGCGTTCGCGCAGCAGATTATTGAGATGTTCGATGTCAGCGTAACGTAGCGGGCTGCCGCGCTCGATCATGCCGTCGCGGTAGAACTTCGTCAGGTTCGCGTTACCGGTGGCCATGGCCGGTGCCGCACTCGCGGCCCAGAGATCGGGCTGCGCCTGGGCCAGATCGAGTGGAACGAACGCCTTGAGCAGTCGGCGAACCCACGAGGCGGCGTGCCAGACGCGAATCGCCCAGCGATCGTCCAACAGCTTGACCCAATCGACGGATACACCGTCGTGGAAATCAAGGACAAGCGCGGCATGGTCCATGTCCACGGCCAGGTCCACCAACAGCGGCACGGGATCGGCAGGCTGCTGGTTCGACGCCTCGACAAAACAGAGCCACGCGAGGCGCTCAGCCCGTTGCTGGACGGCTTGACGCATTACCGTGTAGTCGTGGAGCCGTTCGAACCAGTCGAAGAGCGCCTGTCGGCGCTGGGCCGACGGCGTTGCACGCTGATCGAGCGGTGCCGGTGGCTGGCGCTCGGGATCGCCGTTGTAGGTATCGCCAATCGGCAGGAAATTGAAGTCCAGGTACACGCGGTGCGATGTAAACGGTGTGCCGGGCATATAAGTGACGCCGGCGAACAGATCCGGCGACGACAGCATGTACTCGGTTTCGGAAACGTTTGCCCGCGTCACCCGATGCGCCGACAGACGCAGCCGGTGGCAGAACAGCAGCGCCTTGAATGCGCGCTGGTAGGTGCGGCGGATGTCACGCAGGCTGCTGGTGTATTGCAGGGCCAGATATGCCTTCGCCGATGGCACCACGGCCTGGGCGCTGTTCAGTTCGCCCGCTGAGACGTCGCGATACAGGCGCTCGGCCGGCAGCTCGGCAATGCAGTCATCGGTGTCCGGGCCCTGGTACTTCACGGTAAAACCGGTGCGGGCGCGGACCAGTTCGTGCTTCTCGTCGAACGTGGGGGGTGTCTCCTCGAAATCTATGTCGATGAAATAGGCACCGCGCTTGAGGTGCAGCGGGCCGGACGCACGGTCCGGCGCCGGCTCGTCCGCCCACCGGTAGTTCAGCAGGCGGAACGTTTTCTGGCCGCGCCGCAGGTTGATGCGCCACTTGTTATGACTGCATGTCTCGAAATCGGGTGCGGCGCAATCCGCTGTCGGCACGCCGGCGAAGAATGTGTAAGTGCCCGCCGTCTCGACGATCAGCACACCGCGCCAGCGTGCGGTATAGCCTTCGGCGCCAGCCAGCGGCAGGCCGTCCGACTCACGCAGCGCCAGTCCGTTGCGCAACAGGGCGAACTTCAGTTGTGCCGGCGGTAATGTGAAGCCCAAGCCCGGTACGATCGTGGGAGCGGGGGCGTTCCATGCATTGGCCGCGGCCGAGAACACCGTCATCGGCCCGCGCAGTTCGGGCCATGACGTCCCGCTTGCGCCGTTCACCTCACCGAGCAGGCCGGTGCCGGTAAGGCCAGTCAGCGCGGCAAAGGCACCGCCGGCGGGTTGCAACCATGAGAAGCTGGCTGGCAACTTGCCGTTGTCCTGCTCCCAAGCCGTCGTGGCTTTGTTCTCGTCGCCGAGCAGGCGGCAAAGGATCAGCCACGTCAGTTCGGTTTGTGCGTCGGTGCCGTCAGAGGCATAGCCCACATGGGCGGCAAGATGTTCGGCGATGATGCGCGCACGACGCGAGAACTCCACGAATGCGCGGCGCAAATACGCCCAGCGCCGGGTCTCATCCGCTTCCTGGACCAGGGCCTGCTCGGCGTCGGCGAGGCTGGGGAACAGGAACGAAAAGCGCGCAAGCTCGGCACGCGGGGCGAAGTACAACTGCTGTACCGCCTTGCGCTCGGCATCCGTCAACTGCTCGATCGCATTGAGCTTGAACAGCACGTCCTGGTCGAGCAACGGCACCGATGTCGTCAGCTCCTTGGCGACGGCATCGTATTGAAACGGTCCGGGATGGGGGAAATTCCACATGCTCGCGCTGGTGACCGCGAGCGGTGAGCGATACTGACGCGCCTGTGGGCCGACGGCAAACCCGGCCTCAGCGAGGGTTTCGGGCAGCAAGTGTTGCCCCAGTTCCTGCAGCGGATCGGTGCCCGCCGGGGGCTCGTAGCCGAAATCGCTCCGCATCGCGGTGACGAGGCCGCTCCAGGTCAGTGCGGCGATGTCCTCTTCTGTCGCGTGGACATCCAGCAGCTTGCGCCGCAGGCTCCACAGGTCATAAGGATGTCCTTCCTCCGGAAAATCGAAAGGTTGATCGAGCGCTTCGTTCTGGTCCTGCTGGCAGAACGGATCGTCGCCGTCGACATGCTGGTCGACCGAGAACAGGTACAGCAGTTCGCCAGTGTTAAACGACGAGGCGTAGAGCTTGGCGAGGATTTCCACAAAGCGCAGCGTGCCGGTCGGCCGTGCATTCCAAGGCCTTGCGACAGGATCGAAGCCACTCAGCAGCGACAGCGCATCGAGGTTGTCGCGCAGGACCTTGATGAACTCGGGCGGACGATGGCGACGATGGCTGCCCGGACGTCGACCGGGCGCGTGCTCGCGCTCGGCGCGGTCCTCGATGCGTCCGAGCAGGGATTCCACGGCCCAATCGAAGGACGTGGTGGGCGTGGCGGCCCACAAGCCAAGCAGGCGTGTGCGCGCCGCACCGGTCGCGTCTGGCGCCGCCTGCGGATCGGTGCCGAGCGCAAGTCGCCAGTCATCTCGCAGGATCTGGAAGGCGGCCAGCTGACGGATGAATTCCGGGTTGATCTTCGCGCCCTGGAACAGTTCGAGCACCAGGCAAATGTCGCGCAGGTCCGCAAAGCTGTAGCCGGCGCCGGGCAGGCACTTGAGCGAGCGCCAAAGGCGGATGAACACCATCAGCCGTCGTAGCGCATCTTCAGGCGACTGCCGTTTGACGAACTGGATCACCAGATCCTCCGGACAGCACGGTTCGCAATCCGGGAAGCCAATCTTCGGTGGCGTTCTCGTCGAGCGCCCCGCAGCCGCTCCTGGCGCGCTCGGTTGCCGTTCGAACTCGACGAATTTCGACTGCCAGAGTTCCAGGAACTCGCAGTAGTCCAGCCCTGTGCGCTTGAGGAATTCCGGCACATGCAAGACGATCGATTTCCAGCCGACCCCTTTGATCGTGGCCGAGGGGAAGCCGTACATCTTGAACAGCTCGGCCGGGCCGATTGGAGCGACGTAGAGCGTCTGGTACTCGGCGGGGGAGAGGCGCAGGTACTCGATCGCCAGTTCGATCCGCACCGGATACCGCCACAGATGTTTCTGGAAGTCGACGGCCTCCTGCTTCGCGTCGATGGCAAACTCGGTGATTTCTTCTCGAAACGCGCGCAGAGTCGCGAACCGCGATGTGCCCAGGCCACACAGGTACGTGCGCGAGATGTCGAGCGACTGCGAGTAGGGCAACCGCGGCGAGGAAAAATCGTCGGCGAGTTTCACATAGGCGTCCGGCTTCTTCACCGGCGTGGCCGGCGTCGAATGCTCCGGCAGCGCGGCGAACAAAGTATCGGCGGCGTGCCCCGTGCCGTTATCGGTGTCGACTGGTTTTAGCGCGTGCCCGCCCAGTGCCGTGGCGCCGGTGTCATAGACGACGCCGGGGGCTCCATTGTCTACGAGGTCCTCGAGGTTCTCATTGATGATGTCGATCAGCGGCAGCTTGGTGTGCACATTCGCAGCCGTGGCGTGAAGGTCGCCGAGGGCACCGCGGCGCGGCGCGAGCAGTTCCGCGAGCGTGTCACCGATGGCCGCCGGATGCTCGCATGTCGCGCCGACACCGGTTGCAAGCAAATCCTGCAGATACTTGACCGGTCCGAGCGGGGACAAGTGCCATGGCGGAATGCAGTTGACGAGCGATCCATCCGGATTGACTGGCGTGAACGGGCCGGGGGCGGCCGGCGGGGCAACCCCCGTCGCGCCGCCGGCCGCAGCCTGGATGGCCGTGGCGAACGGGAAGGCTACCGTTCCGGTCAGTGCGTGTTCGAATTCACTGGTGCTCAGCGCCTGGATCTGCGCCCGTGACGTGAATCCGCGCGCGTAGAGGGCTTCGAGCAGGGAGAATTGCAGCGCTGCCGGCCCGACGCCGGTGGTCGCGCGCAGCAGTTCATCGAGGGTCTTGAGCACGTCGAGCAGCCACGCCTGTGCTGCCGTGTCGTCGGGAAATACCATCTGCAGCGCGTTCAAGATGACAGGTGCGCTCCAGTTCGCCACCGGAAACGCAAAACCGGGGGCCGCCGCTAGGAACGCGACCAAGGGATCGTTGGCGGCGAGCGGAATCGACTGCGCGTTCGCGTTGGCGCTCGCGGACGGTGCCGGCGCAATCGACAGCACCTCGAAATATTTGCGCAACTGGCGCACGAACGCTTCGACCCGCTCCTGCGGCGTACCCGGTTGGGTGAAATCCGGCAGCAGGGCCACGTTGGCGGGCAGGAAGAAGGCCTGCCACTGCTGGACAGTGCGGGCCTTGAGTTGTGCCACGTTGGCGACCGGGATGCCTTTGATTGCGGCGATCAACGCGACCGAAGCCGGCGTGACCACGGTTTGTTGCGTGATGACGGCGAGCACCAGGTCGAGATGCCCGGGTACGAGTGCGGCCGGGAAAGGTGCCTGTTGCCAGAAAGGGTCGATCGACACGGCCATCTGGGCGAGCCATGCCGTGACCAGGGTGTTTACGTTGGCGTTGAGCGGGCAAAGCGGGACGCGCTGCATGCGGCCCCGGCCGATGGCGGCGAGCCGGCGCGCGGCGTTTTCGGGCGTCGTGGCAGGGGCGACGATGATGTTGGCGTCAAGGGCGGCCCTGATGGACGCGACGATGCGCGACTCGTCATCGTCGGTGACCATCCGATAGCGTTCCTCGGCGGTGACGTTCGCCGCCAGGACTGCCGAGAGCGCATAGAAGTATTCGGCAGGTACCTGGAAGTTCAAGAGCAACCCGCCCTCATTCACGATCACGACATCGGCCCGACGAAACGTCTCACCCGGAGTCGGGGGAGGCCCGGGCTCGATAGGGAAGCGCAGGCCGACGCGACCGGGATTGGCGCTCTGCTGCCCAGCCCACACGGCGGCCGATGCGGCGAAAACGTACTGCGCCAGGCGATCGGCATTGGCGTTCTGCAAGGCGTAATAGCCGAGCAGGCTGGCTTCATACTGCTTGCGATCCATGTCCGCCTTGTCGCGTTCGTCCGTGCTCCACGACGTATCGGTCTGCGGGCGCGTGTACATGTCCTCGAGGCGGCGGTTGTTCGGCCGCTCAGGCGGGGGCGCGATCTTGCGGTTCCAGATGATTTCGCGCGAGACCTGGCGCGACTGCGCCGCTGTCAGCGGACTATGGTTGGCGAGCGTGGCACCGCCGCCGGGGTCCTGCGCCAGCACCTTGTTGATCGCATTGCACAGTGGCACGAACTTGGGCGGCGTGCCGTCGACCGGCAGTTCCACGAAGGCTGCATTCGGATCGAGCGCGACCCCGGGGTCCGGCAATGTCAGCACGACGGCGGGGGGATCGACGGTGATATAGGTCAGCGGATTGTTCGAGATCGGTGCACTGGGCTCTACCTTCACGTTGAAGTCGAGCCGCTCGTAGGCCACGAGCTGCGAGCCCTGCTTGATCTCCAGGCGCAGATCGGCGGTGTTGAACTCAGCGGCGGGCGGGGTTAGCTCGATGATCGCTGTCGCCACCGCTTCCAGGCGCACGTCCGGGCTTGGTGGCGCGGGAAATGGGTTTACCTGCAACGGGTACACGGAGAAGTGCTGCACGATCCGCTGGTTGGCGGGCGTGAATGCTGGGCCAACCGCATCGATGCCGGTGTTCGGCACCCATGCGCCCTGAGCCTGCCCGACCAGCGTGCCATCGGCAGAGTTACCGAACGACAGGTCGAACGCGCGGATCGTCAGGTTGTTGAGATAGCTCGTGAAGCTGGCGCCGCTGATAGGTTTCATTGGCGCGAGGCGGATGAGGATGACGTGTGGCATGACTTATGGCTCCCATTCCCATGCAAGGCAATGCGATCGTTCAATAGACCCAGTGCAGCGGAACGCCCAGCATCTGGGCGATGTCTCGTCGAGCGACTTCGTAGAACGTTTCCGCCGCGGGCTGAACGAAAACGTCGTTGTAGACGGATAGGAATGCGGCAGGCGGCGCAACCACGCCGACTGCGCTGAGCGTTCCCCGGAACTGTCGGTATTCATCGCCGCTCTGGATATCGTCTGCCGCGTGGGACAGCACGATGGGCGCGGTGATGATGGCGCCGGCCGTACCCATGCCCCGTCCCACGGACATCAGGGATGAAGAGGTTCGCCAGGCACCGGCAATGAAAAGCGCTCCTCCCGTTGCCTGAACCGTGCCCCCACCGATGCCCAGTGCGGCCAGAAAACTGTCTTCTTCCTGCGTGCCGCCATAGATGCTCAGGGCACCACCCACGAGGTTGACGCCGCCGACCGCGGTGCCGTAGCGGCGCAAGGTCGGCAGTTCCACCCGCGCCTGGATCGAATTCGGGTTCAAGGTGCTGAGATCGTTGTGGGTGCGCACGCTGCCGGAGATGGCCGCGTCCCGCACCGCCAGTCGCGACGCTTCATCCCAGATCGGGTTGTACTCATTCGGTGGGATCATGTCCGTGGGCCCGAGGCCAAGACGGGCACGCAACGCACTCTCGGCGGCATCGGCGGGGCCGTAATAAATGGTGTCCTTGATCATGTAGCCTGGGGCAAGTTCTGCCGCGGCCCTGGCAGTTGGTCCTGAATACAGATTCAGCGTCTCGCCCAATGCGGCACCGGTCGGACTGACGGGGGCAAAGCTCCTCTGGACGACGAACGAAAACAGCGAGAGCGCGGTCGAGGTCTCTTGCGCTCTGCTGCCCGAACCGGATCCGGACGCGACAGGCTCGCTGGGTGTCTCTTCGGCAAAGGAGGCGGGGGGCAAGTCGCGTTCGTCCTCCGGCAGGCTCTGTTGCAGGAGTTCTTCGCGAGCGGTCGGCGTCGTCGGATCGATGCAAGTGGCGGTGGTTGGATCACAGTGCGTGCCACTGGGATCGGTGCTGCGCAGAGGCTGGTTGCCGACGTAGGCAAACAGGTTGGTGCCGTCGACAAGCCCGGCAGGGTCCGCGGCGGTCCAGCGTCCCAGCCAGGCTGCGTAATATCGCGCACCGTGATAGCCCAGCCCTGTCTCCTCGTCGCGCTCCTTTGCAGTGAATCGATAGCGCTTGGGTGTGTCGGTCCGGCTCCGGACAGCCTGGTAAGCCGTACTGCCGAAGGGCGTGTATTCCTCGTAGGAAATGATCTGCGCATGTTCATCCAGCTCCAGACTGGCCGAGCCAAGATGATTACCAAACTGATAGCGGATCAACTGCCGTGGCGCCGGGTCGTCGCCTGTCCTGTCGAGCGTGCGGGTTTCCACCAGGGCGATGCGCTGCTTGCTGTCCATCATGTGCAACGTCGTGCGCTCCAACGAGGCACTCCCGGCACCGATAGAACCTGCGTGCTCGCGGAAAATCTCGAAACCGCCAAGGTAGATGCGCTCTTCGATACGCCCCGGCGCCTTCTCGCAGACCTTGCGCACACGCTGGCCCGACGCGTCATAGACATGGAAGGCCTTGCCGCCGCCCCCCAGATCGACTTGGCACAGTTGGTCCTTGCAATTCCAGTGCATGTTCGCCGCGGACAGCCCGCCGCCGAGGTGCGGCATGCGGATCATGTTGCCGTGGGCGTCGTGCCGGTACATTTGCGCCTGCGCGCCGTTTCCTGTCGAACCCGCCGTGGTGTGGCTCAGACGGTTGCTGGTCTTGGGCGAAACACTATCGCCGTCGGTTTCGGTCAGGCTCGGTTCGAGGTAGTCATAGGCGCGCGTCCAGCCTGCATGGGCCGCATCGTTGCCACGGTGCTGCATCTGCAGGAAGTTACCGACAGCGTCGTACACGTATCGCTCGATGTAGGTGCCCATGGCATTGCCGTCATTGGGGGCGAAGCGTCCGTTGGCATCGGCGCTCAGCAAGCCGACACGTCCGGCATCGTTGTGCGAATGGGGGATCGGCGCGCCACCTTGTCCCAGGTGTTCGCGGCCCGTGGCCTGGATCAGCCGGTAGAGCGCGTCGTAGATGTAGTCATTGTCTGGTTCGACGCGCTTGTTCCTGAAGTAGACCGTTTGCTGCGCATCGTCCTGGACATGGGTGATGTTGCCAGCCGGGTCATAGACGTAGCGCAGGCTTTGCACCTGACGGCCCGGCCAGCCGGTGATCGGCGGCTGCGGATCATCGTCGGGGAAATCGGCCGCAACGCGCCGCGTGAGCAGATGCTTCAGCCGAAAAGTCATCGGGTCGTAGCTGTGGAGGGTGCTGGCGCCATTCTTGTAGTCAATGCGCAGACGCTGCCCTTTGGCGTTGTAGTCAATGTTGGCAACCCCGACTGGGGAAGGAACGTCGTCGTCCGGGTTGAGCAACGCTACGGGAACTGTCGCGCGCTCCAGCCAGACGTCCAGCCGCTGCAGCTGGTTGGCCTGGTTGTACACCGGCTGGATCACGTTGCACTGGGCGCGGGCCAGGCTGCTGTGGGGTGCAATGGACTGGATGGCGCGGTTGAGCGCGTCGTAGCGCGTGCTGCCCTCGAAGTATTCGGCATCCAGTCGCGGATCTGCCTGCCAGTCGGGCAGCGCGGTGTAGTCGCTGGCCAGCTGCCGTGTGCTGTGCAACAGGTTGCCCTTGAAGTCATAAGCCTCGCTCGGGTTGCCATTGGCATCCAGCCGGCCGTTGGTGACGACGCCAGCCGAATCGAAGTGGCGGTAGACGCGGGTGCGCAGGTTGAGCGCTTGGGCATCGACGAGACTTTCGCCGTACTCGATCCGGTCAAGGACGATGTCGCGATCCAGGGTGCGCGGATCGGAGTCCGGCGTGTTGCCTCGCACCGTCTGCGCCTGCGGTCGACGGAGTGCATCGTAGGTGGTAGTGAAGTCGTGCCCCCGGCTGTCCCAGGCGCGGATGGGCTTGCCAGTTACGTCGTTGAGCATCCAGCGTGCACCGGCGTCCATGCTGAGCTGATGGATACGGTTGCCGAGCATGTCGTAGACGTAGCGCATGACCACGCGACCGAACGGGTCGCCGGCCTGCTGGATGGCATCGCGCACGGCACGCTGGTTACCTTCAATGTCCAGTTCGACCCGTGTGGCAAAGGTGTCTTGTGTGTCGTCGAGGTCGTGACCGGGGCAGGCAACCCGGTTGCATGTGACAGTGAGGAAGGGACGGCCGAGCGTGTCGAAATGGGCGATGGTGGGGGTGTCGGCATGGGCTTGCGCACGCAAGGCGGCATTGCGTTCGGCTGACCCGAGGGCGCCGCTAACGCGCTGTGCATGCCAGGTCGACCAAGTGTCCGGTTGCGTCTCGAAATACCCGGCGACGTAGCCCCCGATGTCAGGGTCGGAGCGAGGGTCGCCGGTCTGGGCACCCCGGGGCGCGCAGGTGTCGTTGACGTCGTAGGTGGTCTGTTGCCAGGGATTGAAGAGCACCTTTTCGAAGGTGTGGTTTGGATGCAGCGTGGCGACGACGCGCCCGGCCGGATCATAGAAAATCACCGGACTGACACCGATGCGGACATCGAACTCGAAGCGGCTGGTGTCGGTGAAGAAAGGCTCGTATTGGCGGACAGGCTTGCCCTTGTTGTTGAATACAGTCCAGCCGCTGCCGACCCAACGCGGGCTTATGTCATTCCCATCAGGCAGGCCATCCGCGTCCACGATGATCTTGCCATCGGTGTCACGCTGCGGGCCGGGCCCCGGCTCGACCTGGATCTTGTTCTGGATCTCGCGGCCGAAACCGTCGGAATAGGCAACGCTGAGCTGGATCCTGAGACCTTGGGGTGGCAGCGCAGCACTGACATGGGTTTCACGCGTGAGCGTCGCGCAACAGGCCGGCTGCCACGCGGCAGCATCGTGCGGATTAGCCTGCCGGGTGCGGCGAAAGCGATCGACGTCGTAAAGGATACGGGTGGTTGCGCCGTTCAGTAGTACCGCAGCAGCGGCACGCGGATCCACCGCCTCGAAAAACTCATCGAGCTGGGCCTGGGTGGGGTCGCTGGCGAAACCTTCGAGCGTGTCGCCTTCCACCGCCGCGGGACGTGGCTTACCCATGACTGCGGTTCCCGCCACCATGCCGAGCGTGTCGAAGGCCACCTCAGCCCGGTTGCCGTTCGGGTCGCTGACCAGGCGCGGCTGCAGGACCCGGTAGTCGTTGGCGACTACCGTCACACGGTTGCCCAGTGCATCGCGGGTTTGCGCAAGCAGAAGGTCGTGGCTGTCGAAATCCACGAAAGCATGCTGACCAAAGGCGTCACGGTAGCGGCGAGGCAGGAAGAAATGCCGGCGGGCCTGCATCAGTTCCGTGGTTGCGTCGTCGTCCGGGTCCGTGCCGTAGAAGGACCGTCCCGAAGGAATCCACCAGTGATTGTCCGGATCGCTCGCGGGGAAGCGTCCGTCCGCCTTTAGCACTTGGCTCTGCAAGTAGCCGCCCTGGTGACTGAGGACGGCCGCCGGATCCGGCAGCAGCGACGCGGCCGGCTGCTCTTGGCAAGGGCGCCGGTAGACCTCGGCGAGCAGGCCAGGGGTGAGGGCGAGCTTGTAGCTCTCACCCGGCAAGGCCAGCGGGTGCAGTTCGCCAAGGGGCAGCAGGCTGCCCAAGTCGTCATGCCGATAAAGAATACGCAACCATTCGATACGGCGGCGCTGACTGCCGCTGCCGCTGCCGCTGCCGCTGGCGTTGGCCTCGTAGGCGACTTCCGGGCCACTGAACCTGTGGCGCAGATGTCCTGCTGCGCCAGCATCCGGCTCGACGAAATCCGTGGCCTGGTAGCGACCGGCTGGCCCCGTGGCTGGGTAGTCTGTGAGTTCGAAGGAAACAGCCTCGCAGGGCAGGGGCGCTCGATGGACGTCAAGCGTTTCGATGGCATGGGTGAAGCGGTTCTCGGTATAGGTCAGCAGCGCAGTGGTTTGCCGGGCCTGATCGGTCGGATGAAGCCCTTCGAATCCGGGGTTCGGCCGGAGTTGCACGTGCCCCTGCCCATCGATCACAGGAATCCGTGGGCGACGCCCATAGCCAATTGCGGCCTGCTTGAGCACATTGCCGAAGGCGTCCACTTCAAGCGTCAGGGCGTGCTGGATACGCGGGTCGACCGGGTTGCGCTCATAGTGGTAGCTGATGGTTTCGCGGGGATGGGTGAAGAATACGGCGTGACGGTTGCCGCTCCGGGGCTGTAATGCGCGAAGGGTGAAATTCTGCTCGGTGATGGAGTAGGGGGTACGGGCACGCAGGTGCTGGTCAGCCGTTGCGTCGGCAGCGGCATCGTCCGCGTAGATCTCCTGGCGCAGCATGGCCCCCTTGAGGGCGCGGCAGGCTTCGCGCTCATGCTCGCGAGGCAGGTCGGCCGGCAACAGCGTATCCGGCAAGAGCAGGGCCTGGGCTGCGGCGTCGGTCAGGCCGGGCTCGCGAAAGTATTCGCCCGGGGCATTGGCGCTCGGCAGGCCGGCAAAGCAGTCGGAAATCGTGTTGCGACCGAGATAGATGCCGGTGTGGAACCAGGTCTTGGTATACACCGGCGGTACATGCGCTGCGGGGGCAAGATTGTCCGCGGCGGCGTTGTCGTCGAGCAGGGCGCCAAGCGCCTCCGTATCCCATTGTTCCACCATGCCAAAACCACGGAACTCACGCTCTTCACCATCGAAGTAGCCATGGTGGTAGGCGTAGCGAGTGACCAGGCGATTGCGGCTGACGAGGTCATGGGTGGTCACGCGCTCGACCACATGGACCGGAAAAGGCAGGCGGGTGATCCACGGTTTTGCGTCGTGCTTGTCCTGTAGATAGAACTTGGTGGACGGCGCGTACTCAACGTGCGTCTCAGCCCCGAGGTTGTTGTAGGTTTTGACCAACAGATGCGGCTTCTGGCCACCCATGAGATTGACGTAGCGCATCGAGCGCTGTGTGTCGCCTGGCAGCGCGGATGACCAGACCAGGCACGCCGTGCCGTTACCCAGCAGGTCAGTGGGCAAGACGCTCACCTCCTCATCGATGCGCGGAAACGCCTTCAACGCCTGTGGCTGGCTCCAGCCATTGCCGGACTGGTTGAAGTACAACCGTACCCCGGTGTGATGCAAGTAGATGATGTCGGTGGTGCCGCTACCATCAATGTCGGCGAGGCGGATATAACGAGGGTCGAACTGCTCTGGATAGTCGAACCACGGGGCGTTATCCATGGTGATTTTCGTGCCAAAGCGGCCATAGCCCAGGTTAGGCCAGTAGCAGACCTCTCCATTGCGGATGCGAACGATGTCGGTCAGGCCGTCGCCCGAAAGGTCGGCCAGGTAGATCGATTGGGTGCCATCGGCGAACACCGCACGCGGCCCCTTTTCCTCATCGAACGCCTGCGCGACACGACGGGCCGGACCGAAGCCGTCTTCGGTCAGCGAGGCGTGCCAGACAAAAGCTTCATGCTCGGTGATCAACACGTCGGCCTGGCCGTCCCCGTCGAGGTCAACGAACTTGAGATTCGGGTCGCGCAGGTCGTGGTTCAGACCCGCAGTGAACGGACGGAAGGGCTGCCACCCCTCGGCGTCATCGTGCTCGTACAGACCTTGGACAGGACCCTCCATGACGACCAGGTCAGGCAGGCCGTCGCCGGCGAGGTCCATGAACTGCACGCCACTGCTCAGAGATACGTTGGGTTTGAGGCTGACCGTTTCGAGCGGTGCGAACTCCGGCGTGTTGCTGAGGGGGCCGAGGTTGCGCTTGTAGAACCAGGCGCCACTGCCAACCTGCTCGGTAAGGATGCCGGGAACACCTTCGCCATGCAGGTCGGTCCAGCGAAAGGTGCTGCCGTCCAAGCCTGCGGGGAGATTTTCCAGGCTCTGCGGGTCGACTTCTTCTACCGTGTCCTGGACGACGGGCTGGCTGTACTCGAACCCGAGCGCAGGCAGGCTACGCTCATCGTAGCCCTTATCGTTGCGCCGATATCCCGTTGACGTGACGGCTTGTAGAAAGGTGTAGAGCGGATTGCGTGCATCGTTCGGATCGACTTCATCCGAATAGGTGAAATCCGTCGCTCGCACCAGGCAGTTGCGCCCGACGCCAGGCTCATCCGGAAAATGGTGAAACATGAGGACACGCCGGCAGATCCGGTAAGTGCGTACTTCGAAGCCTGCGCGGTAGGACGAGAACGGATCGGGACGCGCAGACCATGTGTCCCCATCGGTGGGTGTCGGAGCGCGTGCGTCGTGTTCGCCGTAATCGAAGACGACTTCGAAATTCCAGGCATCGCTGCCGTCTGGCGCCCCGGCATCCGGAGGGTCCGGCCACACAGTGTCGGCGTTCAGCGTGGGGAAGTAGGGCGACGCATTGCCGTACCGGACGCGCTTGAGGTAACGCTGTGCGGAACGAGACTGATCGGTGCGGTTACGTTCGTGGGCCTTGGACAGGCTGTCACTGGCAGGGTCATCGAAGACATTTGCCGAGTCCTCCGCCTTGTAGCCATAGACGATGACATTGCCCTTGTCGTCGTGGCTTTGGCAGATCAGCCAACTGAATATTCGGCGTGGGTCCGAAGGGTCGGCAATGCGACTCTCGCTCGTTCTGCCGTACCAGGTGGTGACATTGTCCCTGGAGATGGACCGCCAGAACACATCGGCGGTGTCCTCGGTGTTAATCCAACGCTCGATGCGGGCGAAAAGCCCTTCGATCCGAGGCCGGTAGCGGCGGATCTGGTAGATCTTGCCGTCGACCGTTCGAGGTTGAAGTGTTTGCGGCAGCCACTTGCCGTTGGCGTCTTGTACAAGGACAGGCACCAGGTCTTCCGCGCCGGAAAGCATGAAAACATCGGAGTCGACAGCATCGAGATACTGGGGCAAGCCCTTGTCGGTCTTGCGACTGATCGACTGCAATGCGCAGCTCCAGCCAAAGCCGAAGGGACCATTTCCTGTGCCGGAGTTGTAAGAGAGCGAAAGTTGCGGCCCAAAACCCGAGCGCCCAGGGCTGGTGGCGATGGGGACAGACATCGAGCCCGTCCCGGTGACGGGATTGGCGGCGAACTTCTCGCCCATGCCACGGATGGCACCGCCACCCTTCGGCAGTTGCAGCGAGGGGGCTTTCACATCGAAATTCGATGCCCCTTTTGGGTCTTGGCCATCCGGTGCGTTCACGGGAATGCATCCTGCAACTAAGGCAAATAACAAACCTCTCCATCTGTACGAGCCTAGGAAATATAGGGATGTGGATTAGACTATTTGGCGATGTGGCTAATCTCTGAATTGGTCGGATCTGCGGCCGGCGCGCAAACTGCGCGCCTTTGGCCTCGACGTGTTCAACAAAAGGAAGGGGCAATGCCCTTGGCGAAATGGCCTTTTGATTTCGAGCGGATCCCGGCCTTCCATGGGAGGTGCTTCAGCGATCCCAGGGCGCGGCGCGCGAAGGGGCGGGTTTGTAGCGTTGGATTGCGTCGGCGAGCACGCCGGGGTCGAGGCCATCGTGGTCCACCAGGCTTTTTAAACCGGCAATAACGATGCTGTGTTGATCCACTTCGAAGAATTGCCTGAGGTTTTGCCGATTATCGCTGCGGCCAAAACCGTCAGTGCCCAGGGTGGTGTAGGGCGCCGTGAGGTATTGAGCGATCAGTTGCGGCCAGGCGCGAATGTAATCAGTGGCCGAGATGATGGGTTGTGTGCCGCCCAGGTACTTATCCAACTGAGTGCTGCGCTGGGCGCCCACTTGCAGTCGATTGTCGCGCTCGGCCTCGCGCGCCTGACGTGCCAGTTCGCTGAAGCTGGTGGCACTGAACACCTCGCTGTCGATGTTCCAGTCCCGGGCCAGAATCGCGCTGGCTTCGATCACCTCCCGCAAAATGGCCCCGGAACCCACCAGCCGCAGGCGAATCCGCGACGTCTCGGTGGTGCTGCTCGAATACCGATACAGGCCTTGCAAGATATCGCTGTGCCGGGCTTCGTCGATCGACGACTGGGGGTAGTTTTCATTCATCACCGCCACGTAGTGGAACTCGTCGCACTGCTCCTCCAGCAGGCGCCGCGCGGCGTGGTCGAGGATCACAGCCAGTTCCCCGGCAAAACAAGGGTCCCAGACGCGGCAATTGGGCACCATCGAGGCCATCACCAAGCTGGAACCGTCCTGGTGCTGCAAGCCTTCACCGCCCAGCGTGGTGCGGCCAGCGGTGGCTCCCAGCAAAATGCCCCGGGAACGCTGATCGGCGGCGGCCCAGATCAAATCGCCGACCCGCTGGAAACCAAACATCGAGTAGTAGATGTACACCGGCAGCATCGGCTCGCCGTGTACTGAATAGGAGGTGGCAGCCGCTACCCAGGACGACAGGGCACCGGCCTCGGTGATGCCTTCTTCCAGCAATTGGCCATTGCGCGATTCGCGATAAGACAGGATCGAGCCGCTGTCTTCCGGTTCATACAACTGCCCGTGGGGTGAATAAATACCCAGTTGCCGAAACAGACTGGCCATGCCGAAGGTGCGCGCTTCATCGGCCACGATGGGCACCACCCGTGGCCCCAACTGTGGGGCTTTGAGCCAGGCCGTGAGCATGCGCACGACGGCCATGGTGGTGGACATCTCCTTGCCCTCGGCCTTCAAGGCAAAACCGCCGGTGACGGCCAGCGGCGGCACCGCGATCTTCGGCGCCTGGCTCTTGCGCGCCGGCAAAGGCCCGCCCAAGGCCTGGCGCCGGGTGCGCAGGTAACGCATCTCCGGGCTGTCTTCGGGGGGACGATAGAAGCGCAGTTGCGCCACGTCTTCATCTGTCAGTGGCAGATGGAACCGGTCACGGAAGGCAAGCAGGGCGGCGACATCCAATTTCTTCGCTTGGTGCGCGGTCATCCGCGACTCACCGGCCGCACCGATGCCATAGCCTTTTTTGGTTTTTGCCAGGATCACTGTCGGGCGGCCCTTGCAGGCTTTGGCGGCAGCGAAGGCCGCGTAGAGTTTTCTGAAATCATGCCCCCCGCGTTTGAGGCCATTGATCTCATCCAGGCTCATGTGCTCCACCAGGCGCCGCACTTGCGGGTCCTTCTGAAAGAAGTGTTCCAGGTTATACGCGCCGTCATGGGCTCCGAGTGTCTGGAATTCCCCGTCAGGGGTGGCCGCCAGGCGCTTGAGCAGCACATTGTCGGTGTCGCGGGCGAACAGCGCATCCCACTCCGAGCCCCACAGTACTTTGATCACGTTCCAGCCGGCGCCGGCGAACAGCGCTTCAAGTTCCTGGATGATCTGGCCGTTACCGCGTACCGGCCCGTCAAGACGTTGCAGGTTGCAGTTGACGATAAAGGTCAGATTGTCCAGTTGTTCCCGGGCCGCCAGGGACAGGCCGGCGATAGACTCCGGTTCGTCCATCTCGCCATCGCCAAACACGCCCCAGACATGACGCCCATCGGTCTGCGCCAGGCCGCGGTGCAGCAAATAGCGCATGAACCGCGCCTGGTACACCGCGCTGATGGGGCCTATGCCCATGGAGCCGGTGGGGAACTGCCAGAAGTCTGGCATCAGCCACGGATGGGGGTAGGAGCACAAGCCTGGGCCGTTGATTTCCTGGCGGTAGTTAGCCAATTGTTCTTCGCTCAAGCGACCTTCGAGGAAGGCCCTGGCGTACACACCGGGCGCCGAGTGAGGCTGGAAAAACACCAGGTCGGCATTACGCTGTCCGGTGTCGCCATCACCGCGGAAAAAATGCTGGAAGCCTACCTCGAAAATTTCCGCCGCCGAGGCGTAACTGGCGATATGCCCGCCCAGTTCGCCATAGGCATGGTTGGCGCGGACCACCATCGCCAAGGCGTTCCAACGCAGCAGGCCGGTGATGCGCTCTTCGAGCGGCAAATCACCGGGGTAGGTGCCCTGTTGCTCCACGGGCAGGGTGTTGCGGTAGGCGGAAAATGCCTGGGTGTCGCGGCTGACGCCGTGTTCACCCGCATATTCTTCCAGGCGCTTGAGCAGGTAGCGGGCGCGCTCCGGACCGCAGGCGTCGAGGGTGGAGGCCAAGGCATCGAGCCATTCCCGGGTTTCCTGGGGATCCTGGTCTTGTGCACTGAGCTCGCCATCGTTGAGGGGATAAGCGGTGGACATGTTCAACCTCCTTGAGCACAGGCATCCAGCGCTTGGGTGACGTCGGCCAGTAGGTCAGCGATGTCTTCAAGGCCCACCGACAAACGCACCAACCCCTCGGAAATCCCGTGGTGCGCACGCTCTTCAGGAGTGTAGGTGGAATGGGTCATGCTGGCTGGATGCTGGGCCAGGGACTCGGCGTCTCCCAGGCTGACCGCGCGGGCGAACAACGCCAGTGCGTTCATGAAACGCCGGCCGGTGGTCAGGCCGCCCTTGAGTTCGAAGGCGATCATGCCCCCGGGCAACTTCATCTGCTTCGACGCCAGGTCGTACTGGGCAAAGGAGGGCAGGCCGGGGTAAGCGACCCAGTCGACGGCCGGGTGCGCTTGCAAATACTCGGCGATCACCTGGGCGTTGCTGCAATGGCGCTCCATGCGCAGTGACAGGGTCTTGAGCCCGCGCATCAGCAGAAAAGCGTCCTGAGGCGACATCACCGCACCGGTCAGATCCTTGAGGCCTTGCAGGCGAATGCGGTCCGCCAGTGGCTGACTGGCAACCACGATGCCGGCCGTGATATCGCCATGGCCACTGAGGTACTTGGTGGCCGAATGCACCACTACATTCGCGCCCATCTCCAGGGGGCGTTGCAGGTATGGAGTGCAATAGGTGTTATCGACCACCAGGGTGATATTCCGATGATGGTGAGCAATCTTGGCCACTGCGGCGATGTCCACCAGTTGCATGTTCGGGTTGGCCGGGGACTCGAAGTAGATCATGCGCGTCGCAGGGCTGATGGCATCGCGCAGTTCAGCCAGGTTGGACATGTCAACATGGCGCACCTTGACGCCAAACTCGCCGATACCATGGTGCAGCAGGGAGAAGGTACAACCGTATAGCGTGCGGTTGAGGATGATCTCGTCACCGGGGCGCAGCAGGGTCCAAAAGGTTGCGGCAATGGCCCCCATGCCGGAGCTGAAGGCCACCGCAGCCTCGCCGTTTTCCAGAGTCGCCATGCGTGACTCCAACAGCGCCAATGTGGGGTTGGAGATCCGCGTGTAAAAATGCCCGGACTCTTCGCCGGCAAAACAACCGGCGCCGTATTCGGCGGTAGGGAAGGCGAACGTGGAGGTCAGGTAGATCGGCGGGATCAGCGCGCCGTTGTTGTCCAGCGGGTTATAGCCGTGATGGATGGCGCGGGTGGAAAAGCCCAGTTCATTGTTTTTATTGTTCATGGTGAAGGCTCCTGTATTTCCTACAATGCTATGCTCAATTTCAACAAGAAAAATTCCAAATTGACCCAGGAATAACCAATCAATTGGAATAAATGCTTTTAATAATAGAGTTTGGAGGCAAGATATGCCCAATGGCCTGGACCGTACTGACAAAGCCTTACTCGCGGCCCTGCAAGGCAACGCCCGGCTGACCATCGCCGAACTGGCCGAACATGTGGCCCTGACCACCTCGCCGTGCTGGCGTCGGGTGAAAATGCTCGAAGAGAGCGCAGTGATTACCGGCTACCAGGCGATTCTTTCGCCCAAGGCGCTCGGCTACGGCGTCACCGCATTTGTCAGCGTGATGATGGAGTCCCACAGTCAAGAGATGGCCCGATCCTTCGAACAGCGCCTATTGGAAATCCCGGAGATCGTCGCCTGTCACAACGTTTCCGGGCGCTACGATTTTCTGCTGGAAGTGGTGGCCAAAGACCTGGAGTCTTTCGGCGAGTTTGCGCGAGAGGTACTGCAAACCTTGCCGGCGGTCAAAGAGATCTATTCAAGTTTTTCGTTCAAATCGGTCAAGCCTTCGCGAGTGATTCCGGTGCTGGGCTGAGCGCGGTATTACCTTTGACTACAGGTCAGTATCCATTTCACCCCATTCAATGTTCAAAAAATCATGCCAATTTGAGTTGAAGTTATCTATCTGCAAAAATGCGAGGAAATCATTTATTTGTTTTAAAGCCATAGCCACCGGCTTTGTTGATGAGTCGCTATCGTATTTTGCTTTTTTGGCTATAATCAGGTCATTGCAGTTCTTGTACAGCCAGCTGTAATTACGAAGCGACGTTATGATTCTTGTTTTAATGTTGGCATCCAGATGATCGCTCACGCTGTATTTGATCATTTCGCCGGTGGCAAAATCTTTTTTTACTAGTTTTAATGGCTTGCCGCCATTGCTTCCCAGTTTTTTTACAAATATGTTCGCTCTTTCGAGGCAGGTCTCGTTTGCCCCTGGATCGGTGTGCGCATAATATATTTTGAATCCTCTGACGTCTTTTGCATAATGTGCCAAGAAGCTAGCGCACATTAAGCAGGGTTTCAAGGTGACGAATAAGTGACTGTCGTCCGGGATTTCGGTTGAAGAATTTACAAGATAATTATATAGGCAACATACCTCGGCATGAAAAAGCCTGTTGGTGCCGGATTTATTTAGTCCATAGCTTATGATTTCTCCATTTTTCGCCACCAGTAGCGCCGCTACATTGTAGTCACCCCATACACCGCCCAGCTTAGTCTTGTTATGGAGAAGCGCAAAAGCCGCGCACATGTAAAGACGGGGTACATTCACATAACTCTCATCAGTGCTAGCGAGATCCATCATTGAAAAAGAGGAATTGATTTCAAGCTTTTTATGCGTAGGGACAGGAAGTGCTTGCACGATATTTTCTGTCTTTACCGAAGGAACAAAAAATTTGCTCTTCAAGTACCCCTCCGACGCGGGCGAGTACGTTTGTACGTGCAAGGTTTTCCCAAATAAAACTACTCGCCCAACAAAATTGTACAACCCTATGAGAGGAGGGGCGTTGGGGTTTGAGGTGGCATCATGCACCAGCAAATCCAGATCAGTGCTCATGTTGGACGTTATCACGCTACCCAAAGCAGCAAGAATCTCAAAATATTTCAGCTTGTGAAGTTGAATTACTCTATAGGCTGTGCGATTTTCCGCCTTGCTACAGGCAAAATTCTGATCAGTTCCCAGGTAATAAAATTTACATAATGCAAGCCAGTTTTTCCATTCCTGCAAGTTCATCGGTGAGCTCCTTCTGTTTCCGTGTCTACAGGTGTAGCCTTATGGATATAGAATTTTGCATTGGATTAGCTGTCCGGTTCTAGCATTACGCTGTCTATAAGCTTGTTGGTCTTGTCCGATCCATCGTCTTTTAGCGACGGAAGCTTTTCGAAAACTAACGACCTTTGAGCTTCGTCAGCCTCCCTCAAAGATGATTGGATAATCAAAATGTAGTTATATCTACCGTCGCTTGCTGCGGCGGGCATCTTCTGCAACGCAATTCCGATTGTCCTGGGGTCTGCTAATAAATAGAGAAATTCAGAAGCGTATACGCGCATGGTCTTTTCAGGATCATTTGCGATATCGAGAATTTTTGCGAGATTCTCCTCGGACAATATTGCTTTGGCGGGCAATAAATCTTGCCGATTATTTCGGCCTATTTTGTTGAGCGCCACAAGTGCGCCAAGTTTAGACCGATAGGATGCATCGCCTGCCAGCAATGTCTGCAGTAGAGGATTTATCACCGTGGTGCGTTGACTGCCCAGGCTTTCACGCGCGCTTTGTCTAACATACTGGCTGTCCGAATTTAACTCCCTAATAAGTTCGGCAGTGGGAGAAGGGGGGTTGCTGTTATCGGCTGCGAAGGCCGAAGAAATTAAGCTGATTGTGTCGATTTGCTTTTTCTGCCCGCGATTTGCAAAAGCTCCGTCCTCAAAGCAACCAACTTTCGCGACTATCGTCTTTGTCGCCACATCCATCAGCCGATCATCTTTTTTATTGTAATTCCATGTGAGCGTTTTTCCTGAGGCCAAGTATGGAGAGACTTTTTTGACGTCGATGCATTCGAAGTAAACTTCACCTGCATCTCCCAGCGGCTCGATACGCAGACTCAGCGTTGAGTTTTTAATCTGCCCGCCGAAAATATAGAAATCCCAGGAGTCCTGGCCTCGTAACATTCCTCCGGCGTACGGTTGATCTCCGGCGAGCTCGACCGTTTTCACCTGTTTTGCTTTTACATCCCCTATGATTCGTACATGAACATATCTTTCCGAAACTTGATCGATCAGCACCATGAACACTATTACCGCAATCGCAGCCACACCGAGTAAAGCCCCTGTTTCTCCTAGGACGCTGATCTTCGCACGAGAACCAAAAGCGCCGAATATAATGCTGAGGCCCGTACAAATTATAAAAACCTCGACAACCCAACTAAATGGATTAATCGCCATGGGGATTCCCCCCAAGAGAATCAGCGCGAAGCCAACAATCAATCCATACTGGAAGACACTGGTAGGTTTGTCCGGCCAGTCAGCTTTGGAGATACTTTCTTTGTTGTCTTCGTTTTTCTCTGTGTCAGTTGGCTTGTCATCGTCCATGTCATCACCCCGTTCACGGCTTCCCTAATAACCTTTGGACGGCGCCAGCTTCGGTAAGCTACGCGCTCAGCACAGGAATGCATGTGATGAAACTGCGATCTTCGATCACGACCGGCAGCTCGACGTCAGGTCAGTACCACGATCACAGAAACCCCTTCGACATGAGGACCTGCAGTTAGGAGGACTTCATAGTTTTACATCATAGACATCGATGGCCATGGTCTCCACCTGACCCTGTGGACACCACGGCTATGAAACCACCTTCTCCTGCTGCGCTAAATCTCCAGACTGTCCAAGACAACGCGTAGGCGCTCCAAAGTGGTCTTAGTGCAAGGCTGCATGGGCTCACGCAATTCATTTGCAATCAGTCCTTGGACGCTAAGGGCCGCTTTCACTACCGCCGGATTGGGTTCTGTAAACGCCATCTGAATCCAGGGTAGCAGCTTATAGAACGTCGCTCGGCCCGCCGCGACGTTACTGTTGTCCATGTCTTTCATCAGTTGTAGATATAGGTCTGCTCGCACATGCGCTGACGCAGAAATCGCACCGGCGCCACCCAAGGCCAAGTTATTGAAGAGATGAATGTCCTCGCCCGTGAGCACTTCGGTATGCGCATCGTTGATCAGTGCCATGGTCGTCTCGATGTCACCTCCACAGTCCTTGACGGCCGCAATATTCGGATGACGAACGATTCTCCTGATGGTCTCCCGCTCAATGCGAACGCCTGTGCGGTAAGGAATGTCGTAAAGCACCACAGGGACGGAGGATGCATCAGCGATTGTCCTGAAAAAGGATTCGATACCCGATTGTGAGGGACGGATGTAGTAGGGGGCAGGTACGAGAACACCGGCAATATCACGGGCCTGGATCTTTTGCTGGAAGTCCAGAGTCTCCTGAAGGTTGTTACCCGCGAGCCCCATGATCACCTGGTCAGGCTGCGCGACCTCCAGCACCACATCCAGCACCTTGAGCTGCTCATCTTTGCTCATCGCGGCGGCTTCACCGGTGGTACCGCAGACCACCAGGCCTCTCACACCCTCAGCAAGAAGCTTTTTGACCAGTCCATCCAGTGCTTCGAAATCGACTCGTCCCGAACGAAACGGGGTCACCAGCGCAATCCAGATACCGCGGAAATTAGACATGCATTACTCCTCAGGCAGACCGATTGGTCGACGTCAGAGGAGGGATGGGAATCAAGAAGGGAAGGAGACCTAACACTTTCTGTCCTGTCAGCTCATCTGACGGGACAGCGCCCCGGTCAAATGAGCGACTGTTTCTTCGATTTCTTGGCAACGGACACGCATGCGCATGCCTGAGCGGTAAGGCCCAAGACAGTCAGCATGTGGTCGGTGGTGAGAATCATGAATGATCCGTTGCGAAGAAGGGTGGCCGGATAATGCGCAGACGCGTGCCGTGCCGTCAACTGCAATCTCAAGGGAAGGTGGGAGGCCGGGTTGCACGATCTACACGTCGCGATCGAACAACTCCGGCCTGTTGATGGGACGATCCGGATGAACGCTTCAAGTTCGGTTTACGACGCAAGCTGCCGTAACAATGCAAAGGCCTGTTTCATGTGGTCTTCACTCACGACGAACGCTCGTAGCTG
Source organism: Pseudomonas citri (assembly GCF_025336485.1). Classification (GTDB taxonomy): domain Bacteria; phylum Pseudomonadota; class Gammaproteobacteria; order Pseudomonadales; family Pseudomonadaceae; genus Aquipseudomonas; species Aquipseudomonas citri. Next base: position 61,806 of record NZ_JAODAB010000003.1, on the reverse strand, counting down.
TCCCGCCATGTCCAGGCCCCTGGCTACCAGCCCCTGTGACTCAAGGTTGATCTGCCATTGCAAGTCCTGACGGCTGGTTTCTCCGGCCAGATGCAGCGGCATTTCCGGAGTCTTTACCCTGACCAGCATCGCCGGGAATTTCACTTGCTCATCGCCACCCAGCACATTACGCGCCAGGGTCATGGCGCTTAACTGAATGGGTTGCAGAAACGGCAGCAGCTTGCCCTGGATCTGCGCGCAATCGCCAATGGCAAATATGTGCGGATCAGAAGTGCACATTCGGCCGTCTACTTCAATCCCACGATCCACTTGTAAACCAGCCTGTGCTGCTATCGTCGTATCGGGTTTCAACCCGATTGCGGCCACGATCACGTCGGTGGAGATGTGCCGCTGATTGGACAAAGTCGCCAACAGACCATCGGCTCTTTTTTCAATGGACGCTAAAGACTGGTTGAACACCGTTTCCACACCCATCTGGCATAACCGGTGCTGCAGGCGGCTACTTACCTCGACAGGCAGCAGCGATGCCAGCAGGCTGCAGGACTTGTCCATCAGCACCACCTGCTTTGCGGCCCGGTTCATGTCCATGGCCAGTTCACTGCCAATCAAGCCGGCTCCCAGGATCAGCACGCGTCGTGCGACTTTCAAGGCCTGTTGTGCATCTCGGTATTCTTGCTGACTGTTCAGCGTCACCATCCACTCTTGCCCGGGAATCGGTGGAACGACGGCTTGCGCCCCCGTGGCAAGAATCAGTTTGTCGTAGCTGAATGCTTGGTCGTCCGTGCTGATGCACTTGGTTTTCCGGTCAATCGCAGTCAGCCGGCAGCCAGCGTTCAGGGTCAACCGATACATCTCGGCAAAGTCCGCCGCGGACTGTCGAGTCATGTCGTCCGCGGTCTGATTGAGGCTGATAACGTGGCTCAGGTCGGGCTTGTTGTACTCATCGCAACTGTCTGCGGCGATCAAGCGAATGGGGACCGCTGCATCAAGCTTGCGCAAGTTCTTGACCACCTGACGAGCCGCAAAGCCGGAGCCCACAATGACAATTTCCTTGCTCATTTCGCCTCCGAAGCCAGCTCATCGAACACTGATTTACCCATTGAACACTCAGGGCACAGGAAGTAATCCGGCACCTCACTCCAGGCCGTACCCGGCGGCACGTCCTGCATCGGCTCGCCGATCGCCGGGTCGTAGATCCATTGGCAGACGCTGCACTGCATGCGCGAGCCGTTGTCCGCGATGGGTTCTGCCTGGACAGGTGCCGCGGCGGCAGGTCGTGCGACGGGTGCGTCGGGCGCTGGATGCAGCGCCCATTGCCGGGCGATTTCGCGTCCATGGGCCCGGCAAACCTCGAGCGAGTCACCGTCCGGGCGCCACTTGGCTTTGAGCGACAACGTGGTTTCAAATCCCGCGTCCATCAGGCGCGTCTGGATACGGTCTACCGCACCACCGTTCCAGCCGTAGCTGCCAAATGCCGAAGCCTTTTTATTACGGAAACGCAGCCCGGTTATTTCCTCCAGGAGGGCGGCGACTTTCGGCATCATGACGTTGTTCATGGTGGACGAACCCACCAGGACACCTTTTGAGCGGAAGACGTTGGTCAGAATCTCATTCTTGTCATGGCGCGACACGTTGAAAATCTTCACCGCTACACCCGGATCGACTTCGTGAATGCCTTGTGCGATGGCATCGGCCATCATGCGGGTGTTGTTCGACATGGTGTCGTAGAACAGTGTGATGCGGTCCTCCTGATAGTCCGCCGCCCACTCCAGATAGCGGTGCACAATCTGCGTCGGATTTTCACGCCACACCACGCCATGGGCGGTGGCGATCATATCGACCGGCAGATTGAAGCCGAGGATCTCGGTAATTTTCGGAATGACCAGGCGACTGAACGGCGTGAGAATGTTGGCGTAGTAGCGTTGGCACTGTTCGAACAGTTCGTTTTGGTCCACTTCATCATTAAACAGATGCTCGTCGCAGTAATGCTGGCCAAAAGCATCATTACTAAACAGTACGGCATCGCCGGTCATGTACGTCATCATGCTGTCCGGCCAATGCAGCATGGGCGTTTCCACGAAAACCAACTGCTTGCCATTGCCGACATCCAGGGTGTCGCCGGTATGCACTACGTTGAAATTCCACTCTGGATGATGGTGATGACCGTTGATCGAGTCCACGCCATTGGCGGTGCAATAGATGGGCGTGTTGGGGATCAGCGACATCAACTCCGTCAGCGCCCCGGCGTGGTCCTCTTCGGCATGGTTGATGACGATACAGTCCAGCGTGTTCAGGTCTATTTCCATCGCCAGGTTCTTTACGAACTCCCGGCTAAACCTGTGATCAACCGTATCAATCAATACGGTCTTTTCTTCGCGGATCAGGTAGCTGTTGTAGCTGCTGCCTCTGTGGCATTTGTATTCTGTGCCGTGGAAGTCCCGCACTTCCCAATCGCGCTGGCCGACCCAATGAATGTTGTTCTTGACGTGAATTGACATGTCCTGCCTCGGTGTTGAAATGAAGTTCTACACCGAAGATGGCAACCTTCGTGCCATGTCATAAATCATTGTTTTTGCTAAAAAATAAACATAGATTGTCTTTTTGACAAAGCGCGATTACTGTCTGTATGACTAATTTATGGTCAAAGTGACATAGCGATGAGTCTCTCTGTTGAATCCCTTACACGCATTGCTATTCAGCTGCAAAGCGGCAACTCCCATCAGGACCGTTTTCAACGCCTGATCAATACCTTGCGCCAGTTGCTCGGTTGCGACGCCTCCGCCTTGTTGCGTTACGAACAGCGACAGTTCCGTCCGCTGGCGATTGACGGCTTGGCACCGGATGTTCTGGGGCGCCGCTTCAGCCTTGACGCACATCCGCGACTCGAAGCCATCGCCCGCGCCGGGGACGTGGTGCGCTTTCCGGCCGAGAGTCATTTGCCTGATCCCTATGACGGACTGATACCTAGCCGGCAGGATCTCAAAGTGCACGCCTGCATTGGATTGCCGTTGTTCGCGGACCAGGCGCTGATCGGAGCGCTGACGATCGATGGCATGGACCCGTTACAGTTCGATCACTTCAGCGACGAGGAACTGCGACTGGTGGGAGCCCTCGCGTCTGCAGCATTGACCAACGCGTTGTTGGTGGAGCAGTTGGAAAGTCAGACCATTACGCCTGTCTCCATCAGTCGCACCCCGGTGAGTAAGCCCCGCACCGAAATGGTCGGACTCAGCGAAGTCATGCAGCAGTTGAAAAAAGAAATCGAGATGGTGGCAGGCTCCCACCTGAACGTTTTGATCACGGGTGAAACCGGCGTCGGCAAGGAACTGGTCGCCAAGGCTATCCATGAAGGCTCATCGCGCGCGGGCCAGTCTCTGGTCTATCTGAACTGCGCTGCGCTGCCGGAATCAGTGGCCGAGAGTGAGTTGTTCGGTCATGTGAAAGGGGCGTTTACCGGCGCTATCCATCATCGCACCGGCAAGTTCGAAATGGCTGATAACGGCACACTGTTTCTCGACGAAATCGGTGAGCTGTCACTGAATCTGCAAGCGAAACTGTTGCGTGTACTGCAATACGGCGACCTGCAACGGGTCGGTGACGATAACGTGCTGCGGGTCAACGTTCGAGTGCTTGCCGCGACCAACCGTGATCTGAAGCAGGAGGTGTTGAACAATCGGTTCCGCGCCGACCTGTTCCACCGTTTAAGCGTTTTCCCTGTACATGTGCCTCCTCTGCGGGAGCGTGGGCAGGACATCACGTTGCTGGCGGGCTTTTTCTGTGAGCAGAGCAGGGAACGCATGGGGTTGAAAAGGGTGGCGTTGGCTGCCAGCAGCCTGTCGTTGCTTAAAAAGTACACGTGGCCAGGAAACGTTCGTGAACTGGAGCATGCGGTCTATCGAGCAACCATCATTGCCCGTGCGACCCAGCAAAGTAACGAGTTGCTGCTCGAAGCGCAGCATTTCAATCAACTGCCCGAGCAGGTGGATACGCCGCCTGTTGCACTGGATGTTCCTACCCTCGGGGTTGACCAGGGACTGCGGGATGCGACGGACGACTTCCAGCGTCAACTGATTGAAAGCACACTGAAAAATTGCGCAGAGAACTGGTCTGCTTGTGCTCGGATGCTGGATATGGACGTGGCCAACCTGCACCGGCTGGCGAAGCGGTTGGGTCTGAAATAGCGCTCACGACCGATCAAGGCTTGATTCAGCCAAAGCCCAGCATGGCGATAACCTGTCGTTCGATAAGTCATATTGACTATTTATCGGTCACTATGACCTATTTCGAGATAGATCATAATGACCATTAATACATATAAGTAGTTGATATTTAAAGATAAAAATTTTGGCCCGCTTTGTGTATTAGGTAGAGAACCTAACGCCAATCCAAAGGGGCAATGTTATGACTCGTTCAATCGCGCTCAGTTTTACTCTATGTGTACTGCTGGCTCCGTTATGCCAGGCCGACCAGATCGTCCGTGAAGTCCCCGACACAACCGCCGGCAAGGGTTTCGGCGCCTTGACCGGAATGATGGCTGGGGCAGCAGGCGGCCCGATTGGGGCAATCGTCGGCGCTGCAGGCGGTTTTTTCGCGGGCAGCGCAGTGCAGACAGGCATCGGCAAAACTGAAACCGCCTACGAGGTAAAAAACGCCCAAGGCGAGATGAGTACGGTGCGTTCGCCCAATGCGCGTTTTGAAGTCGGGCAACAGGTCACACGCAAAGGTCCTCGACTGGTCGCATCGGAGGAATAACAGGCATAAAGCCTGGGGAGCCGAGGAAGCGCCGTCTTGCAGGAGAGGTGCGCAGAAAGGTGAGGCGATTACATCCCCCGTTTTCGCCTTGCCTGATCGCCACTCGGCGACTTTTCGTACAAACCCTAGACCCCGTTGAACGCCGGTGGAAATTCCATTTGTGGGACCTGCAAATGGGAAAAACATCCTCTTTAAGCAATTTTAGGCAAAAAGCACGATCCGTTTCTGGGACGATGTGGCCAATTGATACACGCACTAAAAATATTCTTCGCGGGAAGGTTATGCTGCCACTTAATTATTTATGTTGGTTGCCGGGTCGTATTTCACTAGAGCCTCTCAGCACGCTTGAGCAGTCTCATGGTTTAAAACCTGGGGCCTGCAAGGTACTACAGCGTTATTATTCTTTGCACTCCGTCGGGATGTCTTCCGGAACCCACGCAGAGATGCTTGTGGAAACGCTGTGCGCATTGGTTATGGCAAACCCACAGGTAAAAGAAGTCAAAGGTTGCCTGGTGTATGCCAAAACACAAACGCATAACACATTCTTTGATAATCGTTGGCTGGAGGAGGTTGCCGAGGCATGCGGGATAGGGCACTGGGAAGTACTCAGCGTGAGTTTGAATCATTGCTCGTCTGCCCTATCAGCGATTCATTTATTAAAAAACAGATCGAGCAAGCGCGGCGAGCCTATGATTCTTCTTACGGGGGAGAAGGCTTTTCACAGTGCTGTCAATCGACTGGATAACAGCGTATTGGCTGAAATACCGGCCGCGATGCTGCTCAATGCGGGACCCGCCCAATGGAATTTGACCCATACGGCGGTAAAGCACATGTCCTCGTTTTATGACAATCATCGGCATGAGTCTGCCGTGCGCCGGCGCGAATTATATGCGTCGCTGGAACAGGAATATCATGATTTTTATCTAACCGTGCTGGATAAGTTCAACGTTCCTGCTGACAGCATCGATGCCATCGTTCCGTGCAATCTAGACTTGCCGATGCTTGAAAGAGTTGTCGAGAAATTGAATTTCAAAGGCATCCTGTTTACCAGGCATGTCGCGGAGTACGGACATGCTTATTGCTCAGACGTTCTATTTAACTTGTCTGGCTTATTGGAAGACTTCACGGGAAAGAGAATTCTCTGCCTGACCATGGGCATGGGGGTTACGCTTTCATGCGTTTTAATTGAAAAAAATGAAAATAGCGAGGTTCTATATGTCAAGTCTTCTGTCGGCGGTTAATGAAGCGCTCAATGATGTCATGTCTTCGACCGTCTCGGTCGGTCTGGAAACGGATTTCAACGAAGATCTGGATCTGGATTCGGTATTGTTCGTTCAGTTTTTACTGACGCTTGAGGAAAAAGTCCCTGGGCTGATGTTTGATCCGGATCAGATCAATCAGGATGCATTTACCACCGTTGGCAAGTTGATCGGTTGGATTGGACAGCACCTGCAGTTGGAGAGTGCGTATGCCTGATGGTCCGTTTAACCGAACTTATCAGCTGTTTGCGGACCATGAGCCCGCAGAAGCCGTGCGACTATTGCACGTTGGGTTGCCCGATCAGACCAAGCCGGTGTTCAACCAAGGTTATCAACTCGTGCCACTCGAGCGGGATGACGCTGCCAGCCAGTCCGGGCCGGCAGATCGGGTACTTGCCTCGCTTGGCCTGGATCTTCGATACCTGGGAGCGGAGCAGGCAACGGTCGTCGATGACACTTGCCTGATTATCTCCGTCGCGGCCCGCTTGGGACTGCTGACGCGCATGTTGAGCATGAGTTGGACGCATCTGTCAGCGCGCCGCAGCTTTGGTGTGAAAACCACCCAGCATCAGTTGATTAAGGCCGAGTTTGCCGACGTGAGCAGCCAGTGCAGCCTGCTGATGTTGCAATGGGAAATGCGCATCGCCGCGCAGGACTTTCAAGACGCCGAACAAGACCAGTGGCAAATCACCCAGTTGACCAACAGGGCGGAAAAACTGATGGGAGGCCACGGCTATTTGTTGGGCGCGACGCACACGCTGTCTTATCTCTCGATGATGATTTACAGCCTGCATGGTAAAACGACGAGGCATTACACCCTGCCACGGCACGCAAGCGTGGGGGAGGCCCTGTGAACACATCACCGGACCTGGCCCTGTCGCAGCGCCAGGGAGCAAGCCGGGATATTGCGGACCTGCTCAAGCTTGCCTGGCCAATGATTGTCGTTGCCGTCGCTGTGTCTTTTTCACAGAACATCCAAACCGCTATCTTGGGGCATGGCGCCGAGACAACGTCGATTTACTGGTTGTCGATGATCCAGCCATTCAGCTTTTTGTTCCTGGCTATTCTCGAGTGCCTGGCGATCACTAACCAGGTATTCAGCGCAAGGTCGCTGAACCTGTGGTCAAGGCAGAAAGTGCTGGTAGCCACGTCCATTTTGTCAGTGCTGGGCATCCTGGTCGTGGCCTTGCTCAGTGGTGCGATCGCACTCTGCGCACCTTGGCTGGAGAAGCTGCTGCCTGTATCCGGTGGGGGCTTTTATCAGGAAGCGCTTCCCCTCTACTTCCTTTCGATCTTGCCGTTCATTCATCTGGAAATGTGCAACAGCGCCTTGCGAGGGCAGGGCAAGAGCACGTTGAGCATGTTTCTAGTCATTGCCTATATCGTCCTGAACGCCGGTATTTGCTACATCAGTTACCACGTCTACGGTTTGGGCTTCTATTCCATCATCGTGGCTAATGCCTTGGCGTCCGGCCTGCTGATGCCCGTTGCGACATTGCTGGTGTGGCGTGTCGGTCGCCAGCAGCAGGACGACCGTCCGCATGCGTTCCTTGCCCGATTGAAAGGGCTGCTGCAGTTGGTTGGCTTGCCGATCTTTGTATCTTTCATCGTGGTGTTCTTCAGTTCATTGCTGGTGTTTCCCCTGATTGGAACGTTGGGTGAGCAATATGTCGCCGCGTTCCTGATCATTACCAAGATCAGGATGTTCATTGTCATTCCCGCCGTGGCATGCGGTTCCGCACTGGCGATTTTGGTAAACCAGCGTTTGACAATCAGTAGTGGCGAGGGATTGAGGCGACTCTTGCATCGCGGACTGATGTTCATTGGCGGGCTTTATGCCGTGCTCACCGTTGGGGTCTACCTGAGTGAGGAAACGTTGATCGGCATTCTTTCAGGCAACGGGACGATCAGGGACGCCAGTCAACAGATGATGCTGATTTTATTACCGACGTTCTTCCTCACGGCATTCGTGGCGTCGCTGCAAGCTTTACTCGAGCAACTTGACCAGGCGCGTCGGGTGCTGATTCTGACGGTGATCATCGAGTTGCTCATGGTGATCGTTTTATTGGTCGGTTGGGATCGCCTCTCTAGCTTGAACGCTATCATGAGCATCATCATTACATTCAGTGCGATTAATTTCTTGGCCTTTGCCAACGAATACTGGCGGCTGGCAAATAAAATCGGGAGTGAACATGTTATTTAGCGCGATCTATCCGTTGTTGCTGATAGTGTCGCTGATTCATCAAAATTACTTTCGCGTGTTGGTGGTATTGCGACGTCGGCCGAAATTGCTAATGAAGGCCCGTGTCCGGCCAACGACTCACTATGTTCGTGTGTGCCGTTTAATAAGGTTGTTCGATCTCTACTCATTGAACATGATGTCTTCTTATCTTTCAGCCCTGTGCGCATTGCGCCTGTTTGAGAAGACCCGACCGTTGCCCTATAAGCCTGCCGAGATGATGCTGCTCCGCCAATGCCAACAGGAAAATTTCAGTTGGCGACAGACTTTCGTAAAAATGTTCATCTACCCTCAATCCGCGCAGCAAGCAGAGAAAATCTTGCTACTGCATGGCTGGGATGGACGAAGCATCATGCTCAGGCACCTTGCCCAGCGCTTGCAGGCAAAGGGGTACAGTGTTTTTGTGCCTGACCTGCCAGCCCATGGCGTATCCCCGGGCAAGGGTGTGTCTTTTTACGATCTCTCCAGGGCGGTCATCGATATCGAGCGACAATACGGTCCTTTCTCGGTGGTGGTCGGGCACTCATCCGGCGGGTTGGTAGGCTGTATGGCCGCACTGCAAGGGTTGTTGTTCAAGAGAATGATCTTGATCAGTAGCCCCTGCAGTTTTGGTGAAGTCCTGGATAATTATGTGCTCAACAATAAACTACCGCGAAACATTGCGACGTCGATGAAAAAGCTCTACCAGCTACGCTACGGCGTACACCCTGATAAAATCGGGCCAGAGCTCATTGCAAAAATAAAACAGCCGGTGCTGATATTGCATGATAAGGGCGACGTGAGTATCGACTTGGAAGAAGCCATGGTACTTAACTGCGCGCTGGATAAAAGCAAACTGATCGTAACCGAAGGCAAAGGCCACAATGGAGCTTTGCGCGATCCGACGGTGTTCAACCGTATTTCCAGATTCCTGGACAATACCGCGCAGGAAGACTATTTCGCCATGGTTGACCCGGCACTGTGTTTGCGCAGCCGTTTTCGTATAGGTATCAAACGTACAAAACGTTGATTGCCGTTGATAACCGAACGACTCAGGTTGCCCGCGCACTTTTCCTACCGCCCCCCCTCAAGCACTCGCTGCTCTTTCAACCGGAAGTAACTATCGCCTCGACCACGGTTTTTTGCTTTTTCCCGGCAAGGGGAGATCCGCTGCGCCATGACGCTGAGCTTTCATATCTGCGGTTGTACGAGTGACTGAGGGGTGTACGGATCCAGCGGATTTTATTATTTATAATGAATTGATGTTGTTGAGTAGCATATTGCGCGAGAAACCATTTCGTTGAATGCCAAAAATAAAATCATATTCGGAGGATTCTTTCTTCACTTTCTGGCCGATTGATTTCATTACGTCCTGTTTGAATCTCAGTGGCGTTTCGTTATAGGCCTTGCTGAAACTTCGAGAAAAATGCGGCAGGGAAGAAAAGCCACAGGCGTAGCTGATGTCGGTCAATGACCATTCCGGGGCCAGGTTGATGAACTCTTTTGCCAACGCCAGGCGGACCTTCCACATCCATTTTATCGGTGTCACCTCGTAAAATAGATTGAACACGCGACAAATATCGAATCTGGTTTTACCGCAGATTTTCTCCAGGTCTTCCAAGGTGATTTCCTCCGAAATATTTTCGACGATGTAATTGATCACCGTGACAATGCACAGCGCTTTTTCTGTATGTGCATGCTTGCCATAGATTTGAAAATGACGTGTGTCCAGGTCATCCATTATTTTTTGCGTAAAGAGGGTCTTCTCAGCATTCGAGATTTTAACGTCCCACATACAGACTCCGTTCTGCAGGCCCAATGGCGAAGATTTTTTATTATTGGATAGGCTGTGACTCCCTCACGCTCTGGCAATTGCCATGCCAGTTTTTTTGTCACCATAACTGATTGTTTATTAAGAGTTTTTTGTGACGTTCTCGATTTAGGGAAATTGAAATCCCATTTTCGGGATGCTTTTTTTGCGGGCTATTACCTTGCGTTCCATTATTGGGATTTTGATTTTCATGCGGCTTTCCCATAAATAACAGCTAACCCGTAGTGCACGTTTCGCTGCGTTCCGAAAATGAGACGTCGCTGCATCGATCTTCATTTGCTTCCGTCTTACCGAGATTTTTATTCAATGAATATCAAGGGGTTGCGATTACTCTCTGCTTTTGGCATGGAATGTGCTGAAAACAATTCAAGTGGCTAATATTGGTGTTTTTTATGGATATCTCGATCCCGCAACCGGGGAAAAAACGCGTACTCAAGAAGCACAGGAACGCCATTGCCGGTGGCGTCTTGTTGGTGATCCTGCTGCTGATGATCTACAACTATCAGTTTTCGCCTTACCAAATTGCTCGCAGCAGCGTCACGGTTGCCGAGGTCAAGTACGGTGACTTTGCCATCGAGGTGCGGGGCAACGGCGTACTTTTACCTTTGGACATCAATTGGGTGGCGGCGAACGTTGACGCTCGGGTGGAGCAAGTTATCTATAAGGCCGGGATGAAAGTCAGCAAGGGCGAGCTGCTGGTGGTCATGAGTAATCCGACGCTGGAGCAGCAACTTCAGGAGCGGCAATTGGAGCTTAAGGCGCTTCGAGCAGAAACCGAGGCCAAAAACGCTGAGCTGCAAAATAAAACGCTTAATCAAGAGGCGTTGATGTTGGACGTGAAGAGTCGACTACTCAGTTCTACACTGCGTCTCGCTGCCCAGACAAAATATATTCTGGCGGTGCCCAGGTTGGAGTATGAAACCACGCGTATCCTGACGGAACAGTATACTCAGCAAGTCAATTTCGAAGAGCGACGGCTAAAGACGCTTAAACTCAGCGTCGAGGCGGAAATAAAGGCTAACATTATCCGTCTTAATAAAATGGAGTCGTTGGTTGCACTGAGTCAGCAGGAGGTTGATTCGCTCAAAGTTAAATCGCCGATAGATGGCATTTTGCAAGACGTGAAAGTTCAGGTCGGACAGCGGGTAACGGTAGGCAGTGATATCGCTCGCCTGGCTAAAGAGAAGGAGTTGTACGCCGAGCTCAAAGTGCCCGAGTTGCAGTCGCGCGATCTGGCGGTCGGGCAGGCCGTCACGATCAACACGGGCCGGAGCCGCTTCCCGGGTGTGTTATCGCGGGTTGATCCTGCGGTGATCAACGGTACGGTCAAGGTGGATGTGACGTTCAATCAGCCGCTGCCTCAGGAGGCACGTCCCGACCTGAGCGTCGATGGATTGATCGCGGTGACGAAAATCAATAATTCGTTGTATGTCGAGCGCCCGCCGTTCGCGCAGAATAACCTGCCCTCTACGCTCTACCGGCTGGATGAAAAAGATCGTTCAGCGACCAAAATGAAAGTGGATTTCGGGCAGGGTTCTGCTGACTACATCCAGATCACCAGCGGGCTTAAAGCTGGCGACAGAATAATCCTCAGTGACAGCACCGCCTGGCAGGGTGCCGAACAGATTCAAATTGCCAACTGATGCAGCTCACGCCGGCTACCGGAACAATGCCCTGGAGACAGTAATGATGGAACCTTTGGTAGAACTGACTGACGTAAACAAGATTTTCCTGACCGATGAAATCGAAACCCATGCGCTCAGCAAGATCACGCTGACTATTTCCAAGGGTGAGTACGTGGCCATATCGGGCCCCTCCGGTTGCGGGAAATCGACGCTGCTTTCAGTCCTCGGGTTGCTGGATACAGCCTCGAGCGGCACTTATCAGTTGGCAGGGCAAAATGTCGACAACATTTCCAAGAAACAGCGCGCGCAGGTGCGTAACCGCGACATTGGCTTCATCTTTCAGTCGTTCAACCTCATCAGTGATTTGACGATCGAAGAAAATGTCGCGCTGCCTCTGACGTACCGTGGTGATATTTCCAAAACCGAACGCCAACAGCGGGTGGCCGAGGCTTTGGCCAAGGTCAACATGTCCCACCGCAGTCGCCACTATCCTTCACAGCTTTCAGGCGGCCAGCAGCAGCGCGTTGCGGTCGCCCGGGCCATCGTGGGTAACCCGTCCATCCTCCTGGCGGACGAACCCACCGGTAACCTCGATTCGAACAATGCAGAAGCGGTACTGAATATCCTCGACAAGTTGCATGAAGAAGGGGCCACGATCTGCATCGTGACCCACGACCCTCGTTCGGCTGAGCGTGCGCAGCGCAATATTGTCCTGTCCGACGGGAAGGTCGTCGGCGACGGAGAACAGGCGCGACAACTGACCCTGGTGAAGGAAGCATAAAATGCTTTTCGATATTCGCTATGCCTTGCGCCTGCTGCTGAAAAGCCCCGGCTTCACGTTTGTGACCGTGCTGATCATGTCCTGTGGCCTGGCACTGACCCTGTATATGTTTTCAGTGATCAATACCATCATGTTCACCGCGCTTCCTTATCCTGATGGGAAAAGCATGGTGTTGATCAATCCGACCGTGAACGGTATCAGCCTGAGTGATTCCGGGCTGAACTTCATGGACTATAGCGATCTCAAGACGCGCTCCACCCAGTTCGAGGATATGGGCTATTTCTATGCCGAGCGCGCGGATATCAGTGATGGCAGCAAGGCTGTTTCGTATATGGCCATCAGGAACACCGCAGAGCTGTTTTCCTTTACCGCTGTTCAGCCATTTCGAGGACGTTTGCTCAATCAAGAGGACGTTCAGGCGGGGGCTGCGCCCGTCGCGGTGATCAGCTATGCCATGTGGCAAAACTACTTCGCTTCCGATGAACAACTGATTGGTCGCGATATCAGGATCAATGGCATACATACCCGCATCGTCGGCATCATGCCGCAAAACTTTGCCTTCCCGTTCTTCCACGACCTGTGGTTGCCTTCCCAGCTTGTTCCCTCGCAGTACCTGGAGCGCAAAGGTGCGCCGGAAGTGTCGGTGTACGCACGTTTGAAACCTGGTGTGAGCCTTGGGGATGCCAACCGCGATCTCAACAGAGTGATGCAGTCCTTGGCGTCGGAGTACCCGGAAAGCAATAAAGGACTTTCTGCCCAGGCATTGACGTTCCAGGAAAACTTCATGGGTGAAGAGACCACGCCAATCTTCATCGTGATGCTGTTTGCCGTCTGCTTTGTGCTGCTGCTGGCTTGCTGCAATGTCGGAAACTTGTTGTTGGCCAGGACGACCGAGCGAGCCAAAGAGATCGCCATCCGGGTCGCGCTGGGGTCTCCCGCAGGGCGTCTTGTCCTGCAAATGATGCTGGAGAGCTTGTTTATCTGTTTGCTGTCCGGTGTCGTGGCCGTCCTGCTGGCTGCATGGGGGCTGGAAGTCACCAATTCGATACTGCCGGGTTTCGTGCCGAATAAGATTCCTTTCTGGTGGCAGCTGTCACTCGATAATGTGTTGGTCCTCAACGCGCTTGTCCTGGTGATTATCACGGCTGTACTCACCAGTGCATTGCCGGCCTGGAAAATCGTCCGTGGCAACTTCAATGAGGTGCTGCGAGATGGCACCCGTGGTGCGCAGAGCCGTGGCGCAGGTCGGGTTTCCCGGATCCTGGTGATCGTCGAAGTGGGGCTCTCTTGCTCGATCCTGTGTATCAGTGCGTTGTTCGCACTCTTGGTCTACCAGGCGACCCGCGCTGATTACGGTGTCGACACCCGTGACTACCTGACCGCGCAAATCCACCTCAACGCGAACAATTACCCTGATGATGCAAGCCGTATCCTGTTCTACCAGCGCTTGCAGGATGCTGTCGCGGCGATCCCCGGCGTTGAAAATGCGGCGTTGACCACCAGTGCCGTGGGACAGTTCACCGTACCGCGCCAGGTAGAAGTCGACGCATCGACCAACAACAGGAACGAGCGCTGGTCTTACCCGATGGTCAACGATGTGCAGGTGATGCCGGGTAGCTTGTCGGCGATGGGGATTACCCCCACGACGGGCCGAGAGTTTGTCCACGGAGATACCCAGGACTCACAACAGGTGGTCGTCGTCAGCCAGTCTTTTGCCGAGCAGTTCTGGCCGGGCGAGCGTGATGTGATTGGCAAGCGCCTGCGTTTTCGCGATACCGATGACCAGCGCTGGTACACCGTAGTCGGTGTGGTGCCCAGCGTTATCCATGGTCGGCCTTTCAGCGCATTCCGCCACCGCACCACGGTGTATCGCTCTCTGGAACAGCAGTCCGCCCCCTCATTGATGCTGGTGCTGCGATCCCAGCACGCGGAAACGATCGGGCCCGCCCTGGTCAACGCGGTTCGTCAGGTGGACAGCGATCTTTCCGTCAATCAGATCCAGACGTTGGGTGAGCGCTTGGCCCGTAATACGGCCGGCTTGCATTTTATTGCCAATCTTTTCATGTTGTTTGGCCTGGTAGCGATGATACTGGCGGCAACGGGGATTTATGCGGTGATGTGCAACTTGATCAATCAGCGTACCCAGGAAATCGGCTTGCGCATGGCCATGGGGGCCACTGAAGGTAATTTGTTACGTATGCTTATGATCCAGGGCGGCAAGCAGTTATTGACCGGCCTGATCATCGGCTTGCCTCTGGCATTTTTTGTCGCGCCCAAACTGACCCATGTCCTGGGTAACGGAAACACGCCTTTTGTGCTTCTGTTCTGGATGGTGGCGCTGATGATTACACTGGTGGTGGCCCTGGCGGTCTGGCTTCCGTCCCGGCGGGCGACCAATATGTCGCCCGCCGACGCGATTCGTTATGAATGAACGACTGCCTTGCTCCCCAGGGGCAAGGCGCTCTAAGCAGGATGCTTGAGATGAACGATAAGAAACATATCCTTGTCATCGACGATGACACGGGAATCCTGACCAGCCTCGATATCTTATTGCGTATGCAAGGGTACGACGTGACCCTGGAAACCCAAGCCGATCGCCTGCTTGCGCATTTGTCCGCCAAGCCTGTCGATCTGGTCTTGATGGACATGAACTTTCAGAAAGACACCACGTCAGGCATGGAAGGCTTGCAGTTGCTGGCCGAGATGAAGAAGTTCGATGATTGCCTGCCGGCCGTCGCGATGACGGGGTGGGGAAGTGTCGACCTCATCGTCAATGCCATGCGAGGGGGGGCGGCCGATTTCATTCAAAAGCCTTGGGATAACGAGCGCCTGCTGAGCATCGTTCAGCAACAGATTTCGATGAGCCAGGCACGTCGTTCAGGCAATTGCCTGCGGGAAGAAAACAAGCTGCTCAAGCTGGCACTCGAAGATGACATGGACAGCCAATGGGTGGTCCGCTCTCCAGCGATGAAGCGCTTGATCAGCCTGGTGGAAAAGGTGGCGGGCACCGACACCAGCGTTCTGATCCTGGGAGAAAACGGCACCGGTAAAAGCCTGCTGGCGCGCTATATCCACCAGATTTCCTCGCGTGCCGAACACAGCATCGTCGAAGTGAACATGGGCTGCATCAACGAGCAGTTGTTTGAAAGCGAGATGTTTGGCCATGTAAAAGGAGCCTTTACCGACGCGCGGGAGAATCGTATCGGTCGCTTCGAACTGGCAGACAAGGGGACGCTGTTCCTCGATGAAATCGGTAACTTGCCCCTGACACAGCAGGTGAAATTGCTGCGGGTGCTGGAAGAGCGGAAATTTGAGCGTGTCGGCTCTTCGCGCACCCAGACCACCCAATGCAGGATCATTGCCGCCACCAACTCTGACCTGGACAAGGCCGTGGCGGAGGGGCGGTTCCGTCAGGACTTGCTGTATCGCATGAACCTGATTCAAATCCAACTGCCGCCGCTTCGCGAACGGCTGGAAGATATCGAGCCGCTGACTGAGCGCTTCCTGATACGTTTTGCGCGTAAATACAACAAGCCCCGGCCAGCCTTGTTACCGCAGGCGCGCCAGGCGCTGCTGGATTATTCATGGCCCGGGAATATCCGGGAACTGAGTCACTTATTGGAGCGCGCTGTGTTGCTGTGTCGCGCCAATGTGATTGACGCCGAAGACCTCTGCCTGCCGTCTTCGGCGTCATCGGGCAGCGAAGTGCGTCCGGCCAATGAATTGTCGTTAGGGTTGACGGACGCGTGCACCCTGGCCGAAGCCGAAGAAACCTTACTGCTACAGCGCCTGCGCCAGTATGACGGCAATGCGGTCAAGGCCGCGGAATCACTGGGGCTCAGTCGCAGCGCTTTTTATCGCCGGCTCGAAAAACTAAAAATCTGTCATGCATAAGTTTTTTCAGGCATTTGAAGTACGCCACCTGTTGCTGTGCAGCCTGGCACCGATCGGCGCAATCGTTGCCTACCTGCTGCTTTGGTTTTTTCCTGACCAGTCCATTTACCTCAAGTTTTTCACCCTGTTCGTGCTGTGTGTGACGACGGTGTATTTCTGCTATCACTTTTTTCAGCAGTTGATCTACAAAATCAACGTCATCTCCAACTTGCTGGAAGCGGTGGAGCAGGAAGATTTCAGCCTGCGTGGGGTGACCAACGGGACGGGGGCTTTCGAGGGTGTCATCGAGCAGATCAATGACATTTCCTGCCAGTTGTCGCGCCACCGCCAACAGCAGCGGGAGATGGATTTCCTGCTGCAGAAGGTGATCTCCAACATCACGGTTGCCATCTATGCCCTGGACGGCAGTCATCGGCTGATCTGGTGCAACGATGCGGCCTCGCGGATGCTCGGCACCTCATTGGATAAGTTGATTGGCGATACGGCCAGCGCCTGGCAACTGGACAATCTTTTGCAAAATGCCAATACGGAGCACCCCGTCGTGTCCGATCACGAGGGGCGACCGGGCCGGTACAAAGTGACCAGTGACACCTACATGGTGGACGGTGTGCAGAACGTGTTGTTGTTTGTCAGTGATGTCGACGACATGTTGCGTCAGGAGGAGCAGAAAGCCTGGCAGGATCTGCTCCGTGTGATAAGCCACGAAATCAACAACTCCCTCAGCCCGATCGCCTCCATCAGTCAAATGCTGCAACAGCACTATCGGCATCATTCAGACAACTTGCCTGCGGGTTTTACCGAGGGCATCGATCTGATTAATCGGCGGGCCCGCGAACTGATCGCCTTCATCAGCAGCTATCGGCAGTTGAGCAAGCTGGCGCCGGCGCTGAAGGAACAGGTGGATTTGACGGCCCTGGTGGCAGAACTGCCGCTGCTGTTTTCCCACCGTGTGATTACCCTGAGCGGACCGCGTCCGTTGATGGCTCACCTCGACCGGGTACAGATTCACCAGTTATTGATCAACCTGATCAAGAACGCCGATGAGTCGATGGGCAGCAGCGCCGACAGTATCGATATCGAGTGGGCCGAGGAGAAAGGGCGCTTACTGATCACTGTCCTCGATCGAGGCGTGGGGCTGACGAATCCGAAGAATCTGTTCGTGCCTTTCTACACCACCAAACCCAATGGCACCGGCATAGGCCTGATCCTGTGTCGGCAAATTGCCGAAAGCCATGGCGGTTACTTGTCCCTGGAAAATCGCCATGAGCAGACCGGTTGCAAAGTCACCATCAATTTACCGCTGCAATCTCCTGCCTGAGTTGATCGACGGCCAGGGTGTCTGCCTGCTGCGGCACTTTAACGATGCGCTGCCACAAATGACGGTTCGCCAACAGGCGCAACATTGGTTGCATCAGGTGCTCGCGGCCTACCTGGCGATCCCGGTCGATCAGGTGCGCATCGCCAGGACAGCCACCGGCAAACCGTGGCTGCCAGAACACACCTGGCTGCGTTTCAACCTGAGCCACAGCGCTCACTCGGCCGCCATCGCCCTGTGCCGGGAGCATGAGGTCGGGGTTGATCTGGAACGCGTCAGCGGAAAGGTCGCGGTAAAAAAGGCGATCGCCCAGCGTTTTTTTCACCCGGATGAGCAGCGCTGGCTGGCGCTTGACGAAGCCAATTACGTCACTCGTTTTACCCAGCTCTGGAGTATCAAGGAGGCCTGGCTGAAAGCCCGGGGGACGGGGCTGACGCAACCGCTCGGGAGTTTTTCTGTCATCCCGCAGGCGGGTGCGAGCGGGATGGCACGGGTTATGGTCGAACCCCCAGCCAGTAGCGGGCAGATTCATTATTGCCAGGTGCAAGGGGATGGGCGTTTTTGTCTGGCGTATGGGGCGATCGTCGGCCCGCAGCACCCGTCGGTTCAATGGCAGCTACGTTGCCATGACGCAGGCTCAGCCTAATAGCAAGCTCAGTTCCCACGGACGGAGAACTGAGCTTGGCCGGTTTCCCGATCGATCACGAACAACCTGAGGTTGAAACTTCGCTGGCGAAACTGCCCGTGGCACCGGTATCGACCTGAGCCGATGGGCTGACCGATATCCGTGCGCCGGCAGACAGGCTGCCATTGATCTTTGGAATGTCGCACAGGGACGATTCCGCTCCCATGCTCATGCGCACATTGGCCACATCCGCCGTAAAGGGCTGCGGCTTTTTGTTGAAGGTGCCGCCCATTGCCAGGTCAAGCACCAGCTCACCGGTCTTGCCCTCGATCTGGATGTCTGCGCCCATGCTGCCGGCGACCGTCAGCCTGGATCGATCGACGGCACATGCAGGCGCCACGATCTTTATCCCGGCCTTGCCTGTCAGCCCGGTCAGCGGCGCGCTGGTATACAGCGTGATATCCAGCGTATGGGAGACCAAGCGATCATTTTCCGCGGCGTCATTCACGAGCAGTAACGCCTTATCGTTGGTCGTCACCTGGAGCTTGCCCAGCGTATCGGCAGAGCCTGAGACCACCATGGACGAGGTGGCCGCGCATTTGATCGTCAAGTTGATGCCCTGGCGGACTTCAACGCTGTTGAAGGCGTTCAGCGGAACGGTTTTTTCGGCGGCCAATGCCGCGTAACTGGTCGCGCCGGCCAGCAGCGCCAGCACCATCTTCATCGTGTTCATACAATCTCCTTATTTCACAGTAATGTCGCGAGTGTACGCAGCGTTGTTTCCACGCTGTCCTGAGACATCCCAAAGTCCACTAGCCCGGCCACTTCATCGATGCCCTCACGCTTGAGCTGCCTCAACTGCTCCAGGCACTCTGCGGCAGAGCCAAACAAACCGTAGTGGCTGAGGTACTTTTCCACCCCCAGCTTGAGTGTGTAGGCCCGCTTCTTATCACTGGCCTCCCGAGCCAGCGTAGAGGGTTCATGGAGGTTTTCAGACAACTGCATGAACGCTTGCAGGTAGCCGGTGAGGGCCGGCCGCAAACGTGGCAGCAGCGCTTGCCGGTCCTCTCCGGCCTGGGTATGCATCATCAGCGTGATTTTGCCGGCCGCTGGGTCCAACCCGGCAGCCTGGCGTGCAAGGCGATAGCTGGCGCAGTTTTCCTGCAATTGTTCACGGGTTTGCGCAATCAAATGGGTCAATACGTTCAGGCCGCGTTTTCCGGCCTCGCTGAACAACAAGGGATTGCTCCCCGTCGTGATCCAAACGCCAATTGTGTCTTGATAGGCGGGTGGCCAGGTTTGCAACGTCACCGGTTCCGGATGTCCTGGCAGGGAAAGATCATGACGCGTCACGGATTCACCCCGCCACAACGACTGGATCTGCTCCAGGGAAGAAAACAGCACCTCATGACGTTGGCGGTAATTCTGCGCGTTGAGCACAAAATCGTTACGTTGCCAGCCCGCAGAGAACGCGATGCCGACCCGGCCACGAGAAAGATTATCCACCAGCGCCCATTCTTCAGCGACGCGCAGCGGATCGTGCAAGGGGAGCACCACGCTGCCTGCACGGATCGCTATACGCCGGGTACTGGCGGCCAGTGCGGCGCTGATGACGGAAGGATTGGGAAACATCCCGCCGAACGTGTGGAAATGACGCTCGGGCGTCCAGATCGCGTGAAAGTTGAGTTCATCCGCCAGCCTGGCGGTACTCAGTAACTGTTCATACTTTTCGGCAAAGCTGTCTCGAGCCACGTCCGAAAAACAAAACACACTGAGTTGCGGGATGGCATCTCCCGCCACGTTAGGCGATGCATTCATGCTGGCTGACCCTGTCAACGGATTCGATGGTGAAGCAAATGGGCCCTCTGGGCATTACATTCAGCCCATACAGCGGCGTGAGTGCCGCGGGTGCGGTCGACGGCGCCAGGGAGAAACGACAATGGCTGCACAGTGCTTCAACGGCCGTCGTGAGTTGGTCGAGTGCGAGCGCCATGCCCACGCAGTTACGCTTACCCATGCTGAAGGGCACAAAGTGCTCGCGTGGAATTTTCCGGCCTTCAAGAAAACGCTCGGGCCTGAAGCTCAGGGGTTCGGGCCAATAGGCGGCATTGCGATGCACCAACCAGGGGGAAAACAATACTTTGGTACCGGCCGCAATCTCCACGCCGTCGATCTCCAGCGGATCCAGGGTGCCGCGCTCGAAGAAGGCTGTCACCGGCGTGATACGCAGCGATTCCTTGACGATGGCGATGGCCATGTCGCGCTTGCCCTGGCGGGATTCTTCCCGGACCTGATCCTGATAATGGGGATGCTGTGACAGGTGAGCCAGGCACCACAACAGCGCGATCCCGGTGTTATCCACGCTGGCGACCAGGTTACCCAGCAACAGGCTGATCGCCCGTTCGCGCTCCTGAGGGTGGGCGCTGACATCCAGCGCCTGGCAAAAGCGCACCAACATGTCGACATCCCCATCGCCCGCATCCGCATTCGCGCTCGTCACCAACGGCCCGATCATCGATTCCAGCGCCTCACGGAACATGACGAGGGCAGGGTGTTGGCTTAACACGGCGTAATCTTCGGTTGGCTCAGCGACAATCAGTTGCAGGTAGATCCGGCGGAAGTGATTGATCAGCTCATCAAGCTGTTGATAGCCAAGCCTTGCGCCGACGAAGCCTTGCGCGACGCACATCAGCGCCCATTGCAGGCAGATTTCCTGCATTGAGTTTTTTTCCGGGGCGTGGAGCGTGTCGACCAGCCACTGGGCGGAGAGTCGGGTGCCCTGTTTCAGCAGTGCTGATTTTGGATTGACCAGCGGTGTCGTCAGCTTTCTAGCCAGGTGCCATTCTTCACCTTCACGCGCGGTGATCAGCGATTGGCCCAGCAGTAAACGCCTGACTGAAGCGCCATTGTCGAGTTCCTTGTGAAAGCTGCTTTCGTTCTCGAGAAAGAACCGCAGATGTCGAGCGCCGGCCAGCAACAACACAGCATGCTCTTGTTCACCGATCCAGACTTTATCCCCGTGCTGGCGACAGGCACTTTCGGCAATTTTCAGGAAGCCCAACTGCGCATACTTGGCGGCGGACGGCTTGACGGTCGCAATAGCGCTGGGGTTATTGAGCATGGGCTGCCTCCACGGAGGTGTCTGAAGTGATGGCGGCGCAGCCTACCCAGCCGCCCAGGCCCACCGACAGCAGCAGGGCAGGGCGTCCGGTCTCTTGAGGAGAATAGCGATCGAGCAGTAGCAGGGGATCCGCGCTGAAGCAATGCCCGCACTGGCTCAGCAGGTCCGTGGCGACCTGTTGATGACGGTTGTCTGGAAGCCGCAGCCAGGTCTGCCAACTGAGGCGGTTGATATTGTGCGGTAGCAGCCAGGCCTGCTTGCGCAGATCCTCGGGGTAGTGTCCCAGCGCGTGCGTAACCAGGTGGTTGTGGGACTGGTAGAAGCGCTTGGTGTCCTCACGGCTGCCATCCAGCCCTTGCCAGAACCCGGGATGATAGAAGCATTGGATGCCCGACACCCTGCGTTGACCGCCACCGGGCTTGAGCAGGGCGGCCACGAAGGCGTCGCCGATTAACGTGCAGCCTGGGATGTAGCGCTCGGCCAGATCGAAGTCAGCCAGTGTGTCGCCCACCAGCAGTGCTACGCAGCGGTGCTTGCCGCTCGCCAGCAATCGTTCGGCCAGGCGTAATCCCCAGAAGACAGTGGCGCAGTTCTGTTGGTTGAGGGTCAGCAGGGACGCGTCCGCCGTGACAAAGCGGGACTGTTGGCGCAGGGCCGACAGGTTGACGCTTTGGCGCGAGGATCGAGCGGGCAGGCCCTGGACCAGTATGAGCGCGTCGATTTTCTCGCCGTCATCCAGGCTTTCACCCAATTGTTGCAGGGCGGCATGAAAACAGCCTTCGGCGCTTTCCTCATTTGCCAGGGTTGACGCCTCCCGCATACCGAACAGTTGGGTAAATGTACGGGCCTCCGACGGACTCCCGCCACGGTGAGCGACAATCTGGTCGATGTGCACCCTGGTGGGTGGAATATAAGTAGCCAGCGAAGCGATGTTCATCGTGGACCTTCCTCGGCGGCAAGCCCGCACAGGCTGATTCCGTTGTCGTTTTCGCTGATCAACAGATAATCGCATTGCGGCTGCCAGAGGGTGCGCAGGGCAACGAAAGGCGCTGCGCACAGCAAATGGGGGTTGACGGCGAACGACTGGGTGCCGACAGGCGCGACCTCCAGTAACCGGGCCGGGCCAATCAGGACCAGGCGCTCCTTGGCCAGTCCCAGTTGCTCGACCGCGTGCAGGAGTGACTCACTGGACCATTGATCGACGGGTGTCCGTCTGAACCCGCGATAGCGCAACCCGCGTTGCTGCTTGTTCAGCAGGCACACGCAGGCGTTATTTTCCGGTTGCAGAGCCGCCATCAACGGTGAGAAGTACATCAGGTTCTTCTGCTCGGCGATCAGTAAGAGACCATCCTCGTCCTTACCGGCCAGGCAGTCATTGAGGCCGTCCAACGCGAACAGGCCAGCATCCGGTCCGCGGTCGCTGATGGCCAATGCCAGGCAGGCGGAAAGCCCCAATTGATGGATGGCCGCATTCACCACCGAACTGCCCATGTGCAGGTCTGGCGTCCAATGCGCCATCAGCACTGTTTTCACTCGCCCAGGTTCGATGACCGCCGCCAGCCGGGGCAACAGCGCGGTGATCATGTCGCTGAAGGAGGCACGCTCCGAGCTGGTGACCCATGCCTGCACTTGATCGTGCTGCAGGCTGAGTGTCTCTCCATTGGCCTGGAAGAGGTGCTGCGCATAAGAACGCCAGTGCGGAATATCCGTGTCCCACTCGGGTTGGGGCAATTCGGTGTGATCAAACGATTGGAACACGATATCGGTAGGATCGAGGCAGAGTGTCACAGGCTTATCCCTTGGGCTGCAGGCACGCGGAAGCTATTGAGCAGATGGACATTGCTGGTGCCTTCCATGTATTCGAACGAAAAACTGTCGCGATAGCGCTTGCGCAGTAGGCGATCGTCCAGCCAGTCGTCGCGGTCCAGCAAATGGGGCAACTGGCACGCCGTTTCCTCGACCAGGCGGGTGGCATTGCGTTTGAGCTGACTGGTGAGGGCATACTGGTGCCGGCCGTTGCTGTAGCCCTCGGCCACGGTAAGCATCTGTTGATAGATCGCGTGATATTTTCGCCATTGCCGGCCGACCCAGCGTCGCGCCTCGGTTGGCAAGAGGCGGATGTCGAGGGCGGTGAGCAGGCCGAACGTCGTGCCCAATGCCATGGCCGCCACCATGGGACGATGACGTTCGAATACCTGACTCAGGGCGTTGAGGCCCTGGAGCAGTTCGCGGCGCTCATGCCCCAGGATGTCTTCTTCCTTTACGCAGTGATCCTTGAACGTCAGGCGCGACAGCCCGGCACCGGCCAAGCCGACTGTGTCCAATGACTCACGCTGCAAAGTCGGCTCGGTGTCATCCGGGAAGACCATCACCAATCGCCGACTGTGTTGATAACGCGCAAACACAAGACCGGCGCTCGCCAGCAGGGCGCCCCCGATGAGCATCTTGGTGCCATTGAGCCGCCAGCCCTGTTCTCCGTGCGAGAGTTCAGTGGAGATAGCGCCGGCATCGGAACCGATCTCGGGCTCCGTGACGGCAAAGAATGTCCAGGCAGGGCGCTCGGCAAAGCAGGCAAAAAAACGCGCCTGTTGCGACTCATCACCCAGGGTCAGGACGGCGCGAGTGCTGAGGGACGCGCCGGGCAAGAGCATCATGGCGCTGGCGTCCGTTCGGCTCAGGTACTCGATGATTTGCAGGTGCCGGGCATAGCTGACATTGGAAAATGCCGGCGTTTCCCACGGATTGAACCGTGAGGGGATGCCAATACAGGCCAGGCTGTGGAGCTCCGGGTGATCCAGATAGGCAATCGCCTGGACGAGGTTGTGTTCCGCGAGCTGTCCGGCAGCAAGAAGTCGCTCCGACAGCGCATAAAGTTGTGGATAGCAGCGGGTGATATCGCTCATGGGTGGTTGCGTTCACGTAGAGGAAGAACTGGGTTTGTACGAAAAGTACCTGCGCGACTTTTCGTACAAACCCTAGGCACTCACTTTATTCGGCCTCGAATCCGGGTATTGCTTGAGGTTGCAAAAGACCGGGATTTCATTGCCTGCGGGCAATTCAAGCAACAGTGAAGAAAAGGTCGCGCCCATGCCGACGCTGACCAGCATGACCTTATCGCCGGGAGAAAGCTGTTGATCCCGGATAAGCGCGGCCAGGTTGAGGTAGGGGTCAGCACCGAAACAGTGGCCATAGCGGGGCACATTCTGTAGAAAAATCCTGCTACGGGGGATCTCGAGCTCATCGGCGATTTTTTGCCAGGAGGACAGGTTGACGTTATGCGGGGCTATCCAGTCCAGGGCGTGCGGGGCGCAATCGAAATATTGCATGGCGCTGCGCATGGCATTGCAGACAAACCCGAAATAGGCCTCGGCGAATGCCGGGTTGGTTTTCGGCTCATTCCCCTTTTGCTCACTGAATTCACCGGCTTGCACGCTGTACCGGGCCGTGACCTGGGCGTGCGCTCCCGACCGGCTGAGCAGCACGGCGCAGGCGGCTTCCCCCATGATGGTGGTGTCATCGAGCAGCTCTACCTTTGGATGAAAGGCCTTTTCACCGACCAGCAACAGAGCATATTCCCCGTCCCTGAGGCGGCTGCATGCGTACTCTACGGCAGGCAACGAGGTTGCACAGTGGCCCATCGTCAGGCTGCAGTACTCGGTGTCGTCGGCAAATCCGCAGGCGTCGAGCAGTGTCCTGCCTGTCTCGTGAAAAGGGCGCAGGGTCGGTACGGTGTGCGCATGCACCACATGCCGGATGCGCGTGACGATATCAGGATGAGCCGCGACGAATTGCTCCAGGAGCGCACGTATCAGGTCATCTACCGTGCCAGGTTGACGCGGGAAGCTTTCCAGGCCGTAGAACCTCGAAAACATCCTGACGTCCAGCGCACTCAGCCCAAGGGAGAGGGCGGCCTCGGCCAGTGACTTGCGCTGCTCAGGGATGTGCAGGGTGATAGATTCAATATGCCCCAACATGATGATTCCTTTTTGCATGGTCGGCGTTTTGAGCACAGAGAAACCTGGCCAGCGCCTGTTGGGTATGGGGATGCGAAAGAATGCCCAGGTGACCTGTGCCTTCGATCATATGCAACTGGCTGTCCGGCCATTGCGCCTGGATTTGCCTGGCGTCGGTAGGGTCGACTCGCTGGTCCTGTGTACCATGCAGAATGAGCGCACGCGCCCCGCGTAACGCGTAGGGCTGCGCGGTTTGCAAGGCGGCCGGCAGGGGGTAGCGGCTTTGGTAATAGGCCCTGAGCTGCGGCAAGTACTGTGCCGGTACCCGCAGCTGCGCGAGGGAGTGCTGCAACAGGCTGGACAGTGAGGCCGGGGCGCAAAGCAATGCAACCCGGTCCAGGGTGAAACCCAACCAGTGGGCCATCGCCGTGATAATCCCGCCGGCCGAATGGGCCACCACGCTATCGAACGGGCCGTAGGTGGCCTGCATCGCCAACAATAACGGGCTTTGCCCGGGCAAATCGCATCCGGCAGGGAAGTGAGGATCATGGCCCAGCAGGAAGGGCGTGTAGACCCTGTATCCGCGGGCGTGCAATAACGTTTGCGCCTCGTACAGCATCATGGGATGACCACCCCAGCCGTGCAGCAACAGCGCGCTTTTGGCGTGTGGATCCTGCTGCTCCTTGATCAGCACTCGGCTGCGATAGGGGCCGCAGGTTATCACCTCGGTTTTCAGGGTTGCCAGTTGGTGCGACTCGGCCGTACGCATCGGCATCACGCAAGGCTGTGCCAGGCGCTCGATCAGGGACGCAAGCTGGGTATCCATTCACACCCCCAAGGGTTGTGCGGAAAAAATCAGGTAGTGCAGCGTCAGCTGTTGGGGCGCGGGATCACCATTGAGGCGCTGCAGTGGGTCATATAGGTAAAGCAGACGTTGCCCGGGTTGCAGCAGCTGGTTTGCCAGCGAACCTGCGTACCCCGGATCGAATTGCCCACTGCAGATGCCCCAGGTCTCGATGAACGCCGGGCATTGCGATAACAGGCTTTGCAGCAGGGGAGTGGCGCCGCGTGCCGGGGGGTAAAGACTGTCGTAGACCAGCTGTGTGGGATGAGGCTCGCTGCCGACGCTGCGACACAGTTCCACAGCGGCCCTGGCGTGCAGGCGCTCGCCGCAATCGTCTTGTGGCCAGTGCTGATACCAGTGGGTTTGGGTCAGCGGTGGCTGCGTGGTAATAAAATGTCGGCTGTCAGGAACAATGGCTTCACAGGTACTGACGATACTCAGTTGACCCTGTGTCAGAAGGGCAATGGTCATCGGCACTCCTGGCTGGCTGGTCGGGGTGAAAAACTCTGGCCCAATCGATGGATCTGTCGCGTTCCCTCGGTGTATTCAAAGGCCTTTACATCACGAAACGCCTGCCATAGGCCGGTCGGTAAAGGCCCTTGGTCTGCAGGGAAGGCATGGATCAGTTGACTGACAATCTCCTCGGCAATCATCACGCTGGTGGTCTTCACCATGCCGGGGCTTTTGGCCGGGGTCTGCTGCTTATCCGCCTGCTGACAGAGCGTCAACGCCTCGTGGTAAGCGGTCTGCCAGCGCCGCTTCAGTCGCGACAATTGTTGCCGTTGCGCCGGGTCAGGCGTGACGCAAGCTTGCCACTCGTGCAATGCGCGTCGCGCCACGCCCAGTGCCAGGGCGCCCACGCAGGGGCGCAGCGCATCGAATGTGGCCATCGCCGACCGCGCAAAACGCTGGGTCGGTTTTAAATGCAGTCCGAGTACATCCGCGGTTGGGATAAACATGTCGTTGAACTGCATATGCGCCAGGTTTGTGCCTTCAAGCCCGGTCAATGCCAGGCGTTGACGGGTGATGGCCGGGTTTTGCGGCGAAAATAGAAAAGCGTTGATACCCAATTGACCCGGTGCGGTACGCGCAAACAGCACACCGGTTTCGGCGACCACTCCGTTTCCGATAAACATCTTTTGCCCAGAAATGAGGTACCCACCGTCAACCCGCGTCGCTGTGGTTTGCATGGCACCGGCATCGCTTCCCCGCGCCGGTTCAGTCATTGCGAAGCACGACCAGCGCAATGTCTCTAGAAACTGGCCGAAGAAGGCATCCTGCTGCTGTTCGTTACCCAGCCCGGCGACGACATAGGCCGACATGCTCGGGCCCGGCGCACTGAACATCAGCGCCGGGGAAACGAAACCCACCTGTTCATAAAGCTCATAGCGCGCGGCCAGGCTGGTCACCTGGTGACTGGCTGTGTCCAGGTACCGCGGTGGCACGCCAAGATGATTCATGGCCGGGGCGAACGACCACTGGCCCAAGACCTGTCGTGTATCGCCGAAGTTGCGCAGTTGGTCGGCAATCTGCTGGGCGTCGGAGCCCAGCGGGCAAGATCGTCCGGCGAAAGCATCATCGTAGAGTTGACTCATAGCGGGCCTGACATGATTTCGATAACCCCGGCGTCAGGGTGATAGAGGTGGCTGGAACGGTGATTGACATCGAAAGCATTGAAAGGCCGGGTCAATACGATCCAACCCGTGGCCTTCATCGTCTTGAGTTGCTCGTCAAAGTCACCGACTTCGAAGCAGATATGGTAGGGCAGCGACGACTTGCCGGATTTAGCCAACAACTCGCGCAAGGGGAGATTGTTTTCCAGCGGTTCTACCAACTCTATCTGGCTGTTCCCTTCAGCCGTCGCCAGCAGCGTGATGAACACTTTTTGTGCGGCCACATATTCTTTGTATCGGACGATAACGGGGAAAAACGGTTTAACTGCGACAGCGGTTGCATCGCTGTCGCAAACCACATAACCAACATGACTGAAACGCATCGCGCCGCCTTTTTCTCGAGGAACACGTTTTACGCTGGCACCCGTCTGGCGCCGGTGCACAAAGTAACGGGCATTGTCACTGTCATGACGAACCGTTTTTTATATGTGCTTGCAGATAGCCATCAAGTCGCGGCTGACAGCGCTTTGTGTTGTTGCACCAGTTGCTGGCGGTCGATCTTTCCATGCAGCGTCACGGGGAAGGTCTGACAGAAGTACATGGATTTCGGGATCATGTAGGCGGGTAACTGTTCTGCCAGGAAGCGGCGCAGCGCTTCGCGGTGGGTCGCATTGTCCTCGCGCAATTGAACGAAAAGTTGCAGGTCGATGACCTTGCCGTCGTCCTTTATCGGCACCGCGCAACACTGGATGACCTCCACATAGCGACACACGCTGCTTTCAATTTCAGCCAGTTCGACCCGATTACCGTGCAACTTCAGTTGGTTGTCATCCCGACCGTGGATGAACAGAGATTGATTTTCGTCCATGAACCCACGGTCGCCAGTGGCGTAGTAACGTCCGAACTCGTCTTGACCGAAGGCGTCGTTACGCGGGTCGTCTTCAGGCTGATAACCCAATGCGACTTGTGGGCCGTACAAGCGCACCTCGCCCATTTCGCCAGGTGGCACGCTGTCGCCATCGGCATCGACAATCCTGATCCGGGTCAACCCGCAAACCGGACCAAGGGACAGCAGGCCCGCGCTGTGTTCGGGCGGCTGGCCGAGCTCGAAGGTATGGGTCATGCCGGTGGTTTCGGTCGGGCCATAACCATGCATCACCTCCAGGCCCGGAAAGCGCGCCTGCAACTGGTGCACCAAGCCCAGCGCGGCGCGCTCGCCAGCCATGAAGAATCGCTTCAGATCTGGAAACTGCTCTCGACTGAACAACGGATCCTTCAGCATCAAATCGATAAAGCTCGGTGTGGAGAACCAACTGGTGACCGGGCACTGCGAGTGACGCGACATCAGGCGGATATTTTGTCGGGGCAGCATGTTATGCCGATGGTCCAGCATCAGTAAGGCTCGACCTTGGCTGAGCACCGGGAAGAGATCCAGCAGGCCCATGTCGAAAGAGAAGCAGGCATGGCTCACATGGCATCCGTGAGAGATGCCGTCAGCAATCAGCGGGCTGTACCAGCTCGAGAAAGCGGCGAAGTTCTCATAGCTGACGATAACGCCCTTTGGCTCACCGGTACTGCCCGACGTCGGGAGGATATAGAACGCTGGCTGAGTCAATTGCGGTTCGAGTGGCAACGAGGCCGGGTCGCCATTTTCCAGGGTCGGCAGGACCCGTTGCGGCCAGCGGTCCAGCCCCTCCAGCGGGTGTGTCGTGGCCGTGAGGATCAGTTCGGCGCGGATCAGGCTGGCAATCTTTTCAACCCGCGCAACAGGGTTGGATTGATCGACAAAAGTAAAGCAGCATCCCTGGCTGATGCAGGCAAGCATCGCGGCCACGGCATCCAGTTGCTTATGGCCGTGAACCAGTACGTTACGGCCCGCCCATGGCGCTAGCAATCGGGTAATCGCAGCGGTGCGCAGGCCCAGTTCGGCAAAGCTGTAGATACCTTCCTGGTTGATCAACGCGATCGCGCTGTCCTGATATTTCAACCGCTCAAACAGTGGTTTGATTTGCGATGAAAACATACTTCTCTCCTTTATCCATAGCCAGTTGCCGGGCGACTGAACGATCCAGTTTGCCGTTATGATTCAGTACGGTGCGGGGGGTGCTGTACCAATAACGCGGGATAGCCCACGGGGGGAAGTGGGCCTGCATGGCGTTGCCAAGCTGCGACAACTCGCAACCTGCATTGAGGATCACGCAGGCCTGGATCGCCTCGGCATTGCCCTTGCGCCAATAGGGTTCGACCACCACGTCAACGACCAGGTTACGGTCGCGCAGGAAGTGTTCGATTTCATGCAGGTCAATGCGGTGTCCCTGGATTTTGACCTCGCCATCTTCGCGCCCCAGGAAGTAGTACCAGGTGCCGTCGAACAGACCGATATCACCCGTGGCGTAGGTGGCTTGTCCATCCTGCCGGCTGAAACTGGCCTGACGCGCAGGCGCCGCATTGAGATAGCCCGGGCCGACGCACTCACCACTGATCAGCAGTTGCCCCCGGCCGGAGGCGTCCACGGGGTCGGCCAGGCGCAGCGCCGCTCCCGGCCTGGCGTTGCCTATCGGCAAGGGCAGGGGCGAAGCCAGCATGTCCGGGGTGATCACCACCTGTGAAACCGCCACGGTACATTCGGTAGGGCCGTATGTATTGATTACTTGGCAGCCTGGAAAACGCGCCCATAACTGGGTAACGATCGCTTTGGGCAGCGTTTCACCGCAAAAGATGAAGCGCTGCAAGTGCGTCAGTGCCTGGGCATTGAAGGTCGGGTCCAGCAGGTAGAGACGGACCATCGACGGTGTGGAGACCCAGCAGGTCAGTGCCATTTGCGCGTGTTGGGCGATCACCTTGCGGGTGTTGATCAAATCGCGATGATCGAGCACCGACAGGGGTTGCAGAAACTGCCAGGCGAGCCAGATTTCAAACAGCGAAACATCGAAGCAGTACCGCACATTTCCGGTGATAGCCCCGTCCAGCGCAAAGTCGCGGCGTATCCAGGCCAGGAAATCGACCAGATTGGACAGGCTGATTTGAATGCCCTTGGGCTCTCCGGTGGTGCCCGAGGAAAACATGATGTACGCCAACGGGATTGCGCTCGCGTTGTCGAACCGCCTCCGGGTTGCCTCCAGTAAAGTTTGCAGTGCGCCGTCTTCATGGCGCTGCCAGGGTAGGGCGGCGAGGGCAATGGTCTTGGCATTCGCGACGAACAGGGGGAGCACGTCGGTGTTCAGGATCAAGCGTGCACCGACCGTCTGGACAATACGCTCCAGACGCTCGGGAGCGTTATCGGATTCAACCGGCACAATCGGACAACCACACAGAATGCAGGCCCACCAGGCCGCCAGGAAGTCGAAGGACTTGTGGCCATAAACCAGCACCGGCGCCAGGGGACCTTCGCTGACAGACTGCTGACGGACTATCTCGACGGCGATCGCCTGCGCACGCTGGCTGAGCGCGCCATAGCTGTACGTCCGTGAGTGGTGGCACCAGGCGGTCTGCGCCTGATCCTCAAAGCGCATGAACACGGTGATGAGCTCAGACCAGGCGTCCATTCACGCCGCCCGGTTGGCGAGCTGCAGCTCAATGAAGTTCGACAAACTGCCCACGGTTTCGAAGTGCTGGAACTCCAGCGTGGCAGGGTCGAGTACCAGGTCCTCGATGCGCTCCTCAAGGTACATGATCAGTTCGATATACAGGCCGCTTTCAAATCCCAGGTCACGCTCAAGATGGGTTCGGGCGTTCAGTTCCGAGAGATTCGACGTCTCCAGAACCAGTCCAATGGCTTCAATGATGGTGGACGTATGCATGATGACTCCCTGTGTGTTGTGTGCACCCGACGTTGAGGTTTTTATCCTGGCGCGGCAGGAGAATGGCTAATTGGCCGCGGTCAACTTTCCCATTGTTGTTTTTGGGTAACGCATCACTGAAGTAGTAGCGGTGTGGCCGTTTATAGGCTTCAAGATGGGCCTGGCAAAAGGCTTTGAGCGGCGCGATGTCCAAGGGCTCGACGCATTCGATGCAGGCCACGATCTCATCGCCATGAATAGGGTGAGGGACGCCAATGACAGCGACCTGCAACACGCCCGGGATTCGTTTGAGCACACCCTCGACTTCCCTGGGGGCGACTTTTTCGCCATGGGTCTTGAGCATGTCATCCTTGCGCGACAAGAAATAAAGCAAGCCCTGCTCATCCAGCCGGCACACGTCGCCGGTGTATAGAACCGACTCGCCAGGCAGTGGGCCCGGCCGCAACTTTTTCGCGGTCTGCTCCGGGTTGCGCCAATAGCCGCGCATCACCGTAGCGCCGCGGATTACCAATTCACCGGTGGCGTTGCTGCGATGTGCCACGCCGTCATCGTCCACGACCCAGAGTTCGGTGTTCGGGATGGCGTAGCCCACGCTGTCTTTGTGTTTGGCCAGCAGCGCAGGGGGCAGCCAGGTACAGCGGTGGCATTCGGTCAGCCCGTACATCGAGAAAATCTCGGCCTGAGGGAAGAGCGAAAGCAGCAGGTCGATGTCGCTGGAGTGCAGGGCCGCCGCGGTGTTGGTGATTTTGCGCAGGGAGGAGAAGTCATAGCGCTTGGCCAATGGTGCAATGAGCGTCAGCAGTGTCGGGACGATCGGCAGCACGGTGGCTTTGTGCTTGACCAGCTGTTTAAGGGCAAAAAGCGGGCGGCTGAAATCCTTCTCGATAATCAGCGTTGCGCCAACTTTGGCGGTCATGATCGCTTGATACAGCCCGTAGTCGAAGCTCATGGGAATCGTGCAGAAAATCCGGTCGCTTTGCGCCAATTGCAAGTAAGTGGCGACAGAGTCCGCCGCGCTGAGCATATTGCGCTGGGTCAACATGACCCCTTTGGGATCGCCTGTGGAGCCCGAGGTGTAGATCAGGCACGCCAGGTCGATATCCAACGCGCCTTGCACAGGCAGCGGCGTTGCCAGATCCTGTGTCGCTATCTGTTGCAGAGAGAGGAGTGACGAACCGCTCTCTTGCGCATCGGATGCTTTATCGAACAACACCTGCAGGCGGGGGTTGCCTGGTGCCGCTGCCAACGCCGCAGCCTGACTGGTTTGGGTGATCAGTACATGCGACGCGGCGTTGTCGAGCAGCCAACTGACCCGCGCCAACGGTGTCTCCGGATTTACTGGAACGAACACGGCCTGCAGATATTGCACTGCCCAGAAGCAGACGACGAAATCCACCCCGTTTGGCAGCCATACCAATACCCTGTCGCCGCGCTCAACCTGTTGCTGGCGCAAGTAGGCAGCGGTGTTGATCACGCGTTGGTGGAGTGCGGCCCAAGTCACCGCCTGTTCACCCTCGATCAGCGCCGTTTTTTCAGGAAACTGGTGCGCAGCCAGCGCCAGCCACTGGGTCAAATGGTTCGTGCTCATGTCTCATCCTCGTTATTCAGTTCAAGAACGATGGCTGCAAAAGTGCCGGCGACGCCGGACGCCAGGGCCAGAATGGGAGCGACGGCGATGGCGTCATCGCGGTGTGTCAGGAGACTTTTCAAATTGACGAACGCGTCGCTGCAAAAGCAATGTCCCAATTGGTAGAGATGACGACGGAAAATGATGTCCCGGGCAAAGCCGGCGCCGTCGGCAATCCTGTCGAAGGTCGGTGGACTGATGTGGTACGGGATCAGCGTACGCAGCTCTTCAGGACGCAGCCCTGCGTGCTGCAGTGCGGTGTGTACGGTCTCGAGCATGGTGGGGATGAAGGCGTGATCATAGGCATTTTCACGTTCGCGATCCGTCGCCCGCATGCGCGTGCCATAGGCGGCCAGTTGCTGGATGTGCACAGCGCTCAGGCGCAAGGCGCCGGGCGAGGGAGTCGCGCTGAGCAGGGTCGCGCAAAACGCTTCGCCGAAGTAGCCATTTTGATTGGCGTACTGCACCGTGTCGTGGAAACACTTCTCCCCCGTGATCAATAACCCACAAACGTTATCCTGCCGGGCGTGTGCCGCAGCGAGTTTGGCGCCGAGAAACTTCAACCCAACCAGCGCCGATGCGCACGACGCTTGGGTGATGGAGAAAAACTCAATCTGCGGGCACCCCAGAAACGTACGCACGTCGCTGGCCAGGCTGGGGACCAGGTCAAAAGGGCTGGGGCCATTCAGAGAATGCGCCCAGGCCACATAGCCAATTTGCTCGAACAGTGCGGGGGGACATTCGGCCCGGAATCGTTGCAGCAATTGCATGATCAGCTCAGGCAATGCCTCGCGCTCAAACAGGCTGGCCGACTCCATCCGATGAAAACGACCAAAGATCTTGCTGTTGCGCTCACCCCAGGCATATTTCTCCGCCAGGGCGGGCAGGGGAGTGAGATTCGTAGCGACCAGGCTGGTTATCGTATGGATATACATGCTCAAACCTCCGCCACGAAGCCTGCGCAGACGAGATGTTTGCCCTCCGGCAACAGCCATAAAATGCGCTGGCTGCTCGTCGCAAGTTCTTTTATGCGGACCCAGGGGGCCGAAGAGAGCAGCGTCTCATCCCAGCTCTCGATGCGGTGAGTTGCCCACTGCGCATTCTGGCGCAACTGCTCGGCAAAACACGGCGTGGTCAGGATCAGCAGGGGTAGAAGATTTTCCTCGGACGTGAACATATCCAATGTGACGAGCAGGGTATCCGGCGCTGGGTGCGTACCAGGAAAAGCGACTTTTTGATAATGCTTGAACACAATGCTTGCGGGCTGGCCGTCGGCACGTTCGCCTGGCAGGCTGCGCAACATCACGACGCAGGCACTGGGTACAGGATTTAAACGGGCCAGGGCAGGGCTGTCATACAGGATGGCATCCTGGTCAGCGATCAGCAGCAGAGCCTTTTTCCCCTGGCCGCCATGGTTCATATCGCCGAGGTAATCCTCGATGACTTGCAGGGCCAGGAACGTACTGCTCAGGCCATGATCGCTGATGGCCATACCGACGGCGTCGTGGGCGCCCGTCTCATGAATAATGGCATTGGTCACCGAGCAGCCGACCTCTACGTCCGGTGTCCAGTGGGTCAGCACCACCAGATCCAGGTCATCGAGCACAGCTTGGTTGTCCAACTCCCCGACCAGTTGCTTGAGCATTGTCCTGAACGTCACGCCTTGCGCGGCGTACCAGCGCAGGGCATGAGCGTTCTGGGCCTGACCCGAGTGGCCATGTGAGCGAAAAAAAGCGTTGACGAAGTCTTTCACTAGGTTCAATTGCCCATCGTCTACGGCAGGTACATCGTTTTCTCTTTCAAACTGGCGCCACAGGATATGAGAAGTCGCGAATTCCAGAGACATAGCGATTCCTTCAACCGTGCGCCAGGGATAAACATTGGTACACCTGGGGAGCCAGCAGGGTGTCTACGCTGTCCGCCGTGCGGATCAGAAAAGCCTGGTCATTTTCGACAAGTACTTCTGCCGGATGCCCGAAACTTAAAAAGCTCACGGGTGATGCGCTGGCGCCATAGGCACCGGAATGCCCGATACCGATCAGATCCCCCGAACGCAGCTCGGCCAGCATGACGTTTTCGCCCAATAAATCAGTGGGTGTGCACAGGGGACCGGTCACTTGATAGCGATGCTGATCATCGTTGCGCCGGGACGGGCCAAGACGCGCCATCGGAAAGTTCCGGCGGATCAAGGAATTGATGCCAGCCGCGCTGCCGTGGCAGTTGGCACCGCCGTCACACACGGCAAACCACTCATCACGGGAAGGCTTGAGGTAGTTGACCCGTGTGACAAAGATGCCTGCTCGCGCAATCAGGAAGCGGCCCAGCTCGATAACGATCTTGCAGCGCGGAAACCGCTGACGGTAGTCGTCCACCACAGGGAGGAGTGCCTCGCCCAGGGCGGCCAGGTCGAGTGCTTTTTCTTTGTCAAAATAACGCACGCCAAAGCCACCGCCGACGTCCACGAAGTCGAGGTTTATTTCATAGTCCTGCTGAAGCGTGGCGGCCAGAGCCAGGATGTTTTGCGTGTTGTTAGCCAGGGCCTGCCAATCAAGAATACGGGTGCCAAGATAAATATGAATCCCTGCCAGGCGCAGTTGCACAAGCTGCCCGAGAACAGCAAATGCCTGCGGCAGCAGTTGTTCGTCAATACCAAATTGCCGGGGCTTGCCGCTCATGACCAACTTGGCTTTTTCGCCGGTGAAGTCGGGGTTGATACGCAGTGCAATGTTCTGGACCACGCCCAGGCCAGCGGCAATATCATTGAGCAAATGCATTTCTTCGATGGACTCGACCACAACCGCTTTAATGCCGGCGAGGCAGCATTGCGTTAATTCATTGATGTGCTTGCCCGGCCCGACGAAAATAATATCGCCGGGGGCCACACCCTGGCGCAATGCAATCTCCAGTTCCACCAGGGAACAGACTTCGCAACCCGTCCCGGCCTGATGCAGTAGAGCAACCAACGTTTTATTCGGGTTGGCCTTGAGGGAATAGAAATAATCGATACCTTGGGGAAGGGTGCGTTTAAGCTCGGCAAAGTCCGTTTTTATCTGCGTGGCGCTGTACGCATAGAAAGGCGTGGGCACCTTATCCGCCAGAAGCTGATAGGGCACGCCTTCGATCTTGTCGGTGTGGATGTATTGACTATCAGGAGCTAAAGCTGACATGGCCGAATTTTCCATTCAATAGCGACTCGATTCGATTGATATCTTTAAAGTTATCAAACAGATCATCATCGAGAATATCGAAGAAGCTCTCGGCATTGCCTTCGCAGTTATCGACCCATTCACCAATCGCTGAAATAAGACCGACTAGATGTATGGAGTCCAATAACCCCTGCGGACCGTAGATTTCCGCACCGAGACTTATGGCTTGGAGCTTGTCCTGAGCGACTCCGATGTTTTGCAGCGAGGAAAGTATGAATGCCCGTGTCGTTTCTGATGGAACGCTCATGAAATGATCAACCCTTTAAACGTCGTAAGCGTGATCATATCTTTGGCGGGCAGTGGGATTTGCTTGAGATTGCAGTGGGAATCAGCCCTGGACTCATGGGGGAATGTTTGGCTATTCCATGTTGATTAATGGGGGAATGTCCATACGCATCATGCCCATTAAAGGCCGGCACGCCCGAAGATTTTCTCTTGGCGATACAGCGGTAAATGATCGGCGTATTTCGCGATCATCACCTGGGCCAGATCCCCGAAAACCGTGAACGGGGCCAATCCTCGTACAAAAACAAATAGAGGACGTCAGCATGTCTAGTGCTACCCTTGTTGCGCCCAAGCGCCGAACCCTCAGCTCGTTCTTGAACTACGAAATCGGTGTCATACCGCTGCCGTACTTCATCGTCATCGCCATCATCGTTTTTCTCTCCGCCCACCTTGGCTATCTACCGAAAACCATGATTGGTGGTCTTGCGGTCATCATGACCATCGGCATGTCGCAAGAGGGCGGTGACCTGGTTTGCCTCTTCCTCGAAGGACAACAGTTCGGTCTGGCATTCGATGTCAACGATTCGACTTGGGAAGGCGTCACGTACAAAGGGGCGTCCGCCTCCTTCATTCGTACTCATTGTGTTCTACTGTGCGGCGGAAATCGCAGAGCAGAATGCGATCATGTTTGTCGAGCTGAATGAGTCAAATCGCATCAGCGCCAATACGAGGATGAATCATGCGAATGTGGATAGGCGCGGCGGCTGGACCGATCAGCCAATGGATGATGGCAACGGGTATTAGCCTTATCGCAATCGTAACCAATGCGCAGGCTCAAACCACACCCCAAGCCACTCAAGAGATAACGGGCTTGCTGGACTTTGTCGAACACAGTGAATGCCGGTTTGTGCGTAACGGGTCGGAATTCCCAGGAGTCCAGGCTCGAGAGCATCTGGAGAAGAAGCTGAATTATCTGGAGGATAAGGACATGGTGAGCAGTGCAGAAGACTTCATCGATCTTGCTGCCACCAAAAGCAGCATGAGTGGCAGCGCCTATGAGGTGCGATGTCCAGAAGGCGCACAACCGGCAAGTGCTTGGCTCAAGCGGGAACTACAGAGGCAACGGCAGCTTCATTGACGGTAGGGGAGTCGAGGGGGATCGCCGAGTCGACCGCCCCCGATTGCACGATGTAGTTCGGCTGTGTGATGGCGTACCTGACGCCGCGCGCACCTTTCCAACTGAACTGCCGCTGTGGGGCCAATTGCTTATAGTCGGCACTGCCAATGCCCCGGTGACGACCGGTTAGTATCTGGAAAACTCTAAGCAATTCAAATAGTTTTATGGGGCTATGCATTCCGCGACCACGGTATTAACCAATCTCTTTATCTGAGATATGAGCCTGGAAAATAAATAAACCCGCGTTAGATTTTTTAGCGATTTACCGAATCTCTGAATTGTGCGGATCTCCTAAAAAATTCTTCGGATCAACCTTGCGCAACAAACCCCTGTTTACTAGCCTGAAATTCGCACATGGCATGTTGCTACTAAACAACCCAATGGAAGGCCAAGGATGAGCACATTCGTACGTTCCCTTACCATCGAAATCTTCAATGCAAGCGGCGCTGACATCACCGTCAACTACGGCCTCCTGACTGGCGGAGAGTGGGCGTCGGCGCCGGTTCCCGGCACGGTGATTGAAGCAACTACCCAGCAATCCTACGTTAACGGTGTACCCAACACCCTGACGGCTCTCGGAGGCCAGCTCTTACTGACTCCAGCCGCTGGGGGCACCATCAATCCAACCTGGAACTGGCCGTCGGGCTCCCCAGTCTCCGGTAGCGTGAGCAACACGGCGACTGATCTGGCTGTCAGTAATCAGATCATCAACGCCCAGACCAATAATCCCACTCTGCAAGTGATCATCTCCAATGCAAGTACGAGCGCCAGGATCGTAGCAGCAGTCAAGAGCGGCGATTTCTGATCGTCTCTGAAGGAGAGGGCCGGCACTGAAGTGTCGGCCCTCTCTGCGCTGTGGGGAGGATCAGGATCATGCCGATTGAGCAAGCGGACGGCGTTTATGTCGTTCAAGTTGCGATACAAAATTCAAGTGACACCGCTTTAACGCTGACCGTTGGAGTGCTGACGTATGGAAGCTGGGTTCCTCAGGAGGGGAATGGCATACCTCTACCGGACACGATTCTCGCGCCAGCAGGAGCGCTTACTTACTTCAATGCGGCAGTAAATGCCTTCTCCTCCGTTGGTGGAAGTATTTCCTTCTTGCCCGCCAATGGTGGATCGCTGGTTGTTTCTTGGGAGCGAGATCAGGGGGCTGCCTTGACCGTAAACGTATCGATCACCAGCGATACCCTCACGGCGCAATGTAGCAGCATCAATGTCGGGACACTGAGCCCAACCGCTCAATACCTCGTCACTAATATCAGCAGTTGAGCAGGGAAAGGTACGCGAATGGCTACCAGCTCTTACAGTTTTTCGAACGCGCTGCCCCCCACTACATCCACTGGGACCGAGGGGCCGTTCCTGATTCCACCTATAACCGTGGGAACGCCAGATTATACCAAGCCGCTATTAATCTACGTCATCTCGGTGTGTGCACAGAACACCACGACGGCAACACCGGGCATCACCAGTTCACAGAACTCGGTGTTCATGCTCTCGTTTGTTCAATCGAGTTACTCGAGTACGACGTTTCTTGCCTTGGTCAGCGTGACCGCTGCGTCGGTATATAGCCAGGATCCAACCACCAGGGCCCAGATGCTGGCGGCCTTCAAACAGTTTCGCCAGCAAGTTGAAGCGCTTGAAGTTTCTGCGGCATCGGCAAGTGGCGGACTTCTGCCGGGCGCAGCTGTGACGCTACTCAATCGTGTGGCATTGTCCATGCCTCTAAGGATCGATGAGGTGCTCCCATACCTCTACAGTTTCGATCCGGTCAATCAGCTTGTCGACCTCGCCCCAGGAATGAACTTGCGAGTTGAATGGGCAGGGTATCAATACTGCGATCCACCTGGCGGACCTGGCTATGGATACAACGCCTTCGCCAACACCGGTATGAGCCGGCTTCGTGTGGTCCAGAGACCCGATCTTTCTCTCTCGCTGGATGCGTTTGCTGGCGCCTTCGCCCCGGGATACGGGACTAATCCAGCGGCGACCTGCCCGATATTGGCGGCCGGTCCGCTCGATCTGTGCCTGGGTGGCAATACCCGCCGCCATCTGAGAGTGATCCTCCCGACGATAATCACCGGTTCGGCCTCACTGGATAATAGCGGCTCGCAGCAGCAGCTCAGTTCATGGTTGATCGGGGCCGACACATTTGCCGATCTTGAAGCTGCCACGACCGACATTATGAAGGGGGGGACCGGCTGCGGCAGGCAGGCGAGCGGAAACCCGATTGTAAGCATCAGCTTTACCAGCAGAGTGATGCTGGTCCCCGAGATTACCGTGCTGCTGAACGGCAATCCGATGTCCGTGCCATTGGGGACCACGATAAAAAACCTGGTTGCAGAATATGCAGACCCGACATCGGCCCAGTACCGGAACAGCAACAATATCAATTCCGACTTGAATCTTGGAATGAACCGGCGACTGCAGAATACCGGGGCGCCGAGCGCGGCGGCGACCACCAAGTATTATCAAGCCAACTTTATCTTTCTTCCGAGTAATTCGGCACAGCCTCCGGTCTACTTGGGCAAAGCCGGGGATCAGTATGACTCGCCACTTCTCAAGGGCGACTCTATAAATATCACCTGAAGGGGTGGAGTTATGCTTCGGCAGTTGAGCGTTTCCCTCTCGGCCTGGGTTGTTGCGCTGTTTCTGATCGCCAACGCACATGCAGCTGATCTGACGGTCGGCTCTTTGAATGCGCTGCATCTTGGATGGGGAACGACGGCAACCACAAAGAGCAAGTGCGATCAAATAAAAGTGCTAATGGCCACCGTGGATATATTGTTTTTACAAGAGACAATGCAGACGTCCGTACCCTGTACTGGGCTGGGTACCGGAATTCAGCAAGATTGCTCTGGGATGAAGGGGGCCAGTTCTTATAAGGAGGCTTATTGCTATGTTTACAAATCCAGCAAAATAACAGTAGTAGCCTATATCAACGCGCCAAGCACTTCGTTCAGTCGCCCTCCCTACGCGATACTCACAAAAATAAAGGTGACGGGTAAGGCAGATAAATATGCATGGTTTGCCAATATCCATTCTGTTTTCGGTAAAACGGTGAAACCACGTCAGGACGAAGCCACGGCAGCGGGTGCGTTTTTCAAGAGCCTCACCACGACGACCTACGGAACAATAACGGTTCCGCCCAAAGGCTTTCCAGTGATCATTGGCGGCGACTGGAACCTCGCGGTGACCAACAAGAAAAACGTCTATCAGACAGGCTTTAAATGGGTTGACCCAGTCGCGAATCCAACAACCGCTCCGCAGGCTTGCCCGGATAATGATCCGACCAGCCTGACCACCAAGGGGGCTCCGTCCAGTCCTTATGATCACCTCATAATCACCGGTGTCTCCCTGACGGGTGATCCCTCTTGCTACTTCACCACCAATAGCCTGTCCGGGCTCGGTTGGCGGCAAAATGTATCCGATCATATGGCGATATATTGGGGGGTGACATTCAAATGAACCGCTGCCTTGCATTATTAACCATTGTTTTTATATTTCTGTCACCTCGACTGTACGCGGACACAGACTTCATTATTCCGGAGCAATGTATTCAGGGCGCAACTGGAGCAGCTTCCGACGATTTGGCAACAGGAGGGGATCAGCCGATCGTGGAAGTTTACAGGTTGTTCACGTCAACATCAGACAAATACGCGACGGTAACCAATGTATACGCAGACGACAGTAAGAACTGGTACGTTGAATTCGACGCCCCGCAATATGACCTTTATGCCATCAAAACATCATACACCCCGTTCTTAACCACTTTTCAGTCGGCTTCTTATTATCAGGGGGCGTCTGGCAAGGTCGCCCTTGCTTTGCCTGTAGGCAACGCGCTGAGTCGTATCTGGGAGTATTACAACATAAAACTCGGAAGCGCTTTGGGCGGCGCTTTTATCGAATTTGCGCCAGACGTTGTCGCGGATGATCCATTTACCATGCAGGTAGATGCTGACGGCGACATCACGGTGTATTGCTATCAAGAAGTTTTCGGCGGTCAGGCCGTAACGGTTTACGACAAAGACCACGAGCTTTATGGCACTGGAATTATACAAAGCGACGGCTCTATCCGTTGGGACCAGTCACAGCAATAGTCCTATTACGAGGCAAGAAAATGTCAGCCCTTTGTCAATATCCGTCGCAGACCAGCTTATATGTGCCAGACACCTTATCGCCAGGTGATAGCGTGTGGATGGCGTACCTGCTGCCGGCGGGTGTGACGGGGCCGCAAACGTTGAGCTTGTCCGATGCCATCTCCTCAGGGGGCTGGTTCATCGTTGTCCCTGGACTGGTACCGGCTCAAATAGACAGTTTTGTTGCAGCCGCTCAAGTCTAT
Source organism: Pseudomonas citri (assembly GCF_025336485.1). Taxonomy (GTDB): domain Bacteria; phylum Pseudomonadota; class Gammaproteobacteria; order Pseudomonadales; family Pseudomonadaceae; genus Aquipseudomonas; species Aquipseudomonas citri. Next base: position 19,598 of record NZ_JAODAB010000003.1, on the reverse strand, counting down.
TTTGCCAACAGCGCCAGAGCGGGTGCGTTCGCCGCGTGGTTTCAAAACATTGAAAATCCTGCGGTCGGGCTAAGTGGAATGGTGGTCTATGCGACCCGCTCCAGCGCGCAGGCTGTCGTAATCCGGTCGGCGCAGATCCAGGGTGCGAATTTATCCATCAATATCGACAGTGATTCCATTTTTGCCGTTTCCGAAGATGGATTGAGCTTGTCCATCTCCGGAAACGGCAATAGCTGGTCGGTGACGCCGTTCGGCTCTCGCCAGCCTTATGAACTGCCCTGGCTGAGTGGCGGAGCTATCAATGTGCTTGGTCCAAGTTCCATCTCGGGTTGCTTTCAGTTCTCGGTGTCCGTCACAGAGGCCGCAGCCGAACAGTTGGATATCGGTCTGCGTTCCTACACCGCGCCGGTTGGCGGCGGTTACGCTCAAAGCGCGAGCCACAGGTTTCTGGTTTTCGGCACCTCTGGCCTCTCACTGGACATGACGCTCGACCCATTGGCACCGCTCGACCATCTGCGCAGTTTCGCAGGGTTTATCGCCAATCAGTCGCCACTGGCCTCAACCTACCGCACAGCCGTTGGCGAAACGGTCAACCTTGCACCCGCAGCCAATGCCTCGTTGGTATTCACAGATCGCCTCCTTGCGGTTGATGCCAGCGGCAACCCTGTCGTTCTGGCAGGCAACAAGACCGTCGCCATGACGCCCAGCGGGGATTTCACGGTATCGCTGTCTGCGACCGGGAAGGCGTCGCTGCCCGGTTCCGCACCCGATCTCAGCGCAACACTGATGTGTGGCTTATCGGCGGTGGAGTACTTGGGTGTCAACGCGTCAGCGACGCTGAATTTCGTTCCGGATCAACCGGCGTTCGCAGCGACGCTCAGAGCCGCCACCGGCACCGGAGCCAGTGACACGAGGCGCGTCTTTGGGCCACTCACTGGCGCAGGCCGGACTTCATGGGCCTACCTGTCCGTAGACGATGGCTCGACCTACTTCGCGCAACCCGACAGCTCGGTGTTGCACAATGGACCGGGGGACGCGTCCTCTCCGTTCTTGAACTATCTGCCAGTGGAACTCGGGGCCCTTGCACCTTCAGCGCTCCGCGCCAACGCGCTTGGAGATGAGCAGGGTAGTTATCCGCTATTGCCTTACGCCGGTGTGACGGTCGGTGTCGGCTTGACCACCGAAGACCTCTCACAGTTCGAAATGCAAGCCTGGGCGCCCAAGCGCAAAGCGCTGATCCAGCAGATGATCAATCTCAGCACGAGCGGCTTCACCGCATCCACGGCAACGTTGCCCTCACCGCCGTTTGGTACGACTCCCCAAGGTCTGCTGCTCGAGTTCAACCAGGCCGGGAGCGAATTGGGTTGGGCGCACCTGACGCTCGGTAACTCTCCTTCAGTCGTGCCGATGTATCGCAGTAACACCGTCGTGCTCAGTTCCGTCGATGGTCCATTGAAGGACGCGCTGCAAACAAACCAGTTGGCGCTCATCATGTCCGCGGGTGATCGCTTCGCGGCCTGTGGCAGCTTCCCCTATGTCCTGACGCAGGAACGTTACCTGACCCTGACAAATGTCATCACGGACTCGGCAGTGACGACGGCGATCGCCCCTTTGGTGGTGGGCGTCAGCCCCGGTTCTGGCATGTGGCCGGATGAAGCTGCGCTGAACATTTCGCTGCAAGGTGTCCTGACGGCTGCTCAGTACGACACCTGGGCCCAGACAATCCGTTCCTATACCGGCGATTTAAGCCTCTTCGTCGCGGATTGGGAGTTTGACTTGTCCCCATGGCGCTGGGCGGATCACAACTCCATCGTCATTTTTAAGTTCTGCAATAAGCAGTTGGTACAAATCGTTGCAGATACCGCCCAATGGACGGAGGGCGACGCCTTCAATACGTCGACGGCGGCGACGCAAAAGATCATCTCAGACATTTTCGATGAGGCGATAACCCGGCTGGAAGCAGGCGATACCGACCTCAGCTACTTCGTCAATATGGTGATGCTGAGCACCAACTGGAACGGCATACTTGTGTTGAATGGAGAGGTTCCCCTTTCCGGACTGCCGCCGCAGTTGGAAGGACTTGCCGCAGGCATCGACGCGTCAAAGTTCCAGGCCCACCATTTAGGCATCACCGTCACTCCGGTCGTCACCGGTGCCGCGGAGTACGTGACGACAGCGAGCTCAGCGTTCGGCCTTATCGACTATAACTCGCTTGAGCCTTTGACCAGCACCCAGGCCTATGACTACAAGGTGCTGTCACTGAAGGTCGGGATCGCCAATTCAGAAATCAATTCGTTTTCCAGTTCGATCGAACTGATGATCAATGAACTCTTCGGCGAACAATCGACCCAGGAAAACGCGTCCGATAACAATCTGGTCTTGTACGGTACTTACCAGAAGAGCGGTGGGGTAGGGACCTACTCCTTCACCAGCAATGGCCCCACGTCCTACAGCATGTCGAGCAGCACGCTCTACATGGTCAACATTCAGACCGCGTCCTTCATCACCGTTACCAGTGATGACGATGATCCAGGCGACACTACGGTCAACTCTCTTTTCCAGCTAAGCGGGTCGGTTTCGTTCCTGCCGCAGACCGGGTTCGATCTTTTCTCCTATGGTCCAGAGCAGGCTGTCATTGATCTCGGCGGAGTAGGGGGCGGCCTGGTCTATTCGGCGTTGTCGATAGACATGACCTTCGATCAAGCGTCGCCCACTTATCGAACGTTTGTGTTCGATGCAACAAAAATCTTGCTCGACCAGGGCGCCAGCGAAGTTCGAGTACTCAGTCTGGCCGCCCATTTTCCGATGAGACTCACGGGGTTGGTACAGGGGACAGGGCAGGCGACGCCGGACTCGATGGGCTTCATGCCTGTTGATTCTCCGATTCAGGGAAGCGTGCTCACGGCCCCATGGTTCGGCCTGGAGTTCGAGCTTGATCTCGGCTCTCTAGGCGCTCTCGCTGCGCAGGCGGGCTTTACCGCATCGCTGATGCTGGGATGGGCGCCCAATGTGAACGGCGTTAGCAACTATGTAGGCCTCAGCATGCCTGGCGTCAGCGGCGGTGATCGGGCGATCTCGCTGCAAGGTGTGCTCAAGTTGGCGTTCGGTGATGTTTCGTTCCTGGTCCAGCCACCGACCTACATTCTTCAGCTCAAAGACATCGCGTTGAAGTTCTTGAGTCTCAGTTTCCCGCCGAACGGGCAGATCAACATGCTGATGTTCGGCAATCCGGACGCTCCGACCAGCGGCGCCCTGGGCTGGTACGCCGCGTACCTGAAAAACGGCGCGGGTGGTAACGCTGGCACAGGCAACAATGCTGCCAGCCGTCTCAAGGCCACCAGGCAGGGAAATGCGGTGCTGATCGCGCCGCAACACGAGATCAAAAGGCAGGGAGCCAAGCAATGAACATCCAGGATCTTTGGACCAGCCTCCACACCAATGACTACCTGAACGCTTCAAATACGAGACTGGCGCTTCCGGCCACCAATGAGCTGGGATCGGCACCTGTCACAGCGCTGCTCAGTGATATCACGCTGTTTCCAGGCGCCAGTCTCGAAATGGCGCTCTCAAGTGCAACGCCGCCGGGCGAGGTCATCACACTGGCTGGCACGCTGGCCGGAACCTTCATGGGATTCGCGATGCCGGCTGCCACCGCGGTGTTCAGTGTCGACAGCAATGGCGTGGCGCAGCTATCCCTCGCGGTCACGTTGGGTGACGGGCAGGTACTGGGTATCGCATTCCCCAAGATCGCCAATGATGTCCCGGGCCAATATGATTTCACAGGGGCCAGCCTGACTGCGGCGTCAGCCGCATCGGGCAGCACGCTGACTTTTTCAGGTGTGCCGGTTCCTCCAAAGACCTATGCCAAACTCTGGAGCGGTGCCATTTCCCCGGTGACTGGCTCCATCACAAGCTGGGCGGACCCCAGCACGGCATGTCCCGTTTTCTCGCTCTCAAACAAGCTGGCCACCACCGCCGCGCAGGCCGGGCTGCTCACGTTCAAGGCGCAAATTTCGCTGACGAGTTCGTCTTCCGGTGGCACGGGCCAATTGGTGGGTGAGATCCCTGCCGGGCAATTGGCAGTGAGTGCCGTACCGATGTCGAGCGTCTTGCCTGTCAACGATGGGACCGGTCCGGTTTTCGGCACCTCGGATGGCTGGAAGCTCAGTATTCCGGATCTTTCGAGCCTTGCGGCGCTGTTCGTCGGTACACAGCTCGCCGCTTATGTCCCGCCACGTTTTCCCCTCGGAAGCGCACTCAACGTTACCCGCATTTCGTTGTCGCTGACCTATGGCGGAGCCACATCGTCGGTCATGACGACGAAAGTGGTCGAGGACACGTCGGTCTCGCTATTACCCCTCAATGCGGCGAACCTCGATAGCATCGAGTTCTCGTTCTCCATGGTGCTCTCCAATGTATTGAGCTTGAGCATTGGCGTCGGAGGCAATTTCCATTTCTTCGGTAACGAGGCCCTTAGCTTCTACGCAGGTGTATCCGTCCCCTCATTGATCGGCCGGTTCTACAACAACAACGTTATCGACGTTTCCGACCTGCTTTCGGTTGTCGGTATAACGGGCATCCCGCAAAGCGGCTGTGTGTTCGAGACGCTCAGCGCTACGGTGAATGTCAACAACGGCTACTACGCGTTCAATGGTCAAGCGCTCTTTACCGGGGCTGATTGGTCAATCAATCTGGGTAGCGGGCTGACACTGATCGAGATTGACAGTCTTGGCCTGGTGATCGACAAGTCGGCGGCGAAAACAACCGCTCAACTCTCGACTTCATTTGTGTTCCTGGGCTCTGAGTTTTACGCAACGGCCTATAACAGCTCCGGTTCGGCAGGGTGGGTGCTAACCGGTACGATGTCGCCAGACACACCGATGAAGATCGCCGATGTCGCTCGTCAGCTCCTGCCCTGGATCGCCGACGCCGTACCGGACATCGCCATCAACTACCTGCAATGCCAGTTCGACACCAGCAACAACACCTACATGGTCAACGTCCAGGTGATGTGGAAACTGGACATTTTGCCAGTGTCCATCACGGCTGAATTCATGCTGCGATCCAGCCGCGTGACCTCCACTGATCCGGCACAGTATTCCGGTTATGTGCGAGGCATCGTCGATATCAATGGCATGCTCCTGGGTGTGGCATACGTCTTCGATCCCACCACCACTGACATCATCTTCAGCTACAAGAGCCTGTCGGTCACTTATCACAAAGACAACAACGTCGCCGCCAACACCTACGTTGCAGTCAGTTTGAATAACAGCACTGTCGGCGACCTGTTCAGCTTCCTGTTGGAATTCGCCGACCCCGGTCGGAACATCTCGCTCTCTTCGCCTTGGAACGTGCTGGAAAAGATCGGCTTGCCGAACCTGACGGTCAAGGTCTATCTCCAGACCAAGAACATTGAAGTCGACATGGATCTCAGCGTTGATCTGGGCTTCATGAAACTCACTAAGTTTGTCCTGAAGTACACCAAGCAGTATGGCAAGTCGAAATTCGACCTCCAGCTCAGCGGAAACTTCCTGGGGCAGGATTACGGCCAGAACGGTGTCGCACCACTGAGTTGGGACCCCCTGAACCAGGCACCGCCGGTTGTGCCCGGCGCCGGCACCCAAAGCTTCGATCTGGAATACCTTGGCCTTGGTCAGCGCATGGCGCTGCGCGGGACACCACCGGCAACCATGGATGGCGTCATCAAGGCCCTTGAGAAAGCGTTGGTTCCCACGGGCAACCCACAGCAAAATCCGGCCACACAGTTACCGGGGCTGTCGTATGACGCGGGCTCCAACTGGCTAATCGGAACCCGTTTTACCGCGATGTCGACGGTACAACTCAGCGTCGTCTTCAACGACCCCAATCTCTACGGCCTGCTGATCCAACTTTCCGGCAGCCGGGCGGGTTCATTGGCCGGCCTTCGCTTCGAAATCCTGTATCGCAAAATCAGCGACACCATCGGCGTCTACCACATCGAACTGACGCTGCCCGATGCCATGCGACACATCGAGATGGGCGAAGTCTCGATTACATTGCCAATCGTCACTCTGGATATCTACACCAACGGAAATTTCCGTGTCGACGTTGGTTTTCCGCCAAGCCTCACTGATTTTTCCAGATCCGGCTCGGTCCAGGTTTTCCCGTTCATCGGCTACGGCGGCTTTTACTTTGCCGTGCTCAACGGGACGACTTCGACCAATGTGCCGGTTATCTCGAACGGCAATTTCTCGCCGGTGCTCGAATTCGGCCTGGCACTCCAGATCGGTGTCGGAAAAACCATCTCACTGGGCATTCTGTCCGGTGGCATCAGCATTACCGTCGGTGGTCAGCTGCAGGGGGTACTTGCCTGGTTCAATCCGACCTCGCCCAGTCTGTCGCCGGAGCGTTACCTCCATCTGCGCGGAACAGTGGCGGTGGTCGGTATTGTCTATGCGACCGTCGACTTCGGAATCATCCAGGCAAGTGTCAACCTGACCGTCTATGCCTCTGTTTCTCTGAACATGGAAAGCTACAAGGCCATCCTGCTTGAGATCAGTGCGGGTGTACGCGTCAGTGTCTCGATCAAGATCGTCTTTATCCGCATTCGTTTTTCCTTCTCGGCGACAATCACCGAGAGCTTCACCCTAGGCTCAGACTCCAGCACTCCCTGGCTTATCGCCTCGAACTCAAATCCTCAGAACGTCCTGCGTGGTTCCTACCGGCCCCAGGCGCTTGTGCCGCGCCAGCGGCCCTACGCGAAGCTTCGCAGCCGACCCGCACGCAGCCTCCAAAAGCGCGGGATGTTGCTGCGCCGCTCCGCACTCAACCTGATGGCGACAACGACGGTCAACCTGACGGCGATCCCGTTGATTTCCCAGGCATTGCCCAGCGACTTCAGTTTCCCGGGCGCGCCGACCTTTCCTGGCTCCAGCATGAACCCGGTCCTAGCCCTGTTGCTGGGCATGGAGACGTCGACGGATCCCCGTTCGGGTACCAACCAGTTCCTGACATTCGTCACCGAATGGATCACTGATTCTATCGGTCACACTCACGAGACCCTTTCGGCTGCGCTGATCGATGAAATTCTGGACGCTCTCTCCCTGAACGATGTGGCGTCCACGATCTTTACCTACAGCGCATTGGAGACGTTGTTCACCAGCAACAACATCCAGTTTTCGATCGCGGCCCGGCCGACCACGGACCCCGGCACAGAGATCCCCATGGCCTTGATGGCCATGATTCCCGAACTGACGATGTCGACCCCTGATTTCTCCATCAACTTCTTGTCTGACCGAGTGCCGGAAGGCGACTACGAACAGACGATCCAACAGTATTTTGCCGACCTGGCCGCTCAGTTCGCGGCCCGTGATACAGGCTCAACCCTGCGAGCCACGGAGTTGATGGAAACGCCGGACTCCATGGCGACCATCATATTCCGCTACTACTTCCAGATGCTGACCAAGGGCCTGATGCAGCAGGCCAAGAGTCTGCTGGCCGATTTTGGCCTGAAACTTGACGAGTCCCAGACCGCAGCCGCCTCGCTGACATCGATCGCCAACCGCTTTACCAACAACTACACGGTACGTCCCGGCGATACTCTGGCCTCGATAGGCAACCTGTTTGGCGTGAGCGGAGCGGATCTCAGGGCGGCCAACCCGGACTACCAGAACGCTGAACCGACTGTCGGCCAGACCGTGTTCATCCCGACGACTACGGTCACGTACACCAGTCAGACCGGCGATACGCTGACCGGGCTCGCGGCATGCTTTGGCGTCTCCGAGGCCGATCTTCAGGCCGCCAATCCTGGTGTGGATTTCAATAACCTACAGGCCGGAACCGCACTCACGATTCCGGCGATGCGCATCCTGCACACGGTCATTGCCGACGAAAGCGGGGTATCGGTCGCCGCGGATTTCGGCATCGACCTCGGCACGCTGAAAGCTGCCAACCCAGGCGTCAATTTCAATCCACTGGCCGCCGGGACGGAGTTGTTGATACCCCTTCAGGTGACTCCTTACATGGTCGCGGCCAGTAATCAGTCCGCACAGAACGTCCTCAACACTGCAGTGACGCTGGCCCTCGGTGACATCACCTTCACGGCCAAATCCACGGACAGCATCACCTCGCTGGCGGCGCAATTCGGCGTCACCGCCGAGCAATTGGTGACAACAAACGCCGAGAGCCTGACCGTGATAAACCCGGGCCAGTCAATTTCGCTCGGCGATCTGACCACGGTGACCCGAGCAGGGGAGAGCTACAACTCAATCATTGGCTACTGGTACGACCGTATCGTTGATTTCGATCCAACGACGCTGACCACGGCCAACCCTGCCCTGACTTTAACAGCCGGTCAGAAGCTCTCGATCCCACAGACCACCGCCCACGACACGATCTACACGGTCCAGAGTGGAGACACCTTTGCCAAAGTGGCGGCGGCCTACCCAGGCCTCACGCTCTCCCAACTGCTTGGCAACAACGCCGCAATCGGCCTTGATATCGGCCAAACCGTTAGCCTGCCGGCCGTCGCTGTCCCGACCAGCAGCAGTTTCATCCTGCCCTATGCGGCCACGACGGGCGACACACTGGTCTCCATTGCCGAAGCGTTCTTCGCGGCCGACGAGCGAACCCAGTCGGCGGCGATCCAGAGCCTGCAGCAGTGGAATGGCATCCAGGTCGCAACGACCCCGTTGGCTGTCGGTCAGATCATCAACATCCCGTATGCCAGCAGCTTCGGGAACATCCAGCGCCAGTATAAAGTCTCCGCGAAGCGGATCGCCGATAGCACGGCCTCAGGAATGGCATCGCTTCTGGCAGCCCGGGCATCGCTGACAGCGCCAAATGTGAGCCATTCGATAGCGGCCACTGACACGCTAAGTAGCATCTCTGCAGCCTATGATCTGTCCCTCGAACAACTGACAGATTGCATTGCCTTGGTCTCCGGCCTCTTTCAGGTCGATGCCACGTCGAAGATATTGACCTTGTCTGTCGTTGCGATCCCCGGCATGCGTTTGTCGGTACTTACCGATAACCTGGCGTCCATGGGGATGTTCACCGATGCGCTGAATATGACCAGCCGTTTCATGATGAGCGGCCTGAGAGCCCCGGCGCCGAAGTTCCCTGGACAGCCAGCCCCCTCGGCAACATTGGCGTATCCGCTCTATGCCCTGGTTGGTCAGGAATACCCGCTGGGCGCGGTTGCCACTGGCTACGACATCGACATCGGCAGCTCAGGTGCGTCGTGGGTGTCCGTCGACGCCAGCGCGGCGGTCATGCCGCTGGTCCAGCCAGAAATCGACCAGATCAACAGCTTCAGGACGCTTACGTTCCAACCCAGCGTCTCCCAGACCATTGCGTTGCCGCAGTTTACCTACGCGGCCGATTGCCAGTCCGTAGGGACGATCAACCTCTGGGTGACCCCGCAAGTGCCGGCGCAGATCATCCCGAGTGGTCAGAAAGTGGTGCAGCCGTCGATGTGGACGCTGCCCGATGCCATGATATCGGCGCTTGCCGCCAGCCCCTCGGGTACGCTGCTGTACCAGCCAAAATCCGGCACCACGACGTCCGATGGCAGCATCCAGAGCGTTGTCCTCGAAAACACCTGCTACGCGACCTCGATCAGCATCGATATCCAGACGATCCCCAACGCGCCCGACGGCATCTATATGGTCGCCGGCGCCGATCAGGCAGGGATGCAACGGCTATTGGCGCTGTGGGAATTCCTGACCAGCAACGGCGAGACCGCAACCCTCTATATCGCCTATCCGGATCAGAGCTCGTCCAGCACGAGCGGTGTTCTGGTCTCTGACGCGCTGAGCCGGACCGACAGCTTCATGCTGAAAACGAACCTCAGTACCGAAAGCCATGGCGCACCGCAACTCACGCTGCGCAAAACGCCGATCCGCATGCTCAATACCGGTCTGCTGGAAACGCCGCTGGCCGATCTCGAACCCGATAATTCGCTCAATTTCCTGCAACTGCTGTGGGAATGCAGTGTGGTCAAATCCGGGGGCTACTATTTGCGCTATGTCACGACGGATGGAACGGTGGGGCTGCCTCAAACCCTCTTTACCGGCGGAACCCAGGCGACCATTCAGATCATTGTGGTCGCCGACAATCAAGCAGCGGGTAGCCCGGTGGCGTACTCCTTCAACAACGTGGCGCTGATCGGTGACAACGTCGATACCGGCACGCATAACATCTTCTTCGAGGCGCTGACACATGAGGTCACGAGCTCAGACACCCTTGCCAGTGTGGCGCAACTCTATGCCTCTTATGTCAGCCTCGATGCCGTCTCGTTGGCTGAACTGAACCAGACCATTGTCGGAACCATGGTGCCGGGTACCACCGTTACGGGGGCGTTGGGACAAGTCACAGTGCTGGCGACTGATAGTTTCCTCAGTCTGGCGCAGCGTGCTGGCGTGACGGTTGCCGCGATTGCCACGCAGAAAGCCCAGGTGACTGGCTGGCTTCAGCCCGGCAGTGAGCTTCAGTTCTCCGGTAACCCGGTCCAGCTCGTCGCGCCCGGCGAGACACTGGCATCCATCTCGCAGGAATATGACTTCCTTGATCCGGAGGCGCTGGCCGCGCTCAATCTCAACACGGTTGACCTGCTCTTGGTCGGGGCGACACTCACGATCCCGGCGAAGGCGGACTACGTCATTCAGGCCGGTGACACGTTTGGCAGCATCGCGTCTGCCCAGGCCACCGATCTGTCCCTGATTGCCGATGCGAACCAAGATGGGCAGATCCTGACGGCCGGCCAACCCATCATTGTCGGGGGCGGTACGCTTAACCTCACCGCCACCTTGCCGCAAGGGCATATCGGTTTCGACGTTACCCGGGCGAATCCACAGCCCGTCGATCCTGCGGATGAAACCGATCAACAGGCGCTGAACACGCTCTTCAACTTGCTCGGTTTCCAGATCACGGAAACGGCGGCCCTCAAAGCCAGCAACGAGGGGCTGCCGGCCGGTCCCACGACGCAAAATGATGATGATCCGTGGGACTACCAGCAGGTCATGTCGGTGCTTGCTTTTGCGAAGGTCAACCATGCTATCGATAGCGCTCCATTGCCGCCACCGGCGTTGAACCCCTATGCCGGTATCAGCGCTAATGCGATGTCCGAGGTCGCTCTTGCGTTCCAGGACGTACTCGGCAATCGCACCAACGGCTCGGTGATGAGCCCCATCGATCAGCCGCTTGGCTACACCGACCAGATGATTCCGGTCGGGGCATGGCCCTCGGCGACGGCGGCTTATCGCTTTTCTTCCCCGGCATCGGGGGACAACAATCTGGCGGTCACCGTTTCGATTTCGCCAACGCAGTTCCTGCCGGACAACACTCCGCTGCAGATGGTGGGGGGCGCGCCAAGTGCCGCGCTGTCAACAGCACCGGCTGTTCGCGCCAGCGGTGCCTTGGCCACCTATCAAACCGTTTCGTACCAATTGCAGCAGCCCGATGTGACCGGTTGGCTGAGCACCACACTTGGCACGCTCGATGATGCGCAAAACGTTGGCGAAACGGCGCGCATTATCCTCCTCGGCCTGGCGAACTCCGCCTATGTCTTCTTGACCGGTGCAAAAGACCTGGTCGTCGATCCGGTTACGCTGGGACCCAATGGCTACAAGGACATTGGCGCGTTGTTGAACTTCGCACTGTCGCAGAGCTCCACCGGCTACGCGGTGTCAGCCACCAATCTGGGACAATACAACGCGGTTGCCCGAGCCGATCTGCTGTGGGGGCAGGGGACCCAACTCGCGGTTCCGGACAATTATCTGGTGCTGTCCGGTGATACGCCTCAAGCCATCGTCACCCGCCTGGATGGCGCCATCGACCTGGCTACGCTGGCGAACAACAACGCCGCAGTAAAAGTGGCCCAGGATGCAATGGTTCACACGGCCGTACGGTCTGCCACGGTCGGTTCGGCCGGGTTGTCTCTCAGTGCGATCGGGCTTCAGGTCGGAACGCTGGTGGTCGATGGCCCGGGTAACGTCCCGGGGTTGGTGACGCCAAACGCGGCGGTACCACTTAACGCAAACCTGACGCTGACCTATACCGACACAACGGGTCAGTACAGTTACCAGACAACGGCCAGCGTGACGCTGGAGGACGCCGCGGCCAGTTTCACCAAGCAGGTCCGCGAGAATAGCGGTGATCAGGAGGCCGTCGTCACCGTGCTTGAAGTCGCCGGGGCCAATGAGTTTCTGGATGACATCTGGCCGATCGGCACGGTGCTCACGATCTCTAGCGTGCTTGCCAACTCAAACGATACCTTGACCTCGTTGGTCACCGACTTCGGCGCGCCAACCGGCGCAACGGGCACACCTGAAGCCCAGTTTCTTGCGGGCAACGCTGAGGTACCCGGCATTTGGGCGGTTAACACCGCGCTGTTCATCGAGACGCTGCCGGTCTCCATTGCCGAGGGCGAGACGCTGGCGGATATCGCCGGCATGTACGCCAGCGATGTGGGTTCCATACTTGATCAGAACCGCACGGTGCCATTCCTGGACTCGGCCCTGCTTGCCATCCCATACCTGGCGAACAATACCGGCATCCGCGCCAGCGTCTACGGCGCAACGGGCGCCGAGACGTTTTCCGGGATTGTCGCCAAGTATCCGGGCTGGAGCCTGAACGGGGTTGCTCAATACAACGGTGACGTGCCCGGTCTGTTCGCCGCTGTGGCGATTAACCTCAATGGTCGGACAATCACGCCGACCGTGACATCGACGATCAACGAGCTGGCGCAGGCATTCGGTCTCAGCGTCAACGACTTCATGGCCCAAGTCAGCGCGCTCGCCGGTATCATCGCGGCTGGGGCCGCCATTGTCGCACCGGCCATGACTTCGCTCAGCGGCGACACCCTCCATGACGTGGCGTCGCGCTACAACCTCGATGAGGGCAGCCTTGCTTCGGCGTGTGCTTCGTTGCCAGGTTTGCTGCCCGCCAACCAGACGATTGTCATTGAAGGCACTCGCTACCAGACGTATGCCAACGACACCTTTGGCCTGCTGACGGCGCGTGTCAACGCCGACCGAGTGGCCCTGAACCTGACACAGCTCAGTGTGGCCGATGTCGCCGCTGCGGCCTCCGGTGTTTCGGTCAGTGCCCGTACACTGTTGGCGCCGCCGCTGACCGGTTCGGTATTGGCGGCGGTTACCCCGGCCAAAACCAAGGCGATCCTTAGTCTCGGCGTGACCCTGACGATGAGCCGCGATCCGGCCCTGCTGGCGCCGGCCTTCGCCGGGGCGCCCCATGTCGTTTCAGCCCGGACCGATATACCGGCCCAGCCGTTTGCCGGCTTGACGGCGGTGGACCAGGGCTCGCTCCAGCAGTTCGCGATTGATTTCGAGACCGCGTTCCCAGGACTAAAGATCGCAACCGGCCCTGCATCGACCCAGACCCAGGGCATCACACAGATCAAGAAACCTTCGTTGAAGCTGGCAGCCAGTGCAAACCCCGCGTCATCGACAGGTGGAAAGACGCTGTGGGTGGTCAACTTCTCGGACTCCGGCGTAGGCATCACCTACGAGATCAACCCATCCGGGGTACGCTATTTTGGCGTGACGCCGCTCTCGACCGTCGCCTGGAACAACACCGTCGAAGTGCCGACCTATTCCGCCGATAAGGGGTTGCTATGGACCGGTAAGCAGCAGGCTTTCCGTGCGGCGGATCCGGATCAATGGAACCAGCAGTTCCTGGCCGCCATCGATCTGCTTCTATCGCCGTCATATGCCGTACCGGGATCTTCGGACAGTAAGGTTGCCGCCGACATTGCCAGCGTGATTGCCGCCAAAAGTGGTATCGCCAGCGGTATGTCCAGGATCGTCGCGCCCATTATCGGGACCGACAGCACGGGGCTCGATGAAGCGCAGACCACGCTGAAGCAACAGTTGCTGACAACCTTGAGCTCTGCGTACTCGGTACAGACGCTGGTCCAGATCGATCTCGATGTCCAAGGCGCAGGGGCGGGCAATGATCCAACCACGGCGCCACAGCTCTCCGGCAATCTGGTGGCCGGGGTCATCCGGACGCCGGATGACGCGGTCGCGGTCACCGATCCGAACCAACCGTTCGCACCGCTGGCCGCCCAGACACAGGTTTCCCAGAGTTTCCTCGCGGAGATCATTTTTTATGTCCCCAACATTATTCGTCCGGGGTTGACGGTGAGCTATGCCGGCGTCCCTGATACCTACACGACCACGGGCTCCGATTCGCTCAGTACGATTGCCGCGTTCTTCAACGTCGAACGGCCCGGGAATCTACCCTCCGGGATGACGCTGGCCGCCACCGATGAACCGCTGTTCCTGGGCTCCACGGCGATCAACGTGACGTCCTATGTGGTGCCTGCCTCGCTTGCCACGATCACGGACGTGGCCGCATGGATGAGCGTCGAGATTTCGGATGTGGTCAACGCCAACTCCGAGCGCACGGGGTTCTTCGCCGTGGGCAGTACGGTCACCATCGACGGCACCGCGTACACGCCGAGCACGACAGATACGCTGGAAATGATCGCCGTCCATTTCGGTGGTCAGGATCAGTTCTCGGACAAACTGGCTGATATTGATGCCGGGACATTGCCTGGCAGCTACACGCTGAACAGCCTGGCACCTGCGCGTGGCATTCAGAACGTACCGCAAATGAGCATCGCCACGGCAAAGGGTGCGCTTGCCACCAGCGGATCGCGAATTACCACGCTGTTCGGGGTCAAGGACCCGGCCATCCAGAAGTCGGTCGTACTCAATCTCGACTATCAGGTCAGCCAGATGGAGTTCGATCTTCATTCGGTGGACGGCATCCAGGGATACAAGAGTTCGTCCTGGCTCAACTTCATCATTCCCATCGTCAACGGTGCGGACACTGATGGGCATGTCGGCCAGATCCAGGTACCGGTACCGCTACGGGGTTACCCGGGGCCGGCGATCATCTCGGATCAGTCGGCGAGCAACGCGACGCTGACCCCGGAACCGGCCAAAGTGCTGGCCCAGTGGGACTACGGCTTCACTACGAAGCGGCAGTATGCGGCTCAGGACCAAATGACGCTGGAAGTTCGCTTCAACCAGACCAGTGACGACAGTGCGGACGCCCTGAGCTACGCGAATGCGCCAAAATACGAGAGTGTCATTGAGGTGTTGGCGGCTTTCTCGGCGGTCTGGCCCGCTATATCGGCTGACCTTGCGCAACTGCCGGATACGGTGGCAGATACCGTCAGCCCGGCCGCAGCCAACGCGGTAGCGGCGCTCGCCGATTTGGCGGACAGGCTCCAGAATGCGTGGAGCGGCGTGCAGGCCATGAGGCTGTTCGCAGGCCTGCCTGAAAAGACGTTCAATTACTTGATGTCGACGTTGATCCGCGGGATACCCGCCCAGATCAGCGGCGTCACGCTGGATCGCATCGGTCAGATGACGGATTTTTCGGTAGACCCTGACGATTTCCTGTTTGTGACCAATGCAGGCTATCAGGCCGATCTAAACAACGGGGTCGTTCCGGCTGCGCTAGCGGTCGAGTTCGATGGATATGGCTTCAAGCTGAGCGGCCAGCAGACGATCAAGCCTGCGGTTGCCGGGGGCGGTAATACAGACTGGCTGGTCGTCGATCCGGCGGGCACGCAAACAGTGGTCGACGGGCAACACAATTCCCAGGTCTTTACTGCACCGCAGACCTACAGGTTGACGTTGTCGGGTACCGGGACATCAGCGGTGATCAAGGTATACCGCCAGATACTGTGGCCGGGCCTGAAGTACGTGCCGCCCGCCAATGGGGCTGATGGAGAGGGGACTTGGCTGAATGGCTCTCAGGCAGGGACCCGTTTGGCCTTTGCGCTGGAAGAACAGCTAGCGCTGATCTCAGACCAGTTGGAACTCGATTACGACTTCTACCGGCTCAATCTACTGTTGCTGCAGAACGCCAGCGGCGGAACGTCGATATCGCGCAATGCCAACTTGATTGCCGGTGCCCAGATAAATCCGCTGTTCATCTACAAGACACCGGTGGTGAAATTTCCGACACGGATCACGCCGCTACTCAGTCATGTCGAAACGGTGTCTATGACGGGGCCAGACTTGACCTCGGCACTCAGCAACTTTTTCGAGACGCTCGTCGCCTCGCAAACCCAGGCCTTGCCGGGAACGATACGCCAGATGCGCATCGGCGCCGCCTATTGGCAGTCGGTGGATGGCAAGACCGATCCGACAACGCCGGGCAGTCTTTCTATCCGTAATCCTTTGGTATTGGCACCGACCGTCCAGTTCAACGTCGACACTGACTGGAAAGCCTCGGGTCTTGTGGGAACACTGGCTTCAGCCATGACAAACAGCGCGGAGCAAATGGGCATTACGGCCGCAGCGCCAGGGCAGTGGGTACTCGATGTGCTGGTCTACAGCTACGTTGAGGGTGCCGATAAACTCACCGGGATTCTGGATATTCAAAATCAGATCTACCCCGCCTGAGTGGCGTGGTGTTCAGAACAGAGCAATGGACCGATTGTCCCCGGGGAGCGTTTTCCTCGCGGGCAACTCACCTGAAAGGAAGGATCGAAAATGGCGACTTCGGACACCGTATTTGGAATGGTATACAGCCCGACATGGACGACATGGTCTCCGCCGTATTCCAACTCCGGGCCACAAGCCCAGTTCTCTGATTCCGACTTCTTTAACGACAGTTTCCAGGCGCTTTGGAACACCGGGCAGGACACAAGCAGCAACGCCTACCGGAACGATATCGGCGTGATCGGCAGCTTCGGTTTCAATTTGGTTCGTCTCTATGATTGGGGCGCAACACGTGGCTGGAACGGAACGTATGGAGCTGCGCACATCAGCTTCCTGGATCATGCCCAGCAAAGTGGCGTAAAGGTTATGGTGCCCATCTCCAATTATTTCCTGTCTGACGACACTTATGCCTGGAACGGTAAAGACCCTGATGCCTCATACAGCTTCGATAGCGCGCCGCCTGATATACAGAGCGCACTGCAACAGTTTGTCAGCAGCGTAGTAGTAAGCGGCGACATCCATCCGGCCGTTCATAGTTTCTCCGTTGGCAACGAGATCGATATCAATACGTTTGTCGGGCAGGGGAGCAGTGGGCCGGTTAGCCCGGGATCGCGCCTGGCCAGGGTGATTTGGTGGATCGTTAACCTGCAACTGCAGATCAGCACCGCGAAATATCGTTATGTGTTACTTACCAGCCCCATCTCGAACGCAGACCAGGGCAACCCGTCGTCGGGTAATCCGCCGCTGAGCTATTGGTTTCAGGCCTTCCTCAATGGTGTGACGACCAATACCCACCTGCCGGAGGGCACCACTGGAGGTGGTAACAGCTCGACTTTTTCGGCTGCCTGGGCCGGTATCGGCGATATCATCGGTTATAACAACCTGTGGTACTTCAACAGCGTCAATATCTATCAAGTCGGGGAGGGCCTGACCACGACGTTGGGCCAGTACGACAACTGGTCCAGTCACTCGACGACTAACAGCCTGAACTGGCCGGGTCAGCAATTCAGCGTTCCTCTGCTGCTCAGTGAAATAGGGGTAACACGATCGGACAATGGCGCAACCGGACAACAAGCGCAGTTCACAACGGTCACCCAGGATATCGTGCAGCCCCTTGTGGATTATCTTGCCTCCAATACCAGTAGTTACCTGATGGGTTTCTGTCTCTACGAGTTCAGCGACGAGGTGACACTGAATGCCAACTGGGGACTCTACATGGCGGAGCCGACGACGTACCCCAGCGGTAACGTGCTATTCAGCAGCATGACCGGCACGACGGCGGTCAGTTACGGAGAGTTTTCCAGCGTCAGCTATCCTGTGGATCAGCTTTTTCCCGTGGAAAGTACATCGGGCACGACTTTGATGGCGGCGATTCAGGGCATCATTACCTAAGCGTATTCAAGGCAAAAGGCGAAGCGCTGCTTGGTTGAGTGTTTTCAGCTTTGCTTGCTCACGGCAGCCAGCCGGCTGAAGCCAGGGAGCGCCTGGCTGAGTACGTCGCGGCGTTTGGGTGATGGAGTTTTCCGGGGTTCCGGCTTATCCGATCCTCAATCGAATCGGCGCGATGGCGCGTGCCAGATTTGCCCGTGCCTGCTGCTCGAATGCATCGAAGTATGGTGCGCTCGTATAGATGCGCTCGCGTGCTAGAAAGCCCTCCAGTACCTGGCGTCTCTTGTGGCCATACACAGACATAGGCACTTGCTGGTACTCGCTACGGATCTGTTGGCCGTACTCCTCGAATCGATCGAACGATGCCCCAAGGATCGCCAGATCCGTGTCCACCAGCACCGCTTCATCTACCGATGTCGGAGCACCGTCGTGTCGCGTCACCATGATCAAGCCGTAGAGCCGGCGTCGAGTTTCGCCGTCCAGGCCGCTATCGTGCGCTACCTCGTCCAACCATTGTGCACTGCGTAGCTCGTTGTCACTGCGAAGGGGCTCGTAGATCGCGTCGTGGAACCATAGCGCGAGGTCAATCTCGGCGGGGGCCCGGCAAGGAGCGTTGATGAACTGGCGCACCTGGAGGCATTCCTCCAGATGTTGGCAATTGTGGTACGCACGGTGCGGCTCGCCGTAGTGACGCATGAGTTCTTCATATGTCTCTCGCGACGCGCACCTGACTCCAAGCGCCGCCCAGACGCGAGACCAGGCCGCGAAACTCAAGCGATCAGGTACGACGACGTCCCCACGTGTCGTGGGTGGGAATCGGCCGCTTTGTTCTGGCTCGCCCATCATTGTTCCTCCTCCGCCTCAATGTAACGCTCTACCCAGGTGATCAGTGTCGGCGCGGCGAAGGCCGCCGGCAACAGCGGTCGAGCCGTGGTGGACAGAGTGAGCGCTCCCTGGATGAAGCATGTGATGCCAGCCACGAACGAGTCGAGCCGGCGGGCACGGCGCCCCCGCTCTTGCAACCGACGTTCTACCCGCTGGGGCCGGTCGTTGGATTAGCTGCGGCTATGATGGCCGGATAATGATGCATGATGCATTGTGCTGGCAGGTCTCGATGCATGCTACAAGCCTTGGAGACGTTCTGCCGAACGTAGCAACTCCGCACTTTAATGCGCTTCGACTTTTTGTACCGAACAGAGGAGGGCAGACTCGTATTATCAGGTGCGAGGCTACCATCCTATTTTTTATTTGAGTCCATTGCGGAACTCAGCCAGCATCTCCTGGGAGATTTCCATTTTTTGCCGGAATTTGCTAGGGCGCAAAGCGTGATCCTCATTGTACTTGGCGTCTATTCCAGAACCGAAAGCTATGTCTTTCTGGATCATTGTGTTTAGCGCTTTAACCAAAGCATCATCGCTAGTGGCAATTTTATGCGCGCCGACATAACCATCCACGAGCGTTTCCGCGTATCCATGTATCTCGCAATTGTGATACTGATAGAGCTTCATGATGCAGGCAAATGAATGAGCGAAAGACTTTTTGGGGCCGTCTGGCAATGCAGAGTTACAGCCATAAATTTTTATCTTCCCGGCAAAGCTTTTATTCAACAGGACGTCATTCTTTAAGATCTTAGCTAGCGCAAAGGCAGTAATGGATTCGCTGCTAGCCCCCGGTGTCAGGATAGTTGTCGCCTCTCCAGATTCACCTGAAAACAATCCCTGGGGGCGGAAAGAGAGTCGATGT
>NZ_JAODAB010000039.1 GCF_025336485.1 Pseudomonas citri | reverse complement strand
ATCTCCCAGCTGTTCTCCGGCCATCGCCTGGTGATCATCCCGCAACTGATCCGCGCCAGCGGCCATGAGCTGCTGGACTTCCTCGAACAGCATCAGGTGCATGCCTTCGATTCCACGCCGTCGCAGCTCGACACCCTGCTCGCCGCCGGCCTGCTGGAACGTCAAAGCTACCAGCCGGTGAGCGTGCTGCTCGGCGGCGAGGCGATCAACGCCGCCACCTGGGAGAAACTGCGCAACTGCCCGACCATCCGTTTCTACAACATGTACGGCCCCACCGAATGCACGGTGGACGCCACCATCGACCTGATCCGCGACCTGGGCGAGCGCCCAAGCATCGGCCGGCCGTTCGCCAACGTTCAGGTCCACGTGCTGGATGCGCGGGGCGAGCCGGCACCGCTGGGCGTGGCCGGGGAAATCCACATCGGCGGTGTCGGCGTGGCCCGGGGTTACCTGAACCGGCCGGAACTGAGCGCCGAGCGCTTCATCGCCGACCCGTTCGGCAGCGCGCCGAACGCACGCCTGTACAAGACCGGCGACCTCGGCCGCTGGCTAGCCGACGGCACCCTGGAATACCTGGGTCGTAATGACTTCCAGGTGAAGATCCGTGGGTTCCGTATCGAGTTGGGCGAGATCGAAAACGCCCTGGTGGCCTGCCCGGGTATCCGTGAGGCTGTGGTGATCGCACGTGAAGACGACCAAGGCGACTCGGACAGCAAGCGCCTGGTCGCCTACGTCTGTGGTGAGCCGGTCCCGGCCGAGCAACTGCGCAGCGCGCTATTGGCCGGCCTGCCCGAATACATGGTGCCCAGCGCCTTCGTGCACCTCGATGCCCTGCCCCTCACCGCCAACGGCAAGCTCGACCGCCGCGTCCTGCCCGAACCAGGTCAGGACGCCCTGGCGAGCAAGGCCTACGAGGCGCCCCAGGGCGAGACCGAAATCGCCATTGCCGAGATCTGGAAAGGGCTGCTGCACCTGGATCAGGTGGGTCGTCACGATGGTTTCCTCGAACTCGGCGGCCATTCACTGCTCGCCGTGCAGTTGCTCTCGCGACTGCGCCGCAAGCTGGGCGCGCGGATTACCCTGCGCGAGCTGTTCGATGCGCCAACGGTACGTGGCCTCGCCGCGCTGGTACATGCGGCATCGCCAACCGAGGCGGCATCGATCCCACTGGCCAATCGTTCGGGTCGCCTGCCGTTGTCCTTCTCCCAGCAACGGCTGTGGTTCCTCGATCACCTGGATCATGCCGCCGGCGCGGCCTATCACCTGCCGCTGGCCTTGAGCCTGAACGGTGTACTGGACGCAACGGCATTGCAGGCGACCCTCGACCGCCTGGTGGCCCGTCATGAAACCCTGCGGACCCGCTTTGAACTGGTGGACGGCGAGCCGGTGCAGAAAATCGCCCCGGCCGACAGCCGTTTCCAGCTGGAACACCAGGACTTGCGCGGGGTGCCGGCCGATGAACGCCAGGCGACCCTGGAGCGCATCGGCCAGGCCAACGCTACGCAGTTGTTCGAGCTGAACCACGGGCCGCTGATGCGCGGTCACCTGGTGCAGTTGGCAGACGAAGAGCATGTGCTGTTCATGACCTTGCATCACATCGTCTCCGATGGCTGGTCCAACAGCGTGCTGGCCCGTGAAGTGAGCGTGCTCTACAGCGCATTCACCCAGGGCCAGAAGGATCCACTGCCGCCCCTGGCGCTGCAATACGTGGATTACGCCGCCTGGCAGCGACAATCCCTGTCGGGGTCGGCGCTGCAAGCGCAGATCGACTTCTGGCGGCAACACCTGGAGGGAGCGCCCGCGCTGCTGAACCTGCCGCTGGATCGCCCGCGTCCTGCGATCCAGAGCTATGCCGGCGGCATTCTCGAATGCGCTTTGTCGCCGTCCCTCAGCGCCGAGCTGCGGGCGTTCAGCCAAGCCCAGGGCACCACCTTGTTCATGGTGCTGCTGGCCGGCTGGTCGGTGCTGATGAGTCATTTGAGTGGCCAGCACGACGTGGTGGTCGGCACACCGGTCGCCAACCGTCAGCGTCCGGAACTGGAGGCATTGATCGGGTTCTTCGCCAATACCCTGGCGCTGCGGGTCAGCACCGGCCGTGACCGCCGCATCGACGAACTGCTGGCGCGGATCAAGGACCTGACGCTGGCCGCCTATAACCATCAGGACCTGCCGTTCGAGCAGGTGGTGAGTGCGCTGCAACCGACCCGCAGCATGAGCCACAGCCCGCTGTTCCAGGTCATGTTGAGCCTGGACAACACGCCGGCGGCGCCGTTGCAATTGCCAGGGCTTGCGGTGAAAACCCTGGAAAGTCCGCACCAGACCACCCAGTTCGACTTGTCGCTGTCATTGATCGACAACGGCGAGCGGATCAGCGGCAGCCTGCAATACGCCAGCGACCTGTTCGACACCGCGACAGTGCAGGACATCGCCGGGCTGTTCGCCAGGGTCCTGGAAAACCTGGTGGCCGACCCACGGCAGTCCATTGCCCAGGTGCTGCAGAACACGCCGGCGCTGGTTCGCTCGCCCCATGGGCAAGCCCTGGCCGATCTCGTCCAGGACGCCCCCACTCCGGCACAGCCTTACGAGGCGCCCCAAGGCGACACCGAGTTGGCGATCGCGGCCCTCTGGCAAGACCTGTTCAAGCTGGAGCGCGTCAGCCGGCACGATGACTTCTTCAGCCTGGGAGGCATCTCGCTGATGGCGGTGCAGATGGCGTCCCGCCTGCGCAAGGTCCTCGGCAAGCCGATTGCGGTGCGCGACCTGTTTGTCGAACCGACCCTTGCCGGCTTCGCCCGGACACTCGATGGCCAGGCCCGACCCGGCAACCACAGCAACCTGGTACCGATTCGTCGCACAGGTTCCCAGCGGCCGCTGTACCTGGTCCACCCGTTGGGCGGCGAGGTGCAATATGCGCGGGACCTGGCGCCTGCGCTGGATCCGCAACTGCCCGTCTACGGCCTGGCCGCCAGTGGCCTGGTCGCGGGCGAGGCGCCGCTGGGCGATGTGCCGGCCATGGCGACTCGTTATCTGGCAGCGATCCGGCAGGTCCAGGCGCAAGGACCGTACCGGATTGCCGGTTGGTCCGCCGGTGGTTTGATCGCCTACGAAATGGCCCGTCAGTTGCTGGCCGGCGGTGAGGCGGTGGAGTTCCTCGGCATCATCGACGCCTCCGCACGCCCGGACCCGGTGCCAGCGCAATCGATCAGCGAGGCGCAGTTCTTGATGGCCTGGCTGCCGGAACGGATCGACCCCGATCTGCTCCGGCAACTGGGCGAACTGGCGGAACACTCAGCCATCGATGCGATGCTGACGCTGTGCATCACCCACCGCCTGTTACCGGAAGAGCTGCCCCATGACATCGATGCCGCCCTGCTGCGCACCCACTTGGCGGTTGCCTATGCCATGCGACTGGCGATTGGTGCCTACGTCAGCCCACCCAGCCCGCTCAAGGTGTCGCTGTTCACCGCGAGCGAACAGCAACGCCTGGACCCGACCCTGGGCTGGCGCGCGCTGCTCGATGGCCAAGTCAGCGTGACAGCGTTGCCCGGCACCCATAACACCCTGGTCAAGGCGCCTCATGTGACCAGGCTGGGCGAAGCGATCAGCCAGGCGCTGAACGCCAGCACGGCGACATAGGGCCATGGGGTAACGCGCTTGCTCGCGATGACGGTGGGTCAGTCGACGGAGACGTCGACTGACCCACCACCTTCATAGCCGGCGTGTCACCCGTCAGGTGTCCCTGTTTTCCGCTACAGACTTTTCCTATCTGCAACCGCTTAATCCCCCCTCAGGCTGAATCGTTTTTGTGGATGGATTCCACGGACGGTTATCTGATCGCCGCCGATCAGGGCTGCAGCAAACCGCACGAGCACTCTGGAGGGATCTTATGCACGTGATCATTACAGCCATCGGCTCTGCCGGTGATGTTCATCCATTTGTCGGCATCGGCCGTACGCTGGCAGCACGTGGGCACCGGATAACGTTTTGCGCCAGTGCGGCGTTCGCCCCCTTGATCGAGCGCTGTGGTTTCAGCTTTCTTCCCTTGGGGACCCGCGAGGAATACGACGCGGTCATGGCTGATCCGGCGCTGTGGCATCCGCGAACGTCACTCCCAACGTTGTGGAACACAGTGGCCAGCACACTGCGTGAACAGTATCGGCTGCTGGAGCAAGCCTGTGACGACGAGACCGTCATGCTGGGTTCGCTGTGGGCGTTTTCGGCGCGGCTGCTCAGGGAAAGACACGGTATCCCGTTGGTCACCGCACAGGTCTCGCCGTTCGGCTTCTGGTCGGCCCTCGCCCCCTCTACCCATCCGCCGGGAACGAACCTGCCGGCCTTTGTGCCTTATCCGGTCAAACGCCTGCTCATGGGGTTCATCGAACGCGCCTTCCTGGACCGGACCATGGCCCCGCAGCTCAACAGCTTTCGCCGCGAACTGGGCCTGGCCCCCACCAAGCGCATCATCAGCCAGTGGATTTCCTCGCCCGACCGGGTGCTGGGATTGTTTCCGGATTGGTTCGCCCCGGTGCAACAGGACTGGCCGAGCCAAACGGTGCTGACCGGTTTCCCGTTATTCGATGAGTCCGGGTTCCAGCAAACGGATGCCGAACTGGACGACTTCCTGAACGACCATGCGCCGGTGGTGTTTACCCCCGGTTCGACCATGGTCAACAGCGCGCAATATTTCAGCGCCGCGATCCAGGCACTGAAGTCGATCAACCGCCGCGGCGTGTTCCTGACCAGCCAGCCGGTGGACCCGAGCGTATCGAACAAAGGCAGGATCCTGGTGCGACGCTACGTGCCGATGAGTCGCATCCTGCCCCGCAGCTCGGCGCTGGTGCATCACGGCGGCGTCGGCACAACGGCGCTGGCGATGGCCGCCGCGGTGCCGCAGATCGCCACGCCGTTCGCCCATGACCAGTTCGACAATGCGGCCCGGATGGAACGGCTGGGGTGCGGCGTACGCGTTTTCCCCCCGGCTTCGGGCGAGTCCCTGGCCGCTGCGCTGGACAAGGTGTTGAACAGCGCCGAGGTGCGCGAGCGCTGCGACCGCTATCGCAAACTGCTTGCGGACGGCGACAGCGCCTGTGAAGCAGCGGCACGCCAGATCGAGACACTCGCTCGCACTGCAACCACCTCCCGCGTCGCTTAATCAGCGATAGCCCCGCGATTGACTATGTGCTGCCAGCGGCCCGGCCCTGGCATCACTCCTTTGATTCGTTTCATCGGGCCAACGGACCGGCCCACGGAGATCCCCATGACTCAGGCCACGTCCACTGCGAATGAGCAGAACGTGCTTCACCCCCTCACCGCCCCACAACTGGATATCTGGCTGGACCAGGTGCTGCACGACGACAGCCCGCTGTACAACATCGGCGGCTACGCCCGTATCAACGGCCCGGTCGATGCCGTCAGGTTGCAAGAGGCCATCAACCAGGTGGTCAGTCGTCACGACGCGTTGCGGATCGGATTGGTGCCCGGCTCGGCCGATCACCCGTTGCCGCGCCAACGCTTCCTCGACTCGGTCGGCGCCACACTGGCCCTGCACGACGTATCCGCACACGACGATCCCCATGCCAGCGCCTTGACCCTGCTGCAAAACGACTTGCACACGCCGTTTTCCTTCGACAGCGGCTTGCTGTTACGCGCAGCGCTGCTGAAAGTGAAAGAAGAACGCTATTATTTTTACGTCAACTGCCACCACTTGATCATCGACGGCTGGTCCTTCGCCATGATCGGCCGGGCAATCAGCCAGGCCTACACCGCCCTGCCGGATCCGACGCAAACCGCGACACCGGCACCGACCTATCAGGCCTATGTCGAGCAGCAGGCCATCGACAAGGACTCGCCGTCCTTCCAACGCCAACGCCAATACTGGCTGGACAAGTACCGCACCCTGCCCGACCCCTTGCTCGCG
Organism: Pseudomonas citri; assembly: GCF_025336485.1. Classification (GTDB taxonomy): domain Bacteria; phylum Pseudomonadota; class Gammaproteobacteria; order Pseudomonadales; family Pseudomonadaceae; genus Aquipseudomonas; species Aquipseudomonas citri. The sequence goes on along the minus strand of NZ_JAODAB010000039.1, from coordinate 33,586 downwards.
CCGCGCTACCAGAGTCGCTTCGAACAGCGCCTGGCACCCAGCCGCAACCATGCCTGGCGCCTGCCGCGGGGGCTGTACAACCGTCTCGGCGAGCAGGCGAAAGCTTATGGCCAGGCGACAGTCTTCCACGTCATGCTGGGGGCGCTGTACAGCTACTTTGCCCGCGTTGCCCAACGCGATGAGATCGTGATCGGCCTGCCGATCCTCAACCGTGCCAATGCCGCACACAAAGCCACGGTCGGTCTGTTCGTCGGCATGAGCCCGGTACGCCTGAGCCTGGGCACCGACCTGGGTTTTGGCGAGCTGGTCGGCCAGATAGCCCAGACACTCAAGCAGGATTATCGCTACCAACGCTATCCACTGAGCGAACTGAACCGCGAACTCGGGTTGCAGAACCTGGGCCGACGCCAGTTGTTCGACCTTGTGGTCTCCTACGAACAGGATCAGGACACCTGGTACGGATCGGCGCCCGCGCAACCGGTCAAGCTCAGTAATGGCTATGAACAGATGCCACTGGCGATGCACGTGCGCGAGTCCGCACCGGACGACGACGTCTGGATGCATTTCATCTACAACGAGGCGTACTTCGAACCGCCACAGATCGAGGCCTTGCAACACCGGTTCATGGGCATCCTGCACGGCGTCGCCGCCGATTTCGATGTGCGGGTCAACACCCTGGACCTGATGCCGCCGTCCGAGCGCCGGCAGGTCCTGCACGAATGGAACCGCACCGGCGTCAACTACCCCAGGGACGTACTGCTCCATCAGTTGATCGAGGCCCAGGTCGCGGCTCGCCCCCATGCCATCGCCGTGCGTTTCGAAGAACAAGCGCTGACCTATGACGAACTGAACCGGCAAGCCAACCGGCTGGCCCACGCCCTGCTTGAGACAGGCATTGTCCCGGACACGCGTGTCGCCATTTGCCTGGAGCGCAGCCTGGAAATGGTGACCGGCCTGCTGGGCATCCTCAAGGCAGGTGCCGCCTATGTGCCGCTGGACCCCGGCTACCCGGCCGACCGCCTGGCCCACATGCTCAGCGACAGTGCACCCGGCGCGCTGGTCACCACCGGCGCGTTACGGGCGCGCCTGCCGGACATGACGGTGCCAGTGCTGTGCCTGGACACCGATCAGCCACGCCTTGCCCGGCAACCGGTACACAACCCGGATGCCACTGCGCAGGGGCTGACACCCCAACACCTGGCGTATGTCATTTACACCTCCGGCTCCACGGGCCTGCCCAAAGGGGTCATGAACCGGCATGACGGGGTGGTGAATCGGTTGCTCTGGGCCCGCGACGCCTATGGTGTCGATGCACACAGCCGCGTCCTGCAAAAAACCCCGTTCAGTTTCGACGTGTCCGTCTGGGAGTTCTTCCTGCCGTTGCTCAGCGGCGCGCAACTGGTCGTGGCCGCGCCCGGCGGGCATCAGGACCCTCGCTATCTGATGGACATCATGGCGGGCGCCGGCATCACACTGCTGCATTTCGTCCCGTCGATGCTGCAAGTCTTCCTTGACCAGGTCGAGCCCCAGCGCTTGCCGAGACTCAAGCAAGTGTTGTGCAGCGGCGAAGCGTTGCCGCACACCCTGCAGAAGCGCTTCTTCGAACACTTGCCCCACGTACAGTTGCACAACCTCTATGGCCCCACTGAAGCCGCCATCGACGTCACGGCATGGCATTGCCGGCCCGACCTGCACGAGGGCATCGTGCCAATCGGCCAGCCGATCGCCAACACCCAGATGTATGTGCTCGACGCGAGCCTGCAACTGCTACCCCCGGGTATCGCCGGTGAACTGCACATCGGTGGTATCGGTGTCGCGCGAGGCTATCTGAACCGCCCCGAACTGACCGCCGAACGGTTCATCCTCGACCCGTTCCAGGCCGATCCCCAGGCACGCCTGTACAAGACCGGCGATCTGGGCCGCTGGCTGCCCGATGGCAGCATCGAATACCTGGGGCGCAACGATTTCCAGGTGAAGATCCGCGGCCTGCGCATTGAACTGGGCGAGATCGAAGCGCGCCTGCTCGCTTGCGAAGGCGTCAAGGACGTGGTGGTGATCGCCCGCCAGGACCCCGAAGGCGATGCCTACCTGAGTGCCTACTGGCTGAGCGACCCGGGTTGCTCGCCTTCGGTCGCCGCCTTGCAGGCAACGTTACGCCAGCAAGTGCCGGACTACATGGTGCCCAAATATCTGGTCGAGCTCGAACAGTTCCCGCTGAACGTCAATGGCAAGCTGGACCGCAAAGCCTTGCCCGAACCCGCCACGGCCTGGGGCAGCACCGACGCGACCGCACCGCGCACGTCGCTGGAACAAGCCCTGGTCGATCTCTGGCAAGACAACCTCAAACGGCCGGTGCCCGGCATCCACGACAATTACTTCATGCTCGGCGGCGACTCCCTGAAGGTCATTCACTTGCAGATCAAGGCACGCGAACAAGGAATCGCATTGACGCTGGCACAGGTGTACCAGCACCCGACCATCGCTGAACTGGCCCAAGCCCTGCAGGCCCAAGGAGAGACAGAGGCCGCTGTGCTCCCCCTGGCGAACGTGGCGCCTTTCGCCCAGGTCACACAGCAGGTCCGCCTCGCCAGCGAAGGCCTGTTCGACGACGTATTCGCTGCATCGCAACTGCAGGTCGGGATGATCTATCACTCGATGATGCACCCCGAGTCGGCGATCTATCACGACATCTTCCGCTACCGCCTGCGCCTGCACTGGGATGCGCCGGCCTGGGACCGGGCGTGCCGGGCGCTGATCAAGCGCCACCCGGCCTTGCGCATGTCATTCGATATCAGCCACGCCGAAGCGCCCATGGCGCGGGTTCATTCAACGGTCGAGCCGCCCGTACAAGTCATCGACGCCGTCGCGCTGAGCCGCGAAGCACAGGCGCAAGCCGTTGCCGACTACATCGAGGCGCGCAAACAGCATCGCGAAGACTGGCATCAGGCACCGCTGTATCAGTTCGGGGTGTTCGTCGCACCGGAGGAAATCGAGCTGGTGTTCAGTTTCCACCATGCGATCCTCGACGGCTGGAGCGTGGCCACCTTGATGCGTGACCTGATCGCCCTCTACACCTCGGCGCCCGGGGCCGACGGGCTGCCGGCGCTGACCACCACACCGGCCGATTTCGCTGTCCTGGAACAGGCCGCCATGGCAGACGACGCCCATCGCCGGTTCTGGCGCGACTACCTGCACGACGCCCCCGCCGCGTCCATGATCAGCTGGGTCCACGTGGTGGCCCCGGACGCGACACCGCACCGCTCGGTCTATCGTGAAATCCCCGTCGCGCAGGTGGCGCGGCTCGAAGCGTTCTGCCAGGCCCAGGACCTGCCGATGCGCGCGGTCCTGCTGGCGGCCCACGGTTTCGCCCAAGCCATTCTCTCCAACCAGAAAGAAGTGCTGTGTGGCGTCATCCGCCATGGCCGACCGGAATTCGAGGATGCCGCGTCGATACTGGGCCTGTTCCTCAACACCCTGCCCCTGCGTTTCAGCACCGTCGGACAGAATTGGCTGGAAGTGATCCAGGCCTCGATGGCCCAGGAGCAGCAGGTATTCGCCCATCGGCGCTACCCCTTCGCCCTGATACATCGAGAAACCGACGTGGCCCTGAACGTGGTGTTCAACTACGTCGATTTTTATGTACTCAAGGACATGCTCGCCTCGGAGGAGCAGATCCTGACCGATTGGCAAACCACCGAAGCCAGCAACTACGACTTGCTGACCACGCTCGGCCGCCACCCGGCCAACGGTTCGCTGCTGTTGAAAATGGACTACCGCACCGCGCGCGTCGCCACCAGCCAGGTCGAGGCATATGCCGACTACTTGCTGCGCACGCTGGAGGTGATGATCGCCACCCCCGAGGCCGAACCCCGCATACCGTCATGGTTGCCGCAACGGGCCCAGCGCGCGCCGGAGCCGGTCACGGCAAGGTCCCAAGGCAATTTGTCGAGCCTGTTGCTGGACAGTTTCGCCCGCCATGAGGAGCAGACGGCCTTGAGTTTCGGCCAGGTCCGCCTGACCTACCGTGAACTGAGCGACGCCTGCGCCAGGCTGGCGAGCTGGCTGCACGACCACGGCATCGGCCAGGGAGACCGGGTGGCGATCATGATGCCGCGCTCGCCGGAGCTGATCGTAGCCCTGCTCGGCGTCATCCAGGCCGGGGCCGCGTATGTGCCGATCGATCTGAGTTACCCCCAGGACCGCATCCGACTGATACTCGAAAACTCCCAGCCGAGCCTGGTGTTGTACGCCGATGCCTCGGCCCAGCTCGCCACGGCATTGGCGGGCAAGCTCGCGACGCGCCATTGGGACAGCGTGGAGGCCGAATTCGATGGGCAGCCGACACGCGGCCACCACCTGGTCGCCGCCATCGCCGCGAACATCGCCGGTGAAGACAATGCCTACTTGCTCTACACGTCTGGCTCGACGGGGCGCCCCAAAGGTGTCGCCATGCCGCACCGGGCCTTGACCAACCTGATTGGCTGGCAGACGCGCCAGCACAGCGGCCCGGCCGCGCAGCTGAAAACCCTGCAGTACTCGCCCATCTCGTTCGACGTGTCGTTCCAGGAAATTTTCTCCACGCTGGGTTGCGGTGCAGAACTGGTGATGATCGACGAGGGGTTGCGCTATGACTTCATCAGGTTGCTGGGGTTTATCGACGAGCAAAACGTCAATCGCCTGTTCCTGCCCTACGTCGCGTTCCAGGGCCTGGCCGAGGTCGCCCTGCAGTTGGGTATCCGCCCCGTATCGCTGCGCCAGATCAGCGTGGCCGGCGAGCAGCTGAAAATCACCGGTGAAATCCGCGAACTGCTCGATGGCCTGGAAGATTGCCGACTGGAAAACCATTACGGCCCGACCGAAGCCCATGTGGTTACCCACCTGACCCTCGAAGGCGCCACGGCGACCTGGCCGAGCATGCCCCCCATCGGCACACCGATCGACGGCGTGCGCATGCATGTCCTCGATCCGGCGGGCAATGTTTGTCCGGTCGGGGTCACGGGCGAGCTGTTCATCGAAGGCATCTGCCTGGCGAACGGTTATTGGAATCGTCCCGACCTCACCGACCAGCGCTTTGTCTATCGCCAGCTTGAAGGCAAGATCCGGCGGCTGTATGAAACCGGCGATGTCGGCTTCTACTTGCCTTGGGGCGACCTGGTGTATCAGGGCCGTAGCGACGCACAGGTCAAGATCCGTGGCTATCGCGTCGAGCTGGGCGAGATCGAGGTGGCGATGCTCGGCTCCACCCGGTTCGGCGCCGACATCCAGCAAGTGGCGGTTATCGACAAACCGGCGGCAGACGGCAGTCGCTACCTGGTGGGCTTCGTCCAGGCCATGCCGGACCGAGCGCCGGACCTGGATCAACTCAAGGCCGAGCTGCGCCTGACCCTCCCCGACTACATGGTCCCGAATACCCTGGTGAACATCACGCAACTGCCGCTGGGGCCCACCGGCAAGATCGACCGTCGGCAGTTGCAGAAGGTGGAGGTTCAAAACACCCTGCTGCGGCCATTCACCGCGCCCCGCAATGCCTGGGAAGACCTGCTGCAAGCCTACTGGCAGGAAACCCTGGAGCTGGAGGACATCAGCGTCCACGACAATTTCTTCGAACTGGGGGGCAATTCGCTCAAGGCTGTACGACTGGTCGCCATGCTGGCCAGGCACCAGGGCCTGGCACCGTCATTGTCCGACTTCATCCAGGCCCCGACGATCGCCGAGTTCGCCCAGGTGCTGCAACAGACCGAAGCCGTGACCACCGACACCGGCGCACTGGTGGACTTCAAGAATGCCCCGCAGGCACCGACGCTGTTCCTGGTGCACCCCATCGGTGGCCACGTGCTGTGTTATGCGGCACTGGCACGCGTCCTCAAGGACCAGGTGCATGTGTACGCCCTGCAGGCGCCGGGGACTTGGGATGGTCGCGAACCGCTGCAATCGGTACAGGCCCAAGCGGCCTATTACGCCGACGCCATTGAGCAGGTCGCGCCTCAAGGCCCCCTGGATATCGGTGGCTGGTCGTATGGCGGCGTGGTGGCGTATGAACTGGCGAGCGAGTTGCAGCGTCGCGGAAGACGCCTGCACAACGTGTTTCTGCTGGACACCATCGTGCGCGTCAGGGAAGGCGAGGTCCGGATAGAGCGCAGCGAATTCATGAACTGGTTCATGTGGGAACTGCTCAGCGGCGACGGTCAGAAGGAGTATGCCTACCACGCCCTGGACTTCTCTGGCATGACCGACCCGCAGGCGTTCGAGGCGATCCGGCAGCACGGCATCGGCCAAGGCATTTTCGACCCGACCATTGCCCGACAAACGCTGGAACAACTGTTCCGGGTGTTCCATGCCAACTGGCAAGGGTTGCTGGACTACCGCTTCCCGCCACTGGATTTGCCGGTCACCTTGTTCGCCGCGGACGTCGAGCTGCCTGACGTCCTCCAAGCGCCACATGAACAGGTGGGCACGGCGTTTCGCGACCCCTACCGCGGCTGGCGTTCGATTGCGCCGCAGGTGCAGCGAATCGCCGTGGAAGGCGATCACCTGAGCATGATGCGCGAGCCGCATATCGAACGGGTGGCAGCCTTCATCACGTTGCGCATGGAAACTGCCCGAGCCAGGAGCGGCAACGCCCTGAAGGTATTCGCATAGCGTGACCGACTGTCCCGATGACGGCGTCGGCCCACCGGCGCCCTTGATCAATACGCCCGCGGGTTGCGGGCTCGAAACAGGTGCAACAGCATGACAGAACCCAGGAAGGCCATCGTGGCCGGTGCCGGTATCGGCGGGCTGACCGCGGCGATTGCGCTGCAACGGGCGGGTTGGCAAGTCCAGGTCTACGAGGCGGCCCAGACCCTGCGCACCGGTGGCACCGGCTTGTCCGTGATGGCCAATGCCATGGCGGCGCTGCATTCGATCGATGCCCATGTTCCCGTGGAACAGGCCGGCCAGGTGATCCGCCATTTTTCCTTCAAAAAACACAATGGCGATCCCATTGCCCGCATGCCGATCCATGAGATCGGCGAACAACTGGGTCACCCCAGCGTGAATATCCAACGTCCTCTATTGTTGCGCGCCCTGGCGCAGCAACTGACGCCCGACACCCTGACCACCGGGCTACGCTGCGTAGGTTACGCCCATCGCCCGGACGGTGTGACGGTGCAGTTCGAAGACGGCAGCACCCGGGAGGCCGACCTGCTGATTGGTGCGGATGGCTTGAACTCGGTGATCCGTCAGCAAATGCTGGGGGAGACACCGACGCGTCCCTCAGGCTATGTCGCCTGGTTGGCGGTGACGCCATTGAGCCATCCGGTGATGACCGAGGGCTACGTGGCGCACTATTGGGGGCGTGGCAAGCGCTTCGGGCTTTGCGACGTGGGGGATGGCCAGGCGTACTGGTGGGGCACCTGCAATCACGCCAACGCGACGGATGCCGCGTTGAACATCAGTAAACAGGAAGTGCTCGGCACCTATGCCGGCTGGGCACCGGAAGTGATGGCCGCGATCGAAGCCACCCCCGAAAGCGCCCTGCTGAAAATACATGCCCGGGACCGCCAACCCGTGAAGCGATTCTGTGACGGGCATGTGGTGCTGCTGGGCGACGCCGCCCACCCGATGCTACCCAGCCTGGGCCAGGGCGCGGCGCAGGCCATCGAGGATGCGGTGGTGCTGGCCGATCGCCTGGCGCGAACGGCACATCTGCGCGACGCGCTGGCGGACTATCAGGCGTATCGACATCCACGGGCCAACGGGATCGTCAACGCCGCGCGTTTCATGAGCGGCATCGAACAGGCCGAGTCGCCCTTCGCCTGCTGGCTTCGGGAGTGGTACTTCCGGCTGACACCGCAGAGCAGCCTGCGCAAGAAGAACCTCGAGATCCTGTCCTTCAAACCCTGTACCTGACCCCGGCAGGGGTAGACCGGACCGTTCCCGGTGACACCACCCAGGGTTGTTGCCTCAACCCTGCACCGGATCGCGTCAATGACAAAAAACGCCTGACGGATAGACAAAAAATGAAAAAAAATCCATAAATGCGAATCCTTCCACCGGAATTGGAATTTAAATTCCGACCATTTTCTGTCAGAAAAGCCTAGCGACGAGGTCATCAATAAACAGCTGACGCCTGGAAGATAATTTTAAAAATTAAAGTAACACTTTGTTTTTTATACAAAAAATCATAAAAACCAGGAACCCGTAAGGCTCGCAATCCGGGAAATCCCCCTACACCAGAGAGGTATTTTTGTCAGGAATCGTCAACGTAACAGCGTCAGTTCAGTGACACGGGATGTCCCTGTTTTCCCTTACAGACTTTTCCTACATGCAAACGCTTAATGACCCCTACCGGCTGAACCGTTTTTTTGTGAATGGATTCACAGGTGACAATTGACCCAGGTATCAAATCCAGAAGTAGCTTCAGCATTTTGGGAAGCGGTCGGATTTTCTTCCGTCAACGATCACTGAAATGCGGAGCATTTTCGAAGTATGCAGGTAAGCACAATGAATCGACATGCGTATATTGAAGGTGCCGAGAAATCGCACCTCTACGTAGAGCTAGGAAGGCTGATTTCAAGTGTCGGACACGAGAACTTCTTGACCAACATGCACCAACTGATCGAAACGACGGTGCCTGTCAGTCGACTCGAATTGAGCGAATGGACGGTCGACGATACCCAATCGAATGTCCTGGATGTGCAGCTGTTGGGCTGTGCGGGCCAGGAGAAAAACCCGCAGATGCAGTCTGTCTGCCCGACCACTGCGATACAGCGCAACGATCACCCCCTGGTCAAGCGAGTGCTGGAAGTGGACGACGCGCTGTTGATCCATCTGGGCGCGCGGATGAAGGACGAAAAAGGCAACAACTGCCTCGGCACCTCCCATCAGTGCAGCCTGATTTCGCGCAAGGCCAATCGCCGCTGCGTGATTTCCTTGCACCGTCCCCAGGGCAATCGCGACTTTTCCCTGCAGGAACTGTCGTTCTTGAAGTACCTCTCCGAGACACTTCTGCCGTTGGCGGAGCGCCATGCCCACTTCAATCGACAGGCATCTGTCAAAACCCTGGGCACCAGCGGGATCCACGTCCTCAATGCCGCGGAACAGACGCAGTTGCAACGCGACTTCGACGAACGCCTGAGCCCCTGCGATGTGACCCTCTCAGTGCGGGAAAAGGAGGTTTGCCTGGGGCTGCTGGCCGGTGGGACCGTGCCGGAGATAGCAGAAAAACTACGGGTCAAGAACAGCTCCATCGAAACCTATCTCAAACGCGCCGCCGCCAAACTGGGTGTCAGCGGACGACATGGGCTGGCGAAATGGATGATCGGTTCATGACCGTCCGCCGCGGGCGACCGCGGACTCAACAGAACCCGCCTGCCTGCGCCTCCGGGGCCTGAGCAGGCAGCACAATGAGACAGGTCGATGCATAAACTCTTGAGCCCCCTGGCCGCCGCAGCCTTCATGCTCGGTGGTTGCTCGCTGATCCCCGACTACCAGCGCCCCGATGCGCCGGTGGCCGCGCAGTACCCGCAGACGTCCGCTTATGCGCCGGCCCTGTCGGGGCCCCTGGCGGCCGACCAGGGATGGCGCGATCTGTTTCGTGACCCGGTGCTGCAACGACTGATCGAAAGTGCCCTGCTCAACAACCGCGACTTGCGGATCGCGGCGCTGAACGTCGAAGCCTACCAGGCGCAATACCGGATTCAACGGGCCGATCTCTTCCCGGCGATCAGCGCCAATGGCAGCGGTTCTCGCCAACGGTTGCCGGCCAGCCTGACGGGAACCGGCAATGCCGCGATCAGCAGCTCGTACTCGGCAACACTGGGGATCAGTGCGTATGAACTGGACCTGTTCGGGCGCATACGCAGCCTCACCGACCAAGCCTCGCTGATCTACCTGTCCAGCGAAGAAGCCCGCCGCAGCACGCAACTGAGCCTGGTGGCCAGCGTGGCCAGCGCCTACCTGACCTGGCGGGCCGACCAGGAACTGCTGACCCTGACCCGCGACACACTCCAGTCTTACGAAGAGAGCCTGCGCCTGACCGAGCGCAGCAATCAGGTCGGCACCGCGTCGGCCCTGGCCCTGAGCCAATCGCGTACCTCGGTGGAAGGCGCCAGGGCCAGCCTGGCCCAATTCCAGCGCCAGGTCGCCCAGGACCTCAACAGCCTCACCTTGCTGGTCGGGACGTCGGTGGCCGACGACCTGCCCGCCCTCCCGCTGGCGTCCGAATTGCTGAGCGAGGTGCCGGCGGGCCTGCCTTCGGATCTGTTGCAACGTCGTCCGGATATCCTCGAGGCCGAGTACCTGCTGCAATCGGCCAACGCCAACATCGGTGCCGCCCGCGCGGCTTTTTTCCCGAGCATCAGCCTGACCGCCAACGCCGGCACCTCGAGCGATGAGTTGTCCGGGCTGTTCAAGGGGGGCTCGGGCAGTTGGGTGTTCCAGCCACAGATCAACCTGCCGATTTTCAACGCCGGCAGCCTTCGGGCAAGCCTGAACTATTCGAAAATCCAGAAAGACATCCGCGTGTCGCAATACGAGAAAGCCATCCAGACCGCCTTCCAGGAAGTCTCCGACGGCCTCGCGGCACGCAAGACCTACAAGGATCAGCTGATCGCGCAAAACGATCTGGTGCAGGCGAACCAGGACTACTACCGCCTGGCGCAACGGCGCTATCGCATTGGCGTGGACAGTAGCCTGACCTTTCTCGATGCCCAGCGCTCGCTGTTCAGCGCCCAGCAAACCCTGATCGTCGACCGGTTGGCGCAACTGCTTGCCGAGGTCAACCTGTACAAAGCCCTGGGTGGCGGTTGGGTTGAAAGCACAAACAAAGTGACTGTGAGGTGACCGCAGATGGACACATTCGAACCTGGCGAGTTGGTCCGCTTACGCTCGGGAGGCAAGACGATGGTGGTCAAGCATTCTTCGTCGATCTGCCAGTTGCCCGATACCTTGTTGCTGCTGTGTGAGTATCGGGCCAAGAACCGCCTGGTGCAGGGTTTCTACGCCGTACGCGATCTGATACCCGCGTCACGGATCCTGGCAGCGAAAGATCCCGAGGCGGGTTAAACCGTACGCGAGTACTGGACGCTCTGGTCGGTTTGCAGATAGGCATCGAACGCCATCGCAACGTTACGCATCATCAATTGCCCCTGGGGCAGCAGCACCAGGGTGCTGTCGCTGACCTCCAGCAAGCGGTCCTGCACCAGTTCCTGGAGCCGGCGCAACGCATCGGCAAAGTACTCGGTAAAACGAATGCCGTGCCCGGCTTCGATCCGAGCGAAATCGATGCGTCCATGGCACATCAATTCGCTGATGACCTCGCGCCGCAAGCGGTCATCGTCGCTCAACCGATAGCCACGCTGTACGGGCAACAGGCCCTGATCCAGGCGTGCGTAATACTGGGAAAGCTCCTTGACGTTCTGGTTGTAGCTGTCACCCACCTTGCCGATCGAGGACACGCCCAGGCCAATCAAGTCACAGTCGGCGTGGGTGGAATAGCCCTGGAAATTGCGCTGCAAGGTGCCCTGGGCGCGAGCGCGCACCAGTTCGTCGTCCGGCAGGGCGAAATGGTCCATGCCGATGTAGACGTAGCCGGCCTCGGTCAGGCGGTTGATGGTCAGTTCGAGCAATTCCAGCTTGCGTTCCGGCGGCGGCATGTCTTCGGGCCGGATCATCCGTTGCGCCCGCACCCGTTGCGGCAGGTGCGCGTAGCTGTAGGCCGCGATCCGGTCCGGACGCAGGGCGATGATCTTGCTCAGGGTGACGTCGAAACTGGCAATGGTTTGCAGCGGCAGGCCATAGATCAAATCCACGCTGACAGACTTGAAGCGAGCCTGGCGGGCCGCCTCCACCAACTCGGCGACCTGCTCCTGGCTTTGCACCCGATTGACCGCGGCTTGCACCTGGGGGTCGAAATCCTGGATGCCGAAGCTCAGGCGATTGAACCCCAACTCACGCAACCCACGTACCTGCTCGGCGCCAACCGTACGAGGGTCGACCTCGATGGAAAACTCATGGGCGTCGCTGTCGTCCATGTCGAAGGCTTCGTGCAGGCACGCCATCAGCTCGGCCAGTTGCTCGTGGGTCAGGTAAGTCGGCGTACCGCCCCCCAGGTGCAGTTGGGTCAATTTGCGCGAACGGTCGAACAGACTCGCCTGCAAGGCGATTTCGCGCTTGAGGTACGTCAGGTATTCCACTGCGCGGTGGGTCTTGCGGGTGATGATCTTGTTGCAGGCGCAGTAGTAGCAAAGGCTCTGGCAGAACGGAATGTGGATGTACACCGAGAGCGGCTTGGGCAGCGCAGCCTCGTTACTGCGCTGGGCCGCCTGGCGGTATTCATCCATGGCAAACGCCTGGTGGAACTGCGGCGCCGTGGGATAGGAGGTGTAGCGCGGCCCTGGACGGTCATATTTTTCCACCAGGGCACGATTGAAACCGGATGCAGCTTTCATGAGGGGTTCAACTTTTCAAAGGAGTAAGGGCCCGCATCATCCGGACCGGGGTCGAACAGGTTGCAGATCGCATCCACGTTCAGGCGTCCCGCCGGCAGAATGCCGATGAAGCGGTGCGACAATTCGATCAGTCCCTTGTCATGCAAGGCCTCCAGCAACGGCCAGATGGAGGCGAAATGCTCATGGAACACCAGGCCGAAACGCGCTTCGATGGCCGGGATGTCCAGTTCCAGATCACAGGACAGTTGCTCGGTCACGGCCGCCCTGACTTGGTCCTGCTGCTCACAGCGCCAGCCGCGAGCCACCGGTAATTGCCCGGCGTCCAGCTGTTGGCAGTATTGAAGCAGGTCATCGGTGTTCTGCACGTACAGGTGCTCGATCTGGGTGATGGCCGCCAGGCCGAAACCCACGTGGTCACAGCAACCATGCCGGGTGAACCCCAGGCAATTGCGGTGCAGGCGCCCGTGCTCCTGGGCAACCGCCAGGTCGTCGTCGGCGCGGACGAACTGCCCCAGGCCGATGTAGTGATACCCCGCGCCGATCAGCTGTTCGCAGCAGATCCTGCGCATGGCGTCCTTGTCGGCCTGGCTGCAAAACGCGCCGGCGATCCCGGCGTTTTTCGAGCGATAACGATAAGGCGCCCGCGAGTAGTCGAATACGTGCAGGCGATCGGGCTCCAACTCGATCAACGTCGCCAGTTTCAGGGCGAAACTCTGGGGCGTCTGCCAGGCATGGCCATAGCCCAGGTCAATGTTGATGGAGCGAAAACCAAAGGTACGCGCCGCATCGATCAGCGAATGAATCGGTGCCGGGTTCTGGTAGCAATCCACGGACAGGTCGCTGTCCATGCCGATGTCGGGCACACCGATGCTGACGTGGGTAAACCCCTGGTCGCGGATCAACCCCATGGTGGACCAGTCCGTGTGGTGCAAGTCCACTTCGATGCTGTGGTCACCGCTGTCGTATTCACAAAAATCGAAGCGTTTGCGCAGATCGCCCATCAGCCGTTGCAGATGAGCGATCACCGGCGTGCCGCCGGTCAGGCAGAATTGCTCGACCCGCCGTCCGGTGCCGAGGTGACAACCCACCAGTCCCATTTCGTAGCTCAAGCGTTGCAGGTACCCCTCGATCTCGCCGCATTGGCAGATACTGGCGAGCGGCGAACAGGAGGCCAGTCGCAAGCGCGAAGGCAGGTGCACCGCCAGTGACAGCGGTCGGCGTTTCTGACGGCTGTTGCGCAAGCCCCGCAGCAGGTCGAGGGAGCCGACACCGCCGTGGAACCTGCCCGTGCCGACCGGACAATCCAGGTCCGTCACCACGGGAGCACGCCCGAAGGGGCGCTCACCGAGGGTATGAAACAGGTCGAACATGACGATCTCCGAGTAGCTGCACGCGGCCATTGTCCGATGTAACCGGCCCAGCCACCTTGACCTGTATCAAGCGCCTTGAAACCCGTGGCCTGCACCTACCAGGCAACGTAGAACATGGCCTTGGCCAGCAGCACGATCGCCAGCATGTGCAGGAATACGCTGGTGTGGATGATATGGACGTAACGGGCGTTCATGCGCCCGCTGCGAAACAGCCACATGGCCCACAGGAAATGCCCCAGGACACTGCACGCCAGCAGGATCTTCAACCCCAGCAGCAAGCCGAAGGAGGACTGCAATGGCGTCAGCAACAGCGGCCAGTACCGCAACCAGACCATCCCGACGCCGGCACCGAACAGCAACAACAAGACCCAGGGCATCAACTGCCGGGCACGCCGGCTGATGCCCTGCTCCAGTAGCACCATGACCTTCACGGGCAATTGTTTGCGGATGCTTTCGAGAAACAGAACCTCGAAGAAAACCGTGCCGATGAACACCAGCGCGGCGAACAGGTGCAGGGTCAGCAACAGCGGATAGATCATGGGGTGCCTCGACCACCTGAACGTTTATTGGAGGCTACCGCGCAGGCCCCGGGTTGGGGTTGATGCCAATCAAGGAAACCCCAGGTCGATGCCCACCACACCCGGGTGCAGCTCAGAACGCTGTGGGAGCCGTCCCCCCTGTGGGAGCAAAGCTTGCTCGCGATGATCTTGCCGTCACCCCAAGCGTCAATGAACCGTTACGTTTTTGAAACACCTCACCACCGTTGATCCGTAAGTCCGGTTTTTTGACACTCGCCCCGATATGCGGTCACAACTTTTGCGCTCCGTTGGGTCATAACACCGTGGCCGCCGATGGAATATTGGCAAGCACCGAGGTTTCCAGCCTGATACGGAGATAAGCTCATGATTTTCAACGTACAAGATTTTGGCGCCAAAGGGGACGGCATCACTGACGACACGGCAGCGATCCAACGTGCGATTGATGCAGCGGCGGCCGCAGGTGGGGGGCAGGTTTACATGCCGGGGGGAACGTACATCGTTTCCGGCGGCGCGGAGCCGTCCGATGGCTGCCTGATGCTCAAGAGCAACGTCTATTTGTACGGCGACGGCATGGGCGACACCACGGTCAAGCTGGCCGATGGTTCCGACACCAAGATCACCGGGATCATCCGCTCCGCCTATGGCGAGGAGACCCACGACTTCGGCGTCAGCAACCTCACCATCGACGGCAACCGCGACAGCACCACCGGCAAGGTCGATGGCTGGTTCAACGGCTACATTCCAGGCCAGGAAGGCTACGACTCCAACGTCACCCTCGACAGGGTGGAAATCAAGGACTGCTCCGGCTACGGCTTCGACCCCCACGAGCAGACCGTCAACATGGTCATCAGCAACAGCGTGTCCCACGGCAACGGCCTGGACGGCTTCGTCGCCGACTTCCTCAGCGACAGCACCTTCGAAAACAACGTCGCCTACGACAACGACCGCCACGGCTTCAACATCGTCACCAGCACCCACGACTTCACCATGACCAATAACGTTGCCTACGACAATGGCGGCAACGGTATCGTCGTGCAGCGCGGCAGCGAGGACATTCCCTCGCCGACCCAGATCACCATCACGGGTGGCGAGGTGTACGGCAACGGCGCCGAAGGGGTGCTGATCAAGCTTTCCAGCGAGGTGACCGTCAGCGGCGTCGACATTCACGACAACGCCAGCGCCGGGATCCGCCTCTACGGCAGCAACCACGTCGAGATTCTCGACAACACCCTCAATAACAACTCCCTGGGCGGTGCCGTCCCGGAAATCATCATCCAGTCCTACGACGACACCCTGGGTGTGTCCGGCAAGTACTTCAACGGCAGCGACAACACCATCCAGGGCAACCTCATCAGCGGCAGCGACCTGTCGACCTACGGCGTCGCCGAGCGCAACGAAGACGGCACCGATCGCAACGCGATCATCGCCAACACCATCAGCCACACCAGCAAGGGCGCCACGCTGATCTATGGCGATGGCAGCTACGTCAGCGCCACGGTGCCCATGACCACGGTGCAGGGCACGGCGGGCAACGACACCCTGCTGGGCACCAGCGCCAGCGAGATTTTCTACGGTGGCGCGGGCAATGACATCATCAATGGCGCCGCCGGGGCCGATATCCTGGTGGGCGGCGCCGGCGTCGACAAACTCACCGGCGGCACCGGCGCCGACACGTTCCGCTTCGCCGTCCAGTCCGACAGTTACCGCAACGCAACGTCCAGCTTCGATGACACCATCACCGACTTCGACGTCACCCAGGACAAGATCGACCTCGCCAGCCTCGGCTTCACCGGCCTGGGCAATGGCCGTGGCGGCACGCTGCAGGTCAGTTACAGCGCCAGCAGCGACCGCACCTACGTCAAGGATTACGATGCCGATGCCAGCGGCAATCGCTTCGAGCTGATCCTGGCGGGCAACCTGGCCAGCACCCTGACCGCCGGCAACTTCATCTTCAACCGCGTGATCACGGGCACCAGCGGCAGTGACTCGTTGGTGGGCAGCGACGCGGCCGACACCCTGTTCGGCCTGGCCGGCAACGACAGCCTCAGCGGCGGCGCCGGCGACGACAAACTCGACGGCGGCGCCGGCATGGATACCCTGACCGGTGGCGCCGGAGCGGACACCTTCGTGTTCGCCAACCGCCTGGACAGCTACCGCAACTACAACACCGGCGGCGCCAACCTCGGCGACCTGATCACCGACTTCAACGTCAGCGCCGACAAGATCGACCTGTCCGCCCTGGGCTTCACCGGCCTGGGCGACGGCAGGAACAACACCGTGTACCTGGTGCTCAACAGTGCCGGCACCAAGACCTACATCAAATCCCTGGAGGCCGACGCCAATGGCAACCGCTTCGAAGTGGCGCTGGACGGCAACTACCTCAACACCTTGACCAGCGCCAACTTCGTCTTCGCCACGTCCTCGCCGACCAACCAGGCACCGGTGCTGGCCACACCGCTGCCAGACCAGAACGCGACCGAAAACACCCCGTTCAGCTACGTGGTGCCAGTCACCAGCTTCACCGATCCGGATAACGACAGCCTGAGCTACACCGCCAAGCTGACCAATGGCAGCGCCCTGCCCACCTGGCTCACGTTCGACGCCGCCACCCGCACCTTCAGCGGCACGCCACCCGACACGGCGTCGGGCACCTACGCCATCCAGGTCACCGCGACCGACGGCAGCAACGCCAGCATCAGCGACAGCTTTACCCTCGCCGTACAGGACGTCCCCGCCGCCATCGTGATCAACGGCACGCCGAACAACGACACCTTGACCGGCACCGCGGCCAACGAGCAATTGTTCGGCGGCGCGGGTAACGACACCCTCAACGGTGGCGCCGGCAATGACATCCTGGTCGGCGGCACGGGCGTGGACAAGCTCACCGGTGGCGCCGGCGCCGATGTGTTCCGCTACACCTCCAAGCTCGACAGCTACCGCACCGGCTCCACCAGCGCCAGTGACCAGATCCTCGATTTCGACGTAGCAGCCGACAAGATCGATGTCTCGGCGCTCGGCTACACCGGCCTGGGCAACGGCCTGAACGGCACGTTGCAAGTGACCTACAGCGCGACGAGCAACCGCACCTACCTCAAGGACCTCACCGTCGACGCCAACGGCAACCGCTTCGAAGTGTCCCTGGCGGGCAACCTGATGAGCAGCCTGACGGCCAGCCACTTTGTCTTCGCCGACCAGAACACCCCCACCAACGTGGCGCCCGTCGTGGCGATCCCGCTCCTGGACCAGAACGCCAGCGAAAGCACGCCGTTCACTTACACCGTGAATCACGACAGTTTCACCGACGCCAACCAGGATGTGCTGACCTACACCGCGACCCTCGCCAACGGCAGCGCCCTGCCCGCCTGGCTGAGTTTCAACGCCACCAGCCTGACCTTCAGCGGCACGCCCACCAGCACCGCGGCCGGCAACTATGACGTGTTGGTCAAGGCCACCGATCCTTCGGGCGCATCGGTCAGTGACAGTTTCGCCCTGGTGGTGGCCAATGCTCCCGCCAACACCATCACCGGCACCAACAACGCCGAAACCCTCAATGGCACGACCGGCGCGGACCTGATCCTCGGCCTCGGCGGCAACGACACGATCAAGGCCGGCAGCGGCGCGGACATCGTCGACGGCGGTGCTGGACGCGACTCGCTGTACGGCGGCGACGGTGCCGACAGCTTCCGCTACACCAATATGCTCGACAGCTACCGCGACTACGACACTGGCGGCGTGACGGCCACCGACACGATCTACGACTTCATCGCGGGCGTGGACAAGATCGACGTCTCGGGACTGGGCTTCACCGGCCTCGGCGATGGCAGCAACGGCACGCTGTACATGACCCTCAACGCCGCCGGCGACAAGACCTACATCAAATCCGCCGAAGCCGACGCCGATGGCAATCGCTTCGAAATCGCCCTCAACGGCAATTACCTCAACACCCTCAGCGCCAGTGACTTCGTGTTCGGCGAGCGCGCCCAGCAAGACATTCTGTACCTGCCGACCCTTGGTCAATCCAATGCGCGGCTGTTGCGCATGACCGAGGACGACAACCAGTCCGGCACCTCGATGCTGGTGGACGACCTGGACCGCTACACCCCCTATGACGTGCGCAGCCAATTCACCGACGCCGATGGCAACGGCATCGACATCGCGGTGGGGGGTAGCACAGTCAACGGCCTGTCCACACTCAGCCCCGAAGAGCTCAAGCTGTGCTGGTGGCTGACCGACACCAATCAACCCGGGGCCGCATTGCTGCGCGCCGTGACGCTGTTGCGCGACCAGCTCACCGAACTCAAGGCCATCGATAACGTCACCATGGGCATCATCTGGGGCCAGGGTGAAGAAGCCGCCCAGGAAATCGCCCGCGCCACCGACAAGGCCGCCGCGGCCGCCGCCTACAAAGCCGCGACCCTGAAAGTGTTCGACTACCTGCATGCCCAGTTCGGCAACTTCAGCGTGTACCTGATGGAGACCGGTCACTACGAGCAGGACGCGGCCCGGGCCCGTGGTTATTCGGAAGAGAAAATTGCCTCCATCGTCGAAGGCGTCGGCTATGTCCGTGCCGCCCAGGAAGCCATGGCGGCCGAGCGCGCGGACGTGAAACTGGCGGTGGACTACACCGACCTGCCGTTGCGCTACGAGGTCGATCCGCTGGTGTATCCCGACGACGTCTGGCACCTGCACGAGGAATCGGCGGAAATCGTCGGCCAGCGCCTGGCCGACTACATCGCCGGTGACCTGGGCTTCCAAGGCAACCCCAACGACAACAACAGCGTGCAGGACATCTTCGACAACGCGCAGAACCAGGGCGGGCATATTTCCGGCACCGACCAGGCCGACACCCTGGTGGGCAGCGCGGGCAACGACATACTGGACGGCGACCTCGGTGCCGACACCATGACCGGTGGCGACGGCAACGACATCTACGTGGTCGACAACGCGCTCGACAGCGTGGTGGAAACCAACACCTCGACTTCGCAGATCGATACCGTGAAGGCCTCGGTCAGCTGGACCCTGGGCGCCAACCTCGAAAACCTGGTGCTCACCGGCGTGTCGGAGATCGACGGCACCGGCAACGAGCGGCGCAACTTCATCACCGGCAACGCCGCTCACAACGTGCTCGACGGTGCCGCAGGCGCCGACAGCCTGAGCGGTGGCGACGGCAACGACAGCTATTTTGTCGACAATGCCGACGACAGCGTAATCGAAACCAACAGCAACCCGCTGACGGGTGGCGTCGACAGCGTGCACAGCAGCCTGGCGGCCTACACCCTGGGCAACAACGTCGAGAACCTGTACATCGACAACACGGGCGCCGCCAACGGCACGGGCAATGCCCTGGACAACACGCTGTTCGCCGGCGCCGGTGACAACGTGCTGGACGGACGAGACGGCAACGACACCGCGTCCTACGAGCGAGCCCTCGCGGCAGTGACCGTCAATCTCTCGACCTCGGCCCAGCAGAACACCGTGGGCTCCGGGCTCGACACCTTGAAGTTCATCGAAAACGTCACGGGCAGCGCCTACGCCGATACCCTTTCGGGCAACAGCGCGGCGAACGTGCTGAACGGCGGCGCCGGCAACGACACCCTGGTGGGTGGCTCCGGCGATGACCGCCTGATCGGCGGTGCAGGCACCGACAACCTCACCGGCGGCACGGGCGCGGACACCTACGCGTTCACGGCCCTGTCGGACATGGGCGTCGGGGCCCAGCGCGACGTGATCAACGGCTTCAAGACCACCGAGGGCGATCACCTGGACCTCACGGCACTGGACGCCAACCCGTCGACCGCGACCCTCGACACCTTCAACTTCATCGGCAGCAACGCCTTCGACCCCACCAACGCCACCGGCCAACTGCGCTTTGCCGATGGTATCGTCTACGGCAGCATCGACGCCGACGCCAGCGCCGAGTTCGAATTCGAACTGGTGGGCGTCAAGGAGCTACATGCCAGCGACTTCAATGCCTGACTCGGGGCCAGGGGTGGAAAACTCCTGTGGGAGTAAAGCTTGCTCGCGATGACGATCTCACCAGCACCCTGACAATCAAGCCTCTCCACAGGATCACCGGGGTACCTGTCCTTGTTGATCAGCCCCCCGGGCTCTGGCGAAAACTCACCGCCAGGCGGTTCCAGCTGTTGATGGTGCTGATGGCCAGGGTCAGGTCCACCAGTTCCTCTTCGCTGAAACTGGCGCAGGCCAACCCATAGACATCGTCGGGTACCTGGCTCTGGGCCAACAGCGTCACCGCCTCGGTCCAGGCCAGGGCCGCGCGTTCGCGAGGGGTGAAGAAGCCGCTGTCGCGCCAGACCGCCACGGCATAGAGGCGCCGTTCGGTCTCGCCCTGCCGTCGTGCATCCACCGAGTGCAGGTCGGTGCAGAACGCACAACCATTGAGTTGCGAGGCGCGGATCTTGATCAGATGCAGCAGGGCCGGTTCGATGCTCAGACGGCTGGTCAGCGCCTCCAGGCCGATCATGGCCTTCATCGCCCCGGGAGAAGCCGTGTAGTAGTCCAGGCGCGGGCTCATGGCAGACTCCGTGATCACTGATGCCTGCACGGTAGAGCCTGAAGTCGATCGATAACAGGTCCAATTGTTCGAAAAACCCCGGGACCGCCCTGGCAGACCATTCGCCAGGTTTTTCGCCACGCAACTTCCAGGCTCTGTATGAAAAGCCTTGATACTCGTTCAGGCTGCGTTGAAAACGGCCTCACAATGCTCATGTACTCCAGTACACTGCGCTTGCTCGGCTGTTTTCGCCTTGCCTGACCTTCGTCTCAAGACTTGTCGTACAGAGCCTGAGCCGTCGCACAATGCGGTTAACCTTTGGCCTTTGACACTGGCCGCCAATCGTTTGCCCAGGAGCGCGCGGGTATGGAACTTCATGTTGTCATCAACGGCCGCAAAGACCTGGCGGGCCAGTTGTACCAGCAATTGCGCAGTGCCATCGAAAGCGGTCGCCTGGCCGCCGGCACCCAGTTGCCGCCCAGCCGACTGCTCGCCGGACAACTGGGCATCTCGCGCAAGACCGTTTCCGACACCTACGCGCAACTGACCTACGAAAACCTGCTCACCGGCATCATCGGCAAGGGCACCTACGTCAATGCGCGGCCGGCCAGGACCGTCAGCAAACAAAGCCATCGGGCGCTGGCCGGTGCGGACGTGGTCGAGGCCTGGCGCAGCATGCCGGACCTGATGCGTCATCCGACCCTTGAAGGCGCGCTGCGCTACGACTTCATCGGCGGCGCCACCGGCAAGGGCCAGTTTCCAGTGGACGACTGGCGACGCTGCACCGCCCACGCACTGCGCCAGATCGCCAGCGCCAAGGGCTTCTACAGCCAGCCCGAGGGCTTGCCGGCGCTGCGCAATGCCATCGCCCGGCACATCGCCTTTTCCCGTGGGGTCAATTGCCAGGACGAAGACGTGGTGGTGTGCAACGGCGCGCAACAGGCCCTGGACCTGATCTCTCGGGTACTGACCCGCCCCGGCAGCCTGGTGGCGATGGAAGACCCGGGTTACCCGCCCGCGCGGCTGCTGTTCGGCTCCCATGGCGCGACGGTGGCCGGGGTGCCGGTGGACGAGCAAGGCATGCGCGTCGAGCTGATTCCGGACGGCACGCGGTTGATCTACGTGACGCCTTCCCATCAGTTTCCCCTGGGAATGCCCATGAGCCAGGCCCGCCGCGAAGCCCTGCTGGCACGGGCATACGAGTTGGGGGCGATCATCATCGAAGACGACTACGACAGCGAATTCCGCTACGAGGGCCGGCCTGCCGACTCGCTGCAAAGCATGGACGAGCGCGGGATCGTGGCGTACGTCGGGACGTTCTCCAAGACCCTGTTGCCGGAGTTGCGGCTGGGTTATGCGATCCTGCCGCCGGCGATCCTGGAAGCGGTGATCCTGGCCAAGCGCCTCACCGACCAGCACACCTCCACCCTGCCCCAGTGGGCGCTGGCCAAGTTCATCGCCGAGGGCTGCCTGCTCAAGCACATCCGCCGCTGCCATGCCCTGTATGCCGGTCGACGCGAGCGGATCCTGGCGCGCATGGCCGGGGATCTGTCGCCCTGGTTCGAGGCCGTGCCCACCACGGCCGGTTTCCACATGGCGGTGCTGTGCAAGGCACCGATGGACCTGGCGCTGGTGATCGAACTGGCGAGGAAAGCCGAAGTCGGGCTGTACAGCCTGGACGGTTTCTTCGCCGAGGCCCCGGTGCGGGCCGGCCTGTTCTTCGGCTTCGGGGCCATCGAAACCCTGGATATCGACATCGCCCTGGACCGCTTGCGCGATATCTTGCAGCAGGTGGCTTGACCGCTTGACGGATTGGTCTGGACATTTATCTGCCCATTGGCTGTTTGAGTACGGCCCGGGCAGGCCTATCCTGCTCAGGTGCCGTTGAGGTTGAGCACACCTCGTTTGACTTGATTCAGGAGCCTGGACAATGTCTCGCCAAGTGATCAATACCGTACAGGTACAAGCCGCCGCCGGACGCTCGGAGGCGCTTGGCCGCCAGTTACAGCAAATCGTCGAGACCCTGCGCGCGCTGCCAGGCTGCGACGGCTACATGGTCGACCGTTGCCCGGAAGACAACGACCGCTGGAACGTCAGCGCCCGCTGGCAATCGGAAGCAGCCATGCAGGCCCACTTCAACTGCCCCGAAGTGCAGGGCTTCATTGGCTTGATCGAAAGTCGCCTGGCCCGAAGCGTGGATTTCAACAGTTTCCCGATTGTCTGAGCCCGCTGCACTTGGCTTCATCGACCCGGCCAAGTGGTCTACTCACCTTACGAAAGATTGGACGTTTGTTTGCCCCGCCCTGGGGCTTAGGGTGAACCCATTAGTTCACTCCACCCCACAAAGGCCATGCCCCATGAAAACACTCTGCCTGATCGCCGCCCTCGGCCTGCTGTCCATCGCCCAGGTCCACGCCCACGAAACCGCGCCTGCGGAAAACGTCAAAGTCCTGCAGGAAAAGATGCTGAAGAACCTGCCCGGCAAAAAGACCCTGATGCTGACCGTCGACTACGCGCCGGGCCAGTCGTCCATCGCCCACATGCATGAGGGCACAGCCATGGCCTATGTGCTCGAAGGCGCGATTACTTCACAAGTCAAGGGCGAACCGGCGACTACCTACAAGGCGGGAGAGTTCTGGTATGAAGCCGCAGGCTCCGAGCACCTGGTCTCGAAAAACGCCAGCACGACCCAGCCGGCGAAACTGCTGGTGTTCATGGTGATGGGGGAAAATGAGGCGGTGTTGATACCGCTGAAGAACTGACCCACTGTAGAGCTGCGTTGTGCCGCCCCAACAGGTTTGAGGGCCTGCCGAAACCATGAAAAAAGCCCCGCATCTTTCAATGCGGGGCTTTTTCATTCAACGCAGGATCAGTTGGCCGTTACGACCGCCTGACCGCTCAACGCCAGGTCCAGCAGTTCGCGGTTGGCAACCGCGTACATGGCGTAGTCGGTGCCGCTGGCGGCACGGATGTCCACCAGCATCGCGCGCCAGCGCTCGACCATGCTGTGGTGCTGCTCCAGCCACAGCGCCAGGCGTGTTTCCACGTCCTGGCTACCGTCACCTTCCTGCAGGACCGAGATGGTGATCGCCCGTTGCTGCCAGTCGATGTCATCGCGGAACGCTTCGCGGGCCAGGGCCTGCCAGTTGTTTTCCACCGGCAAGGCACTGATCTGCTGCAGGTACCAGGTGATGTCCAGGGCGCTGCCCACCGCGAAGTAGGCCTTGGCCACGTCGGCGGCGTTCTGGCCGGTCACGTCGGAAGCCTCGATGATCGGCAGCAAGGTGTACAGGTGTGTGGTGCCTGCAACCATGCGCGCCAACAGCTCTGGCACGCCAGCGGCCACGTAGGCCTGGTAGCGGGTCTGCCAGCCTTCGCGGGTCGGGCCTTCCAGCAGTTCGTCGAGCTTGAGGCCCAACGCCGCCAGATGCGGACCGAAGTGCGCGACGTCGCGAGCGGCGTTCTGCTCGTTGCGACGGCTGCGCAGGAACCAGCGCGTCGCACGACGACCCAGGCGCATCAACTCGTCCATCAGTTCCAGCTGCACGTCCGCCGGTACCTGGTGGTCCAACGCTTCGATCTGGCGGAACCAGTGTGGGAGATGGAAGATGTCCCGCACGATCACATAGGCGCCGGCCACGTTGGCCGGGCTCATGCCAGTCGACTCTTTCAAGCGCTGGACGAAGGTGATGCCCATGTGGTTGACCAGGTCGTTGGCGATCTGGGTGCTGACGATTTCGCGCTTGAGGCGATGGCGACGCATGGCCTCGGAGAACTTGCTCACCAGTGTCGGTGGGAACGCCGTCTCCATGTCGCGGGTCAGATAATCGTCGTCCGGTACCAGGGAGTTGAGCAGCGCTTCCTTGAGGTCGATCTTGCTGTAGGAGATCAGCACCGACAGTTCGGCACGGGTCAGGCCATGGCCCGCCGTGACACGTTCGGTCAGCTGTTCTTCGGTCGGCAGGAACTCGATGGCGCGGTCCAGCTTGCCCCGTGCTTCCAAGTCGTTCATCAGGCGCTTGTACTCGGCGATCCGCACGAATGCACGGCGTGCCGCCAGGGACAGGGCCTGGGTCTGCTTGTAGTTGTTGCCCAACACCAGGCCACCGACTTCGTCGGTCATGCTCGCCAGCAACTGGTTACGTTGCTTGTCGGTCATGTCGCCGGCCTGCACCACTTCGTTGAGCAGGATCTTGATGTTCACTTCGTGGTCGGAGCAGTCCACGCCACCGGCGTTGTCGATGAAGTCGGTGTTGGTGGCGCCGCCATGCAGGCCGAACTCGACGCGACCCAGTTGGGTCATGCCCAGGTTACCGCCCTCGCCCACGACTTTGCAGCGCAGCTCGTTGCCGTTCACGCGCAACGCGTCGTTGGCCTTGTCGCCCACGTCGGCATGGCTTTCGCTGCTGGCCTTGACGTAAGTCCCGATACCGCCATTCCACAACAGGTCCACCGGCGCCTTGAGCAAGGCGTTGAGCAGTTCGGTCGGGGTCAGCTTGTCGACCTTGATGTCGAACCGTTCCTGCATCTGTGGCGTGATGGCGATGCTCTTCGCGCTGCGCGAGAAGATACCGCCGCCTTCGGACATGATGCTGGCGTCGTAGTCGGTCCAGGCCGAACGCGGCAGGTTGAACAGACGCTGGCGCTCGGCGAAGCTGCTGGCCGGTTCCGGGTTCGGGTCGATGAAGATGTGCAGGTGGTTGAACGCCGCGACCAGCTTGAGCTTGTCGGACATCAACAAGCCGTTGCCGAACACGTCGCCGGCCATATCGCCCACGCCCACCACGGTGATGCTGTCTTCCTGGACGTTGATGCCGCGCTCGCGGAAATGGCGCTGCACGCCAACCCAGGCGCCCTTGGCGGTGATGCCCATTTTCTTGTGGTCATAACCGGCCGAGCCGCCGGAAGCGAACGCATCGCCCAGCCAGAAGCCGTAGTCGATGGCAATGCCGTTGGCGATGTCGGAGAAGGTTGCAGTGCCCTTGTCCGCTGCCACCACCAGGTACGGG
Organism: Pseudomonas citri; assembly: GCF_025336485.1. Lineage (GTDB taxonomy): Bacteria > Pseudomonadota > Gammaproteobacteria > Pseudomonadales > Pseudomonadaceae > Aquipseudomonas > Aquipseudomonas citri. Next base: position 7,723 of record NZ_JAODAB010000039.1, on the reverse strand, counting down.
TCATCGTCGTCATGACGCACGACGTTGGCCGGCGGTACCAGTGCGCCGTCCTTGAGGTTATCGGTGATGTCCAACAGGCCCGAGATGAAGATGCGGTAGCAAGCGATGCCTTCGGCCGCGATCTCGTCCCGGCTGCCGCCCAGCGGCAAGCGACGAGGCAGGAAGCCACCCTTGGCGCCCACTGGCACGATCACCGAGTTCTTCACTTGCTGGGCCTTCACCAGGCCGAGCACTTCGGTACGGTAGTCTTCTTCACGGTCAGACCAGCGCAGGCCACCGCGAGCCACGTTGCCAAAACGCAGGTGCACGCCTTCAACCCGTGGCGAATAGACGAAGATCTCGAACTTGGGCACCGGTTTCGGCAGTTCAGGGATCAGGTGCGGGTTGAATTTGAAGCTGAAGTAGGACTTGTTCTGGCCGTTGGCGTCGGTCTGGTAGAAGTTGGTCCGCAGGGTGGCCTTGATCAGGTCCAGGTAGCGACGCAGGATGCGGTCTTCGTTGAGCACCTGGACGTCGTCCAGGGCCGAGAGGATCGCCTGCTCCAGGCGCAGTTGCTTGTCTTCCAGGTCGTCGCCGCTGAGTTTGCGGGCCAGGTAGAAGCGGGTCTTGAACAACCGGGTCAGTTCGCGAGCGATGTCGGTGTGGTTGTTCAGGGTGCTGGCGATGTAACCCAGGTCGAAGCCCAGGCGGATCTGCTTCAGGTAACGGGCGTAGGCACGCAGCAGCGCCACGTCGCGCCATGGCAGGCCGGCAGTCAGCACCAGGCGGTTGAACGCATCGTTCTCGGCGTCGCCGCGCACGATGTGCACGAACGCGTCCTGCAGGGTGTCGTTGAGCTGCTGGATGTCCAGGTCCAGGCCTTCGGCGGCGGTGAAGGCGAAATCATGGATCCAGAACTCGCGGCCATTGGTGTGGCGCAGGCGATACGGGAACTCACCCAGCACACGCAGGCCGAGGTTTTCCAGGATCGGCAACACGTCGGACAGCGCCAGCGGCGCATCGGCGTGATACAGCTTGCAATGCAGCTCACGCTGGCCGGACACCTGGCCCAGCGGCTGGTAGAAACTCATCACCAACGGATTGGTTTCGCTCAGGCTCAGCAGGTGTTGCATGTCGACCACCGCCGAATGGGCGGCGAAACGCTCGCGGTAACCGGCAGGGAAACCTTTCGGGAAGTCGGCCAGCACATTGGTGCCATGGGCTTCGCCGAAGCTCTCGACCACCAGGCTGTCGTAGTCGTCTTTCCAGCTGCGGCAAGCCTGGATGACTTCTTTTTCCAGCAACAGCGGATCGATGTCGAGGCGGTTTTTCGGGTCCACGCGCAGGATCAATTGCACGCGAGCCAGTACGGATTCGGAGAAGAACGTCCAGAATTCGCAGTCCGAGGCCTTCAGACGATCCATCAGCACCTGCTGGATCTTCTGGCGCACTTCGGTGGAGTAGATGTCACGCGGAACGTAGGCCAGGCAGTAGCAGAAACGACCGTACGGGTCCTTGCGCAGGAACAGGCGGATCTTGTTGCGTTCCTGGATCTGCACGATGGACATGACGGTGCTGAACAACTCGTCCACCGGAGTCTGGAACAGATCGTCACGCGGCAGCACCTCGAGCACCTGGGCCAGTTCCTTGCCCAGGTGAGCCTTGGCCTGGAAGCCCGAACGACGTTCGATTTCCTCGACCTTGCGGCGGATGTACGGAATGACCCGCACGCTCTCGCCGTACACCGAAGAGGTGTACAGGCCCATGAAACGGCATTCCTTGACCACCTTGCCGTCGGCATCGATTTCACGGATCGACACATAGTCCGGGTAGGCTGGACGGTGCACGCGGCTCGGGTGCGCGGCCTTGGCGAACGACAGCAGGGTCGGTTCGCGCAGGTAATTGACGGCGTAGTCTTCGATGCGCAGGTCTTCGGCGGTCAGGCCGGCGCGCAGCAGCTTGGTCAGGCCGAGGAACGAGTCGGGGTTGTACTCGATGTGGCCGCCTTCGGTTTCGTCACGCACCACGAACTCTTCGTAGCCGAGGAACGTGAAGTGGTTGCCCACCAGCCACTCCAGGAAGCTCTTGATCTCGCTCTTTTCATCAGCGTCGATGGCGTAGGCGCTGTTGTCCAGGCCGCTCAGGATTTCCTGGACCTTGGCTTTCATCGGCTCGAAATCGGCCACCGCCACGCGCACTTCACCCAGCACCTGCTCCAGTTCCTTGCCCAGGACACTGAGCTCGGCGGCGTTGGCGCAGCGGTCGATCTCCAGGTACATCAACGACTCTTGCAGGATGCCGTCGCCCTGGGTGCCTTTAGGCAGGATTTCCAGCAACTCGCCCTTGCTGCCGCGACGCACGCTCAGGACGGTGGTTTGCAGGGTATGGATGCTGTAGCCGCGGCGGTTCAGTTCGGTCCGGACCGAATCCACCAGGAATGGCAGGTCGTGGTGCAGCACTTCGACCGCGGTATGGGTCGATTGCCAGCCGTGGCGTTCGTAATCGGGGTTGTAGACACGCACCTGGGACTGCGCGTGGTCGAAGCGCTCAAGCAGGCGCCACGCAGACAAGGTGCAACCGGCGAGGTCGGACAACCGGCGTTGGGTGAGTTCATCGAGGGAAATGATGCCGAAGAATTGTTCAGCGAACAGCGCCACTTGTGGCAGTGCCTGTTCACTGATGTGCTGCGCCAGAGCCGCTTGCAGTTGCTGCTGGAAGTCGGCTTTGCTGGCTGCGGTGAAGAACGCCATCTGTGGTACTCCGCTTGGGCTTGTTATTGATTAACGCGTCGCGCGCAACCCCTCTATGGGTTGCCGGTCATCCTGTTCCTGGTTCTCGGGCAGAGGAAACAGGACGACAGGTGGGTGAAGCTGGACAAGACCCGCAGGTCACATTCCTTTTCCATGTAAATTCCATGTAATGGACACCTGCAAAGTGCACTGCCCAGTGCACTTTGCAGGAGCACATCCGTTGCGCAGCTTAACGAGTGCGGCAAGCCACCTGCTTGCAGCGCTGCGACATATTCGGTCAACGCTATGCGCCTCAAGCACCTCGGCTAACCCTAGCAGCCTTGGGGGCCCAATAGGGTAATCCAGCAGAAAATCGTTCAGGCTGGCAGAATCATTTTTTTTTGTACCCAGCTGTGCATTCGAACCAGGAGCTCCACCATGCAAATGACCACCGCCCTTCTGATCGCCAACCCCTGCGACGACGAAGAAGACAACATGGCCATGTTGTGCTGCCACAGCACCCAGGGTGAGATGTTCCTGATGACCCGCTACCCCGACGAAGACGAACTGGAAATCGCCCTAGATGGCGAACCTTCCACCCTGGACGGCGTGAAAGTCACCCTCAGCCCGACCCGCTTGCTGATCGAAATCGCGGCGAGGGATGCCGATGCACTGAACGGCGATGATGTGCTGGAGATCATCCACGACACCGATGCGGCGGACTTGGCGGAAGTGGAACTGACGTTGCAGAACATTCTCAAGGGGACGGGGACTTATGTGAGCCAACTCTGACTCCAACGGTTGCCGCTCCCCCCTTTGGCATCAGAGCCCCCTGATCCCAAAGCGCCCTCGCCACGGGTCAGTGCATCGGCCGAAGAACCCGGGGCTTACCCTGTCAGTTCCTGCAGTAGACAGGGAGAGCTCCTGCTTAATAGGCGCCCCCACATGGGCTCGGCCACCACAGGCACCTGCCTTAGAACACCTCTGCGCCCTTACCAGACTACCCTTTCGATCCTTTCCTAAAATAATATAAACACCCCAAACGACGGAAACAGTAGAGAGAAACCGGCTCTTTCAACAAAGCAGCCACCTTCCTACATCCCCCTCCTACTCAATGGCAAGAACGGACCTACTTCAGCCTCGGAAGTTACGCAATAGCCTTAACCCCATCTCAATGTTATTAATTAATCACTTGCGAACACACGCAAGTTGGGCACTCGCATCGCGACACCCATTAACTACATTGGAGTAAATCGACATGGGCAGGAAACGCTCTGAAATAAATCACACCTTTTTTGGCCTAACACAGACTTTAGGCTTTTCTAAAGGTCTCCTCGCAACAGAAGCGGACTTTTTTGCGTCGCTGACCAATTAAGCCAGCGACCGATTAAATATCGGAAAACAGATGCCGAAAGGATCTCCTTTCGGCATCCATTAACGGAGATCCATATGTCTGAACGCGAACTCTCACCCACCGAAGCACTATTCAACATAATGTCCACGCTCCACACACTGGGCCTCAGCGCAGTAACACGGTACACAGCACCATCCAAGCTGGTAGCGACGGCGGAACTGTTTGATGGCAACAATAATCTCATTGAATCTGGGGCTGGCAAGGGACCAGATTCACTAATAGGCGCACTGGCAGAAAGCATTGAACACTTTGGCACGTTTCAATCTCTCGCTGACTCTCCCATACGGTGCCGCTCCGACAAGATAGCCACTCAAAAAGCAGTCACAGAAGATGGGATTTTTACCAGCCTGCCTCACACTGAAAAATTAATAGAGTGCTTCAGGCTTACTTCACTCAACAACGATGAAGCGCTATTTGCTCCATGTGCCCTTCTATGCCCAGAAACGACGCAATCCATCCACGAAGATCCGAATTCTGCACTGCACTTTCTATCTCGCTACTCATCAAACTCCGGAATTGCTTTTGGTTGTACAGAGAACGAAGCACTGTTACATGGTACCCACGAAGCAATCGAGAGGCATATCCTGTCGCTTTTCTACATGACTGTCTGCGGCCTCGGTCCGGCAATTGAACTGTACATACCTTCCACCGCGTTGCTTGAAACGGCGCTGAGGAATAACCCCTCTGCCTTGGCGTCAGCGAGCGGCCTGCGAGTGGCTGTCATCAAGGACGTGCTATCCGTATATTTTGCAGTGGCATTTCCCAAAGAGGGCCCGGGACCTCATCATCTTTCACCCATCGGCTCCGGATGCTCGCTTGAAATCCAAACTGCAATCCAAAGAGCAGTTACTGAACAGTTTCAGTCCGAGGACTTATATGACGACGCTGAAGAATTTATAGATAGAAAAACCTTTGATTTACTGTCCCAATCGAAGAGCCTGAAACACCTTATTGACTTCACACCAATCACAAAAGCAACACTCCCCATAATCGACACTCCAGTACATACCGACTCCGCCACAGTTTCCACGCAATTAGAAACATTGCAAAACAGCCTTTCAAACACAGGAATGAAAATATTCCACCGAACCATAGCTCGCTTTTCAAGCAACAGCATCATCACTCAAACTTACATTCCAGGACTTGAGCGCTTTAACATCATCCGGAGTGGCCGCCTAGTGGTGCCTCAGTACGTGCTACGCCGATGAATTATCGAAACACGAAGCAATCAGGAGCAGGCATATGCGCAGCATCCGAACAATGACAAGAAACGCCTATAAAAAACACACAAATCTCTTAGCACTGACTATAGTCACAATCATCGCACTCAAACTCATCACGCTCGCACCTCCATTGTTACTTGGAACCATCATCGACACCCTGCAAGGTCACATTAATCCAGCGTCCAATACACTGCTCGCGCTGACAACAGGCCTGATTATCGCGGGATGCATTCATGCCATCATCACTCCGCTGCAAATCCACGCGCTGTCCAAACTGGTACAGCGCATTATCCTGAACGCTTCCATTGAGTGGATCACCGAGCTTATAAGCAAGGAATTTTCACTATTCAATTCCTGGCGGATCGGCCATTTCATAAAGTCGGTTGAGCGTGGAATTACCGCTCACGAACAACTGCTGACGTTCATTATGACTATTGCGCTGCCGGTACTCTTGGAATTCATAGTTGTTGGGGCTGCTTTTATTTACATAGGGGGCAGTGAAATTTTTTTGAGCATGACAGCGTTCGGGATTATCTATCTGGCCGCCACCCATAAAATTATCAGATGGCGCAGAAAGCACATTGATGCGGTCAATGAACAGGAAGATGAATTAAGTGCTCACCTCTACAACACCCTCAACGCGGGAAAAATCATAAAGCTGGAAAGTGCCATACCCACGGCCCTGCAACCGTTGAACGCGGCATTCGGACGCTATGCCAAAGCTGCGGTGACGACGGCATCGTCTGGCGGCCTGCTGAGCGCCGCCAAGATTCTGTTCATAAGCCTCTCCACCGGGGGGCTGCTCTGCTGGGGCGTCGTCGATCAATTGTCGGGGCAACCCAGTATCAGTGTCGGACAACTGGTTGCCATTTTTTCAATCGCGGGGAGTTATCTGCTCAACATTTCAACCCTGACTGAAGGGTATCGGGTACTTGATCAGTTCCTTGCAGACCAGCGCCAATTCCAGAGTCTGCTATCACTTCCGGATTTCGATTGCAGCAATCGGCTGGCAAGGGTTGATTTCCAGCGTCTCTCGGAGCTGGAGCTCATACCTTGTGAAGTGGCAGGAACGGCAGCGCCTCGCCTGTCGGTCAGGCGCTCCCTGGCATTTACTCAAGGGCAGTCCGTGGCCATCACGGGCCCTAGCGGCGCCGGCAAATCCACTTTTCTGGAAATCCTCGCCGGGCTTGATGTATCAACGCGAGACCAACTGAGTATCGACTCGATACCGGTCTCACTCTTGACCGCTCAAGCCCACTTGGACGCCTTGAGATACTGCCCCCAACAACCACGGTTTCTGGAAGGCCCTTTTGAACAATCGGTTCTGCTCGGAGGCAGCTCATCACCGATCTTGTCTAGAGCCATACGGCAACTGGAACTGGATGAGATCGTGGCAACACGGCAGGTTAGCGAAAACGCATCGAATATTTCCGGAGGCGAAGCCAAACGCCTGTCGCTGCTGCGCCTGATCAACAAGCCCGGAAAATTCAATCTGTTCGACGAGCCAAGTGCATCCATCGAGCCCAGACTGACCACGCCCCTTTGGGATCTGCTATTCGAAGTTTTTGCTGGGCAGGGATTGATATGTGTCACCCATGACGTTGACCACCTGCATCGCTTTGACCGAGTCATCGTGATGCATGACGGGGTAATCGTGGAGGATGGTCCATGGCGGGAGCTGGTCGACAGGCCTGCAGTCAAGCTGCTGGTGGATGAGATTCGGATGCAGAACTAGCGAAATATGATGCTGGATCTGCTGGCGTCATCGTCGGATCGCCGCCCGGAGCAGGCTCGCTCCCACATTGGAGCTGTGACAACACTCAAATCCTGGGCCCACAGGTTCTGCGGTGGCCCAGGACTCCTGGAATATCACAAGTTCCTTGTGGCGAGGGCAAGCTCCCTCGCCACAGGGGGTTATGTCGGCTGACAGGTTTCGATGTTGTCCAATGCACGGTTTGCCAACAGGCTGCCCAATTCGATCAGCTGTTGGATGCCCAGGAGGAAATGTCGGCGTGACCCCTCCAGATTGAAGGCTAGGTCCTCAACCATGACATTGGCCGAGGCCAGGGTTTCGCTGAGGTTGGCGAGCAGGCATTCGGTATCGATGTCTTTGCTGACGATGAAGAGTTGGCTGGGTGCAGGACCCGATTCGGACTTATCCGGTTTGGGGTTCAGATAATGGTCGAGGACTCGGTCGGTGACTTCATCGTGTTTTTGGGACCTGGTTTTTTGGCGCGGTGAAGTTGGATCGGTATTCGGTGGGTTTGGGGTTACTTTGAACATGAATGAATCTCCAAATCAGGGACTGTCAGATTTTTTGTGTTCGGGCCGGTAGCGGCCTGCCGTCAGGCAGGCCTTGATTTCACCAGGTCGGCCTG
>NZ_JAODAB010000038.1 GCF_025336485.1 Pseudomonas citri | reverse complement strand
TGGCCTCCGAAAACAAAACACCCTGCGAAAGCGTAGCCCTCGCAGGGTGTGGGGGTGACCATCTCATTAAACCGGCTATTCAGAGCCGGTTTTTTACATCCCTCGTTCAAACCACACGACGCGGGACCAGAATTCGATTGGAGCGGGTGAAGGGAATCGAACCCTCGTTATCAGCTTGGGAAGCTGGAGTAATGCCATTATACGACACCCGCTCAGAGCGGCTGACTTTGTACCAGATGTGCGCACGGATTTGAAGTTTTTCTTCGCATAGGGTGCGGTCAGTCGTCTATGCAAGCCTCAAACCAGAGCGGTCGTTCGCGGCAACCCCCGTCGCGGAAGTGGCGGGGGTTGCTCGCGAGGACTCGGTTTCAGATTGCCAGTGCATGGTAGCCCTGCACGTAGTTGTAGCGCGGGCGACTTTGGTGGTGGCCCGGTGTGAGGAAGCTCAGCAGGGCGTTGCGGCTGTCACGGCAGGCGGCCTTGTGTTCCATGTCCAGGAAGTGCCCGGTGGCTTGCACGGTGCTGAAGCTGCTGTGCTGCACGTGGTTGGCGAAGAGCCTGGCGTCGGCGGCGGTGGTGTATTCATCCCATTCACCGTTCAGGAACAACACCGGTATGTTGATCTTTTTCGCGGCCTCTACGTAGCACTGCTGATTGCTTCGCAGCACGTCAACGATGTGGAAATGCATCTGCCCATACTCATGTTCGGCCAGGCTGCTGACGTGGCGATAGTTGAAGCGCTTGAACAACGGCGGCAGGTGTTTGCCAATGGTGTTGTTGACCAGATGCCCCACGCGGTCGCGGTCCAGGTTGCCCAGGTAATCGACCCCGCGTTCCAGATAGTCGCGCATCGGCGCGTTGAGCACCGGTGAGAACGAGCTGATCACGGCTTTCTCGATGCGCCGCGGACGTTGGGCGAGGGCGCTCAAGGTGGCGGCGCCGCCCCAGGAAAACGACAGCACGTGTTCGGCCGCGAAATGGTCGATCAGTTCCAGGAGAATCTGGCCTTCGATCTCTTTCGTCAGCATTCTCTCGTGCCGGTTGTGTGCTTTTGACTTGCCCGCGTAGGGCTGGTCGTACAACACGACGTTGAATTGCGGATGGAGGTTTTTGACGGTCTGTGCAAACGACGCAGTGGTGGCCATCGAGCCGTTGACCAGGATAATGGTCTTTTGTGCGGCGTCTGCGCGATAGAACTCCGTGTAAACCCGATACTGACCCTGTATATCCAGCACAGCGATTTCTGGCCTCATGTCATAAGACTCCTGGCAAGCGGGTATGCGCGCAATGAGATTGCACGACCAATGTGACAGCTAGGCATACGCCTGGAAGATAAAGCCCATGTCGATCCGAGCAGACTGGTCGACGGGTATTGTTATAGGCGGGCAGTTCGCCGGGGAACAGGATGGAAGCCGAGGGTTCCGGCCGGCAAAAAGTTTCTTAGAGGTATAAGGTGACTCGCCGGTCACATTTTGGCCGACGGTTTGATTCAAGCAGGGGGGCGGCGGATGCGCAAGTCCCCATCTGAAAATTGTTCGACACTTTCTGCCCAGCGGTAGTGAGCTTCAGATCAGCGCGATTTCTTCCGGGCTCAGGGCGCGGTATTGGCCCGGCGCCAGGCTGGCGTCAAGCAGCAACGGGCCCATGCGCTCGCGATGCAGGCGCAGTACCTTGTTGTCGAAGTGGCCGAACATCCGCTTGACCTGGTGATAGCGCCCCTCAACGATGCTCAAGCGCGCCGACCTCGGCCCCAGCAGCGTCAGTTCTGCCGGTTGTGTGGTGAGGTCTTCGAAGGCGAAGTACAGCCCCCGGGCGAACGTGACGGCGTACTCGGCGGTAATGAGTTGTTCAGTCTCGACGTAATAAACCTTGGGCAGCTTGGTTTGCGGCTGGGTCAGGCGTCGCGACCAGGCGCCATCGTTGGTGATCACCAGCAACCCGGTGGTGTTGAAGTCCAGCCGTCCGGCGATGTGCAGGTCTTCTTTATCCGGTTCGCCCAGCAAGTCGAGCACGGTGCGATGTTGCGCATCACGGGTCGCACTGACGCAACCGGGTGGTTTGTGCAGCATGAAATAGCGCGCCGGACGACCGGCTTGCAGCACTTCGTCGTCCACTTCGACGCGACTGAATTCGCGCACTTGGGCATGGGGGTCGTTCACGGCCTGACCGTCGATCCGCACCCGGCGTTCGACTAATAGCAGGCGGACCTGCTGGCGATTGAAACGCGGCAGATTACTCAGAAAACGATCGATGCGCATGAGCGGTACGGGGACGGAGCAAGGGCGGGTATCTTACGTGATCGATCGGGGCGTGGCATGCAATTGAGCCTGGACCTGGGCGCAACGCGGGCACAGGCAGGATCGGTCCCGCAGTTCGGCCGGCAAGGCCTCGAGCACAGCCGGGTCGATGTGCACGCTGTAGCACCAACAGGTGCGGTCAACGGTTTGCGGATTGGCCAGGGTGCAGTCATTGGCCCCGCCGCAGGCTGGGCAAAGTTCAGGTTTATTCATAACTGGAATGAGGCATTTCCACGCAGGTTCGGTTGGACCCGGTCTGTCGGGCGCGTTGCAAGGCATGATCGGCCCGGCATAGGAGGCTGTGCAAGGAGTCTTCGTCCTGCAACGTTGTGAGGCCAATGCTGACGGTCACGAGCAATTGTTTGCCACTGCAGAAGTAGCGCTGTTTTTCGATGTACAGGCGAATCTTCTCGGCGACGTTCAGGCCGGTGTGCCCATCGGTGTCCTTGAGCAGAATGACAAAAGCCTCCATGCTCCAGCGACAGACAATGTCCGAGTGCCGCAGGTTGTCTGCCAGATCCCGAGCGAACCCGGCCAGCAGCTGATCGCTGGCAACGTGGCCGTGGAGGGTGTCCAGGCGTTTGAAGTCGTCGACCTCCAGCAATAGCGCCGACAGCGACTTCGGTTCGCGTTGGGCTTCATGCAGCGCTTGCACCGCCAACAGGTTGAAGCCATGGCGGTTGGGCAGTTCGGTCAGGTTGTCGAGGGTGGCTTGGGCGTCGATGCGGCGTTGGTAGCTGTTGAGCAACCGGTAAAGGATTGCCAGGACAATCAGCGTGATCAGCACGCCGATCAGCAGGTTCAGGTACAGCGTCTTGAGCAGGTTGTCGCGGACCGAGGCGTGGGGGGCGTAATAGCCCAGCAGTGAAATGACCACAAAACCTGTGCCGAGCAGCACCACCACGGCCAGCAGCGGCTTGCGCTGGGAGTACAACGGCGAACGGAGCGGCATGGCGATTCCCTCGGCGCAGACCCAATGGGGTCAGTTTAGTGGCGTTACAGGAAAAGGCATGGGGATTTGCGGTTTGTAGAGCGAGGATGGTGGCCGAAATACGGCAAAGCGCTACATGTTTCAACGTATTGCAAAAACGCACCAGATTCCGATTTTGCTGTCTGAATATTCGTCAGTCACCCAAAGATGACTGCCGCCCATCAGCGTCGCTGATGCGGCCCATTCGCGGTCCAGGAGGCCGCCATGTATCGACGACTGTTTCTCCTTGCGCTTCTCGGTTTGACTCTTTCGGCCTGCGTGCCTTACTACGACGGAGACTCGAGCTATTACCGTTCCGAGGTCTACACCTCACCGACACCCATCTACTACGGCGGAAGCTATTATTCGTCGCCGCGAGGCTACTACGCTCCGCGGTACTACCAGCCGGCGCCGCGCTACTACTCAGCTCCGCGGTACTATCAACCGGCTCCCCGCTATTACTCACCACCGCGGGGGGCATACGGGTCTTATCCAAACAGAGGTGGCTGGGGCGGCCACGACCGGGGCGGCTGGCGTGATGACCGTGGCGGTCGAGGCGGGCGTGATCATTGGGGGCACGGTGATCGCGGCAGATGGGACAATCACCGCTGATTCCGGAGGCAGCAAAAAGCGGCGCGTTGAGCGCCGCTTTTTTGTGCCTGCAATAAATCCTGTAGGACAACGCTTGTGGGAGCCAAGCTTGCTTGCGACGGCATTGAATCAGTCAACATCTGGGTGACTGACATTGCGCTATCGCGAGCAAGCTTTGCTCCCACAAGTGTCAGCTTCACAGGTGTCCCCGGGTTCTTTACTCGCTGGCCAAATCCGCCAACGGATGTCGACCTTCCCAGGCCTTGTGAAAGTGCGCCTCGACCGCAGCCTCGGGCACATGGTTGATGTCCGGCCAGTGCCAGTGGGGTTTTTGGTCCTTGTCGATCAGTCGCGCCCGCACGCCCTCGCTGAACTCCGGATGACGGCAGCAGTTGAGGCTCAGGGTGTATTCCATCCGAAACACACCGGCCAGGGACAAATGCCGGGCCCGGGTGATTTGTTCCCAGACCAGATGAGCGGTCAACGGGGCGCCTTCGGTCATGGTCCTGGCTGCCCGGGCGATCAGCGGATCAGGATGCTCCACCAACAGGCTAAGGGCTTTCCAGGCACAACGTACGTCGCTGACGTCCAGCCATTCGTCGATTTGTTGTCGGCGCGGTAGCCATTGGGCTTCGGGCAGTCGCGCGACGGCCTCCTGCTGCAAGGCCTTGAGCAGACTGTTGAGTTGCATCTCGATCTGTTCCTGCCAGTTGAGTTGCAGCAGGCCTTCGATCAGGTCGTCTTGTTGTTCGTCCAGCAAAAAGCGGTCGGCCAGGCCCAGGTCGATGGCGTCCCGGGCATTCATGTGGGCACCGGTCAGGCCGAGAAACAACCCGAGCTTGCCCGGCAGGCGCGACAGAAACCAGCTGGCACCGACATCCGGGTACAAGCCGATGCTGATTTCCGGCATCGCCAGGCGACTGCTCGGCGTGACGATGCGGGTGCTCGCGCCTTGCAGCAGACCCATGCCACCGCCCAATACATAGCCGTGGCCCCAGCACAGCAGCGGTTTGGGATAGGTGTGCAGGCTGAAGTCCAAGCGGTATTCGGCTGCGAAGAATTGTGCGGCCAGCGGCGGTACTTCGCCGGGATGGGCTCGGCAGGCCTCCACCAGGCTGCGCACTTCACCGCCGGCGCAGAAGGCCTTGGCGCCGTTACCGCGCAATAATACGCAAACGATTTGTGGTTCCCTGACCCAGGCGTCTAGACGTTCGCGCAGGGCATTGATCATGGGCAGGGAAAGGGCGTTCAGGGACTTCTCGGCATCCAGCGTTGCAATGCCGATGCGAGCACCGTCGATGCCGGTGAGTTCTTCGAAGTGCAGATTCATCGTGACCTCGATCGGAAATTTGAATGATCAGTATGACCGCTGTGGGGGAAAGTGCCGGATCTACGTCAGATCAATTGACAAGACATGTAGGCTTTCCTAGGGTGCGCCCAGTGATTTTTACCGAGTGCAACCATGACTGCTGACGACCGTATCAAACTCGAACCGAGCTGGAAGCAGGCACTGCGCGCCGAGTTCGACCAGTCCTATATGGCCGAGTTGCGCGAGTTCCTGCGCATGGAACATGCGGCCGGTAAGGAGATTTATCCGCCTGGGCCGCTGATTTTCAATGCCCTCAATTCCACCCCGCTGGACAAGGTCAAGGTGGTGATCCTCGGCCAGGACCCGTATCACGGCCCGGGTCAGGCCCATGGCCTGTGTTTCTCGGTGCAGCCGGGCGTGCCAGCACCGCCCTCGCTGGTGAACATCTTCAAGGAATTGAAGCGCGATTTGAACATCGACATCCCGAATCATGGCTACCTGCAAAGCTGGGCCGACCAGGGGGTGTTGCTGCTCAACACCACCATGACCGTCGAGCGCGCCAATGCCAATGCCCATGCGGGCAAGGGTTGGCAGCATTTCACCGATCGGGTTATTGAAGTGGTGAGTGATCACCAGCCTCATCTGGTATTCCTGCTGTGGGGGGCTCATGCCCAGAGCAAGCAGAGGCTGATCGACGCCACCAAACACTTGGTGCTGACGTCGGTCCATCCGTCGCCGTTGTCGGCTTATCGCGGTTTCCTGGGGTGCGGGCATTTCAGTCGGACCAACAAATTCCTCGAACAGCAGGGTGAGGCGCCGATCGATTGGCGGTTGCCGCCGCTGTAGGTGCTGGCGAAGCCTGCGATCTTTCCACTGCGTGTTGAATCTCAAGCGAAAGATAGAGATCAAAAGATCGCAGCCTCGGCAGCTCCTACCGGTTCCAATACCTGAACAACGGCTCCGCCAGAAACAACACGAACAACAGCCGCATCACCTGCAACGCCGTCACCAACGGTACCGACAGTTGCAGCGTCTCTGCCGTCAGGCTCATTTCCGCGATGCCGCCGGGCATCATGCCCAGGGTCAGCGAACGCAGGTCCAAATGGGTCAGGGCGCTGAGGCCCAATGCCGCCAGGGTGGCGATCAGCATTGTCAGGAATGTGCCGACCAGGGTGCGGCCCAGGAACGACGGCGCGCGCCGGAAGAACTGCCGATTGAAATGGCAACCCAATCCGCTGCCGATCAGCCATTGACCGATCTGGCTGGCACCGTTGGGCAGACCGATATGCAGATCCCAGCCAATGCTCACCGCCGCACTTACCAGCAATGGCCCGAACAACCAGGGATTGGGTTGGCGCAAGCGTTCCCAGGTCCAGGCGAGCAGGGCGCCCGCCGGGAACAGGAGTGCCAGCCACCGCCAGTCCACGGTCGTGGCGTGTTGCACCGGGGCGCCGTCGCCCAACAGGTACTTGAACGCCGCTGGCACACACAGCACCACCACCAGCACCCGCAAGCTCTGCCCGGCGGCGACACGGCTCAGGTCCGCACCGTTGCGGGCGCCAAGGTTGACCATTTCGCCGGATCCGCCGGGCATGCTCGAGAAGAAGGCCGTGGCGCGGTCCTCGCCGGTGCGACGCATCAGCCAGACCCCCACCACGCTGGACACGCTGGTGATCAGCGCGCCGAAAAAAATCAGGCCGAAGTGGCTCAGCACCTGCTCCATCACCACGGGGGTGAAGTGCAGGCCGATGCCGATGCCCACCACCCATTGGCCGCACTTGCGGCCGCCGGGAATTTCCATCAGCTGCCACGGCGTCAGGCAGCGCACCAGGATGATCGCCAGCAACGAGCCGACCATCCACGGCAAAGGCCAGCCCACCAGGCTGGCCAGGTAACCGCCGGCCAGGCCGACCAGCGGTGTTCCCCACCATTGCTTGAGGTTTTTCTCAGGCATTGGCCAGGGCACGACGTTGAGCGCTGCGGCGACGCCAGATCCGCAGCAATGGCATGAACAGCATGATCGCCGTCAGGATCCAGCAACCGAAGGTGATGGGGCTCGACCAGAGGATTTCCAGCGCACCGTTGGAAATCGACAGCGCGCGACGCAGGTTCTGTTCCATCAGGCCGCCGAGGATGAAGCCCAGCAGCACGGGTGACAACGGGAAGTCCAGCTTGCGCAGGATGTAGCCGAAGATGCCGATGCCGATCATCAGGAACAGGTCGAACGTGGTGGCGTGTACCGCATAGACACCGATCCCGGTGATGATCGCGATGACCGGCACCAACGCCCAGTTCGGCACCGCCAGGATGCGGGTGAAGACGCGGATCATCGGGATGTTGAGGATCACCAGCATGATATTGGCCACGAACAACGACGCGATCAGGCCCCAGACGATGTCGGGCTGTTGCTGGAACAGCAACGGACCCGGGGTGATGTTGTACAGCGACAGCGCGCCGATCATCACCGCTGTGGTGCCCGAGCCTGGAACGCCGAGTGTCAGCATCGGCACCAGCGCGCCGCACGCTGCGCCGCCGATGGCGGTTTCCGGAGCGGCCAAGCCGCGTTTGTCACCCTGGCCGAACGTGCCGTTGGTGCCGGCGATGCGCTTCTCGGTCATGTAGGCCACGGCGCTGGCGAGGGTCGCACCGGCACCCGGCAGCACGCCCATGATGAAACCGAGCACGCCGCACCGCAGGTTCACGATGAAGACCGAGGCGGCTTCCTTGAAGTTGAACATCATCCGCCCGGTGGCTTTCACCGCTTCCTGACCCCGGTGAGTCTTCTCCAGCAGCAACAGGATCTCACTGATGGAAAACAGGCCCAGCACCAGCACGACGAACTGGATGCCGTCGGCCAGGTGGATGTTGTCCCCGGTGAAACGGTAGACACCGCTGTTGGCATCGATCCCGACGCTGGACAGGAACAGCCCGATCAACGCCGCGATAAACGTCTTGAGCGGACGGTCGCCGGCCATGCCGCCGAGGCAGACAATGGCAAACACCATCAGGACGAAATACTCTGCCGGCCCGAACGCGATCGCCCATTTGGCCAGCAGCGGCGCGAACAGCACCATGCCGCAGGTGGCGATGAGCGCACCGATGAACGAACTCCACGCCGACAACGACAGCGCCACGCCGGCCAGGCCCTGGCGCGCCATCGGATAGCCGTCGAGGGTGGTCATCACGGTGGAGGCTTCGCCCGGAATGTTGAGCAGGATCGAGCTGATGCGCCCGCCATATTCGCAACCCAGGTACACCGCCGCCAGCAGGATCAGCGCCGATTCCGGCGGCAGTCCCAGGGCAAAGGCAATCGGGATCAGCAGGGCCACGCCGTTGATCGGCCCCAGGCCCGGCAACAGGCCGACCACTGTGCCGATCAGCGTGCCGGTCAAGGCCGTCACCAGATTGTAGGGCGTCAGCGCAACGCCAAAACCCTGGCCGAGATAATTCAGGGTATCCATATCAATTCTCCAGGATGTCGAGCAGGCCCAGGGGCAGCGGCACGTCCATCAGCTTGTCGAACAACAAGTAAAGACCGATGGCCATCAGGCTGATGATCACGACGCTGGGGACCCAGCGCCCGCCGTACAGGCGTGCCATCGGTACACCGATAAGAATGCTGGACAGGATGAAGCCCAGGGGCTCGAAGGTGCCGGCGAAGACCAGCAACAGCGCGATGCAGAGGCCGATCTTGTTCAGGGTTTCGCGGTCCAGTTGCGGATCGTCATCGCTGTGCACCACGGGGGCGGGACGGAACACCATGTACACCAGTGCCAGGGACATCAGCCCGAGCATCAACAAGGGGAACGCGCGCGGGCCGACCGGCTCATAGGAAAAGGCGGCCTGATAAGGCCAGGCCATCAGCGCCAGTCCGAGGCAGACCAGCAGCAGTATCGAAGCGAAAATGCGTTGAAGGGTGAGCATGACTAACTCCTGGACGGCGCCGCAGCCAGGCCGGCGCCGTCGTGAGAACAGAGACGGTTACTGAATCAGGCCGAACTCTTTGGCCAGCACCTTGTAATCAGCCACTTGCTTCTTCACGTAGGTGTCCAGTTCCGGGCCGGTCATGGCAAACGGGAACAGCTCGCGCTGGTCACGCAGCTTGGCGAACTCTTCGGAAGCCAGCAGCTTGTCGAAAGCGTCTTTCCACCAGGCGTAGTCTTCGTCGCTGACCTTTGGCCCGAGGTAGAAGCCGCGGACCACCGGCCAGACAATGTCGTAGCCTTGTTCCTTGGCGGTCGGGATGTCTTTCATTTCCGGCTCGTCGATGCGCTTCTCGGCGAACACGGCCAGCAGGCGCATGTCACCGCTCTGGATGTGCGGCATGGAGTCGGAAATGTCCGTACTGCCAACCTGGATGTGCCCACCGAGCAGCGCGGTGGCGATTTCGCCGCCGCCTTCGAGGGCGACGTAGCGCAAATCGCGGGGGTTGATGCCGGCAGCCTTGGCGATGAGGGCGGTCTGCATCCAGTCCTGGCTGCCGACGGTGCCGCCGGAGCCGATCACCACCGAGCCTGGATCTTTCTTCAGGGCCTGGACCAGGTCCTCGAGGGTTTTGTAGGGCGAATCGCTCTTCACGGCGATGGCGCCATAGCTGGTGCCAACGGCGGCGAGCCAGCGCACTGCGCTTTCATCGAAACGGCCGAACTTGCCCTGGGCCAGGTTCAACAGCGAACCACTGGACCAGGCCACCAGCGTGCCAGCATCGGCGGGGCGCTGGGCAACCACGGCGTTGTAGGCCACCGCGCCGACGCCGCCCGGCATGTAGGTGACGCGCATCGGCTTGGTTAGCAGCTTCTGGTTGACCAGGGCGCTCTGGGCCAGTTTGCAGGTCAGGTCGAAGCCGCCGCCGGGGGACGCTGGGGCGATGCATTCGGGGCGCTTCGGCTCTTTGGATGGGTCGGCGGCGAGCAATTGCCCGGCGAACATCAGGCAACCGGCGGCCAGGGCTACTTTACGCAGTGATAAGTTCATTACTGTCTCCACAAGAAATTGTTGTTGTGTGTGGTGAAAACGGGTCGTTGACAGGTACGCGTGCTCATTGCCGACGGCTGGCGAAAATCGTTGCCAGGCTTGACGGCGCAAGGGTCTTTGCAGAAGCGGTGAGGACAAGCAGGCGCTGGGCCTGGGGCTGCATGGACAGCATGATGGGACTCCGCGTTGTTTTTCTTATAAGTCGAAAACACATCAGGGTGTTTTTCGTGCGTGACAGGCAGTCGAAACTGTCCGTGAGAGGACTCTAATGGCCTAACCTTTCGCTAACCTTTCAATAGCTTTCAGTGCGTTTTTGGGCTTCACACTGGCGGATGCGGCTGTAAACTCCGCGCCAAAGAATGGTGCCGGCCATCCCTGAATCGAGGAAAAACCCATGCGTGTCCTGCTCGTCGAAGACCATCTGCAGCTCGCTGATAGTGTCGCCCAGGCGCTCAAGAGCGCGGGGTTGACCGTGGATGTGCTGCACGATGGGGTGGCCGCCGACCTGGCCCTGGGCAGCGAAGAGTATGCCGTGGCGATTCTCGATGTCGGGCTGCCGCGCATGGATGGCTTCGAGGTACTGGCCCGGTTGCGGGCTCGCGGCAAGACCCTGCCGGTGCTGATGCTGACCGCTCGCAGCGACGTCAAGGACCGGGTCCACGGGCTGAACCTGGGGGCCGACGATTACCTGGCCAAGCCGTTCGAACTGACGGAGCTCGAAGCCCGGGTCAAGGCGTTGCTGCGCCGTAGCGTACTGGGCGGTGAGCGTCAGCAGCGTTGCGGTGGGTTGGTGTATGACCTGGATACCCGCCGCTTTACCCTCGACGATGAACTGCTCACCCTGACGTCCCGCGAGCAAGCCGTGCTGGAGGCGCTGATCGCCCGGCCCGGGCGGGTGATGAGCAAGGAGCAACTGGCGGCCCATGTGTTCGGCCTGGATGAAGAAGCCAGCCCCGATGCCATCGAAATCTACGTCCATCGCCTGCGCAAGAAGCTCGACGGTCATGCCGTGGCCATCGTGACGTTCCGCGGCCTGGGGTATCTGCTGGAAAATCGTGATGCATAAGCCCGACAGCTTGCGCTGGCGGCTGCTGGGCAACCTGGCGCTGTTGCTGGTGGTGCTGATGATCGCCAGCGGCCTGAGCGCTTACTGGAATGGTCGTGAGGCCGCGGACACCGCGTACGACCGAACCCTGCTGGCTTCGGCCAGGACCATCGCCGCCGGTCTTTCGCAGCGCGACGGCAGCCTCAGCGCGGATGTGCCGTATGTGGCCCTGGACACCTTCGCCTACGACAGCGCCGGGCGCATCTATTACCAGGTCAATGACATCAACAAGCAGTTGATCTCCGGCTACGAAAACCTTCCCGGTCCGCCGCCGGGCACACCACGCACGGACGATTACCCGGCCCTGGCGCGCTTCTACAATGCCCAATACCAGGGGCAAGACGTACGGGTGGTGAGCCTGCTCAAGGCGGTGAGCGAGCCAAACATGAATGGCATGGCGGAAATTCGCGTGGCGGAAACCGAGGAGGCGCGGGTTCGCATGGCCCGTAGCCTGATGGCCGATACGTTGTTGCGCCTGGGTATGCTGGCAGTTGGAGCGTTGCTGCTGGTGTGGTTCGCCGTCAGTGCCGCACTGCGGCCGCTGGAACGGTTGCGCACCGCGGTGGAGGAGCGTCAATCGGATGATTTGCGTGCGTTGCCGCTGGTGGAGGTGCAGCGTGAACTCTGGCCACTGGTGCGTGCGCTCAACCATTTCACCGAACGCCTGCGCGTGCAGTTCGAGCGCCAGGCGCAATTCATTGCCGATGCGGCCCATGAGTTGCGCACGCCCCTGGCCGCGCTCAAGGCCCGTCTTGAGTTGGGCTTGCGCGCCAGTGAACCGGCGGTTTGGCGGGAAACCCTGGAAACCGCGGCCCAAGGTACGGACCGGCTGACCCACCTGGCCAACCAGCTGTTGTCCATGGCGCGCGTGGAAAACGGTGCCCGGGCCATCGCCGAGGGCGGTGCGCAACTGCTCGATCTGAGCCAGTTGGCCCGGGAATTGGGCATGGCCATGGCCCCGCTGGCCCACGCGCGCGGCGTGGCGCTGGCCCTGGAGGCCGACGAACCGGTCTGGCTGCGGGGTGAGCCGACCTTGTTGAACGAACTGCTGAGCAATCTGGTGGACAACGCCTTGGCCCACACGCCCTCGGGAGGCAACGTGATCCTGCGGGTCTGCGCGCCGGCGGTGCTGGAAGTCGAGGATGATGGGCCCGGTATTCCGTCGCATGAACGGGAGCGGGTGTTCGAGCGCTTTTATCGACGCAACCAGCAAGTGGCCGGTTCGGGGCTGGGGTTGGCGATCGTCGGGGAAATCTGCCGTGCGCACCTGGCCCAGATCAGCCTGCACGACGGGCAAGAACGTGGGTTGAAGGTGCGGGTGAGCTTTACCCCCAACTCAGACTGACTTGTGGGAGCAAGGCTTGCCCGCGATGGCAGCGATGCGGTCTTTGGCGAGACCGAGGCGCCTGTTTCGCGAGCAAGCTTTGCTCCCACAAGTCCTTGAGCCACATGTTGTGGCTGCTCACGTTCATTGGCTGTCGGCCTGGGCTGCTTAATAGAACATCGACCGTGCTTCTTCGATATCCGCGCACCGATCCTTGTTATCCGGGTCGATGCCCAGCTTCCTGAAGGCCGGCACGGCGAACAGGTCGACCCGGCTGAAGGGGTGGTCAGTGTCCTTGTAGCAAAGCAGCGCGGCGACCTGCACCAGGTCGACATAGTCGAGCTGCTTCGAATTCCGGGATAGGTCCTGATACTGCCCCGGAAGCTTCACCAGCCGTTCCGGAAACTCCCAGACGCTGAGCAATTTGTCTCCGAGTACGGGATGGATCGTTTCGATGACATGGTTGAGGCTGACCGGATCCGACAGCAATTCATTGTTGTCTTGCGCGTACGTCAGGATCGGCAGCACGCCGATCTGATGCACCAGCCCGCCCAGTGCGGCCTGGTCGGGCTTGAGTTGCGTGTAGCCACGGCACAACGCGTAGCTGACGCCGGCGATCTGCAGGCTTTTGCGCCAAACC
This sequence comes from Pseudomonas citri, assembly GCF_025336485.1. GTDB lineage: Bacteria > Pseudomonadota > Gammaproteobacteria > Pseudomonadales > Pseudomonadaceae > Aquipseudomonas > Aquipseudomonas citri. The sequence goes on along the minus strand of NZ_JAODAB010000038.1, from coordinate 28,141 downwards.
TCGCGCATCTTCTGTTCCACGACCTCGGAACGGGCGTGGAAAATCTGCTCCATCACCAGGCCGATGGCCAGGTTGCTGCTGTAGTTGACCCCCAGTCGGGTGATCGCCGTGTGCAGGTCAGTGACTTCCTGGGTGGCGCGGAGCAGGGGGCTGTTGACCACTTTTATCAGGCGAGCCGACAGCGCCGTGTCCCGGCCGATGACTTTGCTCAGGTTGCTGACACTGATTTCCGGGTCTTCGGCGGCCCGGCGAATCTGTAGGGCCACTTCCGGTAACGTTGGTAGGACCAGGTCATCGTTATCGATGGCCTCCACCAAATCCCGTTGGACCTTTTCCGCCAAATCGCTCATTTACATTCTCTAGGGTGTTGCGATAAATGCTGCGATCAGCGCTGGATTTCGCGGTCGCGGTCCAGTTCGTAAGGCAGTTCCAACAGTTGCAAGGCCGGGCCTTCCAGGGTGCCGAGGTGCAGGTCGCCATCTTCCACCGCTTCGGCTTGCAACACCGCCAGCAGCTCGATGTGTGACTCGGCACGGGCTGCAATCACCACTTCGCCGATGGAACTGGCATGGGTGGGGGAAAACAGGGCGGTGCCGGGTTCCGGCAGCTCGTTGGCGTCCAGTTGCAGGCGATAAAGGCGCCGCTTGAGCTTGCCCAGGTACTGCATGCGGGCGACGATTTCCTGGCCGGTGTAGCAGCCTTTCTTGAAGCTCACGCCGCCGACGGCTTGCAGGTTGAGCATCTGCGGGATGAACAGTTCGCGTGTGGCCGGCATGACCTGGCCGATCCCGGCACGGACCTGGCCGAGCAGCCACGGGTTCAGGTCCACCTCGGCGAGTTCGGCGCGCAGCTGGTTTTTCAATGCATCGGCCTGGTCGGCGGGCGCCCACAATTCGGCGCGGCCAGGGGAAACGCGAATGGCGATCAAGGCTTGATGGCGAACCACGCTGTCGGCATCTGCCGGCAGGTCAAGACCCAGGCCGATCAGCACCTTGTCGGCATTTTCCAGGCCGAAACGAACCCAGGCGGCGCTTTCATCGGTGAGCTTGGATTTGGAGAACACGGAGTATTTCTTCAGGTCCGCCAACTGCGGTTCGAGCAATGGGCTGGCCATGGCCAACAATACGCCGTCACCTTCGAGCAGGATGCGGAAACTCGATTGCATCCGCCCCTTCTGGGTACAGCGGGCGCCGAGGCTGGCCTGGGTGTCGCTCAGGTAGTTGAGGTTGCAGGTCAATTGACCTTGCAGGAATTTGCCGGCATCCACGCCGCGGACTGCAAGAACGCCTTCGTGGGACAGGGTGCAGAAAAAAGCGGAATCAGCCATGGGTCATCGCAGGATAAAAAGTCTGGTGGACATCATAAGGGCGCGCCCTTGAAATGGGTAGTTCACAAAGGATCGGCGGTGACCGAACAAAGCGGTCTGTTGCGCCGCGGCTGGGGCTGTATACTTGCGCTCTATTTGAGGAGCGCTCCATGGTCGAAGATGTTGAACTGAATCGCCTCTACTGGCACAGCCGCCGCGGCATGCTTGAGCTGGACGTGTTGCTGGTGCCATTCGTGAAAGAGGTCTACCCCCATCTGAATGAAGTGGACCGTGCGTGCTACGTGCGCCTGCTTGAGTGCGAAGACCAGGACATGTTCGGCTGGTTCATGGAGCGCAGCGAATCCGAAGACCCTGAGCTACAGCGCATGGTCCGGATGATCCTGGACCGTGTCCAGCCCAAGTAATCGCTTCGAATGCCGCTGGCAAGCCTCCGGGCAACTGCTGGCGGCCTATCTTCTGGCCCAGGGGCTCGCCCTGGTGGTGTTGTTGGCATTGGCCGTTCCTTCCTGGCTCGCAGTGCTGGGCGTTGCCCTTTGCTTGGTCCATGGTGCCTGGACGATACCGCGCCAGATATTGCTGACCCATCGCCAGGCGTTCTGCGGGTTACGTCGCGATGCCAAGGGCTGGCAGTTGTTGAACAACGGCGGGGGCTGGCAAACGGTGCAACTGCGTCCTGACAGCCTGGCGCTGCCCTTGATCATCGTGTTGCGCTTTCGCCTGTCCGGTGAGCGACGGGTCCGCTCGCTGTGCGTGCCCCGCGACGCGCTGGCGCCGGATGTTCATCGGCGCCTGCGGGTGCGGCTCAGATTCAGCCGGCGTAGGTGGGCGGCACCAGAATAGTGTCAAGGGCCTCGGGCAGCAGGCCCGGGTAGTCGAGGGTGTAATGCAGGCCCCGGCTTTCCTTGCGCTCCATGGCCGAGCGGATCATCAGTTCGGCCACCTGCGCCAGGTTGCGCAGCTCGATCAGGTCTCGGCTGACCTTGTAGTTGCTGTAGGACGCTGCACTTGTGAGGCTCAAACCCAAGTAACAGAAGGGTTACAGCCCATGCTTCAACCATCAGCCGCCGCACCTGCAAGAACCCCGTTCAAAATTCAGCTCTCCAAGCCTTGGCATTATCGTCGAGCAGGAATCTATTACCTTCGAGTCAGACCGAAAGGCTCGAACGCTTTAAGCTACACGCTTTCACTACGGACATCGGACAGACCCAAGGCAATGGCTCTAAGTAAGCAGATACAGACCACCCTGAGACGGTTTCACCTCGACAGGCCTGAGGCCACTTGGGAGGAGCTGCGAGATCACCTCAAGGACATCGCGGAGGACATCCTGGCGACCCCTACGGAGTGGGAGCGCATGGATTCAATGGGGCTGGTCTACTCGGATGTCCAAGAGGACCTCTACCGTATTGCGGTCACTTCAGCGTTAACCCATGCGCAGGCCCAGGCGGTCACCTTGAGCCGTCAGATAATGCGCGCAGCTCAGGATCGTGTATTGGGGGACCCCAGGGGCCTTGTGGGGCTCATAGATGAAATGAATAGGCCGCTTACCTCTCATAGGGAGGGTCTTGATTCCCTGTCCCTATCTGTAGGTGCCTCCAAAGATCGCACTAATAGCCGTCGCTCGAAGGGCGAGCCTGCATTGACGTTTGAAGCCCTTGCGGGCCTCTACATGGCGGAACAAGAAAGCAGTCTCCGGGATAGCACCTTGAAAGACATCAAGACTTCTTGCCGCCAGTTGGTCGATGCATTGGGCCCATTGGACTTGAGAAGGCACACCAGGGCAGACCTAATAGGCATGCGGGGCAAGCTGGGTGAAGGTCGTAAGGTTTCGACCGTCAATAAACTCCTAACCCGTCTTTCCACGGTTCTGGCCTGGGGAGTGAATAACGGCTATCTGGAGAAAACCTTCGACAAGAAACTGAAGATCGCAAGGGGTTCTGAGAGTAGCCGAGAGGCATTTACCCAGGAGCAGGTGCGTCAGCTCATGGCGTATGTCAATGGTCTCCCCGTGTCCTCCTGGGAGCGTTGGGCCTTGAGTCTGGCCGTGATAACTGGAGCGCGCCTCAATGAAATCAGCCAGCTCCGCAATGCTGATGTCCGTGAGATTGGTTCCACCTGGGTTATTGATCTCAACACCGATGACGGTAAATCACTGAAGAACAAGCATTCCGTACGTGTCGTGCCCCTTATCGATGGCGCATACGGGTTCGACTTGGGGGCCTTCCTGGGATTTATCAATGGGGCACCTAAGGATGGCCGTATATTCAATGTCAGGTCTGAATATGTCGGTCAGGCCCTTGCGGCAGTGATCCGAAAGGTCCTCCAGACCAAGGCGGGTGGGTCCCTGACGTTCCACTCTTTGCGCCATTCGTTGGCATCGTTGCTGAAGGAGCATGAAGTTCAATTGACTACGGCTCAAGGCATCCTTGGGCATAGTTCGCAGTCGATTACATTTGACCTTTACGGGGGAGGGCAGCGGGTGAGCGTTGAGAGACTGGCAGATGTTCTAAGGAAAGTATTTGAGAAGTCGGACAACCAATTTCCCGAAGCCTAACGACCCAACATAACGCTAATGTAACGAGGCCAACCATGAACGCACTTGTCCAACTCCCGACAACTGTCCGCGCTGTAACTTCCTTTCCGTTCGATGTCTACGGCTATCGCTTGCATGCCGTAGAGAAGCCTGTTGGTTTGAAGGCTGGCATCGTCCCCGCAGGCATTGGGTATATGCCGTGGGTAATCCGCATGCTGAAAATGGCAGATGATCTTCAGCGTCTCACAGTGCGTGAGGAGATGGCGCGTTCGGAGTATCAACGGTTCGGCAGGTGGCCCGCAGATCTTGTGGGAACATGGCGATGGGGCGAGAAGAACGCCTCCTGAGTTATTCTGAATGGTCGCGCCAAGTCCCGTCCAGAGCTGCAAATAGTTACTACCTGATTGTTTAAAACGAAGGGTCGGCCTTAACGGATGGCCCTTTTGTTTGCCCAAGGCTGGGTAGGTCTGCCGAACGATCCAAGAGATACAAGAAAATTGTATCTTTGCCCTACATGATTCGTGTAGGGGCCGCCCAGAAGCCTGCGGCCTCTTTCACGTCGGTAGCCTATTCGCGCAAATACCACAGGTGCGGGGTATCGCTTTCGACATTGACTGATAAATTATCGGCCAGTCTCCCTAAGATGCTTTGGGCTGGGCATCCAGCGCACGACGTTCTGTTCATTGCTACATGGAGCGCAAGGGCGGCGGGTTTGAAAGCCCCGGCCACATGGGGCACTCAGGCGCGGCGGTCCCATGGTGCTGGGAGTGGAATAGCAACACTGATCGATATTCCCTCGGTTAGTCTGCCGACCGACGCGCAAGGGCTATCAGGGCTTGATAGACCTAACCAAAGATCCAAGCGGCAAAAGTACCAGAAAGCAACCTCTGCTCGGTCGATCAAGTTCTTCTGTACGGTGCCTCAGTCAGACGCACCCAAGTCCACCTTCCATGCACCGAGCGGTAATGAGGTGCTGACCTACAGCATTGACACCGGGGCTTCAGGGACGCTCACAGTCAACCTCGGCTCCCTCATCTACATCTACAAGCTGTCCGATATCGTGGGCCGGATCGAGGTAGCTGTATGAAGTTTGTTAAGCAGAGCTTTATGGGCGTCGATTTGGACATCCTGATAGGGCATCCTGAGCATGACATTCTGTTCATCGCCACACAGGTTGCAAGGGCTGCGGGATTGGTAAATCACCGATCAACAGTTGGTAACTTCAAGGCCAGTAAGCACTGCAAGGTTAGGCTCTCTATTGGAGAGGTGTTCGTCCCGTACACAGATCATGTACAGGATATTCCCAAGGCTGAGAATGGGCGCGCCTTCCATTCGACGACGAGCTTGTTGACTGAGCCTGACACCTACCAAATGCTCCTTCGGGGCCACGCTCCGCAGTCCGAGCCATTCCGTAAGTGGGTCACCGAAGAGGTCCTCCCAGCTATCCGAAAGACTGGCTCCTACAACGTCAACGAGAGCGAGACACCCGAGGCCCTTCAGTTCTCCGGGGAGTTCGCAGCGCTACATCAGGCCCTCGCTGAGCTGACCGGGGAGGTCCGCAGTCTCAAGGATGTCATAGCAGGGCTCCAAAACTCCTCACTCAAAGCGACCCCAGAGCCCAGCCCATACGAGGGGCAGGCGGCAGTCGCAGTGTGTGATCCTGCTGGTTTCCAAAAGCGCCTCTATATTGAACTGGCTGAGCCTTACCTTGACCAGATCGCATCGGAACGGGTCATGAAGCGCGCAAAGTTCATCAATTGTTTGGCATAAGCGCCATATGCTGACTGAAAAGCCATCTTTTAGATATTCCTGCCTGAATTTTCTTCCAAGTAACCAAAAAACCTCGCGGGCCAGAATGCGTTGCAACGCACGTTCTGGATGGCACCTGAGGTTTTTGCTATTGGTTTGCCGGATCGCTTCACCAAGGCCCTCTCCGAGGCTTGCAGAAACACTCACTTATGAGAGTCCCAAGTAAAAGCCCTCACTGGAAAGAAGACACACAACCATTGAGGGCCACGACATGCAACAACTCCGCGACTACGACAAGATCAAGGCCGAGGGTGGACCGTATGACTCGCTCATTCAGGCCGCCTCGGAGCAACAAGGGGTTCCTTACGATCTCCTACACAAGCAAATTTTCCTGGAGTCCTCCTTCAACCCCAAAGCGGTGAGCCCCACCGGCCCCCGTGGTCTCGCACAGATGACCCGAGCCACTGGGTTGGCGTATGGCCTGGAGCACGACGAGGATTTTTTCGATCCCGCTAAGTCCATCGAGGCTGCCGCTCGGCACATGAAGGACAATATCAAGATGGCCGGTGGCGATCAGCTCAAGGCCCTCCTGATGTACAACCAAGGGGCAGGACCGAAAGGTTCTCCCCAGCTCCAAGCGTATGACCGTGGGGACTTCTCCGGGGTCAGCGAGGAAGGCTTGAACTACATGCGCAAGCTCATGGACGTGACCAACACCGGCAAGAAGGCCGAGCTGGATGGTTTCGTAAAGCCAGCAGGCGGGTTTGAGGCTCCCGCTGGACTGGAGGCTCAACCTAAGGCGACTCCGGGGAACGTCCCGGATACCCTTGCCTCCTTCGGTTTTCAGGGCAAGGACGTCGCTCCTAAGGCCCCAACCTTTGCCCAGGAGCTGTACGCTACCACCGGCAAGACCGAAGAGACCGACCCGGATAAGCTGTTCTACAAGCTGGGCGAGACCGCCGATGAGGCTATCCAGAACTCCCAGATTGGCGTGATGATCCGAGCAGCCTCCCAAGGCGCCCAGGATGCAGACTTCATGTCGGCTTATCAGATGGCTCGGGATGTGTTTAACGACCCCTTCGAAGGTGGTCGTCTGGAGCGCTGGGAGGAGTCCGACTACGAGAACCTCAGGAACTCGAAGCTTGACCCTCAGTTCTACGATGTGGTCCTTCGGGGCCGCAAGCAGGACTTCGAGAGTAACGTCGCGCTGGCCCTCCGAAACCAAGAGCTATCCGCTCAGGCCGAAGGGGCGGGCTTAGGGGCCCAGCTATTGGGTGGTGCTGCTGGCATTCCCCTCGACCCCTGGAGCTACGTGTCCCCAGGTAAGGCCGCAGCAGGGAACCTTGGGGCCCGCTTGGCTGGCGGTGCGTTGGCCGGTGGCGCCTTGGGTGGTCTTTCGGAGCACGGTGCCGCTAAGGCTTCGGGCCGGGAGGAACACCTGGGGATGGCAATTGCTGGTGGTGCGGCGTTCGGTGGAGTCCTCAATGGGCTCCTCGGGGCCCGACCGGCAAGGAACTCTTGGGATGGCCCAGGGCCGCTTGAGGGTGAACTCCTGGGCCCGGAAGGTGGACCCACGGGCATAGCCCACGATCTTCCTCGGCTTGAGGCGGACTCCCTGGAAGGCATGCTCGGCCAGTTGCAGTTACCCAATCCAGAGGCACCGCTCAAGGGATCCATTCGACGGCTTCAGATGCGTGAGGCTGCGCGCTTGGCGGACGGTGAGGATCCATCAGGGATGCCCTTCCGGGATGGCGAGGAGATCAAGGAGAGCCCGGCAGGGCGCTACATGGATGTTCCTTTCGATCCCGAGGCTGCCCGCACTGCTGAAGGTTCGATCCTGAGTGGTGGCAACCCGATCAACCCCAAGACCCTGGAGACCTTCAAGGACCTCGACCCATTCGGCAACCGGGCCAACCCTGGGTTCAAGCTGGGCGGGGAAACGGAGATTGGATTCAAGCTTGCGTACTCGGAAAACCCTGAGATCCGTGGGTTGGCCTACGATCTCTTCAGGTCCACCACGGGCTACCAGACCGGCTCCAATGGCAAGTTCGGGGCTACCGCCTCGGACATCGTTGAGCGCCTTCGGTCCCAGGACAATGTGGCCCACAATGCGTTCTCTGAGCGGTTCGATGAGATCCTGAAGGATCCTTACTGGCGAGCCCAGGATGGAACTTCAGCAGGTAAGCGGGAGACCGCAAGCCGTCGAATCGTTGAGGCCATGGAGTCCAACGGCGCAAGTAAGGTCAAGCTGACCCCTGCGGAGACCCAGCTTCTCAATGAGCTGCGGGACCATATGACGCAGAAATGGGACTACATCGAGAACCCTGGGCAGTTCGGCAACTTGAGTGCCAAGAGTCTTCTCGAAGAAACCCGTCACGCTGGTTCCTACTACCCGCAACGCTACAGCACAGCCGCGAAGCAGGAAATGATCCGGCGCCTGGGCAGCGGGGAGGCCCTTCAGGAAGCGATCTCACGGTCCTGGCTGGCGAGCTACATGAAGCGCCCTGAGGTCCGTGCTCGGGTCGATAAGATGATCCAAGAGCGAGCCGGGGAAACCCCAATGACACCTGAGGCCATCCGTGAGGCGGTCGCCAAGTACGCTAACGACAAGGCCAAGGGTATCGCTCAGACCGAGCAGTTCAACCGTAGCTCCCTCTTGGATGAACACTTGGACGACTGGGTTGGCATTGAGAACAACGACTACCTCGAAGCCAGGAACCTGTTCGATTCGGACGTGGAGATCAACCTCCCGGACGGCTCCCTGTTTTCCGTGAACGATCTCCGTGAGTTCGACATCATGCGAGTGGTCCCTCAGTACGACCGCAGGGTTAACGGTGACGTGGCCCTGATGGGCGGCACTGGGAAGACCACGAAGCAGATTAAGGACATGGCTACCAAGATGCGGGGCAAAGGCGAGTCGCTCGACTCAGATTTAGCGATTGAATCCAATGCACTCATGGAAGCCTTGAAGATGTTCACAGGTCGGGCTCGTAGAGATCCTGATGACGCCTGGGCCACGGTTGCGCGGTCCTTGAACGACATTGGGTTCACGACCAAGAACGCCTATATGGGCATCCAGAACTTCACCGAGGCAGCCAGTATCATCGTCAAGGGTCACCAGAAGATGCTCCTCAAGGGCATCCCTGTGCTCAAGCGCTGGGCGACAGCCAAGGAGAAGCTGGAGCCTGCGGATATCAAGCAGATGCACGGCTTGATCTTCGGGCGAGAACTGGATGACATCTTGCGTCCAACCCGCCAGGACATTGTGGATCGCCTTCGGCAGACCAGCAGCCTTGCAGCTTCCCAGGTAGCAGGGTCCATCAAGTGGGCTACAGGCGAAGTGGCCGCAAGGTCCCCGTTTACTTGGCTCCTCCGTGAGTCCGGTAACTACATCCTGGACGCTGGCCGTCAGGGCCTCATGGTTGACCTCATCGACCATACCCTGAACAAGACGGCCTCGACCCTCTACAGCCCGGAGAGGCTCCGTTCGGCGTCCATTACCCCTGAGCAATTCAAGGGCATTCAGTCGCTCATCAAGAAGCACTTCAGGCAGGACCCAGAGTCCGGCAAGTGGCGCATTGAGAACGCCGAGAAGCTGGCCGCTGATACCCGCTCGATGGACCTGTGGCGCCTTGGGGACCGGATCGCTGATGAAACAATGCTGCGACCTCATAAGATGTCCTCAGCCTCTATGAAGGCTGGGAGCGCCTATTGGGACATGGCCCTTCAGTTCAAACGGTTCGTCCTGAAGTCACTCAATGCTCGTGTCATTCGTGGCTGGGCAGAGGCCACCCGCAACGGACAGGCACTCGACCAGGGCCTTCTGGTCCTTGTGTCTCTCGGTCTGGCTACTGGCTACTATGTGGCGCGAGTCCAGTTAAATGCTTTGGCTATGCCCGACCGGGCTCGCAAGGAGTACCTCGATAAAGCGATGACCCCTGGAATGCTGGCGTATGCAGGGATCTCCCGCAGCTCCCACGTAGGGGCGCCTCTGGGTGTCCTCAACTTCTTCACGGCCCCCTTTGGATACGATCAGGCCGCGATGGTGCGCACCTCGATCCTTCCGCGTGAACCCAAGGAGAAGCAGGGGGACAAGCCCATCAAGTTCAGTCCCCTTCAGTCTGACCTCATGACCGGCTTCATGGGCCGTGTGGGTGAACAGATCCCGGCTGCGGGTGTGATCGGCAACGGCGCCCAGGCTGCCAACGGGGCAATCCATTTGCTCCGGGGAGATCGCAGGGATGACCTTCAGGGTCACCGCACAGGGATGTACAACGCCCTCAAGCAGTTCGTCCCCAACGATCCGGCCACCCAGTTCTTCATGCAGAAACTTGCCGAGTCTCAAGGCGTGGAGATCAAGCGGTAACTATCGGCTATCCAGCCAAGCGATTTCCTCGCATGACTGCAACTCTTTCAGTCTCCTTAGGTAAAGGTCCTCAGGCATCGAGCCCGAGCTGAAGTGGGTTCTGGCTTTCGCCCTTTCTTCAGCCAAGCAACGTAGAGTTCTTCCCAGCTTTTCGTCCTTAATCCTGCGCGCGATCTGTGGTCGTTTGTCCCACCATGCTTCTTTAGCTATGGCCCCAAACATCCAGAGCATCACCAGCGCGGTGACAGCTTCGGCAAGAGATGTCATGTGCTTCCTTGTCTATCCGGTCATCCGGTCATCCGGTCCACGAGATTACCCGGAGGCTTTGCAGGCAGACAACAGGGGATTTAAAAACCCTCACTTTAAGGGATACACGAAGATAAGCCCGCATGGATCATCATGCGGCCCTTCAGTTTCTCAATGCCAGCTCTCAAGGTTGGCCTCTGCTGACCCGCTCGGGTCGCCTTCTTGTTCTTCGCCAGTCGCTGCCATCACGGGCAAGCCAAGTCGGACAATCGGAGGACAATCGGGAGCTGATGAGCCCGAGCCTAAGGCAGACAGGCGTATCGTGGTGTTTCGCTCTGTGTCCTTTTCGGATGACCTTGGGCCTTTTCGAGAATTGGGGGCGCTCGGACTGACCACGAGAACAGGGGGGGCTTAAGAACTTAAAGATTTCCTGAGGAATCAAATAATTGTCTTGTGAAACAAGCAATTAAATCTCTTAGGTATCTTTAGGTTCCACTCTCCTCTCTGAGAGGTCTCATAGTTGGGACGGGTCTTGTCAGACCGCGATTCCTGATTTCCTTGGGTCTTTCGATTCTCTTCTCGTCACCTCTTTGTCCATCGCTGGGCAGTCTAAGAACACGGTCTTTCTGTTTGCTCCTTGCGCCAATACCGGTCCCATTGTCGTGGGCCCGTGTGCCGGTCATTGGGAGCGAACGCAGGGGGCAAACAAAAGGAAAAACGACAAATGAACATCGACATCACTCATAAGCACGCTGGGCACATCGTCATAATCGAAGGTCACCCATTCAAATCGAACAATGCTGGCAAGTGGGACCTTATCGAGATATGGAAAGCCCTGAAATTGGATGCCAACAAGTCTCCAAGTCAGTGGCGAACCAAGGAAGCGCAGCGTCTGGTAACTCTGCAATTTTTGCATAGTAAGCAGGGACGTCTTGGAGGAACTTGGGCGACCAAAAGGGCGGTCATTGAGTATGCCGCCTGGGTGTCTCCTGAATTCAAAGATACGGTCTTCGATGCCTTCGAGGCGATCCTTGAAAGCCCAGAGGTAGCCCGAGTAGTCGCCAAGATCATGCATGACTCCGGTCGGCTGCACAGCTCCTCGATCCTTGAGCGAATGCTCAATGAGAACCAAGAACGCAACCAGATACTACGGAGCCTCAACCGAGGCCGCACGTTGAGCCGTGAGCAAAAGGAGCGTCGGAAAGTGAGCCGTCAGTTCCGCGCAGAAGCCAAGAGGCAGCGTAATGCAGGTCAGCAGTATTATTGATGGCCCAGGCTTCCAACATACCTCCGATCACTACTGTGCGAAGCCTGCTTGAAGCCATCCAAGTTTCCCGACTCGCATGAAGAAAGGAGTGAGCCCTCGGAAAGCCTTGGGCCGTCCGACCTAAAAGTCTGCTCTGACAGACCCATCCATATCCACATGCCGGCAGTCGGCGGATACCTTCTGATGAAGCTCTGAGATCCTAATGAGGGCCTCGGGGCTTTCTTTTCGAATACCTTACTATTTTTGTAGGGTATTGTGGCCTGCTAAATGGGGCTTTGAAAAATGGGGACAAAATTCCGAGACCCCATCTCATCGCAACTTTGCGCACGGACTCCCCCCATATGCCCCTTCGGATTACTCAGGAAAGCGCCGCAGCAAGGCTCTCCTGGGCAAAGAAAGTGTTAGCTTGGTGTCACAAGTGCTGTTATCGTCAGTGCCCTAAACCTGCCTCACAAGGGCGGCACAAGGATCGTATCCTTAGCCTCCTTCAGTGTCTCAGGGTAGTCGAGAGTGTAGTGCAGGCCCCGTGATTCCTTGCGTTCCATCGCGGAGCGGATCATGAGGTCTGCCACCTGCGCCAGGTTGCGCAGCTCGATCAGGTCTCGGCTGACCTTGTAGTTGCTGTAGAACTCGTCGATTTCATCCAGCAACAAGCGCACCCGGTGTTGAGCCCGTTGCAGCCGCTTGTTGGTGCGCACGATGCCGACATAGTCCCACATGAAACGCCGCAGTTCGTCCCAGTTGTGCGCAATGATCACATCCTCGTCCGAGTCGGTGACCTGGCTGGCGTCCCAGCAGGGCAGGGCGGCGGGAACACTGACCTGTGGCAGTTGTTCCAGAATGTCCGTTGCCGCCGAGCGAGCGTAGACGAAACATTCCAGGAGCGAATTGCTGGCCATGCGGTTGGCGCCGTGCAGGCCGGTGAAACTGGTTTCGCCGATCGCGTACAGGCCTGGTACGTCGGTGCGGCCCTGTTGGTCGACCATCACGCCGCCGCAGGTGTAATGGGCCGCCGGGACCACCGGAATCGGTTCCCGGGTAATGTCGATGGAGAATTCCAGGCAGCGTTCGTACACCGTCGGGAAATGACTCTTGATGAATGCCGCTGGCTTGTGGCTGATGTCCAGGTAGACGCAATCGATGCCCAGGCGCTTCATTTCATGGTCGATGGCCCGGGCGACGATGTCCCGCGGCGCCAGTTCCGCCCGGGGGTCGAAACGTGGCATGAAGCGCTCGCCATTGGGGAGCTTGAGGTGGGCACCTTCACCGCGCAGGGCCTCGGTCACCAGGAAACTCTTGGCCTGCGGGTGATACAGGCAGGTGGGGTGGAACTGATTGAACTCCAGGTTCGCCACCCGGCAGCCCGAACGCCAGGCCATGGCAATGCCATCGCCACAGGCGCCGTCGGGGTTGCTGGTATAGAGGTAGACCTTGGCTGCACCGCCGGAAGCCAGGATCACGAAGCGCGCGCCATAGGTGTCGACTTCGCCGGTACCTCGGTTGAGCACGTAGGCGCCAAGGCAGCGATCGCCGTCCAGGCCCAGGCGTTTTTCGGTGATCAGGTCGATGGCGACGCGCTGTTCCAGCAGTTCGATGTTGGGCCGCTTGCGTGCCTGGGCCAGCAGCGTCTTGAAGATCGCCGCGCCGGTAGCATCGGCCGCATGGATGATGCGCCGATGGCTATGGCCGCCTTCGCGGGTCAGGTGAAACTCGAAGCCACCGTCTTCCGTTGCCGATTGCTCGTCACGGGTGAACGGCACGCCCTGGTCGATCAGCCACTGGATGGCTTCCCTGCTGTGCTCGACGGTGAAGCGCACCGCTTGCTGGTCGCACAAGCCACCACCGGCATTGAGGGTGTCTTCGACATGGGATTCAATGGTGTCGGTATCGTCCAGGACGGCCGCTACGCCGCCTTGGGCCCAGAAGGTCGAACCGTTGGCCAGGTCACCCTTGCTCAAAACGGCAATGCGCAGGTGCTCCGGCAAGGTCAGGGCAAGGCTCAATCCGGCGGCGCCGCTGCCGATGACCAGAACATCGTGTTGGAACTGTTGGCTCATTCGAATAGTTTCCGCTCAAGGCGACCCGGGTCGGGGTGGGCGCGAGATATCCGTTTCAACGGGTCAGGCAGCCATGCAGCCCACTAGTATATAGAGGGGGGGAGCGGCACAATAGCCGGGCATTCATGGCAATGTGAAACCAGCGTGACAGAAAAGCGAGACGCTTCGTCGGATCACGATTTTGTCGGGCAGGCGATGAGATGGCCGTTTCAAGGATAAAACGCGGTTTATCTCATCACGGTTGCTCAATATTCGTTTCGAAGAGCTACAAGTAGTGGGAACTTTTGCCAAGCGCCTACGTTCAATAGACGGTTGTCTGCAGAAGGGAGCAGAGTCGGGTTGGTGCTGGATTTCGTTGGAAATCCGCCCGCAGGCCCGGTGACAGATTATTCGCGCAGCCGGGGTGTCTCGTGCTGCGTTTTTCGTGCGTGCCAGGATCAGCGCGCGCCGGAAACTTGCTTGAAAGGGGGAGAACTTTTGCGAAAAGCCCGAGTCTATGTTTGCAAGCCCGGTCGTTTAGTACTGCAAGCCTCCTTCGAGCTTATCGAGGAGTGTTCATGCTAACCCAGGAAGAGGATCAGCAGCTGGTCGAGCGCGTTCAACGCGGCGACAAGCGAGCGTTCGATCTGCTAGTGCTGAAATACCAGCACAAAATTCTCGGGTTGATCGTGCGTTTCGTGCACGACACCCATGAAGCCCAGGATGTCGCTCAGGAAGCCTTCATCAAGGCATTCCGGGCGCTGGGAAATTTTCGCGGGGACAGCGCGTTCTACACGTGGCTTTACCGCATCGCCATTAACACGGCGAAAAACTATCTGGTTTCACGCGGCCGCCGGCCGCCGGATAGCGATGTGAGTTCGGAGGATGCCGAGTTCTACGATGGCGATCATGGCCTCAAGGATCTCGAATCACCGGAGCGAGCATTGCTGCGGGATGAGATCGAGGGCACTGTCCATCGGACCATCCAGCAATTGCCTGAAGATTTGCGTACGGCTTTAACTTTACGTGAGTTCGACGGTCTGAGTTACGAGGACATTGCGAGTGTCATGCAGTGTCCGGTGGGTACCGTGCGCTCCCGGATCTTCCGCGCCCGGGAGGCCATCGACAAAGCCCTGCAACCGCTGTTGCAGGAAAACTAAAGACAGCGGCGATAGCCAAGAGAGGAACGCCATGAGTCGTGAAGCCCTGCAGGAATCGCTGTCCGCAGTGATGGATAACGAAGCGGACGAATTGGAATTGCGTCGGGTGCTCAATGCCTTCGACGATGTTGAAACCCGCGAGACCTGGGCTCGTTACCAGATTGCCCGGGCGGTGATGCACAAGGATCTGTTGCTTCCGCGCCTGGATATCGCTGCGGCCGTTTCTGCCGCATTGGCTGACGAAGCGACACCGGTGAAGGCTTCTCGCGGACCATGGCGCAGTCTCGGTCGCCTGGCAGTGGCCGCTTCGGTCACCGTCGCCGTGTTGGCAGGCGTGCGTTTGTACAACCAGGATGAGATTGCCGGTGTGCAGTTGGCGCAGCAGTCCAATCAGCCAAGCCTGGCCGCTCCACAGGTCAAGGGCCCGGCGGTACTGGCCGGCTACAGCGAGGGTTCGGAAACCGCGGGCCCTATGGTCAACGGCGTTCTGCAGGGCCAGCCAGGCTGGCACGACCAGCGTCTGCCCAGCTATCTGCGCCAGCATGCCCAGCAGGCGGCCATGAAAGGTACTGAAAGTGCACTGCCTTACGCCCGTGCAGCCAGCCTGGAAAACCGTTAAGGAAGGAACCTTTGCGCGCCATACCTCTATTCACGCTGTTGCTGGGTGGCTGGTGTGTGCTCCCAGCCTATGCCGATGAAGCTCAGGACTGGTTGAGTCGTCTGGGCCAGGCCGAGCAGCAGCAGAGCTTTCAAGGTACTTTCGTTTACGAGCGCAACGGTAGTTTTTCTACTCATAACATCTGGCATCGCGTCCAGGATGGCAAGGTCCGTGAGCGGCTACTCCAGCTTGACGGCTCGGCACAGGAAGTCCTGCGCATTGATGGACATACTCAATGCGTCAGCGGCTCCTTGATCGCGGGGCTGGGCAATACGCCTGACGGAACCACTCGCACCCTCGATCCACAAAAACTCAAGAACTGGTATGACCTTGCTGTCATTGGCAAGTCGCGCGTGGCCGGGCGTCAAGCGGTCATTGTTGCGTTGACACCCAAGGACCAGCATCGCTATGGCTTCGAGCTGCATGTGGACAAGGAAACCGGCCTGCCGCTCAAGTCTTTGTTGCTCAACGACAAGGGCCAGTTGCTAGAGCGATTCCAGTTCACGCGCTTGAATGTCGTCGCACCGACAGACGAGGATCTGCAGGCCAGCGCCGATTGCAAGGTGGTCGCGCCGGATGCCAGTAAAGCGGTCACGGCGAAAGCGGCCTGGCACTCGGACTGGCTGCCACCGGGCTTCGAACTGATCGCGAGTGCCGTGCGCAAGGATCCGGACTCCAAGGCCGAGGTCAATAGCCTCATGTACGAGGATGGCCTGGCTCGCTTCTCGGTTTTCCTGGAGCCGCTGAACGGTGCGAGCGCCACCGACACTCGTACGCAACTCGGCCCGACGGCGGCGGTGTCCCGTCGACTGACGACGCCGCAGGGCGAGATGATGGTCACGGTGGTTGGCGAGATTCCTATCGGCACGGCGGAGCGGATTGCGCTCTCCATGCGTTCCGACGTCACGGCGGCTCAGTAATGGGCCGTTTGGGTGATTCGATGGGGCGAAAGGCATCTGGCATCGGGGCTTGATCGAAATGCTGAAACTTTCTGACAGCATTTTCATTTGCAAAAAATCGGCTTTTTTTCTATAGGTCAGAGCCGCTCGGCCCTGGCCTAGTCTGTTCCCGGAACAAAAATACCGGCGTATCGTTTCCCGGTGTTTCTTGATCCATATCGCTTAACCCTGCTCGTCGTAACGGGAGCCGTATGTCGATACCACGCTTGAAAACCTATCTCTCCATTTTTGCCACTGTGCTGGTGCTCGGCCAAGCCGTTCCCGCGGTGGCGGTCGAGTTGCCTGATTTCACGCAACTGGTCGAGCAGGCCTCGCCCGCGGTGGTGAACATCAGTACGACCCAGAAGCTGCCGGATCGTCGTGTATCGGACCAGCAGATGCCCGACCTGGAAGGCCTGCCGCCGATGCTGCGCGAGTTCTTCGAGCGCGGGATGCCGCAGCAACCACGTTCGCCCGGTGGCGGTCGCCAGCGTGAAGCGCAATCGTTGGGGTCGGGCTTCATCATTTCGCCTGACGGGTACATCCTGACCAACAACCACGTGATTGCCGACGCCGACGAGATCCTGGTCCGCCTGGCCGATCGCAGTGAGCTCAAGGCCAAGCTGATCGGCACCGACCCGCGTTCCGACGTGGCGCTGTTGAAAATCGAGGGCAAGGATCTGCCGGTGCTCAAGCTGGGCAAATCCCAGGACCTGAAAGCCGGCCAGTGGGTGGTCGCCATCGGTTCGCCGTTTGGCTTCGACCATACGGTGACCCAGGGTATTGTCAGCGCCATCGGCCGTAGCCTGCCGAACGAAAACTACGTTCCGTTCATCCAGACCGACGTGCCGATCAACCCGGGCAACTCCGGTGGCCCGCTGTTCAACCTCGCCGGCGAAGTGGTGGGGATCAACTCCCAGATCTACACCCGTTCGGGCGGCTTCATGGGCGTGTCTTTCGCGATTCCGATCGATGTCGCCATGGACGTCTCCAGCCAACTGAAAAGCGAGGGCAAGGTCAGTCGCGGCTGGTTGGGCGTGGTCATCCAGGAAGTGAACAAGGACCTGGCCGAGTCGTTCGGCCTGGAGAAGCCAGCCGGTGCGCTGGTGGCGCAGATCCAGGACGGTGGCCCGGCAGCCAAGGGTGGCTTGCAAGTGGGTGATGTGATCCTGAGTCTCAATGGCCAGCCGATCGTCATGTCCGCCGACCTGCCGCACTTGGTGGGAGCCCTCAAGGCGGGCGCCAAGGCCAATCTGGAAGTGATCCGCGAAGGCAAGCGCAAGAACGTCGAGCTGACTGTCGGCGCCATTCCTGAAGAAAGCAAGGAGTTGGATTCGCTGCCAAAATCCGACGTCGAGCGCAGCAGCAACCGCCTCGGTGTGGCGGTGGTCGAACTGACCGACGAACAGAAACGTACCCTGGAACTGCCAGGCGGCGTTGTGATCAAGGAAGTGCAGGACGGTCCTGCCGCCATGATCGGCTTGCAACCTGGCGACATCATCACGCACTTGAACAACCAGGCCATTGGTTCGGCCAAGGAGTTCACCGACATCGCCAAGGCATTGCCGAAGAATCGCTCGGTGTCGATGCGCGTCCTGCGCCAGGGGCGTGCAAGCTTCATCACCTTCAAGCTGGCCGAATGACCGGTTAGTGGCTCTATAAAAAACCGCCTCCAGAGAGGCGGTTTTTTATTACCTGGCGCTTACTCAGCCCATCATGTCCTTGACCATGCGCTCCTGCTCCATGAGCTCCCGTTGCCGCGCATCGATGCGTGATGACAGCGGGAAGTTGGTGCCGGCGCGGCGTTTGGCAAAATCCAGTTGCTGGATGGCCTGGCGATAATCGCCCACCAATGCGAAGTATTCGGCACGGGCCTGGTGCAGGCCGATGATGTTGCCCGACAAGCCACGGGTCTCGGCCACCATGTACCAAACGTCCGGATCGTCCGGACGGCTCTTGAGCAGGGTTTCCAGGGCCTTCTCGGCGTCGGCGGCGCGGTTCTGCTTGAGCAGCAGGTCGACGCGCACCTGGTTGAGGGGGTAGTTGCCCGGGTACTGGCTCAGCATCCGGTCCACACGCGATTGAGCGTCGGCCAATTTGTTGCTGGTGATGTCCAGGTCCACCTGGGCCAGGTTATAGATGATTTCGTTGGGCGATTTGGCCAGCAGCGGCTTGAGGTTCTCTCGCGCTTCATTCAGTTGGCCGCCCTTGATCTGGGCGATTGCCAGGCCATAGCGCGCCACGTCGTTCTTCGGATTCTCATCCAATTGCGCGCGGAAGCGCTTGGCGCCCAGACCCGGGGTTTCTTCATAGGTCAACAGTACGCGTGCGCGAATCAGTTGATAGCGCATGCTGTCTTCGATACCGCCAGGCTTGGCCTGTTCGGCACGGTTACGGGTATCGGCGATCCGCGATTCCGTCACCGGGTGAGTCAGTAGGAATTCGGGTGGCCGGGCGTCGAAGCGGTATTGGCGCATCAGGCGTTCGAACATGGTCGGCATGGAGCGCGGGTCGTAGCCGGCCTTCTCCAGGTTCTGGATGCCGATGCGGTCGGCTTCCTGTTCGTTCTGGCGAGAGAAGCGCCGTTGTTCCTGGATCGCGGCGGCCTGGGTCCCGGCAATCGCCGCGATCCCGGCGTCACCACCACCCGCGGCAGCGAGCACGATGCCGGTCAGCAGTGCCGCCATCATGGGCACCTGCATGCGCTGCTGGGCTTCCACGCCGCGAGCGAAGTGGCGTTGCGACAAGTGCGCCAGTTCGTGGGCCATGACCGAAGCGTATTCGCCTTCGGTCTGTGCATTGAGAAACAGGCCCCCGTTGACTCCGACGATGCCGCCGGGTGCGGCAAAGGCATTGAGCTGCGGACTGTTGATCAGGATGAACTCCAGTCGCCGGTCGTTGACCTGGCTGGTTTCCACCAGTTTGTAGACGCTGGACTCAACATAGTCCTTGAGCTGCGGATCGTTGAGCTGCGAAACCTGGCTGCGCAGCAGGGCCAGCCAGGCGCGACCCAACTGGTGTTCCTGTTCCGGCGAGACAATGGCGGAGCTGGCGTCGCCAAGTGACGGCAGGTCGTCGGCGAAGCCTGGTGAGGCCAGCAGGCAGGCGAGCGTCAGCAGGGTAGGGCGCAGGAATGTCATGCACGAAGCCTTAGTCGACAAAGATTCTAATGTATCCGGACACCAGGCCGGGGACCAGATATTCTAGGTCACTCAATGACCTGCTGCGGAGTGAAACAATGTCCGATGCTGTAGCCCACGATGCCGAGCTGGACGCCAGCGGCCTGAACTGTCCGCTGCCGTTGCTCAAGGCCAAGCTGGAACTCAATCGCCTGGCCAGCGGCGCTGTGCTCAAGGTGACCGCCACGGATGCGGGTTCCCAGCGAGACTTCCGCACCTTTGCCCGATTGGCCGGTCATACGCTGCTGCTTGAAGAAGACGATAACGGCGTCTACCGCTATTGGCTGAAAAAAGCCTGATCACCGACGGCTTCCCCTTAAGGATTTTTAATGTTCAAAGTGTTACGCGACTGGATCCAGCGCTACTTCTCCGACGAAGAGGCGGTGGTGCTGGCAGTGCTGCTGTTCCTGGCCTTTACCGCCGTGCTCACCCTGGGAGGCATGTTGGCACCGGTGCTGGCGGGCATGGTGCTGGCGTACCTGATGCAAGGGCTGGTCACGACGCTGGAGCGTTTGCGCCTGCCGGGCACCGTGGCGGTGGGGTTGGTGTTCGCCTTGTTCATGGGGTTGTTGGTGGTGTTCATCGTGGTGGTCGTGCCGTTGCTCTGGCACCAGTTGGTGACCTTGTTCAACGAATTGCCGGGGATGCTCGCCAAGTGGCAGTCCCTGTTGCTGCTTTTGCCCGAGCGCTATCCACACCTGGTGTCCGATGAACAGGTGCTGCAGACCATCGAAGTGCTGCGTGGCCAGATCGGCAAGTTCGGCCAGTGGGCGCTGACGTTTTCGCTGTCCAGCCTGCCCCTGTTGGTCAACATGATGATTTACCTGGTGCTGGTGCCGATCCTGGTGTTCTTTTTCCTGAAGGACCGGGAAATGATCGGACGTTGGGTGAGTGGTTATCTGCCGCGTGAGCGGACGCTGATCACCCGGGTGGCCCAGGAAATGAATCTCCAGATTGCCAACTACATCCGCGGCAAGGTCATCGAGATTTTCATTTGCGGAGCGGTGACGTATATCGGCTTCGTGGCCCTGGGACTCAACTACGCCGCACTGCTGGCATTGCTGGTGGGTATTTCGGTGGTGGTGCCTTATGTCGGCACCGTGGTGGTGACCGTGCCGGTGGCGTTGATTGCGCTGTTCCAGTGGGGCTGGAGCGACCAGTTCATTTACCTGATGGCGGTCTACGGGATCATCCAGACGCTCGATGGCAACGTGCTGGTGCCGTTGCTGTTCTCCGAGGCGGTGAACCTGCACCCGGTGGCAATCATCTGCGCGGTGCTGCTGTTTGGCGGGCTGTGGGGATTCTGGGGGGTGTTCTTTGCGATTCCCCTGGCGACGTTGATCAAGGCGGTGCTGGATGCGTGGCCGAGCAAGGAGCCGATTGTGGCGCCGTTGTTGTAGCTTGAGTAATAAGAGTGGGATTTATCGTCTCATCGTCGGAACCCTGCCCGGAGCAAGCTCGCTCCGGGCAGGGTTCCGACGATGGCGCCAGTATTGACGACGGAGGATTTCAGGTCTTCTCCAATGCCTGGGCCGCCGCCAACACCGCGTCCACATGCCCCGGCACCTTCACGCCGCGCCATTCCTGGCGCAGCACGCCGTCCTTGTCGATCAGGAACGTGCTGCGGTCAACGCCCAGGTATTCCTTGCCATAGAGCTTTTTCAACTTGATCACGTCGAACAGTTGGCAGACGGCCTCGTCCTTGTCGCTGATCAGTTCGAACGGGAATTCCTGTTTGCACTTGAAGTTCTCGTGGGACTTGAGGCTGTCCCGGGAGACGCCGAACACTTCGGTATTGGCGGCCTGGAACTGCGCATACTGGTCACGAAAACCCTGGCCTTCGGTGGTACAGCCAGGCGTGCTGTCCTTGGGGTAGAAATAGATCACCACCTGCTTGCCCCTGAGGGCGGCGAGGCTGATGGTCTGCCCACTGGTGGCGGGAGCCTGGAAATCGGTAACCGGTTGGTCGACGGCAACGGCCATGAACGCTTCCTTACATTGGGTTTTGTGGGCGCCACGGTTCGATCAGGGCATCCAGGTTCATCGCATCGGCGAAGTCCAGGAAATGATCGCGCAGCCAACTGATCTGGGTGCCGGCCGGCAGCGTCACGGTGAAGGTGGCGTTGAGCATGGTGCCGCCGGTCTGTGGAGCCTGGTAAGTGTCGCAGGTCAGGTTTTCCAGCTCGACGTGGTGGTCCATGAAGAACTGGCACAGCTCGTTGATGATGTCCGGACGGTAGGCCGAACTGACATAGGCCACATAGGGCAGGGCCTGGGGACGGTTCTCCAGGGCGGCGCTGCGTACCACGTTGGCGGTGAAGGCGTACTTCTTGGCCAGCATCGGCAGGCTGCCTTCCAGGCGGGCCAGGGCGTCCCAACTGCCGGAAACCTCGAGTACGAGCGCACAGCATTCGCCATGACGGGTCAGGCGTGAAGTCACGACAGCGCAGCGGTTTTCGTGGCTGGCGCGGCACAGGACGTTAGTCAGCTCCATTGGGTTGGCGCCAAGGGCACTGATAACAAGGAATTGTTCGCGGACTGTGGGGGTGGACATGCAGCATTCCTAAAGCGATGAGCGGTCGGCACCAATTTGCAGCTTGGCACGGCGCCAGGTCCGGAAAACGAACGGCTCAAGCCCTGTTCCCGGGGTTGTGCTGCATTTCCGGGAGAGCGGGAATACACCCGGACAAACGCAGGATCGGGGCTTGTGGCGACGAAAACGGAGGCTGGAAACCGGCGTATGAGCTTATCGATGCCGATCAAAGTCTGAAGGGTAGCGAAAACCATCGCCAAGGGGAATGGTAGTTCGCTTGTACAAGCATCTTGGCGCCAGTACCATTACCGCTCTCTTTTTCCGGCAGGAGCGGTTTCATGATTGCGGGCAGTATGGTGGCACTGGTCACACCCATGGATGCAGAAGGGCATCTTGACTGGGCCAGCCTCAGCAAACTCGTGGACTTCCACCTTGAAAACGGCACCCATGCCATTGTCGCCGTTGGCACCACGGGCGAGTCGGCGACCCTCGACGTCAATGAGCACATCGAAGTCATCCGGGCCGTGGTCAAGCAGGTCAACGGTCGCATTCCGGTCATCGCCGGCACGGGCGCCAACTCGACCCGTGAAGCCGTCGAGCTGACCCGCAATGCCAAGGAAGCCGGTGCCGACGCCTGCCTGCTGGTCGTTCCTTACTACAACAAGCCGACCCAGGAAGGCTTGTACCAGCACTTCAAGTACATTGCCGAAGCGGTCGACATCCCGCAGATCCTCTATAACGTTCCTGGCCGCACCTCCTGTGACATGCAGGCCGAGACCGTGATCCGCCTGTCCACCATCCCGAACATCATCGGCATCAAGGAAGCCACTGGCGACCTGAAGCGCGCCAAGGCG
The DNA here is from genome assembly GCF_025336485.1 of Pseudomonas citri. GTDB lineage: Bacteria > Pseudomonadota > Gammaproteobacteria > Pseudomonadales > Pseudomonadaceae > Aquipseudomonas > Aquipseudomonas citri. The sequence continues at coordinate 5,298 of NZ_JAODAB010000038.1, read as the reverse complement.
ATCCTCGATGGCGTGAGCAAGGACTTCATCGTGCTGTCCGGCGATGATCCGACGGCGGTCGAGCTGATCCTGTTGGGTGGCAAGGGCAACATCTCCGTCACCGCCAACGTCGCTCCGCGCGAAATGGCCGACCTGTGCGAGGCTGCGCTCAGGGGCGACGCCGAAACCGCGCGGGCCATCAACGAAAAACTGATGCCGCTGCACAAGGACCTGTTCATCGAAGCCAACCCGATTCCGGTGAAGTGGGCTTTGGTCGAGATGGGCCTGATGCACCAAGGTATCCGCCTGCCGCTCACCTGGTTGAGCAAGGCCTGTCATGAACCGCTGCGGCAGGCCATGCGCCAGTCCGGCGTCCTGGTTTAATTCGAGGAAGTACAACGCATGAAGCGAATGGCCGGACTTTCCGCACTTGCCTTGATCATCTCCAGCACCAGCGGCTGTGGATGGATCTGGGGACCGGAGGGTTACTTCCGCGACCGTGGTAGCGACTACCTGCAAGCGCAACAGACTGCACCGATGCAATTGCCGCAAGATGTCAACGTCGCCAAGCGCCTGGACCCGCTGCTGCCGATCCCGCGCAACGTGGCCGACGACACCGCCAAGGGCGAGTACGTCGTGCCGCGTCCGCAACCGCTGTCGGCGATTGCCGACGCCAGCGACTACACGCTCCAAAAGAGTGGCGATTCGAGCTGGGTCATGGCCCAGCATCCACCGGCCGAAGTCTGGCCCGTGGCGATCCAGTTCTTCCAGGACAACGGTTTCCGCCTGGACGAGCAGCGCCCGCAAACAGGCGAATTCAACACCACCTGGCAGCGCTCCGATGAATTGTCCGCCGCCATGGCCAAGCGCCTGAGCGCCGCCGGTGTCGCCGCCGACAGCGAAACCCGCGTGCGGGTGCGCATCGAGCCGGGCGTGCAGCGCAACACCAGTGAAATCTACGTGGTCAGCGCCGAGCGCCCTGCCGGCAGCACTGCCGACGTGGCGTTCACCAACCGTTCGGTCAACACCGGCCTCGACGCTGCCCTGGTGGACGACATGCTCGCCAGCATGAGCCGCACCGCGGAGCAGGGTGGTTCGGTCTCGATGCTGGCCTCCCGCGACTTCGATGCGCCGAGTCGCGTCAGTCTGAGCGAAGACGGCAGCGGCAACCCGGTGCTCAACGTCGGGTCCGACCTGGACCGTGCCTGGTCAAGCGTGGGCCGGGCGCTGGAGCAGGGCGAATGGCGAGTTGAAGACATCAACCGCAGCCTGGGCCTGTACTACATCAACCTCGCTGAAAAAGCCGAGAAGAAAGACGAGAAGCCAGGTTTCTTCAGCAGCTTGTTCGGTGGCAAGCCGGACAAGGAAGAAATCGAAGCCCGCGCCGAGCGTTATCAGGTTCGCCTGAGCAAGGTGGGCGACAGCGTACAGGTGACCGTCGAGAAGAACATCAATACCGTGGCGCCGGCCGATGTGGCCCGCAAAGTGTTGAGCGTGATTCAGGACAACCTGGGCTGATCCGATGCGTTTTGCCGTTCTCGGCAGCGGTAGCCAGGGGAACGGCACGCTGGTAGCCAGCGCCGATACTTGTGTGTTGGTCGATTGTGGTTTCTCCCTGCGGGAAACCGAGAAGCGCCTGTTGCGCCTGGGTGTGCACCCGGCGCAACTGAGCGCGATACTGGTGACCCACGAACATGCCGACCACGTGCATGGCGTGGGTTTGCTGTCTCGGCGCTACAATCTGCCAGTGTTCCTCAGCCGTGGAACGCTGGGCGGCCTGCGCAAGCCCATCGAGCCGGCTGGTTTCGTCGCCGGTGGCGAGCAATTGCGCATTGGTGCCCTGGACATCAGCGTGGTCAGCGTGGCGCACGATGCCCGCGAACCCACGCAATACGTGTTCAGCGACGGGGAGCGGCGCTTCGGCTTGCTGACCGACCTGGGCTCCTATTGCGACAGGGTCATGGACAGTTACCGGGACCTCGATGCGTTGATGATCGAGTCCAACCATTGCCGCGACATGCTGGCGCGAGGGTACTATCCGTATTTCCTCAAGCAGCGGGTCGGCGGGGAACATGGACATTTGAACAACCACCAGGCGGCATTCCTGGTGGCCGAGTTGGGCTGGCAAGGCTTGCAACACCTCGTCCTGGCCCATCTGAGCAGCAAGAACAACCTGCCGCAGCTGGCCCGGCAATGTTTTGTCGACACCCTCGGGTGCGACCCGGACTGGCTGCAACTGGCCGATCAAGATTCAGGGCTCGACTGGCGATATATCGCCTAGCCCATCTACTTAGCAAGCGGAGCCCATCATGGAAAAACGTGAAGAACTCTACCGCGGCAAAGCCAAGTCGGTTTACAAGACCGATGACGCCGACCGCTTGATCCTGCTGTTTCGCAACGACACTTCGGCGTTCGACGGCAAGCGCATCGAACAACTGGACCGCAAGGGCATGGTGAACAACAAGTTCAACGCCTTCATCATGCAGAAACTCGAAGCCGCCGGCGTGCCGACCCAGTTCGACAAGCTGCTGGGCGACAACGAATGCCTGGTCAAGAAGCTGGACATGATTCCGGTCGAGTGCGTCGTGCGTAACTACGCCGCCGGCAGCCTGGTCAAGCGCCTGGGCGTAGAAGAGGGCATGAAGCTCAACCCCTACACCTTCGAACTGTTCCTGAAGGACGACGCCAAGGGCGACCCGTTCATCAACGAATCCCACGTCGTAGCGTTCGGTTGGGGCACCGCCGAGCAATTGGCTCGCATGAAAGAGCTGTCCCTGAAGGTCAACGACGTGCTGACCAAACTGTTCGACGACGCCGGCCTGCTGCTGGTGGACTTCAAGCTTGAATTCGGCGTGTTCAGCGACGGCTCCATCGTCCTGGGCGACGAGTTCAGCCCGGACGGCTGCCGTCTGTGGGACAAGGACACCAAGAAGAAGATGGACAAGGACCGCTTCCGCCAAGGCCTCGGTGACGTCATCGAAGCCTACGAAGAAGTCGCCCAGCGTCTGGGTGTACCGCTGTAATCGACGCAAACATCTGATAGCACAGAAAAATTTTCGCTCGGGGGTTCGCTTCCGGCGAATGTGCTGGTATGATGCGCGCCACTGGAGAGATGCCGGAGTGGCCGAACGGGACGGATTCGAAATCCGTTGTACTGGCAACAGTACCTAGGGTTCAAATCCCTATCTCTCCGCCACTATTGAATACGACTAAGCCCCTGAAATGGTTGAACATTTCAGGGGCTTTTTCGTTTCTAGGATTTGGATTAGGGCATTTCTAGGGCAAAACAATTGCCGCCGCACATGCCCGGGAAAATTCTGCTGCCACGCTCACCTTATTTGCAGAAGGCAGCGCCGGCCCATTCCCCATATCCCTGCTGCCATGCAATCCGCCTCACTGACATGTAACCCGATCGCATCTCTCTGGCGCCCAGACATAACTCGTTGATATTTACCCGATTCGCTGTGACGGATTCTGTTTCGATTTCCCACCGGCCTGAGTAACGTTACGCAGACGAAGTAATGGTTCAGAGCGAAGACCAAGACGGTTAAGAATGATCATAAAAAACAGGGGAAGTTGTCTTGCCGGCCGGAACGGAGACCTCATTGACCGCCTATTTTCCACCGTTGACTATCGGGAGTCAGACTTACGATTTCGCTCATCTTGAGCCGTTCACATTCTCTGTTCAGAGCGCATTGGCGGGACGTGAGTTGAGCGTGCACGTGACCTTTTCGAGTCACTGTTTCAGTCAGGGCTATAACGAGGCCACACACCCTGCAGGAGAGCAGATTATTTTTGACCAAGCGGGACGACCGCGCTCGTTCTGTTCCATCCGTTATCGCTTGTCACTGATGCTACCGCCCGTGATCCAGGGCCTGAACCATCCTCAGGTCAAGGTAAGAGAAACAGCTGCGCAGCGAAACTGGGCATATTCAATAACGATCATAGACCCGAACGGGCCCTATCATGTGTTCTTTGAAATACGTCGAGCTGCTGCTGATAAGCCTCAGGATCTGAATCTGGTTATCGAAAGCGCTTATCACCAGACCGAGAAGCCGCCTAGGTTACTGGGCCGAATGGGCTTTATATTGCTGTGCGGCAAGATCCATATGCGCCAGCCGACATCGACCCAGCGTTAAGGGCAGAAACGAAAAAAGACGCCATGGGCGTCTTTTTCGTGTTCGGTAAAGCAGATCCAGACACCACTTACGAACCGCCTTGCGCGGTTACGGCTTCGCCGCTGGGAAGCGCTCTATCTCATCTGGTCAGTCGCTTCGACGGGATAAATCTAGAGAAGATTGGTAGGCTCGTCAATCGGTTTCCGTTTCTTAGCGAGGAAACCGATACAGAGAACAAAAAAACAGTCGGCGCTCGCTAGCGCGGATCGATGTTATCCAGCACTCGATTCGCCAACAGTTCGCTCAGTTCGATCACCTGCAGAATACCCATTGCCACACGTCGGCGTGATCCTTCGAGGTCGAATGTCAGGTCGTTGATCATGGCGTTGGCCGAGGCCAGGTTTTCGCTGAGGTTGGCGAGCAGGGTTTCATTGTCGATGCCCTCGACGACGGTGAAGAGCTGATCCGGTGATGGATCGCTTTTAGTGTCGGCTTCCTTTGGCTTCAAGTAGTAATCCAGCGCCCGGTCGGTGGCTTCCTGGACTTTTTTTGGATCGAGGCCGGTGGAGCTGGGGTCCGTTTCCGGTGGATTTGGGGTGACCTTGAACATGGTAAAACTCCTGTACCTGTCTGAGCCACCATGACTTGTCGCTAAACAAGTAAGGGTGGCGGCTGCACGCAGGTTAGCGAACCGGGGGTACAGGAGCCCGGCAGATCCGAAGATCTCCCGCGCACAGCCACCATTGCAACCGTTGCAGCCATGAATACCTGCAACGACATCAGGAGTGCTGATGCGTCCATACCCTTCGGGTCGCTAAACCCGATCACTGATGAGCAGTGACAGGAACCAAGCTACCGGGGCGGGCAAAGGCGCACAAGCGGGCGGATTCTGGCTTAGTTGTAGGCAAAGGCGCAAGGTAACGTAGCCGGGATCCATGGGCTTGGTGTTTCCGAGTATGTATGGTTGTAGGACTGGCTACCCGTCTTGCTGAGATGGCCGAGTAAGCAAAAGCGTGTTCACTGTTTATGACTGGAGTGCGTCCGTGGCGAGGGAGCTTGCTCCCGTTGGGCTGCGAAGTGGCCCTTTTTTTGTGAGTGCTGTCGCACTGGAGCGCCAGCCCGGTCGAGGGTGTCAGAAATTTTGTGTTCGGGCATAACATGAGTAAGAGGTGCATGTATGCCAACCAAAAAGAAACCGCTT
>NZ_JAODAB010000037.1 GCF_025336485.1 Pseudomonas citri | reverse complement strand
GCGGCCACACTGACGGTGAACACCAGCAGGTTGGTGGTCGCCGTGCGGCCTTCCACAACGCCGCCGTTGAGCGACAGATTGACCGCTTCGCCCGTAGCCGTGTCGACCAGCCCCGAGGCGCCCGCCACTACACCGAGGGCATAGGTGAGCGTACCGGCACCGTCAGCACCGAATGCCGAGGTGAAGTTCGCCGCAAAGTTCTGCGTGGCATCGGTCGCCAGCACGGTTTCATCGACCGTCAACGTCGGTTCCGTACCGGTGGTGCTGATGCTCGGTCCGTCGTCCTTGAACACCAGGTTCTGGCCAATGTTCAACGTGGCCTGGGCGCTGTCGCCGTCCTTGTCGGTCTTGGTGGCGACCAGGGTGACCAGGATGTCCGAGGTCAGGCTCGTGGCGTCATCCGGATTGGTCGCATCGGGATGAACCACCGCGCGGAGTTGATCGAGGGTGACGTCAGCGTTGGCGGCCACGGTAACAGTGAACACCAGCAGGTTGGTGGTTGCGGTGCGGCCTTCCACCACGCTGCCGTTGAGCGACAGATTGACCGCTTCGCCCGTAGCCGTGTCGACCAGCCCCGAGGCGCCCGCCACTACACCGAGGGCATAGGTGAGCGTACCGGCGCCGTCAGCGCCGAATGCCGAGGTAAAGTTCGCTGCAAAGTTCTGCGTGGCATCGGTCGCCAGCACGGTTTCATCGACTGTCAGCGTCGGTTCCGTGCCGGTGGTGCTGATGCTCGGTCCATCGTCCTTGAACACCAGGTTCTGGCCGATATCGAGGGTGGCGTGGACGCTGTCACCGTCGCCGTCGGTCTTGGTGGCGGTCAGGGTGACCAGGTTGTCGGCGCTCAGGCTTGTGGCGTCATCCGGGTTGGTCGCATCGGGATGCACCACCGCGCGGAGTTGGTCGAGGGTGACGTCAGCGTTGGCGGCCACACTGACGGTGAACACCAGCAGGTTGGTGGTCGCCGTGCGGCCTTCCACAACGCCGCCGTTGAGCGACAGGTTGACCGCCTCACCGGTGGCCGTGTCGACCAGCCCGGAAGCCCCCGCCATCACACCCAGCGCATAAGTGAGGGTGCCGGCGCCGTCGGCACCGAATGCCGAGGTGAAGTTGGCGGCATAGTTTTGCGTGGCATCGGTCGCCAGCACGGTTTCATCCACCGTCAACGTCGGTTCCGTGCCGGTGGTGGCGATGCTCGGGCCGTCGTCCTCGAAGATCATCTTCGAGCCGATCTCGGTTTTGGTCACGGACGCCTCGACCAGCGTGAAGCCACCGATGTCGAAGTCCGCGTGTTCATTGCCCCTGGCATCGACGGCCGCGCCGTTCTCGACCAGTACGCGGTTGTGATCCTGGGTGGTGGTGTATTCGATCTGGTAGCCGGCCTTGACGCCGGTAACGGTCGCAACGCCGCCGTTGAAGCTGATGGTGATGCTCGGATCGTTCACCGAACCGTCCGAGTTTTCGATCACCAACCCGGTGCTGATGTTGGTGACGCGCACATTGCTGATGGCAATCGATGTGTCATTGGCATAGCCGTTGATGAAGTTGACGCCGGGTTCGGGGTCAGTGCTGAAGGCGCTGATTTTCACCACGGCGCTCTTGCCGCTCTGCAACTGCACAATGTCGAAGTTGGCCACCTTCGTATTGAACATGGCAGTAAAGTCGACGTTGGCTTCAACGTCGGCTTCGTTCTGGTCCAGGTTGGGAATGGTCACGTCCTGCCGGGCCCCGGTGACGAAGGTGAAGCGGATGCCTTCCTGTTCCACGATCATCTGGTTGTTGGTGCCGAAGGTCGTGGGACCTCCGGCCTGGCTGGTGTTTACGGTGTCGCCGGTGTTGATGTTCGCGCCGCTGGACTGGTCGGCCGGGTCTTTACCGGTGGCGATGATGGCGGGATCGGTGATCCGGGTCACGCCACTGACCACTTCGGTGTTCGGGTTGGCCTTGGTGAACATCAGGAACAGGTTCTGCCCGGAAGGCGCGTTGGCGAGGCTGAATTCCAGGTCCTGGCTGGTGCCGATGAAGACCTTGTCCTGCAGGTTCAGCGGGTCATCGGGGTTGCTGGTGTCCGGGTTATCCAACGGTTGGTATTGCACGGTCCAGAGTTTGCCGCCGGAGGCGGGCGAACCGGTTTCTTCGATGTAGGCGGCGAACACGATCGCGCCATCCGGGCCGCCGGCCCGGCCCAGCACGATGTTGTCGTTGGTGTCGGTGTAAAGCAGGATGCTGGTGCCGTCGAGGGTATCCAGGCCGCTGTCCACGCCATCGAGCGGTGCGCCAGTGCTGTCGACGAAGCTGATGTTGGTGATGGTCGCACCGGGCGCGGCGTTGATGGTGAAGGCATTGCTGCCCGTATCACCCACGGCACCGGTGTAGCCACTCAAGGCCGCACCCATGGCGGTGCCCGCCCCAAGCGCCGTCAGGCGGGTGGAGAAGGTCGAGGGCAGGGCGGCCAGCAAAATGTCGTTATCGTCGGCGTCGCCCGCCGGGGTCGGCGTGGCGGTGGCGTTCTGCAAGCCGGCGGTTTCATCCAACGTCACATTGATGCCGGTGGCGACGACGCCGGATGTCGTTAATGAGGTTTGCTCCTGGATTGTCATGGTGCTCTCCTGGGCAATTGCGGTCATCGAGGCCTGACCGTTGACCTTTTGGTGGCCCACTATGGAAAAGCATCACTGATTGCGCATCGGCCGATACTCCCAGGCTGGCTAGGAGTTTTGGCCTATTCGGTGGGAGCTGGCGGGGGATGATGTGTCCTTCCTCCTGCGCGGTTTGACGGTTCGCGACTTAATCGGCATATTTGTGCTCGTTTGTGATTATTTTTGCTTATTTGTGCGAGTTTTAAGCATGACATCTTCCCACGAAGCGTTTCCCGGCGAACGCCAACGGCTGATCAGCGAACGCCTCGCCCTGTATGGGCGGGTGATCGCGGCGGATCTGGCCAGCGAATTCAACGTTTCCGAACACTCGATCCGCCGCGACCTGGGCGCTCTGGCCGCCGCGGGCTTATGCAAGCGGGTCTACGGCGGTGCCATACGCCTGCCCTCGGCGGAACGACCGTTGAGTGTGCGCGTCGGGCAAGACACCGCGCGCAAGGACACCCTCGGCCAGACGGCCGCCTCACTGTTGCGGGCCGGCCAGCATGTTTTCATCGACGCCGGCTCGACCAACCTGGCCATCGCTTGCGCCATCGACCCTCTGCTCACATTGACCGTGGCCACCAATTCGCCATTGATTGCGGTGGAACTGATGAAGTTGCCCGGCGCCGAAGTGATCCTGCTGGGCGGCCGGGTGAATCCGGTCTCCGGCGGCGTGATCGGGTTGACGGCTGCACGGCAGCTGCAGCAGTTCAGTTTTGACCTGTGCCTGCTCGGCGCCTGCGCCATCGATCCGGACAACGGCATCACCGCGTTTGGCCTGGACGACGCCGAGTTCAAGCGCGCCGTGGTCGCGGCGAGCGGTCAGGTGGTGGTGGCGGTGACCAACGAAAAACTCTCCAGCGTGGCGCATTACCAGGTAGCGTCGTGCGAAGAGGTCACCGCCCTGGTGGTGGAGCCCGATGCGCCCCATGAGCGACTGGCGCCGTTCTCCGGCAGGATCGGCACGATCATGTATGGCCGACCCATTGTCCGCCACTCAATTAACGTCTAGTTTGCTGCTCCAGCACTCACTACAAAAAAAACAGGAGTCATCGATGCAACCGATTCGTCTCGGTCTGGTGGGCTACGGCAAGATTGCCCAGGATCAACACGTGCCCGCCATCCGCGCCAATGCCGCATTCGAGCTGGTGGCGGTGGCGACCCAAGGGCAGCCTTGCGCTGGTGTTGAGAACTTCCGCTCGTTGGCCGAGCTGCTTGAGCGCGGCCCGCAGGTCGATGCGATCGCCTTCTGTACACCGCCGCAAGGCCGCTTCGGCCTGGTGCAGCAGGCGCTGGCCGCCGGTAAGCATGTGCTGGTGGAAAAACCGCCGTGCTCCACTTTGGGCGAAGCGCAGGCCCTGGTCGATCAGGTGCAGGCGCAAGGTGTCAGTGGCCTGTTCGCCTGGCATTCGCGTTACGCACCGGGTATCGAAGCCGCTCGCGACTGGCTGGCGAGTCGTACCCTGCAACGCGTGCGGATCGACTGGAAGGAAGACGTACGCAAGTGGCACCCCGGCCAGACATGGATCTGGCAACCCGGCGGCCTGGGCGTGTTCGATCCCGGTATCAATGCCTTGTCGATCGTGACGCATCTGCTGGCATTGCCGCTGTTCGTCGAGTCGGCCGAGCTGCGGGTTCCCGCCAACTGCCAGTCGCCGATTGCCGCCAGCATCCAGCTGTCCGACGCCCGTGACCTCGATGTCCGCGCCGAATTCGATTTCGACCACGGCCACGATGAGCTCTGGAGTATCGAGATTCGTTGTGCTGAAGGCGTCTTGCGCCTGGACAACGGCGGGGCGCTGTTGAGTATCGATGGCGTGCGCCAGGTTGTTTCGCAGGAGGGGGAATACGCAGCGGTGTACCGGCATTTTCAACAGCTGATCGAGGGCAAGGCCAACGACCTGGATTTGCAACCGCTGCGACTGGTCGCCGACAGCTTCTTTGTGGGCAGCCGCGTACCGGTCGAGCCGTTCCATGACTGACGGGTCGGTTGCCTTGCCCTGGCAAGGCAACCGACCTTTTCATTACAGCCAGTAACTTACAACCAGTAACGCAGGCCCAGCATCAACGACTGAGCGTTGTACTTCGTGCTCACGTCGCCCTGGGGCAGGTTGGGGATGTCGCCGAAGTGCGCTTCGCGCGTCTTGAAGTAGCGATAATCCACCGACATGGACCAATGCTCACTGAGTTCGTAGCCGACCCCGGCGCCCAGTTGATAGGCTTCGACGGTGTCGCGGTGAGTACCGCCAAACTGGACGCCGCCCGCTTCCAGGCCACTGATCGTCAGGACTGCGTAGCCCAGGCCACCGCCCACGTAAGGCGTGACGTGATTCAACGGGGCTGGCAGGTCCAGGACGTTGTACCAAAGGTTGGCCATGACGCTGCTGGCTTCCTCCTTGCCTTCACCGTCGATGCTGCCGCCGCCTTCGTAGACCCGGTGATTGAACTGGGTCAGGGTGTTCTTGCGGTAGCTGACTTCCAGTTCCGGCCTCAATCCCGTCGAGAACTGCCAACCCATGGCCAGCGCGGTGGCATAGCCGGAGTCGACAGGTTGGTTGTACTGCATCTCGACAAAATCGAGACCGTTCTGGCTGAGGTCCTGATCATCGACCCAGTTCACCCCGCCCAGGACGCCGACGTAAGGGCCGAGTGTGTCGGCGAAGCTGGACGCAGGGGCGAACAAGCCCATGCCAATGAGGCTCATAACCAGGTACTGAGTATTTTTTTGTAGATTCATGCTCGTTCCGAAGTGTCCCTTTATCAGTGAGTAGCAGAGTTTCCGAAAGAGGCCATTGAATGGCCCGGTCCCGGAAGGATTCACACAAGGTGCAAATGCGTCCCGGGTTTTTCCAACCCAGGGGGGGTGAGCGCATTCGTTCGTTGTTCTGCCAAGGTGCACAGGTTGTCCAGTGCTGTTGTCATGGCCGCGGTCAGTGCTTTGCGCAGCAGCCCACGGTAGAGGAAACTCAAGGGTCCAGAGATCTTGGCGCTATGGATCACTTGGGTTTCAAGCGGGGAAAGCCGGCGCATCTGGTGATCGAATTCGAGATCGATCCAGAGCAGCCGTGCAGTGTTTCGATAGCTTTCATGCAGGTGCACCGCTTCCAGTTTCAATGGCATGTTCAAGCCATTTCGCAGGATGCACTTGCCTCGGGTTCCGGGCTCGAACGGGCCATTGAGCTCACAATGGCGAACGTCGGTGTCCCATAGCGGCGCTTCTGGAAAATTGCTCCAGATCTTCCAGATTTCGGAAGGCGCTGATTTGACGATAACTTGTACTTTGACATCGTTCACGGCGACACCTTGGTGGTTAGGGGCTCGGTCATGGCGAAAGGGAAGGTCCATGGGTTGCCTCAGGCCGCGGGCGCGGATTGACTCAGCACCTGGGCGGTAATGCTGGCCTGGCCCATTTTTTCGCCCCGGTTGAACAGGTCGATGTAGATACGGTTGGTTTTGAACGCCTGCAACTGCGCATCGAAGCCGGCTTGCGGCGCCAAGGACAGTGGGCTGTTCCGCGGAATCGGCCGATCCAGCGTGAAGCTCAAGGACAGCAGGTTCATCGGGGTGTTGAGTGGAATCCGCAGATGGCTATGGGCAATCTGCATGTAGCACTGGCGGGCCACTTCAAGGAAATACACCATTGAATAGTGCACCGGGTCACCTTCCTGGAAGATGTGATCCGGCGGCACTTGCACCGTGTCCACGCTCAAGCCCTGGGCGACGCTGCTCATGTCGCTGACGATGACGTTCTGTGCCCTGGCCTTGTGCAGCAGGGCCTTGTCGCGGCACGGGGTGGCAGTGAACTCGCCAGCGGGCGCTATCTCGAACGCCGAGCTGTAGGCCATCCCGATGACGCAGGTGCACATCAGCTTCCCGCCTTGCATGACCTTGGCATTGAACACTTGCGGGTCCTGGCCTTGCTCGACATGCAGCTCGATCACACCTTCCTTTTGCACGTACTGCTGGAACTTGATGTTCAGGGTCTTGGCATAGGCGACCCGTCCACCCAGCGTGGGCATGGCCAGCTCGATCAATTGCAGGACGCCTTCAAGCAACAGGATGCCCGGAACGTGATCCAGCGGGTGATCGAAGAAGTAGGGGTGCGCTTCGTTGACCACCAGTTGGGCATGCAGGGATTGGCCGTTGCGCCGAGGTTGGCTGATCACGGTATTTTCCGCACGCCGCTGCCAGGGCGCCGGGCGCTGGGCTTGCGCGCCACGGTGCAAGGCGAAAAGCCCTTCCATTGCACGGACCCTGACCCGCAGTCCGGAAAGCATGGTGCTGGTCAGCATGTCGCTGAGTTGCAGCACATCGACGCCGTCGTGTTGCGGCTCGCGCACGATGCTGACCGGCCGCTCAGGCGTGACGACCGGTTGCAGTTCGTGGGACGCCGAGTGGGCAAAGCGCAATACGAACGGGTGCTTGATGGGCGCGGTGCTTTCATCCGCCGCGGCACTCCATTGGCGCAGTTTTTCGGTGGACAGCCACATCACCGGTTTGCCGCCGTCGCGCACTTCGATCACGGAGTGGGTCGCGCCTTGCAACATCACCGCCAGCAAGGTTTCGATGCCACTGGCTTCGGCGAGGAAGCCGGTTTTCTCCCGCAGGGATCCGCTGGCAGGCTGGGCTTCGGGTTGCAGCTCGCAGACGGCGACGTCGTGCAGGCCCGGTTCCTGGCCCAGTAGCTGACAAGCTTCCTGCAGCGAGTGGGCGGCATGGGCGAAGACCGCTGCGCGGATCACCAGCAGCGGCTTGTCGTCAGCGCCGGGGCGGTAAGGGCGCAGTGCAACCAGGCCGAGGCCTTCGCCTTGCACGGTGGGGGAACGTTGGGCGCGTTCGACTTCGATTTCACCACTGAGGAAACGCCCGGCACCGAGCAACAGTGTGTCGATGCCTTCGTTGAACCATTGCGGCGAGGCCAGCAAGGTTTGCCAGAACAGGCCGGCGGTGCCCACCAGGGTCTGGTGGAAACCCTTGAAGTCGAAGATCTGCGTCGGGTAGCCGGACAACATGTTCGGCAACATGGTCGCCACGTCCGTCACTTCCACGCCCGGTGCCAGGCCCTGGGACCGCGAGTAGAAATGATGGGCGCTGCTGTACGCGTTACTGAAGCGCTCGCCACCCATGTTGCAGCACATGACCATCGCGGTGCCGGACGAACCGGCCACACCGGGCAGGCGTCGGAGCAAATGGTTCACGCGATCGGTGATCAGCAGCTTGAACGGATCGACGTGGGCCAGGGGTTTGGGGCCCATGCCGAAACCGTCGATGTCGATGACGTGATCCTGCGCGAGGAATTTCCCCACCAGCGGTCGCGTCGCATTGGCGGTGTAATCGACGAAGCGGCCATAGGGGAAGACGACGTTGGGCGTTGCCGGTTGTTCGAGCTGCTGCTTGAACGACTGCAACGAGCGGTGGTTGCCCATCGCCGCTTCCGCCTCGACGACGGCCAGGTCCAGTCGCAGCACGCCAGGACTGGCTGAAGGCGTGGCCATGGCAGTGGCGGGGCGCTCGTCGGCCACGTACTCATCCACCACCAGGTGCGCGTTGGCGCCACCAAAGCCAAAGCTGGAGATGCCAATGCGGATCGCGGATTCGCGCTTGGCCAGCGGCTGCACGTGTTCGGTGGCGAGTCGCAGGCAGGTCTCGTCGACCTTGGTGCTGGGGCGGTAGCCGGGCTGTGGCGGGACACCCTTGTGTCGCAAGATCATCAAGGCCTTGGCAAGCGATGCGCCTCCGGCGGCGGCCAGGGGGTGGCCGATGACGGACTTGATCGAGCCGATCATGACCTTCTCGCCGTCCGCCCGATGGGGGCCGAAGAAACTGTCCAGGGAAGCCAGTTCGGTGGCGTCGCCCAGCGGCGTGCCGGTGCCGTGGGTCTCGATGTAGTCCACGTCCTTGGGATCCAGGCCCGCGTAGGCGCGTTGATAGGCCGAGTACTGGGCCTGTTTGCCCGGTGCGAACACCGAGCCCTCCGCACCATCGGCGGAAAGCCCCAAGGCCCGCAGCACACCCAGTGGTTGGCGTTGCGCGGTCAGGGCCTGGGCGAGTGGCTCGACCAGGAAGGCCACCGCGCATTCGCCCGGTACGATACCGTCGGCGTCCTGGCCGAACGCTTCCATCTGCGCCCGGGCGGAGAACGCCGTCAGTTGCGAGAAGCCCAGGAACAGGGCCGGCGGCAGCACGGTGTTGAGCGCCATGACGATTGCATTGTCGGCCTGTCCACTGTTGACCAGCGCCTGGGCCATGTCCAGGGCATAGGGGAACGAACTGCACGCGGTGTCCACCGACAGCGCCGGGCCGCCCAAGGCAAACGCCGAGGCCAGTTCCGCCACTTGTTCACCTGGGGTAAAGCCGATAGGGGTCTGCGCCTCTGCGGACATGCCGGTGACGAAATAACTCTCGTCACTCCAGGACGTCGCCACCACCAGGGCGGTGCGCTGGGTAGCCAGTGGCGAGCCTTGACCGGCCAGTTGGGTGAGGAGCGTCTTGAGCACCTTCTTGCCGATGGCGACCTGCCGTCCTTCATGCCGCGAAGGGGTCGACGGGTCATCGCTCAGGCAGAAGGCACTGTCCAGGTAGACGCGATCCTTTTCGCCGGCCTTGGCCGAATAAATCGAGTTCTTCTCCAACTCCCAACGGGTCGGCATCGATTCGATCGGAGCGATCTGCCCCTGGGAGAGCAATTGCCAGAGCGCATCCGTTGACGGCGCGCCTGGAAACTCGCCCGCCATCGCGCTGAAGCAGAAATCGCCCGCCATTGTTGTACCACTCATACCCTGTCTCCTGATCGCAAAATGCTGGGTGATCTCTCGATCACCCGGATTCCATTCCTTCTCCTGCCGCCCGGCTTAGCTCAGCCGGGCCAGCAGCGACAAGGCGTCCTGGGGCGTGCGACGGGACATCAGCGCTTCGCCGGCGAACTCGCTGGCGGCGCACTGTTGCGCCATGGATTGGCAGAGGGCTTCGCGGGCAAAGCCGTTGAGCCCCAGTTGGGCGAACGGTGTTTGCACGTCGATCGACTGAGTCGCATCGGCGATCAGGGGGGTGAGTGTATCGAGCAGCAGGTTGCTTTCCTGCGCCTGGGCCTCGGTGGTCGTCGGAGCGGGCGTTTCACAAGGCGCGGCACACGGCGCGGGGGCGGCCAGTGCGGCATTGATCAAGGCAATCGTTGCCTGCGGGGTCTTGGCGTTGGCCAGCTCGGAGCTCTGCGCCTTGAGTTGTGGCCAGAGGGCGACCACCGCCTCCAGGAAGTCCAGCTGCACCAGCGAGTCCAGGCCCAGGCTTTCGTAGGTCTGTTCGACGTTGATGTGCTCGACGGTAAAGCCGGTGATGGTCGCCAGTTGTTCGAGTACCCAGGCCTGGACGTCCACCGCCGGTGCCTGTGGATCGGCTTCAAGGCGCGCAAGCAGGACGGTCGGGGTGGGCGCGTCGAACAACTGCGAGGTAAGCGCTTTCTTTTCCGGGAAGTGCTGGGCCAGGGATTCGAAAATATCGACCAGACCGAGCGAATCGATGCCCATGCTCTCGAACGTCTGGTCGAAGTCGATCTGTTCCTTCTTGAACCCTGTCACGGTGCTGATTTCGGCGCGCAGCCATTGCCCGTAGCTCGGTTCCGACGCAAGTACCGGGGCGGCGACAGCCTCCGTTTCGGCCACCGCGACCGGGGCGAGTATCGCCGTGTTCGACGGCACCGATTCCAGCGCGACAACGCTTTGGTTGGCGGCCTCGAGCCCATGGCTGTAGACGCCCTCGAGAACTTGTTGGTGGGCGTTGAAATAATGGGCCGTGACGGTTTCGGCCTGCTCCAGCAAACGCAGCAATATCGCTTCCTTGGCGACATTGGATTCGCACAGCGAGTCGATGATTTTTTCCGAGAGAGAGAAATAGCTGTGGGCTATTTTTCCATTGGACGCGATGAATTCCTGCACGACATCGTTCAGTTGCAAGCGCATGGTGTTTCTCCTAACCAAGGTCGGTCGATCCTTCCTGGCATCAAGAAGGATAAAAGTCCTGGCCCCATGAGGGGCCTTGTATGAGTCATTGATTCAAACTGGCAGTAGCCATTCAGACTTGAAGTTGGAGTTCCACTGCGTCGATCTCGGAAGATGTTGTTTTTCTTGCTCCTTTGAGCAGCCCGGACCTTACGTTCAGATAAGTAACGAGTGTGACTGCATCGGCGCCCTGGAACGCGATGTAGCCGTCAGGACGAATCAGCATCAGGGTGCCTTCCTTGGCGTGATAGCGCTTGTGCAGGCGCCAATCAGGGTCCAACAGCGTCGGGCCAGGCAGCCCGGCACTGCTCAGGGCATCGACCACGCAATACGCCTTGATGCCCGGGTAGTCATTTGCCACCGATTCGGCCAGCGAGTAATAGCCTGGCAGCAACGGCGAGAACTGATCGGCCGCGCTGAAGATCAGCAACGTGAATGTTCCGTGGAACAAGTCGATCAAGCGTTTGGGCGGCAGACCTTGCAACTGCCACAGTTCAACGTCGGGTGCCAGTTGTCCGGCATGCGGTACCGGTGACTGGAACTCGGGTTTCTTACCTTTCTTGTCCCAGTTCTTGCGCTGCTTTTTGCTCAGCGATTCCTGGATGTAATCACTCTTGGCGTAGTGATACTGGTGGCCGGAGATCATCGATGGCAGCTTGCGCTGGACTTTCTTGCGGTTGCTCAACAGGGGCAGGACGTTGTCGCGCAGCCAGACCAGGGCGGGGTGCCGGAGGGTAATCAGGCTGGTCAGTCGGTGGGCGGTGTTTTCGACTTCCAGCGCCACTGGATAGCGTTCATCGTTATAGCTCTCCAGCAGCGACGGGTCCGCCAGCCCCTGGTCGACATAGGCCATTTTCCACGCCAGGTTGTAGGCTTCGGACACGCCCAGGTTCATCCATTGGCCGCCAATCGGGCTGCCGATATGCGCCGAATCGCCCACCAGGAACACCGAGCCTTGTTGCAGCGATTGCACACGGCGGTGCTGGAACGAGGCGATGGTGGTCGAGGAGATGTTCGACAACGTCATCTTCTGCCCGCGCCCTTCGCACAGGCGCTGGAAGTTCTCCAGGCTCAGGGACGGACGTTCACCTTCCGGCGGCAGGTTGTACGGCATCTCGATGAACAACCGGTAACGCGATTGGGCGCTGATCGGTGCCACGGCGACGTAGCCGTCCTGCGCGCCGAGGAAGAACGCGCCTTCATCCTTGCTTCCGGACCATTGGATATCGGCGTCGGCGAGCATGAAGAAGCGGTCATAGGACGATCCTTCGAAAGACATGTCCAGGCGTTTGCGAATGTTGCTGCGGGCGCCATCGCAGGCCACGACCCAGCGGCTGGTGAACGACTCGTCGTCACCCTCGGCATGGTGCAGCGTCATGCGCACGGAGCCTGGCTGGTTCTCGATATCGACCAGCTCCGTGTTCCATTCGACCTCGATCCCCAGCTCGTTCAGCCGCTCAAGCAGGATCTTTTCGGTCTGTGGTTGTGGCAGGCTCAGGAGCAGGGGATAGGTCGCGTCCAGGTAGGAAAAGTTGTAGTTCAGCACCCGTTTGGCGTTCGACTGCACGGAGAACTGGTTGATGGTGAAACCGTCGCTGACCGCTCGCTCGGCCACGCCCAGGTCCCGGAAGATTTCCAGGGTTCGGGAATGGAGAGCCATCGCCTTGGTGGCGGTGGAGGGGCCGGCGTTCTTTTCAATGATGCGAAACGAGACGCCCCATTTTTTCAGCATGATTGCCAGGGACAGGCCAATAGGGCCGGCGCCGACGATCATCACGGTCGGGGTGCTGCCAGGTCGCTTGAAGTGCTCGGGGGCCAATGTGCTCAGAGTGTTCATTGATCAGTACCAGTTTCTGTAGAAGGGAGAGTTGGCAATGCCGAGCAGGGCATCGTCGCCTGACGAGTCGCCGTAGGCATAAATGTAAAAGTCATCGAGGTTGCTCAGGCAGCCCTTGAGCCGGGTGACTTTCTCTCTCTCAACGCAGTTGGTACCGGAGATCCCACCGGTCAGTTTGTTTTTTGCCGTTGCCAGGCGGGTGCCGCAGACATAGTCGAAACCCACGGCCTGGCCCCAGGGAATCAGGTAGTTTTCCGGGGAGTTGCTGACCAGCGCGGTGACGTGCCCCATCGATTGGTGCCATTGCAGTCGGCGCATGGCCTCGGGCCGGAGCCAGAGCGGCAGCAATTCGCTGATGAAGTATTTGGCATGCTCGCGCTCTTGTTCCACCGACAGCCCGCCCAGGTAGCACTTGATGAAAGCCAGGCGGGCTTGCATCAACGGCGTGATGCCGACGATCACGCTGAGCATCTTGGGCAGCAGGGGAATGATCCTCAGCCAGAACGAGCGGGTGCCCACGATGTAGCGCATGTAGCGCCAGAACGTGTGCCGGTCGGTCAGTGTGCCGTCAAAGTCGAAAACGGCCAGGACGGGCCGTGCGTTATCAGCTTGCATGGGTTTCTTCCTTGAGGGGGATGATCTCGATGGTCTTGGGCAGTTTGAAACCCGAGAGGTAACGGGCCAGCAGTGTCGAGACCGTGTTCTGGGTCAGTTCGTCGCTGCCCTCGACACTCAGGTGCAGGACGTTGACTTCCTTGTTGTCCGGGACGATATAGGCCTTGGCGCGCTTGACGTCGGGGTGCCGCAGGGCGATGGACTCGATCTCCGTCAGGTCGACCATCTGGGCCTTGATCTTGGAGATGCGCAGGCGCTGGCAATAGAAGAACACATGCCCCTCGTCGTCGCGCCAGACCAGGTCGCCGGTGTGGAACCAGCCATCGCGGAAGAACCGTGCATTGGCGTCGTCAGCGTCGCTGTATCCGTCAATCACCATTGAGCCGCGTATCAGCAACTCGCCAATGCGTCCGGGGGCCACATCCTCTCCCTGGGCATCGACCACGCGCAATTGAACACCGCTGATCGCGCGTCCCATGGCGCCACGATGGACCTCGCCAATGGAGCTCTGGACGATCACCGGCATGCTTTCGGTGAGGCCATAGCCTTGCAGTACCGGATTGCATCCGAGCAGCTTGCCCAGTTTCTCCGCGTCGTCGGCCGGCAGATGGCTGCCGCCGGAATAGATCATCAACTGAGGGTGCAGGGGCAGCGGCGCGCCTTTGCGCTTGGCCAGTCGCGTATTGAAGTAGCGAATAACGTCGGGCACCAGGCAAGCAAACGTGACCTGATGTTCGGACAGCACCTGGGCCAGGTCCCGATTGAGCAGGGTGTTGGTCATGAGCAGGGTCGCGCCCACGCTCAAGGGAAACACCATCATCACCGACAGTCCGAAAATGGCGTACAGCGGCAATGTCACCAGATGAACCGATCCGACACCCTGGAGATGGAAGTGCTCATGCAGCCCATCGCTCGATTGTGTCAGGTCGAGGTAGCGGTGTGAGACGGCCAGGGGCCTGCCCATGCCTCGATAGGTGAACTGCACCGAGACGATAGGGTTGCCCTCGGGCAGCACCAGCGGTTCGCGCTCCCGGGGCAGCGCGGACACCGCCGTTGCGTGGGTGGGCAGGGTGGCTGCCGACGCGTTTTCGCCGGGCAATACCAATACCTGCCGAACGCCGTGGGTCGGCTGGAACAGCTCGTTGTGTTGCTCCAGCAGCGTGTCGGTCGTCACCACCTGCGTCGGCTTGGCGAGGCTGATGACGTTAGTCATTTCGAACGACGTCAGTTTGTAGTTGAGAATGACCGGAACAGCACCACGCCCGATAATTGCCAGGTAGTAAGCAATGAAGGCCACGCCATTGGGCAATATCAGCGCTACTTTGTCACCCGGCAATACATTCAGTGCTGTTAATGCACCGTTGCACTCTTGCGCCATGATGTGCAGTTCGCGGTAAGTGACGGTGTCTTCTTCCGCGTCCAGATGCTTAATAGCAATCTGATCGGGAAAAGATTCCGAAAAACCGACAAAACGATGCAGAAAACCTTCATTGCTTGAAAGGCTTTTCATTTACCAACCTCTCTCAATCCTTGGAAGTGTGGCCAGTCAAAAAAAGTACTACAGAGGCAGGCTATATATGAAATGTTTCAATTAAGCATCTGTGTAGTTATTGGTCCGATACCATGCCAGGGTATCGGTAAAGGTTTCGGCCACCGGACGGAACTTGCACTCCAGTTCTTTTGAACTTTTATGGTGGCTGAAATGTGTGCGGCCTTGCTCTTGTTCCATGAGCTTCACCGTGGAGGTGCTGATCAGTACCGGTTTTTTGGTGATCCGGTAATAAGTTTCATAGATGAGCGCAATAATACGCAGCATGATCAATGGCACTTTTCGCTCCGGCGCCTTTACGCCGCTGACACTGGAAAGTGCCTGGAAAATGCTCTTCATGTCCATGTGATTGCCAGCCGCCAGGTAGCGCTCACCGGACCGGCCACGGGTAATGGCTGCGATCTGATGTTCGGCCACGTCTCGGGCGTCGACCACGGAAAAGCTTGCCGGAAGTATGCCGGGCAGTTTTTTACCAACAAAATCGAGCAGGAACTGTCCTGACGACGTCGGACCGATATCCCCCGGTCCAAACATCCAACCCGGCAAGACCATGGTGATAAACATGTCCGGGTGGCGTAGCAGGAATTCCTGTACCTTGCGCTCGGACAAGATTTTGCTCAGGTAGTAATCGTCAGCCTCTGCTTCACTGCGAGACATGGTTTCGTCGATCACTTGATCCCGATTACCTTTCAGCACGGCAATGGAGGAAGTGTGGACCACCCGGCGAATACCGGCGGCGTAGGCAGCCTGCAACAGTCGCTCGGTGCCGGTCACATTGGTGTCATAGAGCATTTGCCAATGTTTGCCGCCCTTGTAGCTATCGCGGAAATACGCAGCGGTGTGGAACAGGGCATCGCAGCCGCGCAGTGCATGGCTGAAGGCGTCGACGTCGAGCATGTCACCTTCCACCAGCTCGACAGGCAGGTCGCCAAATTGTTTCCTGGCTTTTTCTACGGAGCGAACCAGCGCTTTTACCTTGATGTTACGTTTTAAAAGCGCGCGAACGACATTATTCCCGAGCAGGCCAGTAGCGCCTGTAACGAAGGCATATTCCATTAAAGTACCGCTCCCTTGAGGTAACCTGTCGCTGCGTCGAGATCGATTGCTGACTCGACGCTCCTTGATCAGGCGTTGGGCTTCACCAACGGCGCAAGTAGAAACCATTCGGTATCTGAAAATCAAGCGGTATTTCGTCGGGATTCTCGGTAAAGCCCTCTGGATCGGGCGTTGAGGCCAGCATTTGCGGGACTTCAGGCTATCCAAGGGAGGAGAAAAATAGCTTCGATCAGCTCAAGAACGATGCAGGACAGCCGATGTCCGATGATCTGACAGCGCTCCGACCAAGGGCCAGATCGCACGCAATAACAAGAAACGCTTTGCGGTCGAGTCCGTTTGCATTCGTCATCCTTGCGCCCCATATATGGGGGACATACAGGGCACTGTTGAAAGTTTAAATGCAGATGATTGTGTCGGACGCATATAAGATATGATGCGCACCGAAACGGGATCTTACACAGTGAGAAGGCCGATTGTTGCATCCAGTTACAAATAGAGGTTTTGTTTGGCCAGAGGAGCCGAGGGCGTGATTAAAAGAAGACTGGGTCGAGAAGAGAGCCAACAAGTAACCAGGGATAAATTGTTCGACACGGCCGTCGATCTGATCATTAGAAAGGGTTTTCATGCTGCCAGCGTCAACGCCATTTCCGAGGAGGCCGGTTTTTCCAAGGGTGCATTTTTTTCAAACTTTACCAGCAAGTCAGACTTGCTTCTGCAATTGGCCCAGCGCTTCAAGCGCGTCGAGCTCGAACGACTGAGCGCGACCCTCACGTCGGGCTATTCCTCGGAACAGTTGACCCACGGCTTGAATGCTTATATCGACACGCTCAAGGACAGTAGCAATTGCGCCGTCCTGGATGCTGAATTACAACTGATTGCTTTGCGCGACGAAGAGTTCGCTCCGCATTACTACGACTTGCACAAAGAGAACTGCGAGGCCTTGGGCAAGTTGATTGCCATCATCTTCAATCATGCTGGCAAGAAGCCGCCCTTGCCTTATGCTCCGCTTGCCAGGACATTTACCGCCTTGTCGGAAGGCTTGATATTACAAGGCCACAAAGATCCGGCGGTAGAAATAAAACTGGTATTGAACTCGCTTATCCAGACAGCCGAGCCGTTGTAAAGATATGGATGGAGTTCAGGCCTGGCTAATATCTACGCGCCCGAATGACGGCGTAATTGTGCCGGGCTGACACCAAGTCGCTGCCTGAAAGCCGCCGTCATGTGGGCCTGGGAATTGAAGCCACAGGCTTGGGCGATGTCTGACAACCTGGCGCTCGAGTCGCGCATCAAGGCTCGGGCCCTGGCCAGGCGCCGGTCGAGCAGGTAGCCGTGGGGGCTTTTGCCTGTCGCGCTTTTGAAGGCCCGCATGAAATAGCCTTCGGACAACCCAAGCAGCCTTGCCATCGCCTGGACGCTCAATGGATCGCCCAGACCTGCCTCAATGAACTCGTCGAGCAGGTGCATCCGGCGCCCGTTGAGGGCATTCGAGGCGATTGTCGATGGTATGGCGTCTCCCTCCAACCGTGCCGCCAGTTCCAGCGCCCAGGCCTCCCAATCGTCCTCTACGGTGGCGCGCAGCAACGCACCGCGCATGCGATGCGCCAGGACAATGGCCAGCGGATCGATGCGATTGTTGAACGCATGGTGACCCGCCAGCGCAACGGCATCGTTGCGCACCACCCGCAAGTACTCACCGCCCACAGGGGATTCGGAAAACACGTCGCACCCGGCCGGTACGAACGCCAGGCCGTTGGGCATCGCGTGGAAGGGCTGGATGCGATCGCTACCGATGGCGTGCACACCGCGCTGGCTGTCGAAGGCAAAGCCAATCGCCGGCTGGGACGCCACATAGCGGGCCGCGTAGGCGCGACCGGGCAACAATTCGATCGTCCATGGCCCGGCCTCGATCCGGCGGATCGGTTCGGAGGGAGGCGATGGCGGGCGGTTTCGAGGGTTCATGAACGCCATAGTAGTGAAGAGAGGGGGTGAAAGTCAGGTCAGTTTTCTGAAAGCCGACGTCAGACGTCGCGGGTTAGATTAGGGAAAACCTGGAGGCCACTCATGCATAGACTGACTCGCGACGATATCGAACAAGCTGCCCGCCACGTATACCAAGTCATGCCCGCCACCGCCCAGTACGCCTGGCCGCTGCTGGCGCAACGACTGGGATGCACGGTGTGGGTCAAGCACGAGAACCACACGCCGACGGGCGCTTTCAAGGTGCGCGGCGGCATCACCTTCATGCACTGGCTCACGCGCGCTCATCCAGAGGCGCAAGGCGTCGTCACGGCGACCCGTGGCAACCATGGCCAGAGTCTCGCGCTGGCGGCGGCGACCTCGGGTTTGAAGGCGTTGATCGTCGTGCCGCAGGGCAATTCGCAGGAGAAGAACGCGGCCATGCGCGGCTTTGGCGGCGAGGTGATCGAGTACGGTCGCGACTTCGATGAAGCCCGCGAAGAAGCGGCGCGCCTGGCCGACGTACATGGCCTGTACCTGGTGCCGCCGTTCCATCCCGAGTTGGTCAAGGGCGTGGCGACCTATGCGCTCGAACTGTTCAACGCGGTGCCGGACCTGGACACGGTTTATGTGCCGATAGGCTGCGGATCAGGCATCTGCTCGGTTATCGCCGTCCGTGACGCCTTGGGCCTGAAGACCGAAGTGGTGGGCGTGGTGTCCACCGAGGCCGCCGCGGCGAAGCTGTCGTTCGAGACGGGCGCGCTGTGCGACACCGCGTCGGCGAACACCTTTGCCGACGGCCTGGCGGTGCGCAGGCCGATTGCCGAGGCTTTTGATATTTACGGGGCCGGTGCAGCGCGGATCGTGTCGGTCAGCGATCCTGAAATTGCCGAGGCGATGCGGGTGTATTACACCGACACCCACAACCTGGCCGAAGGTGCGGGCGCTGCGGCGCTGGCTGCGCTCATGCAAGAACGTGAAACGATG
The DNA here is from genome assembly GCF_025336485.1 of Pseudomonas citri. Classification (GTDB taxonomy): domain Bacteria; phylum Pseudomonadota; class Gammaproteobacteria; order Pseudomonadales; family Pseudomonadaceae; genus Aquipseudomonas; species Aquipseudomonas citri. The sequence continues at coordinate 25,115 of NZ_JAODAB010000037.1, read as the reverse complement.
CAGGGAAAGCGCGTGGGGGTGATTCTGTCCGGTGGCAATATCGACCGGCCGCTGTATGCGAAGTTGATCGGGTGAGGTGGGGGGCGCAGGCAGGCGGAGCGCTCATAAAAAAGGGCTGCTACGCCCGAGCGCGGACCGGCCCAGCGGGATCGGTTTGAGGTGTGAGTGCGGGGTGAATGGCAAGATGGCTATCGCGAGCAAGCTTTGCTCCCACAGGCGATTTTTGGGTGAATGCGGGATTTGTGAACACCAGGGATCCTTGTGGGAGCTGAGCTTGCTCGCGATGACGCCAGCCCAGGCACCCCGTAGCAAGAGAGGTCAAGTGCGCCCCATTGGCAGCGCACTGGCCGCTGTTCAGAACTGCACCCGCCGCAGCCTGCCACTGAGCGCAACGCTGTCGTGGCCGTGCGTGGGCAGGCGCCGACCGGTCAGGCCCATGCCTTCGCTGACCAGCACCGCATCCTGCACCAGGCACAGGTTGGACGGCGTGTCCAAGCCACGGGCGAGCACACTGACGTGGTGCGTTTGCAGGTTGCAATCGAGCAGTCGTCCGCTGAAACGGGTGAAACCGCCATGCAGGGGCTCGCCGTGCCAATCCGGCGGCAGGGGTTGTTGCAGGCGGTCGCAGAGTTCCAGGACCAACAGGTTGCCCTCGGGCCGCAGGGCCAGGCCGGTGGGCAGTTGCAGATCGCGAACCAGCACGTCGATCCTGCCGCTGGCGGGATCGACCCGGATCACCTGGCCGGCCTTGTCGGCGAAGTCGATGCCCTTGCGTGCCGGATCGCCGTGCAGTTCTCCGGAGAACAGGCTGATCAGCACCGCGTCGGTCGCCGGTTCGTACACGAGGGTCACCGGGACGGCTTCCTGACCGCGGTCCAGGCCAGGCAGTTGGACCAGTACGCGTTCCTCCTGGCCTGTGGTGAATTCCACCAACTGATTGGTGTCGGGCTTGACGGCCAGCCAACTGCGGCGGGTCGGGTGGTAACACAGCGCATTCAGGTTGCCGCGACCGTGAAACACCGGTTCTGGTGGCGTGTAGCGAAGATCCAGTAATTTGGAACCCCCGACGTAATCGGTCTGGCTGGCCAAACAGCGTCCATCGCCGCAAGCGATGTCCGACAGCCCCATGATTTCGTCGCGCAGCATGCGGGCCTGCATGTTCATGGCGCGAAAACCATCGGCTACGGTCTCGCGGGGCAAGTAGGCGCCGGGGCTTTCGGGATCCGGGCGCAGCCGGCTGATGCGACCGCTGAAGGTCTGGTCCGGCAGGCCCGAGCCGGCTTCGGCCAGCAGCAGGCTGCCGTCGGCCTGCAAGCACATGCCCCGAGGGTTGAGCAGGCCTTCGGCGATGACGGTGCTGGGACACAAGTTCTCAGCGGGTTGTGCAGGGATATGAATGGGTATGGGCATCAGTGTTTCTCCTGGCACGGGAAGAGTCGCGGTCATTGCGGCGGCTGCCACGGTTCACCGGTGAGATAGGCCCTCAGCAGTGCCCGCTGGCAGGGCGACATCGAACGCACCACGGGCATGAACAGCGTCGTGCCCTTGTAGGCGTCCGAGGTGCGAGCGAGGATCGGGTTCTTGGCGCCCATGACCGCGTCCGGCTGGTTGAGCGGGATGTAGCGCGACATGGCGGGGAAGGCCAGGTAATGAAAGCGCAGGACGTTGGGGTACATCAGCGGCCAGGTGATGGTGGTGCCCGCGGCAATGCCGAAATCGGTCTGGGCGTATTTGCGGAAGTTGGTGAAATAGGCGCTGCTGTCCAGGCCATTGGCAGTGCAAGTCAGGGCGACGAAACCCGCCTGGGCCGCAGTGCCCGACTTGACGGTGACTGGGAAGCTGACCGCCAGTTGACCGGCGTTTATCGTCAGCGATTTGGGGTAGTCGAGGAAATCCCAGTATTGCGGTTCTTTATAGGTGGGGGGATTAGCTGCCGGTATTGCCTGCAGGTCGATTTCGGTCGTGCTGGGGACCGCTCCGCCCAGGTACCTGACCTGCAACGTGATCGACACGCCATCGGGATGGTCGTCCAGGTAGACGTTGCGCTGGTCGGCGTAGATCCGATAGGTCGATTCGGTGGCACTCAGGGTGGTCCCGGCGACCTTGTCGGGGGCGCTGATCGCCAGGGCCGAGGTGCGTACCGCCTGCTGCTGGTTGGCGGTCATGGGCAGGTCGACGATGCCGCCGTACACGTAGTAGTCCACCAATGGGCGGCTGGTCGGGTCCAGTGTGCCCAGCGTTGTGGTGCCGGCGCTGATGGTCACGGTCCCATAGTTCGCGTTGGGCCCGATAGGGCTGGTGATGTCGTCCCTGACGGCCCTGAAGGTTTCCTTCGGAATGACGTTGACCATGTCGATGCTCAAGTAGCCGGTGTTGCCCAGGTCGGCATAACCGGCATTCCCCGTGGCCTGGTTGACCAGTTGCCGGCCCGGCTGGCAATTGAGCGGCTCGTCGGCGAACGCCGGAGCCAAGGTGCCGATGACCCGGCCGATGCTCGGGTTGGGCGTGTACTTGCCGGCGGCGTAGTCGGCGTCCAGTTGTTCGGTGGTCATCGTCGGGCACATTTCGAACATGACGAAACGCAGGACGATGCCCGTCGCTCCTGGCGCCTGGATGATCGAGCGCAGGCCGGCGCTGTTCTGGTTCCAGCTGACGATGCTGCTCATGGGAAAGGTCAGCTGGAAGGTGCCGCTGGCATGGAAAGACCCCGGCGCATCCATTTTCGCCGGCAACAGCACACGGCCCGCCATGTCGAAACTGCTGCACACGGTGTTATTGCGGATCAGCAGTTGGATGTTGTCGTTGCCGCCGATCTGCAAACCGCCGACGAAGATCTGGGTGGTCGTCGAGGAGGTGGGGTCCAGGTCCACCATCATCGGGCCCGACACCGGGCCTTGGCCGGTCACCGGGTCCACCGAGCCGAGCAGGTAGACGGCCTGGCCCACCAGATCGCCAGTGGTGCTGATGGTACCCGGGACGCCCTGGGAGCTGATCAGGGCGTTCTGCATGTCCACCACATGCTGCCCGTAGTGATTCCAGCCGCCGGCGGTGTAGTAGTTGCCGGTGGGGGCATTGATCATGTTGTTCAAGTCGTCGTCAGTGTAGGACTCGGCACTCGGTGCCAGGGTCGAGGTGGTCAGGTCGAAGAGCGGCCAGTCATCGTTGCCATCGTAGGGAATGGTTGGCGAGTTGTTTGGCAGGCTGACGTCCGTGCGGATGCCGCCCCAGAAGTTCAATCGTGGTCCATTGAGGATGCTCATGGTCTATTCCTTGTCCTGGGTGGTTTTGCCGGCCGGTGCGTTGGCGAACTTGAACATGTAGGAGAAGTCGGCCTTGTAGGGGCTCTTGACCGGTGTCGCCATGGAGTGGCAGTTCATGCAACTGCTGTTGGGCTGGATGTAGCTCTCCATGGTCACGTTGGCCGACAGTGCGGGTGTCGGCTGGCCGAGTGGGTTGCTGGGGTTGTCCGGCATCAGCGGACGCTGGGTGGTGATGAGCTGGTAGTACTTGAGCACGCTTTTTTGCAGGTCCGGGTCGCTGCGGTAACGGTTGTTGACCTCGTTGGTAATCTCGGCGATCGGAGTGACCCGGTTCAGCGGGTTCGGGGTCTGGAACGTGGTGCCGGGCTTGGGCACGCAGACCAGGTGTCCGGCCTGGGTCTGCCAGTCGCAGGGCGATTGGTTGAGGGCGGCGACCGGGGTCGCGGCGTTGAAATAGGAATAGGCCGTGCCGGGTGTGGGCTGGTCGACCCATTCACCGTGCGCCATCACCTTGGGCGGCACGTTGTCCACCTGCTCGAAGGTCGACCAGATCCACTGCGGATAGCCGCTGACCTTGGTGATGACGTGCAGGCCCACCAGCCCCAGGTAGGCTTCGGTGACCCCGGTGCGCTGGCCCTGGTCATCGAAGGTCGCGACGCGAGCGAGCATGGTCAGGTAGTGGCTGGCGTTGTCGTTGGAGGTGAGGATGCGCCAGCTCGATTTGATCTCGATGACGCCGTTGGGGAAGTTGATGTTGTTGGCTTTGGAAACCACCTCAGCGTTATAGAAATCGTTGGCGACGATGTAGTTGTAGGAGGCCTCGTTGGAGGAAATGTCGTAGTAGGTCGGGTTGCCGGCCTGATCGATCAGCCAGCCGCCCACCGCCTGGTCGACGGCGTTGACCTGGGTGCTGTTCTTCAAGGCAGCGATGTTGATGATGCCCAGGCTCTTGGCCCGCTGCGGGCTGTTCCATGGCCCCGGATTGACCGCGCCCGGCAGGAAGGTTTCCTCCACGCTCTTGTAGGTCTGCCAGACGGTGTAGCCCGGGTCCCCCGGTTGCTTGGAGCAGTCGGGATCGCCACGCTGCCCGGCCTGGGCGGGCCAGTTCATGGCGATGAACAGCTGCCAACTGTATTGATCGAACTGGTCCTGGCTGGCCGAGGCGGCGGGCGCCGTGGTCGGAGGCTGACAGTTCAGGCTCGTGGCCTGGGACGCCGGTCTGGCCTGTTCCGGGGTTTGCAGGGCCAGGGCCGGAAGGCTGGCCAGGCTTAGCAGCATCACGCTAAAACGGAATGAAGTGTTCATGGCGATCCTTCGCTTGGGTCAGGGTTTGCGCTGCATGAGCTTGTTCCACTGGGCCTTCTGGCCGTTGCTGAGTGACGCTGGCGGTTCGAACAGTTGGCACGGTGGCGGGTTGGCAGGGCACATCGCGGCCACCTGTGCCCAGGTCTGGGCGGCGTCGGGCTTGGCGATGCGGAAGTTGGTGTAGTTCTGGCTGACGATCGGCGCGTTGGCGACGCTGGCGTCACCGGAGAAATAGAACGACTGCGGATGCCGGTACGGCGGTTGCCCCGTGGCCTTCTTGTAGAAGGCGTAGCCGAACAGGATCGGACCGTCTGGCGAGTCGACGTCCACGGCATAGGCTTGCACGCTGCCATCGAGGTTCTGGCTGCGCGCGGCGCTGTAGGGCAGGTGCTGAATGAAATCCTGCCGCGGTGGATGGTTCATCGGCGAGAACATGCAGCAGGCCGGCATGTCCTTGGGCCGGTCTTGTGGGTAGGTCAGGAAGTAGGCCTTGTTGCCCAGGGACACGAAGGAGCAGGTGTAGTTGTTGTTCTTGATCGGGAAGATCGGCAGGCAGTATTTCTCGTAGTGCTCCATCATCGCGCCGAAACCATCGCCGTCGGCCGGGATATAGGTGGTGTCGTAGTAGCTGGTGCCCCGGGAGACGGTGTAGTCCGCCGGTGTGAGGGTGGAGGGTGGGTTGCTGTAGGGGGGCGGGTTCTTTTCGTAGTTGTGCATCACCCGGTACATGGTCCAGTCGCTGATCCAGAACGCCGGAAAAAATGGATCCGAGGGCTCGCCCGGCAGACGCTTGGCGATGCAATTGCCGTTCTGTTCGTTACAGCCCTCGGTGTTGTGGACGCCCATGGTGAAGTACACGGCGCCGCTGTCCTGTTGGGCGAACAGCGGCGGGCTCAGCAGCAGGATCAACAGCAACAGCCGGTTCAAGATGGTTTTCATAGGACACCTCCTGTGAAGTGCCGGGTGGCGGACGCGCCACCCGGTCATCCTGCGTAAAACGTCAAAGGTTGTTGTAGTCGCTCATCGAGAGCGTCTTGGGCGGAAAGTTGAGCTTCACCAGACGCTTGGCCCATAGCTCCAGTATGGCGCGACGGCTTTGCGACAGGTCACGGGTGATGGGCATCGCGAGGGTGCTTTCTTCCTGGTTCGGCTTGCTGATCAATAGGATCAACTGGTCGACGGCACCCTCCACGCGCGTGCGGGAGTCGAGCGGCATGTACTTGTTCATGATGGGGTAGAGGTAAAAGAAGGTCTGCAGGACTTTCGGAAAGATGAACGTGCTCCATATCTTCTCCGGGGCGTCCGTGGAAGTGCACATGCCGTTCCAGGTATCGATGAAGTCCTGTTGTAACTTCATGTCCAGCGGCAGGACCCGTATTGGCGCGAGGAAGTCGACGAAGGCCTGGGTGAGTGGAAAGCTGAAGGGAATGACCGGTTTTTTGTCGTTCTCCTGCACGAAGAAGCGCAAGGTCGGGAAGCCCGGCGCCACAGCCCGGCAGCCTATCTGGGCGATGCCTTGGGCGTTGGTGGTGATAACGGCGTAGGAATAACTGACGCTGGCCTTATTGTCCTGCAGCGTACCGGTGCCCGTGTGGGTTTTTTCGAAGACCAGGCAGGGGCGCAGGTCGACGGCGACCGGTGTACCGGAAACGTTGAGAAAGTGTTGATAACTAACCGGATTGCCCACGGGTTGGGGCACGTCCTGCAGGTCGGTCAGCCCGCGACCGCTGCCGGTGTTGCGATAGAGTGCGACCGGGGGCACGTCGGTGAACTGTGGCAGGCAGGCGGTGTTCTTGAGGCGGTCCGGCGGGTTGTCGTAGAACAGCGTGAAGTCGGCCGCGTTACTGAACGCCAGGTAATAGTTGCTGGTGGTCACCATGTAGGGGTTGCCGTACTCCGCCACATACAACGTGGTGTTGGCGGCCGGCTGACCATTTTTCTGCACCATGATGCTCAGCGTCTTGCGGTCACCGACATCGATGAAGCTGCCGCTCTCGATCACTTCGGCGGTCCACAGTTGCTGTCCGGCGGCCATTATCGAAGGGGTCGGGGCCGGGTTGCGCTGTTGCAGCAGCAGAGGACCGGACTGCAGGATGCTCTTGGCCTCGGCGCTGAGCGTGAGGTCGAGGATGCCTGAGCGTTTTTCAAAGGCAGATTGCTGGTATTGCTCGAAACCGAAGCCGGCCGCCGCGGTGAATTGTCCGTCCTTGCGGACCCCCAACAAGTAGCCGCCGGAATTGAATTTCTCCGGAACGAGAATGTCGGCGTTGGGGTTCACCGGATAGCATGGGAACGTGTTGCTCAGATCCAGCGACAGGACGTTGCCGGTGAACTGCGCCGAGATAACACCCAACTGCGCGTTTTGCTTGTCCTGCCCCGGCTGGACCATCGATACGGGCTGATTGGGCACCAGGCGCAGCCCGGCGGGGGCGGTGGGGTATTCGTTGGCGAACCACAGCCCCAGGACTGCCGAGGTGCGGCTGTAGGCGGGGTTGAAGAAGATCTGGTTGACGTTTCTCAAGCCTTTGTTGTACAGGTCACGCACATTCGCCATCACTAGCGGGTCGTTGGAGCGGGTGTTCAGGCGCTGCGGGTAATCGTTGAATATGCCGTTCTTGTCGTAGCAGGTCAGATAGACGGAAAACCGGAACATCAGGCCCTGCGCCCCTTGCTGCTCCATCTGCCGCTTCAGGTTGGTCAGCAGGGATGAGTTGCCGATCACCCATTCCAGGTTCTCCTTGGGGAAACAGGTCTGCCAGGTGGTGCTGACGTTCACCAGGCCGCCCAGGGCTCCCCAACTGAAGTTCAGGAAACGGTCCATCATCCGGTACTTGCGATTGAGGGTCAGGCCACAGGACGCATCCCCCAACACCAGTTTGTCGAAATACAGCGCCGTGAACGTGTTCTGCCATGGGCTGATATCCACGAAGCGCGCCGCAGTCGGGGCAGAGCTGCCCAGGGGGCTGCCGAGCAGTTGGTATTGCTTGCCGACCAGCGGATCATGATCGATGTAGGTATTGGCCTGCAGTTCGCCGCCGATGACGGTCGACGTGGTTTGCCCGTAGTTCACCAGGCCGCAACCGTTATCGCCGAACAGGTCCCATTCGGCGGGCATATACGGGTCATGCTTCAGATTGATATTGCCCGGCACCTGCTGTACGTAGGTCGGCATGTGAGCCATGTACTGCGTGGAGACGGTCCAGGGCATCAGTCTGTCGGGGGCATTGTGCTGGTCGACGCCGAAGTGCTTCACGAACGGCCAGTTGATGTCCATCTTCACCGCGTCATAGAGCGGGAACATGTCGTTGTTATTGGCCGTCGGCGGGTTCCAGAACATCTCGCCGTTGAGGTAGATGCGGGGGAAATTCAGTACGCTCATGTCATGCTCTCCTTAGCGTTGCCATTGGGCGCGTTTGAGCGACCAGACAAAATCCAGTTTGTTGTAGCCGGTGAAGTCCTTCTCCGGCAGCGGCGTGGTGGGGTAGGTGAGACCGCCTTGGGTCGGGATGGCGAAATTGAAGTAACCGTTGTTCTTCGAGTAGGCGGCGGTGCCGTGGCAGGCCAGGCAGGACGATGTGTCCTGGAACGCCGACTCCAACTGCGAGTTCGCCAGGACCTGGGTAATGGGCTGGAATTCCACGCCGATCAGCTCGTACTTCGACAACGCCGGGTTATTGGTCTGGAACTGGCTATTGACCGGTATGGCGGCCGATGTCGGTCCGGTGAGGTTTTTCATCGGCTTGGGTGGATAGTCCTTGGTCACGGTGTACTTGTGGTTGTTGACGTTTTCGAAGGTGGTCCAGACCCAGTTGGGGGTCAGCTTGTTGACCACGTGCAAGCCGCTCAACGCCGCGTAGCCGACCTTGTACCCGGTGCCCACTGGGTAATAGGCCTGGGCGACGTAGTAGCCGTCGCTTTCCAGTCTCTTCTTGTAGGCCATGTCCGCGCCGATCCACAGCCAGGCGGCTTTCACTTCCCAGGCGGTGGCCGGAAAGGTCAGGTTGCTCGTCAGGGCATCCTGACCGTTCATGTTGTACACGTTCTTCTTGACGATGTAGTCGTAAGTGTCCTGGGACATCAGCAGTTGAAAGCGCACGACATGGCCTTTTTGCGTCTCAGGTACGGCGGCGCCGCCCATTTCCAGGGTCAGGCCGTCGACCTGCTGGACCGCGTTGAGGTCGTGCAGGACGCGGTTCGGGTTCAGCCCCAGGGCTTGGGCTTGCCTGAGCACCTCGCTCGGTGGCGTCATGCGGCTGTCATACGAGCCGGGGTTGGCGCCATTGGGCAGATAGACCTGGTCGGAAGGTTTGAACAACTCCCATTGACGGTTGTAGCCCTTGGCGTCGGACTGGTTCAGGCAGACGAACCAGTTCCAGGCCATGGTCTCGGGACTGTTGTTGAACGCGGCCAGGGTCTGGTCGGCGTTGGTTCCGAATTTCAGGAAGTTGGTGCAATCGACATTGTTGGTGTCCTGCGCCTGAGCCAAACCGGCCAGGGCACTGAGAACAGTTATGGAAATGGCTCGCCGCATGGAATCTCCTTGGCATTGGCCGGATCGGTAGAGGAGCGCCCCAGGAAGTGTTCCAGGAGCAGTTGCTTCACCGCCGTGGCCGCAAGATTCTGGGGCAACGGCAGATCACAATCGGTGATGAGCAGCGGACCGGTCCGGGGGCTCTCGGGCAGGCGTCCGTGGCTGCCGCGTATCAGTGTTGTGTCCAGCGGGATCAAGTCCATGTAGTAGCGAAAGCCGAGCTTCTTTTGCAGCAGGCGGCGCGCCACTTTCAGTTTCGGGAAACGGATCGCCGGATCGACGAACAGCTCCAGCGGGTCGTAGCCCGGCTTGCGATGAATGTCCACGGTGCGGGCAAAATCGGGGGCCTTGCGATCGTCGAACCAGTAGTAGTAATCGAACCAATACCCTTGCGCCGCCACGGCCACCAGCTCGCCGCTGCGCGGATGATCCAGTTGCCAGCCCCGTTGCTCGGCTTTGTCCAGTACCCGGGCGATACCGGTCTGGCGTTGCAGTAGGGCCTTGACCCACGGGATGTCCTGGGGCCGTTGTACATAGACATGCGCAACCTGATGATCGACCACGGCAAAGGCGGCGCAGGCACCGGGGTCGAGCAGTTCCCAGGTCAGCGACTGGCGGACTTGCAACAAGCCTTCCGAGCGCAACACCCGGTTGATGGAGACGGATTGCCGGACGGCTTCGATGCCGTACTCGGAGAGCAGCATCACCGCCGCGCCTTGCGCCTGGGCAAAGGCGAGCAGGCGACCCACTTCGCCGTCGATGGCCCGCACCTCGTCGGCAATCGACGGATCGTCTGGCCCCAGTCGTTGCAGGCAGTAATCCAGGTGGGGCAGGTAGACCAGTTGCAAGTCCGGCCGATCGAGCTGGAATTCGGCGATGGCGCAATCGACGATCCAGCGACTCGACGCGATACCGGCGGCCGGCCCCCAGAAGCTGGCGAAGGGGAACTCGCCGATCTGCTGTTCGATCTGCTCGTGCAACGTGGCAGGTGCCGAATACAGGCCGAACAACTTGCGTCCATCGGCTGGATAATGGGGCCGTGGCGTAATGGCCGCCGTCACGTCCGCGTACATGTTGTACCACCAGAACAACTGGCTGCAGCGAAACCCGGGAATCTGCCGCTGGAGCGTCTGCCAGGCCTTTTCGCCTTGCATCAATGCGTTGGGTTGCAGCCAGAAACGTACCTCGGCCTGATCGCGAAAGTACCAACCGTTGCCGACGATGCCGTGCTCCGATGGCGGCAGGCCGGTGAGGATCGAGGCCTGGACCGTGGAGGTGACGGCGGGGAACACCGGTTGCAGGCTGGTCATCCTGGCCGTTTTCAGCAATGCATTGATGTGCGGCGTCGCGGCCCCCAGCAGTGCCGGTGTCAGGCCGACCACGTTAATCAACAGCAACGGCTGGCGCGGGCGTTCAGAGGACATCGGCGCACGCCTCCCGCGTTGGCTGTTGCAGCAATTGCCGCTGGCGCAACTGGTCCTCGACCCACTGCAACTCCGCGCCGATTCCCTGGAGCTGGGCGTGCTCGGTGATGGGCCGCAACTGGGCGGGCAGTACGCCCCAGCTGTAGGTTTCCACCTCCAGCACCGGACGGAAATCCCCATGCTCGGCGAGGAAGTCGAAGGTCTGCGCCAGGGCGACCTGACTGCCGCTGAGCTCGGGCAGGAGCAAGTGTTCGCTGAACAGCGGAATGTGGAAGTGGATCCTCAGTTCCGGCGGGCGTTGCAGGTTGCTTGCGCAGTCGTCCAGGGCCTCCGGCAGGTCTGCCCAGGCCGCCAGCCGTTGCTGTTCGTCGCGGGCCTTGACTTGATGCAGGTAGGTGGTTTCGGCGAAGCCGCCCAATGTCTGCAGCACCTGCGCGCGGCGCTTGTCGTCCTCGGGCAGGTGGCAAATCAGCGCATTGGACAGCTGGATCTTGCCGATGGGCACCCGGGCTTGTCGCAACCGCTCCAGCGACTGATAGCAGTCCTCGAACATCACGGCCTGGTGGCAGACGTCGAAACACAACGCCAGGTGTTCATGGTGCCGGTCCGTGGCTTGCCAGTGGCGGAAGAAGGCGATGGCCTGGTCAGTGTTTTCCAGCACGCAGTCGGGCTCCATTTCCAGGCAGAACACGATCTTCTTGCCTGTCTCCAGATACAGCCGCGCCAGCGACGCCGTGAGTTGGCGCAGCATGGATTCGGCACGCCGCTGCAACCGTGGGGACCAACTGGCGGCGTAGCCCAAAGGCACCGTGGATATCACCCCTTGATCAACGTCCGCCGGCAACGCCTCGGCCAGAATCCGCGCCAGGTCCAGGCTATAGGCCAGGCGCTCGGGCTCGGCCCAACTGGGCAGGTACACCTCGGCCTTTACCGCGCCCAGATGAAACTGACCATAGGGAAACCCGTTGAGTGAGGTCAGGCGCAGGCCGCTGCGTTGCAACAGCTTGAAAAACGCCGCGCGGGCCGACGGCTGTTGCAGTTCGGTCGCGGCGCGGGCACAGATCCACAAGCCGCTGTCCTGTTCTTCCAGCCCGCGCAATGTGCGTACACCCTGGAAATGCCGTTCGATGGATGATCGGAGCCCGACCAGATCACGGGTCGGGTGCACGTTGCTGCAATAGCCGATCTGCGCGGCAGCCCAACCCGTGGCGGCGCTCATTTGATCACCGGTTCCTGGCCGCGCAGGGCGGAGTTGTCCTGCCACTGGCGACGTTGATCGATCGGTAGCGGAGTGCTCACCAGGGTCTTGTCCAACTGGCCGCTCTGGGCGAAAAAATCCACCGGATTGTGGAACAGCACCTGTTCGACCTGAGCTTCGCTGAAGCCGGCGGCGAGCATGGCTGCGCCAGTCTTGGGCACCTTGAGCGGGTCGCTGATGCCCCAGTCGGCGGCGCTGTTGACCACCATTTTTTCCGTGCCGTACTCCTTGAGCAGCGCGACCATGCGCTGTTCCGACATCTTGGTGTTGGGGTAGATGGAATGGCCGCGCCAGCAATCGCTGTCCAGCACCAGGGGCAGGGTCAGTTCGTTGAGGTGGTCGATGATCACCAGGTGCTCGGCGATGCCCACTTCGCGAATGACCGCGAGGGTGCGCTTGGTGCCACCGATCTTGTCACGGTGCGGGGTGTGGACCAGCACCGGCAGGTTGAATTGCCTGGCCAGTTCCAGCTGTGCGGCGAGGAAGCGATCCTCTTCGGGGGTGATGTCGTCGTAGCCGATTTCACCCACCGCCACCACACCGTCCTTCACCAGGTAGCGCGGCAGGATCCTCAGCACTTCATCGGCCAGGGACAAGTCATTGGCCTCCTTGGGGTTGAGGCCGATGGTGCAGAAATGGTGGATGCCAAACATGCTGGCGCGAAAGCGTTCCCAGCCCAGCAGGGTGTCGAAGTAATCGACGAAACTGCCGACACTGGTCCTGGCCTGGCCCTGCCAGAAGGCCGGTTCGATCACCCCGGTGATGCCGGCGGCGGCCATGTTCTGGTAGTCGTCGGTGGTGCGGCTGACCATATGGATATGCGGGTCGAAATACTTGGGCATGGTGAATCCTCATCAGGGAAAAAAGCGACGCGACGTCCGTTTGATCAAGCGTCGGCCAGGTGCTCGCGCCAGTTCGGCGGCAGCCGTTGCTGTCGGTTCAAGCCCACCAGCCGTTGCTGTTGGGCGGGGCTGAGCAGGTTGAAGGCGATCACCACCGGCAGCCCGGCGGAGACGGTTCGTTCGGCGGCGAGTTGTTCGTCCAGAAGGTCCAGTGCCAATTGGTTGAGCGACACACCTTGGCGTTGCTCCAGACCAATCAGCCGGCGTACGTCCAGGCCCATGCCCAATGCCTTGAGCACCAGTTGGTTGAACGCCCGCTCGTCGTAGTGCCGCGAGGGGTAAGGGGTGTCCAGGGCGAGGGCGGCGAACACCTGGCTGTTGCTGGTGCGTCCGGCCTGCAAGGCCAAGTCCACACACAGGCCTTGGCTGTCGAACCAATCGAGGGCCTTCAGCAGGGCGATTTTTTCCTGATCGTCGCCCCACAGGAACAACTGGCGCAGCAAGGGCAATTGCGCGTCGAGGGCGTGTGGCTCCAGCACCCCGGCCAGCAGCAGCGCCCGTGCAAGCTGGAGCGTGCTCCAACCGGCGTTGTCGGGCATCGGCTGGTCCTTGATCTGGCGTTTGCATTGGCTGCTCAACAGCACGGTGGTATTGGCCGTCGGGTCCTGTGCCAGTTGCGCTTGTGCCGCCTGCCACCAGCGAAGCTCGGTGCCATCCAACTGTCGGGACAAGCGTTGGCGTTGTTCGTTGAGACACTCGCGCCGCATTTGCAGGGCCGTCGATGACGGCGTCGTGACGTTCATGTTCATGTCGGTTTGACCCAGCGTTGGAAGTGAGGGAGCAGGAAAAACACCAGGACACAGGCCAGGCTGCCCCAAGGCTGATTGGCGACGGCCAGCACCAAGGCATCGAACAGCGGCAGGGCCGCCAGCCCGGCGCCGATAAAGGCCCGGACTTTCCGTTGGCGCGGGTTGGCGAGGTGATGCCAGTAGTGCCAGCCCAGCCAGCCCAGCCAGCCCAGCCATAGCAGCAGCACCGGCCAGAACCAGGGGTTGTCGCTGTAGATCGCCAGGGTCAGCGGACTCAACATCAGCAGCAGGGGCAGGCGACTGAGCAACTGGTTGCGGTGTTCCTCGCGGGCCAGGTAGGTCAGGCCGCTGATGTAGACCCCGAGCAAAATGGCGCAGAGCCAGATCGGCTGCGGCGGCATCGCCAGGCTCGCTGCTGCGGTGAGATAGAGGGTCGAACGGCAGGCGCCCATCAACCAGACGCTGTGGGCGTACTTCTTGTGCAACAGGTTGTAGCCCAGGATGCAGCCGACCAGTACGGTGGCGCTGCCCAACAGCCAGTGGGGTTGCTCGATCAGTTGGCTAAGCCCCAGCAGCGCGGCGGCGGCTAGTGTCAGCAGCAACGCCGTCGCCAGGCGCACTTGTGTTCGAGTGACCAGGCCCAGGGTGATCGGGCGCGGGTTGTGGTGTCGCTGGTCCCAGTCGGCATCGAGCAGGTCATTGAGCAACATGCCGGCCAGGTACAGCAGCGACAGCGCGGCCAACAGCAGGAGCCACACCAGCGAGGACGGCGGCGCCAGGGCTCCGGCGCTGCTGGCGAGCAAGGTCGCGGCCAGGGCATTGGTCCACACCGTGGGCAGGTTGGAGACCCGGCCGAGGGTCATCCAGGTCTTGAGGTCGGACGATGTCTGGTTCATTGGTAGCTCTCGTTCAAGCCGAGCACCGGCGCGGCGTGGCTCGACAGCCGTTGCAGCGCCAGTTCCATTTGCGCGTTGTCGATTTCATGCACGTCCAGCGATTCGCCGATCCGGTTGAGCAGGGGGATGGAGAGCTGCCCGCCCAGATGCTGGCGGAACTCCTCCAGCCCGAGCAGCACCTGTGAACGCCCCTGGGCGTCCTTCAGGAACAGCTCCGGCGGGTTCAGGCAGAAACCGAGCTTGAGCAGCAGGGCCAGGACACGCACGGTATCGGCATCGCTCAACAGCCCCAGGGCATTGGCGTAGAGGCCGTCCAGGGCCATGCCCACCGCCACGGCTTCACCATGGCGCAGCCGATGACGACTCAGGTTCTCCAGTTTGTGTGCGGCCCAGTGGCCGTAATCCAATGGCCGTCCGTTGCCGCGCTCGAACGGGTCACCGGCACCGGTGATGTGGGCCAGGTGCAGTTCGGCGCAGCGGTGGATGGCGTAGCGACTGGCCGAATGATCGAAGCGGGCGAGGGCATCGGCGTTTCGCTCCATCCATTGGAAAAAAACCGCGTCCTTGATCAGTGCCACCTTGACCGCCTCGGCCAGCCCGGCGATCTGGTCGCGACGGGTGAGGCTGGTCAGCAACTGGAAGTCGTTGATCACCGCCGTGGCGGGGTAGAACGCCCCCAGCAGGTTCTTCTGGCCGAAGGCGTTGATGCCGTTTTTCACACCGATCCCTGCATCGTTCTGGGCGAGCACGGTACTCGGCACGCGGATCAGGCGAATCCCGCGATGGAACGTGGCGCAGGCGTAGCCCACCGCGTCCAGCACCGCGCCGCCGCCGAGGGCCAGGACATGGCAATGCCGGTCCAGGCCCTGTTGCAGCATGTCGGCGTAGAGTCGCTGCAGCACCTGGGCGTCCTTGCTCAGTTCGCCGGCAGGCACGGCGATTGGTGCGGTCTTCAGATGCAGGTCCGCAGCATGGGCGGCAAAGTAGGCCTCGATCTGCCCCGGCAGCTGAGAGGCGCTGTTGAGCAACTGCTCATCGGCAAACACCAGCACGGTCACTGGCCGCCGCTGTCCATGGGTGAGCTGCCGGTGCAGGCACGGATTGAGCGGATCGAACAGATGATCGGTGAACACCACCGGGTAGTCGTAGTGAACCTTGAAACGCCCGTGCAGCGACTGCTCGGCGTCATGTTTACGCAGGCTTTTGACCAGACTGTAGCCGGCGAGGAAAAGCCCGGGCAGTACCATGCTGGCGAGGAGGGTAACCAGCAAGGCGTTCTGCTCGACGAGAAAACTGCCGATAGCGCTGTAGGCCAAGGCCAGGCCCGCATTGGCCAGGGTGGTGACCAACAGGAACGCGGGCAGCGGATAACGTTGCATGCCGGCGGCCACCACCGAGGTCTCCGCCAATACCGGTATACCGCGCAGGCAGATCAGTGACAATGTGCCCAACCGGTAGCCCAGTTGTCCCGGCTGGCGCTGGTGCAGGCCGAGGCGACCCGCCAGCAGGCGAAAATAGCCAGCCCCCAGTGCGTAGCCCAATCCGGCACCGAGGCAAAGGCCGATGAAAATCACCAGGTAACCACCGAGGCTGCCCAGCATGGCTACGGCCAGGAGCGCAACCATGCTCGAAGGCACCGGCAACACCACGTCCAGTGCCAGCAAGGCGATCAGGAGCAGCGCCACGTTGAAGGTTTGCGTCGGTGTGGAGGGCAGGTACAGATTGAGCTGGGCCAGCAAACCCTGGATCTGCTGTTCAAACAGCAGGAAGCTGGCGATCACCAGGCCCGAAAAGCAGAGCAACGACAGCCAGAAGTGCGCGGCTGGTCCCTTTTGCGAGAGCGAACGAAACCCACGGCCATGCTTCATCAAGCATCCCTCTTGTTGTGAGTGACAGATTCCTTGTCAGTAAATAAAGCAATGCCCGGTACGTTTCAGATCTATGGATACGCTCGCTTCGAGGGGCTGTGGTGTGCGCAACGACTTGCGCGGCTGAAGACAATTTTGAATCTAGACGGCCCTATTGTTTTTGCAAGGCAGCCTAGTGGCAAAATGATTTTTAATGACTCACCAGGGCGCGTCGGTAGGCCTGATGTCTATTTCGAGACCGGCATGAAATGGCCTCGTCGCCAAAATTGCAGGCCTTTAGAACCAAGTTGACGGAGTCGGTCGGTTTTAGCGCCGAAACATGATGGGCACGCGTCATTCAGTCTCCGCCCCGGTAGCCGATACGGATATTAGGCTCTGTACTTCCGGGGCGGTCGAGGGTACGTCATGTTTAACACAATGCTAAAAAATGAACTGACGGCTAGGACAGCCGAATTGGCAACCTACAAGGGGTTGGTCGGTGCGCTGGAACGGTCGATGGCCGTGGTCGAATTCAGCACCGACGGCAAGGTCCTGCGTGGGAACGAGAATTTCTTGCGCACGATGGGCTACCGTGCCGATCAGCTGGCTGGCCTGTGGCACAAGGACTTCTGCGAACCGGGCCTGGTGGGCAGTGCCGAGTACCGCGAGTTCTGGAATCAGTTGCGCGCCGGCCAGTTCGTTTCCGGTACGTTTCAGCGCCGTGGCGCATCGGGCCGGCACATCTGGCTGGAAGCCAGCTACAGTCCGGTCGTGGACGAGCAGGGGCGTGTGGTGAAGGTGGTCAAGTACGCGCTCGACGTCACCGCCAAGGTGGCCAGTGAGGCCGAAATCCGTGGTCGGCTAGCGGCACTCGATCGTGCGATGGCCGTGATCGAGTTCGACCTGGGCGGCAACATCCTGACCGCAAACGACAACTTCATGAATGTCATGAACTACACGTTGGCTGAACTCAAAGGCAAACATCACCGGATGTTTTGCGAGCCGAGCCTGGTCGGCAGCCCGGAGTACAGCGATTTCTGGCGTCGGCTCAACAACGGTGAATTTTTCAGCGGTCAATTCAAGCGCATTGGCAAGAACGGCAAGGTCGTCTGGCTGGAAGCCAGCTACAACCCGGTCTATGACGCCGAAGGCAAGTTGAGCAAGATTGTGAAGTTCGCCAGCGACATCACCGAACGAGTGGAAAAATTCGAGGAAGACTCCCGCGGCGCCTCGCGGGCGTATCACATTTCCGCAGAGACCGAGCGGGTAGCCGAGCAGGGCGCGCAAGTCATCCATCAGACGGCCAAGGAGATGCGCCAGATCGCCGACAATATTGGTGCTTCCGCGCGCCTGGTCGGGCAACTGGGCGCTCGTTCGGAAGAAATCACCGCGATCGTCAACACCATTCGCGGCATCGCCGACCAGACCAACCTGTTGGCCCTCAACGCGGCAATCGAAGCCGCGCGGGCGGGCGACCAGGGTCGGGGCTTCGCGGTGGTGGCCGACGAAGTCCGGCAACTGGCCGGGCGCACCAGCCGCTCGACCTCGGAGATTGCCGAGATGATCGGCATGATCCTCTCTGAAACCCGCGAGGCCGTGACCAGCATGAACGTGACCCACGAGGGCGCATTGCGCGGCGTGACCCTGGCGGACCAGGCCGGATTGGTTATCGTGCAGATCCGGACCGGCACGACCGATGCCCTCGAAGCCGTGAGCATGTTCGCCTCCAAGCTCGATGAGTCCGACGTCATTCCCAAGACGGCTGTCGGCTGGGTGGGTTGATTGCGTTGACGCGAGCGCCGGGCGACGCAACGGTCACTTGATCTTGACCACCACCTTTCCTTTCGAGCGGCCTTGGGCCAGGTATTCCAGGGCTTGCCCGGCCTGCTCGAAAGCAAAAACCTGGTCGATCACCGGTTTGATATGCCCGGCGTCGATCAGCTTTCCAATGTCGTGGAGTTGCGCCCCCTGGGGTCGAACGAAGAGGAATGAATAGCTGACGTGGTTCTTCTTCGCCAAGCCGATGATCTTGCGACTCATCAAGCCTAAGACGAAGGTGAGCAACAGATTCATTCGACGAGCCTTGGCGAAGGCTTTGTCCAGCGGACCCACGAGGGAAACAATCTTGCCGCCGGCCTTGAGGATGCCGATGGATTTTTCAATCGCGTCCCCCCGGGTCGTGCCCAGTACCACATCGTAACCGCCCAGTACGTGTTCAAATGCCTGTTTCTTGTAGTCGACCACTTCGTCCGCCCCCAGGCTGCGAACCAGCGGGACGTTTGTTGTGCTGGTCGTCGTTGCCACCTTTGCGCCCAAATGTTTTGCCAACTGAATGGCGAAGGTGCCGATGCCGCCTGATCCGGCGGGGATGAACACTTTCTGGCCGGGCTCAAGGTGGGCGCGCTCTTTCAGCGCCTGCCAGGAGGTGAGCCCTACCATCGGAATCGACGCGGCTTGCACGAAGTCCAGGGCGTCGGGTTTTGGCGCGGCGACACGCTCGGGTACGGCGGCAAACTCGGCGATCGATCCGTTGCCCAGATCAAACAGACTGGCAAAAATGGCATCGCCGACCTTGAAGCGCGTCACCGCGCTGCCCACTTCAGTCACCACACCAGCCAGATCGCTGCCCATGATGGCCGGTAACTGGAACTTCAACACGGGTTTGAACATCCCCGTGGGAATCATGTTATCGATTGGATTCAACCCGGCGGCGTGAACCTCGACCAGCAGCTCATCTGCCTTGATGGTCGGCCGGGCGACTTGCGCGAGGTCGATGTCGGGCGACTTGCCGTAACGTTTGAAGGTGAGTGCTTTCAATTGCTCTGATTCCCACGTGTCTGAAATGAGGTCCGGTGTTATGGCTGGTAGCGCTCGGCGGCGTGAGCTTGTCGAATGTCCGACAGCAAGCCTTGGCGTGCCTGGTCCAGCGCGTCCCAGCGGCCCTCTGCATGCAATGGCGGAATGGTGACCGGCTCGCGACGATCAAAACCGAGCAGGGCCGCGTCGACCAGTTCCTCGACGTCCATCACCTCGGGGATCGTGTTGAGGTCGATCCCTGCGCGCTCCCAGATCTCCGTGCGGGTCGCCGCCGGCAGCACCGCTTGGACGTACACGCCCTTGGGCGACAATTCCAGATGCAGACCCTGGGAAAGGAAGAGTACGAACGCCTTCGTCGCGCCATACACCGTCATGCCGAACTCGGGAGCAAAACCCACCACCGAACCGATGTTGACGATCGAACCGCTGCCCGACTGGGCGAAACGCGGCGCCACCGTGGCTGCCAGGCGGGTCAGCGCAACGATGTTGAGGGAAACGAGTTTGTCGATGGCCTCGGCGCTTTGTTGCACGAACCCGCCGGACTGGGCGATGCCGGCGTTGTTGATCAACACGCCAATGCGATGGTCTTCACGCAGGCGCGTTTCGAGTGCACTGAGGTCGGCTGCGTCGGTCAGGTCGGCCTGATGCACCTGGACAGCGACGCCGTGTTCTTCATGCAGGCGAAGGGCCAAGGCATCGAGACGGTCTTTGTCCCGAGCGACCAGGACAAGGTCATGGCCGCGCCGGGCAAAGCGCTGGGCGTAGATGGCGCCGATTCCGCTGGAGGCTCCGGTGATGAGGACGGTTGCAAGCGCATTCATTTTGGATTTCCTGGTGTTTGGGTTGGCAGGGAAGTAAGTGTCTTTATGATTATGGTCGAACTCTAAAAATGTCAACAGTTTGATGTCGACTGACATCAATGTATAGTGTCGTCCTGTGTGAACCGGGTGAATGGACGATGAAAGTCAGCAAGCAACAGGTACAGGCGAATCGCGCGCATATCGTGGAAACCGCCTCGACGCTGTTTCGAGAGCGCGGTTATGACGGTGTTGGCATCGCGGATCTGATGGCCGCCGCCGGGTTTACCCAGGGCGGGTTCTATAAGCATTTCAACTCCAAGGCCGACCTGATGGCGGAGTCGTCGGCCTGCAGCCTCGGGCAATCCACAGCACTGATGGCCGGGGTATCGCCCGTAGAGTTCGTGGAGCTTTATCTGTCCCGATCGCACCGCGATGACCGGGCCACGGGATGCACCCTGGCGGCGCTGTGCGGTGACGCTGCGCGCAAAGAAGAGGTTCGCGCCACGTTTGCCGCTGGCATCGAGACTCAGCTGAACATCCTGCGTGAAGGCGAGGGGCAATCGAATGGCGGGGATCCTGCCCTGGCACGTGCCAAGCGCCTGGCGCTCATGGCCCATATGGTGGGCGCTCTTGTCCTGTCACGGGCTTGTCCCGACGACTCGCCCCTGGCCGATGAAATTCTGGCGACCTGTCGCGACGCCATCCTCGAGACCCTGATGCCGCCAGCGGTCGGATCAGGCGATGAGTCAGGTGAGAACTAGGCAAACCGGCGCGACGATTGCTCCCATCTCTCTATCTGTGATCCCACCGTTCCATTTCTTGAAACGGTGGATTGCAGTTAGTGCGTATTCCGGCGTTTTCACTTTAGGCCGAAGATGACTCCACTGACGTACACCCCTTGGCAAGAGAGGTGACGCAGCCCCCAACTGGTGCGCACGTGGATGCCCGACCAGCATCGCGAGTTTTACGCCCAACGCCTTGATGACCGGCAGCTGGAAGCAAGCCAGGCCCAGGGCCGTTGATGCTTGAGGCCTGGTGGCCTGTGTGGCTGGTGAGCAACTGTTTCAGCCACTGAAATACTGGATTGTAAAAGCTGGTTATTCCGCTACCTCGGCCAGGAGCAGAGGATGGCGCCATCGACGCGATCACCGCTTCGAGCGCCAACAACACGGAGTTCAATCATGTCTGAGCACGCAATCAAACTGTATCACCACCCATTGTCGGGCCACGCCCATCGCGTCGAGCTGATGCTTTCACTGTTGGGCCTGCCCACCGAATTGGTATTCGTCGACTTGCTCAAGGGCGAGCACAAGACCCCGGAGTTCCTCGCCCTCAACCGTTTCGGCCAGGTGCCGGTGATTGATGACAACGGCACCGTCCTGGCCGACTCGAACGCAATCCTGGTCTACCTCGCGACCAAGTATGGCAACGGGCAATGGCTGCCCAGCGATCCACTGGGCCAGGCCAGGGTGCAACGCTGGTTGTCGGTGGCGGCAGGCCAGATCAGCCAGGGACCGGCCACCGCCCGGCTGATCACGGTGTTCGGCGCCGGCTATGACGCCGAAGACGCCATCAAGCGCTCCCATGCCTTGCTGGCGGTGATGGAGCAGGAACTGGGACAAAGCCGCTTCCTGGCCGGTGAAAAACCGACCATTGCCGATGTTGCCGCGTACACCTACGTGTCCCACGCACCCGAGGGCAACGTCGCACTGACCGACTACCCGAACGTCCGGGCATGGCTGGGCAGCATCGAAGCCTTGCCGCGTTTCGTGGGCATGCAACGAACCGCCAAGGGCTTGCAGCAAGCTTGATCTGCGCGCCATCGCGAGCAAGCTTTGCTCCCACAGGGGGCCTGGGTGAACACCAGATCTGTGAACGCCCGCCAGTTGCTGTGGGAGCAAAGCTTGCTCGCGATAGGCGCCTCGGTTTCCTGGAAACCGCATCGTCTTCATCGCGAGCAAGCTGTTCTACGGTTTTTTCCGGCCAACTGACCGTCACTGCGCTCCGGGCACCGCCAACCATTGCCCGATGACTTTCTGGTAGCTGCCGTTCGCCTTGCTCAGGTGCAGCCACTGGTCGACGTACATTTTCCAGGTGGTGTCGTCCCGCGGCAGCAGGTAGGCCTTCTCGCCGTATTGCAGGTAGTGCGTGGGGTTGACGGCGCACAGGCCCGGCTTGAGTTTCTGCTGGTAGAGCGCTTCCGAGGCGTCGGTGATCATCACGTCGGCCTTCTTGTCCAATAGCTCCTGGAAGATGGTCACGTTGTCGTGGAAGCTGAGTTGGCCCTTGGGCAAGAAAGCGCGTACGAAGGCTTCGTTGGTGCCGCCCGCCGGTTCCACCAGGCGCACCGAAGGCTGGTTGATCTGTTCGAGGGTCTGGTAGCGGGACTGGTCTTCGCAGCGCACCAGCGGGATCTTCCCGTCCACATCCAGCGTGTCGCTGAAATAGGCTTTTTTCTGGCGTTCCAGGGTTACCGAGATGCCACCCATGCCGATGTCGCATTTGCCCGCCAGCATGTCCGGCATCAGGGTTTTCCAGGTGGTCTGCACCCATTGCACCTTGACCCCAAGGCTGGCCGCCAGGGTGCGCGCCATGTCGATGTCGATCCCTTCGTATTCGCCGGTTTCAGCCTTGTAGGTATAGGGTTTGTAGTCGCCCGTCGTGCATACCTTCAGCTCGCCGCTTTGCAGGACCTGGTCCAGGTGCGAAGTTGCCGGCTCGGCCAAGGCATTGCCGCAGAGCGCCAGCAGGCCACAGAACGTCATCGTGCTTGTTATGTTTTTCATGAGGATTGGACGTCTCGCAAGGATGAAGGGAAGGGTCAGCGCGAAATGATCCCATGATCGATGGCGTATTTCACCAAGGCGGCGGGTTTGTCGATGTTGAGCTTGCGGCGGATGCTCAAGCGGTGGGTCTCGACGGTGCGCACGCTGATGTCCAGTTCCCGGGCCATTTCCTTGTTGTTCAGGCCCTGGACCATCTTGGACAGCACTTGGGTCTCGCGCGGTGTGAGTTCGTTATCGCTCATCGGGTCGGTGGCGAGGCGCTGGGCGATTTCGGCGCTGTAGAAGGTGCCGCCGCTGATGATCGCTTCGATGGCCGCGAGGATTTCCCGCGAAGGGGCGTTCTTGAGTACATAACCGCTGGCGCCGCAGCGCACCGACTCGCTCACGTACTCATGATTGTCGTACATGCTGAGGATCAGAATCTTGAGGCCGGGGTATTGCTTGCCCAGCAACCGGGTCAGTTCCAGTCCGTTCATGTCCTTGAGGCCGATGTCCATCAGCAGCAGGTCTGGTTGGCAACGTCCGACCATCTCGATGGCCTGCGCGCCGTTCTCGGCTTCGCCCACGACATCCAGCCGGGGCATGACGGACAGCAGGGCCCGGATACCGTCGCGGACCAGGGAGTGATCATCGACCAGGGCGACGCGGATCGCGGGGGCAAGGCTCATCGGCAAGTACTCTTGGTGATGGGGAGCATCAGCTTTCCGTCGCCGACAGGTTCATGGGCAGCAGGACATCCAGTTCGCTTCGTCCCGGCACCGAGGTCACTTCCAGTCGGCCGCCGAAATGTTCCACCCGTTCGCGGATGTTACGCAGGCCGATGCCGGCATGGCCGCGCTCGACCTGGGGGACGTTGAAGCCCATGCCGTCGTCCACCACGGTCAGGCGCAAGGACTGGCTGGAGCCGAACAGGGTGATGCCGACGCTTTTTGCCCCGGCGTGACGCTCGATATTGGTCAAGGCTTCCTGGGCGATGCGAAACAGCGAGACCGGCGCACCATTTTCCAGGCGGCAATCGAACTCGTTGCTTCGGTAGGACACTTCCAGCCCGCTGCGCTGTTGGAACTCGGCCGCGAGCTGGCCGATGGCGGCGGGCAAGCCCAGGGTATCGAGCAGGGAGGAGCGCAAATCGTGGGAGATGCTGCGGATCTCGCCAATGGCGTCGCCCAGCCGATCCGTCGCGTTTTTCAGGATGCCCAGGCCGTTTTCCTGGCCGCTTTCCAGGACGTGGCTGGCGAGTTCGAACTGGAATTTTATCGACACCAGCAGTTGGCTGATGCCGTCGTGGAGCTCGCGGGACACCCGCGAGCGTTCCTCTTCTTGCAGGCTGACGATGCGTTGGTTCAGGCGTTGGAGCTTTTTATCGGCCAGGCGATGCTCGCTGACATTGAGGGTCATGCCGCCGGCAAACACCAGCAGGACCGCGACCAGGGCGATCGCGGCGATGGCCTGCATAGTGGTGTGGATACCGTTGGCGACTTCATCGCGGGCTTGCTGCGTGGCGCGCTCGACATCCTCCAGGTAGATCCCGGTACCAAGCATCCAGCCCCAGCGATCGAGCATCACCACATAGGCCAGCTTGTCGGTGACCTGGCCGGAGGAGGGCTTGTTCCAGGCATAGCGCTGGAAACCTTCGCCGGATTCCGCGCTCTTGATCAGGGCCTGGATGACGGGCAGGCCATGGGGGTCCTTCATGTCCCAGAGGTATTGCCCCACCAGTTCCGACTGGCGGGCATGCATCAGGCTGCGGCCCTGGCGGTCATACACGAAAAAATAGCCATTGATGCCGAAGCTGAGCTTGCGCAGCTCTTCCAGCACCTGCTGTTGCGCGCGTTCGTCGCCCTGGCCGTTGTTATACAGCGGGGCGATCAGGCTCTGCGCCATTTCGACGTAGTTCTTCAGCTCGGCGCGTTTGCTCGCCAGGATGCTGTCTTCGATCAGTTGTGCCTGCTGGTCGCCCAACTGGCGATTGAGCGAAATGACCAAGGCGCAAATGACAGCAATCGCCAGGACCAGCGGCAGAATCCCGAGGGCGACGATCTTGTGTTTGAGCAGCATCTGCACTCCTGTCGGGACTCGACGCGACGGTGGTGAATGCTCGGCATCATATGTCAAACCTCCCACTGAATAGGAGACATAAAACCTGAGAGCAAAGCTTGTGGGAGCAAACCTGTGGGAGCAAAGCTTGCTCCGGGCGGCGATCCGACGATGCAGGCGCCGCGGTCTATGACTCTCCCGCGGACAAGCCCCGCTCCCACAGGCGCAATTGCGCGTCTACGTAGTACTACGGATTTATTTATTGATGACTTACCCGGATATTAGGGCCGCTCCGAATAGCCGGGGCGAACTATAAAAACAATCGCCGCAATCCACTGGATATCGGCAGGAGACATGCAATGACAACCCGTCTGGTTAAACACCTCGCCTGGTTTGCCGTGGCTGTTCTGGGAGCCTGTGCGTTGAGTGTCGTGGCCTTGCGCCGCGGCGAAGCCATCAACGCCCTCTGGATCGTCGTCGCCGCCGTGGCCCTCTACCTGGTC